>NZ_JARGZE010000002.1:0-1005382 GCF_029223115.1 Knoellia sp. 3-2P3
AGTTTCGGCTGTCATAGCGAAGGGGAAACGCCCGGTCCCATTCCGAACCCGGAAGCTAAGCCCTTCAGCGCCGATGGTACTGCACTGGTGACGGTGTGGGAGAGTAGGACGCAGCCGAACATACTTTCCGAAAAGGGGGCTCTGCAGCGCAGAGCCCCCTTTTTGCATTTCCCTGTCCGCGAACCGATCGGTCGTGGAAGGGGACCGGCGTATGCCGGCAGCGCACACCGGCCGCCGGTTCGGTCGGGGGCGAGCCGGTCCGTAGACTGCTGACCGATCCACTGCACACCGAGGAGACTTCGTGCCCGAGAACCAGCCCGGCCGACGAGACGACGCCCAGGGACGTCCCCCCAGGGGCGGTGGCCGCGCAGGGTCGGCCCGCGGCGGTGCCGCAGGTCGTGGCGGCAGCTCAGCCGGCCGCGGCGGCGGGAGCTACCGGGGCAGGGACGGCGACCAGCCCGGAGCCCGGCGCGGTGGTGCGGGCGCGGGTGGTGCGGGTGGTGAGCGCAGCGGCGACGGCAGGCGCGCGGGCGCCCCGCGCGGAGGCTCTGCGCGTGGAGGTGCTCCCCGTGGCGATGCCCGCGACGGCGGGCAGCGGGGAGCGCGCCCGGTCGGCACGTTCGACAACAGCGAGCGCCGCGGTGGCAGCAGGCTGGCCCCGAAGTCGCCTCGCCTGCCGGACCCCCGGATCGCCGAGGGCGTCACCGGCAAGGAGCTCGACCGGTCGGTCCACCAGCAGCTGCGGACCCTGAGCAAGGAGAACGCCGAGGGCGTGGCCCAGCACCTGGTGATGGTGGCTGCGATGCTCGAGGCCGATGACATCGCGGGCGCCGAGGCGCACGCAGAGACGGCGGTGCGCCGGGCCGGACGCGTTCCCGCTGCTCGTGAGGCGCTGGGGCTGGTCGCCTACCGCAAGGGCGAGTGGGCCCGGGCGCTGAGCGAGTTCCGCACCGCGCGTCGTCTCAGCGGCTCCTCGCACATGTTGCCCCTCATGGTGGACTGCGAGCGGGGCCTCGGACGCCCGGAGCGTGCACTGGAGCTGGCGACCTCGCCCGAGGCGCGGACCCTGACGCTCGAGGAGCGGATCGAGCTGGCGATCGTCATCTCCGGCATCCGGCGTGACCTGGGCCAGCCGGATGCGGCCGTCCTGGCGCTGCAGATCCCGCAGCTGAAGTCCGCGAGCCGCAAGCCGTGGTCGGCCCGCCTGGCGTACGCCTACGCCGACGCGCTGCTCGAGACCGGCGACGAGGGCAGGGCCCGCGACTGGTTCGCCCGGGCCGCGGACTTCGACGACGAGGGTGAGACCGACGCGGCCGACCGGCTCGCCGAGCTCGACGGTGTGGTGCTGGTGGACCTGCTCGAGGGCGAGGACGACGAGGCCGAGACCGGCCTCGAGGCCGAGGACGACGCCCGCGAGGGCCGGACCCCCCGGGGCGGCACGGCGGACGAGCGGGGCTGACCCGGGCCACCTGTGACGATGGCTCTCCTCGACCCCTACCTCGCCGTGGTGTGCGACCTCGACGGCGTCGTCTACCGCGGGCCGGCGCCGGTGCCCCATGCGGTGGACGCCCTGCGGGACTGCCCGGTCCCCGTCCTCTACGCCACCAACAACGCCTCGCGGACGCCTGAGGCGGTGGCCGAGCACCTCGTGGCCCTCGGGCTGGCGGTGGCTCCCGACGCGGTCGTGACCAGCTCGCAGGCCGCTGCCCGCTACGTCGCGCAACGGCTGCCGGCGGGCTCAGCCGTGCTGGCCGTCGGCGGCGAGGGCGTGCTGCACGCCCTGGGGGAGCTGGGCCTGGCTGCGGTGCCGGTGCGGAACGCCCGCGGGTCGGCTGCGACGTGGGCGGCGGTGGTGCAGGGCTATGGCGCCGACGTCTCGGCGTCCGACCTCGCGGAGGCCGCGTATGCCGTGCAGGCGGGAGCGCTGTGGGTGGCCACCAACACCGACCGGACCCTTCCCACCGACCGCGGCACGGCCCCCGGCAACGGGACCCTGGTGGCTGCCGTCGAGGCGGCGGTGGGCAGGCCGCCCGTGGTGGTCGGCAAGCCGCACGCGCCCCTCTACCTGCTCTGCGCGGAGCGGGTGTGCCACCGGCCGGAGGAGCTGCTCGCGGTCGGGGACCGCCTCGACACCGACATCGCGGGAGCCGTGGAGACCGGCATGGACTCCGCGCTCGTGCTGACCGGGGTCGACTCGGCCGTCTCGCTCGCGACGGCCCCGTCGTCCCAGCGTCCCACCTACCTCCTGGAGGACCTGCGAGGCCTGTCCACGGCATACACGCCGGCGGAGCGCGACCCCGACGGGTGGTGGGCGTGCGGGAGGCACCGCCGCCGCATCGTGGACGGCCGCTGGAAGGTCGAGGGGGAGCCCTCCGAACGCATCGAGGCCCTGCGCGCTGCCGTCGCCGCCGTCCACGAGGCGCTCGACGCCGGAGGGCTCGAGGCCGACGTCGCCCGCTCCCTGGTGTCGGATGCCGACCACCGGCAGTAGCGTGACCGCAGACGAGCGACAGCGGGTCGCCGAGGGAGGAGTCGTCATGGCGTTCGAGTACGTGCGGGGCTACGTGCAGCTGGCCTCCGGGCTGGGGGAGCTGACCAAGGCCCGGGCCACGGAGGCTGCCCAGGGCCTGCTGTCGCTGCCCGGCGCGGGGGAGGTGGGCAGGCGGGCCATGCAGGTGACCGAGTTCGCCGACCAGCTCCTCGAGGCGGCCCGCGCGAACAGGGAGAGCCTGCTGGCCCTCATCCGCAGCGAGGTGGAGTCGGCGCTGGGCCGCTCCGACGTCGTTCGCCTGGCCGACTTCGACCGGGCGCGCACGGCGCTGGCGGCCCTGACCCGTGAGGTCGACGACCTGCGTGCCTCCCTGATGGCCGAGGCCTCGCGCAGCCCGTTGGGGCGTGCCCTGCCCGGTGCGCCATCCCGAGCCACGGTGCCGTCAGCGGTGCAGCCTGCCACGGAGTCTGTCGCGGCCGCTGCCACGACCTCCGCGCCGACGACCCGTGAGACGACGCGGCCCGGCGCGAAGAAGACCGCCGCCAGGAAGAGTACGGCGAAGAAGACCTCGGCGAAGAAGGCGTCAGCACAGAGGACCGCCGCGAAGACCGCGGGGACGCAGACGGCGAAGAAGGCCGCCAAGAAAGCCACGGCGAAGAAGGCCACGGCCAAGAAGGGCACGGCGAAGAAGGCCTCGGCGAAGAGCACGGCGACCAAGGCCGCCTCGCCGACCCCGACCCCGAGCACCAGCGACAGCACGACCTCGAACGGAAACAGCCCCGCATGAGCGAGCACGTCCAGCAGCCCCAGCACCTCGAGGCAGGGGCGCCTACTCCCACGCCCACCCCCACACCGCCCCCGAAACCGGCGCCGCCGGGAGCGCCCTCGAGTGACGGCCCCACGGGTGACGCCCAGATCGACGCCGCCATTGCCGAGCTCGACGCTGCGGCTCCGGACGACCTCGACGCCCAGATCGAGGCCGGGCAGCGGGTGCACCGCACCCTCCAGTCGCGCCTGTCGGACCTCGGAGGGCAGTGAGCGGCACGAGCCGCCTCGACGCCGAGCTGGTGCGGCGCGGCATGGCCCGCTCACGCGGCCATGCCCGTGAGCTCATCGACGCCGGCCTGGTCGATGTCGCCGGCCGTCCCGCCACCAAGCCGGCCGCGCCGGTCGCGGCGGGGGACGAGGTGGCCGTCCGCGACGCCGGGCCCACCTGGGTGAGCCGGGCAGCCCACAAGCTCGTGGGCGCGGTCGAGGTGTTCGGCCCGCTGGGACTGGTCGTTGCTGGGAGGCACTGCCTCGACGTCGGCGCCTCGACCGGTGGGTTCACGCAGGTGCTACTGCACCACGGCGCCGCCCACGTGGTGGCCCTCGACGTCGGCCGCGACCAGCTGGCCCCGGCCGTGCGCGATGACCCGAGGGTGACCGAGCGCTCCCAGACGACCGTACGAGGGCTGACGGCCGACGACATCGGGGGAGCGGTGGACCTCCTCGTGGCCGACCTGAGCTTCATCTCGCTCACCCTCGTCCTCGACACCTTCCGCGGCCTGCTGCGCGACGACGGGGACGCCGTCGTGCTGGTCAAGCCGCAGTTCGAGGTCGGGCGCACCAGGCTGGGCAAGGGCGGGGTCGTGCGCACCCAGGGGGACCGCGCCTGGGCCATCACCGAGGTCGCCCGCGCTGCCGTCGCGGCCGGGTTGCATCCCCGCGCCCTGGCGGCCAGCCCGATCCATGGTGGCGAGGGCAACGCGGAGTACCTCCTGTGGCTGACCCCTCGTGCAGGCGAGTCCATGGGATGGGAGGCTCTGGTCAGCACCGCCGACCAGGTGACCCTGAAGGGAGTCTGAGTGAGCCCAGCCGAGCGCCGCCGCATCCTGCTCGTCGCCCACCCGCGACGCAAGGAGGCCCACGACCTCGCGGCCGGGGTGGTGCAACGCCTGCACGACGCGGGCATGGAGGTGGTGGTGCTGCCCGACGAGGCCGCCGCCGTCGACCTCGTGGGGAGCCCGAACGTCACCCTGGCCGACCCCGACAGCCCCGCCGTCGACTGCGAGCTGGTGTGTGTGCTCGGAGGGGACGGGACGATCCTGCGCGGTGCCGAGATGGCACGCGGCACGGGGGCGCCCCTGCTCGGGGTCAACCTCGGCCACGTCGGCTTCCTGGCCGAGGCCGAGCGGGAGGACCTCGACGCCACGGTCGAGCGCATCGTCTCGCGGGACTACACCGTGGAGGAGCGCATGACCCTCGAGGTCACGGTGCGCCACGACGGCGACCTCGTGTACTCCAACTGGGCGCTCAACGAGGCGTCGGTCGAGAAGGCTGCCCGGGAGCGGATGATCGAGCTGACCGTCGAGATCGACAGCCGGCCGTTGTCCACCTGGGGCTGCGACGGAGTGGTGATGGCCACGCCGACCGGCTCGACCGCCTACGCGTTCTCGGCCGGGGGGCCCGTGGTCTGGCCCGATGTCGAGGCCATGCTGCTGGTGCCCATCAGCGCCCACGCCCTGTTCGCGCGCCCCATGGTGGTCGGGCCCAACAGCCACCTCGCGCTCGAGGTCGTCCCCTCGACCGAGGGCACGGGGGTCCTGTGGTGCGACGGGCGCCGGGCCGTCGACCTGCCGCCGGGCGCGCGCATCGAGGTGGTCAGGTCCGAGACCCCCGTGCGCCTCGCGCGGCTCACCTCGTCGCCGTTCACCGACCGCCTCGTCGCCAAGTTCGCGCTGTCGATCCACGGCTGGCGGGGAGCGGCTCGCGCCGCCGCGGGGGCCGCCGGGGGCTGATCCGGCCACCGGGCGCCGGCCGCCCGGCACCGCTGCGCTGTGTCGTGACCGGCACCGTCGGGGCGGTGTGTCAGTCTTGGGCGCGTGCTGCAGGAGATCCGCATCCAGAACCTCGGCGTCATCGACGACGCCGTGCTGGAGCTGCACCCCGGACTCAACGTCGTCAGCGGCGAGACGGGCGCCGGCAAGACCATGGTCGTCTCCGGCCTGGGGCTGCTGCTCGGGGCCCGCGCCGATGCCGGGCTGGTCCGTGCCGGCGCCCGTGCCGCGGCGGTCGAGGGCGTGGTCGACCTGCCCGCCGACCACGCGGCCGCTCGCCGAGCCGCCGAGGCGGGCGCCGACACCGACGAGGGGTTGGTGCTGCTGCGCACGGTGTCCGCCGAGGGCCGCTCACGGGCCCACGTCGGTGGCCGCACCGCGCCGGTCGGGGTGCTGTCCGAGATCGGCGAGCACCTCGTGGCGGTGCACGGCCAGGCCGACCAGTGGCGGCTGCGCCAGCCCGACCAGCACCGCGCCCTGCTCGACCAGTACGCCGGGGAGCCGGTCGCCGAGGCGCTGGCCCGCTACCAGGAGCTGTACGACGAGCACGACCGCGTGCGCCGCGAGCTGGCCGAGCTCACCGAGGCGGCGCGTGACCGGGCCCGCGAGGTCGAGATCCTCCAGGTCGGGCTCGAGCAGATCGAGGCGCTCGACCCCCAGCCGGGCGAGGACTCCGAGCTGCGCGTCGAGGACGAGCGGCTCAGCCACGCCGAGGGCCTGCGGGCCGGGGCCGAGACGGCCCGGGCGCTGCTCGCCGGGGCCGAGGAGGAGTATGCCGCCCAGACGGCCCCGAACGTCATCGGCGCCATCGCCGACGCCCGGGCCGCACTGGGCGGCCTCGTCGAGCACGACCCCGCGCTGCGCGAGCTCGACCGGCGCCTCGCCGACCTCGGCTACCTCGCCGCCGACCTCGGGGCGGACCTCACCGGCTACGTGTCCGACATCGAGCTCGACCCTGCCCGCCTGGCCTGGGTGCAGCAGCGCCGGGCCGACCTCGGCGGGCTGATGCGCAAGTACGGCGACAGCGTCGACGAGGTGCTCGAGTGGGGACGCCGGGCGGCGGCCCGGCTCGACGTGCTGCTGAACGCCGAGGACGCCCTCGCCGGGCTCGGCGCCCGGCTCGAGGCCCTCCGGGCCGACCTCGCGGAGGCGGCCGCCACGCTGACGAGCGCCCGCCGCCGGGCCGCCACCGGGCTCGCCGAGGCCGTCACGGGCGAGCTTGCCCACCTCGCGATGGGCAAGGCGGTGGTGGAGGTGGGTGTCTGTGACCGGGCCGCACCGGACGGCCTGCTGCTGGCGGGTCGAGACGAGCCGGTCCGCTTCACCCGCCAGGGCGTCGACGACGTCGAGATCCTGCTGGCCGCCAACCCGGGCGCCCCGGCACGGTCGGTCGCCAAGGCCGCGTCCGGTGGTGAGCTGTCGCGGGTCATGCTCGCCCTCGAGGTGGTGACCGGGGCCCGTGGCTCGGGCGAGGTGCCGACCTTCGTCTTCGACGAGGTCGACGCGGGCGTCGGGGGACGGGCCGCGCTCGACATCGGTGCCCGGCTGGCCGCGCTGGCCCGGCACGCCCAGGTGATCGTGGTCACGCACCTTGCCCAGGTCGCGGCCTTCGCCGACCGCCACCTCGTGGTCACCAAGAGCAGCGACGGCCATGTCACCTCCAGCGGCGTCGCCGCGGTCGAGGGCGACGCCCGGCTGCGCGAGCTCGCCCGGATGATGGCTGGCGTCGACAGCGACACGGCGGTCGAGCACGCGGGCGAGCTGCTGGCCCAGGCCGGCGAGCGGCGTGAGGCGGCGGCCACCGCGTAGCGCACCGGTACCGCCCCGGAGCCGGCCCCGAGCGCGGTCGTGGGTTCCGCCGCGCAGGGTCGCAGCAGGGGTCTGCGTCACACCCGGGCCCCCGCGTGTGCGTACGGCATACCGATCACGGCATGGCACGATGGGTTCGATGCCTTTGAAGATCCCCCGCCAGCGTGCCCGCGAACCGGAGAGCCCCGGTGTCCGCGGCACTGCGCGCGTCGACCCCCGCACGAAGAACCTGACCAAGCGGCTGCGCCCCGGCGAGATCGCCGTCATCGACCACCAGGACATCGACAAGGTCAGCGCCGAGGCCCTGCTGGCCTGCCGGCCGGCGGCGGTGGTCAACGCGTCGCCGTCGATCTCGGGGCGCTACCCGAACCTCGGCCCTGAGATCCTGGTCGAGGCGGGCATCCCGCTGGTCGACAACGCCGGCAAGGCCGTCATGCACGACGTGCGCGAGGGCCAGCACGTCCGCGTCGACGGGGGCGAGATCCTGGTCGACGACACCGTGGTGGCCCGCGGCACCGCCTTCGACCTCGAGCAGGTCGAGGCCGCCATGACCGAGGCGCGCGCGGGCCTCGCCGTGCAGCTCGAGGCGTTCGCCGCCAACACGATGGAGTACCTCCGGCGCGAGCGCGAGCTCCTGATCGACGGCGTCGGCGTGCCCGACATCACGACCGACCTCGACGGGCGGCACGCCCTCGTCGTCGTGCGCGGGTACCACTACAAGGAGGACCTGCAGACCCTCAAGCACTACATCCGCGAGTACCGCCCGGTGCTGATCGGTGTCGACGGCGGCGCCGACGCGCTCGTCGAGGCCGGCCTGAAGCCGGACATGATCGTCGGCGACATGGACTCGGTGTCGGACTCCACGCTGCGCAGCGGCGCCGAGATCGTGGTGCACGCCTACCGGGACGGCAACGCGCCGGGCCTGGAGCGGGTGCGCCGCCTCGGCGTGGAGCCGGTCGTCTTCCCGGCCACCGGCACCAGCGAGGACGTCGCGATGCTGCTGGCCGACGACAAGGGCGCTGAGCTGATCGTGGCGGTGGGCACGCACGCCACCCTGGTCGAGTTCCTCGACAAGGGCCGCTCCGGCATGGCGAGCACGTTCCTGACCCGGCTGCGGGTCGGCGGCAAGCTCATCGACGCCAAGGGCGTCAGCCGCCTCTACCGTTCGCGCATCTCCAACCTGTCCCTCGCCGTCATGCTCCTCGTGGGCCTGTCGGCGCTCTTCGCCGCCCTCTGGGCGACCCCGGGCGGACACGCCTTCCTGCAGGTCATCGGGGCACGCTGGGACGACCTCTGGTCCTTCATCGTAGGAATCTTCACGTGATCGATTTCCGGTACCACCTCGTCTCCATCGTCTCGATCTTCCTGGCCCTGGCCGTGGGGATCGTGCTCGGTGCCGGCCCGCTGAAGGAGGACATCGGCAACACGCTGACCTCCGAGGTCAACCGGCTGCGGGAGGACCGCACCCAGCTGCGGGCGCAGCTCGAGGAGGCCGACAAGGCCGCCCAGGCCCGCGACGACTTCACCGAGGCGAGCAACAAGTCCCTCCTCGCCGGACGGCTCCAGGACAGCACCCTGACCGTCGTGGTGCTGCCCGGCGCCGACGAGAACCTCGTGAAGGCGACGACGAGCAGCCTGGCCCTGGCGGGCGCGAAGATCGGCTCGACGGTGACGGTGCTCGACAGCTGGGTGGACCCGGACAAGCAGACCTTCCGCTCGACCCTGGGCGACCAGCTCGCGCCGAGCGTCCAGGTGCCGGTCGACGAGGGCGGAAACATCCTCGACGACGTGCTGGCCCGGGCCCTGCTCACCAAGGCGGGCGGCAACGGCGCGGGCAGCGCCGCGGCCCTGGAGGGCCTGCGCACCGGCGACCTGATCCGCTACACCCCCGACGACATCGAGGTCGCCACCGGTGCGGTCGTCATCGGCGGCCCGGTGAGCGGTGGCACCGCGGCGGAGCGCACGGAGCGGGCCGAGGCGCTGAGCAGCCTGGCCGGCGCGCTGGACGCCGCCGGCAGCGGGGCCGTCCTCGTGGCGCAGGACGCCGCGGCCAGCGACAGCCCCCAGACCTCGGTCGTGGCGGTGGCACGCCAGGAGGCGGACCAGGCCAAGGAGCTGTCCACGGTCGACAACGGGGCGATTCCCATGGGCCAGGCCAGTGTCGTCTTCGGGCTCCTCGAGCAGTTCGCCGGCAACGTGGGCCAGTACGGCCTCGGCGCCGACGCGACGGCCGCGTTCCCGACCCTGGCGACGAAGTAGCACCACGTGACCCGCAGAGCCCTGCTGGCCGGAGGCATCGCCGGGGCGGCCGCCGTGGCCGCCCTGCGCCTGCTGCGCGCCGCCCCGCCCGGTGGCGCTGCCGCATGGGAGCGCACCAACCACGCAGGCCGGACCGTGACCCTGCTGGAGGGACCGGCCTACGTGTCGGGGGCGGCGGCGGGCGCCCTCGCCGTCGCGACCGGACCGGCAGGGGCCGTCGCGCCAGTGCTCGCCACGGTCTCGGCGGGCGGGTTCGGCGCCCTCGACGACCTGGCCGGCGACTCCCGGAGCAAGGGCCTCAAGGGCCACCTGGGCGCGCTGGCCCGCGGTGAGGTCACCACGGGCGCGGTGAAGATCCTCGGGCTGGGCCTCACCGGCCTGATCTCGGCCGCGCTGGTCGACCGCTCGACCCGCAGGTCCGCCGGGGCCGACACGAGCGGTCGTCGGCCGACGACCCTCGACACGCTCGTGGGGGGCGCGGTCATCGCCGGCGCGGCCAACCTGCTCAACCTGCTCGACCTGCGCCCGGGGCGCGCGCTCAAGGTCACCGTGCTGGCCGGGACGCTGCTCGCGACCGACGCCCGCAGCGAGGCGGCGGCAGGGGCCGCCGTCGGCGCGGCGGCCGCGCTGCTCGGGCCCGACCTGGCCGGGGAGTCCATGCTCGGCGACACCGGGGCCAACAGCGCCGGGGCCCTGCTGGGCACCGCCCTGGTGCAGCGCAGCGGCCGTGGCGCGCGCCTCGGGGCCCTCGCCGTGCTGGCGGGACTGACCCTGGCGTCGGAGCGGGTCAGCTTCACGAAGTTCATCGAGTCCACCCCCGTCCTGCGCGAGCTCGACGCGCTGGGTCGCCGATGAGCGCAGAGTCCGCGGGGAGGGAGCGACCCGCGCCCCGCGGCGTGACGACCTCGATCGCCCGCGCGGCCGGCATCATCGCCGTGGCCACCCTGCTCGCCCGGGTGGCCGGTTTCGTCCGCACCCTGGTGTTCTCCGACAGCGTCGGCACCTCGGGCGTGGGGTCGGTCTACCAGACGGTCAACACGATCCCCAACGCCGTCTTCGAGGTTGCCGCGGGAGGGGTGCTGGCCGCCGCCGCCGTGCCGCTCGTCGCCGGCCAGCTGGGCGCGGGCCGTCACGAGGACGCCGACCAGACGTCCTCCGCGCTGCTCACCTGGGCCGTGGCGGTGCTCCTGCCGCTGTCGGCGCTGCTGGCGCTCGCCGCCCCCGCGCTGAGCGCGTTCATGCTCGGGGACCGGTACTCCCAGGAGGCCGTGGACCTCGGCACCCGGATGCTGGTGGTCTTCGCGCCGCAGGTCGTGCTCTACGGCATCGGCATCGTGCTGACCGGCGTTCTGCAGGCCCGGCGCAGCTTCCTCGCCCCCGCGCTGGCCCCGCTGCTCTCGAGCCTGGTCGTCATCGCCGCGTACGTCACCTACGGCCAGCTCACCGAGGCCGACGGCTCCCCGGAGTCCGTCTCGGGCGCCGCCGTGCTGGTGCTCGCCGGCGGAACCACCCTGGGGGTCGCGGTGCTGAGCCTGCCGCTGTTCGTGCCGGCTTGGCGCGCCGGTGCGCGCCTGCGCCCGACGTTCCGCTTCCCGGAGGGCACCGTCCGGCGGGTCGGAGCCCTGGCCGGAGCCGGGGTGCTGGCGCTGGTGGCCCAGCAGGCTGCCGTGCTGGCAACGCTCTGGCTCGCCAACAACCGGGGCGGACAGGGCGCCGTCAACGTCTACGCCTACGTCCAGGCCGTCTACCTGCTGCCCTACGCCCTGCTGGCCGTGCCGATCGCGACGTCCGCCTTCCCGGCCCTCGCCCACGGCGAGGGGGCCGGGGTCCGGGAGCAGGGCACGCTGGCCCGCTCGCTGCAGGCCATCCTCCTGCTGTGCGGCGGGGCGGCGGCCGTGCTGGTGGCTGTGGCCCGACCCGTCGGCGCGTTCTTCGCGTCCCTCGACCGTGGTGCCGACCTGGGGGGCGGGGAGGCCCTCGCCGCCATGCCCGCGACCCTCGTGGCCTACGCGCCCGGCCTGGTCGGCTTCGGCGCGGCGGCCCTGCTGACCCGTGCCCTCTACGTGCGGGGCCGGCCGGCCCTGGCCGCGCTCGCCGTGGCAGGCGGCTGGCTCGTGGCGGCCCTCTGGCCCCTGTTGACGCTCCCCGACGACGCCGGCCCGTCGGGCACGCTGCGCAGCCTGGGTGCCGCGTCGTCGGTCGGCATGACCCTGTCCGCCGTCGCGCTCGGCGTGCTCGTCCGGCGGGCGTGGGGGCTCGAGGCCACCCGGGGTGCGGGCCGGACCCTCGGCGCCGTGGTCGTGTCCGCCGCGGTCGCCGGCGGTGTCGGCGACGTGCTCGCCTTCTACTGGGACGCCTCCGGACTGGCCGGGGCGGTGGTCGCCGGCGTCGTCGTGGCGGTGGCCGTCACCGTGCTCTACCTGGCGGTCATGGTCGTGGCCGACCGGCAGGCCATGCAGGCTGCCCTGGCACGCGGCCGCCGGCGCCGGGGGAGGCCCTGATGCGCATCCTGCTGGTGCTCGGCACGAGCGCCGGGGGAGTGGGGCGCCACGTCCACGGGCTCACCTCGGGCCTGGTGGCCGGCGGCCACTCCGTGGTCGTCGCCTGTCCGCCGGAGGTGGAGGACCGGTTCGGCTTCGGCGCCACCGGCGCCAGGCACGTGCCGCTCACGGTCACCGACCGGCCGCACCCGCTGCGCGACCTGCGTGCGATGTCCACCCTCGGAGACCTGCTGCGGCACGCCGACGTCGTGCACGCGCACGGGCTGCGGGCGGGGGCGCTGGCCTCCCTGGCAGCCACGGGGTCGCAGGCTCCGGTCGTCGTCACCCTCCACAACGCCGCCCCGGGTGGACGCCTCACCGGCAGGCTGTATGCCGTGCTGGAGCGGGTCGTGGCCCGCCGGGCCACCCTCGTGCTCGGGGTCTCCGACGACCTCGTCGACCGGATGGCCCACCTGGGCGCCCGCGTCGGCGGCCTCGCCGTGATCCCCGGGCCGCCGCCACCGACGGGCACCGTGGACGCCGCGGCCGTCCGAGACGACCTGGGTGTGCCGCCCGGGCAGGTCCTGGCCGTGGTCGTAGCGCGCCTGGCGCCGCAGAAGGGGCTGCACCTGCTGCTCGACGCCGTCGCCCTCGTGCCCGACCTGCCGCTGACCGTGGTGGTGGCCGGCGAGGGGCCCCTTGGGGTGGAGCTGAGCGACCGCATCGCTGCAGACGGCCTGCCCGTGCGCCTGCTCGGGCACCGTGACGACGTGCCCGCCCTCTGCGCGGCTGCCGACCTCGTGGTCTCCAGCGCCGTGTGGGAGGGTCAGCCCATCAACCTCCAGGAGGCCCTGCACGCCGGAGCGGCCATCGTGGCCACTGACGTGGGCGGCTCTGCCGCAGTCCTCGGTGACGCCGCGGTGCTCGTGCCGGGAGGCGACGCGCACGCGCTCGCCGACGGCATACGGCTCCTCGTCACCGACGAGGGGGAGCGGGCGCGCCGACGGTCCCTGTCGCGCCGGCGGTCCCTGACGCTGCCCACGGAGGCCGACGCCGTGGTCGCCGCCCTCGAGGTCTACGAGTCCGTCACGTGACGCGCGGCGAGCCCTGGCTCGGCGGGCTCGCTCGATGACGTAGAGTTAAAGCCCGTGGTGCAGACGAAACACATCTTCGTGACCGGAGGCGTCGCCTCTTCGCTCGGCAAGGGCCTGACGGCCTCCAGCCTCGGACACCTGCTCCGCGCGCGCGGCCTGCGTGTGACCATGCAGAAGCTCGACCCGTACCTCAACGTGGATCCGGGCACCATGAACCCGTTCCAGCACGGTGAGGTCTTCGTGACCGAGGACGGTGCCGAGACCGACCTCGACATCGGCCACTACGAGCGGTTCCTCGACAGCAACCTCCACGGCACGGCGAACGTCACGACCGGGCAGGTCTACAGCCAGGTCATCGCCAAGGAGCGGCGCGGGGAGTACCTCGGTGACACCGTGCAGGTCATCCCGCACATCACCAACGAGATCAAGGAACGGATGCGCGCCGAGGCGGCGGGCTCGCCCCTCGCCCCGAAGGGTGAGCCGGCCCCGGACGTCATCATCACCGAGATCGGCGGCACGGTCGGCGACATCGAGTCGCTGCCCTTCCTCGAGGCCGCCCGCCAGGTGCGCCACGACGTGGGCCGCGACAACGTCTTCTTCCTGCACGTCTCGCTCGTGCCCTACCTCGCCCCCAGCGGCGAGCTGAAGACCAAGCCCACGCAGCACTCGGTGGCAGCCCTGCGCCAGGTCGGCATCCAGCCCGACGGCCTCGTGCTGCGGGCCGACCGTGAGATCCCCGAGAACATCAAGCGCAAGATCTCGCTCATGTGCGACGTCGACGCCGAGGCGTGCGCCGCCGCGGTCGACGCGCCGAGCATCTACGACATCCCGAAGGTGCTGCACGCCGAGGGCCTCGACGCCTACGTCATCCGCCGCCTCGGACTGAACTTCCGCGACGTCGACTGGACCGACTGGGACCTGCTGCTCCGCCGGGTGCACAACCCCGAGCACACCGTGGAGATCGCGCTCGTGGGCAAGTACGTCGACCTGCCCGACGCCTACCTCTCGGTGACCGAGGCCATGCGCGCGGGCGGGTTCCACCACGACGCCAAGGTGAAGATCCGCTGGGTGGCCAGCGACGACTGCCAGACCGAGGCTGGCGCGCAGAAGGCGCTCGGCGGCGTGGACGCCGTGCTCGTGCCCGGCGGGTTCGGCGTCCGTGGCATCGAGGGCAAGCTCGGTGCGCTGAGGTGGGCGCGGGAGCGCGAGGTGCCCACTCTGGGCATCTGCCTTGGCCTGCAGTGCATGGTCATCGAGTACGCCCGCAACGTCGCCGGCATCGAGGGCGCGTCGTCCACCGAGTTCGACCCGCAGACCCCCGCGCCGGTCATCGCCACGATGGAGGAGCAGAAGGCGTTTGTCGAGGGCGCCGGCGACCTCGGGGGCACGATGCGGCTCGGCTCGCAGCCGGCCACGCTCGTCGAGGGCTCGGTCGTCGCCGAGGCCTACGGCACCACGACGGTGCACGAGCGGCACCGGCACCGCTACGAGGTCAACAACGAGTACCGCCCCCAGCTCGAGGCGGCAGGGCTCGTGATCAGCGGCACGCACCCCGACCTCGGGCTCGTCGAGTTCGTCGAGCTGCCGCGAGACGTGCACCCCTACTACGTCTCGACCCAGGCGCACCCGGAGTTCAAGTCGCGCCCGCACCGGGCCCACCCGCTGTTCGCCGGGCTGGTCGGGGCGGCCATCGACCGGCAGCGCCAGTCGCGGCTGCTCGACGTCGAGCGGCCGCGCGAGACCGCCGACGCCACCGCCTGACGTGCCCGGCGCCGACGAGGAGCTCGCCGACCGGATCGTGCACCGGCCGATCGTGCGGTCGGAGGTCGTGCACCACGGGATGGTGTGGGACGTCCTGCGCGAGACGGTCGACCTCGGCGAGGCGGGCGAGGTCACGCGCGAGTTCGTGCGGCACCCCGGCGCCGTCTCGGTGGTGGCCCTCGACGACCGGGACCGCGTCGTCCTCCTGCAGCAGTACCGCCACCCCGTGCGGGTGCTGGAGTGGGAGGTGCCCGCCGGCCTGCTCGACGTCGACGGCGAGGACCCGTGGGTGGCCGCCGCCCGCGAGCTCCACGAGGAGGCCGACCTGCAGGCGCAGGAGTGGCATGTCCTCGTCGACTACTTCAGCTCCCCGGGCGGCGTGGACGAGGCGCTGCGGGTCTACCTCGCGCGTGGCCTCAGCCACGTCCCGGAGGACGACCGGCACGAGCGCGAGGGGGAGGAGCTCGGTATGCCGGCGCGCTGGGTCGACCTCGACGAGGCCCAGGACGCGGTGCTCGCCGGGCGGATCCACAACCCCAGTGCCGTTATCGGGATCCTCGCTGCCCACGCCGCACGCGAGCGCGGCTGGGCGACCCTGCGGCCCCACGACGCGCCGTGGCCCGAGCACCCCGCCCGACGCTGACCGGCCGGCAGCGGGGCACCGGATGAGCAGCGCGTTCGGCGGCGGCCCCGGCACCCTCGACCCGTGCCCGTGCGGTTCCGGGGCGCCCTACGACCGCTGCTGCGGCGCGCTCCACCGCGGTGAGGCGGTCGCGTCGACGGCCGAGCAGCTGATGCGCAGCCGGTACGCCGCATACGCCCGCGGGCTCGAGGACTACCTGCTCGCGACCTGGCACCCGGCGACCCGACCGGTTTCGCTGGCGCTCGACCCCGCCGTCGAGTGGCTGCACCTCGAGGTGCTCGGCGTCTCCGGTGGAGGGGAAAGCGACGACCACGGCGAGGTCGAGTTCACCGCCCACCACCGTGAGCGTGGCCGGCGCGGCAGCCTGCACGAGCGGAGCCGCTTCACCCGGCGGGGCGGTCGCTGGCTCTACCTCGAGGGCGCCGTCGACTGAGGCTCTCGCCCAGGAGCACGACAGGACCTTCGTCCCTCAACCCCGGACGTCCTCAGCGCGTCCAAAGGGCGCAGGGGGACGAGGTGCCGTGGCCGCAGTGCCCGGCGGACGAAGGCGGTGGAGTCGATGTCGAACAGCCAGACGGTCTCGGGCCCGGGCGGGCCCGATGCGGGTGCCGGACGGTCACGGTGGTTGTGGCCCGTCCTGGCGGCGGCCACGGTGCTGGTGCTGGTGGCAGTGGCGGTGCTCTTCCTGGGAGACGGCAACGGCGGCGACGGGCCGGGGGCGGGCGCCACCACGTCGACCCCGACCGCCACGGGCTCGGCGAGCCCTTCGGCGACGAGCACCACCGCCACGCCGTCAACGACGACCGCCACGCCCTCGTCGCCGGTGCCCGGCCAGCTGACGGTGCCGGTCTACTACGTGGTCGACGTGGAGGGCGTCGGCCCGCGGCTGTACCGCGAGTTCCACCGCGTCCCCGCCACGGGCGACCCGGTGTCGGCCGCAGTGACCGAGATGTTCACCGGCGCCCCGCGGGACCCCGACTACCAGTCGCTGTGGCCCACCTCGACGCGCGTGCTGTCGGTCGAGCGTCTCGGCGCCGGTGTCGTGCAGGTCGACGTCTCCGGCTTCGTGCAGCTCGGTGCCTCCTTCGAGGGTGCCGCGGTGCAGCAGCTGGTGCACACGGCCACCGCGGCCGAGCCGTCGAACACGCAGGTGAAGCTGCTGGTCAACGGAGCCACCCCGCCGTCGGGGCACATGGACTGGTCGGAGCCGGTGAAGCGGTCCGCACCGCTCGAGACCCTCTCCAACGTGTGGATCCTGGCCCCCGTCCAGGGCGCCACGGTGTCGTCGCCGGTGGCCATCAAGGTCTACGGCACGGGGTTCGAGGGCAACGTCCCGCTCAAGGTCTTCAAGGCCGGCACCGAGGTCGCCTCGACCCAGGTCACGACGATGATGGGCGGCTACCGGGAGGCCGGGACGAGCATCGAGCTGCCGGCCGGCAGCTATGAGCTGCGGGCCTACAACGACAGCGGCAAGGACGGCAGCCTGAAGCTGTGGGACAGCAAAGCCTTCACCGTGCGGTGACGGAGGCCGGGTGAGACCGGCCGGACACCCGGCATACGGGCTGCGGTTCGTATGCCGGGCACGGCCTTCCGTAGGATGGGCGGGTTGTCCGCATCACCCACAGCCCCCGACCCGAAGGAACCACTCGTGCTCCGCACCCATGAGGCCGGCACCCTGCGTGCCGACCACTCCGGCCAGACCGTCACGCTCACGGGCTGGGTCGCCCGTCGGCGCGATCACGGCGGAGTGGCGTTCCTCGATCTGCGGGACGCCTCCGGCGTCGCCCAGGTCGTCGTGCGCGACGAGGTGCTGACCGAGGGCGACGCCCACGACCTGCGCAACGAGTACGTCGTCAAGGTCGTCGGCGAGGTGCGGCTGCGCCCGGAGGGCAACGCCAACCCCGACCTGCCGACCGGTGAGATCGAGGTCATCGCCGAGCGCATCGAGGTGCTCAACGAGAGCGCCCCGCTGCCCTTCCAGATCGACGAGCGCGTCACCGTCGGCGAGGAGGCCCGGCTCAAGCACCGCTACCTCGACCTGCGCCGCCCCGGCAACGGGTCCGCCGGGTACGCGCTGCGCCTGCGCTCGAAGGTCAACGCCGCGGCCCGCACCGTGCTCGCCGAGCGTGACTTCGTCGAGATCGAGACCCCGACCCTGACCCGGTCGACGCCCGAGGGCGCCCGCGACTTCCTGGTGCCCGCGCGCCTGGCCCCCGGCAGCTGGTACGCCCTGCCGCAGAGCCCGCAGCTGTTCAAGCAGCTGCTCATGGTCGCCGGCATGGAGCGCTACTACCAGATCGCGCGCTGCTACCGCGACGAGGACTTCCGCGCCGACCGCCAGCCGGAGTTCACCCAGCTCGACATCGAGATGTCGTTCGTCGAGCAGGAGGACGTGCTCGAGCTCGGCGAGGCGATCGTCAGCGCCATCTGGCGGCTCGTCGACGTCGACCTCAAGGCGCCGTTCGAGCGGATGACCTACCACGAAGCCATGCGCCGCTTCGGCACCGACAAGCCCGACCTGCGCTTCGGCAACGAGCTCGTGGAGTGCACCGAGTTCTTCAAGGACACGACGTTCCGAGTCTTCCAGCAGGAGTACGTCGGCGCGGTCGTCATGCCCGGCGGCGCCTCCCAGCCGCGCAAGCAGCTCGACGCCTGGCAGGAGTGGGCCAAGCAGCGCGGCGCCCGGGGCCTGGCCTACGTGCTGGTCCAGGAGGACGGCACCCTCGGCGGTCCGGTGGCCAAGAACCTCAGCGACACCGAGCGTGAGCGCCTGGCCGCCCACGTCGGTGCCCAGCCGGGCGACTGCATCTTCTTCGCGGCCGGCGCCACGAAGGCCTCGCGAGCCCTGCTCGGCGCCGCCCGGCTCGAGATCGGCCGGCGCTGCAACCTCATCGACGAGGACGCCTGGTCGTTCCTGTGGGTGCTCGACGCGCCGATGTTCGAACCGACGGCAGAGGCAACGGCCTCGGGCGACGTGGCGCTCGGCTACAGCGCGTGGACCGCGGTGCACCACGCCTTCACGTCGCCGAAGAAGGAGTTCGAGGACACCTTCGACACCGACCCGGGCGCGGCGCTCGCGTACGCCTACGACATGGTCTGCAACGGCAACGAGATCGGTGGCGGCTCGATCCGTATCCACCGCCGTGACGTCCAGGAGCGGGTCTTCGAGGTCATGGGCCTGTCGGAGGAGGAGGCGCAGGAGAAGTTCGGCTTCCTGCTCGACGCCTTCCAGTACGGCGCCCCGCCGCACGGCGGCATCGCCTTCGGCTGGGACCGCATCGTGGCCCTGCTCGCCGGGTCCGAGTCGATCCGCGACGTCATCGCCTTCCCGAAGTCCGGTGGCGGCTACGACCCGCTGACCGCTGCGCCCGCTCCCATCACCCCGGAGCAGCGCAAGGAGGCCGGCGTCGACGCCACGCCGGAGCCGCGCGAGCAGGGCTGACCCCTGGCTGCACGAGCCGCTGGGTGCGCAGGCCTCCCGGTGCCACGCTGGTGGCGCCGGGAGGCCTGTGTCGTTCCCCGGGCGGCTCCCGGCAACACGCGACCTGCGTCGGGGTGACACGGTGCACCCCTGACCTGCGTCACCATGTGAAGGTGCCGGAGGAGACCAGGCGAGCGCCGACCGACGTCCTGGTGCACCTGCGCCGGGCGCGAGACCTCGCCGACCTCGAGTTCGCCGAGCCGCTCGACCTCGACCGCCTCGCCGGCGTCGCGGGGCTCTCGAAGTTCCACTTCCTGCGGCTCTTCCGGGCCACCTACGGCGTCACGCCGGGGGAGTACCTCTCGAGGCGGCGGATCGAGCGCGCGCAGGACCTGCTCCGGGCCACCAACCTGACCGTGACGGAGGTCTGCCACGCGGTCGGCTTCAACAGCCTGGGCTCGTTCAGCAGCCGGTTCCGCACGGTGGTGGGCGAGAGCCCGAGCGAGTTCCAGGCCCGCTACGCGGCTGCTGGGGCGCCCCACATCCCCGGCTGCTTCGTCTTCATGTGGGGCCTCGCCGAGCGCGACGCCCGGGCGACCGGCTCAGCAATCGAGGAGAAGCCCGCGGCCGACCCGCAGCCCTAGCGTGGAGCCCATGATCACCAACATCTCCATCGTCAGCGTCTTCGTGAAGGACATCGACGAGTCGAAGAAGTTCTACACCGACGTCCTGGGCTTCCAGGAGAAGGACGACATCACCCTGGGGGAGGGCTACCGCTGGTGCACCGTGGTGCACCCGAGCCAACCCGAGCTCAACGTCAGCCTCGCCATCCCCGGTCCGCCCCACTCGCCGGAGTTCGTCGAGGCCATGAAGCGCGCACAGGACCAGGGCAGCATGCACGGCCTCGGGCTCAACGTCGACGACTGCCAGAAGACCTACGAGGAGCTCTCGGCCCGTGGCGTCGAGTTCCTCCAGCCCCCGTCCGAGCGGCCCTACGGCGTCGAGGCCGTCTGCCGCGACAACTCGGGCAACTGGCTCGTGCTCGTCGAGCCCCGCGACTACACGCCGGCCGACTTCGCCTGATGCCGGGCGGGGGTCCAGGGCGGGGCACGGGCGCGCGCCCCGCCGTCCCCGACCGGATCCGGTATGCCGTGGGCGGCCTCGGCCTGCACCCGGACAGCCGGGTGCTCGAGGTCGGCGGGGGCAACGGCGTCGCGGCGTCGGTGATGGTGCCCGTCCTGCGTGCCGGGGAGGGCCTCCTGCTCGGCGTGGACCGCTCGGCCGTGGCCACCGCTGCGGCGACGGCTCGCAACGCCGCGGCCGTCGCCGCAGGGACGGCGGCTTTCGTGACGGCGGAGCTCGCCGACCTCGACCCCGCGGCGCACGGCCGTTTCGACCGGGTGCTGGGGGTCAACGTCAACGTCTTCTGGACCGCGTCGGCCGCGCGGGAGCTGGCAGTGCTCGAGCGCGTCCTCGACGCCGACGGTGAGCTGCACCTCGTCTACCAGCCGCCTTCCGTCGGTCGTCGGGCGCCACTGCGGGCCGCTCTGGTCGCGAACCTCGAGCGGGCGGGCTGGAGGGCCGACGTCGACGTGCCGGACGGTGAGCCGCCGCTGCTGCGGGTCGTCGCACGACCCCCGCGGTGACGGTCAGCGGGTGACCAGTCGGCGGCTGGACCAGAGGTGGTCGCCGGTGAAGCCGAGGCCGTGGTAGACCCGTCGGGCCACGTCGTTGTCGGAGTACATGCCCAGGGTGCACACGCCGCTGTCCGCGATCGCTGCGCGGGTCAGGGCCGCCGTCACCGCAAGGCCCAGGCCGGTGCCCCGCGCCGAGGGGTGCACGGTGATGCCGGCCAGCAGGGGGTGGCCGGCCACGTTCGTCTCGCGCACGCCGCAGGCCAGGAGCCGGCCCTCGTCGTCACGCGCCCCGAGCCAGTGCTGGCCGGGGTGGTGGAAGGGTCGGGCGTCGGTGCGTGGGTTGGCCTCGTCGAGGAGGGCGGCGATGTCGGGGAGGTCCTCCTCCGAGAGGGGGACGAGGCGGTCCTCGCCGGGCACGCGCGGTGGCGACGCCACGGCATACATCCACTCCCACTCGTCGCCGTCGCCGATCGGCAGGTGCGGGGCGACGGCGGGCAGCGAACCGCGCTGCACCGTGACTCCGGACAGGTCGCCCGGGTGCAGTGCCTGCGCCGCCATGGCGGCGACGAGCCGGCCCGCGTCGTCCGGTGGCCCCATCACGAGCAGCCCGAGCCGGCGGGTGTGCGTCTGGCGCGGCAGCGCCACGGCCGCGCCGAGCGCCCAGGCCGGGTGCTCGAGCGGTGCCGGGATGTCGTAGCGGATGAAGGGGCTGCCGCCGGACGCGTCGAGCAGCTCGGCGTGGGTGCCCAGCTCGCGCAGGGTCACTCGGTGATCCCGAAGCGCGCGTGCAGCCGCCGCAGCCGGGCCGGCGCCCACCAGTTCCAGTCACCGAGGACCGCCATGGTCGCCGGCACCAGGAGCATGCGGACCAAGGTGGCGTCGATGAGCACGGCGACCGCGAGGCCGACGCCCGTCTGCTTGATGACCAGCAGCTGGCCGGCCACGAAGCCGGAGAACACGATGACCACCAGCAGCGCCGCCGAGGTGATGATGCGGCCCGAGCGCTGCAGGCCCATCACGACGGCGTCGTCGTTGCTGTAGCCCTGCTCGTGCAGCTCGACGATGCGCGAGAGCAGGAACACCTCGTAGTCCATCGACAGGCCGAAGCCGAACGCGAGGATCAGCAGGGGGATCATCGACTCGAGCGCGCCCACCGAGTCGAACCGCAGCAGGCCCTCGAGGTGCCCCTGCTGGAACACCCACACGAGCACCCCGAGGCTGGCGCCGAGCGAGACGACGTTGATGAGCAGGGCCTTGATCGGGATGACGACAGACCCGGTCATGAGGAACAGCAGCACGAGCGTCGCGATCGCCACCAGGGCGAAGGCGATGACGGCCCGGTCGAACATCGAGTCCGTGAAGTCCTGCAGTGCCGAGGCCTGGCCGACGACGTAGGTCGGGAAGTCGGGCCGGTCCGCCTGGAGGGCCCGGACCATCTCGCGGGCGCCGTCGTCGAGGGGGCCGCCGGGGACGTCGATGCCGATGGTGCTCAGCTGGTCGTTGACCCGCTGCGGTGTGGCCGTGACCTCCTGCCCGTCGAGGGTGGGGAGGTCACGGGCGTACTCGGCGGCCTGCTCGGGCGTGCTCTGCGCGACCACCCGCAGGTCGGGCCCGTTGAGGGTCGGGTAGTGCTCGGCGAGGTCCTCGAAGAAGACCCGCTGGGCCGCGTCGCGGGGGAGCAGCTCGGCACCCGAGGAGGTCAGCCGCATGTCGAGGGCCGGCAGGGCGAGGAACACCAGCAGCCCGAGCACCCCGGCGATGATGGGGACGGGCCGGTCGTGCACCCAGATGGCCAGCCGGGAGAACACCCCGTGCTCCGGCGCCTCCTCGGTGCCCTTCCTCAGCAGCCTGCGCGCTCCCAGGGCCGCGAGGGCAGGGATGAGGGTGATGGCCACCAGGATGGCCACCAGCACGACGGACAGGGCGGCCGAGCCGATGGCCCGCATGATCGGCGCCTCGAAGACGAGCAGTCCGCCCAGGGAGATGGCGACGGTGAGCCCGGAGAAGATGACGGTGCGGCCGGCCGCGTCGACGGTGCGGGCCGTCGCGTCGACCACCATCTGCTGGGGGATGTCCCTGGCCGGCATGCCCCTGGCCCGGGCCCGCAGCTCCTCGCGGAACCGGCTGACGGTGAGCAGGCCGTAGTCGATGCACAGGCCCAGCCCGAGGACGGTGACCACGTTGACGACGGTGGCGTCGAGGTCGATGAGGTAGGAGAAGCCCAGCAGCGAGGCCAGCGCCCCGCCGATCGCCGCGACCGCGCCCAGGACAGGCATGCCCGCCGACACGAAGCCGCCGAAGACGACGACCATGAGCAGGAAGCTGACCGGCAGGGCGACGCCCTCCCCGGTGCGCAGGTCCTGCTCCACCTGGTGCGTGATGTCGTCGATCAGCTCGGTGAGGCCGCCGGTCTGGCCCGTCGCGCCCGGCAGGGCCTCCACCATGGCGTCGAGCTCGCGGTCGACCTGCGCCCGCACCCGCTCGCCCTCGGTGCCGCTGAGGTCGGGGTCGAGGGACACGACCGTGAGGAACCCGTCCGAGCCGGGGTCCTCGTCCTTGAGGAAGGCCTTGGCCTGCGGGCTCTGCAGGCCCTCGGGGACCACGTAGGGCATACCCACGCTCTCGACGCCCTCGATCTCCGAGATCGTCCGTGCGGTCGCCACCGCCGTCCGCGCGACCTCGGGGGAGTCCGCGTCGACGCCCGAGACCTGGAGCATGTACCGGTCGGTGGCCGCCTCCCCGGCCTCCGTGAGCAGGTCGCGACCGGTGAGGTTCTCGCCGCTGACGGTCGGCTCGCCCGACTCGAGCCGGTCGAAGAGCGACTGGTCGGTGAAGACCCCGAGGGCGCTGCCGAAGGCTGCGACCACGGCGAGCAGCCAGACGGTCACGACGACCCGCGGGTGACGGGCCATCGACGCGCCGAGGTGGGAGAGCGCCGAGTTGCGGCGGTCGGGGTGCAGGTCGGTCACGGGAGATAGCCTGCCACCCGTGGGTATCGAGGCAGGTGACGACCTCTTCGCCTCGTCGACGGCGCAGCGCCGCGACGGTGGTGCAGGCTCCGACGCGTCGCTGCCGCCGCTGGCGGTGCGGATGCGTCCACGCTCGCTGGAGGAGGTGCGCGGGCAGGCCGACGTGCTGCGGCCGGGCAGCCCGTTGCGGCGGCTCATCGAGGGCTCCGGCGGCGCGGCTGGCCCGCTCTCGGCGATCATCTGGGGCCCGCCGGGCACCGGCAAGACGACGCTGGCCCACCTCGTGGCGACGGCGGCGGACCGCCGGTTCGTGGAGCTGAGCGCGGTGACCGCCGGGGTCAAGGACGTGCGGGCGGTGATGGACCAGGCCGCGCGCGAGCGCGACCTGTACGACCGCCAGACCGTGCTGTTCCTCGACGAGATCCACCGGTTCACCAAGGCCCAGCAGGACGCCCTCCTCCCGGGCGTGGAGACCCGGCAGGTCGTCCTCGTGGCGGCCACCACCGAGAACCCCTCGTTCTCCGTCATCGCCCCGTTGCTGTCCCGCTCCATGCTCATCACCCTCGGGCCGCTGTCCGAGCAGGAGGTGGCCGAAGTGCTCGACTCGGCGGTCGCCGACGAGCGGGGCCTGGCCGGCGAGCTCACCCTGGCCGAGGAGGCCCGCGCGCACCTCGTGCGCGTCGCCGGCGGCGACGCCCGCCGGGCCCTGACCTCGCTCGAGGCGGCGGCGGGGGTCGCCCTCGACGACGTCGCCCCCGGTTCGCAGGACGAGGGTCCCGTGCCGATCACGCTCGCCCACGTGGAGCAGGCGGTGGCCCACGCCATGGTCCGCTACGACAAGACGGGCGACCAGCACTACGACGTGGCGTCGGCGCTCATCAAGTCGATGCGCGGCTCCGACGTCGACGCCTCCCTCCACTACCTGGCGAGGATGCTCGAGGCGGGGGAGGACCCCCGCTTCATCGCCCGGCGCATCGTCATCGCCGCGAGCGAGGACGTCGGCATGGCCGACCCGACGGCACTGCAGACCTCGGTGGCCGCCATGCAGGCCGTCGCCCAGATCGGCATGCCCGAGGCCCGGCTCATCCTGGCCCAGGCGGTGGTGCACAACGCGCTCGCACCCAAGAGCAACGCGGCATACCTCGGCATCAACGAGGCGATCGCCGACGTGCGGGCCGGGCGCGGCGGGCAGGTGCCCGCGCACCTGCGCGGCAGCGGGTATGCCGGTGCGGCCAGGCTCGGGCACGGAAAGGGCTACCAGTACGCCCACGACGCGCAGGACGCCGTCGCGCGACAGCAGTACCTGCCCGACGACCTGCACGGCGCGACCGACTACTACCGGCCCACCGGCCGCGGGTTCGAGGAGCGGCTCGCCGCGCGGTGGGCGTGGCTGAAGACCCGCCTCGGCCGCGACTGAGCAGGTGCGCGGCCAACCGGTAGGGTTGCCGGCATGGATGTGAGTTTGGGCGATATCGCCGGAATGATCGCGGCCCTGGCGTTCGCGTTTCTCGTGTTCCGCCTCGGCAGCGTGATCGGCAAGGCCGGCAAGGTGCTCGACGAGACGCGCCTCAGCGTGCGCAGCACCACCGAGAACGTCCAGCCCACCCTGATCAAGCTGACCGACACGGTCTCCCTCACCAACGAGCAGCTCACGCGGGTGGACGGGATCACCACCAACGTCTCGGCGATCACGACCAACGCCAGCGCCCTGACGGCGCTCTTCGCGGCCACGTTGGGCTCGCCCGTCGTCAAGGTCGCCGCCTTCACCTACGGCGTGCGCACCGCCCTGTCCGGCTCGGCCCGCTCGGGCCGGGGCACCCGCGGCCGCCGGCGCAGGGGCTGATCGCCATGGCACGCCTGTTCTGGGTCGCCCTCGGCGCCGCCGCCGGGGTCTACGCCGTCCGCAAGGTCACCAAGGCCGCCGAGGCCTACACGCCGGCTGGGGTCGCGCACGGGCTCTCCGACTTCGCCGACGGTCTGCGCGAGCTCGCCGACGCCGTGCGCGAGGGCATGTCGGAGCGCGAGGAGGAGCTGCGGCTCGCCCTCGGCATCGACGCCGGCACCGAGGACTCCGGAGCCGAGACGACCGCCCGCCGGCTCGACGCCGAGACCGCCCGCCGCCTGATCGAGGACCCAACCGGGCGCTTCGACTCCCGAGCTCGCTAGGGGCCAGCCGCCCCCGCCGACGGCCCCGGCTGCGCCCCGCCGCCACCCACGTCCCCTGCACGTACCATCGTCATGCCCGCGTGAGCATGCAACTGAGGATCTGACACCTGATGGAAACCGCCGAGATCAGGCGCCGCTGGCTCTCCTTCTTCGAGAGCAAGGGACACTCCGTGGTCCCCTCCGCCCCCCTCGTCTACGACGACCCCAACCTGCTGTTCGTCAACGCAGGCATGGTGCCGTTCAAGCCCTACTTCCTCGGCCAGCAGTCGCCTCCGTGGGACCGGGCCACCTCGGTGCAGAAGTGCGTGCGCACCGGGGACATCGAGGAGGTCGGCAAGACCAGCCGGCACGGCACGTTCTTCCAGATGAACGGCAACTTCTCGTTCGGCGACTACTTCAAGGCCGGCGCCATCGAGATGGCCTGGGAACTGCTCACCACCCCGCAGGGGCAGGGCGGCTACGGCATCGAGCCCGACAAGCTGTGGGCCACCGTCTACGAGGAGGACGACGAGGCCGCCGACCTGTGGGTGCAGCTGACCGGCATCCCCAAGGAGCGCGTGGTGCGCCGCGGGCTGGCCGACAACTACTGGCACATGGGCGTCCCCGGCCCCGGTGGCCCGTGCAGCGAGATCTTCGTCGACCGCGGGCCCGAGTACGGCCTCGACGGCGGCCCGGCGGTCGACGAGGACCGCTTCATGGAGGTCTGGAACCTCGTCTTCATGCAGTCCTCGCTCGGTGACGTGCGCACCAAGGTCGACTTCGACATCGCCGGCGACCTGCCGAAGAAGAACATCGACACCGGCATGGGCCTGGAGCGGATCGCCTCGATCCTGCAGGGCGTCGACAACATGTACGAGATCGACGAGGTCTACCCGGTGCTCGAGAAGGCCGCAGAGATGACCGGCAAGCGCTACGGCGCCCACTCCGGCCACGACGCGGCGCACAGCCACCCCGACGACGTGCGGCTGCGCGTGGTCGCCGACCACATCCGCTCCTCGCTGATGCTCATCGGCGACGGCGTCACCCCGGGCAACGAGGGCCGCGGCTACGTGCTGCGCCGGATGCTGCGCCGCGCGGTGCGCTCGATGCGCCTGCTCGGCTTCGACGAGCCCAGCCTGCCGCACCTGCTGCCGGTGTCGATGGAGCGGATGAAGAACTCCTACCCCGAGCTCGAGACCGGCTTCAGCCGGATCTCCCAGATCGCGTATGCCGAGGAGGAGGCATTCCGGCGCACGCTGGCGTCCGGCACGACCATCCTCGACACCGCGGTGGCCAGGACGAAGGCTGCGGGCGGCACCACGCTTGCGGGCAGCGAGGCCTTCTCGCTGCACGACACCTACGGCTTCCCGATCGACCTGACCCTGGAGATGGCCGCCGAGCAGGGGCTGGAGGTCGACCGCGAGGGCTTCCGCTCGCTGATGCAGGAGCAGCGCGACCGGGCCAAGGCCGACGCGAAGGCCAAGAAGGCCGGCCACGCCAACACCGAGGTGTGGAAGAAGCTGCGCGAGACCGGTGCGACGGACTTCCGCGCCTACGTCGAGCTCACCAGTGAGGCGTACGTCGTCGGGCTCGTGCGCGACGGCGAGCTCGTGGAGGAGCTCGAGCCCGGCCAGCGCGGCCAGGTCGTCCTCGACCGCACGCCGTTCTACGCCGAGTCCGGCGGCCAGATCGCCGACGAGGGCATCATCACCGCCGACGGCGCGCGGCTGAAGGTCGTCGACGTCCAGCGCCCGGTCAAGGGACTCATCGCGCACACCGTCGAGGTGCTCGACGGGGCCGTGCGCTCGGGAGCCGAGGTGATCGCCGAGGTCGACCAGGAGTGGCGCATCTCGGCCTGCCAGGCGCACTCCGGCACCCACGTCGTGCACGCCGCGCTGCGCCAGGTGCTCGGCCCGTCGGCGCTGCAGTCCGGCTCCTACAACAAGCCCGGCTACCTCCGTCTCGACTTCGCGTGGGGCCAGGCGCTCTCGCCCGAGACCCGCAGCGAGATCGAGGAGGTGGCCAACCTCGCCGTCCGCAAGGACCTGCCCGTCTCCGCCCAGTTCATGACCCTGCCCGAGGCCCGCGAGTGGGGCGCCCTGGCGCTCTTCGGCGAGACCTACGACGAGCAGGTGCGCGTCGTCGAGATCGGCGGCCCGTGGTCGCGTGAGCTCTGCGGTGGAACCCACGTGCAGCACTCCTCGCAGATCGGCGCCCTCACGGTCACCGGCGAGTCGTCCGTGGGCTCCGGCGTGCGCCGCCTCGAGGCGTTCGTGGGCATGGAGGCGCTGCGCTACCTGGCCAAGGAGCGGGCCCTGGTGGCCGAGCTGACCGACATGGTCAAGGTGCAGCCGGGCGAGCTCAAGGAGCGCATCTCCTCGCTGCTGGCCCGGGTCAAGGACGCCGAGCGCGAGATCGAGAAGATGCGCCAGGAGCAGGTCATGGCGCAGGTCGGCAAGCTGCTCGACTACACCCGTGACGTGCGCGGCATCCGCGTGCTGACGCACGACGCGGGCCAGGGCGCCGGCGCCGACGACCTGCGCACCATGGCGCTCGACCTGCGGCACCGGCTCGGCGAGCAGGCGCCCTCCGTCGTCGCCCTCACCGGTGTGGCCAAGGGCCGCCCGGTCGTCGTCGTGGCCACGAACGCCGCGGCGCGCGAGCGGGGCATCAAGGCCGGTGCGCTGGTGCGCGTCGCTGCCCAGACCCTGGGTGGCGGCGGCGGGGGCAAGGACGACCTCGCCCAGGGCGGCGGGACCGACGCAGCCAGGACCGGCGAGGCCCTCGGCCGCGTCGACGCCGAGATCGCCGCGGCCGCCGGGTGAGCTGACGGTGACGCGGACCGGCGTGCGGGTCGGTGTCGACGTCGGCTCGGTCCGCGTCGGGCTGGCCTCGAGCGACCCCTCGGGGTTGCTGGCCACCCCGGTGCGCACGGTGGCGCGTGGGCAGTCCGACGCGGTCGTGCCCGGCACCACCGACGCGGGGGTGCCCGGCAGCGAGCCTGACGTCGCGACCGACATCGCCGAGGTGGCGGCCTTCGTGGCCGACGCGGAGGCCATCGAGGTGGTCGTGGGCCTGCCGCGGACACTCGCGGGCGGCGAGGGTCCCGCGGCGGCGGAGGCGCGGCAGTATGCTCGTCGGCTGGCGGTGCGCGTCGCACCCGTGCCGGTGCGGCTCGTCGACGAGCGGCTCACGACGGTCGATGCCCACCGCTCGCTCCGCGAGAGCGGGGTCGACGGCCGGCGGCAGCGCTCGGTGGTCGACCAGGCAGCCGCCGTGCTGATCCTCCAGGCGGCGCTCGACGCGGAACGCAGCTCCGGGCGACCGCCCGGCGAGCTGGTGAGGCCAGACGGGCGCAAGCCCCGGACGAAGGACAGGCGTCGATGACCGAGCCGCACCTCGAGCACTCGATCTTCGGTGCTGAGGATCCGCCGCACGAGGCCCCCCAGCTGCGTCGGCAGCGGCAGCAGCACCGCCGCCGACCGGTGCGCCGCCGCCGCCGGTTCCTGGTGCTGCTCTTGGCCGTCGTCCTGGTCGGCGGAGCCGTCTACGGCGCCTACCGGGCGCTGTGGCCGCTGGTCACCCAGCTCACCGCCAGCAACGACTACCCCGGGCCGGGGGCGGGGGAGGTGCAGGTCACCGTCAACGACGGGGACACCGGCCGCGCGATCGGCGTGTCGCTGCAGAAGGCCGATGTGGTCAAGACGAGCAAGGCCTTCCTCGACGCCGCTGCGGCCGACAGCCGGTCCGCCTCCATCCAGCCGGGCACCTACACCCTCAAGAAGCAGATGACGGCCAAGGACGCACTGGCCATCCTCGTGAACCCCAAGAACCGCACGGTTCCGCGGGTGACCATCCCCGAGGGCCTGTGGCTCTCCGAGATCCTGGCCACGCTGTCGAAGTCCACCGGTATCCCGCTCAAGGAGTACCAGGCGGCTGCCAAGGACACCGGCTCGCTCGGGCTCCCGGCCTCGGCCAAGGGCAACCTCGAGGGCTACCTCTTCCCGGCGACGTACGAGTTCCCCGCGAAGTCGACCGCCTCCGAGCAGCTCAAGAGCATGGTCGAGAAGACCGTGGCCGAGCTCGCCAAGGCGGGGGTGGCCGAGGACGACATGGAGCGCACCATGGTCGTGGCCTCCATCGTCGAGGGCGAGGTCAACGGCGAGGCCGACCGCGCCAAGGTGGCGCGGGTGATCGAGAACCGGCTCGTCCAGAAGTCGGGCCCGACCAAGGGCTTCCTGCAGATGGACTCGACCGTGCACTACGCGGTCAAGAAGCGCGGTCGGGCGGGCACCACCGACGCCGACCGGGCCAGCACGAGCCCCTACAACACCTACCGCCACCAGGGCCTGCCGCCGGGACCGATCAACAGCCCCGGCGCGGCATCGATCGCCGCCGCCGCGAACCCGGCCGACGGCCCGTGGCTCTTCTTCGTGACGGTCAACCCCGACACCGGTGAGACCCGGTTCGCCACGACGACCTCGGAGCACCAGGCCAACGTCAACCTCTTCAACAAGTGGTGCCGGGAACACGCGGGTCAGTGTTGACCGAGACCGTGCTGAACGCGGCCGTCCTCGGCTCGCCGGTCGCGCACTCGCTCTCACCGGTGCTGCACGGGGCCGCCTACCGCACGCTCGGCCTCACCCGGTGGCGGTATGCCGCCCACGAGGTCGACGAGGCGGCCTTCCTCCCCTTCGTGGCAGGGCTCGACGAGACCTGGCGCGGCCTGAGCCTCACGATGCCGCTGAAGGAGGTCGGCTTCGACGTGGCCGCGGACGTCTCGCCGACCGCGCGAGCCACCGGGTCGGTCAACACCCTGGTGCGTCGGGAGACGGGGCAGTGGGACGCGCACAACACCGACGTGCACGGCATCGTGGCCGCCCTGTCGGGCGCCACCTCGCCGCGGCCCACGACGGACGGGGTCGGCTCGGCGACGGTTCTCGGGTCCGGCGCCACCGCGCGCTCCGCGGTCGCGGCCCTCGCCCGGCTCGGTGTCTCACGGGTGCGCCTGGCCGTGCGCGCGTCCGCCCGCGCCTCGACCGTGCGCCTGGCCGCCGACCTGGGGGTCACCGTCGAGCAGGTCCCGCTGTGGGACTGGGCGGTGGGCGAGAGCCCGGGTGAGCCCGCGCTGGTGGTCAGCACGCTGCCGCCCGCCGCCGGCGGCGCGGCGGCCGAGGCCATCCGGGGACGGAACCTGTCCGGGACGCTGCTCGACGTCGTCTACGCGGGCTGGCCCACGCCGCTGGCCCGCGCCGCCGCTGCCGCGGGGATGGACGTCGTCTCGGGCCTCGACATGCTGGTGCACCAGGCGGGCGAGCAGGTGCGGCTCATGACCGGGCACGAGGCGCCTCTCGAGGCCATGTTCGCCGCGGCCCGCGAGGCGGTGGGCTAGTGCTCGCCCCGGTGTCGGGGGCCGGCACCGCCGGGTGGGTCATCGGCGTCCTGGCGATGGCGGGCGCCCTCCTCGGTGTCGCCACCGCCCGGGCGCTGCGCAGCGGGGGCTACCGCATCGAGTCGGACGAGCCCGCCACCGCGCAGCCGCGGGCGCCGTGGTGGCCGGTCCCGGCCCTCGGGGTGCTGTGGGGCTTCCTCGCCTGGGGCATCGGCGACCTGGCGGCGTGGGCTGCGCTGCCGGCATACCTCTTCTTCGCCTGGCTGGCGGTGGCACTGGTCTGGATCGACCTCGACGTCCACCGCCTGCCCGACGGACTGGTCCTGCCGGCCTACCCTGCGCTGCTGGTGCTGCTGGGGTGCGCGTCCCTGGGTGCGGGGGACTGGGTGCCGATGCGCAACGCGCTCATCGCCATGGCCGGGATCTACGCGCTGTACTTCGTGATGGCGATGGTCTCCCCGTCCTCGCTCGGCTTCGGCGACGTGAAGCTGTCGGGGCTCATCGGGCTGGTCCTGGGCTGGCTGGGTCTCGGCACCGCGCTGCTCGGGCTGCTGGCCGGCTTCGTCGCCGGCGGCGTCATCGCGCTCGTGATGCTGGTGGCGCAGCGCGCGGGGCTGCGCTCGCACATCGCCTTCGGGCCCGCCATGGTCGTCGGCGCCCTGCTGGCCCTGGCGTTCGAGTACCGGTTGGTGCCCGTGTGACCCACCCGCGGGCTACGCCGAAGGGACTAGCCCGGGGGTCCAAAGGCCTGTTCCCACCGCCTCTCGGAGTGACGATGATCGGCACATGGGGCGCTACGTCTACGACTTCGCTGAGGGCAACAAGGACCTGAAGGACCTGCTGGGGGGCAAGGGCGCGAACCTCGCCGAGATGACCCGGCTGGGGCTGCCGGTGCCGCCGGGGTTCACCATCACCACCGAGGCCTGTCGGGCCTACCTCGCCGAGGGCCACGAGCCCGAGAGCCTCTCGGAGGAGATCGACCGGCACCTCGCCCTGCTCGAGGAGACCATGGACCGGCGCCTCGGCGACGTCGACGACCCCCTGCTGGTGTCGGTGCGCTCGGGGGCGAAGTTCTCGATGCCCGGCATGATGGACACGGTGCTCAACATCGGCCTCAACGACCGCTCCGTCGAGGGGCTGGTGCGCCAGAGCGGAGGCAACGAGCGGTTCGCGTGGGACTCCTACCGCCGGCTGCTCTCGATGTTCGGCCAGACGGTGCTCGGGGTGCACAAGGACGCCTTCGAGGACGAGATCGACCGGCTCAAGGCCGAGCGCGGCGCCGCCAACGACCTCGACCTCACCGCCGACGACCTGCGCGAGCTGACCCGGGCCTACGAGCGGACGATCCGCGAGCACACCGGCCGTGACTTTCCGCAGGACCCCCGGGAGCAGCTCGGCCTCGCCGTGCGCGCCGTGTTCGACTCGTGGAACACCGAGCGGGCGACGATCTACCGGCGCCGCGAGCGCATCCCCGCCGACCTCGGCACCGCCGTCAACGTCGGCACCATGGTCTTCGGCAACGGGGGGATGGACTCCGGCACCGGGGTGGCGTTCACCCGTGACCCGGCGACCGGTGCGCAGGGTGTCTACGGCGACTACCTGCAGAACGCCCAGGGCGAGGACGTCGTCGCCGGCATCCGCAACACCGTGCCGCTGCACGACCTCGAGCAGATCGACCAGGCCTGCTTCGAGCAGCTGATGCAGCACATGCAGACCCTCGAGCAGCACTACCGCGACCTGTGCGACATCGAGTTCACCATCGAGCACGGCAGGCTCTGGATGCTGCAGACGCGGGTGGGCAAGCGCACCGCCCAGGCTGCGTTCCGCATCGCCGTCGAGCTCGTCGACGAGGGCCTCATCGACATGGACGAGGCGCTCCAGCGGGTCAACGGTGCCCAGCTGGCGACGCTGATGTTCCCGCAGTTCAACAGCGAGCACGAGCGCCACCTGCTGGGCACGGGCATGAACGCGTCGCCCGGGGCGGCGGTCGGCAGGGCCGTCTTCGACTCCCAGACGGCAGCGGACTGGGCCGAGCGCGGGGAGGACGTCATCCTGGTCCGGCGCGAGACCAACCCCGACGACCTCAAGGGCATGGTGGCCGCCCAGGGCATCCTCACCAGCCGGGGCGGGAAGACCTCCCACGCGGCCGTGGTGGCGCGCGGCATGGGGCGCACGTGCGTCTGTGGCGCCGAGTCCCTCGACGTGGACGTCCGGGCCCGGCGTTTCACCTGCGCCGACGGCACGGTCGTGGGTGAGGGCGACGTCATCTCCATCAACGGCACCACCGGCGAGATCTGGCAGGGCGAGGTCCCCGTGATGTCCTCACACGTGGTTCGCCACTTCGAGGGCGACACCTCCACCGACGACGACACCGTGCGGGCGGTGGCCCGGGTCATGGACCACGCCGACAAGCGCCGGCGGCTCGGTGTGCGGGCCAACGCCGACACCCCGGAGGACGCCGCACGCGCCCGCCGCTTCGGCGCCCAGGGCATCGGGCTCTGCCGGACGGAGCACATGTTCCTCGGGGAGCGCCGCGAGCTGGTCGAGCACTTCATCGTCGCCGAGACCGACGAGCAGCGCGACGCGGCGCTGGCGGCCCTGCTGCCCCAGCAGCGCGAGGACTTCATCGGCATCTTCGAGGCCATGGACGGCCTGCCGGTCACGGTGCGGCTCATCGACCCGCCGCTGCACGAGTTCCTCCCCGACCTGACCGACCTCGCCGTGCTCGTGGCGCACGAGGACGACGCCGGCAACCCGGACAGCCGGCACCACAAGCTGCTCGAGGCGGTGAAGCGGCTGCACGAGCAGAACCCGATGCTGGGCCTGCGGGGCGTCCGGCTCGGCATCGCCATGCCGGGACTGTTCACCATGCAGGCACGCGCCATCCTCGAGGCGGCGGCGGCCCGGCTCGAGGCCGGCGGCGACCCTGGGCCCGAGATCATGGTGCCGCTGGTGGCCACGGCGGAGGAGTTCGAGCTGGTCCGCGCGGAGATCGAGAAGGTGGCCGCGGAGGTCATCGAGGCCGCCGGCCGCGACATCCCCTTCTCGGTGGGCACCATGATCGAGCTGCCGCGCGCGGTGCTCACCGCCGACCGGATCGCCGCGACGGCGCAGTTCTTCTCCTTCGGCACCAACGACCTGACGCAGATGACGTGGGGCTTCTCGCGCGACGACGTCGAGTCCTCGTTCTTCTCGGCCTACCTCGAGAAGGGGATCTTCGCGGTGTCGCCCTTCGAGACCCTCGACCGCGACGGAGTCGGCTCCCTGGTCCGGTATGCCGTGGAGAAGGGTCGCGGCGTGCGCCCCGACCTCCACCTGGGCGTGTGCGGGGAGCACGGCGGCGACCCCGAGTCGATCCACTTCTTCGAGGAGGTGGGCCTCGACTACGTGTCGTGCTCGCCCTTCCGGGTGCCGGTGGCGCGGCTGGAGGCGGGCCGGGCGAGCAGGGGCTGACTCCTGGCGCGCGACGACCCTGCCCTCGACCAGATGACGGGCGCGGCCGAAGGCGGCTGAGCGCCGCGTGGCAGGATTCTGGCCATGCTGCGTTGGCTGACTGCCGGTGAGTCCCACGGCCCTGCCCTGCTCGCGACCCTGGAGGGTCTGCCGGCGGGGGTCGAGGTGACCACGTCCGACGTGGCGGCAGCCTTGGCGCGCCGGCGGCTCGGCTTCGGCCGAGGCGCCCGCATGAAGTTCGAGCAGGACGAGGTCGACTTCCTCGGCGGTGTCCGCCACGGCGTCACCATGGGGTCGCCCATCGCGATCCGCATCGGCAACACGGAGTGGCCCAAGTGGCAGACGGTGATGTCGGCCGACCCGGTGAGCGCCGACGCGCTCGCCGCGGCCGACGACGTGAACGCCGAGAAGGAGATCGCCCGCAACAGGCCGCTCACCCGCCCGCGCCCCGGGCACGCCGACCTCGTGGGCATGCAGAAGTACGGCTTCGACGACGCCCGCCCCGTGCTCGAGCGCGCCTCCGCCCGGGAGACCGCGGCCCGGGTGGCCCTCGGCGAGGTGACAGCCCGCTTCCTGCGGCAGGCCTACGGCATCCGGCTCGTGTCGCACACCGTCGCCATCGGCTCTGCGGGCGTCTCCGACCACGCCGTGCTGCCCACGCCGGACGACGTCGAGCGGCTCGACGCCGACCCGGTGCGCACCCTCGACGCCGAGGGCTCGGCCGCCATGGTCGCCGAGGTCGAGGCGGCGAAGAAGGACGGCGACACCCTCGGCGGCGTCGTCGAGGTGCTCGCCTACGGGCTGCCGCCGGGCCTGGGGTCGCACGTGCACTGGGACCGGCGCCTCGACGCGCAGCTCGCCGCAGCGCTCATGGGCATCCAGGCGATCAAGGGCGTCGAGGTCGGCGACGGGTTCCGCACCGCCGCCCGCCGAGGGTCGGCGGCCCACGACGAGATGGAGCGTGGTGCCGACGGCACGATCCGCCGGCGCACCGGCCGTGCGGGCGGCACCGAGGGCGGCATGTCCACCGGTGACGTGCTGCGCGTGCGGGCGGCCATGAAGCCGATCAGCACGGTGCCGCGCGCACTCGACACCGTCGACACGACCGGGGCGGAGGCGGCCAAGGCGATCCACCAGCGCTCGGACGTGTGCGCGGTGCCGGCGGCCGGCGTGGTGGCCGAGGCGATGGTCGCGCTCGTGCTCGCCCAGGCCTGCCTCGAGAAGTTCGGCGGCGACTCGGTGGCCGAGACGGCGCGCAACCACGCGGCCTACCTCGCAGCGGTCCCGGAGGCGATGCGCACGTGGTGACCAGCGGCAGGGGAGGGCCCCGCGTCGTCGTCATCGGGCCGCCCGGGGCGGGCAAGAGCACCGTCGCCCGGCGGCTGGCGACCCGGCTGGGGGTGGAGTGGCACGACACCGACGAGGCGATCGAGCAGGCGCAGGGCCGGGCCATCTCCGAGATCTTCGTCGACGAGGGCGAGCCCTACTTCCGCGACCTCGAGCGCGCCGAGGTCTCCCGGTCGCTCGAGGCCTTCGACGGCGTGCTGTCCCTCGGTGGCGGGGCGCCCATGGACACGCAGACGCAGGAGGCGCTGGCGGGGCACACCGTGGTCTTCCTCGACGTCGGCATCGCTGATGCCGCGCGGCGGATCGGCTTCGACGGCACCCGGCCGCTGCTCATGGTCAACCCTCGCGCCCAGTGGACCAAGATGATGAACGAGCGCCGCCCGACCTACGAGCGGCTGGCCACGCTGCGCGTCGACACCGCCGGGCGCAAGCCGGCCGCCGTCGTCGACGAGATCGCGGCGCGCCTGCAGGAGCTGGAGGAGCAGAGATGAGCACCACCCGCATCAGCGTCGGCGGCGACTACGACGTCGTGGTCGGCACCGGCCTGCTCGACGAGCTGCCCGGCCTCGTCGGGGAGGGCGTGCAGCGGGTGCTCGTCGTGCACCCCCGTGCCCTCGCGGCCACCGGCGAGGCGATCCGGGAGGACCTGCTCGGCAAGGGCTTCGAGGCGTATGCCGCAGAGGTGCCGGACGCGGAGGAGGCCAAGACCGCGCAGGTCGCCGCCTTCCTCTGGGGCGTCCTGGGGCAGGCCGGCTTCACCCGCTCGGACGCGATCGTCTCCGTGGGCGGGGGAGCGACTACAGACCTCGCCGGCTTCGTGGCCGCGACCTGGCTGCGCGGCACACGGGTCGTGCACGTGCCCACCACCCTGCTGGGCATGGTCGACGCCGCGGTCGGAGGCAAGACCGGCATCAACACGCCCGAGGGCAAGAACCTCGTCGGCGCCTTCCACCCCCCGGCGGGGGTGCTGTGCGACCTCGCAACGCTCGAGACGCTGCCGCAGCACGACTTCGTCGCCGGGCTGGCCGAGGTCGTCAAGTGCGGCTTCATCGCCGACCCGGTCATCCTCGACCTCGTCGAGTCCGACATCGAGGGAGCGCGGACGCCGCAGGGCCAGCACGTGCGCGAGCTGGTCGAGCGGGCGGTGCGGGTCAAGGCCGAGGTCGTCGCCCAGGACCTCCGGGAGTCGTCGCTGCGGGAGGTGCTCAACTACGGCCACACCTTCGGGCACGCCGTCGAGCAGGTGGAGCGCTACAGCTTCCGGCACGGCGCCGCGGTGAGCATCGGCATGGTCTACGCCGCCGAGCTGGCCCGCCTGGCAGGGAAGATCGACGACGACCTCGTGGACCGGCACCGCTCGTTGCTGACCGCCCTCGGGCTGCCGACCACCTACCGGGGCGACCGGTGGGGCCAGCTGCTCGACGCGATGAAGCGCGACAAGAAGACGCGCGGGTCGATGCTGCGGTTCGTCGTCCTCCAGGGCCTGGCCCGGCCGACCCGCCTCGAGGGGCCCGACCCCGCGCTGCTACAGGCGGCCTACGCCGAGGTCAGCGCCGACGTGTCCGGTCGGGCCATCTCGCTCTAGGTGTGAGCTCTAGGAGGCCGGGCAGCCCGCGGCGTCGACCACGGTCTTCTGGGGCCGCACGAGCGGCTGCACCAGGGTGATCACCGGCCCCTTGGCCTGCGGCGGCTCCTCGATCGTCAGCCGGAGCACCCGGGTCTGCCCCGGGCCGATGTCCAGCGTGGACGTGAACACGGGCCGTCCACGCTCGGTGTCGGAGGCCAGCAGGGCCGGCTCTCCGTCGAGGGTGGCCTGCGTGAAGCCGGCTCCCTTGGTGGCGTAGTAGGAGACCAGCAGCCGGTTGGTTCCCTTCTTAACAGGTACCACGGGCTGGTCAGCCCGCCCCGCGACGTAGTCGCTCAGCCCGGACTTCGGTGCGGTGTTGGTCAGCCGGACGGTCACCGTCGCCTTGTGCGGTGTCGAGGATGAGCAGGACGCGGCCTGGTAGGTCACCGCGCGCTCGAGGTAGTAGTCGAGCTTGTTGCCTCCGCCGTTGTTGATGACCACCCCCGAGAAAAGCCCGTCGGTGTCGCTGAGGGCACCCCCCACCTTGCGGCTGGCGAGGAGGACCTGCTCCGGCTCGTGCGTGCTGAAAACCAGCAGCCTTCGCGCATCCACGGCCTTGCCCAGGGCACTGGCGAGGGCCATGCCCATCCGGGGCCCGCGCTCGAGGATGTCGTCGGCCACCGCCTTGGCGACCTCGATGAGGTAGAGCTTGCGCAGGACCGGATCGGGGAAGCGTTCATAGGCGTCACGCTCCGTCAGCGCCACCACGTTGTTGGCCCCCACCCGAGTCCCGTCCTCGAGCGTCGTCGGCCCGGTGACCGCGAGCAGCATGGACAGCGCTGTCGGGTCGATGGCCACGGCGCCGTCGAGACGGTCGTGGTACCTCGCCTCGTGGTAGCGCAGGAGCAGGGTGGCACCCGAGGGGAAGTGCGGGCTCACGGTGGCGTTCCCGAAGAACCGCCCGGGAGCCGCGCCCCGGTAGAGCTTGGCGTAGTCCTCACCCAGTCCGTCGAGCGGCACATGCACGCCGGCGAAGTCCCCGCTGACCCCGTAGCGGACGAAGTCGAGCTTCCCCTTGTCGGCCCGCACCACGGCATACACGCCGGGCAGGCCGCCGGCCCCGCGGGCCTCGGCATCGTTCTGGAAGGCCACGAGGTAGCGGCGCGAACCCTGCGACCCGAGCATGGGCGGCAGCAGGGACACGAGGTCGTGGCTGGAGGACAGCTGCGCGGCCACCTCGTCGAGCTGCGTCACCAAGTCGCGGCGGGCGGCGTCGACCGCCCCGATGCCGGAGGTGGGCAGCGCGCCCACGTCGGCGCGCACCGCCTCGGCGGCCCGCTGGGCCTCGCCGAGCGGCTGCTGGGCAGCCTGGATCGGGGCGAGGTCGATGCCGCCCCTGGGGTTCTCGAGGCTCACCCCGAAAAGGCCGTTGCGGGCACGGCTGACGGGCGGCAGCACCTCGTGCGCCACCCGGCTGACCGCCACCGACGCCCCCCGGACCGTCTCAAAGGCCTCGCCGACCCGTGGCAGGGCGGCGGGGAGACCCCAGAGGGGGCCGTCGGTCAGCGACCGGGCCGCGTCCGCCTCATGCTGGAGGGCGCGCAGCCGGCGGTCGATCTCCGCGGCGGGGGTGCGCTGGTCGACGAGGGCGGAGCGCAACGGGCCGACCGCGGCCTGCGCATCGCGCAGGTGTGCGGTGGTCTTGAAGGCGGTCCACCCGAGAGCCAGGGCATACAGCAGCAGGACCGCGGCGACGGCATACGCGCTGAGGCGGATGCGTCGCCGACGGCCCTGCAAGGGGAAGCTGCGTCAGGCTGCGGCGCTGGCGGTCTTGCGACGGCGGGCGGCCACGATCAGCGCGCCACCACCGAGCAGCAGGACCGCGCCGGCACCGGCGGTCTTGGCAGCGTCGGAGCCGGTGAACGCCAGCGAGTCGCTGTCCTTCTTGTTGCCCTTGCCGGCAGCGGACTCGCTCGGGACCACCACGAAGGTCGCGGTCTGGGTGCCCGTGGCGGCAGCCAGCTCGAGGGTGTGGCGACCCGGCTCGAGGGTGTTCGGCACGGTGAACGAGCCGGACACCTCGCCCGTCGCGGAGGCGGTCTTGGTGTGCAGGTAGGTAGGCGTCGAGTAGACGGTCACCCGGACCTGCTCACCCGGCGCGAAGCAGCGGGCCTCGTAGGACATGGTCATGCCCACGGTCGCACGGCTGCGGCTGAGGGCGGCAGTGGAGCTGGCGGGCGGGTAGGCGCCGGCGGCGCAACCACCGTTGGGGGCGGCGTTCACGGGGCCGGCGAGGCCGACAGCCGTGCCGGTGAGAGCGGCGGACAGGCCGACGGTGGCGGCGGCCACCTTGAGAGCACGCATGATGATGATTTCTCCCCTGCAAGAAATGTGAGAACGGTCCCGTTCTCCGCGAAAAGTACCATAGGGGCGGTTCGCGCACGTCCGAATCCCACCTTTGCGGATGCGTGTGTTTCCGTGCAGGTGCCGCGCCGCGGGGACCGCGCGCGATTGGGGGTCCGCAGCAGGGGGCGGCTAGACTCGCCCCGATCCCCTTCCTGCACGTGTCCGGTCCTGCGCGCGCCCGCGCGTGCCGGCACACGACGACACCAGAAGAGAGCGACTGACACGTGGCATCGACCAACGACCTGAAGAACGGCATGGTGCTCAACCTCGAGGGCCAGCTGTGGTCCGTCGTGGAGTTCCAGCACGTCAAGCCCGGCAAGGGCCCGGCCTTCGTGCGCACCAAACTCAAGAACGTGATGTCGGGCAAGGTCGTCGACAAGACCTTCAACGCCGGCGTCAAGGTCGAGACCGCGACCGTCGACCGCCGCGACATGCAGTACCTCTACAAGGACGGCACCGACTTCGTCTTCATGGACGGGACGACGTACGACCAGATCCACATCCCCGAGGCCACCGTCGGCGACACCGCCAACTACCTGCTCGAGAACCAGACCGCCCAGGTCGCGACCCACGACGGCACCGTGCTCTACGTCGAGCTGCCCGCCTCGGTCGTCCTCGAGATCACCTACACCGAGCCGGGCCTGCAGGGCGACCGGTCCACCGGTGGCACCAAGCCCGCCACCCTCGAGACCGGCGCACAGATCCAGGTCCCGCTGTTCCTCGAGACCGGCACCAAGGTCAAGGTCGACACCCGCGACGGCTCCTACCTCGGTCGCGTGAACTGACTTGCCGGCTCGCACCAAGGCCCGCAAGCGCGCGGTCGACCTGCTCTTCGAGGCCGAGCAGCGCGGGATCAACGCCCGCGACCTGCTCGCCGAGCGCCTGGCCAAGCCGGTCACCGAGGCGCCGCTGAACCAGTACACCGCCGACCTCGTCGAGGGCGTCGTCGCGCACTGGACCGACATCAACGAGCTGCTGGCGACCTACAGCCAGGGCTGGACCGTCGAGCGGATGCCGAGCGTCGACCGCGCCATCCTGCGGCTCGGGGCCTTCGAGGTGCTGTACTCGCAGGAGGTCCCCGAGGGGGTGGCGATCGCCGAGGCGGTCGAGCTCGCCAGGACCCTGAGCACCGACGAGTCGCCGAAGTTCGTCAACGGGCTGCTGGCCCGGCTCGCCGAGGTCAAGCCGACCCTCGCCTGAGCCGCACAGACCGTATGCCGTGGGAGCGGCTGGAGGGCGTCCGCCGCCTTCCAGCCGCTCCCGTTTTTCGTGGGCGGCCCGTCTCAGCGTCCGGGCCACGTCCCGAGCGGTCGGGCGACCGGCTAGAGTGTCCAGCGTTCGACATCCTTTAACGACCTGTCCCGTGAGGCAGGGAAGGAGGTCCTGACGCACATGCGTCCTGACTCTGGTGTACCCGACGGCGTCCCCACCGACAGTGGCTCCGCAGCCACCCACCCGGCGAGCAGCCCGGCCGACGCCCCCGCCCGCGCAGTGATGAGTCCCGGTGACGTCTCCCGGGCCCTGCGCCGCATCGCCCACGAGATCCTCGAGCGCAACAAGGGCGCCGACGACCTCGTCGTGCTCGGCATCCCGACCAGGGGAGTGGCCCTGGCCAAGCGGCTCGTCTCGGTGATGGAGGAGGTCGAGGGCCGGCCCGTCCCGGTCGGCGCGCTCGACGTGACCATGCACCGCGACGACCTGCGCCGGCAGCCGACCCGCTCGCCGATGCACACCGACATCCCGCCGAGCGGCATCGACGACAAGGTCGTCGTGCTCGTCGACGACGTGCTCTACTCCGGCCGCACCGTCCGCGCCGCGCTCGACGCGCTGTCGGACCTCGGCCGGCCGCGAGCGGTGCGTCTCGCGGTGCTGGTCGACCGCGGCCACCGTGACCTGCCGATCCGCGCCGACCACGTCGGCAAGAACCTGCCCACGTCCAGCTCGGAGCGCGTGCAGGTGCGCCTGAGCGAGCACGACGGCGTCGACGACGAGGTCCGCATCGCCGGAGGGGAGCCCCGATGACCACGACGCTCAGCACGCCGTCCGCGTCGGCCCCGAGGGGTGGTCGCCGCCACCTGCTCTCCATCGCCGACCTCGACGTCGCGCAGATCCGCACCATCCTCGACACCGCCGCCGAGATGCACGGCGTGCAGCAGCGCGAGGTCAAGAAGCTGCCGACCCTGCGCGGCCGCACGGTGGTCAACCTCTTCTTCGAGGACTCGACCCGCACCCGCAGCTCCTTCGAGCTCGCCGGCAAGTGGCTCTCGGCCGACGTCATCAACATCTCGGGCAAGGGCTCGTCGACCTCCAAGGGCGAGTCCCTGCGCGACACCGTGCTGACGGTGGCGGCGATGGGTGTCGACGCCCTCGTCATCCGGCACAGCGCCTCCGGGGCGGCGCAGCAGGTCAGCCAGTGGATCGACGCGCACGTCATCAACGCCGGCGACGGCACGCACGAGCACCCCACCCAGGCCCTGCTCGACGCCTACACGATGGAGCGGCGGCTCGGCAGCCTCGAGGGACGGCACGTCGCGATCGTCGGCGACCTGACCCACTCGCGGGTCGTCCGCTCGAACCTGCTCTGCCTGGCCAGGCTCGGCGCGCGGATCACCCTCGTGGCCCCGCCGACGCTGATGCCGGCCGGCATCGGCGCCTGGGCCGCCGCCGACGGCTTCGAGCTCTCGCACGACCTCGACGCGGTGCTGCCGACCGTCGACGCCGTGATGATGCTGCGCGTGCAGCGTGAGCGCATGAGCGGCGGCTTCTTCCCCACGCCGCGCGAGTACACCGTCGGCTACGGCCTGACCCGCGACCGGCTGAACGCCCTCGTGGCCGCCAACCCCGAGGCCGTCATCTGCCACCCCGGCCCGATGAACCGCGGCCTCGAGATCGCCGCCGACGCGGCCGACAACGCGCAGTCGCTCATCCTCGACCAGGTCTCGGCCGGCGTCGCCGTGCGGATGTCCGTCCTCTACCACCTGCTCGCAGGTGAGGAAGGGAGCGCCCAGTGAGCGCCCTGCTGATCACGGGAGCCGACCTCACCGGCTCCGGAGCCCAGGACCTACTCGTCGAGGACGGGGTCATCACCGAGGTGGGGACCATCCGCGCCGCGAAGGGCGCCGAGGTGCTCGACGCCGACGGCCTGGTCGCGCTGCCCGGGCTGGTCGACCTGCACACCCACCTGCGCGAGCCCGGGCGGGAGGACGCCGAGACGATCGCCTCCGGCTCGGCCTCCGCCGCGGTCGGCGGCTTCACCGCGGTGCTGGCGATGGCCAACACGAGCCCGGTGACCGACACGGCCGAGGCTGCCGAGCGCGTGTTCGACCTCGGACGGGCCGCCGGCCTGGTCGACGTGCAACCGGTCGGCGCGGTCACCAAGGGCCTCGCCGGCGAGGAGCTCGCCGAGCTCGGGCTGATGCACCGGAGCCGGGCGCGCGTCCGGGTGTTCTCCGACGACGGCAAGTGCGTCCACGACGCCAGGGTCATGCGCCGCGCGCTGGAGTACGTGCGCGCCTTCGGCGGCGTGGTCTCGCAGCACGCGCAGGACCCGCACCTGGCCGGCCCGAGCGCCTGCTGCCACGAGGGCGAGCTGTCCGGACGTCTGGGCCTGCCGGGCTGGCCGGGCATCGCGGAGGAGACCATCGTCGCCCGCGACGTCATGCTCGCCCGCCACACCGGCAGCCGCGTCCACATCGCGCACGTCTCGACTGCCGGCTCGGTCGAGGTGGTCCGCTGGGCCAAGGCGCAGGGCATCGACGTCACCGCCGAGGTCACGCCGCACCACCTCGTCCTCACCACCGACCTGCTCACCGGCTACGACCCGACGTTCAAGGTCAACCCGCCGCTGCGCCCGCAGGGGGACGTCGACGCGCTGCGTGCGGCCCTGGCCGACGGCACCATCGACGCCGTCGCCACCGACCACGCCCCGCACGCCCGCCACGACAAGGAGCACGCCTTCGTCGACGCCGCCTTCGGCATGCTCGGCCTCGAGACGGCCCTCTCGGTGGTGAGCGACACCATGGTGCGAACCGGCCTGCTCGACTGGGCCGGCGTGGCCAGGGTGATGTCGGCCAACCCGGCCCGTATCGCCGGCCTCGACGGTCACGGTCAGTCGCTGGCCGTCGGCTCGCCGGCCAACATCACCCTGGTCGACCCGGGCGCACGGGTGACCGTCGACCGGTCCGCCTCACTGTCGCTCTCGCGCAACAACCCCTGGCACGGCCGCACCCTCCAGGGTGCCGTGGAAGCGACGGTGCTCCGCGGTCGCGTGACCGCCCAGAAGGGGGCCGTGGCGTGAGCCGACCGCAGGCGGTGGGGGTCATGCTGATCGCCCTGGGCCTCACCTACGCCCTGCTGTATGCCGCGTGGCTGCGCAAGCGCCGCCGGCACACCTCGGCGTCGGTGGCCGTGGCCCCGGGCAGGGAGGGCTCTGACGCGACGCGTGACGAGCCCGCGGGCAGCGTCGTGCGTGCCGAGGGCACCTACGTCAGCACCACGACGGCCGCGTCGCGACACGAGCGCGTCGCCGTCGAGGGGCTGGGAAACCGCGCCAGGGCCACCATGACCGTCCGCCGCGGTGCGCCGGACGAGCTGGTCCGCTTCGAGCGGCAGGGGGAGTCCGACGTCGTGGTCCCCAGGGCGCGGCTGCTCGAGGTGCGCCGCGACCGGGGCATGGCCGGCAAGTTCGTCGGGGCCAACCGCCTGCTCGTCGTGCGCTGGACGGCCGACGACGGGGCCATCTACGAGACGGGCTTCCTGCCCCGCTACCGCGCCGACCTCGAGCGCCTCGAGTCGGCGCTCTGGTGGCACCAGGCGGGCAGCAGCATCACGGCCGACCAGCCCCGACCCACCGACATCGACAGCCCGGAAGGGGAACCCCGCACGTGACCACCACGGAAACCAGCACGAGCGTCACCAGCCGTTTCGACGTCGACCGCGAGCCGGCGGTGCTCGTCCTCGAGGACGGCCGGGTGTTCCGCGGCGAGTCCTACGGAGCACTCGGCGAGACGGTGGGCGAGGCTGTCTTCTCCACGGGGATGACCGGCTACCAGGAGACCCTCACCGACCCGAGCTACCACCGGCAGGTCGTCGTCATGACCGCGCCCCACGTGGGCAACACCGGCGTCAACGACGAGGACGACGAGTCGCGGCGCATCTGGGTCGCCGGCTACGTCGTGCGCGACCCCGCGCTGCGGCCGTCGAACTGGCGCTCGCGCCGCACCCTCGAGGACGAGCTGCGCGAGCAGGGCGTGGTCGGCGTCTGCGGCATCGACACCCGTGCCCTGACCCGCCACCTGCGTGAGCGCGGGGCCATGCGCGTCGGCATCTTCTCCGGCGAGCGTGCGGCCCAGCCCGACGCCGAGCTGCGCGCGACCGTGCAGGAGGCGCCGCAGATGAGCGGCGCGGCGCTGGCCGCCGAGGTGACGACGACCGAGCCGTACGTCGTGTCGGCGGTGGGGGAGAAGCGCTACACCGTCGCCGCCCTCGACCTCGGCATCAAGGCGATGACCCCGCAGCTGATGGCCCAGCGCGGCATCGAGGTCCACGTGCTGCCGTGCACCGCGACCTTCGCCGACATCCAGGCCGTGCGTCCCGACGGCGTCTTCTTCTCCAACGGCCCGGGCGACCCGGCCGCCACCGAGCACGAGATCGGGGTGCTCCGCGAGGTCCTCGCCGCCCGGATCCCGTTCTTCGGGATCTGCTTCGGCAACCAGCTGCTCGGGCGCGCCCTCGGGTTCGGCACCTACAAGCTGAAGTACGGCCACCGCGGCATCAACCAGCCGGTGCTTGACAAGGCGACCGGGAAGGTCGAGGTGACCGCGCACAACCACGGCTTCGCCGTGGACGCACCCCTCGACGGGCCGGTGCCGGCGCCGAGCGACGCCGCCAGCGGCACGGCATACGGGCGGGTGCGGGTCTCCCACGTGTGCCTCAACGACGACGTCGTCGAGGGGCTCGAATGCCTCGACATCCCTGCCTACTCGGTCCAGTACCACCCGGAGGCCGCGGCCGGTCCGCACGACGCGGCCTACCTCTTCGACCGCTTCACCACCCTCATGGACGACAAGGAAGGTCGCGCCTGATGCCCCGCCGCCCCGACATCGAGTCGGTCCTCGTCATCGGCTCCGGTCCCATCGTCATCGGCCAGGCCTGCGAGTTCGACTACTCCGGCACCCAGGCGTGCCGGGTGCTCAAGGAGGAGGGGATCCGGGTCGTGCTGGTGAACTCCAACCCGGCGACGATCATGACCGACCCCGAGTTCGCCGACGCCACCTACGTCGAGCCGATCACCCCCGACGTGGTGGAGGCGATCATCGCCCGCGAGCGCCCCGACGCGGTGCTCGCCACCCTCGGTGGCCAGACCGCGCTCAACACCGCGATCGCGTTGCACGAGAACGGAGTCCTCGAGAAGTACGGCTGCCACCTCATCGGCGCCAACGTCGAGGCGATCCAGCTCGGTGAGGACCGCCAGGCGTTCAAGGGCGTCGTGGAGCGCTGCGGCGCCGAGAGTGCACGCTCGGTCATCGCCCACAGCATGGACGAGTGCCTCGCCGCCGCCGAGGAGCTCGGCTACCCCATGGTCGTGCGCCCCTCGTTCACCATGGGCGGCCTGGGCTCCGGCTTCGCGCACGACGAGGGGGAGCTGCGCCGCATCGCCGGCGCCGGCCTGCAGGCGAGCCCCACCAGTGAGGTGCTCCTCGAGGAGTCGATCCTCGGCTGGAAGGAGTACGAGCTCGAGGTGATGCGCGACCACGCCGACAACGTCGTCGTCGTCTGCTCCATCGAGAACCTCGACCCGATGGGCGTCCACACCGGCGACTCGATCACGGTGGCGCCGGCGCTGACCCTGACCGACCGCGAGTACCAGCGGCTGCGCGACATCGGCATCGCCGTCATCCGCGAGGTCGGCGTCGACACCGGCGGCTGCAACATCCAGTTCGCGGTCAACCCGCAGGACGGCCGCATCATCGTCATCGAGATGAACCCCCGGGTGTCGCGGAGCTCGGCCCTGGCGTCGAAGGCCACGGGGTTCCCGATCGCCAAGATCGCCGCGAAGATGGCCATCGGCTACACGCTCGACGAGGTGCCCAACGACATCACCCGCGAGACGCCCGCCTCCTTCGAGCCGACCCTCGACTACGTCGTGGTGAAGGTGCCGCGCTTCGCGTTCGAGAAGTTCCCGGCGGCCGACCCGACGCTGACCACGACGATGAAGTCGGTCGGCGAGGCGATGGCGATCGGCCGCAACTTCACCGAGGCGCTGCAGAAGGCGCTGCGCTCCACCGAGCGCAAGGGCGCCACCTTCCACTGGGACGGCGAGACGCCCACCACGGAGGAGGCACGAGCGCTGCTCGACCAGGCCCGCACCCCGACCGACGGCCGGATCGTCACGGTGCAGCAGGCGCTGCGCGGCGGCCTGTCCGTCGAGGAGGTCCACGACGCCACCGGAATCGACCCGTGGTTCCTCGACCAGATGGCCCTCGTCAACGAGCTCGCCGAGCGGATCGCCGCGGCGCCGCAGCTGACACCGGTGCTGCTGCGGCTCGCGAAGCGGCACGGCTTCAGTGACGCGCAGATCGCCTCGCTGCGGCGTATGCCGGAGAGCGTGGTCCGGGGGGTGCGGCACGCCCTCGGCGTACGGCCGGTGTTCAAGACCGTCGACACCTGTGCCGCCGAGTTCGCCGCGCAGACGCCCTACCACTACTCGTCCTACGACGAGGAGACGGAGGTCGAGCCCCGGGAGAGGTCGGCCGTGCTCATCCTCGGCTCCGGCCCCAACCGCATCGGGCAGGGCGTGGAGTTCGACTACTCCTGCGTGCACGCGTCCTTCGCCCTGCGCGAGGCGGGCTACGACACGGTCATGGTCAACTGCAACCCCGAGACCGTCTCGACCGACTACGACACGAGCTCGCGCCTCTACTTCGAGCCGCTGACGCTCGAGGACGTGCTCGAGGTCTACCACGCCGAGGAGCAGGCCGGCCCGATCGCCGGCGTGGTGGTCCAGCTCGGCGGGCAGACGCCCCTCGGCCTCGCCCAGGCGCTGAAGGACGAGGGCGTGCCGATCGTCGGCACCTCGCCGGAGGCCATCGACCTCGCGGAGGACCGCGGCGCGTTCGGCCGCGTGCTCCATGAGGCGAAGCTGCCGGCCCCGAAGCACGGCACGGCCTACAGCGCGGACGAGGCCGTCGAGGTCGCGCGCGACATCGGCTACCCGGTGCTGGTGCGGCCCTCCTACGTGCTCGGCGGCCGCGGCATGGAGATCGTCTACGACGACGAGACCCTCGCCGCCTACGTCACCCGCGCCACCGTCGCCTCGCCCGAGCACCCGGTGCTGGTCGACCGCTTCCTCGACGACGCGATCGAGATCGACGTCGACGCGCTCTACGACGGCGAGGAGATGTACCTCGGCGGGATCATGGAGCACATCGAGGAGGCCGGCATCCACTCCGGCGACTCGGCCTGCACCCTGCCGCCGGTCACCCTCGGCGACGAGGAGCTCGAGCGGGTCCGTGTGGCGACCCTCGAGCTGGCCAAGGGCATCGGTGTGCGCGGCCTGATGAACGTGCAGTTCGCCCTCGCCCAGGACGTCCTCTACGTGCTCGAGGCCAACCCCCGCGCCTCCCGCACGGTCCCCTTCGTGGCCAAGGCGACCGGCGTGCCGATCGCCAAGGCCGCGGCCCGCGTCATGCTCGGCGCCACGGTCCGCGAGCTGCGCGAGGAGGGCCTCCTGCCGCCCCACGGCGACGGCGGCCACATGCCGAGCCACGCCCCGGTCGCGGTCAAGGAGGCGGTGCTGCCGTTCAAGCGGTTCCGCACCAAGGAGGGTCTCGTCGTCGACAGCCTGCTCGGGCCGGAGATGCGCTCCACCGGCGAGGTCATGGGCATCGACCAGGACTTCGGCTCCGCCTTCGCCAAGAGCCAGCTCGGCTCGTTCGGCGGGCTGCCCACGCGCGGGACGATCTTCGTGTCGGTGGCCAACCGCGACAAGCGGGCGATGATCTTCCCGGTGAAGCGGCTGGCCGACCTCGGCTTCACGCTCATCGCCACGGCCGGCACCGCGGAGGTGCTGCGCCGCAACGGCATCACGGCCCAGGTGGTGCGCAAGGTGAGCCAGCGCGGTGGGGTGGTGACCACACCCGCCGACGGCGCCGCCCACGAGCCCACGATCGTCGACCTCATCCTCAGCGGCGAGGTGGCGATGGTGGTCAACACGCCCTCGGGACCGAACGCACGGGCCGACGGCTACGCCATCCGGGCCGCGACGACCTCGATGGACAAGCCGATCATCACCACCGTGCAGGAGCTGGCCGCCGCAGTGCAGGGCATCGAGGCCCAGCTGCACGGCGAGCTGCGGGTCAAGCCGCTCCAGGAGCACGCCCGGGACCTCGACCTCTACGGGCAGGGGGTGCGCGCGTGAGCACCACCGCCGCACGCCCGGGTGCCGGCGTCGTGCAGGTGACGGCCGAGCTCATCGCCACCCGCCGCGCCGGGGCCTACCACCACCTGACCTTCGTGGCGCCCGGCCTGGCCGAGCACGCGCGGCCCGGCCAGTTCGTCGCGGTCGCCGTCGGCGGCCCGACCTCTGCCAACCTCCTCCGCCGCTGCTTCTCCATCCACCGGGTCAGCCCGTCGGGCACCTACGGCGGCACCGTCGACGTCGTCGTGGCGGCACACGGGCCGGGCACCGAGTGGCTCACCGGGCTGCGGGCCCACGACGAGGTCGACATCGTCGGCCCGCTCGGCCGTCCGTTCCCCCTCCCCAAGGAGCCGGTGGCGACGGTCCTGGTCGGTGGTGGCTACGGCAGCGCCCCGCTCTTCTGGCTCGCCGAGACCCTGCGCGAGCGCGGCTGCCGGGTGGAGATGGTGCTGGGCGCGGCCACCGAGTCACGCCTGTTCGGTGTCGTTGAGGCCCGCCGCTGCGCCGACGGCGTGACGATCACCACGGACGACGGCTCGCTCGGACATCGCGGGTGGGTCTCCGACGTCCTGCCCGAGCTGATCCGCAGCACCGGAGCCGCAGTCGTCTACGGCTGCGGGCCGATGGGGATGCTGCGCTCCGTCACGGAGGTGGCCACCGCCGAGGGGGCCGTCGCCCAGGTGGCGGTCGAGGAGTCGATGGCCTGCGGTGTCGGCGTGTGCATGACCTGCGTCATGCCGGTGCGCGGCAACGACGGCACGACCCGCATGGTGCGCTCGTGCGTCGAGGGTCCCGTCTTCCGGGGTGACCGCGTGCGGTGGGAGTCGTTCGAGAACGGGTACTGCAAGGTCCCGGGGGATGCGCTCGGCGCACCGAAGGAGGGTGGCCACTGATGGGGGTCTTCGGAAGCACCCGACTGCCCGGGCTCGTGACGCGAGCCACGGAGGAGACGAGGGCGCACCACGGCCACTCCACGTCGGATGCCGCCGACGACGCGGCAGCCCGGGGCGCGGAGCCGGTGCCCACTGTCGACATGTCCGTCGACCTCGCCGGAGCCGTGCTGCCCAGCCCGATGATGACCGCCTCCGGCTGCGCGGCGAACGGCAAGGAGCTGCACCGGTTCTTCGACGTCACCGAGCTCGGGGCTTTCGTCACCAAGTCGGTGATGGCCGAGCCTCGGTCGGGGCGGGGCACGCCCCGCATGGCCGAGACGCCCTCGGGGATGCTCAACTCGATCGGCCTGCAGGGGCCGGGCATCAAGGCCTTCGTCGAGCACGACCTGCCCTGGCTGAAGAAGGCAGGCGCCCGCGCGCTGGTGTCGATCGCCGGCTCCACGAGCGGCGAGTTCGCCGACGTGGCGGCGGCCCTGCGCGCCAGCGACGCCTTCGACGCGGTCGTGGGGGTCGAGGTCAACATCTCGTGCCCGAACGTGGCCAACCGCGGCCTCGTCTTCGCCTGCGACCCGCACGCCTCGGCGAAGGTCATCGCGCTGGTGCGCGAGCAGCTCCCGCGCGACACACCGATCTTCGCCAAGCTGACCCCGGACGTCACCGACATCGTGACCATCGCCCAGGCGGCGGTGAAGGCCGGCGCGAACGGGCTCACCATGATCAACACGCTGCTCGGCATGGTCATCGACACCGACCTGCTGCGGCCGCAGCTCGGCGGCGTCACCGGCGGGCTCTCCGGGCCCGCGGTGCGTCCCGTGGCCGTGCGGGCGGTGTGGCAGGTGCGCGCCGCCATGCTGCAGGGGCGGCTTCCCTCGGTGCCGATCATCGGCGTCGGGGGAGTGCGCACCGGGCGCGACGCGCTCGAGCTCGTGGCCGCCGGCGCCAGCGCCGTGCAGGTCGGCACGGCCACGTTCAACGACCCGACGGCGCCCGTGCGGGTGGGGCGCGAGCTGCGGGGGCTGTTGCAGGACAAGGGGTTCGCCCGCTTCACGGACGTGGTGGGCATCGCACACGAGAGGGTGGGGTAGATGGCGGACGACGAGACCACCGAGGTCACGACCGAGCGCGCGAGCTTCGGCGCGCGCCTGCGGGCGGCGATGGACGAGCACGGACCGCTGTGCGTGGGGATCGACCCGCACGCCGGCCTGTTCGACCACTGGGACCTGCCGCACACGCCGAAGGGCCTCGAGCGCTTCACCATGCAGTGCGTCGAGGCGTTCGCCGGCACGGTCGCGGCGGTCAAGCCGCAGTCGGCCTTCTACGAACAGTTCGGCGCCGCCGGCATCGCGGTGCTGGAGAAGGCGCTGGCAGCCCTGCGGGACGCCGGCACGCTGACCGTGCTGGACGCCAAGCGCGGTGACATCGGCTCCACCATGGCGGCCTACGCGCTGGCCTACCTCTCCGACCACGCCCCGCTGCGGGCGGACGCCGTGACCCTGAGCCCCTACCTGGGCTACGGGTCCCTGCGGCCCGCGATCGACACCGCACTGGGCACCGGGCGCGGCGTGTTCGTGCTCACCCTGACCTCGAACCCCGAGGGTGCCTCCGTGCAGCACGCGGGTGGACCGGGCGCCTCGGTGGCCGGCGGGATCGTGGCCGCGGCCCGCGAGGACAACCACCGGGCCGCCCGCACGGGACAGCTCGGCAGCGTCGGCATGGTCGTGGGGGCCACGACCGGGGGAGCGGTGGAGCACCTCGGGCTCGACCTCGCTTCCGCCAACGCACCCCTGCTGGCCCCGGGCATCGGCGCCCAGGGCGGCACCGCGGAGGACCTGCGCCGCGTCTTCGGCGCCGCCCTGCCGAACGTCCTGGCGACCTCGAGCCGGGAGGTCCTCGCCGCCGGCCCGGACGTCGCCGCGCTGCGGGATCGGGCGCGCACGACCGCCGAGGGCCTGCGGGAGCTGCTGGCGTAGATGGGTGCCAAGACCCGGCCTTGGCGGGTGGTGGCCCTGGCCGGTGCCCTCGGGGCCACCCTCGCGACGGCGGCGTGCGGCGGCTACGACCGGAACGCCTACTGTGCCGCGGTCAGGGAGGTCAACGCGCCGACGGACCTGACCGCGCCCGGGACGGGGGAGGACGCCGCGGTGCGTGCCTACCTCGAGCAGGTGCGGGCGCTGGAGGAGCTCGCGCCACGCGGGGACGAGGGCCGGTGGAAGACCCTGCGCGAGGGCCTGGAGTCGGTCATGACGGACGGTCGCGTCGACGTCGACAAGGTTGAGCAGGCCCAGCGCGAGCTGACCCTGATGGCCCGGGCGGCGGAGGAGCTCGACACCAGCCTGATCCCCGAGTGCGGGGTGGGGCTGAGCGGCGGCTGAGCCCGGAGGAAGGGGGCTCCCCGGGAGGCGCGAGGGCGTCCGGCATTGCTAGAGTCGCAAGGCAGTCCAAGCCCTGCGGCTGTCGCCGCCCTGACGGAGGAGATCTGACCGTGGCCCTTCCCCCGCTGACCCCCGAGCAAAGGGCAGCAGCCCTGGAAAAGGCAGCGGTCGCCCGCCGTGAGCGGGCCGCAGTGAAGAACCGGCTCAAGTACGCCCAGGGCTCGCTGAAGGACGTCATTGCCGACGGCAAGGACAACGACGTCGTGGGCAAGATGAAGGTCTCCGCGCTGCTCGAGTCGATGCCGGGCGTCGGCCGCGTGCGGGCGCGCCAGATCATGGAGGAGGTCGGCATCTCCGAGAGCCGGCGCGTGCGTGGCCTGGGTCAGAACCAGATCACCGCCCTCCTCTCGCGCTTCGACCAGGCGTGAGCCGCCCCCACCGTCTGGTCGTCCTCGCCGGGCCGACCGCAGTCGGCAAGGGCACGATCGCGGCCTACATCCGCGAGAACTTCCCCGAGGTGTGGCTCTCGGTCTCCGCGACCACCCGGCAGCCCCGGCCGGGCGAGCGCGACGGAGTCCACTACCACTTCGTCGACGAGGACGAGTTCGAGCGCATGCGTGAGGCGGGCGAGCTGCTCGAGTGGGCCGTCGTGCACGGCCGGGCGAGCTACGGCACGCCGCGCAGGCCCGTTGAGCAGGCGCTGGACGAGGGGCGCATGGCGCTGCTCGAGATCGACCTCCAGGGGGCGCGGCAGGTGCGTGAGGCGATGCCCGAGGCCTACTTCGTCTTCCTCGCCCCACCGAGCTGGGACGAGCTGGTGCGCCGCCTGGTCGGCAGGGGCACCGAGGACGAGGAGGAGCGCGAGGCCAGGCTGGCCACCGCGCGGCGCGAGCTGGAGGCCGCCGCGGAGTTCGACGTCACCATCGTCAACGACGAAGTTCGGCACGCGGCCGAACAGCTCGTATCATTGATGCGATCCCACTGAACGACCATCTGAATCCGACAGAACTGAGAGCCACCGTGTCTGGAACCGTCGCCAACCCCATCGGCATCACCAACCCGCCGATCGACGACCTCCTCGAGAAGGCGGACTCCAAGTACGCCCTGGTCATCTACTCGGCCAAGCGGGCCCGCCAGATCAACGCGTACTACTCCCAGCTGCAGGAGGGCCTGCTCGAGTACGTCGGCCCGCTCGTCGACGCCCAGGTCCACGAGAAGCCGATGTCGATCGCGCTGCGCGAGATCAACCAGGGCCTGCTCACCTCCGAGCCCACCGAGGGCTGACGCCCGGGCTGCGGGGGCGGGGACACACGGGCGTGCGCATCGTCCTGGGAGTCAGCGGGGGCATCGCGGCCTACAAGGCGTGCTCGCTGCTGCGTCTGTTCACCGAGGCGGGGCACGAGGTCACCGTCGTGCCCACCGCCTCCGCCCTGCAGTTCGTTGGCGCCCCCACCTGGGCGGCGCTGTCCGGCAGGCCGGTGCAGACCGACGTGTGGACGTCGGTCCACGAGGTGCCGCACGTCCGGCTCGGGCAGCAGGCCGACCTCGTCGTCGTGGCTCCCGCCACCGCCGACCTCCTCGCGAAGGCCGCTGCGGGCATGGCCGACGACCTGCTCACCACCACGCTGTTGACCGCCCGCTGCCCGGTGGTCATGGCGCCGGCGATGCACACCGAGATGTGGGAGCACGCCGCCACCCAGGCCAACGTGGCGACGCTCAGCGAGCGGGGCGTGCACGTGATCCCTCCCGCCTCCGGGCGCCTCACCGGGGCCGACACCGGTCCGGGCCGCCTGCCCGAGCCGGAGGAGCTGTATGCCGTGTGCGAGCGCATGCTCGCCCACCGCCACTTCCGGCCTGATGGGCCGGGAACCCAGCCCGGCGGCATACCCGAGGACGCCGCCGAGGCGGCGCTGCCCCTCGCCGGTCGCCACGTCGTCGTGTCGGCGGGCGGCACCCGGGAGCCGCTCGACCCGGTGCGCTTCCTGGGCAACCGCTCCTCGGGGAAGCAGGGCTACGCCCTCGCGACCGTGGCCGCCGCACGGGGCGCCGACGTGACCCTGGTGGCGGCCAACACCTCGCTGGCGCCGCCCGCGGGGGTGCGGGTCGTGCCCGTGCAGACCGCGTTGGAGCTGCAGCAGGCGGTGTCGGAGGCTGCCGACGAGGCGGACGTCGTCATCATGGCGGCGGCGGTGGCCGACTTCCGCCCGGCCGAGTACGCGGCGTCCAAGATCAAGAAGTCGCACGACCCCGCGGCGCCGGAGGCGGCCCCCACGATCGAGCTGGTGCGCAACCCCGACATCCTCGCCGGTCTCGTCGCCGCCAGGGGCGACCAGGCCTCGCCGGTCATCGTCGGGTTCGCGGCCGAGACCGGCGACGCCGACGGCTCCGTCCTCGACCACGGACGGGCGAAGCTGGCCCGCAAGGGCTGTGACCTGCTCGTGGTCAACGAGGTCGGGGAGGACAGGACCTTCGGCCAGGACCACAACACGGTGCACATCCTGCGCCAGGGGTCCTCGCACGTCGTCGACGCCGGGCCCGCGTCCAAGCAGGAGATCGCGGCCGCGGTGTGGGACGCCGTGCAGCAGATCCTGTAGGCGGGGCTAGACTCGCCGGTGCCTGCGCGGCCACTGCCCGCGCCCAGGAAGCCAGCAGCCGCTGCCACGAAGGAGATGCCCGGGTGTCCGCACGCCTGTTCACGTCCGAGTCCGTCACCGAGGGACACCCCGACAAGATCTGCGACCAGATCTCCGACGCGATCCTCGACGCCATGCTCGAGCAGGACCCCGGCAGCCGCGTGGCAGTCGAGACCATGGTGACCACCGGGCTCGTGCACGTCGCCGGCGAGGTCACGACCGAGGCCTACGTCGAGATCCCGCGGATCGTGCGCGACACGGTCCTGGCCATCGGCTACGACTCCTCCACGAAGGGCTTCGACGGCGAGTCCTGCGGGGTCGAGGTCTCCATCGGCCAGCAGAGCCCCGACATCGCCCAGGGCGTCGACACCGCCTACGAGAACCGCACCGGCGGCTACGACCCGCTCGACAAGCAGGGCGCCGGCGACCAGGGACTGATGTTCGGCTACGCCTGCGAGGACACCCCCGAGCTGATGCCGCTGCCGATCTTCCTCGCGCACCGGCTCTCCGAGCGCCTCACCGCGGTCCGCAAGGCCGGGGAGGTTCCCTACCTGCGGCCCGACGGCAAGACCCAGGTCACCATCGAGTACGACGGTGACCGCGCGGTGCGCCTCGACACGGTGGTCCTGTCGACCCAGCACGCCGCCGACGTCTCGCTCGACGACCTGCTCACGCCCGACATCGAGCACCACGTCATCCGCCCGGTGCTCGAGGAGCTCGCCGACCACGGCACCGACCTGGACGTCTCGAAGTACCGCACCCTGATCAACCCGACCGGTCGCTTCGAGATCGGTGGGCCGATGGGCGACGCCGGCCTCACCGGACGCAAGATCATCGTCGACACCTACGGCGGCATGGCTCGCCACGGTGGCGGCGCCTTCTCGGGCAAGGACCCCTCGAAGGTCGACCGCTCGGCCGCCTACGCCATGCGCTGGGTTGCCAAGAACGTCGTCGCCGCGGGCCTCGCTCGTCGCTGCGAGGTGCAGGTCGCCTACGCCATCGGCAAGGCCCAGCCGGTGGGGCTGTACGTCGAGACCTTCGGCACCGAGAGCGTGCCGGTCGACAAGATCCAGGGCGCCATCTCGTCGGTCTTCGACCTGCGCCCGCTCGCGATCGTCGAGGACCTCGACCTGCTGCGCCCGATCTACAAGCCGACCGCGGCCTACGGCCACTTCGGCCGCACCCACGCCGACGGCGTCACCAACGCCTTCACCTGGGAGCGGACCAACCGCGTCGACGCGCTCCAGAAGGCAGCCAAGGACTGAGCGTCGGCGCTCCCCGCTAGGTTCACGGCGTGGGTGACATCCGCGGGCAGGAGACGACGGGCCAGCTCGAGCTGATCCGCTCCGGCCTGCCCCGCAAGCCCCGTCGCACGACCGCGACCGAGGCGACCGCAGCACACCTGCCGGTCGCCTCGGTGCAGGTCGACACCGGGTTGGCGCACCTCGACCGCCCCTTCGAGTACTCCGTGCCGGAGTCGCTCGCCGAGACGGCCCAGCCGGGGGTGCGGGTCAAGGTGCGGTTCGCGGGCCAGGACCTCGACGGCTTCGTCCTCGAACGCAGGGCGGAGGCCGAGCACGGGGGCCGCCTCGCGCCGCTGCGCAGGGTGGTCTCGCCCGAGCCCGTCCTCGTCCCGCCCGTGCTGGCCGTCGCGCGCGCCACCGCGGAGCGGTATGCCGGGACGCTGGGTGACGTGCTGCGGCTCGCCATCCCACCGCGCCATGCCGCAGCAGAGAAGGCCCTGCCCGTCGAGCCGTCCGAGCAGGGCGGGCTGCCGGCCGCGCCCGAGCCGTCGGCGTGGGAGAGGTATCCCGCCGGACGGCACTTCCTCGCCCACCTCGAGGGCGGGGGAGACCCGGCGGCCTCGTGGCTGGCCCTGCCGTCGACCACTCCCTCAGCCGACTGGCCGGCCGCGCTGGCCGAGGCAGCCCGGGCCGCACTGGCCGGCGGTCGGGGGTCGGTCATCGTGGTCCCGGACCACCGCGACGTGTCCCGGGTCGACGCAGCCCTCACCGATGCCCTCGGACCCGGCCGGCATGTCCGGCTGACGGCCGACCAGGGGCCGCAGGCGCGGTACACCGCCTGGCTCAAGGTGCTCCGTGGCCACGTGCAGGTGGTGGTCGGCACCCGTTCGGCAGCCTTCGCGCCGGTTCGTGACCTCGGCCTGGCCGCCTGGTGGGACGACGGCGACGACCTGCACGAGGAGCCGCGGGCCCCCTACCCGCACGTGCGCGAGGTGCTGGCGACCCGCGCCAGGATCGAGCGGGCGGCCCTGCTGTCGGCGGGGTTCGCGCGCACCACGGCCGTGCAGTCCTGGGTGGAGAGCGGCGCGGTCAAGCCGCTCGAGGCCCCGGCGCCCGAGGTCCGCCGGGCCGCGCCGCACGTGCGCGTCGCCGGTGAGGGCGCCGAGCTCGAGCGGGACCCGGCGGCCGCCAGCGCGCACCTGCCCTCAGTGGCGTGGCGCACGGCGAAGGAGGCGCTGGCCCGCGGCCCCGTGCTGGTGCAGGTCCCGCGCCGGGGCTACCTGCCGTCGATGTCCTGCCAGACCTGTCGTGCCCCTGCCCGCTGCCCCCAGTGCCACGGGCCCATCGCGCTGCCCGCGCCCGGGGCCGCGCCGGCCTGCCGCTGGTGCGGCCGGGGGGCGGCCGGGTTGGCGTGCGCCCGGTGCGGAGGGCACGCACTGAGGTCCTCGGTGGTGGGAGCCCGGCGCACGGCCGAGGAGCTCGGCCGCGCCTTCCCGGGCGTGCCCGTGCACACCTCGGGCTCGGGGGAGGTGCTGCACCGGGTCGCGGCGACACCGAGCCTGGTGATCGCCACCCCGGGAGCGGAGCCGGTGGCCGAGGGCGGGTACGCCGCCGTCCTCCTGCTCGACGCCTGGGCCTCGCTCGACCGCCCGGTGCTCACGGCGGGAGAGGAGGCGGTCCGCCGCTGGCTGGGTGCCGCCGCGCTGGGGCACGGCTCCGGCGAGGGTGGTGTCGCCGTGCTGTGCGGCGCGCCCACCCACACGGCGCTGCCCGCGGTCGAGGCGCTGGTGCGCTGGGCCCCGGCGTGGTTCGCCGAGCGCGAGCTGGGCGAGCGGCGCGAGCTTCGGCTGCCGCCCACCGTGCGCATGGCCTCCCTCGTCGCCCCGCGTCGGGTGCTCGAGGAGGCGGTGGAGTCGCTGCGGGCGCTGGGGCTGCCGGCCGAGGCCGAGGTGCTCGGGCCGCTGCCGGCGGGGGACGAGGCACAGCGTGACCTGCTGCGCGTGCCGCTGGAGTCGGGAGTCGAGCTGACCGCTGCCCTGGCCGCGCTGCGCGGCATCCGCAGCGCCCACAAGGAGGCCGTCACCGTGGCCGTGCGGGTCGACCCGCCGGACATCGGCTCCTGACCGGCCCACCTAGACTGGCCGCGTGTCGATCCAGAACATCCGCCTCTTCGGCGACCCGGTGCTGCGCACCCCGGCTGAGCCCGTCGTCGACTTCGACAAGGAGCTGCGCCAGCTCGTCCGGGACCTGACCGACACCATGGTCGACGCCCCCGGCGCCGGCCTCGCGGCCCCGCAGATCGGCGTCGGCCTGCGGGTCTTCACCTACTGGGTCGACGGGGAGCTCGGCCACCTGGTCAACCCCGACCTCGACCTGTCCAGCGAGCTGCAGGAGGGTCCTGAGGGGTGCCTGTCCTTCCCCGGGCTCCAGTTCGACACCCCTCGCGCGCTGCGCGTGGTCGCCAAGGGCTTCAACCAGTTCGGGGAGCCCGTGCTCATCGAGGGGTCCGAGCTGCTCGCCCGCGCGATCCAGCACGAGACCGACCACCTCGACGGGGTCCTCTTCATCGACCGGCTCGACCGCGAGCAGCGCAAGCTCGCCATGAAGGCCGTGCGGGAGGCGGAGTGGGCCGGGCAGCCGCGACCCACCGTGAAGGTCAGCCCGCACAGCACCTTCGGCCGGGGCATGTGACGATGCGGCTGGTCTTCGCCGGCACCCCCGAGGTCGCCCTGCCGTCGCTCGACGCCCTGCTCGAGTCCCGCCACGAGGTGGTGGGCGTCGTCACCCGCGCGGACGCCCGCGCCGGACGCGGCCGGTCCCTGGTGCCGTCACCGGTGCGACAGCGCGCGGAGGAGGCCGGCCTCGAGGTGCTCACGCCCACGAAGCCGTCGGAGCCGGAGTTCCAGGAGCGGTTGCGGGAGCTGGCTCCGGACGCCTGCCCCGTCGTCGCCTACGGCGCCCTCGTGCCCCCGTCGGCGCTGGAGATCCCCCGCCACGGCTGGGTGAACCTGCACTTCTCGCTGCTGCCCGCCTGGCGCGGGGCGGCCCCGGTCCAGCACGCCATCATGGCCGGCGACGAGGTCACCGGCGCGTCCACCTTCCTGCTCGAGAAGGGTCTCGACACCGGTCCGGTCTTCGGCGTGATGACCGAGACCATCCGGCCGAGGGACACCGCCGGAGAGCTGCTGGGCCGCCTCGCCGAGGCCGGCGCGGGGCTGCTGGTGGCCACGCTCGACGGCATCGAGGACGGCACCCTGGTGCCTCGGCCCCAGCCCGGCGAGGGCGTCTCGCTGGCGCCGAAGATCGAGGTCGACGACGCGCGGGTCCGGTGGTCGAAGCCGGCGACCGCCGTCGACCGGCTGGTGCGCGGCTGCACCCCCGCACCCGGTGCGTGGACGCTCTTCCGGGGAGAGCGCCTGAAGCTCGGCCCCGTTGCCCCGGTGGGGGGCTCGCACGAGGCGGATGTCCCGGTCGGACTCGCGCCCGGCGAGCTCCACGTCACCAAGCGCGCCGTGGCGGTGGGCGCCGCCTCGGGGGCCGTCGTGCTGGGCGAGGTACGACCCCACGGCAAGAAGGCCATGCCCGCGGCGGACTGGGCCCGCGGCGTGCGCATCCAGACGGGCGAGAGGTTCGACGATGAGTGAGCAGTCCCGCCGCAGCGGCGGCCGGTCGGGCGGACGGCCCGGTGGTCGCGGGGGACCCCCACGGCGCTACTCGGCCCAGAAACCCAGCGAGCGGTCACGGACGACCGACCCGCAGCGGCTGGCCGCCTACACCGTCATGCGCGCCGTCGCCGAGGGCGCCTACGCCAACCTCGAGCTCCCGAGAGTGCTGCGGGAGAAGCGGATCACCGGCCGCGACGCAGCCTTCACCACGGAGCTGCTCTACGGGGCCATCCGCCTCCAGGGCCTCTACGACCCGATCATCGCCGCCGCAGCGGGGCGTCCCCTGGCGAAGGTCGACGCGAACGTGCTCGACACCCTTCGCCTCGGCGCCCACCAGCTGCTGGGCATGCGGGTGCCCGCCCACGCGGCGGTGGACGAGACCGTCGGCCTGGCCCGCAAGGTCAACGGCGCCGGCGCCGCCGGGTTCGTCAACGCCGTCATGCGACGGATCAGCGAGCGCAGCCTCGCCGAGTGGCTGGCCGCGGTCGTGCCGCCGGAGGCGACGCCGACCGCCCGGCTGGCCGTCGAGCAGTCGCACCCGGAGTGGGTCGTCAAGGCGATGCGCGCGGCGCTGCTCGGCCACCACACCTCGACGGCCGAGTCGGTGGATGCCGACCTGGCCGCCCTGCTCGCCAGCGACAACGCCGCCCCCCGGGTCTCGCTGGTGGCCCGCCCGGGCCTCGCCGACGTCGACGAGCTCGTCGAGGCCGGCGCGGAGCGCTCGCCCCTCTCACCGGTCGGTGCGGTGCTCGGCAGCGGCGACCCGGGCGGCATACCGGCGGTGCGCGAGGGGCGCGCCGCGGTGCAGGACGAAGGCTCACAGCTGCTCTCCCTCGCGCTGGCCGCGGTTCCGGTCGAGTCGGCCGGCACCGAGGAGTGGCTGGACCTGTGTGCCGGACCCGGCGGCAAGGCGGGGTTGCTGGCCGCCCTTGCCCTCGGGGCCGGCGCCGACCTCACCGCGAACGAGGTGAGCCCACACCGGGCCGACCTGGTGCGACAGACCCTGCGGGCGGCGGCGACGCGTGCCCGGGAGCAGGGCAGGCGGCTCGAGGTGCGCACCGGCGACGGGCGCGACGTGGGGGAGGCCGAGCCCGGCCGCTACCAGCGGGTGCTGGTCGACGCCCCCTGCACCGGTCTGGGGGCCCTGCGCCGGCGGCCCGAGGCTCGCTGGCGCCGCACCCCCGCCGACCTGCCTGAGCTCGGCCGGCTGCAGCGCGAGCTGCTGGCCTCGGCCATCGACGCCACCGCACCCGGCGGGGTGGTCGCCTACGCCACGTGCAGCCCGCACCTGGCCGAGACGCAGTTCGTCGTCTCCGACGTGCTCAAGCGCCGCGACGACGTGGAGCCGATCGACGCCCGACCCTTCCTCGTCGATGCGTCCGGCACGCCCCTGGACCACCTTGGAGACGGGCCCACCGCCCAGATATGGCCGCACCTGCACGGCACCGACGGGATGTTCCTCACCCTGCTGCGCAAGCGCTGACCCGAAGGGCGCTGGTGTCGGGGCGGTGGCGCGCAAGCGCCCTTCAGTGACGGGGTAGGACGCCGGCGCCGGGAATGACCTCGAACACCAGCTGGGTCTCGGTGTGGCGCACGGCGGGGTGCACGGTGATGTGCTCGAGCACGAGGTCGCGCAGGGCCGCCGCGGACTCGACGGCCACGTGCACGAGGTAGTCGTCCTCGCCCGCGACGTGGAAAATCGTCAGCGCCCCGGGGATGTCGGCCAGTGTCGCGTGGAAGCTCTTCACGTGGTCGCGGCTGTGGCTGCCGAGCCGCACCTTGATGACCGCCTGGATGCCGAGCCCGAGCGCGGCGGGGTCGACCTCCGCCCGGAAGCGGGTGATGACGCCGGCCTCGCGCAGGGCGCGGACCCGCTGGACGCAGGTCGACTCCGCGATGCCGACGCGGCTCGCGAGGGCGGCGTTGGTCAGCCGGCCGTTCTCCTCGAGCTCGGCGAGGATGCGCAGGTCGGTGCGGTCGAGAGCGCCAGTGCGCGGTTTCTTCGGCGACGACGGGGTGGCCACCCGTCGATTGTGCAGGAAGCCGCAGGATCGTGCGGATGGTCCTCGGGTTCTTCGGTGCCGGTTGAGACCAGTCGCGGAATCCGCGAGCCTGCGGCCATGAGCAGCCTGCGGGGCAATGGGGCCCCGGACCTAGCACACGACCTGACGCTCGACTCCCTCGCGGTGCACGCCGGCCGCGACGACCTCGTGACCCTGGGGGTCCATGCACCACCGCTCGACCTGTCGTCGACGAACCCGTTGCCGGGGGTGGACTGCGGCGGAGGGTCCTACGAGGCGATGGCCACGGGAGGGCACCCCACCGAGGGCGGCAACGTCTACGCCCGCCTGTGGAACCCCACGGTGGCCCGCTTCGAGTCCGCGCTGGCGTCGCTGGAGCGGATGGAGGAGGCGGTCGCGTTCTCGTCGGGGATGGCGGCGGTCACCGCGACCGTGCTGGCTGCCGCAGTCCGTTCACGCGAGGAGAGCGGCGCAGCGGTGGGCCACGTGGTCGCTGTCCGTCCGCTCTACGGCGGCACCGACCACCTGCTGGCGTCGGGGCTGCTCGGCGTCGAGACGACGTTCTGCAGCCCGTTCGGCGTCGCCGCGGCGCTGCGACCCCAGACCTGCCTCGTGGTGGTCGAGACCCCGGCCAACCCCACTCTCGAGCTGGTGGACGTCGCGGCCGTGGTCGAGGCGGCCCAAGGTCGCCCGGTGCTCGTCGACAACACCTTCGCCACGCCCGTGCTCCAGAACCCCGCCGACCAGGGCGCCTCGCTGGTGCTGCACAGCGCCACGAAGTACCTCGGCGGGCACGGTGACGCGGTCGGCGGCATCGTCGCCGGCGATGCCGACTGGGCTGCGGCCCTGCGCCGGGTCCGTGCCGTGACCGGCGGCATCCTGCACCCGATGGCCGCCTACCTGCTCCACCGTGGCCTGCCCACCCTGCCCGTCCGCGTGCGGTCGCAGCAGGCGTCGGCCGAGAAGATGGCGGCCTGGCTGTCGGCGCACCCCGCAGTGCGCCGGGTGTTCTACCCGGGCACGCCCGAGGGTGACCCCATGGGACTGGTGGGACGCCAGATGCGCGGCCCGGGAGCGATGGTGGCCATCCAGGTCGCCGGCGGCTACGAGCAGGCGGCGCGGGTGGCCGAGCGGGTGCGCCTGTTCACCCATGCGGTCTCGCTCGGCGGGGTCGACTCGCTCATCCAGCACCCGGCCGCGCTGACCCACCGGCCCGTGGCGCCCGAGGCCCGGCCGTCGGCCGACGTCCTGCGCCTGTCCATCGGGCTCGAGGACGCTGCCGACCTGCAGGCCGACCTCGAGCAGGCGCTGGGCTGAGGCTTCCCCGGCGCTCAGGAGTCGAGGGCAGCGTCAGCCTCGCGGACCCCCTCGACCTCCAGTGCTGCCAGGGCGTCGCGGATCTCGTCGGCAGCCGGCTTCTCGCCGAGGTCCAGCCGACGTCGCAGTGCCTCCTGCAGCCAGCGCCGAGCCTCCGCCGGCTGGCACAGGTGGAGCGACACCTGCGCAGTGGCGTGGGCCAGCTCGGCGTCGAGGGCGGGGGAGCCGCAGGACGAAGCATGATGGTGGGCCGCGCGCAGGTGCTGCTGGGCGCCCGCCGCGTCGCCGGAGGCAGCCACGGCCTGGGCGGCGACGGCGTGGGCCTCGGCCAGGCCGGGGGCGTTGTCCGGGCGTTGCTCCATGGCAGCCAGGCCCTGTGTGGTCAGGGCCACCGCCCGCACGACGTCCCCGGCGCGCAGCGCGATCTTGCCGAGCAGCACCTGGCAGTAGGCGCCGTCGACGTCGGCACCGGGAATGTCCAGGCGGGCGTTCAGGGCCGCGCTCTGGGTCACCAGCTCCGCGGCCTCCTGCAGCCGCCCCCGGCGCATCCGGAAGTCGCCGAGCAGCCGCAGCCGTCCGGACTCCTCGAGCAGGTCGAGGTGTGGCCCGCCCAGCAGCTCCTCGGCGAGCGCGTCGTCGCCGAGCTCGACCGCCACAGCAGCCCGCAGTCGCCTCACGGCGCCCGGCACGGGGCGGTCGCCCAGCATGGTGGCCGCTTCGAGGTACCGCCCGAGCCCGACCAGCGCCGCCGCCCGCATGAGCATCGGCGCCTGGGGGTCCGAGCCGCGGACCCGCGGGTCGAGGCGGTGCAGCAGCGCCAGCGCCACGGCATACCGACCGGTCTGGACCGCACTGGCCGCCTGGAGCACCCGCACGGCCGGCCGGTTCACTCGCGAGGGCAGCGGGTGGTCGAGCACTTCGGCGTGGCGGCCCTCTGCCGCAAGGGAGTTCAACGAGTTGACGATCCGCCGGTCGCGCGAGGTCGTCACCAGCGCATGGCTGAGCACCCAGATCGCCACCAGTCCCGAGATCAGCCACAGCACGCCCGAGATCGTGCATGACGACAGCGCTCCCTCGTCGTCGAAACGGCCCAAAACCAGCCGTTAGGGTGAGCACGTGCAGATCTCCCCGAGCATCCTGTCCGCCGACTTCGCCAACCTCGAGGCGGAGCTGAAGCGGATCAGCAACGCCGACTGGGCCCACGTCGACGTCATGGACGGCCACTTCGTGCCGAACCTGACCCTGGGCCTGCCCGTCGTCGAGGCGCTCGCCAGGGTCAGCCCCATCCCGCTCGACTGCCACCTCATGATCGACGACCCGGACCGCTGGGCGCCGCAGTACGCCGAGGCCGGGGGCACGTCGGTCACCTTCCACGTCGAGGCTGCCGCCGACCCCCGCCAGGTCGCCCGTGACCTGCGGACGGCCGGTGCCCGGGCGGGCATGGCGGTCAAGCCCGGCACGCCGTTCGCGCCCTACGAGGAGCTGCTGCCCGAACTCGACATGGTGCTCGTCATGACCGTCGAGCCGGGCTTCGGCGGGCAGTCGTTCATGGCCGACCAGATGCCGAAGGTGGCGCAGGTGCGCGAGGCCGTCCGGCGCCACGGCGGCGAGATCTGGGTGCAGGTGGACGGGGGTGTGTCCGCGTCGACCATCGAGCAGTGCGCCGAGGCGGGGGCAGACGTGTTCGTCGCCGGCTCGGCCGTCTACGGCGCCGACGACGCGGCAGGCGCGGTCGACGAGCTGCGCCGGCTCGCGGAGAAGCACCGGCACTGACGCGAGCGGGGCCTCGCGTGAGGACCATCACCCGGACGTGACCGCGACCTGCCCCAGCACCGGTGCCATACTGGCGGTACGTGCTCCGGGGTCGGTGCAATTCCGAACCGGCGGTGACAGTCCGCGACCCGACCGCAGCCAGCGGCCGGTTGACCTGGTGGAACTCCAGGACCGACGGTGAAAGTCCGGATGGGAGGCAGCACGCGCTGACAGCGGGACCGGTGGGTCTCGGGGTCGACATCCGTCGCCTCGAGCGCGCCGCCCTCGCCCTCCTGCACGTCCCCCCGGAGCTCGACGACCACGATCGTCTGGAGCCACAGGGAAGGACCATGGAGACGACCGCCGCGCAGGCAACCGACCTCGCCCACATGCGCCGTGCCCTCGAGCTGGCTGCGCGGGGACCGGCTGCTGACGCCAACCCCCGCGTCGGCTGCGTCGTCACGGACGTCGACGGTGAGGTGGTCGGCGAGGGCTGGCACCGCGGGGCCGGCACGGCCCACGCAGAAGTCGACGCGCTGGGCCACGCCGGTGAGCGCGCCCGTGGCGGCACCGCCTACGTGACCCTCGAGCCGTGCAACCACACCGGCCGCACGCAGCCGTGCAGCACGGCGCTGTATGCCGCGGGGCTGGCCCGCGTCGTCCATGCCCAGTCCGACCCCAACCCCCGGGCTGCTGGTGGCGCCGACGTGCTGCGGGGCAGGGGAGTGACCGTCGAAGGAGGAGTGCTGGCCGAGCAGGCGCACGCGCTGAACCGCTCCTGGACCCACCTCGTCACGACCGGCCGCCCCTGGGTCACCTGGAAGCTGGCGGCCACCCTCGACGGCCGCAGCGCCGCCGCCGACGGCACGAGCCAGTGGATCACCGGCGAGGCCGCCCGTGCCGACGTGCACCGGCTGCGCGCGGAGTGCGGCGCCATCCTGGTCGGCACCGGCACCGCGCTCGTCGACGACCCGCAGCTGACCGCCCGGCGCCCCGACGGCAGCCTCTACCCGCGCCAGCCGATGCGCGTGGTGATGGGGGAGCGGGAGCTGCCCGCGGGCGCAAGGGTTCTCGACGACGCGGCGCCCACGTGGCTGCTGCGCACCCGGGACCCCAAGGCCGTGCTGGGGGCCCTGGCCGACGCCGAGGTGCACCGGCTCTGGCTCGAGGGCGGCCCCACGGTCGCCGCCGCCTTCCTCAGCGCCGGTCTCGTCGACGAGGTCGTCGCCTACGTGGCGCCGGTGCTGCTCGGCCGGGGTCGGCAGGCCGTGACCGACCTCGGCATCACCACCATCGACGCCGCCCTGCGGCTGCGTCCCACCGACATCACCCTGATCGGTGACGACGTGCGCATCACCGCCGACCTGCACGACGCTTCCGCGAAGGAGGAGCACTGATGTTCACCGGCATCGTCGAGGAGCTCGGCGAGGTGGCCGCGATCGAGCCCGGCGCGGACTCGGCCCGGATGACCCTGCGCGGACCGCTGGTCACCAGCGACGCCGTCCACGGCGCCTCGATCGCCGTCAACGGGGTGTGCCTGACCGTCGTCGAGCACCGTGCCGGCGAGTTCACGGTCGACGTCATGGCCGAGACGCTGCGCCGTTCCAGCCTGGGGGCGCTGCGCCCGGGCGACCGTGTCAACCTCGAGCGGGCCATGGCGGCCAGCAGCCGGTTCGGCGGACACGTCGTCCAGGGCCACGTCGACGGCACGGCCGAGGTCGTCGAACGCGTGCCCGGTGACCGCTGGGAGGTGGTGCGGTTCAGCCTCCCGGACGACCTCGCGCGCTACGTCGTGGAGAAGGGCTCGATCACGGTCGACGGCGTGAGCCTGACCGTCGCCTCGGTCGACGACGATTCGTTCACCGTCTCGCTCATCCCCACCACGCTCGACCTGACGACGCTGGGCCGCAAGGGCGTCGGCGACCTCGTCAACCTCGAGGTCGACGTCCTGGCCAAGTACGTCGAGCGCCTGCTCACCGCGACCACGAGCCCCGGGACCCCCACGTCCACCTCACCGTCCACGTCCACTGCCTCCACCACGGCCCCCACAGCGAAGGACCCCGCATGAACATCCTCGAGTGGCTCTACGAGGCGCACGTGACCATCGCCGGTCACGACATCGCCTGGCGGGAGATCATCGGCAACGGCTTCGGGTTCGCCTCGGCCATCGGGGGCCTGCGTCGCCGGGTCTGGGCGTGGCCGGTCGGCATCGTCGGGAACGTGCTGCTCTTCACCGTGTTCATCGCGGCCACGTTCGACGCGCAAGCCCAGCAGCCGCTGTTCGGCCAGGCCGGACGCCAGGTGTTCTTCATCATCACCAGCGTCTACGGCTGGTGGCGGTGGAGCGAGCAGAAGAGGGCCCGGCACGACGCGAGCGGCCACGCGATCACGCCCCGCTGGGCCACGCCCCGCGAGCGGACGGCATACCTCCTGGCCGCCGCGGGCGGTGTGGTGGTGCTGCAGTGGGTCTTCTCGGTCGTGGGTGCGGGGTGGCCGGCGCCACGCTGGTACTACTGGTGCGACGCGTGGATCTTCGTCGGCTCGATGCTGGCGACCTACGCGATGGCGCGCGGCTGGAACGAGTTCTGGCTCGCGTGGATCGCGGTCGACCTCGTCGGTGTCCCGCTGTTGTGGCACTCCGGCTACTACCCGACGGCGATCCTCTTCATCGTCTACGGCGTCCTGGTCGTCTACGGGTTCTTCGTCTGGCTGCGCGCCTCGCGGGTCGAGGGCGCCGCAGCCCCCGAGCTCGAGGGGGCACGCGCATGAGCAGGCTGGCGACCGTCGAGGAGGCACTGGCCGCCCTGCGGTCGGGGCGGCCCGTGCTCGTCACCGACGACGAGGACCGCGAGAACGAGGGCGACGTCGTCCTCGCCGCCGAGACCGTCACGGCCGAGTGGATGGCGTGGACCATCCGGCACACCTCCGGCTACATCTGCGCGCCGATGACCGACGACGTGGCCGACCGGCTCGACCTGCCGCTGATGGTGCCCGACAACCGCGACCCGCTGCGCACCGCCTACACCGTGACGGTCGACGCGGCCGAGGGCGTCACCACCGGCATCTCCGCGGCCGACCGAGCCCACACCGTGCGCACCCTCGCCGACCCGGCGTCCACGGCCGACAGCCTGACCCGTCCCGGCCACGTCGTGCCCCTGCGTGCCAGGGAGGGCGGCGTGCTGGTGCGCCCCGGGCACACCGAGGCCACCGTCGACCTCTGCCGGCTCGCGGGACTGGCTCCGGTCGGGGCCATCGGCGAGCTGGTCAACGACGACGGCACGATGATGCGCCTCCCGGGGGTGCTCGCCCTCGGCGAGGAGCACGACCTGCCGGTCATCACCATCGAGCAGCTCGCGGCCTGGCGGCAGCGGCACGACAGGGTGCAGCGGCTGGCCGAGACGGTGCTGCCGACCGAGCACGGGACCTTCACCGTGACCGGTTTCCGTGACGTCATCACGGGCGACGAACACCTTGCGCTGGTCAGCCCGCGCGGGCTCGGCGGCAAGGCTCCGCTGGTGCGGCTGCACTCCGAGTGCCTCACCGGCGACATGCTCGGCTCGCAGCGTTGTGACTGCGGGCCCCAGCTGCAGCGAGCCCTGCAGCGGGTGGCCGCGGAGGGCGGTGTGGTGGTCTACCTGCGCGGCCACGAGGGGCGCGGGGTGGGGCTGCTCGCCAAGCTCCAGGCCTACGCCCTCCAGGACGCCGGTCTCGACACCATCGACGCCCAGGTCGAGCTGGGCCTGCCCGTCGACGCCCGCGAGTACGCGGCCGGGGCCGCCATCCTCACCGAGCTGGGCATCCACGCGGTGCGCCTGCTCACCAACAACCCGGTGAAGGTGAACGCCATGCGAGAGCACGGGATCGAGGTGGCGGCGGTCGAGCGGATCAGCATCGCGCCGGTCGCCAGCAACGCGACCTACCTGCGCACCAAGCGCGACCGGATGGGCCACGACCTCATCCTCGGCGCCCACGACTCCGGGGCCACGGCGTGAGCGGCAGGGGAGCCCCGGTCGTGACCGCGGACGGCACCGGCCTGCGGGTGGCCGTCGTCGCCGCGTCGTGGCACACCGTCGTCATGGACGGCCTCGTCAACGGGGCCCAGCGGGCGCTGCAGGAGTCCGGCGTCACCGACGTCACGCTCGTGCGGGTGCCCGGCACGGTCGAGCTGAGCGTCGCGTGCGCGCGTCTCGCACCCACACACGACGCGCTCGTCGCGCTCGGTGTCGTGATCCGTGGTGGCACACCGCACTTCGACTACGTCTGCTCGGGCGTCACGCACGGGCTGACCGACGTGAGCACCCGCACCGGCGTGCCCGTCGGCTTCGGCGTGCTCACCTGCGACGACGAGCAGCAGGCCCTCGACCGCGCAGGGCTGCCCGGCTCCTCGGAGGACAAGGGGCACGAGGCGGCCATGGCCGCAGTGGCCACGGCGGTGACCCTGGCCTCCCTGGCGCCCCGTACCCTTGTCCCGTGAAGACGTTCGATGAGCTTTACGCCGAGCTGACGGAGAAGGTGGCGACCCGGCCGGAGGGCTCGGGCACGGTCGCAGCCGTGGACGCTGGCGTGCACGCCATCGGCAAGAAGATCGTCGAGGAGGCCGCCGAGGTGTGGATGGCCGCCGAGCACGAGGGCAAGGACCGTGCGGCCGAGGAGATCAGCCAGCTGCTCTACCACCTGCAGGTGCTCATGAAGGCCTGCGACATCACCCTCGACGACGTCTACGCCCACCTGTAGGAAACACCACTCATGCTGCGAATTGCCGTGCCCAACAAGGGCTCTCTTGCCGAGTCGTCCGCCGAGATGCTGCGGGAGGCCGGCTACCGGGTCCGCCGCGACTCCAAGGAGCTCGTGCTCATCGACGCCGACAACGAGGTGGAGTTCTTCTACCTGAGGCCGCGCGACATCGCGGTCTACGTCGGATCCGGCACCGTCGACTGCGGCGTCACCGGCCGTGACCTGCTGCTCGACTCCGGCAGCGCCGCGATCGAGGTGATGACGCTCGGCTTCGGCGGGTCGACGTTCCGGTATGCCGGCCGGCCGGGCCAGTGCGCGTCGGTCGCCGACATCGCGGGGCACCGCGTGGCGACGAGCTACGCCGGCCTGGTGGAGAAGCACCTGGCCGAGCACGGCGTGAGCGCCCAGGTCGTGCGCCTCGACGGCGCCGTGGAGACCGCCATCACGCTGGGTGTGGCCGACGTCATCGCCGACGTCGTGGAGACCGGCGCCACCTTGCGCAGCCAGGGCCTCGAGGTCTTCGGGGAGCCCATCCTGCGCAGCGAGGCCGTGCTCATCCGCCGCGAGGGAACGCACGAGACGGCAGCGGTGGACGTGCTGCGCCGCCGGCTGACCGGCGTCATCACGGCGCGTCACTACGTGATGCTCGACTACGACGTGCCGGCCGCCCTCGTGGAGCAGGCGTGCGCGATCACGCCGGGCCTGGAGTCGCCGACCGTGTCGCAGCTGCAGAACAAGGAGTGGTCGGCCGTGCGCGCCATGGTGCCGCGCAACCGCACCAACGCGATCATGGACGAGCTCTACGACCTCGGCGCCCGGGCCATCCTCGTGACGGACATCGCCGCGTGCCGGCTCTGAGGGCCGGGTGAGCGTGCCACACCGAGCCGCATCCCGTGAGCCGGGGCAGGGACCCGGCGACTCGGGTCAGGGGGCCTTCGCCACCTTCCGCCCACGCCGGGGCAGGGTCGTCTCCGGGACGTTCGCCGTGCTGAGCGTGCTGGTGTTCGGCGTGATCGCGCTGCTGCTGCCGGGCCCGCCCGACGGACTCTGGCGACCGGCCGACCGGGTGCTGGTCGCCGCGGTCGGCCTGTCCATCGGGGCCCTGCTGTGGCGCTACGCGACCATCCGCGCCACCCCGACGCGGGAGGCGTTGACGGTGCGCAACCTGTTCACGACCCGCACCGTGTCGTGGCGCAGCGTGGTCGACCTGCGCTTCTCCGGCGGTGACCCGTGGGTGACCCTCGAGCTCGACGACGCCGACACCCTGGCCGTCATGGCCGTGCAGAAGGCCGACGGACCCTGGGGGCGTGCCGAGGCCAGCCGCCTGGCGGCGCTGGTCCAGGCCCTGGGCCCGAGCGCCCAGAGCCCCGAGGTCACCGCCGACTGAGGCGGGGCTCGGCCCGCTGGTCACCCCACTTGGCGCAGCCCCGGACGCAGCTGGCGGACCAGGGCGAGCTGCACGAGCATCACCGCGACGAGGGAGAGCCACACCGCGTCGAAGCCACCGGTGGCGTCGCGCACGGCGCCCATCGTGGTGGGGCCCAGTGAGGCGAGGGTGTAGCTGATGAGGAACGCCATGCCCGCCAGCCGGCCGCTGCCGGAGGGCGTCGCGCCGTAGTCGACGATGAGCACCAGGGCGAGCGAGAACGCCGCGCCCTGGCCGAGACCGAGCACGACCGCCCACACCCAGGGAGCCGCCTCCGGGGCCAGCCACAGGCCGAGCAGGCCGAGCAGCCCCAGACCACCCGCCCCGAGGAGGAGCATCCGGTGCTCGTGCACCCGGTCGGTGAGCATCGGGCCGACGAGGCCGGACACCAGCTGGGCGAAGGAGAACGCCGACAGCAGGTAGCCGGCGTGGGTGGGGGTCCAGCCCTCGGAGACGTAGGTGGGCGCCAGCCAGGCCAGCGAGGAGTAGAACTGCCACGACTGCGCGGCGAGGTAGGCCGCGACCAGCCAGGCGGTGGCGTGCCGCCACGGCAGGCGGTGGTCGACCGAGGCCGGCGGGTGGGCGGCCCGGTGCCGCTCGGCGCCCCGGGCCACGGGGAACCAGGCGAGCAGGCCGACGGCGCCGAGCAGCGACCAGGAGGCGAGCGACCCCTGCCAGGAGCCCAGCCAGTCCCGAAGGGGCACCGCCAGCGCCGAGGAGGCGGTGGCCCCACCCATCATGGCGAACATGTAGAGCCCGGTGACCAGGCCCGAGCGGCGCGGTGGGAACATCTCCTTGACCAGGCCGGGCAGCAGGGTGCCCCCCACGGCGATGCCGACCCCGGCGACGAACGTGCCGGCATACAGGGGCCACACGTGCCCTCCGAAGAACCGCAGCGCGGTGCCGACGGCGAGGCACGCGGCAGCGAGCTCCACCGCGCCGGCCGTCCCGACGCGGGCCGCCAGGCGCTGGGCCGAGGGGGCGAAGACGCCCATGCAGAGCACCGGCAGGGTGGTCAGGGCGCCCATCGCCGCGTTGGACAGGCCCAGGTCGCTCGAGATGGTCTGCACCAGCGGCGGGACACTCGCCATGACGGTGCGCAGGTTGGCGGCCACGGCCACCAGACCGAGGACCATGACCCACAGCGGTGGCAGGTGGTGGCGCTCAGAGCTCACCGGCGCAGTCTGCCTCAGCGGTCGGTGAGCTCCTCATCGGGGTCGTCGGGGCCCTCGCCACCCATCGACTCCGGCATGTACTCCCGAGCCTCCTCGTACGGCAGGCCCGTGAGCATGAGGAGGTCGACGACCATGGAGCGGATCTGCGCCCGCATCACCTCGCTGGAGAGCCCGGCCGTCGGGTCGATGACGGCGCTGACCTCAGCGATGGCGGCCAGGCCCCGGCGGGAGTGCTCGGGGATGCGGCGCTCCTCGAGCTCGCCGGCGATCTCCTCGGTCGCCTCCGCCAGGCTGGTGAGCAGGCCCAGGTATGCCGCGGGCACCGGTTCGCGGCGCCACGTGGCGATCGAGGCCCTGCGCACCAGCACGCGCAGGTTGCGGATGGCGCGGTCGAGGGGCTCGAGCAGCCCCGCGATGACCTGCACCGACGGCAGGTCGCGGCGTCGGAAGGGAGACAGGCGCACGACCGCCATGCCCTCCTCCGAGGCCGAGCGCAGGTCGCTGAGCATGGACTCCGAGGCGCGGGCCCGGCTCAGGGTCCGTGAGGCGAGGTCGTGGTCGCCCTCCCGGAGCGCCCGCTCGGTGTCCCGCAACATCGCGGCCAGCTCCCGCACCACTGCCGCTGCGCGCTGGCGCGGACGGCGCACCGGTGCCGCGGGTGCGAGCAGCGTCAGGGCGAGGGCGAGAGACCCGCCGATGACGGCGTCGATCCAGCGCGAGAACGCCTCGCCCGGCTGGGCGACCAGGGTCGTGACGATGACCGCCTGCAGCCCCGCCTGGGTGATGAGGAGCAGACCGGCTCCGAGCAGGGTCGCCACGCTCATGGCCAGCACGGCGACGACGGTGATCTGCCAGGCCCCGGAGCCGAAGAAGTGGGTGAAGATGTCACCGATCAGCACGCCGATCGCCACGCCGAGCATGACGTCTGCGACGCGCCGGACCCGCTGGCCGTAGGACATGCCGAGGCAGATGACCGCGGTGACAGGCGCGAAGAACGGCTCCCGGTGGTGCAGCACGTCACTGGCGATGTACCAGGCGGCACTGGCGCCGATGGCGCACTGCAGGATGAGGAAGCTGCGCTGGCGCAGCCGCTGCAGCCTGGCCCGCAGCTCGGAGCGTGACCGCCGCGCAGCGCGCGGTGCCAGACCCCCGGGACGGGGGAAGAGTCGGTCCCCTGTGGGCACGCTCAGGCGTTCTGCTCGTATGCCGCCTCGAGGAGCGGCTCGAGGGAGCGCAGGTCGTCCTCGTCGGCGTCGGCCGGCAGGTGCAGCCAGTGCGTGGCCTGGGCGAACCCCTTGGCGGGGGAGAGGCGCTCGTCATCGGGTACGGTGCCGCGGAACCGGAAGCCGACGCGCACCGTGTCACGGGGACCGGGGGCCACGGCGACGAACTGCGTCTTGCGGACCACCGGGATGTAGGTGCTGCGGCCCTCGCGGTGGGCATCGTCGCCCAAGCCCTCGGCGAGGGCGATGACGGCGTCGTGCACCGGTCGCAGGTGGGCCTTCGCCCCCGAGTAGAGGTTGTCCGTGTAGGTGTCGGTGTCGGGCCGGACCCAGCCGGCGTTGCGCGCGGCAGCGTCGGCGATGGCCCACTGGGAGTTCTGGGGCACGCCGTGCACCTCCTTGAGCCACGCGCGCACGGACCTCTGGTCCAGCGGATCGAGCCCCGCCTTGTGCACCTCCTCCACCCAGTCCTCGAGGGTGCGACCGGTGCGCTCCTCCAGGGAGGCGGTGACCGCGGCCATCATGTCTGCCGGTTCCATGCGGCGATTATGGCGGGCGACACCGCCGGCCGCGCCGTGCGACGTGCTCGAGGCCGCATCCTGTTCGGCGCAGGGGTGGGGCCCCGCCGGCGGTTGGCGGGGTGTGGGGCGGGGTCACGCTGGCTCCTGGGCGGCGCGACGGGCCAGGAGCTCGTCGTAGGACCCGCGGACCAGGTCCCACTCGACCCGTTCGCCGTGCGCGTCGCGGACGACCCGGCCGGCGTAGCGGCGGGTGTGCACGATCGTGTGGTGCCGCTCGCACAGCAGGGCGGCGTTGTCGAGGCCCGAGGGGCCGAGGTCTGCCCAGTGGGCAAGATGGTGGGCGTCGGTCCACTGCGGCGGGGCGTCGCAGCCCGGGTAGGTGCAGCCCCCGTCGCGCAGCCAGAGCCGTTTGGTCTGGGCGTCGGTGAAGTACCGCTTCTCCAGGCCCCAGTCCATCACCTCGCCCTGGCCGTTCAGGACGATCGGGATGACGGAGCCGTCGCAGCACAGCCGCCGGACTGTTTCCGGGGCGAGGTGGGTGCCGGCGTCGAGCCCGCCCAGGGTGGTGGCCGCGCCCAGCCCGTCGCGCAAGGACTCCCAGTCCATGGTGAGCAGCAGGGTCGTCTTGTTCGTCTTGCCGACCTCGTCACCGGCCGCGACCGCCCGCCGGACCAGGGTCACCAAGGCGTCGCCGCGCCTGCGGTCGCTGGAGCGCAGGTCGCGTTCGCCGTCGACCGGCTTCGGCGCCGACAGCGGGCCCAGCGCGGCCTCCAGGACTGCCTTGCCCTCGACGTCGAGGGTGAGCCGGTACTCGAACGTGTCGGTCCCGGTGTCCCTCGGCTGGGACAGGGCGATGAAGGACTTGCCCAGGTTCTGCTGGTCCTGCAGGACGTCGGTCAGCCCGTAGCGGGCCAGCATCGCCGGGCGCAGCTGCCGGCAGGCCCGCGGGCCCTGTTCGGCGGCCAGGCCGATCAGCCCCTCGAGCACGTGCGGTTCGGCGCCCTCGGCCAGCAGCGGCCGCAGCTTCTCGAGCTCGGACACGACCGCGGCAGCGGAGGTCGCCGGCAGCCGGCCGGTGTCCACCGCCTCCTTCACGGGGGCGTTGACCCGCTTCTGGAACGCCTGCGCGACGCTGACGATCGCGCCCGCCCCACCGGCCCGAGTCGACGGCGCATGGTGGCGCACCCACTGGGTCACCGACATCGCCGCGGGTCCACCAGAGGTCTCCCCGCGCTCCATCGCCTCACCGACCACCGCCACCCGTCCGGCCTCGCCGGCCACGACCAGCGCGTCCACCTCGCTCAACAACCCAGCCAGCCCGTCCGGACCACCGCCCGACGGCGCCTGCCACAGCACGTCGCCGAGGGCAGCCATCGCCGTCCGGGCAGCCGCGAACCGCTCGCGGCACTCGGCCATGCTCAGCTGCTGCTTCCCCTCCATGACGACCACAGTAGAGCCGACCACCGACAAGCCAGGGTGACTGGATGCGATCGACAAGCGTTGTGCCACAACGAGATGCGACGGCATACCTGCCCATTCAGTGCAACCCGAGGACGGGCGCCTGTGGACGGAGTGACGTCACTCGCCGGGGTGTGGACCACCGCCTGTTCGAGCTGGCGAGCCGCGACTAGCCGTGCGACTGGCTGGCGAGCACCACGGTCTCCATGAAGCGGGTCGCGTCGTTGGCCACGCGGCCGGGCTGCTCCCACAACACGAGGTGTCCGGTGTCCTCGTAGACGAGCAGGCTGGAGTTCTCGATCGAGCGCACCAGCGCCTCCTGGCTCGCCCGCGAGAGCGTGCGGTCGTGGGCTCCCCAGATAACGAGCCCCGGGCCGCGCAGCTTCTGCCGCAGGGTGGGCGGTTCCGCCTCGACGAGTCCCTGGAAGGTCTTGCGCCAGACCAGTGCAGGCACCTGCAGCCCGTCCTGGACGCGGTCCCTCAGGTACCACTCGGGCACCCGTGCGTACAGGGGGAACCACGACAGCGACGCCCGCACCCAGCCGGGGTCCACCGGGTCGCGCAGCGCCTCCACCTCGTCGGCGAAGGGGAGCCGGGTGCGCAGGCTGTGCGGGGCTCCGACGAGCACGAGCCCCGACACCCGCAGGGGGTGCAGCCGTGCGACCTGCTGGGCGACGTAGCCGCCGCTCGAGGAGCCGAGCAGCGTGGCGCGCTCGATGCCGAGGTGGTCCAGCACGGCGGCGACGTCGTTGGCGAAGTCCATGAGCCGGTACCCGTCCGGGGGTCTCGACGCCCCGCCGTGCCCCCGCTGGTCGAAGGCGACGACACGCAGCCAGCGCGGGAAGCGGGGGACGAGTCGGTCGAAGCTCCCCGTCGCCTCCGCCCAGGCGTGGAGCAGCACGAGGACGGGCCCCGTCGGGTCCCCCTGTTCCGTGACCGGCACCGTCACCCCGGTGGGCAGGGTGACGCGTTCCCGGTGGCCGAGCTGGCCCACGTCTCGCAGGCTAGGTGCGCCCCGGAAGCCCCCGACAGATGCAGAAGGACGAGGTTCGCGGGGCAACGGTCCCGTGCCCGCCTCAGCGCAGGGGCACGTACCCGTCGGCGGTGGTGTCGACCACCAGGTGGGCGCGGGCCCGGGTGCCGTCCGCGGCATACAGCCTCTGTTCCTGTGCCGCCCAGCGGTCCCAGAACGGCTCGTATGCCGCGTCGCGCGCCAGGCCGCGCGCGTGCCGGACCGCCTCGTCGGCCTCCACCCACACCAGCGTCGACACCGCTGCACCCACCGGGTGGACCCCCGAGCCGCAGCCCTCGAGGACGACGACCTCGCTGGCCGGCACCTGCACCCAGGGGCCGTACCGGCCGGCCACCCAGTCCCACGTCCGGTAGCGTGCGGGCCGCCCCGCAGCCAGTGGCTCGGCGACCCACTCCTGGGCCCGCTGGACACCCTCGGAGAGGCCGTCCCAGCCGGGGTAGAGGTCGTCCATGTGGATGGTCGGGGCGAAGAGCGCCTCGGCGACCCTGCGGGCGAGGGTGGTCTTGCCCGCGCCGCTGGGGCCGTCGATGGCCACCAGCCGGGTTGTGCCGCAACGCGGTTCGCTGGTGTCGACCAGCGTGATGATGGCGGCCAGCCGCTCAGCCATGAGGTCGCCCGCCATGGTCGGCAGCCTAGACGGATACCCTTTGCGGGTGAGCGTCGCCACCCGTGTCATCCCCTGTCTCGACGTCGACGCCGGGCGTGTGGTCAAGGGCGTGAGGTTCCAGGACCTGCGGGACGCGGGTGACCCGGTCGAGCTGGCCAAGGCCTACGACCGCCAGGGCGCGGACGAGCTGACCTTTCTCGACGTGACGGCGAGCAGCGGCAACCGCGAGACGACCTACGACGTCGTGCGCCGCACGGCCGAGCAGGTGTTCATCCCGTTGACCGTCGGTGGGGGAGTGCGCACCGTCGACGACGTCGACAAGCTGCTGCGCGCCGGTGCCGACAAGGTCGGTGTCAACACCGCAGCCATCGCGCGCCCCGAGCTCATCCACGACATCGCCGCCCGTTTCGGAGCCCAGGTGCTGGTGCTGTCCGCCGACGTGCGGCGTCGCCGGGCCGACGACGGCAGCCTGCTCGGCGGGTTCGAGGTGACGACCCACGGGGGTCGCACCGGCACCGGCATCGACGCGATCGAGTGGTGTGCCCGGGCGGCCGAGCTCGGGGCGGGGGAGATCCTGCTCAACTCGATGGACGCCGATGGCACCAAGGACGGCTACGACCTCGAGCTCATCCGCGAGGTGCGCCGCGAGGTGCACATCCCGATCGTCGCCAGCGGCGGGGCCGGCGCGGTGGAGCACTTCGCCCCGGCAGTCCAGGCGGGGGCCGACGCCGTGCTCGCCGCCAGCGTGTTCCACTTCGGCGAGCTGACCGTCGGCGAGGTGAAGGCCGCGATGCGCGCCGAGGGCATCTGCGTGCGCTGAGCGCCCGGCTACTCGAGGATGTCGAGGTCGACCTCGACGGGTTCGCCGTCCTCGAGTCCCTCCGCACGCCGGACCGCTTTCTTCACCGGCAGCACGTAGCTCCCGCTGCCCGCGTCGGGGAACACCGACGTCGCCCAGGTGGTGTTCCCGACGGTCGCCCTGACCCGCACGGAGCCGAAGCCGCGATGCGGCCGGGGCCGCTCACGGACGACCTCGGCGGCGTCGGCCGACAGCGTCAGGAAGTACCAGCCGCCGTCCGGTTTCCAGGGCCAGAGCTCGGCGGTGAAACGGCAGGTCGCGCCCATGGCTCGATGCTAGGCGTGGACACCGACACCCGAGACCGCGTCAGGCCAGGCCGAGCGGGCTGGCGTGCAGGGCCTCGACCGCCTCGGGGGCGCCCTGGGGCTCGACCGCGGCCACCTGCGGACGCCCGAACCCGAACAGCACCAGCTCGCTCGGCGCGCCCTGGAGGATCACCGTGCCCAGCCCGGTCGGGCCGTGGACGGTGTGGCGGCCGTGCCCGGGGGCGATGAGCACCACGCCGGCGCGGGCCCGGCGGAAGAGCAGCCGCCCGATGCGACCGAGGGAGGTCCACAGGGCGGCCTGCAGGTCGTCGCCCACCTCGCGCTGGGGTCCCGTGGCCTCGGCCCGCAGGACGTCCTCGTGGTGCACGAAGAACTCGAGCAGGTTGGTGGCCTCGTCGACCGGGCCGAGCCGCGTCGGCCACCAGATCGGGGGGCCGGACCGCACCAGGTGCACCAGCTCGGGCCACGGCTTCGCCGCGTAGTCGCGCTGCACCCGCTCGGTGCGGGCGCGCAGGCCGGGCAGGACGATGCCGGCCGCGAGGTCGGGCCGCCGCTCCCGGATGACGAGGTGCGCGGCGAGCTCGGAGGTGTCCCAGGGTGAGCACAGGGTCGGCGCGTGGGGACCCAGCGCCTCGAAGGTGTCGCAGAGGGCGGCGCGCTCGGCCTGGGCGTGATGGGTCATGCGGGCCATCATGCCTGCCGCGTGAGAGGCTTGCTCCCCGCCCCCTCCACCGCTTTCCCCAGGAGCACGTGTGTCCACTGCGGCCGTGCCGACGCTGCGGCGCAGCTTCGGCATCATCGGCATCGGGGTGCGCCGGCAGCCCTGGTGGTTCGCCCTGGCCGTCGCCGGCAGCGCCCTGTACGGCGTGATGACCGTCGGCACCGCCTGGGTCATCGGCAAGGTCACCCGCGACTACGTCACCCCCGCGGTGCAGGCCGGGGAGGTCACGGCCGACCAGCTGCTCGCCATCGGCGGGTGGATGGCCGGGGTGGTGCTCCTCAACGTCATCGGTGTCGTCATCCGCCGCGTCGCGGCCGGCATCACGATGTACAACGTCGGGGCGGACTTCCGCCGCCAGGTCACCCGGCAGTACCTCCGCCTGCCGCTGTCGTGGCACCACCGGCACCCCTCGGGGCAGCTGCTCTCCAACGCCAACGCCGACGTCGAGGCCACGTGGAACGTGTTCGCGCCGCTGCCGATGGCGCTCGGCGTCGTGATCATGCTCGTCGCCGGGATCGTGCAGATGCTGGCCGTAGACGAGGTGATGGCGCTCATCGGCCTGACGGTCTTCCCGGCCCTGTTCCTGGCCAACATGGTCTTCCAGCGCCACATGTCCCCCCGGGTCACCCGAGCTCAGCAGCTGCGCGCCGACGTCTCCGAGGTGGCGCACGAGAGCTTCGAGGCGGGCCTCGTGGTCAAGGCGATGGGTAGGGAGGCAGAGGAGGCCGAGCGGTTCGCCGCCGTCGCGAACGAGCTGAGGGACGCCAACATCGCGGTGGGTCGAACCCGCGGCACCTTCGACCCGGTGATCGAGGCGATCCCGACCATCGGCACCCTGCTCGTCCTGGCCGTCGGCACGGGACGGGTCGCGAGCGGCGACATCACACCGGCCGAGGTGGTCCAGATGGCCTACCTCATCTCGATCCTCGCCTTCCCCGTCCGCGCCCTGGGCTGGGTGCTCGGTGAGCTGCCCCGCACCGTCGTGGGCTGGGACCGGGTCGACGCGGTGCTCCGGGCCACGGGGGAGATGGCCTACGGCCAGCGCGACATCCCGCAGGAGGGGGCCTCCGCCGCCCACCTCAGCGGGGTCGACTACCTCTACGACGTCGTCGACGAGCAGGGGCACGTCTCGCAGCACCAGGCCATCCACGGCGTCACCATCGAGGTGCCGGCGGGGTCGACGACCGCGCTGGTCGGTCCGACGGGCTCGGGCAAGTCCACCCTCACCAACCTCACGCTGCGGCTCGTCGACCCGCACCGGGGGTCGGTCACCATCGACGACGTCAACGTCCGAGAGGTCACCCGCGGCGGCGTCCCCTCCGTCGGGGTGCTGGTGCCGCAGCAGACCTTCATGTTCGACGACACGGTGCGCGGCAACGTCACCCTCGGCGCCGACTTCACCGACGACGAGGTCTGGGAGGCCCTGCGCATCGCCCAGGCCACCGGTTTCGTCCAGCACCTCGAGCACGGGCTCGACACCCGCGTGGGCGAGCGCGGCGCCAGCCTCTCGGGCGGCCAGCGGCAACGAATCGCCCTGGCCCGAGCGGTGATCCGCCGTCCGCAGCTGCTCGTCCTCGACGACGCGACGAGTGCCGTCGACCCCTCCGTCGAGCAGTCGATCCTCTCCGCGCTGCGGCAGTCCAGCGCCGGCACCACCGTCCTCGTCGTCGCCTACCGCATGTCGACCATCGTGCTCGCCGACGAGGTCATCTACCTCGAGCGGGGCCGGGTCGTCGACCACGGCACCCACGGCGAGCTGCGCACGAGGTGCGAGGGTTACGAGCGGCTCGTCACGGCATACGCGCGGGAGGCCGCGGAACGAGCCGCTGTCGCGGCCGACGAGGAGGCCCGGTGAGCACCACGATCGGCTCCACCTCCCACCTCGGCACCCGGGCGACGCTGCGCCGCGGGCTGGAGCTCTCGCCCGAGCTGCGCCGCGGCCTGGGCGTCACGCTGGTGCTGGCCGGCCTCACGACCTTGGGACGGGTGGTCGTCCCGCTCGCCGTGCAGCAGGTCACCGACCACGGCCTGCTGGCCGAGGGCGGCCCCGACACCGCGCTGGTGTGGCGCTACGTCGGGCTGGCGGCGGTGGCGGTGCTGCTCACCGCCCTGACCTCGTATGCCGTGAACGTCCGCCTGTTCCGCGCCTCGGAGTCGGGCCTGGCGACGTTGCGGCTCAAGGCCTTCCGTCACGTGCACGACCTGTCGATGCTGACCCAGAACACCGAGCGGCGCGGGTCGATGGTCTCCCGCGTGACGTCCGACGTCGACACCATCTCGATGTTCGTCCAGTTCGGCGGCATCCTGCTCATCCTCAGCCTCGGCCAGATCGCGATCGCCACGGCGCTGATGCTGGTCTACAGCCCGGCCCTCACCGCCGTGGTGTGGCTGTGCTTCCTGCCGCTGCTGCTGGTCATCCGCCGCTTCCAGACGGCGGTGGGCCGGGCCTACACCCAGGTGCGTGAGCGCGTCGGTGACATGCTGGCCGCCATCTCCGAGTCGGTGGTGGGGGCCGCGACGATCCGCGCCTACGGCGTTGAGGAGCGCACGGCGGCCCGCATCGACGAGGCCGTCGAGGCGCACCGGAAGGCCGCGGTGGGCGCGCAGATCCGCTCGGTCGTGGCCTTCTCCTCCGGGCAGCTGGTCGCCGGCCTCACCCTGGCCGTCGTGCTGGTCGTGGGCACGGTGCTGGCCACCCGCGACGCGCTGACCCTCGGCCAGCTGCTGGCCTTCCTCTTCCTCGTCAACCTGTTCACCCAGCCGGTGATGCAGGCCACCGAGGTGCTCAACGAGCTGCAGAACGCCGTCGCCGGGTGGCGGCGCGTCATCGGCGTCATCGACACGCCCGCCGACGTGGCCGACCCCGGCGACGAGGGCGAGGTGCTGCCGCGCGGGCCGATCACCGTCGACTTCGACGGGGTCTCCTTCGCCTACCCGGGCGGCGCGACGGTGCTCCACGACGTCAACCTCCACATCGCGCCGCGCTCCCGCGTCGCGGTCGTCGGCGAGACCGGTTCGGGCAAGTCGACGCTGGCCAAGCTGCTGACCCGCCTCATGGACCCCACCGAGGGCGTCGTGCGCCTCGACGGCGTCGACGTGCGTCACGTCCGCTTCTCGTCGCTGCGCGAGCGCGTGGTGCTCGTGCCGCAGGAGGGCTTCCTCTTCGACGCCTCGCTGCTCGAGAACATCCGCTTCGGACGACCGGACGCGACCGACCACGACGTGCGTCTCGCCCTGACCGAGCTCGGTCTCGCCGACTGGCTCGACGGCCTGCCCCGCGGCCTGCTGACCGACGTCGGCCAGCGTGGCGAGTCGCTGTCGGCCGGGGAGCGGCAGCTGGTGGCGCTGGCCCGGGCCTACCTCGCCGACCCGGACCTCCTGGTGCTCGACGAGGCCACCTCGGCCGTCGACCCGTCCACCGAGGTCCGTCTCCAGCGGGCGCTGGAGGGGCTCACTCGGGGCCGCACGTCGATCGCCATCGCGCACCGGCTCTCCACGGCCGAGGCGGCCGACGAGGTCGTCGTCGTCGACGCCGGACGCGTCGTCGAGCGCGGACCGCACCGCGACCTCGTCCGCAACAACGGCGTGTACGCCGCGCTGCACGCTTCGTGGGCCGCCCAGCAGCGCCACTGACGCCGCTGCACCTTTATCGGGTCACCCGATGAAGGTGCGCTTGACCCGAGGTGCCACCCGGGGTGGAGCGACGGTTCATCGGGTCACCCGATGAACGGCACCGGATATGCCGCGGGGTCCGGGCCGTGGGCGGGCGGCCGGCGCCCCGGGGCGGCACGGCAGAATGACGGGGTGACCCCCGACGCCACACCCGTCCTCGATCCGGCCGTGGCCGCGCGCCTCAAGCGTGACGGCAGCGGCCTCGTCGCCGCGATCATCCAGCAGCACGACACCCGAGAGGTGCTGATGCTGGGCTGGATGGACGACGAGGCACTGCGCCGCACGCTCACCGAGGGCCGGGTCACCTTCTGGTCGCGGTCGCGGGGTGAGTACTGGCGCAAGGGCGACACGTCCGGGCACGTCCAGCACGTGAGGTCCGTCGCCCTCGACTGCGACGGCGACGCCCTGCTCGTGCAGGTCGACCAGGTCGGCGCGGCCTGCCACACCGGCACCCGCACCTGCTTCGACGGGCGCGACCTGCCCGCTGCCCCCACGGAGCCCACGGGCGAGAGCGGCGCCCGTGGCTGACCCGCGAGCGCCCCTGTCGTTCGGCGCCACCTGGCCGGCACTCGAGGAGTTCTCGGAACTGGCCCGCGGACGCCGGGTCATCCCTGTCGTCCGGCGCCTCATGGCCGACGCCGAGACGCCGGTCGGGGTCTACCGCAAGCTCGCCAAGGACCAGCCGGGCACCTTCCTCCTGGAGTCGGCCGAGCACGGCGGCGTCTGGTCCCGCTACTCGATCGTGGGGGCCGCCAGCCGGGCGACCCTGACCGAGCGCGACGGGGAGGCGTTCTGGATCGGTGAGCCCCCCGTCGGGGTGCCGACGACGGGCAACCCGCTCGAGGCGCTGCGCGACACCGTGGCCGCCCTGGCGACCGACCCGGTGGAGGGGCTGCCCCCGCTCACCGGCGGCATGGTGGGCGTGGTCGGCTACGACGCCGTGCGGCGCTGGGAGCGGGTCCCGTCCGTCGCCCTCGACGCCCTGCACCTGCCGGAGCTGGCGATGATGCTGGCCACCGACCTGGCCGTGCTGGACCACGCCGACGGCTCGCTGCTGCTCGTGGCCAACGCCGTGAACTACGACGCCACCGACGAGCGGGTGGAGGCCGCCTGGGCGGATGCGGTCGACCGGCTCGACCGCATGACCGCCGACCTGGCCCAGCCCGCCGAGAGCACGGTCGCGGTGATCGACGCCGACGCGGTGTCGACGGCGCTGGCCGAGGTCGAGAGCAACTTCACCGAGCAGGCGTTCGAGGCCATGGTCGAGGAGGCCAAGGAGGCCATCCGGGCAGGCGAGGTCTTCCAGGTCGTCGTGTCCCAGCGGTTCTCGACCCCCTGCACCACCGACGCCCTCGACGTCTACCGGGTGCTGCGGGCCTCCAACCCCAGCCCCTACATGTACCTGTTCCGGCTCCCCTCGCCGGACGGCACGGCATACGACGTCGTGGGCTCGTCGCCGGAGGCGCTGGTCAAGGTGACCGGTCGTCGGGCCATCACCCACCCGATCGCCGGGTCGCGGCCCCGGGGTGCGACGCCGGAGGAGGACCGCGTGCTGGCCGAGGACCTGCTGGCCGACCCCAAGGAGCGCTCGGAGCACGTGATGCTCGTCGACCTCGGTCGCAACGACCTGCAGCGCGTCTGCAAGCCCGGCACGGTCGACGTCGTGGAGTTCATGACGGTGCGCCGGTACAGCCACGTCACCCACCTCGAGTCGACGGTGGTCGGCGAGATCGCCGACGACCGCACCGCCTACGACGTGCTGGCGGCCACCTTCCCGGCGGGCACGCTCAGCGGTGCCCCCAAGCCGCGCGCCCTGCAGCTCATCGAGCAGTGGGAGCCCAGCCGCCGAGGCGTCTACGGAGGGGTCGTCGGGTACCTCGACTTCCACGGCGACCTCGACATGGCCATCGCGATCCGCACCGCTGTGGTCAAGGACGGCGTCGCGCACGTGCAGGCCGGTGCCGGCATCGTCGCCGACTCCGTCCCGCGGGCCGAGTACCAGGAGACGGTCAACAAGGCCGCCGCCGCGCTGCGGGCCGTGGCCGCGGCGAGCGCCTTGAGGACCGTGCGGTGAGCCGTCTCAACCCCCTGACCAAGTCCGGCGTGGTACTGCTGGCGATCCTCGGGGCGGGCCTGCTGCTGGTCAGCGGCTCCCGCACGTGGGTCACCGGCACCGTCGACGACGCGGTGCTGGGGGCCAGCCGGATCAGCGGCACCGGCACGCAGGTCGCCTCCGGCGTGGTGGCCCTGGCCCTGGCCGCCCTGGCCGCCGCCATCGCCAGCACCACCTCGGGGCGGGTCGTCCGTCGGGTGACCCTGGCCCTGCTGCTGCTCGCGGCGCTCGCCGAGGCGGCCTTCGTCGGCCGCGTGCTGCTCGACCCCTCCGGGGTGCTGGGGTCGGTCGCGGCCGCGAGCACCGGCCGCACGGGCACGATCGAGACCCGGGCCGCGGCGACCGCGTGGGCGTGGCTCGCCCTCGGGGCCGTGGTCCTCCTGGTCGTGGCGGCGGTCGGGGGGTGGCTGGGCTCGGGCCGGTGGCGGGGCCTCGGGGCACGCTACGAGGCCCCCGACGCCGACCGCGCGGGCGCACGGGGCCAGCGCGTCGCCAGCGACTGGGACCGGCTCGACGCGGGCGAGGACCCCACCGACGCGGGCGAGGACCCCACCGACACGGGCGAGGACCCCACCGACACGGGCGAGGACCCCACCGACACGGGCGAGCACGCCACCGACAAGGGCGAGCACGCCACCGGTGAGGGCGAGCACGCCACCGGCGAGGACGCGGACACCGCAGGCCCGGCCGTGCGCGACGACCGCAGCAGCACCTGACACAATGGCGCCCAGACCCCACGCCTCTCGCAGCACAGGAGATGTCGCCACCATGGCAGAGCACGAGCACCACGAAGACCACGGCCACAGCGTCGCCGCCTGGACTGCCGTGACGATCATCCTCATCGGCAGCGCCATCGCCTCCTGGGCCGTCGTCGTGGCCAGCCCGGTCCTCTTCTGGGTCGGCATTGGCGTGGCCGTCCTCGGCGCGGTCGCGGGCAAGGTCCTCGGCATGGCCGGCTACGGCGCCAAGGACGTGCCGGCGCCCCGCCAGACGGAGCAGGAGTCCGGCGTCCGCTGACGCCGACGCTCCGGCGGCGATGACCTCGACGCTCTCGTCGCGGCTGCGCGCTCCTGCGGTGGTCGCCCTGGCCGGCGCCGCGCTGGGGGCCGCGCTCGTCCTGCGCGACCCCCACGACGACGGGTCCTGGGGTTGGTGCCCCTTCCTCCTCCTCACGGGCGTGCCCTGCCCCGGCTGCGGCGGCATGCGAGCGGCCAACGACCTGCTCCACGGGCGGTTCGCCGAGGCCGCCGGGTCCAACCTGTATGCCGTGGGCACGGCGGGCCTCGCCGCCGTCGCCTTCACGGCGTGGACCGTGGCGGCCGCCCGCGGCCGGGAGCTACCGCTGCGCCGCCACGGGACCCCGCTGCTGGTGGCCTGGTTCACCGGGCTCGTCGCCTTCGGCCTCCTGCGCCTGCTGCCGGGGTTGTCCGGACTGCGACCCTGACCCGGGCGTTCGCGCCCCGGCGGTTAGCCTTGCCGCATGCCCACCGTCCTCGACGAGATCATCGCTGGCGTGCGCGAGGACCTCGCCACGCGGCAGGCCGCCGTCTCCGTGGATGAGGTGCGCCGCCTCGCCGAGCAGGCGCCGGTCGCGCTCGACGCCGAGGCGGCCCTGCGCCGCACCGGTCTGTCCCTCATCGCCGAGGTGAAGCGTGCCAGCCCCAGCAAGGGCAGCCTGGCCGCCATCGACGACCCCGCCGCCCTCGCCGCGGCCTACGAGGCCGGGGGTGCGACGGCCGTGAGCGTGCTCACCGAGCACCGCCGGTTCGGGGGGAGCCTGGCCGACCTCGACGCCGTCCGCGCTGCTGTGCGCATCCCCGTCCTGCGCAAGGACTTCATGGTGACCGACTACCAGGTCTGGGAGGCCAGGGCGCACGGCGCCGACATCATCCTGCTGATCGTCGCCGCGCTGACCCAGGACGAGCTCGTGCGCATGCAGGACCTCGCCCGCTCGCTCGGCATGACCGCGCTCGTCGAGGTGCACGACGAGCAGGAGACCCGCCGGGCGGTGGACGCCGGCGCCAGCGTCATCGGCGTCAACGCGCGGAACCTCAAGACCCTCGAGGTCGACCCCGACACCTTCGGCCGGCTCGTGCCGCTCATCCCCGACACCTGCGTCCGCGTGGCGGAGTCCGGGGTCCGGGGGCCGCAGGACGCGGCCGCCTATGCAGCCCAGGGCGCTGACGCGGTGCTCGTGGGGGAGGCGCTCGTCGTCGGTGGCGACCCCCGGGCGGCAGCCCATGACCTCATCACGGCGGGAGCACACGCATGACCCAGCAGCACGAGCACGCCCCCGTCGACGTGCCCCGGCCGGGCCGCTTCGGCGAGTTCGGCGGGCGCTACGTGCCCGAGGCGCTCATCCCGGCGCTCGAGGAGCTCGACGAGGCCCGCAGGAAGGCCATGGTCGACCCGGGCTTCCTCGGCGAGCTCGAGCACCTGCACCGCACGTACACCGGCCGACCCAGCCTGGTCACCGAGGTGCCGCGGTTCGCCCAGCACTGCGGCGGCGCCCGCGTCCTGCTCAAGCGCGAGGACCTCAACCACACCGGCTCGCACAAGATCAACAACGTGCTGGCACAGGCCCTGCTGACCAAGCGGATGGGCAAGACCCGCGTCATCGCCGAGACCGGCGCCGGCCAGCACGGTGTCGCCACCGCCACGGCGGCCGCCCTGATGGGCCTGGAGTGCCGCATCTACATGGGCAGGGTCGACACCGAGCGGCAGGCGCTCAACGTCGCCCGGATGCGCATGCTGGGTGCCGAGGTGGTCGCCGTGCCCACCGGCAGCGCCACCCTGAAGGACGCGATCAACGAGGCGCTGCGCGACTGGGTGACCAACGTCCACAACACCCACTACCTGCTCGGCACCGTGACCGGTCCGGCGCCGTTTCCCGAGATGGTGCGCGACTTCCACCGCATCATCGGCGTCGAGGCCCGCGCGCAGGTGCTCGACCTCGCGGGCCGGCTTCCCGACGCCGTGGTCGCCTGTGTCGGCGGCGGCTCCAACGCCATGGGCATCTTCCACCGCTTCATCGACGACGAGGGAGTGCGCCTGGTCGGGGTCGAGGCCGGGGGAGAGGGCATCGAGTCCGGCCGCCACGCGGCGCGGTTCGCCGGCAGCGAGCCGGGTGTCCTCCACGGCACCTTCAGCTACCTCATGCAGGACGAGGACGGCCAGACCATCGAGTCGCACTCGATCTCGGCCGGGCTCGACTACCCCAGCGTGGGGCCTGAGCACGCGTTCCTGCGCGACTCGGGCCGCGCCGAGTACCGGTACGCGACCGACGAGCAGGCCATGCGGGCCTTCGAGGTGCTGTGCAAGACCGAGGGCATCATCCCGGCCATCGAGTCGGCGCACGCCCTGGCGGGCGCCATGGAGCTGGGCACCGAACTCGGACCTGACGCGTTGCTGCTGGTGAACCTCTCCGGACGCGGGGACAAGGACGTGCACACTGCTGCCCGATGGTTCGGGCTGATCGACGAGGAGGGCAACGCCCAGTGAGCCTGGTGAGCCCTGTCAGCGTCGGGGTGGGCGGAGTGCTCGAGCGCTGCCGGGAGGAGGGCCGCGCAGCACTGGTCGGATACCTGCCCGTCGGGTTCCCCGACGTCCCCGGATCGGTCCGCGCCATGGTGGCCATGGTCGAGGCCGGCGTCGACATCGTCGAGGTCGGCGTGCCCTACAGCGACCCGCTCATGGACGGCCCCGTCATCGCGTATGCCGCCGACCAGGCGCTCAAGCGCGGGGCCAGGGTCCGCGACCTCTTCACGGCCACCCGCGCCGTTCGCGACGCGGGTGCCCCGCCCCTCGGCATGACCTACTGGAACCTGATCCTGCACTACGGCCCGATGGCGTTCGCCCACGACCTCGCGGAGGCCGGCGGGGCGGGGATGATTACCCCCGACCTCATCCCCGACGAGGCCGGGGCGTGGATCGAGGCGACCGAGGCGACGGGTCTCGACCGGGTCTTCCTCGTCGCGCCGAGCTCGACCGACCAGCGCCTCGCCGCGGTCACCCAGGCCTGCAGGGGCTTCGTCTACGCGGCCTCGCACATGGGTGTCACTGGCGCACGCACGAGCCTGGGAGACGCGGCCGAGGTCATCGTGGGCCGCACGAAGAAGGTGACCGACAAGCCGGTCTGCGTGGGCCTCGGGGTCTCCACGCGCGAGCAGGCGGCGGAGGTCGCCGCGTTCGCCGACGGCGTGATCGTGGGTTCTGCGCTGGTCCGGTGCCTGACCGAGGCCGACGACCTCGACGCGGGCATCGCCCGGCTGCGTGAGGTGGTCGGGGAGCTTGCCGCCGGCGTCCGAGAGGCCGCCCGCGCATGAGCCTGCTCTCGCAGCGGCCGCCCACGGGGGAGGCGGACCTGCTGCGCCGTCCGCGCACGCTCGACGCCATCGGCCTGCTCGCCCGGCTGGCCCTCGGTGGCGTGATGCTTGTCGCGGGGCTGCTGAAGGTCACCAAGCCCGAGGTCTCGGCACGGGCCGTGCAGGCCTACCAGCTCCTGCCCTTCGACGTGGCGACCTACGTGGGCTACGGCCTGCCCATCCTCGAGGTGGTCCTCGGCAGCCTGCTCGTCCTGGGCCTGTTCACCCGCGCCGGCGCGGCCGTGTCCGGCGTCCTGCTGGTGGCGTTCATCATCGGCATCGCGTCGGCCTGGGCGCGCGGCCTGAACATCGACTGTGGCTGCTTCGGCGAGGGCGGGACCATCGACCCCTCCCAGACCCGCTATCTGGAGGAAATACTCCGGGATGTCGGGCTTGTCCTGTGCGCTGCGTGGCTCGCGATCCGGCCGCGCACGGCATACAGCCTCGAACGCACCCTGTTCACGTGACGAAAGGCAACGAGCAGATGGCAACCAAGCCCGCGGACCGCCGCGCCAAGATCGAGGCGGCCGCGCCGAAGAGCCGGGGTGGTGCCAACAGGATCGTCGTGGCCACCGTCGTCGCCGTCCTCGCGATCGCGGCCGTCGTCGCCGGCGTGATCATCGCCGACCAGAGCAAGAAGTCCGACCTCGCCGCCGGCGGGAGCTCGATCCCGGCGGGAGCCGCGGCGATGGGGGCCGGCCTCGTGGTCAACCCGTCCGCACCGGCCGACGTGCCGACGCTCGACCTGTGGGCCGACTTCCAGTGCCCCGCCTGCAAGTCGTTCGAGGACTCCTTCGGCGGCCAGCTCGACGAGATGGCCCAGAACAACGAGGTCAAGCTCGTGGTGCACGTGCTCTCGTTCCTCGACCAGAACCTGGGCAACGACTCGTCCAACCGCGCCGCCAACGCCGCGTTCTGCGCCGCCGACCAGAAGGCATTCTTCCCGTACTACCGCGGCGTGTACGCCATCCAGCCCGCCCAGGAGGGCGACGGCTACACCGACGAGCAGCTGCGGCAGGTGGCCGAGGCCTCCGGCATCACCGGTGCCGGCCTCGAGACGTGGCAGAAGTGCTACGACGCCCGCGAGCACAACCAGTACGTCGAGTCGGTGCAGACCCAGTCGGCCAAGGACGGCGTCAACGGGACGCCGACCCTGAAGCTGGACGGTGAGGCCCTCGAGCTCAGGGGCCTGACCCCGCAGTCGTTCGCCGACCGGGTGAAGGCCGCCTCGCAGTGAGGACGGCCATCCCGAGCCCGGTCGACGCCGCGTGGCAGATCGGCCCGCTGACGCTCCGTGCCTATGCCCTGTGCATCCTCGCGGGCATCGTCGTCGCCGTCTGGATCACGGGGCGCCGGCTCGCCGACCGGGGCGGGAGCGCCGAGCAGGCACTGGACATCTCAGCCTGGGCGGTGCCGTTCGGCATCGTCGGGGGCCGCCTCTACCACGTCATCACCACCCCCCAGCCCTACTTCGGTGAGGGCGGGGACCCGGTGCGGGCGCTGTTCATCTGGGAGGGCGGGCTCGGCATCTGGGGGGCCATCGCCCTGGGGGCGCTCGGGGCGTGGATCGGGTGCCGGCGCAACGGGGTGCGCTTCCTCGACTTCGCCGACAGCGCGGCGCCCGGCGTCGCGGTCGCCCAGGCTCTCGGCCGCTGGGGCAACTGGTTCAACAACGAGCTCTACGGACGCGAGACCGACGTGCCGTGGGCGCTCACGATCCACCAGTGGGACCAGGGCGCGGGGGAGGCCGTGCGCGACGCCAGCGGGAAGGCTGTCGTCCTCGGCACCTACCACCCCACGTTCCTCTACGAGTCCCTCTGGTGCCTGCTCCTGGCCCTGGCGCTGGTGCTGGCCGACCGACGCTTCGCACTGCGACGCGGCCAGGTGTTCGCCCTGTACGTGGCGGGGTACCCGGTCGGGCGCATCGTGTTCGAGTTCATGCGCAGCGACAAGGCCAACGAGATCCTCGGCCTGCGCGTCAACGTGTGGACCTCGGTGCTGGTCTTCGCCCTGGGCCTGACCCTTTTCTGGCTCTTCGGGAAGCGGGCGCGGGCCGAGCGGGAGCCCCTGGAAGCGTCTCAGAATCCGGGATAAAGACGTTCACATACTAGGACGCTTCCGGCGGGCTCGGCTATGGTCTCGGGCAAGCCGTGGCCAACGCCGTCCACGCGCAGTCCCGTGTGCATGCTCTGCAGGCACGCCCGCCTCTGTACCCCCAAGGACGGTGACCTGAGTGTCCTCTGCGCGCTTCTCCGCCCAGCCTGCCAACACCGGGCTGTACCGCCGCGAGTTCGAGCACGATGCGTGCGGTGTGGCCATGGTGGCCACGATGCGCGGCAGCGCAGGACACGACATCGTCGACCACGCCCTCACGGCGCTGCGCAACCTCGAGCACCGCGGCGCCACCGGGGCCGACCCGCTGGTCGGTGACGGTGCCGGGATCCTCACCCAGGTGCCGGACGCCTTCTTCCGCGAGGTGGTCGACTTCGACCTGCCGGTGACCGGCGCGTATGCCGTGGGAACCGCGTTCCTGCCGGCCGGCGAGGCCGAGCGTGCCGAGGCGACCGCGGCGATCGAGGCCCTCGCCGCCGAGGAGGGGCTGCGTGTCCTGGGCTGGCGCGACGTGCCCGTCGACACCGAGATCGTCGGGCAGGTGGCGCGCGACTGCATGCCGTTCTTCCGCCAGCTCTTCGTCGCGGCCTCGTCCGGTCGCCTCGTCGGCGTCGGCCTGGACCGCCTCGCCTACTGCCTGCGCAAGCGCGCCGAGCACGAGGTCGAGGTCTACTTCCCCTCGCTCTCGTCGCGGACGCTGGTCTACAAGGGCATGCTCACCACCGGGCAGCTCGAGCCGTTCTTCCCCGACCTGTCGGACCGGCGCTTCGCCACCCAGATGGCTCTCGTGCACTCGCGCTTCTCGACCAACACCTTCCCGTCGTGGCCGCTCGCGCACCCCTACCGGATGATCGCCCACAACGGCGAGATCAACACCGTCAAGGGGAACCGCAACTGGATGCGGGCCCGCGAGAGCCAGCTCGCCTCCGACCTGATCCCCGGCGACCTCGAGCGCCTCTTCCCGATCTGCGCCCCGGACGCTTCGGACTCGGCCTCCTTCGACGAGGTGCTCGAGCTGCTGCACCTCGGCGGGCGCTCGCTGCCGCACGCGGTGCTCATGATGATCCCGGAGGCCTGGGAGAACCACGCCGAGATGGACCCGGCCCGCCGGGCCTTCTACGAGTTCCACTCGACCTTCATGGAGCCGTGGGACGGCCCCGCCGCCGTGTGCTTCACCGACGGCTCGCTGATCGGTGCCGTGCTCGACCGCAACGGCCTGCGGCCGGCCCGGTACTCGGTCACGGACGACGGCCTCGTCGTGCTGGCCTCCGAGGCCGGCGTGCTCGAGCTCGACCCGTCGCGGGTCGTGCGCAAGGGCCGCCTCCAGCCGGGCCGGATGTTCCTCGTCGACACCGAGCACGGACGCATCGTGCCCGACGACGAGGTGAAGGCCGGCCTGGCCGCCCAGCACCCCTACGAGGAGTGGCTGCACGCCGGCCTCATGCACCTCGACGACCTGCCCGAGCGCGAGCACATCGTGCACACGGCGGCCTCGGTGGCGCGGCGCCAGCAGACCTTCGGCTACACGCAGGAGGAGCTGCGCGTCCTGCTCACGCCCATGGCCAGGACCGGGGGAGAGGCCCTCGGCTCGATGGGCACCGACACCCCCATCGCGGTGCTGTCCGAGCGTCCCCGGCTGGTCTTCGACTACTTCACGCAGCTCTTCGCGCAGGTCACCAACCCGCCGCTCGACGCCATCCGCGAGGAGCTCGTCACCTCGCTGGGCACGACGATCGGCCCCGAGGGCAACGCCCTCAGCGCCACGCCCGCCCATGCCCGCCAGGTCGTGCTGCCGTTCCCGGTGATCGACAACGACGAGCTCGCCAAGATCGTCCACGTCAACGCCGACGGCGACCTGCCCGGCTACGCCACCCACGTCGTCCGCGGGCTCTACGACGTCTCCGGCGGCGCGGCGGCCATGCAGGCCCGGCTCGAGGAGATCTTCGCCGAGGTCTCCGAGGCCATCGCCAGGGGGTCGCGGTTCATCGTGCTCTCCGACCGCGACTCCGGTCGCGACTACGCTCCGATCCCGTCGCTCCTGCTCACCTCCGCGGTGCACCACCACCTCATCCGCGAGAAGACCCGCACCCAGGTCGGCCTCCTCGTGGAGGCCGGTGACGTCCGCGAGGTCCACCACGTGGCGCTCCTGGTGGGCTACGGCGCCGCCGCGGTCAACCCCTACCTGGCGATGGAGTCGGTCGAGGACCTCGCGCGCGCGGGCTCCATCCCCGACGTGACCCCCGAGCAGGCCGTCAAGAACCTCATCAAGGCGCTCGGCAAGGGCGTGCTCAAGGTGATGTCGAAGATGGGCATCTCCACGGTGGCGTCCTACCGCGGGGCCCAGGTGTTCGAGGCGCTGGGCCTGTCCCAGGAGCTGGTGGACCGGTACTTCACCGGCACCGTCTCCCAGCTCGGCGGCGTGGGCCTCGACGTCATCGCCGCGGAGACCGCGGCCCGGCACGCCGCGGCATACCCGCCGGACGGCGTGCGCCTGCCGCACCGCAAGCTCGAGGTGGGCGGCGAGTACCAGTGGCGGCGTGAGGGCGAGCCCCACCTGTTCGACCCCGACACGGTCTTCCGGCTGCAGCACTCGACCCGGTCCCGGCGCTACGACATCTTCAAGCAGTACACCCAGCGGGTCGACGAGCAGTCGGAGCGGCTGATGACGCTGCGCGGCCTGTTCGAGCTCGGTGGCGCGAACCCGCGTCCGCCGGTGCCCCTCGAGGAGGTCGAGCCGGCCAGCGAGATCGTCAAGCGCTTCAACACCGGCGCGATGAGCTACGGGTCCATCAGCCAGGAGGCGCACGAGACCCTCGCCATCGCCATGAACCGCCTCGGCGGCCGGTCCAACACCGGCGAGGGCGGCGAGGACGTCGAGCGGCTCATGGACGACGAGCGGCGCTCGACGATCAAGCAGGTCGCCTCCGGCCGCTTCGGCGTCACGTCGCTGTACCTCACCAAGGCCGGCGACATCCAGATCAAGATGGCCCAGGGCGCCAAGCCGGGCGAGGGCGGCCAGCTGCCCGGCCACAAGGTCTACCCGTGGGTCGCCAAGACCCGGCACTCCACGCCGGGTGTCGGCCTCATCAGCCCGCCGCCGCACCACGACATCTACTCGATCGAGGACCTCGCGCAGCTGATCCACGACCTCAAGAACGCCAACCCCGAGGCGCGGATCCACGTCAAGCTCGTCTCGGAGGTGGGCGTCGGCACGGTGGCCGCAGGCGTGTCCAAGGCGCATGCCGACGTCGTGCTCATCTCGGGTCACGACGGCGGCACCGGCGCCTCGCCGCTCACGTCCCTCAAGCACGCGGGCGGTCCGTGGGAGATCGGCCTCGCCGAGACGCAGCAGACCCTGGTGCTCAACAACCTGCGCGACCGGATCGTCGTGCAGGTCGACGGCCAGATCAAGACCGGCCGCGACGTGGTCGTCGCAGCGCTGCTCGGCGCCGAGGAGTTCGGCTTCGCCACCGCGCCACTGGTGGTCAGCGGCTGCATCATGATGCGCGTCTGCCACCTCGACACCTGCCCGGTCGGCATCGCCACGCAGAACCCCGAGCTGCGGGCGCGCTTCTCGGGCAAGCCCGAGTTCGTCGAGACCTTCTTCGAGTACATCGCCGAGGAGGTGCGCGAGCACCTGGCCGCGCTCGGCTTCCGCTCGGTCGAGGAGGCGGTCGGCCAGGTGTCGGCGCTCGACGCCGGCAAGGCGATCGACCACTGGAAGGCCTCGGGCCTGGACCTGTCGCCGATCTTCGCCGACGTCCAGAGCCCGGACGGCGCAGCACGGCGCAACACCACCGGCCAGGACCACGGGCTCGAGAAGGCGCTCGACCACAGCCTGATCGACCTCGCCCGGGAGGCGATCACCGAGGGCACGCCGGTCACCGGCGAGGCCCAGGTGCGCAACGTGAACCGGACGGTCGGGACGCTGCTCGGTCACGAGGTGACCAAGAACCACCCGGACGGCCTGCCCGACAACACGATCGACCTCACCCTCACCGGCTCGGCGGGCCAGTCCCTGGGGGCGTTCCTGCCCCGGGGCGTGACCCTGCGGCTGCTCGGCGACGCCAACGACTACGTGGGCAAGGGCCTCTCCGGTGGCCGGGTCGTGGTGCGCCCCGACCGGGCCGCCCCGCTGCAGGCCGAGCAGAACGTCATCGCGGGCAACGTCATCGGCTACGGCGCGACGTCCGGCGAGATCTTCCTGCGCGGGCAGGTCGGCGAGCGGTTCTGCGTGCGCAACTCCGGCGCCACCGCGGTCGTCGAGGGCGTGGGCGACCACGGCTGCGAGTACATGACCGGCGGCACCGTGCTCGTGCTCGGCCCGACCGGGCGCAACTTCGCCGCGGGCATGTCGGGCGGCGTCGCCTACGTGCTCGACCTCGACCACGACCGGGTCAACCCCGAGCTCGTGGACCTCTCGCCGCTGCGGCCCGACGACGAGACGGTCGTCCGTGAGCTGCTCGGTGCGCACCAGCAGTGGACAGAGTCGTCCGTTGCGGCGCGGCTGCTCGAGGACTGGGAGGCCGCGCGCCAGCGCTTCACCCTGGTCCTGCCGCGTGACTACCAGCGCGTGCTCGACGTGCGCGCGGCAGCCGAGGCCGAGGGCCTCGACGTCAACGGCTCCGACGTGTGGGAGCGGATCATGGAGGCATCTCGTGGCTGACCCGCAGGGCTTTCTCAGGACTCGCGAGCGGGAGCTCCCGACCCGTCGCCCCGTCCCCGTCCGCATCCGGGACTGGAAAGAGGTGTACGAGGAGCAGAAGCTCGGCACCCTCCAGCGCCAGGCCGGCCGCTGCATGGACTGTGGAATCCCGTTCTGCCACAGCGGCTGCCCGCTGGGGAACCTCATCCCCGAGTGGAATGACCTGGCTTGGAAGGGCGACTGGCGGGAGGCGATCGAGCGGCTGCACGCCACGAACAACTTCCCGGAGTTCACCGGCCGGCTCTGCCCGGCGCCCTGCGAGACAGCCTGCGTGCTCGGCATCAACCAGCCCGCGGTGACGATCAAGCAGGTCGAGGTCACCGTGATCGAGGAGGCCTTCGACGCCGGCTACGTCAAGCCACAGGCTCCTGAGCGCCTCTCGGGCAAGACCGTCGCCGTCGTGGGCTCCGGTCCCGCCGGCCTCGCGGCAGCCCAACAGCTGACCCGCGCCGGGCACACCGTGGCCGTCTACGAGCGGGCCGACCGTCCGGGCGGTCTGCTCCGCTACGGCATCCCCGAGTTCAAGATGGAGAAGTCGGTCCTCGACCGCCGCCTGGCCCAGATGGAGGCCGAGGGGACCCGGTTCCGCAACGGCGTGAAGGTCGGCGAGGACATCACCGGCAAGCAGCTGCGCGACCGATACGACGCCGTGGTGCTCGCGATCGGCTCCACGGTGCCGCGCGACCTGCCAGTGCCGGGCCGCGAGCTCGACGGCGTGATGCAGGCGATGGACTTCCTGCCGCCCGCCAACCGCGTGGCGCTGGGGGAGACGGTCGAGGGCCAGGTCACCGCTGAGGGCAAGGACGTCATCATCATCGGCGGTGGCGACACCGGCGCCGACTGCCTCGGCACGTCGATCCGCCAGGGCGCGAAGTCGGTGACCAGCCTGGAGATCATGCCGCAGCCGGGGGAGGAGCGTGCTGCGGGCCAGCCGTGGCCGACCTACCCGATGATCTTCCGCGTCGCCTCCGCGCACGAGGAGGGCGGCGAGCGGCTCTACTCCATGAGCACCAAGGAGATCCTCGGCGACGAGCAGGGCCGCGTCCGCGGCATCCGCCTCGTGCAGGTCGAGATGGTCGACGGCCGCTTCCAGGAGGTCGAGGGCAGCGAGCGCGAGCTGCCGGCGCAGCTCGTGCTCCTCGCCATGGGCTTCCTCGGCCCTGAAGGACCCGGGGTGGTCGAGCAGCTCGGCGTCGAGCTCGACGAGCGCTCGAACGTCAAGCGCGACAACGACTACATGTCCTCCGTCCCGGGTGTCTTCGTCGCCGGTGACGCCGGGCGTGGGCAGTCGCTGATCGTCTGGGCGATCGCCGAGGGCCGGGCGGCCGCCGCGGGCGTGGACCGGTTCCTGACGGGCACCACGGCGCTGCCGCGGCCCATCAACCCGACCGACCGCCCGCTCGTCGTCTGAGCGGGCGCCGGCCACCCGGCGTACCACGGCCGCACACCGTCCCGACAGGTGACCTCCATCACGTTGGTGAGGGTCCGACCGATAGGGTTTGGGCCATGCGCCGCGCCAAGATCGTCTGCACTCTCGGTCCTGCCTGCTCCTCCCCGGAGAAGCTCCGCGCCCTCGTGGCCGCAGGGATGGACGTCGCCCGGCTCAACCTCTCGCACGGCTCGTACGCCGACCACGAGAAGGTCTACGAGGAGGTCCGCAAGGCCAGCGACGAGAGCGGCCGCGCCGTCGGCGTGCTCGTCGACCTGCAGGGGCCCAAGATCCGCACCGGGCGCTTCTCCGAGGGGCCGGTCGACCTCGCACCCGGCGCGGAGTTCACCATCACGACCCGCGACATCGACGGCTCCGAGACCGAGGTCAGCACGACCTACAAGGGCCTACCCGGTGACGTGAAGCCCGGCGACCGCCTGCTCATCGACGACGGCAAGGTCGTGCTCGAGGCGGTCGAGGTGACCGACACCGACGTCCGCACGAAGGTCGTCGTCGGCGGCACCTGCTCCAACAACAAGGGCATCAACCTGCCCGGCGTCGCCGTGAGCGTGCCCGCGATGTCGGAGAAGGACAAGGAGGACCTGCGCTGGGCGCTCGGCCTGCGCGCCGACATGATCGCCCTGTCCTTCGTCCGCTCGGCCGAGGACATCAAGGACGTCCACCGGATCATGGACGAGGTGGGGGTGCGGCTGCCGGTCATCGCCAAGATCGAGAAGCCCCAGGCCGTCGAGAACCTCGTCGAGATCATCCGCGCCTTCGACGGCGTGATGGTGGCCCGCGGCGACCTCGGCGTCGAGCTGCCGCTCGAGGAGGTGCCGCTGGTGCAGAAGCGGGCCGTCGAGCTCTCGCGCCGCAACGCCAAGCCGGTCATCGTCGCCACCCAGGTGCTCGAGTCGATGATCGACGCCCCGCGTCCCACCCGGGCCGAGGCCTCCGACGCCGCCAACGCCGTGCTCGACGGCGCCGACGCGCTGATGCTCTCGGGGGAGACCAGCGTCGGCTCCTACCCCGTCGAGGCGGTGCAGACGATGGCCCGCATCATCGCCAGCACCGAGGAGCACGGCCTCGACCGGATCCGCCCGCTGGGCACCCGGCCGAGCACCATCGGCGGGGCGGTCGCCGCGGCCGCGGTCGAGATCGGCACCCTGGTCGGCGCGAAGTACCTCATCACGTTCACGCAGTCCGGCGACACCGCCAAGCGCCTCTCCCGCATGCGCACCCAGATCCCGACGCTGGCGTTCACGCCCGAGCCGGCCGTCCGCTCGCAGCTCGCGCTCTCGTGGGGCATCGAGACCTACCTCGGGCCCAAGCCGCGCCACACCGACCACTACGCCATGGAGGTCGACCAGGTGCTGCTGAAGGAGGGGCGCCTCCAGGAGGGTGACCTCGTCGTCATCGTCGCCGGCTCCCCGCCCGGCATCCCCGGCTCCACCAACGCCCTGCGCGTGCACCGGATGGGCGACGCCATCAACCGGGTCGCCCCGGCATACGAGGACATCGACGACGACGAGATGACCGTCGCGTCCTGACGTCCCCTCCCCGTGTGCCGCACGACGGGGTATGCCGTGGTGCCGGGTATGCTGGCCGCCGCAGTCCGGGCGGTGACGCCGCCGGCTGCTCGCCGAAGTGGTGGAATGGCAGACACGGGGCACTCAAAATGCTCTGCCCGCAAGGGCGTGCGGGTTCAAGTCCCGCCTTCGGCACCAGGGGCGACCGCCCCACCGTCAGGTGGCGGCAGGTCCCTCGTCCGGCTCCTGGCCCTGGTCGTCGGCCCGACCGGCCTGGCCGAACGACCCGGCGCCCTCGGTCTGGAGGTCTGCGGGGTTGATCCCCAGCTTCTCCAGCTCCCCGAGGTGGTCGTCGGTGTCGAACGACTCGGGCAGCACCTGCTGCGCCCGCTCGAGCGCACCCTCCTCGTCGGCGCGGGCACGAATCATGTCGAGGATGGTCTCGCGGGTGACGTGCATGCACTTCTCCTTCCGGGGCGTTCCCTGGGTGGTTCGACGCTAGTGCGACGGGTCGCCGACCGCACTGCGGGCGCCCGATGGCTCCACCCGGCGCATCCAATAGGCTGCCCCGCGTGAGCGACAACCAGCCCGACGCCGCCCAGCCCGACGCCGCCCAGCCCGAGCCGTCCCAGCCCGAGCCGTCCCAGCCCGACCCGTCGCAGCCCGGCCCGAAGGGCACGCGCATCCTGGTGGCCGAGGACGAGGCCCTCATCCGCATGGACCTCGCCGAGATGCTCGGGGAGTCCGGCTACGAGGTCGTGGGTCAGGCCAGCAACGGGGAGCAGGCCGTGGAGATGGCCCGCGAGCTCACGCCCGACCTGGTCATCATGGACGTCAAGATGCCGGTCATGGACGGCATCACCGCGGCCGAGGAGATCGGCGCGGCCAAGATCTGCCCGGTCGTCATGCTCACCGCCTTCAGCCAGACCGAGCTGGTCGAGCGTGCCCGTGACGCCGGCGTGATGGCCTACATCGTCAAGCCGTTCACGGCAGCCGACCTCGCCCCCGCCATCGACATCGCGCGGTCGCGGTGGACCGAGATGAAGGCGCTCGAGAGCGAGATCGCCGACCTGGGCGAGCGGCTCGAGACCCGCAAGCAGGTCGACCGCGCCAAGGGCATCCTCATGAAGAAGCTCAAGATCTCCGAGGCCGACGCCTTTCGCTGGATCCAGAAGACGGCCATGGACCGCCGACTGGGCATGAAAGAGGTCGCCGACGCCGTCATCTCCGGGATGAAGTAGCCCCGACTCCTTTCGCCGAGATGGACCTCCGCCACAGCGGGGCCCGGCGTGTCGCGTTACCGAGCCCCAGCTCGGCGTGAGCGCAGAGCCCCCGCGACCGCCGTGAGCACGCGCTCGGGGGTGCGGTAGCCGGCGGCGTCGACCTGGAAGACGATCCAGCCCTCCTGCCGCAGCCCGTTGTGGCGTCGCAGGTCGCGGCTGTGCACCTGCGCGTCGAGGTGTCCTCGCGACCCCGCCCAGGCCGCGCCGTCGTACTCGACGCCGACCCGCTCCTCCTCCCACCCGAGGTCGAGCCGGGCCAGGAACCGCCCACCCGCGTCATGCACCTCGAGCTGTGGCGTGGGCGGCGGCAGACCCGCGTCGTGCACCGCCAGGCGCAACATGGACTCCCGGGGGCTCTCCGCCCGCCGGTCCACCAGCGGCAGGAGCTCGCGAGCCTGCCGTATGCCGCGTCGACCACGCACCGCGTGCGCGTCGGCGACGAGCAGCTCGAGGTCGAGCGGGTGTGCCCGGGCCAGCGCGTCCAGACGGGAGAGCGCGGTCGCACGGCTGCCCGTGCAGGCGAGGTCGAGGGCGGTGCGGCGGACGGTTGTCGTCCTCCCGAACGGGGTCAGCCCCACCTCCGAGCCGAGCAGCTGGCTCCGGTGCACCGTGAGTCCGTCGCGGTGGTCGAGGGCGTGCGGGCTGTCGACGTTGACGTGCACCGGATCGGTGTCCCAGGCGACCTCGCTGCCGTGCGCCCACGCGGCGCTGGGTCCGACGAACACGGGCGCGTCGCCGAGCACCGCACGCACGGCATACAGGCGCTCGGCGTAACCGGGCACGGCGGTGAGCCGGCGTCGCCGGGGACTCGGGGCAAGGTCGAAGAGCACCGGCCGAGGGTGGTGCTGGTCGGTGCACACCAGGAGGGCGCGCCCTCGGCCTGTGGACACCGTGGCGCCGCCGCCGCGGCTGTGGGGTCAGCGGAGGGCGACCACCAGCTGGGTCAGCAGTGGCGCCACCACGAGCGCCGGCAGGATGTCGCCGACCGGCACCTGCTTGATGTTGAGCAGCCGGAAGCTGATGCCCACCAGCATCAGGCCGCCGGTCGCGGTCAGGGCGGCGATGTGCGCGTCGGGCAGCACCGAGCCCAGCAGCACGCCGAGCAGCGTGAGCAGGCCCTGGACCACTGCCACCGAGACGGCCGAGAACAGCACGCCGACGCCGAACGAGGAGGCGAAGGCCATCGCGGCGAAGCCGTCGAGCACCGCCTTGAGGGTGAGCTGCTCGATGCCGCGGCCGAGGCCGTCGGAGAGCGAGCCGAGGATGGTCAGGGGCCCGACGCAGAACAGCAGCGACGCGCTCATCCATCCCTCGATGAACCGTTCGCGGGCGGCGTGGTCGACCCCCGCCTCTTCAGCTCCGACCAGGGCCGGCTTCCTCGCGAGCCGGTACTGGACCACGCCGGCCAGGCTCTCCAGCCGCTCCTCGATGCGCAGCAGCGAGCCGCTGATGCCGCCGATGAGCAGCGACCCCAGCACGATGAGCACGGGGGCGCCGGCACCGGTCGCCTCCCGGAGCGATGCGTCGCCCACACTGACGGCCGACAGCCCCGCCATGAGGAGCGTGGTCAGGCCGAGCACGTCGGTGACCACGGAGCGCGTGTGGCTGGGCAGGCGGTGGCCGACCGCCATGCCGAGCAGGGAGCCCACGACCACCGTGGCCACGTTGATGACGGTCCCGAGCCCGGGGAAGTCGAGTGTCACGGGGCACACCCTATGCAGCGATTCGACCGGTTCCTCCGGACCCCTTCACCACGGCGGCATTGTGGGCATAGAGTCTCCCCCCGGACGTCACCCCCGGGGAGGCTCCGGCGAGCGCCGGGGGACGCCGCAGGAAGAACTGCATGGTGTGCCACGACGATGGAGGAGTGCCTGTGAGCCGGCCGGGAGTCTGCGTCAAGCGGGTGTCTGACGACCTGGAGCGGTCGTTCACCGAGCTGTGGATGTCCTCGCGGGTCGAGAGCGGCGTCAGCCCCGAGGTCGCGGCCCGGGCCGCCTCCGAGGGCAAGGTCCGGTCCGCACTGCAGCGCGAGGACGTGCGCGCGTTCGTCGCCCTCGGCGAGGGCGGCCTGCCCGTCGGGTTCGTCGTCGCCACCCACAGCCCGTTCTCGGGACTCACCGACTCGCCGAGCGTGGCCATCGACCAGCTCTACGTGGCCCCCAAGGCCCGCCGGCACGGCATCGCCCGGCACCTCCTCGCCGCGGTGACGGCGTATGCCGAGAAGCAGGGTTGCGAGCAGATCGGCTGCAACGTGCCCAGCCAGCAGCGTGACGCCAACCGCTTCTTCGCCCGCCTCGGGTTCAGCTCCCAGGTCGTGCGCCGGGTCACCAGCACCAGCGCGCTGCGCCGCCGGCTCGGCGCGGACGAGCCGCGCATCAGCCTCGACCAGATCCTGCACAAGCGCCGGTCGCTGCGGGCCCGCGCGAGCGCCGGGGCGAGCCGGCTGGCCGGCTGAGCGTCAGGTCGCGGTGGTGCCCTCGTAGAGGCCCACGTGGTTGCCGTCGGGGTCCTGGAAGATCGCCCACCAGCTGGTCTCGCTGATCGGCTGCTTGTCCATGACGACCGTGGCGCCGCTGTCGACAGCCTTGGCGAGCACCTCGTCGATCGAGTCGACCTCGACGTAGGAGCGCGGCTGGGTGAAGTCCTCTGAGCGGGAGGCCAGGCCGCCGCCCGACACCGTGTTGGGGGCCTGCCACATGGGGTAGCCCTCGAAGCCGGGGTACTCGGCGATCTGCCAGCCGAAGAGCCCCGAGTAGAACGACGCGGCGCGCTTCAGGTCGCTGACCGGGATGTCGATGTGGGTGATGTCGCCGTGAGCCATGGGTCCCTCCCTGCGGTCGGCGGGCCGGTGGCGTGCCCGCGCTCCCCACGACCCTGACCCGCGGGCGCCCCCGGGTCAAGACCTGCCGTGACCGAGGACGGCTAGCTGGCGGGCGCGGTGTCGCGGATGAGGCAGGTGATGCGGCAGGTGCAGACCCGCCGGTCGCTCTCGTCGGTGACGACCACCTCGTAGCAGGCCAGCGTGTTGCCGAGGCTGATCGCAGTCGCCGTGGCGGTGACGAACCCGGTGCGCACGGCGCGGTGGTGGGTGGCGTTGATGTCCAGGCCCACCGCGACGCGCTCCGGGCCGGCGTGCATCGCCGACCCGAGGGAGCCGAGGGTCTCGGCGAGCACGACCGAGGCGCCGCCGTGCAGCAGGCCGTAGGGCTGGGTGTTGCCCTCGACCGGCATCCGGCCCACGAGCCGCTCGGGGCTCGCCTCGAGCACCTCGATGTGCATCCGCTTCATCAGCGAGTTGGGGTTCATCTCCATCACGGCGTGCATGAAGGCGTCGTGGTCGCTCTGGGGGCCGGCGCTCATGGCGTCTCCTCCTCCGGTCGGCGGGGTGTGCTGGGTCGCTGTGGGTGGCGGGGCCTAGGCTGCCATGCGTGAGTCGACTTCTCCTCCTTGACGGCCATTCGCTTGCCTACCGGGCGTTCTTCGCGCTGCCGGTCGAGAACTTCTCCACCAGCACCGGGCAGCACACCAACGCCGTCTACGGCTTCACCTCGATGCTCATCAACGTGCTCCGGGACGAACAGCCGACCCACGTGGGCGTGGCCTTCGACGTCTCCCGGCAGACGTTCCGCACGCAGGAGTACGCCGAGTACAAGGCCGGCCGGTCCGCGACCCCGAACGAGTTCAACGGGCAGGTGTCGCTGCTGCACGAGGTGCTCGACGCCCTCAACATCAGGCACGTCGAGGTCGAGGGCTACGAGGCCGACGACGTCATCGCCACCCTGACGACGCAGGCCGTGGCGGAGGGTATGGACGTCCTCATCTGCTCGGGCGACCGCGACACCCTGCAGCTCGTGTCCGACAAGGTCACGGTCCTCTACCCGGTCAAGGGCGTCTCCGACCTGGCCCGCATGACGCCGGAGGCCGTCGAGGCCAAGTACGGCGTGCGGCCCGACCGCTACAGCGACCTCGCCGCGCTCGTCGGCGAGTCGTCCGACAACCTCCCCGGCGTGCCGGGCGTCGGCCCGAAGACGGCAGCCAAGTGGCTGGGCCAGTACGGCGACCTGGCCGGCGTGGTGGCCCACGTCGACCAGATCAAGGGCAAGGCGGGGGAGTCGCTGCGGGAGCACCTCGACGGGGTGCTGCGCAACCGGCGCCTCAACGGACTCGTCCGCGACCTGGGACTCCCGGTCGGCGTCAGGGAGCTCGAGCGGCACAACTGGGACCGCGAGAAGGTCCACACCGTCTTCGACGGCCTGGAGTTCCGGGTGCTGCGCGACCGGCTGTTCTCGACCATCGAGGCCCCCGAGCAGGAGGCCGAGTCCGGTTTCGAGGTCGAGGGCGTCACCCTGGCGCCCGCCGACGTGCCCGGCTGGCTGGACGAGCACGCCGCTCCGGGCGGACCGGTCGGCCTGCACCTGGTGGGCACCTGGGCGCGCGGGACGGGTGACGTGCAGGCACTGGCCGTGGCCACGGCAGCCGGCCCGGCGGCATACATCGACGTGGCCACCCTCGACGACACGGCGGAGAAGGCGGTGGCGTCCTGGTTGTCGGACGCGACCCGGCCGAAGGTGCTGCACGATGCCAAGGGACCGCTGCAGGCCGTCGCGGCCCGCGGCTGGGACCTGCAGGGCATCGCCACCGACACCGCACTGGCGGCGTACCTCGTGCGGCCCGACCAGCGCTCGTACGACCTCGCCGACCTCGTGCTGCGCAACCTCGGCCGCGAGCTGCGCGCGGAGGCCGAGAGCGACGGTCAGGGGATGCTCGACTTCAGCGCCGACGGCGACAGCGAGGCTCAGGACGCCATGGTCCGGGCCCGGGCCGTGCTCGACCTCTCCGGTGCCCTCGGCGAGCAGCTCGAGGCCACGGGGGGAGCGCAGCTGCAGAAGGACGTGGAGCTGCCGCTGGTCTACGTGCTCGCGAAGATGGAGCGCACCGGCATCGCCGTCGACTGCGAGCAGATGCAGCGGCTCGAGTCCGACTTCGCCACGAAGGTGCGCGAGGCGCAGGAGGACTGCTACGACGCCATCGGGGGCGAGCAGATCAACCTCGGCTCGCCGAAGCAGCTCCAGGTCGTGCTCTTCGACACCCTCGGCATGCCGAAGACGAAGAAGACCAAGACCGGCTGGACCACCGACGCCGACGCGCTCACCGACCTCTACGCCAAGACCGAGCACCCCTTCCTCGAGGCCCTGCTGCGCCACCGTGACGCGACGCGGCTGCGCGTGACCGTCGAGGGACTGCTCAAGTCCGTGGCGGACGACGGCCGGATCCACACGACCTACCAGCAGACCATCGCCGCGACCGGGCGGCTGAGCTCGACGGACCCCAACCTGCAGAACATCCCGATCCGCACCGAGGAGGGCCGTCGCATCCGTCACGCCTTCGTCGTGGGGGAGGGCTACGAGTCGCTGATGTCGGCCGACTACAGCCAGATCGAGATGCGGATCATGGCCCACCTCTCCGGCGACGACGGTCTCATCGAGGCGTTCCGGACGGGGGAGGACCTGCACCGCTTCGTCGGGTCGCGGGTCTTCGGCGTCGACCCGCAGGACGTCACGCCCGAGATGCGCAGCAAGGTGAAGGCGATGTCCTACGGCCTGGCGTACGGGCTGTCGGCCTTCGGCCTGAGCAAGCAGCTGACCATCTCCACCGGTGAGGCGCAGGGGCTCATGGATGAGTACTTCGCCCGGTTCGGCGGCGTCCGCGACTACCTGCGCGACGTGGTGGCCGAGGCCCGCGCCACGGGCTACACCGCGACGATGCTGGGGCGCCGCCGCTACCTGCCGGACCTGACCAGTGACAACCGCCAGCGCCGCGAGGGTGCCGAGCGGATGGCGCTCAACGCCCCCATCCAGGGCTCGGCCGCCGACATCATCAAGCTGGCCATGCTGCGGGTGGAGGACGCCCTCAGCAAGGCCGGTGCGAGGTCGCGCCAGCTGCTCCAGGTGCACGACGAGCTCGTGCTCGAGATCGCGCCGGGGGAGAAGGGCGACGTCGAGGCGCTGGTGCGCAAGGAGATGGGCGAGGCCATCGCGATGGATGTGCCGCTCGAGGTCAGCGTGGGCGTCGGGCACTCCTGGCACGACGCGGCTCACTGAGCGGGCGGTCGGGGGCGCATCCCGGCGGCTGGTGCTCGTGGGGCATCAGCCGTTCGGTTCCGTCTTCGCCACGACACGAGCGTTTTTGCGGGGTTTGGGGCTGAGCGACCCGACTTTCCCCCATACTTCCCGGTAACCGTGCACCCGCCGCAGAAGCCGGGTGCCTTTTTACGTGAGGTGGAAATGCGAAGGAGCCTGATCTCCGGGCTGGTCCTGGCCGTGTTCGCAGCGCTCGTCATCGGGCTGGGGCAGTTCTTCGGCCTTGACCTGCAGCCCGTCGCGCTGCTCGGTGCGGCACTCGGCGGTGTTCTCGGGCTGGTGCCCCACCGCTTCCCGTTGGGCAAGCTGGGCGGGTTCGTCCTGGGGTTCGTGGTGGCGTGGGTGGGCTACGCGCTGCGGGCCGCGGTGCTGCCGGACGCGCCTGCCGGACGAGCCGTTGCTGTGTTCGTCGTCGTCGCCGTCATCGCTGGTTGCTGCGCCCTGAGTGCGGGCCGCGTCCCTGTCTGGAGCGCTCTGCTGGGTGCCGTGGCGATCGCCGGCGCCTACGAGGAGATCTACACCAACGCCCCCTCGCAGTTCCTCAAGGAGTCGCCGACGGCGGCGACCACGGTCCTGTTCGCGGCGGCCCTGGGCTACCTCGCCACCACCTTGGTGGGTGAGCGCGAGGAGCAGGTCGTCGCCACGGAGGGCGAGCAGGAGCGGGGCCGCCACGTGCGCCGTGCCGACGATGACGCCCCCACGACCAACGCCATGGACCACCTTCTTGTAGGAGAGAGCAAGTGATCAGCAGGAAGACCGCCGCACGCGCCGGCGCCTCGTTCTTCGCCGTGCCCGCTGCGGTCGTCATGGCGGCTGGTCCGTCCATGGCCGCGTCATCGGGTGACGTGCTCGTCACCAACACCGAGACCGTCCAGGCCTACCTGAGCGCCACCGGCCGGCTCGAGGTCGCGCGCGTCTACGAGCAGGTGGCCATGAAGGGCAAGGGGACGGTCGAGCTGTCCAACCCCGTCGAGGCCAACGGTCTGCGCAACCTCGACGAGTTCGGCGGCTTCGAGGTGCGCGACGGCAACGTCGTCGGCACCTACGAGGTCGACGGTGAGAAGCGCCTGCGCACCGTGAGCGACTTCACCAGGGAACTCCCGCTCGACGTCGACGTGACCTACACGCTCGACGGCAAGGAGGTGAAGCCGGGCGACGTCGTCGGCAAGTCCGGCGTGCTCAAGGTGCAGTACACCGTCCGCAACGTGACCGGCAAGCCGCAGGAAGTCACCTTCGACGACGGCACCGGCACGATGGTCACGGCAACCGAGGACGTCGTCATCCCCATGGTGGGGTCCCTGTCGACCGTCCTGCCGTCGAACTTCACCGACGTGCGCTCGGCCGAGGCCAACATGGCCGGTGACGGGCGTGGGGGCACGAAGATGTCCTTCACGATGACCCTCTTCGGCCCGATCGGGAAGCCCGAGGCGACGTTCGGCTACGAGGCGCAGATCACCGACGGCGTGGTCCCGAAGGCGTCCATCTCGGCCCTGCCGGTCAGCCCCCTGGACAGCCCCTCCTTCAAGGGTGGCGCCGAGTCCTACAAAGGTGGGGCGCAGACCGGTGCCACCCTCACCGCCGGTGCCACGGAGATCGACGCGAACCTCCTGAAGCTGCGTGACGGCGCAGGCGAGCTCCTCGCGGGCCTCATCCAGCTGCGCGACGGCGCGAACAAGCTCAACGCCGGGCTGTCCGGCGAGGCCGCACCCGGCGCCAGGAAGCTCGCCGACGGGGCAACCCAGGCCGCAGCAGGCGCCGGCGAGCTGAGCGACGGTGTGGGCCAGCTCGACGACGGTGCCAAGAAGCTGTCGGCGGGCTCGAAGGAGCTCGCGGGCGGGACCGGCCAGCTCGCGGGCGGCGCGGACCGGCTGGCCGACGGCGCGGCCGAGGCCAGTGTGGGCGCCGATGCCCTCGCCGAGGGCTCGGCCCAGGTTGCCGACGGCCTCCTCGAGGCGGGCGCGAAGGCACCGGCCCTCATCGACGGCCTTACCCAGGTCTCCGACGGGCTGAAGCTCGTCGACGGCGGCCTGGTCAAGATGTACACGTCCATCGGAGGCCTCCACGAGCACCCGGGCGTGGTCAAGATGCACGAGGGCATGGGGGCGATGATCAAGGGTCTCGGCACGACGGACAACGACCAGACCCTCATCGGCGGCGTGGAGAAGCTGCGGGCCGGACTCGCAGCTGCGACAAGTCGCGGCGGTAGCCTCGACCAGCTCAAGGGTGGGGTCGACGCATCGGCGCAGGGTGCGCTGGACCTTGCAGCGGGCGTTGCGGACGCAGTTGCCGGCATCGACGCAGTGAAGAAGGGCCACGACGACGCGCTCGCCGCCGGCGGCAGCATCGACCAGGTCGAGCTCGGCATCAAGTCGATCAAGGGCGTCCCGTCGTGCAGTGCCGACCCGGTGTGCCTCGGCACTGTGGACGGGGTTGCCGCGCAGATCGAGACCAAGCTGCGCGACAGCTCGACCGCGGCATCGATGGGGCTGGGACAGATCAGCGGTGGTCTCAGCGGTACCGCCATCCCTGGTCTGCAGAAGCTGTCCGGCGGGCTGAGCACGCAGGTCTCTCCCGGACTGGCCCAGCTCAAGACGAGCCTGAGTGAGGGTGCCGTGGGCCTGGCGAAGATCGAGTGCGGGCTCAGCTCGGCCTCGCTGCCGGTGTGTGACCCGGCCAAGCCGGGCCTGCTCGAGGGCATCGGAGCGGTCGACGCAGGTCTCACCGCGCTGGTGAACGGCGTGATCGGCAATGTGCAGGGTGGCATCGGCGACGATGACGACACCAAGGAGGACGAGACCCTTCGTGGCGGCGTCCACTCGCTCCAGGAGGGTGTCGGCCTGCTGTCCGTCGGTGGTGGCGACCTCCTCGAGGGGCTCGGTCTGCTGAGTGACGGGGCCGGCCTGGTGGCCGAGGGCAACGCCCAACTGGCCGACGGCGTGTACCAGATCGCCGGCGGTGCCGACGAGCTGGCCGCCGGTGCAGACAAGCTCGACGCCGGTGCCGGCACGCTGTCCGACGGAGCGGGCCAGCTGGCCGACGGCACGGGCAGGGCCCGCGACGGCGCCGGCCAGCTCGCTGACGGCAACCAGCAGATCGCCGACGGCGCGAACCAGCTCTCGTCCGGTCTCGGTGACGCGGCGGAGGGCTCTGGCCAGATCGCCGACGGCCTCGAGAAGGCGGCCGACGGTGCCCCGCAGATCAAGGACGGCGCCCAGCGCCTGTCCGACGAGGGCACCAAGAAGCTCGTCGAGGCGGGCAAGTCGACCGCGGCCGACTACGGGCAGAAGTACGCCCTGATCGAGGCCGGCGCCCAGCGGGCCAAGGCCGAGGGCATGGCCTACGGCGCACCGGCGGATGCCGCGGGCAACACGGCATACAGCTTCGAGCTGGCCGCCATGTCGGGGGAGGGCAGCCGCAACCTCGGACGCGGCCTGGGCGCCGCCGCGGTCTTCGGACTCGCCGGGGCCGCCGCGTTCCTGCGGCGCCGCTTCATCTGACCAGAGTCATCTGACCAGAGCGGGCAGGACTGTGGGGTCGGTCCATCTCGGACCGGCCCCACACCCGTCTGCGCCCTCCACTCACCGCAAATGCATGACCGGGCGCTGCTCTGATGGGGTGATGCGGCCGGAGCGCTCCGGCGCCTAGCGTTCTCGCGTGACGAGGTGGCCGGGCGCCCTGGGGAGGCGGAGGTGAACGGGCAGCCGGTCGGCATGGCGAGCCTGTCCCTCGGGGCGGGCCAGCCGCTGCTGCTGCTGCCCGGGCTCACCCCGGACCACGAGCCGCCCACCGGCGCGGACCGCTGGTTCCAGCTGCGGTCGATGCGCCGCCTCGCACCGGCTCGCCAGGTCTGGTGGGTGAACCGCAGGCGTGGGCTCGCCGAGGGCACCACCATGGCCGACCTCGCCGAGGACTACGCGACGATGCTGCGGGAGTGGCAGGCGTCACCGATCGACGTCGTCGGCGTCTCCACGGGCGGCAGCGTCGCCCTGCAGCTCGCTGCCGACCACCCGCAGGTCGTGCGACGGCTGGTCCTCGTCGCCTCCGGCTGTCGGCTCGGGCCGCAGGGCCACGCCGGGCAACGTCGCGCGATCGAGGCACTGGAGCGCGGGGACCGTCGGGCGGCGGCGGCCATCCTCATGGAGCTGGCCGCCGCGGGACGCCTCACCCGCGCCGCTCTGCGGGCCGTCGGCTGGCTCGTGCCGTCGCTCGTCGTCGCCCGCGACACCCACGACCTGCGGGTCACGATGCAGGCCGAGGACGCCTTCGACCTCGCCAACCGGCTGCAGTCGATCAGCGCGCCGACCCTCGTCATCGGCGGCGACCGCGACGCCTACTACGGCGAGGGCGTCTTCCGCGAGACCGCCGACGCACTGCCGTTCGGCCACCTCGTCCTCCTCCCGGGGGCCGGACACGCCGCCACCGTGGCCGACCGACACCTCGGCGAGCAGGTCGACGCCTTCCTCGGCCACCGCTGACCCGGGCCGCCGCGGATCAGGCGGAGGGCTTGTCGCAGACGAAGACGGCCGTCCCGGGGAAGAGCCGGCCGCGCAGCGGTGACCACCCGCCCCAGGTCGCGGTGTTGCGCTCGGGCCACTCGAGCTCGACGAGGTCGGTCAGCACCAGCCCCGCGGCCACGACCTCGCGCACCCGGTCGCCGACGGTGCGGTGGTGCTCGACGTAGGTCGCCTCGCCGTCCGAGTCCGCCTCGACGTAGGGCGTGCGGTCGAAGTAGGACTGGGTGAGGGTCAGGCCGGGCTCACCGGGGTCGTCGGGAAAGGCCCACCGGAACGGGTGGGTGGTGGAGAAGACGAAGCGGCCGCCGGGCCGCAGCACGCGGGCCGCCTCGCGCACGAGCAGCGCAGAGTCCGCCACGAACGGCACCGCACCGTATGCCGTGAACACGGCGTCGAAGGACGCGTCACCGAAGGGAAGGGCCGTGGCGTCGCACTGCAGGAGGGGAACCGCCGCGCGCGGGTCGCTCACCCTCGAGTTGAGGGTCAGGCCGGTGCGCAGCATGCCGAGGGACAGGTCCGTGGCCACGACGGTCGCCCCCTGGGTGGCCAGCCAGCGGGAGCACTGGCCCGCGCCGGCGCCGATCTCGAGGACGCGGCGACCGGCCACGTCTCCCAGGAGGTGCAGCTCCGCCTCCCGCCAGCCCTCCGGGCCCCAGGTGAGCTCGGCGTCGCCGAGGAAGGCGCCGTGCTCCGCGTAGTACTCGCCGGCCTCGGCGTCCCACCACCCGCGGTTGGCGACCGCGGTCTCCTCGGGCCCGGCGACCCGACGGCTGACCTGCGCAAACCCGCTCACCCGCACACCTCCCGCTTTTTGACCTCGCCCTGACGGCATCGGTAGTCTGGTCGGGCACATCCGTGTGCGCGCTTTGGCATGTCCGACAGCGTGCCCACAACCGAACACCTTCTATTCACTGTCCACCATCGGAGTTCCTACTACATGACTGCCAGCACGGTCGAAAAGACCGCCCCTCAGGTTGCCATCAACGACATTGGCTCTGAGGAAGACCTCCTTGCCGCGATCGACGCGACCATCAAGGACTTCAACGACGGCGACATCGTCGAGGGTCGCATCGTCAAGGTCGACCGGGACGAGGTCCTGCTCGACATCGGCTACAAGACCGAGGGCGTCATCCCCTCGCGTGAGCTGTCAATCAAGCACGACGTCGACCCGTCCGAGGTCGTTGCCGTCGGCGACGAGGTCGAGGCCCTCGTCCTCCAGAAGGAGGACAAGGAAGGCCGCCTGATCCTGTCCAAGAAGCGTGCGCAGTACGAGCGCGCCTGGGGCACGATCGAGAAGATCAAGGAGGAGGACGGCGTCGTCACCGGCACCGTCATCGAGGTCGTCAAGGGTGGTCTCATCCTCGACATCGGCCTGCGTGGCTTCCTCCCGGCGTCCCTCGTCGAGATGCGCCGGGTCCGCGACCTCCAGCCGTACGTCGGCAAGGAGATCGAGGCCAAGATCATCGAGCTCGACAAGAACCGCAACAACGTGGTCCTGTCGCGCCGTGCGTGGCTCGAGCAGACCCAGTCGGAGGTCCGCACGACCTTCCTCAAGGAGCTCCAGAAGGGCCAGGTCCGCTCCGGTGTCGTGTCGTCGATCGTCAACTTCGGTGCGTTCGTCGACCTCGGTGGTGTGGACGGTCTGGTCCACGTCTCCGAGCTGTCCTGGAAGCACATCGACCACCCGTCCGAGGTCGTCGAGGTCGGCAACGAGGTCACCGTCGAGGTGCTCGACGTCGACATGGACCGCGAGCGTGTCTCCCTGTCGCTGAAGGCGACGCAGGAGGACCCGTGGCAGCACTTCGCCCGGACCCACGCGATCGGCCAGGTCGTGCCGGGCAAGGTCACCAAGCTCGTCCCGTTCGGTGCGTTCGTCCGCGTCGACGACGGCATCGAGGGCCTGGTCCACATCTCCGAGCTGGCCGAGCGCCACGTGGAGCTGCCGGAGCAGGTCGTCAACGTCGGCAACGAGATCTTCGTCAAGGTCATCGACATCGACCTCGAGCGTCGCCGCATCTCGCTGTCGCTCAAGCAGGCCAACGACGAGAGCGTCCCGGTCGCCGAGTTCGACCCGACCCTCTACGGCATGGCCGCCGAGTACGACGAGCAGGGCAACTACAAGTACCCGGAGGGCTTCGACCCGGAGACCAACGAGTGGCTCGAGGGCTTCGACGCCCAGCGCGAGAAGTGGGAGAAGCAGTACGCCGAGGCCCACGCCCGCTGGGAGGCCCACAAGGCCCAGGTCGAGGCGGCTCACGCTGCCGACGCCGAGGCCGCTGCGGGTGCGAGCACCTCGACGTCCTACTCCTCGGATTCGGGTGCCGGCTCGTCCGACGAGGGCGCGGGTCGCCCGAGCGCCCCGGCCTCCGAGGGCACCCTGGCCTCGGACGAGGCGCTGGCTGCTCTGCGTGAGAAGCTCACCGGCAACTGACCTTCGTCGGTATGCCGTGAAGGCCCGGTCCCCGCGAGGGGGCCGGGCCTTCGCCGTGCGCGGGCGTTGCGTGCCGTGCCTGCCGTGTCAGGATGGCCGGCATGGCACGCACCATCGCGACGAACACCGAGGTCGACCTCGAGGGACTGCTCGACTTCGTGCGCCCCAGGCACCACATGGTGGTGATCACGACGCGTTCGGACGGCAGGCCGCAGGCCTCGCCGGTGACCGGGGGAGTGGACGGGGCCGGCCGGATCGTCGTCTCCACCTACCCCGAGCGGGCCAAGACGGCCAACGCGCGACGCGACCCCGCGGTGAGCGTCGTCGTGCTGTCCGACGACTTCGGCGGTGCCTGGGTGCAGGTCGACGGTGACTGCGAGGTGATCGATGCGCCCGACTCGGTCGAGCCCCTCGTGGAGTACTTCCGCTGCATCTCCGGGGAGCACCCCGACTGGGAGGAGTACCGCCAGGCGATGCGCGACCAGGGCAAGTCGCTGCTGCGCATCACGCCCACGCGCTGGTCGCCGGTCGCCACCGGCGGCTTCCCGGCCCGCCTCGCGGACTGAGCCGACGCCGCCGCCGCTACAGTGGCGCCCATGCTGCGCGTCGGCCTCTCCGGGGGCATCGGGTCGGGGAAGTCCTGCGCCGCACAGCGGTTCTCCGAGCTCGGGGCCGTGGTCATCGACGCGGACCAGCTGGCCCGCGAGGTCGTCGCCGCCGGCTCGGAGGGACTGGCTGCGATCGTCGACCGGTTCGGCGACGACGTCCTCGAGGAGGACGGCAGCCTGAACCGTGCCGCGCTCGGAGCCGTGGTCTTCGCCGACGAGCGTGCGCGACACGACCTCGAGCAGCTCACCCACCCGCGGATCGCCCAACGAACGGCCGAGCTCGTGGCCGCGGCACCCGAGGACGCCGTCGTCGTCCACGACGTGCCGCTCCTGGTGGAGAAGCACTACGGCCCGTCGTACCACCTGGTCGTCATCGTCGGGGCCGACCAGCGCACCCGGCTGCGCCGGCTGATGGAGGGCCGCGGCATGACCGAGGACGACGTGCGCGGTCGGATGGCCGCCCAGGCCAGCGACGCGGAGCGACGGGCCGCTGCCGACGTGTGGCTCGACAACGGCGGCACCAGGGACGAGCTCCGGCGCGCGGTGGACGAGCTCTGGCACGAGCGGCTGGTGCCCTTCGAGCACAACGTGCGCCACGGCATACGGGTGCGCCGGCCGGAGCGACTGGAGCTGGTGCCGCACGACCCCACGTGGGCGGCGCAGGCACAGCGCCTCCTCGAGCGGCTACGCCTCGCCTTCGGTGACGCCCTGTGGACGGCCGACCACATCGGGAGCACGGCTGTCGCCGGGCTCGTGGCGAAGGACGTCATCGACCTTCAGGTCGGGGTCGCCGACCTGCACGCCGCCGACGACCCTGAGTTGCTCGACCGACTCGCGCGGGCGGGTTTCCCCCGTCCGGTCGACGCGCCCCGCGCCGACAACGCCAAGGACGGCGGCACGTGGCCCAAGCGGTTCCACGGTGCTGCCGACCCCGGCCGGCCGGTGCACATCCACGTGCGCGAGGTGGGCAGCCCCGGGTGGCGGTGGGCGCTGCTCTTCCGTGACTGGCTGCGGTCCGACCGCGTCGCCTGCGGCGAGTATGCCGCCGAGAAGCTGCGGCTCGCGGCCACCGGTGTGGGGGTCAGCGCCTACGCCGAGGCCAAGGAGCCGTGGTTCGACAGCGTCCACGAGCGTGCCGAGGAGTGGGCGCGGGAGACGGGATGGGAGCCCGCGCGTGGCTGACGAGCGAAGGGGCCCCGAGCCGACGGGCGAGCCGCACCACCGCCGGCCCGAGAGCGTGTACGGGATCGGCGACGAGCCCGACCCCCGCTTCTCGATGGCCAACGAGCGCACGGCGCTGGCCTGGATGCGCACGGCTCTGGCGCTGGTGGCCGGTGGCGTGGCGCTGATCTCGGTGGCCTCGCTCGCCGAGATGCCGAGCTGGGCACCCCTGGTCGGTGCGGGCTCGTGCCTGGGTGGGGCGGCGCTGGCGGTCCGGGCCCTGCGCAGCTGGGCCAAGGTCGAGCGGGCGCTGCGCCTGCGCCAGCCGCTGCCGGCCCCGCGCTCGCTGCCCATGCTGGCCACCGGCGTCGTGGTGCTCGCGAGCCTCGCCCTCGTGCTCGGCGTCATCGAGGCCTCCCGGCAGTGAGCCGGATCCCGGATCGCCAGGCGCTGCAGCCGGAGCGGACCGCCCTGGCCTGGCAGCGCACCTCCCTGACCGCGATGGTGCTGGTGCTGCCGCTCGTGGTCGTGGCCGTGCGACTGGAGAGCTGGTGGCTGGTGGTGGCCGGTGCGCTGGCGACCATGACGGCGGCCTTGCTGGTGCTGGGGGTGCGGCTGCGGTTCGACCAGCTCCGCGACGACAGCCGGGGCTACTCGCCCTTCCCGGTCATGCTCAGGGTGCTGGTCGTGACCCTGATGGGAGCCGTCCTTGGGGTCGCGGCAGCGGTCTCCGCCGTCCTGGCCTGACCGCCCGGGGCGCGGGGACTGGTGATGGCTCGCTCGGTGAGCGTCCTTCAGCGGCGGGAGCGGTGCAGGGCCACCGTCCACCCCGCGCCCGCCACGGCCACGGCAGCGGCAGTCACGAAGGCCCAGCCCAGGCCAGTCGCCCCGGCGACGAGTCCGAGCATGATCGGGCCGAGGCCCAGCCCGAGGTCGATCGCCATGCTGGCGATGCCCGCGGCGGCACCGCGCTCACTGGCCCGGGTCCGTGCGAAGACGGCGGCGAAGAACGCTGGTGTGCTGAAGGCCACGCCGATGGCCAACAGCACGGTGCCGACGAGAAGGCCTGATGGAGAGGCGCTCCCGGCCATCACGACGAGGCCCACGGCGATGGTGGAGAGGGCGGCGGCGCCCAGGGGCAGCGGTGGCACCCGGTCGGGAACGCGCGCGAACACCACTCGGCACACGACGACGACGCTGCCGTAGAGGAACAGCGGGAGGCTCGGGTTCGCCACGCCGACGTCCTCGGCTCGCAGCGCAGCGAAGGCCAGGTAGCCGCCCATCGCGACGACGGCGGCGAGGAAGCCCAGGGCCACCGGCACCGACCGCCAGTGGACGAGGCCCGCGGGTGGGGGTTCATCCCCCGTCGACCGGGACGTCTCGCCCAGGAGAAGGGCCGTCGCGGCGGAGGCCAGCGCCAGCAGTGCGGCCGTGCCCCAGGCAGCGGCGAAACCGCGTTGCTCGACGACCACCTCACCGAGCGGGGGACCGACCGCGAGGCCCAGGTAGAGGCCCAGCGAGTTGTAGCTCAGGGCCTCGCCCAGGCGGCTCGCTGGCGCGATGTCGGCGAGGGCCGCGAAGGCTGCGACGAAGAAGGCGGCCTCGGCCACGCCGAGGAGCAGCCGCGCCGCGACCAGGGTCGTGAGGTGCGCGACGGGTGCGGTCAGGGCCATCCCCAGCGCGCAGAGCAGCGCCCCACCGACGAGGAGCGGTCGCCTGCCGCGGGTGTCGGCGAGGCGACCTGCCACGGGACGCAGGAGCAGCGCGCTCAGGGCGAACGCACCGAAGGCCAGGCCCGCGCCCGCTTCGCCGGAGCCCACCGGCCCGGTGGCGAACACGGGGAGGGTGTAGACGGCGACGCCTTCCGCGGTGAAGTACGCCAGCTCGGCCGCGCCGAGCAGCAGGAACTGCCGGGTGAGCAGCCGGGGCCGGGCCGAGCTGCTCGGCGTTGCCAGGGTGTCGGTGCGGCCGGTGTGGGTGAGGTTCGTCCGTGTCATGCCCACAGGCTGGGTTCGCCGGGCCGCCCGCACATGGGCAGGTCTACCCATCCGGGCGGAACAGCCCGTGCTCCATCGCGAAGAGGGCGGCGCCGGCCCGGGTCGAGCACCCGATGTGCTGGTAGATGTCCTGCACGTGGTGCTCGGCCGTCCGGCGCGAGATGCCGAGGCGGTGGCCGATCTGCGGGTTCGACAGGCCCGCCGCGAGGAGGCGCAGGACCTCCACCTGGCGACCGGTGAGCGCCCCGGGGCGCGGCGGTCGTGTCGCCTGGGGGTGGCCCGCGACCCTGAGCACCGCCGCCACCGCATCAGGGTCCAGCCGGCCGGCCCGGGCCTCGGCGCCGAGCCCCTCGGCCGCGACCCTCGGTGGGAGTGCAGGCCGTCCCGGCTCGTCCTCCCGCAGTGACTGGTACGCGTCGGCGGCGGCGAGGACGCGCGAGGCGAGGGACAGCTGGGGTGCGGTGAGCCCGCGGTGGTACCCGCTGCCGTCACTGCGCTCGTGGTGCTGGCCCGCCAGGAGGGCGACGGCCGCGAGCTCCGGGATTCGGCCGAGGACGCGCTCGGAGTGGTACGCGTGCAGGGCCGCCTGGTCCTGCTCGGCGGTGGACAGCGCAGTCTGCTTGTCCCAGATCCGGCTCGAGACGGCGACCCGACCAACGTCGTGCAGGTGACCCGCCAGGCGCATTGTCGTGTCCTCGTCGGCGAGGCCCATCGAGCGAGCCGCCCCGCAGGCGAGGGCGGCCACCGCACCGGAGTGTCCGTGGAACCGTGGGCTCTTCAGGTCGGCGAGGTCGCCGAAGGTGCGGGCGGTCTGCTCGAGGGTCCGGTCGTCCACGAGCAGCACAGGGTCGGGTTCGCCGTCCAGTACGAGGTGGTACGCGTCCCCGTCCAAGCCGTGCATGAGGTCGTTCGCCCGGGCGTGGAAGGCGGCGGCGAGGTCCGGGTCGAGGACGCGGCCGGCGCGGCGGTCCACCTCCGCCACAGCGGCTTCCACCCCGGTCCCGTCCGCGCCGGCATACATCACCGCGGCCGACGCGACGGCCACCAGACGAGCAGGGAGGCAGATCTCCTCGCCGCGCAGCCTCGGGAAGCCGGTGCCGTTCCAGGCGGTGAGCACCTGGGCGAGGCCCAGCTGGACCTGCGCGGGCAGCCCGAGGCGTCGTGCCGCCTGCCGGATCACGTCGCACGTCGCGGTGGGAGCCACGGCGTCCATGGAGCGCGCGTGCTCCAGGGTGCGCAGGAGGAGTGAGCTGCGGCGCTGTCCGGTCGCCTCGGCCAGTCGGGGCACCCAGGTCCGCACCAGGTCGGTTGTTGAACCGGGTTCGGTCAGGAGGGTGACCCGGGTCGTGACCACGTCGTCGCCGAAGTTCTTCGCCCCCTCGTGGGCGTAGGCCGTGCAGCCCAGGTGTTGCAGCAGGGCGGTGTAGAGGGTGGCCCGCACGTCGTCGTCGGGCAGGCCGGCGACCTTGGCGAGACGCGCCGCCAGCACGCTGCGTCGGAGGGACTCCTCGAGCGGGGCTCCCGTCCCGAGGTCCGTGGCGAGGGAGAGCCCACCCAGGAGTCCGACCATCCGGAACACGACTCCACGGTCCCACCCGGGGGCGGTGCCTTCAACGAGCTGCGCTCGGCTGCCCGAGCCGCTTGTGGGCTGCCTGCCGTGGCGAGCGCTGTCGGCGGTGGGGCTTACGGTGGTGCCATGCGTCCGACGACTGACCTGCAGCGCACGGTGGCACCCTTCCGGGTCGAGTCCGAGTTCCAGCCTGCCGGTGACCAGCCTGCGGCCATCGCCGAGCTCGCGCGGCGGATCAACGCGGGGGAGCAGGACGTCGTGCTGCTCGGCGCCACCGGCACCGGCAAGTCGGCCACCACGGCCTGGCTCATCGAGCAGGTGCAGCGCCCGACCCTGGTCATGGCCCCGAACAAGACGCTCGCCGCCCAGCTCGCCAACGAGTTCCGCGAGCTGCTGCCCAACAACGCGGTCGAGTACTTCGTCTCCTACTACGACTACTACCAGCCCGAGGCGTACGTCCCGCAGACGGACACCTACATCGAGAAGGACTCGTCCATCAACGACGAGGTCGAGCGGCTGCGGCACAGCGCCACCAACTCGCTGCTCACCCGGCGCGACGTCGTCGTCGTCGCCTCGGTGTCCTGCATCTACGGCCTGGGCACGCCGCAGGAGTACGTGGACCGGATGGTGCGCCTGCGCGTCGGCACGGAGATCGAGCGCGACGAGCTGCTCAGGCGGTTCGTCCAGATGCAGTACACCCGCAACGACCTCGCCTTCACCCGGGGGACCTTCAGGGTCCGCGGCGACACCGTGGAGATCATCCCCGTCTACGAGGAGCTCGCGGTGCGCATCGAGTTCTTCGGAGACGAGGTCGAGCGGATCTACACGCTCAACCCCGTCTCCGGCGAGATCGTCCACGAGGAGCAGGAGATGTACGTGTTCCCGGCGACGCACTACGTCGCCGGCCCGGAGCGCATGGAGCGGGCCATCCGCGGCATCGAGCTCGAGCTGGCCGACCAGCTCGCGGCGTTCGAGAAGCAGGGCAAGCTGCTCGAGGCCCAGCGGCTGCGCATGCGCACCACCTATGACATCGAGATGATGCGCCAGGTCGGGTCGTGCTCGGGCATCGAGAACTACTCGCTGCACATCGACGGCCGGTCCCGCGGCTCGGCGCCGAACTGCCTGCTCGACTACTTCCCCGAGGACTTCCTGCTCGTCATCGACGAGTCCCATGTCACGGTGCCGCAGATCGGCGCGATGTACGAGGGCGACATGTCACGCAAGCGCACCCTCGTCGACCACGGCTTCCGGCTGCCGTCGGCCATGGACAACCGGCCGCTGAAGTGGGAGGAGTTCCTCGAGCGCATCGGCCAGACCGTCTACCTCTCGGCGACCCCCGGCCCGTACGAGCTGGCCAAGGCCGACGGCATCGTCGAGCAGATCATCCGCCCCACTGGGCTGGTCGACCCCGAGGTCGTGCTCAAGCCCACCAAGGGCCAGATCGACGACCTGCTGCACGAGATCAACGAGCGGACGCAGAAGAACGAGCGCGTGCTCGTCACCACGCTGACCAAGAAGATGGCCGAGGACCTCACCGACTACCTCCTCGACAAGGGGGTGCGCGTCCGCTACCTCCACTCCGACATCGACACCCTGCGCCGCGTCGAGCTGCTCCGGGAGCTTCGGCTCGGGGAGTTCGACGTGCTGGTCGGCATCAACCTGCTCCGCGAGGGCCTCGACCTGCCCGAGGTGTCGCTGGTCAGCATCCTCGACGCCGACAAGGAGGGGTTCCTGCGCTCGGCACGGTCGCTCATCCAGACCATCGGCCGAGCCGCCCGCAACGTGTCGGGCCAGGTGCACATGTACGCCGACAAGATCACGCCCTCGATGCAGGAGGCGATCGAGGAGACGCAGCGACGTCGCGAGAAGCAGATGGCCTACAACAAGGCCGCCGGCGTCGACCCGCAGCCGCTGCGCAAGAAGATCGCCGACATCACCGACATGCTCCAGCGCGAGGACGCCGACACCGAGGCCCTCATGGGTTCCGGGCGGTCACAGTCACGCGGCAAGTCCGGCAAGACCGGCGGCCGCGGCGGGCGGGGCACGGTGCAGGCCGACGCCGGGGTGGCCTCCGACCGGCTCAAGGACCTGCCGGCCAACGACCTCGCGAACCTCATCCAGGAGCTGTCGACCCAGATGCACCAGGCCGCTGCCGACCTCCACTTCGAGCTGGCGGCCCGGCTGCGCGACGAGATCCAGGACCTCAAGAAGGAGCTGCGGCAGATGAGCCAGGCCACGCGCTGAGCACACCCGTGCTGAGGCTGAGCACCCCCTGCTGAGCGGACTAGTGGTTGCGCAGGGCCCTGATGAGCTCGTCCTTCCTCATGCGGGAGCGGCCCTCGATGCCGATCTCCCCGGCGCGCCTGCGCAGGTCGGTCACCTTCCAGTCCTCGTAGTCGCCGCTCTTCCCGCCCTTGCGGCCCACCTCGGAGCGGGACGACCGGCTGGCGGCGTTCGCGATCCGAGCGGCCTTCTCCTTGGAGGCACCGTCCTTCCGGAGCTCCTCGTAGAGCTCGGGGTCCTTGACGCTGGGTCCGTGTGACTTCTCGGCAGGCATCGCGTGCTCCCTACTGCTGGACGAGCGAACGTGTTCGGCACCTCCTTCCTACCCGCGGGCGCCCTCCGGCGCACGCCCAGGGACGACCACGAGGGGGACCGGATTTGAGCGCCCTGTGCCTGTCTGGGACACTCACGGGGACCGATCGGGGGGGAGTATCCCCACGCGGCATCCTCGTCATCACGGCCCACCGTTGCCCACGGCACACCAGCTGCCCACGGCATACCAGGGGTGGGCCCGGGGAGCCGGTCCGCCAGCAGTGGGCGGGAGAGACCTCCGGTCACGCACGTGACCGGAAGGAACCAATCAGTGAACGTCCCCACCTGGGTCTGGCTCGTCACCATCGGGCTTGCCATGGCGGTCTTCGCCGTCGACATCTTCGTCATCGCGCGCAGGCCACACGTCCCGAGCACCCGGGAGGTCGGCACGGCCCTCGGCGTCTACGTCGGCGCCGCCATCCTCTTCGGTCTCGGGATCTGGTACTTCGCCGGCTCGACCTATGCCGGCCAGTACTACGCGGGTTGGCTGACGGAGTACTCGCTGTCGGTCGACAACCTGTTCATCTTCCTGCTGATCATGGCCAAGTTCGCGGTGCCGGAGAAGTACCAGCAGTCGGCCCTGATGATCGGCATCGTCATCGCCATCGTGCTGCGCGGCATCTTCATCGCCCTCGGCGCCGCGGCGATCAACAACTTCTCCTGGGTCTTCTACCTCTTCGGGGCCTTCCTCATCTACACCGCCATCAAGCTCGCCAGGGAGGGGGAGAGCGACGACGACGAGTACGAGGAGAACCGCTTCATGCGCTACATGGAGCACCGGTTCCCGGCGACGCAGGACTACCACGGCACCAAGCTCTTCACCCGGGTCGACGCCAAGCGGCTGGCGACCCCGATGTTCTTCGTCATCCTCGCCCTCGGCACCACCGACCTGCTGTTCGCCCTCGACTCGATCCCCGCGATCTACGGGCTCACCAAAGAGCCGTACCTCGTGCTGACGGCCAACCTGTTCGCGCTCATGGGGCTGCGCCAGCTGTACTTCCTCATCGGTGGACTCCTCAAGCGCCTCGTCTACCTCAGCCTGGGCCTGGCCGTGCTGCTCGCCTTCATCGGCGTCAAGCTGCTCCTGCACGCGCTGCACGAGAACGAGCTGCCGTTCATCAACGGGGGCCAGCACGTACCGGTGCCCGAGGTGCCGATCTCGGTCTCCCTGGGCGCCATCGTGCTCATCCTCGGCGTCACCACGGTCGCGAGCCTGCTCAAGACCCGTCGCGACAACCGCCTGGAGTCCTCAGCCGGCTGAGGCGATGGCGGCCGGCTCCTTGGGGCGGCTCGCGCCCAGCACGACCGCGCTGGCCAGCACGACCAGCGCCATGCCGGTGAGCTGGGTCGGGGTCAGCCGCTGCCCCAGCACGAGCCAGCCGGCCAGCGCCGCGGCCGCGGGCTCGAGGCTGAGCAGGATGCCGAACACGCGCGGGCTGAGCCGCCGAAGCGCGAGCAGCTCCAGGGAGTAGGGCAGCACTGACGACAGCAGCGCGATGCCCAGTCCCTTGGCCACCACCTCCGCGGTCCACAGGGGCACGGTGCCGAGCCCGAAGGGCGCCACGACGAGCAGGGCGACCCCCATGGCGAGGGCGAGGCCGTCCAGGCTCTCGAACTGCGCCCCCGTGCGGCGGCTGAGGATGATGTATGCCGCCCAGCAGGCGCCCGCCGTGGCCGCGAGTCCCAGCCCGAGCCAGTCCAGGTCGGCGAGGGGGACGGTCAGGGCCTCCGAGATCAGGGTCACCCCAGCCCCGGCGGCGACGACCGCCAGGACGTCGACGGTGCGGCGTGAGAGCACCGTCGCCAGGGTGAGCGGGCCGAGGAACTCGATGGTGACGGCGACTCCGATGGGCAGCCGCACGAGCGAGGCGTAGAAGGCGAGGTTCATCAGGCCCATCGCCAGGCCGAAGAGCGCGACCGTCAGCCAGGCCCGGCGGGTGTGCCCGCGCAGGCGCGGGCGGGCCACCGCGCCCAGCACCAGCGCGGCGAAGAGCAGCCGCAGGGTGACCGAGCCCGGGGCCCCGACCTGCGGGACCAGCGTCGCCGCCAGGGCCCCGCCGAACTGGACGGACACGACGGCGGCCAGGACCAGCACGGGGGCGGGGACGGCAGCGGCGGGAGGCACCCGCCCACCGTAGTGAGTGGCTACCAGCGCCGGTCGCGCCACTCCTGCAGGTGCGGCCGCTCGGCGCCCAGCGTCGTGTCGCCGCCATGGCCCGGGTAGACCCAGGTGTCGTCGTCGTAGACGTCGAACACGCGGGCGGTGACGTCCTCGATGAGGGCGTCGAAGCTCTGCCCGGGGTTCGCGGTGTTGCCCACCCCACCCGGGAAGAGCGAGTCACCGGTGAACAGGTGGGTGCGTCCCTCCGGGTCGCGGTAGGCCAGCGCGACCGAGCCCGGCGTGTGGCCGCGCAGATGGACGACGTCGAGGAGCAGGTCGCCGACCTCGATCCGGTCACCGTGGCGCAGCAGCCGGTCCGGGTGCACGGGCAGCGCGTCGGCGTCGTCCACCCCGGCCGCGGTGGGTGCTCCTGTCGCCGCGACGACCTGCGCGAGGGCGCGGTGGTGGTCCCAGTGGGAGTGGGTGGTCACCACGAGGTCGAGACGGCCGCCTGCCTCGCGCACCAGGGCCAGGCAGGCATTCGGGTCGGCGGCGGCGTCGACCAGGAGCTGGGCACCGGTGCGCCGAGAGGTGAGGAGGTAGACGTTGTTGGCCATCTCCGAGACGGCGAGCTTGCGGATGGTCGCCTGTGCCAGCTCTCGTACGGCGGCAGGGCCGCCGGGCTTCACATCTCCGGTGTACGTCATGGGTCCCATCCTGCAATGGACGGAGTGACCAGACCGGGCTACGGGCAGCGGCTTAGTCCCGAATAACTATTGTCCGCTGTATTTCGACGGACCTACGTTGGAGCGGTCACGACAGGGGAGTGCCAGCAGGGGGTGCTGGCGCACCGGTCGTGAAATTGGGTGAGGAACGCACATGACCGCTCTCGTAGAAGGCTTGTCTCGCGCCGCGTCGTCCAGGGACATCGACACGATCCGCGCGCTTTGTCACGACCTGCGCCAGCCACTGGCCGCCATCCTCCTTCTGTCCGACTCCGGCAACGGCGACGTCGACCGGAAGATGGAGGTCATCACCGACCAGGCGCGCTGGCTGAGCCAGCTCGTCGACACCGTGCTCACGGACGCCGCAACCGACACGGTGCAGCCCGTGGACGTGGCCGAGCTGGCCGCGCTCGCCGTGCACCGGGCACAGCCGACCGCCGGGTGCGCCATCAGCCTCGACGTCGAGGACACCGTGCAGGCCTGGGCCCGACCGGTGGCCCTGGGACGTGCCGTGTCGTGCGTGCTCGACAACGCGATCAGGGCCGCGGGCACCGGGGGGCACGTTCGCGTCGCCGTCGAGGGGGAGCCCGAGTGCGTCCACCTCACGATCACGGACGACGGGCCGGGTCTGGGCAAGATCGCCTCGCGGACGTCGCTGGGGCTGACGACCACCCGTGCCATGGTCGCCGCCTGCGACGGCACCTTCGACCTCCGCGCCGGCGCGACGGGCGGCGCGGAGGCAGACATCTGCCTGCACTCGGTCGCACCGCACAGCCACACCGAGTCGGTCGCGTCATGAGGCTGGTGGTCTGCGACGACCACCGACTCCTGCTCGAAGCCCTGGGCCTGGCCCTGGGGGAGCGGGGGCATGACGTGGTCGCGCTGGTGTCCAACGCCGACGACGCCGTCGAGGCTGCAGGCGAGTACCGACCCGACGTGGTGCTGCTCGACGTGAACTTCCCGGACGGCTCCTCGCTGACCGCCATCCGGCGGATCCGGGAGGCCAGTCCCGAGACGAAGGTGGTCATGCTCTCGGCCGAGTCGGACCACGCGGTCGTCGGGCGCGCCATCGCGGAGGGGGCGTCGGGCTACGTCGGCAAGGAGAAGCCGATCGCCGAGATCGTCGACAAGCTCAGCCAGGCCGCCAACGGACACGTCGCGGTCGACCCCGCGCTCCTGCAGCAGGCGCTGCGGCCCCAGAAGCCGAGCGACGACCCGCTCTGGGCCCTGCAGTTCCTGACCGACCGGGAGTGGGAGGTCATGCGCTGCATCATGGAGGGCCAGACCACCGAGCAGATGGCCGAGACGCTGGGCGTGCAGCGCAGCACGGCCCGCACCCACGTGCAGAACCTGCTGACCAAGCTGGGCGTGCACTCACGCCTGCAAGCGGCCGCGCTCATGGCCGCGCACGCCTCGGAGGGGACCTGGCCGGCGCACATGCGCTGACGTGCCGCTCATCTTATTGACGTAGACGGAGATCGGACCGAGGCGGGGTCCGCGCACGACGTGTAGGCGGCAGTGTGATGAACATGGAGAAGCCCATTCGGGTCGTCATCGTCGACGACCACCAGGTGTTCGTGGACGCGCTCGCCGTCAGGCTCGCGGACGAGCCCGACGTCGTGGTGGTCGGCAAGGCGATGAACACCGAGCAGGCGCTCGAGGTGCTGTCCACCACCCCGTGCGACGTGGTGACCCTCGACCTCATCCTGGGCGAGGAGGACGGCCTCGCCCTCGGGCGCGAGATCCTCCGGCGGTGGCCACAGACCGGGATCGTCGTGGTCACCGGCGCCGAGGGCGGAGAGATGGTTCTCGAGGCGGTGCAGTCGGGCATCCGCGGCTGGGTCAACAAGACGGCGAACATCGAGTCGCTGACCGGCGCCCTGAGGGGCGTGGCCCGGGGCGAGACCCACATCCCGGCGGCCCTGCTGACCAACGTCCTGGTCTCGCTCTCCGGCCAGCCGCAGGCGTCGGTGTCGGAGGCGGAGGGCATCCGCAGCCTGACCCAGCGCGAGCTCGACGTGCTCGGGTGCCTGGTGGAGGGGATGTCGCGCAACGAGATCGGCGAGCTGCTGCACGTCTCGCCCAACACCGTGCGCACGCACGTGCAGAGCATCCTGCACAAGCTGAAGGTGCACTCCGCGCTGGCGGCCGTCGCCATCGCCCGGCGCGCCGGGGTGCAGGGCACCTCGGGGCTCCACAAGCGCGCCAACGCAGGCTGAGGCGTTCAGGCGCCTCGTGGCAGGTCGGGCAGCCCTCCGCTGCTGCTGGTGACACCCGAGCCGATGCGGCGGGCGAGCCAGAGGAGCAGTCCGTGCCGCGGGCCGGTCACCTCGGTGGCCCCAGGGCCCTCTCCGTCCGGGTGGCCCACCTCCCAGGACTCGCCCTCGACGGTGCGAAGCGTCACGGACGGCGCCCGGCGCGACAGCCGCAGCCGGCCGACCGCGTCATCGAGGAGCCGCACGAGCACGTCGCCGTCGACGTCGGCGAGGGTGTAGCCCGCGTCGAGGTCGACGTGGTGCAGCACGACCTCCCGCAGCCGCAGGAACGGCAGCGTGCGTGAGGCCACCAGGTGGCCGCCGCGCATCTCGACCTCGGGCGCGACGATCCCGTCGACGAGCCGGGGGAGCACCTGCGCCAACGCCTGCGCCGTGTCCTCGAGGTCGCGGAGCTGCTCGGCGGCGCCCCGGCCGGCGCCGGCCTCGATGTCCGCGTCTCGTCGCCCCGTGCCGCCGGGATACATCTCCTGGCGCTCGCCGGTCACCGCCCAGTCCGCGAGCCGCCCGATGGCCTCGGCGTTGCGCGCCACGTGGGCCAGCACGTGGCCCCGGGTCCACCCGTCGCAGAGCGACGGCACGGCGAGGTCGGCGTCACGCAGCCGGGCGGCGGTGCGCAGCAGGGCACGGGTGGCCTGGTCGACAAGGGCGAGGTCCCCCTCGAGGGGGTCGGCATGGCTCATGCGCCTGACGCTATCTGCTGGCCGAGCCCGCGGCACCTCACCTCGTCGACGTCCTGCCCCGCAGGCCGTGATGCGGCGGCTGTCGGTGGGGGCACATAGCATGAACCGCGTGACTGCTGTGCCCACCTCCCGACCCTCCGACGCCCCGCGCCCGCAGCACGACCACCTGGTCGTGCGGGGCGCGCGTGAGCACAACCTCAAGGACATCTCCGTCGAGCTGCCCCGTGACAGCCTCGTCGTCTTCACCGGGCTCTCCGGGTCGGGGAAGTCCTCGCTGGCCTTCGACACGATCTTCGCCGAGGGCCAGCGCCGCTACGTGGAGTCGCTGTCGGCCTACGCCCGGCAGTTCCTGGGGCAGATGGACAAGCCGGACGTCGACTTCATCGAGGGCCTGTCGCCGGCGGTCTCGATCGACCAGAAGTCGACCAACCGCAACCCGCGCTCGACCGTGGGCACGATCACCGAGGTCTACGACTACCTCCGCCTCCTGTTCGCCCGCGCCGGGCGGCCACACTGCCCCGTCTGCGGGGAGCCGATCACCCGGCAGACCCCCCAGCAGATCGTCGACCGGCTGCTCGAGCTGCCGGAACGCACCCGCTTCCAGGTGCTGGCCCCGGTCGTCCGTGCCCGCAAGGGCGAGTACGTCGACCTGTTCGCCGAGCTCCAGAGCAAGGGGTTCTCGCGCGCCCGCGTGGACGGCGAGGTCGTGTCCCTGACCGAGCCGCCCAAGCTCGAGAAGCAGGTCAAGCACACCATCGACGTCGTCGTCGACCGCCTCGTCGCCAAGGGCGGCGACGCGGGCGCCAAGCGGCGCCTGACCGACTCGGTCGAGACGGCCCTGGGCCTCGCGGGCGGCCTGATGGTCGTCGAGTTCGTCGACCGCGACGCCGACGACCCCGAGCGGGAGCGGCGCTTCTCGGAGAAGATGGCCTGCCCCAACGACCACTCGCTGTCGATGGACGAGGTCGAGCCCCGCTCGTTCTCCTTCAACTCCCCGTTCGGAGCGTGTCCCAAGTGCACCGGCCTGGGCACGGAGCTCGAGGTCGACCCCGAGCTGCTCGTGCCCGACGAGGACCTCTCCATCGCGCAGGGGGCCATCGCCCCCTGGGCGCAGGGCAGCGGTTCGGCCGACTACTTCCAGCGGGTCATCGGCGCCCTCGCCAAGGACCTGAAGTTCTCGATGGACGCCCCGTGGCACTCGCTGCCCAAGCGCGCCAAGGACGCCCTGCTCTACGGGCAGAACTACAAGGTGCACGTCCGGTACAAGAACCGCTTCGGGCGGGAGCGGTCGTACACGACCGGGTTCGAGGGGGTCGTGCCCTTCGTGAAGCGTCGGCACTCCGAGACCGACTCCGAGTGGAGCCGGGAGCGCTACGAGGGCTTCATGCGCGAGATCCCGTGCCCGGAGTGCAACGGCACCCGCCTGAAGCCCGAGTCGCTCGCCGTGCTCGTGGGTGGCCGCAGCATCGCCGACGTGTGCGCGCTGCAGATCGCCGACAGCGCCAAGTTCCTGGCGGAGGTCGACTTCACGCCGCGGGAGCGACAGATCGCCGAGCGCGTGATCAAGGAGATCCACGCCCGCCTCGGCTTCCTGCTCGACGTCGGGCTCGACTACCTGTCCCTCGACCGGCCGGCCGGCACCCTCTCCGGCGGCGAGGCCCAGCGCATCCGCCTCGCGACCCAGATCGGCTCTGGGCTCGTCGGCGTCCTCTACGTGCTCGACGAGCCCAGCATCGGGCTGCACCAGCGCGACAACCACCGGCTCATCGAGACCCTCACGCGCCTGCGCGACCTCGGCAACACCCTGATCGTCGTCGAGCACGACGAGGACACCATCGCCACCGCCGACTGGGTCGTCGACATCGGCCCGGGCGCCGGCGAGCACGGCGGCCAGGTGGTGCACTCGGGTCCGGTCAAGGGCCTGCTCGAGCACCCGGACTCGATGACGGGCAAGTACCTCTCTGGTCGGCTCGAGATCCCGACGCCGCCGGAGCGACGCCCGCAGGAGAAGGGCCGCGAGGTCACGGTGGTGGGTGCCCGCGAGCACAACCTCACCGGCGTCGACGTCAGCTTCCCGCTCGGCAACCTGGTCGCCGTGACGGGCGTCTCCGGCTCCGGCAAGTCCACGCTCGTCAACGACATCCTCTACACCGTGCTCGCCAACAAGCTCAACGGCGCCCGCCAGGTGCCCGGCCGGCACAAGACGGTGAAGGGGCTGGAGCACCTCGACAAGGTCGTGCACGTCGACCAGAGCCCGATCGGCCGCACCCCGCGCTCGAACCCGGCGACCTACACCGGCGTGTTCGACAACATCCGCAAGCTGTTCGCCGAGACGACGGAGGCGAAGATCCGCGGCTACCTGCCGGGGCGGTTCTCGTTCAACGTCAAGGGTGGCCGCTGCGAGGCCTGCTCGGGTGACGGCACCCTGAAGATCGAGATGAACTTCCTGCCGGACGTCTACGTGCCCTGCGAGGTCTGCCACGGGGCGCGCTACAACCGCGAGACGCTCGAGGTGCACTTCAAGGGCAAGACGATCGCCGACGTGCTCGACATGCCCATCGAGGAGGCTGCCGACTTCTTCGCGGCGGTGCCGGCCATCGCCCGCCACATGAAGACCCTCAACGACGTCGGCCTCGGCTACGTGCGGCTCGGCCAGCCGGCCCCCACGCTCTCCGGTGGTGAGGCACAGCGCGTCAAGCTCGCCAGCGAGCTTCAGAAGCGCTCCACCGGGCGCACCATCTACGTGCTCGACGAGCCCACCACCGGCCTGCACTTCGAGGACATCCGCAAGCTGCTCCACGTCCTGCAGGGCCTGGTCGACAAGGGCAACACCGTCATCGTCATCGAGCACAACCTCGACGTGATCAAGAACGCCGACTGGATCGTGGACATGGGTCCCGAGGGCGGCAGCGGCGGCGGCCGGGTGATCGCCGAGGGCACGCCCGAGGAGGTCGCCGACGTCGTCGAGAGCCACACGGGCCGGTTCCTCGGCCCGGTGCTCGCCAGGAGCGCCCGCACCCCTGACCGCCCCACCGGCACCGGGTCGGCGGCCAGGAAGACCGCGGCGGCCCGCGCCACCAGCACACCCACCGCGAAGGCGAAGGCCACCACGGGCACGGCCAGGAAGGCGGCCACGGCCAGGAAGGCGGCCACGGCGAAGTCCACCGGCACGGCGAAGAAGGCCACCGCCAAGCGGTCGACGCGCAAGGCCTGACCCAGCGGGCAGACCGACCCTGCGCGAAGGCCCCCGAGGACGCACCTCGGGGGCCTTCGCGTTGTATGCCGTGCCCGCGGCATACGGGGGACGGTTCCGTCAGGCGTCGCCGCCGAGGTAGGCCGCCTTCACGGCAGGGTCGGCGGCCAGCTCGGCGCCGGTGCCCTCGCGGACGATCTCGCCCGTCTCGAGGATGTAGGCGCGGTGGGCCCGCTTGAGCGCCTGGGCGGCGTTCTGCTCGACGAGCAGCACGGTGGTGCCCTGCTCGTTGATCTCCGTGATGATGTCGAAGATCTGCTGGATGAGCTTGGGCGCCAGGCCCATCGACGGCTCGTCGAGCAGCAGCAGCTTCGGGTTGGCCATGAGGGCCCTCCCGATCGCCAGCATCTGCTGCTCGCCGCCGGACATGGTGCCGGCCACCTGGGAGCGGCGCTCCGCCAGGCGCGGGAAGAGCCCGAAGACGCGGTCGCGGTCCTCCTTGATCTTCGGTGTCTTGCGGTCCTTGCGGGCGTAGGCCCCCATGTCGAGGTTCTCGGTGACCGTCATGCCGACGAAGCAGCCGCGGCCCTCGGGGGACTGGGCGATCCCGAGCACGGGCCGCTCGTGGGCGGGCATGTTCGTGATGTCCTTGCCCTGGAAGCGGATCGACCCCAGCCGCACCGGGCGCAGGCCCGACACGGTCTTCATCGTGGTCGTCTTGCCGGCGCCGTTGGCGCCGATCAGCGTGACGATCTCGCCCTCGTCGACGGTGAACGAGATGTTGCGGATGGCCTCGATGCGTCCGTAGTTGACGCAGAGGTCGTCAACCTCAAGAAGCACTCTCATCAACTCCCAGGTAGGCCGCGATGACGGCGGGGTTGTCACGGATCTCGGCGGGCAGGCCCTCAGCGATCTTCTTGCCGAACTCCAGCACGACGATCCGGTCGGTGACGCCCATGACGAGCTTCATGTCGTGCTCGATGAGCAGCACGGTGTAGCCCTGCTCGCGGATGGTCTGGATCAGCTCCATGAGCCGGGCCTTCTCCGCCGGGTTGAATCCGGCCGCGGGCTCGTCGAGGCACAGCAGCTTGGGGTTCGTGGCGAGCGCACGGGCGATCTCGAGTCGCCGCTGGTCGCCGTAGGGCAGGTTGCGGGCCAGCTCGTCGGCGCGGCGCTCCAGGCCCATGAACTTGAGCAGCTCGTGGGCACGGTCCATGCCCTCGGCCTCCTCGGCCCGGTGCTTCGGCAGCCGCAGCAGCGCTGACCCGATGCCGGTGGAGTGGTGCGCGTCGGCACCGACGAGCACGTTCTCCAGGGCCGTCATGTTGTGGAACAGGCGGATGTTCTGGAACGTGCGCGCGATGCCCAGCTTGGTGATCTGGAACTTCTTGCGTCTGCCCAGCGGCTCGCCCATGAAGCGCACCCCGCCCGACGTGGGCTGGTAGACGCCGGTCATGACGTTGAAGCAGGTGGTCTTGCCGGCACCGTTGGGGCCGATCAGGCCGAGGATCTCACCGGTGTTGATGTGGAACGAGACGCCGTCTAGGGCCGTGACGCCACCGAAGCGGAGGGTGACGTCGTCGACCTCGAGCATCTTGCCCTTGGGCAGGTGCGCCACCTCCTCGACGCTGATGTCGACCGAGGTGTCGGGGGTCTCGCTGACGTCCTCGGGCCGGGTGGCGCCGAGGGGGCCGTCGTGACGGGGGACCGGGTTCTCGGGCGTGGTCTCAGGCATGGGCGTGTCCCTCCTCCAGGATCTCGGCTTCCTCTTCCTCGGCCTGCTTCGCCCGGACGCTGCGCTTGGGAGGCAGCAGGCCCTGCGGGCGGAAGATGGCCAGCGCCATCAGCGCGAGGCCGAACAGCAGGTAGCGGCCGTCTGCGAGGAAGCGGAACTTCTCGGGCAGCCAGATGAGCAGCACGGCCGCCGCGACGACGCCCCAGCGGTTGCCCTGGCCGCCGACGACGACCATGGCGACGAAGAGCACCGAGTAGATGATCGAGAAGTTGTCAGGATTGATGAAGCCCTGCCGGGTGGCGAAGAGGGCGCCCGACAGACCGCCGATGGCCGCGCCGGTGGCGAACGCCAGCAGCTTGAACCGGAACGTCGGCACACCCATGAGCTCGGCGGCGTCCTCGTCCTCGCGGGTGGCCTCCCACGCACGGCCCACCCGGGAGTTCTGCATGAGCCAGTCGAGGAAGAGCACGACGAGCACGAGGGTGAGCGCGAGCCAGTAGAACGGCACGGCGTCGACGACGCTGAACTCGAGGAACGTGGTCGTGGTCTCGAGATCGACGTAGGCCGTCAGGCCCTCCCACGTGATGTGCGGGATCTCGAAGATCGCCCAGCTCGGCGGCGAGGGGATGTTGGCGATGCCGGACGCGCCACCGAGCCACTCGGTGTTGAGCAGCACGAGGCGGATGATCTCGCCGAAGCCGAGGGTCACGATGGCCAGGTAGTCACCGCGCACGCGGAGGGTGGGGGCGCCGAGCAGGACGCCCGAGACCAGTGTGACCGCCATCGCGACGGGGAAGGCGAGCAGCAGCGACACCGTGCCGTGGGCCGACGTCAGCACGCCGACCGTGAACGCACCGACGGCGAAGAAGCCGACGTAGCCGAGGTCGAGCAGGCCGGCGTAGCCGATGACGATGTTGAGGCCGATGGCCACGAGCGAGTACATCGCGCACGAGAAGAGCACCGAGGCGAAGTCGGAGTCGGTCGTGGTGATGAGCGGCGGGTTGATGATCGGCAGCAGGTAGACCAGCAGGACCAGGAGCAGCCAGAGGACGATCTGGGCCCACTTGGGCAGCTTGCCGAGCCGGACGCGGGTCGAGTGGAAGAAGTTGCGGACGGCGTTCATGCGCGGGCCTTCCCGAGGGACTCACCGAGCAGGCCGGTGGGCCGGAACAGCAGGATGACGACGAGGAGGACGAAGGCGACGACGTCCTTCCACTCGGTGCCGAAGATCGCGGACCCGTAGTTCTCGGCGACACCGAGGATGAAGCCGCCGAGCAGGGCGCCACGCAGGTTGCCGATGCCGCCGAGCACGGCGGCGGTGAACGCCTTCACACCGAGGATGAAGCCGGCGTTGTAGCGGGTCACCCCGATCTTGAGGAGGTACAGCATGGCGGCGCCGCCGGCCATGATGCCGCCGATGAGGAACGTGATGCGGATGACGCGGTCACGGTTGACACCCATCAGGGCGGCCGACTCGGGGTCCTGCGCCACGGCGCGGATGCCGCGGCCGAGGCGCGAGCGCCGCATGAACTGGTCGAGCACCACCATCATGATGAGCGCGGAGACCATCACGAGGATGTCGACGTTCGTCACGTTGTAGTTGAAGACCGGGAAGACGGGGTCGGTGTCGACGACCCGCGGCAGGGGCAGGTTCTCGCGAGGGCGACCGACGTACTCCTGCAGGCCCTCGATGCCCAGCGCCGAGAACGGCTTGTCGCGAAGGCCCATGGCCTCCGAGAGCACGAACGAGGCCCCGATCGCGGAGATGAGGGCGATCAGGGGTGGGGAGTTGCGCTTGCGCAGGGGCCGGTAGGCGAAGAACTCGAGCCCGACCGCGATGAGGCCCGAGACCGCCATGGCGGCGGCGAAGCCGAGCACGAGCAGGCCCACGACACCCAGTCCGGAGGCGTTCGTGGCGCCCACGGCCATGAGGACCCACACGGCAGCAAAGCTGCCCCACATGAAGACCTCGGAGTGGGCGAAGTTGATGAGGCGCAGCACGCCGTAGACGAGGGTGTAGCCGAGGGCGACCAGGGCGTACACCGCACCGATGGCCAGACCGGTGATCGTCAGCGCCCAGAACTGGTTGACCAGCAGATCCATGTGACCTCCGTTGGGGGAGCGGGGGACGCCGTGAGGGTGGCGTCACCCGAACGGGAACACGGTAGCGGCCAGGACCCTGCTCGTGAGGGTCCTGGCCGCTACCCGTCGACTACTTGACTTCCTGGTCCGGAACGATCTTGCCGCCCTCGACCTTGTAGGCCCAGACGGAGACCTCGGCAGGCTCGCCCTTGTCGTCGAACTTGACCTGCTTGGTCACGCCCTTCTCGTCGTACGCCTTGATGAAGGCGTTCATGTCCTCAGAGGAGGTCTTGCCCGCGGCGATCGCGGCGAGGAAGACGTTCGCGGCGTCGTAGGCCTCGGCGGAGTAGGTCGCGGGCGGGGAGCCGTAGGCCTTCTCGAAGGCCGACGAGAACTCGGCGGCCTCGTCCGGGGGCAGGCACGGGCAGGTGACGATGGCACCGTCGGCCGCGCTGCCGGCAGCCTTGATGAAACCGTCGTCCTTGACGCCGTCAGCGGCCACGAAGGTGCCCTTGTAGCCGGCGGAACGCAGCTGCTTGACCAGCAGCGCGGCCTCGGCGTAGTAGCCGCCGAAGAAGACGGCGGGCGCCTTCGACGCGGTCACCTTGGTGACGGTGCCGGAGAAGTCGGTCTGCTTCTGCTGCACGGCGTCGTTGCCGGCCACCTGGCCACCGAGGTCCTTGCGGACGATGTCGGCCAAGCCCTTGCCGTACTCCGAGGAGTCGTCGATGACGAACGCCTTCTCGGCCTTCAGGATGTCCTTGATGTACTTCGCGGCGGCCGGGCCCTGGGTGGCGTCGTTGCCGAGGATGCGGTGGAAGGTCTTCCAGCCGTTCTCGGACAGCGCCGGGTTGGTCGCAGAGGCGGTGATGATGTTCAGGCCCGCCTTGTCGAAGATCGGGTTGGCAGCCTTGGACTCACCGGAGAAGGCCGGGCCGACGACGCCGACGAGCTTCTTGTCGGTGACGGCCTTCTGCGCCAGGCCGGGCGCGACCGAGGGGTCGCCCTGGCTGTCGAAGGTCACGAGCTGAACCTTGCAGTCCGCGTTCTTCTCGTTGTACTGCTTGACCGCGAGGTCGGCGCCGTTCTTGATGTTGATACCGAGGTTGGCTGCGTCGCCGGTGAGGGCGCCGAAGAAGCCGATCTTGAGGTCACACGCCTTGTCGCCACCAGCAGCGTTGTCGCTGGAGGTCGTGGTTCCACCACAGGCACTCAGCGCGAATGCGGCGGCCACGACGGGCGCGCCAATCTTTATCAGGGAACGCAAGACTCCTCCTGAGTCACTTGGGTGCGCACACGCAGCACACACTGGGCACCCCGCGGGGGGTGACTTGAACACTAGACACTCAGGAGCGGCGGACGTAAGAACCCGGCGAATATTGGTGACCGTGTCGTTACCCGAACCGTCGTCACGACGCCGCCAGAGAACCTCCGGCCTGCTTATTCCGGGCACCCACAGGCCCTCCGCGGCACCGTCACAGGTCCTGTTCAGGGTGCACACGGCATACTCGCGGCCACCGGCGCCCACTGATGAGGGCGCACCCCGACGAAAGGTCCGCGCTGCCATGACCGAGGCCATGAGCTCCGACAACCAGACCGAGGCGGGGGTCGCCGCCTGCTGCAGCCGCCGGGCCGTGCTGCTGTCCGCGGGCGTCGCGGGCAGCGCCGTGGCGCTGACCGCCTGCGGCGCCGCGGAGGACATCGCCAGCGATGCCGCCTCGAGCGCCGGGGCGGCCGCGTCCAGCGCCATCAAGGACGCCATCTCCAAGGCCACGATCCCGGTCGGCGGCGGGAAGGTGCTGTCCGACCAGAAGGTCGTCATCACCCAGCCGACCGAAGGGGACTTCAAGGCGTTCACCGCGGTCTGCACGCACAAGGGCTGCACCGTCGCCAACGTCTCGGACGGCACCATCAACTGTGGCTGCCACGGCAGCAAGTTCGACATCGCGACGGGAGAGGTCAAGCAGGGTCCGGCCGCGAAGGCCCTGCCCCGCAAGACCGTGTCGGTGACCGGGGACGGCATCACCGTCTCCTGACCCGTCGGGGGCAGGGAGGCCGTGCCGGGGGCGTCGGCGCGGCCTCCTAGAGTGGGGGCGTGGCTGACCCGTCGACCTACCGCCCCGCCCCGGGCGAGATCCCGGTCGACCCGGGTGTCTACCGGTTCCGGGACCGCGACGGCCGCGTCATCTACGTCGGCAAGGCCAAGTCCCTGCGGCCGCGCCTGTCGTCGTACTTCCAGGACCTCAGCGCGCTGCACCCGCGCACCGCGACGATGGTCACCACGGCCGCGAGCGTCGAGTGGACGGTGGTCTCGACCGAGGTCGAGGCGCTGCAGCTCGAGTACTCCTGGATCAAGGAGTTCGACCCGCGGTTCAACGTCAAGTACCGCGACGACAAGTCCTACCCCTACCTCGCCGTCACCCTGGGCGAGCCGTTCCCGCGCGCCCAGGTCCTGCGCGGGGCAAAGCGCAAGGGCACCCGCTACTTCGGCCCGTACGCCCACGCCTGGGCGATCCGGGAGACGCTCGACCTGATGCTGCGCGTCTTCCCGATGCGCACCTGCTCGTCCGGGGTGTTCAAGCGGGCCGGCCAGGTGGGCCGGCCCTGCCTGCTGGGGTACATCGACAAGTGCTCGGCGCCGTGCGTCGGTCGGGTCACCCCCGAGGAGCACCGCGCCATCGCCGAGGACTTCTGCGACTTCATGGCGGGGAACACCACCAAGTTCGTCAAGCGGCTCGAGCGCCGGATGCAGGAGGCCTCGGCGGCACTGGAGTTCGAGCAGGCCGCGCGGCTGCGCGACGACATCGGGGCTCTCAACAAGGCCCTCGAGAAGTCGGCGGTCGTGCTCGGCGACGGCACCGACGCCGACGTCTTCGCCCTCGCCGACGACGAGCTCGAGGCCGCGGTGCAGGTGTTCCACGTGCGGGGCGGCCGGGTCCGCGGCCAGCGAGGCTGGGTGGCCGAGAAGGACGCAGAGTCGGTGCCCGAGATCGTCGAGCACCTCCTGCAGCAGGTCTACGGCGGCGAGTCGGGCGAGGGCGTGCCCCGCGAGGTGCTCGTGCCGGTGCTGCCGCCCGACCTCGAGGCCGTCGTGGAGTGGCTGACGGGCCTGCGGGGCTCCCAGGTGCAGCTGCGGGTGCCGCAGCGGGGCGACAAGCGCACCCTGATGGAGACGGTCAGGCGCAACGCCGAGCAGTCGCTCGCGCGCCACAAGCTCGCACGGGCCGGTGACCTCACCGCTCGCAGCCAGGCCCTCCAGGAGCTCCAGGAGACGCTCGACCTGCCCGAGGCGCCGTTGCGCATCGAGTGCTTCGACGTCAGCCACGTGCAGGGCACCCAGGTGGTGGCCTCCATGGTCGTCTTCGAGGACGGCCTGGCCCGCAAGTCCGAGTACCGCCGGTTCATCGTCCGCGGCGCCACGGAAGGCGGGACGGTCGACGACACCGCGGCCATGCACGAGGTGCTGACCCGCCGGTTCCAGCGTTACCTCGAGGACCGCGACCAGGCGTCGGACATCGAGCTCGGCCCGGACCGCGACAACGGCGAGCCCTCCGGCGGGGTGGGGGAGCGGGTCGACCCGGACACCGGGCGACCGCGGCGCTTCGCCTACCCACCCAACCTCGTGGTCGTCGACGGTGGCCTGCCGCAGGTGAACGCGGCCCGCGCGGCCCTCGACGCCCTCGGTGTCGACGACGTCGCGGTCGTGGGACTGGCCAAGCGGCTGGAGGAGGTCTGGGTTCCCGGCCAGGACTTCCCGGTCATCCTGCCGCGCACGAGCGAGGGGCTCTACCTGCTCCAGCGGGTGCGCGACGAGGCGCACCGCTTCGCCATCGCGTTCCACCGCCAGCGCCGGTCCAAGGCCATGACCACGAGCGCGCTCGACGGCATACCGGGCCTGGGTGAGGCCAAGCGCAAGGCGCTGCTGCGGCACTTCGGCTCGGTGAAGAAGATCCGGGCCGCCAGCGCGGAGGATCTCCAGGCCGTTTCCGGCATCGGACCTGCGCTGGCGGGCACCATTGCGGCACAGTTGTCCCAAACATCCCCCGCCGCGCCCGCGGTGAACCTCATGACCGGCGAGGTCATGGACGACGACGAGGAGCAGCCGAGTGCCTGAGGCAGAGGCCGAGCCCGCGCAGCCCAGCCCGACACCCCTCGAGCTCGTCATCGTCACGGGGATGAGCGGGGCCGGGCGCAGCACTGCGGCCAACGTGCTCGAGGACTCCGGCTGGTACGTCGTGGACAACCTGCCGCCGCACCTGCTCGTGCCGCTGACCGAGCTGGCGTCGACGTCGGAGCGCACCACCCCCATCACGCGCATCGCGGCGGTCGTGGACGTGCGCGCGCGGGGGTTCTTCACCCACCTGCAGGAGTCGCTGGCCGAGCTGCGCGAGCGCGGGTGGCAGCCCAACCTCGTCTTCCTCGACGCGAGCGACGAGGCCCTGGTCCGGCGCTTCGAGAGCGTGCGACGGCCACACCCGCTCCAGGGCGAGGGCCGGCTGCTCGACGGCATCGTGCGCGAGCGAGACCTGCTGCAGGACCTGCGGGCCGACGCCCAGGTGGTCGTCGACACCTCGGGCCTCAACGTGCACCAGCTGGCCAAGAAGATGACCCAGGTCTTCGCGGAGCCCGGCGGGCCCAAGGTGCGGATCGCCCTCATGTCGTTCGGTTTCAAGTACGGACTGCCGCTCGACGCCGACTTCGTCTTCGACATGCGCTTCCTGCCGAACCCCTTCTGGATCCCGGAGCTGCGCAACTTCAGCGGCAAGGACACCCCGGTCGCGGAGTTCGTCATGGCCCAGGACGGCGCCGCCGAGTTCATCGACCGCGTGGTGGAGCTCATGCGACCGGTGACGGCCGGCTACATCCGCGAGGGGCGCCGCTACGTCACCATCGGCATCGGCTGCACGGGCGGCAAGCACCGCTCGGTCGCGATGTCCGAGGCGCTGGCCGTGGCGCTGGGTTCCCCGGACGTCGCGACGTTCGTGGTGCACCGCGACCTGGGGCAGGAGTGAGCGGCCCGGCGGTCGTGGCGCTCGGCGGCGGGCACGGGCTATCAGCGTCGTTGTCGGCGCTGAAGCTGGTGAGCGACGACATCACCGCCGTGGTCACGGTGGCGGACAACGGCGGGTCGAGCGGGCGGCTGCGCGAGGAGTTCGACGTGCTCCCGCCGGGCGACCTGCGGATGGCCCTGAGCGCCCTGTGCGAGGACTCGGAGTGGGGCCACACCTGGCGCGACGTGCTGCAGCACCGCTTCCGCGGCGACGGCCCGGTCGGGGGCCACGCCCTCGGGAACCTGCTGATCGTCGCCCTCTGGGAGGTCAACCGCGACCCCGTGGCGGGGCTGGACCTGGTCGGCCGGCTCCTCAACGCACGCGGGCGGGTGCTCCCGATGGCGGCGGTGCCACTCGAGATCACCGCAGTGGTGCAGGGCCACGAGGCGGCGCTCCCCGACGAGGTCACGACCGTGCGGGGACAGGTCGCCGTCGCCGGCACCGCGGGAAGGGTGCGCAGCATCGCGCTGGAGCCCGCCGACCCGCCGGCGCCGCCCGCGACGGTGCAAGCCGTGCGCGACGCCGACTGGGTCATCCTGGGCCCCGGCTCGTGGTTCACGTCGGTGATGCCGCACCTGATGGTGCCCGCGCTGCGCGCGGCACTGCACGACACCAGTGCCCGCCGGCTGCTCACGCTCAACGTGGAGCACTCGGGGGAGACAGCCGGCTTCTCCGCGGCCAACCACCTCGAGACGCTGGCCGACCACGCCCCGAGGCTGCGCCTCGACGTGGTGCTCGCGGACCCGGGAGCGGTCGACGACGAAGCCGCCCTGCGCAGGGCGGCCGCCCGGCTCGGGGCCGACGTCGTCGTGGCGCCGGTGGCCAAGCGGCGCCACCCGGGGCACCACGACTCGCTCCGCCTGGCGGCGGCGTACCGTGACATCCTCGGTGCCTGAGCGGGTCGGTCACGGGGAGCACGGCAGCGGATGCGGGGGAACGGACGTAGTGGACAAGGGTGACAGGATGACGCCATGGCGATGACCGCGAAGGTGAAGGACGAGCTGAGCAGGCTCGAGGTGACCAAGCCGTGCTGCCGCAAGGCGGAGGTCGCATCCACCCTGCGTTTCGCGGGCGGCCTGCACATCGTGGGCGGCAGGATCGTCGTCGAGGCCGAGCTCGACACGGCGAACGCCGCGCGCCGGCTGCGCCGCGACGTCACCGACCTCTACGGGCACTCCACCGAGGTGCTCGTGATGGCTGCCGGTGGCCTGCGCAAGACCAGCCGCTACGTCGTGCGGGTGGTGCAGGACGGCGAGGCACTGGCCCGCCAGACCGGGCTCATCGACGTGCGCGGACGACCGGTGCGGGGCCTGCCGCCCAAGGTCGTGAGCGCGGCGGCGTGCGACGCCGAGGCCGCCTGGCGGGGGGCCTTCCTGGCGCACGGCTCGCTGACCGAGCCCGGCCGCTCCTCGGCGCTCGAGGTGACCTGCCCCGGGCCCGAGGCGGCCCTGGCCCTCGTCGGTGCCGCCCGCCGGCTCGGCATCCAGGCCAAGGCCCGTGAGGTGCGCGGTGTCGACCGGGTCGTCATCCGCGACGGCGATGCCATCGGCGCGATGCTGACGCGGCTCGGGGCGCACGACGCGGTCCTCGCGTGGGAGGAGCGCCGGATGCGCCGCGAGGTGCGGGCGACGGCGAACCGGCTCGCCAACTTCGACGACGCCAACCTGCGCCGTTCCGCCCGGGCCGCGGTGGCCGCGGGCGCGCGGGTGCAGCGGGCGCTCGAGATCCTCGGCGACGAGGTGCCCGACCACCTGCGCGAGGCCGGGTCGCTGCGCCTGGAGCACAAGCAGGCCAGCCTCGAGGAGCTCGGGCAGCTGGCCCAGCCCCCGATGACCAAGGACGCCGTCGCGGGCCGTATCCGCCGGCTCCTGGCGATGGCCGACAAGCGGGCGCAGGACCTCGGCATCCCGGGTACGGATGCCAACCTCACGGCCGACATGCTGGACGCCTGACCTCCGCGTTTCCCTGCCCCTATCGGGTGACCCGACAAAGGTGCGGCAGGGTCGGGTGGGACGCCTGTCCTGACCTCTGGTGCCGAAGGTCCCGACTACCCGCTCGTACCGCGGACCCGGTGTCCCCGGCCCTGCGGCATCCAATAGGGTCGGAGCTGACCCGCTGCCGTACGACATCGCGGCACACCGTCCATTCGGAAGGCTGAGGAACAGTGACTGTTCGCGTAGGGATCAATGGCTTTGGCCGCATCGGCCGCAACTTCTTCCGGGCCGTGCAGGCGTCGGGTGCCGACATCGAGATCGTGGCGGTGAACGACCTCACCGACAACGCGACCCTGGCGCACCTGCTCAAGTACGACTCGATCCTCGGCCGCCTCGACGGCGACGTGACCTCCACCGAGACCGAGATCTCCGTGAACGGCAAGTCGTTCAAGGCCTTCGCCGAGCGGGACCCCAGCAACCTCAAGTGGGGCGACCTGGGCGCCGACGTCGTCATCGAGTCGACCGGCTTCTTCACCGACGCCACCAAGGCCAAGGTGCACGTCGACAACGGCGCCAAGAAGGTCATCATCTCCGCGCCCGCGAAGAACGAGGACGTCACCGTCGTCATGGGCGTCAACGACAACGCCTACGACGCGGAGAAGCACACGATCATCTCCAACGCGTCGTGCACGACGAACTGCCTGGCGCCGATGGCCAAGGTCCTTCACGACGAGTTCGGCATCGTCAAGGGCCTGATGACCACCATCCACGCCTACACGGGCGACCAGAACCTGCACGACGGCCCGCACAAGGACCTGCGCCGCGCCCGCGCCGCAGCCCTCAACATCGTGCCGACCTCCACCGGTGCCGCCAAGGCGATCGGCCTGGTCATGCCGGAGCTCAAGGGCAAGCTCGACGGCTACGCCCTGCGCGTGCCGACCCCGACCGGATCCGCCACCGACCTCACCTTCGAGGCCGGTCGCGAGACCACCGTCGAGGAGGTCAACGCCGCGGTGAAGGCCGCCGCCGAGGGCCCGCTGAAGGGCATCCTCGTCTACACCGAGGACCCGATCGTCTCCAAGGACATCGAGACCGACCCGGCCTCGTGCATCTTCGACGCCGGCCTCACCAAGGTCATCGGCAACCAGGTCAAGGTCGTCGGCTGGTACGACAACGAGTGGGGCTACTCCAACCGCCTCATCGACCTGACGCTGCTCGTCGGCCAGTCCCTCTGAAGCGGGACGCGGCGAGCGTGAAGACGATCGCTGACCTGGGCGACCTCCGCGGCAGGCGGGTGCTCGTCCGGTCCGACCTCAACGTGCCGCTCGACGGCCAGACCATCACCGACGACGGCCGCATCCGCGCGTCGGCGCCGACCATCCAGACCCTCTGCGAGGCGGGCGCACGCGTCATCGTGTGCGCGCACCTCGGCCGCCCGAATGGTGCCCCCGAGCCGAAGTACTCGCTCGCCCCGGTGGCGAAGCGGCTCGGCGAGGTGCTCGGTCGCGAGGTCCGGTTCGCCGAGGACACCGTGGGCGACTCTGCCAAGGCGGCCGTCGAGGCGGCCGGTGACGGCGACGTCGTGCTGCTGGAGAACCTGCGCTTCAACGCGGGGGAGACGTCCAAGGACGAGGCCGAGCGCGGCGCCTTCGCCGACGAGCTCGCCTCTCTCGCAGACGTCTTCGTCTCCGACGGCTTCGGCGTCGTCCACCGCAAGCAGGCCTCCGTCTACGACGTCGCGCGGCGCCTGCCGCACGCCGTGGGTGGTCTGGTGGAGACCGAGGTGGGGGTGTTGCAGCGCCTCACCAAGGACCCGGAGCGTCCGTATGCCGTGGTGCTGGGTGGCGCGAAGGTGTCCGACAAGCTCGGTGTCATCGACAACCTGCTGCAGACCGCTGACCGCCTCCTGATCGGTGGCGGCATGGTGTTCACCTTCCTCAAGGCCCAGGGCTACGAGGTGGGCAAGAGCCTGCTCGAGGCCGACCAGGTCGAGGTGGTCAAGGGCTACCTCGACCAGGCCCACGAGCGGGGCGTCGAGATCGTCCTGCCGGTCGACATCGTCGCGGCCACCGAGTTCTCGGCCGACGCCGACCCGCAGGTGGTGCCCGCCGGCGCCATCCCCGCCGACCGGATGGGCCTGGACATCGGACCGGAGTCCGGGTTCCTGTTCGCCGAGAAGCTCAAGCACTGCAGGACGGTGTTCTGGAACGGCCCGATGGGCGCGTTCGAGATGGAGCCGTATGCCGAGGGCACGGCGGCCGTGGCGGAGGCCCTCGTCGAGCTGACCCGGAAGGGAGCCCTCACCGTGGTGGGCGGCGGCGACTCGGCTGCCGCGGTGCGCCAGCTCGGCTTCGACGACGACCAGTTCGGCCACATCTCGACCGGTGGCGGCGCCAGCCTCGAGTACCTCGAGGGCAAGGAGCTGCCCGGACTGACAGTCCTCGACGAGGACTGAGCCGCCGCAACTGGACCAGCACCGGTGGGCCGGGCCGCGCACGGCCCGGCCCACCGGCACACCGACCGCGCGAGCGCGGCACGCACACGGCTGCCGCACCCACACCGACAAGGAGTCCCATGGCTGCCACCCCGGCAGGACGCACGCCCCTGATGGCGGGCAACTGGAAGATGAACCTCGACCACCTGCAGGCCACGCACCTGGTGCAGAAGCTGGACTGGACCCTGCGGGACGGCAAGCACGACTTCGCTGTCGTCGAGGTGGCCGTGCTGCCGCCGTTCACGGACCTGCGCAGCGTGCAGACGCTCATCGACGGTGACCGGCTGCAGCTCAAGCACGGGGCGCAGGACCTGAGCATGCACGACAGCGGCGCCTACACCGGCGAGGTGTCTGGCGCGTTCCTCGCCAAGCTCGGCTGCACCTACGTCGTCGTCGGCCACAGCGAGCGGCGCGAGTACCACCACGAGACCGACGAGGTCGTGAACGCCAAGCTCAAGGCGGCGTACCGGCACGGGCTCACCCCGATCTTCTGCGTCGGCGAGGGGCTCGAGGTGCGGCAGGCCGGTGAGCACGTGGCCCACGTGCTGGCGCAGGTCGAGGCCGGCCTGAAGGACGTCACCGCCGAGCAGGCCAGGACGATGGTCGTCGCCTACGAGCCGGTGTGGGCGATCGGCACCGGCGAGGTCGCCACGCCGCAGGACGCCCAAGAGGTGTGTGCGGCCATCCGCACCAAGCTCGCCGAGCTGTACTCCGGCGACCTGGCCGACGGCGTGCGGGTGCTGTACGGCGGTTCGGTCAAGGCCGCCAACGTCGCGGCGATCATGGCCGAGGAGGACGTGGACGGCGCCCTCGTCGGCGGTGCGTCGATCGTCGCGGAGGAGTTCGCCTCGATCTGCCGCTACCGCGACCACATGAAGACCTCCTGAGCCGAGCGGGTGCGGGCTCCGGTGCGCTGACGTCGCTGCCCGGGCGCCCGGCGCGCCGGTGCCCGACGTTCGGCCGCTCGGGAGTGAGCAGGTATTCTGACCCGTGCTGCACTTCGTGGTGCGGCGAGACACAGACGTCGACGGACAAGGGAAACGCGTGGAAGCCGTAAAGATTGGCCTGCAGGTGCTGCTGGTCATTGGGGGCCTGTTCCTGACCCTCCTGATCCTCCTGCACAAGGGCAAGGGCGGCGGCCTGTCGGACATGTTCGGTGGCGGCATGTCGACCTCGCTGGGCTCCTCCTCCGTGGCCGAGCGCAACCTCGACCGCTTCACGGTGGCCGTGGCGGTCGTGTGGTTCGCCTGCATCGTGGGCCTCGGGCTCATCGAGCGCTTCTCCGCCTGACGTGACGCTGACTGAACTGAACGCTGAAAGGCACAACTGACCATGGCAGGTGGCAACGCAATCCGCGGCAGCCGAGTCGGCGCCGGACCCATGGGGGAGGCCGAGCGCGGCGACGCCGCTCCTCGCGTCTTCGTCTCGTACTGGTGCGCCAACGGCCACCAGACCCGCCCGAGCTTCGCCGAGGAGCCGGGTCTGAGCATCCCTGAGACGTGGGACTGCCCGCGCTGCGGCTTCCCCGCGGGCCAGGACGAGGCGAACCCGCCGGCCCCGCCGCGGGTCGAGCCCTACAAGACCCACCTGGCCTACGTGAAGGAGCGCCGGTCCGACGCCGACGGCAAGGCCATCCTCGAGGAGGCCCTGGCCACGCTGCGCGAGCGCAAGCTCATCCAGTAGCACCCGGGACGCACTCCGACGAGACCCACCGCACGGCCCCGGATACGGGGCCACCGCGGTGGGTTTCGTTTCGTGAGGGGACGGGAGCGCCGGAGGGAACGTCAGGGGGAGCTGATCCGCACCAGCGCCCGTGGCACATGGGTGGCCGCGGCCCGGTCGATGAGCCACGTGGTGGACCGGGTGCCGCTCACCCCAGCAGCCGGCGCCTGGCGCGGGCCCGCCCCGGAGAGCGCCAGGCCCACCGCCTTCGCCTTGTCGTCACCCGAGACGAGGAACCACACGTCGCGCGCCGCGCAGAGGGCGCGGAAGGTCAACGAGATCCGCGTGGGCGGAGGCTTCGGCGAGCCGTGCACCGCGACAGCCGTCGCCTCCTCGTCGTGCAGCGCCGGGTGTTCTGGGAAGAGCGAGGCGACGTGCGCGTCCGGCCCCACACCCAGCATGACCACGTCGAAGCGGGGCACGTCCTCACCGAGCTCCGCCTCGGAGGCCAGCTCGGCGGCATACCGTCGCGCCGCGTCCTCGACGCGAGCCCCCTCGGGGCCGTCGGACGCGGGCATCGCATGGACCCGCGCGGGCTCGAGCCCGACCTCGTCGAGCAGCGCAGCGCGCGCCTGGGTCTCGTTGCGCTCGGGGTCGCCGGCGGGCAGGTAGCGCTCGTCACCCCACCAGAGGTTCACGCGGGACCAGTCGATCGCGTCGCACGCTGGGCTCGCCCCGAGCGAGGCGAGGATCGCCGAGCCCATCGAGCCGCCGGTGAGCACGATGTCGGCCTCGCCGCGCGATGCCTGGGCGTCGACGATGGCCGTCACCAGCCGGGCAGCCGCCGCATCGGCGAGCACCTGCTTGTCGCGGTGGACGACGACCAGGGGCGGGCGGCTCACGACGCCGCCCCCGCCGTGCTGTCTGTGCCGCTGCCGGGATCGGCGCCGGCACCGGACTCGTCGCCGTGTGCGCCGTCGGGGTCGCTGCCCGCCTTCACCCTGGCCAGCTTGCGGGCCGCAGCCTTCTTGACGGTGGCGGTGTCAGCGCTCGCCTCCGGCTCGGGCGCCGCCTCCACCATGGCGCTGCGGCTCTCGATGCGGGCCCCGCGGCGCAGCCGGCGCAGGGTGCGCTCGGCCTCGACCACCGAGGGTGCCTCGCCGTCGGCCACCGCCTCGCTGGCGGTCTTGCCCTTGGAGGGGGCGGCCAGCCGGGGCATGCCCCGGGTCATGACCTCCTGGTAGACCTCGTCCGGGTCGAGCCTGCGCAGCTCGTCGGCCAAGCACTCGGCGTCGCTGCGGTGCGGCAGCGAGATGGTGCGGTCCGGCTGCCCGGGCTGGATCAACGTCGCCGTGTCGCCCTCGGGCCGCACGAGGTCGATGTTGCCGGCGCGGCGCTCGAGCCGGACGCTGACGATGCCGGTGCCCGCTCGGGACCGGGTGCGCCGGACCGGGCACTTGAGGTACTGCGCGAGCCATGCCGCGAGCAGGTCGGCCGACGGGGAGTCCGAGCCGCCGGTCACCGTGGCGGAGAGCACCGGCTCGTAGGGTGGCTGGTCGAGGGCGGCGGCGAGCAGGCCGCGCCACAGCGTGATCCGGGTCCAGGCCAGGTCGGTGTCACCCGGCGCGTAGGTCTCGGCCCGGTGCTTCATCTCGGCCCGGGGGTTCTTGGCCTCGGCGGCGTCGGTGATGCGGCGCTGGGCCATCGCCCCGATGGAGTCCTCCGAGATCCGTCGAGGGGCCGCGGTGGGCCACCACGCGACCACGGGGGAGTCGGGCAGCAGGAGCGGGATCACCACGCTGCGTCCGTGGCGCGTCAGCGGGCCGTAGAGGCGCAGGACCACGACCTCGCTCGCCCCCGCGTCGCCGCCGACCCGGATCTGGGCGTCGAGGCGTGAGGCGCCCCGCTTGTTCCCGGTCACCACGGCGATGATGCGGCACGGGTGCTGGTGGCTCGCGTCGTTGGCGACCTGGATGGCCTCCTCGGCGTGCCGCTCGTCGACGACCAGCACGAGCGTCAGCACCCGGCTCAGGGCCATCGCGCCGACGTCCTGGCGCAGCCGCACCAGTTTCTTGCTGATCTCCTTGGTCGTGGTGCTGGGCAGGTCGACGATCACGGCATCCTCCAGACACGGCCGTCGCGGCGCATCATCTCGTCGGCGCACTCGGGGCCCCAGCCGCCGGCGGGGTAGGGGTCGGGGCGTCCCTGCCTGGCCCAGAAGCGCTCGACCGGGTCGAGGATCTTCCAGGACAGCTCGACCTCCTCGTGCCGCGGGAACAGCGGCGGGTCACCGAGAAGCACGTCGAGGATGAGCCGCTCGTAGGCCTCGGGGCTGGACTCGGTGAAGGCCCGGCCGTAGCCGAAGTCCATGGAGACGTCGCGCACCTCCATCTGCGCCCCGGGCACCTTGGCGCCAAACCGCATGGTGATGCCCTCGTCGGGCTGCACGCGGATGACGATGGCGTTCTGGCCGAGCTCCTCCGTCGCGGTCTGGGCGAAGGGCAGGTGCGGCGCCCGCTTGAACACCACGGCGATCTCGGTGACCCGCTTGCCGAGCCGCTTGCCGGTGCGCAGGTAGAAGGGGACCCCCGCCCACCGGCGGCTGTCGATCTCGAGCTTCAGCGCGGCATACGTCTCGGTCGTGGAGTCGGCCTTGATGCCGTCCTCGTCGAGGTAGCCGATGACCTGCTCCCCGCCCTGCCAGCCGGCCGCGTACTGGCCGCGGGCCGTGGCCTTGGACAGGTCCTCGGGCAGGCGCACCGCCGAGAGCACCTTCTCCTTCTCGGCGCGCAGGTGCTCGGCGTCGAACGACACCGGCTCCTCCATGGCGGTGAGCGCGAGCAGCTGCAGGAGGTGGTTCTGGATGACGTCGCGGGCGGCGCCGATGCCGTCGTAGTAGCCGGCCCGACCCGCGATGCCGATGTCCTCGGCCATCGTGATCTGCACGTGGTCGACGTAGTTGGCGTTCCAGACCGGCTCGAACAGCTGGTTGGCGAAGCGCAGCGCCAGCAGGTTCTGCACCGTCTCCTTGCCGAGGTAGTGGTCGATGCGGAACACCGAGTCCGGCGGGAAGACGCCCTCGACGATGTCGTTGAGCTCGCGGGCGCTCTTCAGGTCGTGGCCGAACGGCTTCTCGATCACGACCCGCCGCCAGCTCCCGTCGCTGGACTTGGTCAGCCCGCAGCGCTCGAGCTGCTCGCAGACCGTGGAGAAGAACGCGGGCGGGATGGAGAGGTAGAACGCCTGGTTGCCGCCGGTGCCGCGTTCGGCCTCGAGCGAGTGGACGGTCTCGGCCAGCAGGTCGAACGCCGCCGGGTCGTCGAACACACCCGGCACGAAACGGAACCCCTCGGAGAGGTTGCGCCAGACGTCCTCGCGGAACGGCGTGCGTGCGTGCTGCTTGACCGCCTCGTAGACGACCTTGCCGAAGTCCTGGTCGGCCCAGTCGCGTCGGGCGAAGCCGACCAGCGAGAAGCCCGGCGGCAGCAGGCCGCGGTTGGCCAGGTCGTAGACCGCCGGCATCAGCTTCTTGCGCGCGAGGTCGCCCGTGACGCCGAACAGCACCAGGCCGCAGGGGCCGGCGATGCGGGGGAGGCGCTTGTCGCGGGGGTCGCGGAGGGGGTTGTGGCCCTGGGTCACCCGGGCTGGAGTCATGCAGTGCCCTTACGTCAGCGTGTGGCGTGTGAGTGCGGCGACGACCTGTCGGAGGCCGGCGTCGTGGTCGGTCAGGTGCAGGCGGAGCACCGGGCGGCCGATCTCGGCCAGCACCTGCGCGTCACCGGCTGCCTGGGCGGCGATGAACTCGCCGAAGGTGAAGTCGCGGCCGGGGACCTCGAGGTCCTCGCGCGGCTCCGCCGTGACCTGGAGGTAGACGCCGATGTCCGGACCTCCCTTGTGGAACTGGCCTGTCGAGTGGAGGAAGCGGGGTCCCCACCCGAAGGTGACCGGCCGCCGGACGTGCGCTGCCAGCCGCGGGCGGACGTCCGCCAGCGAGGCGTCGGCCAGCCTGTCGAGGTAGGCCATCACGGCGACGTAGCCGTCGGGACGAAGACGTCGCAGCAGGGCGTCCACGGCCTGCTCGACCGTCGTCGCGTCACCGAGCCAGTCGCCGCCGAGGGCGCGGACCTCCACGGCGCCGTCGGTGAACGCCGGTGGCTGCACCTGGCCGCCGCTGTCCTCGAGCAGGCCGCGGGCGGCCTTCTTGGCGCTCTCGACGTCAGGCTGGTCGAAGGGGTTGATGCCGAGGAGCCTCCCCGCGACGGCGGTGGCGGCCTCCCAGAGCAGCAGCTGGGCGCCGAGCGAGCCCGTGACCTCGATGTCGGAGCGGCCGGGCTGGACGAGCTCGTCCGGGCTGTCGGCGTCCTCGGCGTCGCCCTTGAGGCGCAGGACGGTGACGTCGTCCGGAGGCCACTCGACCTCGTACTCCTCCTCCTCGGCGACCACCACGGGCAGGATGCCGGTGCCCCGCTTGCCGGTGCTCTCGGCGATGAGCTGCTCGGCCCAGTCGGGCAGGCCGACGATGCCGGAGCCGTCGTCGACCAGCACGAGCTTGTCGCGCAGCGGGCTGGTGCCGCCCATGGCCGCACCGAGCCGCAGGGCCGGGTTCCCCTCGTCATCGGCGCCGAGCACGTCGGAGACGGCCTCGGCGTCGTCGAGGATCGCCTCGACATCGGCACCGGCGAGACCGGAGGGCACCAGCCCGAAGGCGGTCAGGGCGGAGTAGCGCCCGCCCACGTTCGGGTCGGCGTTGACCACGCGGTAGCCGGCGTCGCGGGACTCCCGGTCCAGGGGGCTGCCGGGGTCGGTGACCACGACGATGCGGGCGGTGGGGTCGATGCCGGCCTCGGTGAAGGCCGCCTGGAAGGCACGGCGCTGAGAGTCGGTCTCGACCGTGGACCCGGACTTGCTGGAGACCACGACGACGGTGCGCTCGAGGTCGACCAGCGCCGAGCGGACCATGTCGGGGTCCGAGGAGTCGAGCACCACGAGCGGCACCCCCGCCGTGGCGCAGATGACCTCGGGCGCGAGCGACGAGCCGCCCATGCCGCACAGCACGACGCGGTCGACGCCCTCGCCGCGGAAGTGCTCGCGCAGGGCGGCCACCTCGCCCACGAGGGGGCGGGACGAGCGGGGCAGGCCCACCCAGGAGAGCCGGACGGACGCCTCGGCCTGGGCCTCGGGTCCCCACAGCGTGGCGTCCTGGGCGAAGAGACGGCTCGCGAAGCGCTCGGCGACGAGCTCCGGCACCCGGGCGGCGATCGCATCGGCCGCGGGGCCGGAGGCGACGACGCCGACGGCGCTCACGCGCTCAGCCTGTCGAGCTCGGACCGCACGCCCTTGAGCAGCTCCTCCCACGACGCCTCGAACTTGTCCACGCCCTCCTTCTCGAGCTGGGCGGTGACGTCGGCGTAGGAGATGCCGAGCCGCTCGAGCGCGTCGAGGATCTCGGCCGCCTGCGCGTAGGAGCCGGTGACCGTGTCGCCCCGGATGTCGCCGTGGTCGATCACGGCGTCCAGCGTCTTCTCCGGCATGGTGTTGACGGTGTTCGGCGCGACCAGCTCGGTCACGTAGAGCGTGTCGGAGTAGTCGGGGTTCTTGACGCCGGTGGAGGCCCACAGGGGACGCTGCACGTGCGCGCCGTCGTCGGCGAGGTTCTGCCAGCGCGGCGTGGAGAAGACCTCCTCGAACGCCTGGTAGGCCAGCTGCGCGTTGGCGACACCGGCCCGGCCCCGCAGGGAGAGCGCCTCCTCGCTGCCGATGGCCTCGAGCCGCTTGTCGACCTCGGTGTCGACGCGGGAGACGAAGAACGAGGCGACCGAGTCGATCTCGTGCAGGTCGCGACCGGCCTCGCGGGCCTGCTCGAGGCCGGTGAGGAAGGCGTTCATGACGCCGCGGTAGCGGTCGAGGGAGAAGATCAGCGTCACGTTGACGCTGATGCCCTCCGAGAGGACCTGCGAGATCGCCGGCAGGCCCTCCACGGTGGCGGGGATCTTGATGAAGACGTTGGGCCGGTCGACCGTCGCCCACAGGGTGCGGGCGGCCTCGACGGTCGCCGCCGTGTCGTGGGCCAACCGCGGGTCGACCTCGATGGAGACCCGGCCGTCGACGCCCTCGGTGGCGTCGTAGACGGGACGCATGATGTCGCAGGCGTTGCGGACGTCCTCGGTCGTCAGGACGAAGACGGTGTCGTCGACCGTGTTGCCCTCGGCGGCGAGCTTGGCCACCTGCTCGTCGTAGGCGTCACCCTCGGCGAGCGCCAGCTGGAAGATCGAGGGGTTGGTCGTCACGCCGACGACGCCCTTGGTGTCGATGAGCTCCTGCAGGTTGCCGCTCTGGATGCGCTGGCGGGAGAGGTCGTCGAGCCAGACGGAGACGCCGTTGTCGGCGAGGGCCCTCAGGGCTGGGTTGTCGGTCATGCGTCAGTTTCCCTTCGCGGTCTTGATGGACCTCTTGGCGGCCGCGACGACCGCCGCGGTGGTGAAGCCGAACTCCTTGAACAGCGTGGCGAAGTCGGCCGAGGCGCCGTAGTGGTCGATGCCGATGACCTCACCGGCGTCACCGACCAGCTCGCGCCAGCCCTGCGGCACACCGGCCTCCACGCTCACGCGGGCGCGCACGGCGCGGGGCAGGACCTTCTCGCGGTAGGCCGCGCTCTGCTCGTCGAACCACTCGCGGCACGGCATGGAGACCACACGGGTGCCAACACCCTGCTTCTCCAGCGTCTTCCGCGCCTCGACCGCCAGCTGCACCTCCGAGCCGGTGGCGATGAGGATCACGTCGGGGGTCCCGGTGGACGCCTCGGCCATGATGTAGCCGCCCTTGGCCACGTTGCGCGCCTTGGCGTACTCCTTGCGGTCGTAGACCGGCACGGCCTGGCGGGTCAGCGCGAGGGCCGCGGGGCGGTCGCGCTTCCCCAGCAGCGCCAACCAGGCGGCGGCGGTCTCGTTGGCGTCCGCGGGACGGATGACGTCGAGGCCGGGGATCGCCCGGAGCGCAGCCAGGTGCTCGATGGGCTGGTGGGTCGGGCCGTCCTCGCCGAGGCCGATCGAGTCGTGGGTCCACACGAACGTCACGGGCAGCTGCTGGATCGCGGCGAGGCGGACGGCGGGACGCATGTAGTCGGAGAACACGAGGAACGTGCCGCCGTACGGACGGGTGAGGCCCTCGAGCGCGATGCCGTTGAGGATCATGCCCATCCCGTGCTCGCGGACGCCGAAGTGGAGCGTGCGGCCGTAGGGGCCGCCCCTCCACTCGCGGGTCTGCTTGCCGGTCGGGATGAAGGACTCTGCGCCCTCCATGGTGGTGTTGTTCGACTCGGCGAGGTCGGCCGAGCCGCCCCACAGCTCGGGCATGACGTCGGCGATCGCGCCGAGCACCTTGCCCGAGGCGGCACGGGTGGCCAGGCCCTTCTCGTTGTCGGCGGGGAAGACCGGCAGGGCCTTGTCGAGGCCGGCCGGCAGGTCACCAGCCACCAGGCGGTCGAGCAGCTCGGCCCGCTCGGCGTTGGCCTTGCGCCACGCGGCATACGTCTTGTCCCACGCCTTGTGCTCGGCCTTGCCGCGCGCCTTTGCCTTGCGGGTGTGCGTCAGCACGGCGCGGTCGACCTCGAAGGTCTTCTTCGGGTTGAACCCGAGCAGCTCCTTGGTGGCGGCGATCTCGTCGGCGCCGAGGGCGGAGCCGTGCGACTTGCCGGTGTCCTGCTTGGTCGGCGCGGGCCAGGCGATGATCGTGTGCAGGACGACCAGCGTCGGGCGCTTCGAGCGCTTGGACCTCTCGAGCGCGGCGTGGAGCGCGTCGACGTCCTCGACGTAGGTCTCGCCGTTGCCGTCCCTGCGCCAGTCGACGTCGACGACGTCCCAGCCGTAGGCCTCGAAGCGCCTACCCACGTCCTCGGAGAACGAGATGTCGGTGTCGTCCTCGATGGAGATCTGGTTGGCGTCGTAGACGACCGTGAGGTTGCCCAGCTCCTGGTGTCCGGCGAGCGAGCAGGCCTCGTGGGAGACGCCTTCCATGATGTCGCCGTCGGAGGCAAGCACCCAGATGTGGTGGTCGAAGGGGCTCTCACCGGGCTTGGCGTCGGGGTCGAGCAGGCCGCGGTGGCGGCGCTGGGCGAAGGCCATGCCGACGGCCGAGGCGAGGCCGGAGCCGAGTGGGCCGGTGGTGATCTCGACGCCGGGGGTGTGGTGCACCTCGGGGTGGCCCGGGGTGATCGAGCCCCAGGTGCGCAGCGCCTTCAGGTCGTCGAGCTCGACGCCGTAGCCGGCGAGGAAGAGCTGGATGTACTGGGTGAGGCTCGAGTGCCCGCAGGAGAGCACGAACCGGTCGCGCCCGAGCCAGTGCGGGTCGGCGGGGTCGTGGCGCATCACCTGCTGGTAAAGCAGGTAGGCCGCAGGGGCCAGGCTCATGGCCGTGCCCGGGTGGCCGTTGCCGACCTTCTGCACTGCGTCCGCGGCGAGGACCCGCACCGTGTCGACGGCCCGGACGTCGACGTCGGACCACCCGGCCTTGCGTGCGATGGGCTTGGGCAGGGAGGCGTCGCGCCCCCTGACTGCCGCAGACTTGGCGGTGCGTGTGGTGGTCACGGGTACAGGTCTCCTTCGAAGAGGGGCACTGGCAACAGCCCCTGAGCCTAGTGGCGGGCGTGACCTGCGTCGCACGCAGGACCAACCACCGGTCAACCGGGTGGGCGGCGGACGAGCCGTCCGCGGGGCCCCGGGCGTCGCGGGCTAGACTGGCCGGGCTCCCTGACCTACCGCACCACCCGCAAAGGACGCTGTGACCGCTCTCGATCCGTCTGCCCGGATCTCCGCGTCCCCGACCGCAGGGGTGAAGCACGGGTGGAGGCGCACCGTCGGCGCCTACGTCGCGCTGACCAAGCCGCGCATCATCGAGCTGCTCCTGGTCACCACGGTGCCGGTGATGTTCCTGGCCGAGCGCGGCATCCCGTCACTCTGGCTCATCGTGGCCACCCTCGTCGGCGGCTCGTTGAGCGCCGGCGCGGCCAACACGTTCAACTGCGTCTACGACCGCGACATCGACGCGGAGATGCACCGCACCAGCAACCGGCCGATGGTCACCGGCGAGGTCACGCCCCGCAACGGGCTGGTCTTCGGCTCGGTGCTCACCGTGGTCTCGACCCTCTGGTTCGCGTGGCAGGTCAACCTGATCTCGGCCGCGCTCTCGCTCGGCGCGATCCTGATGTATGCCGTGGGCTACACGATGATCCTCAAGCGCCGGACCGCGCAGAACATCGTGTGGGGCGGCGCCGCGGGCTGCATGCCCGTCCTCATCGGGTGGGCCGCGGTCACCGGCACGGTGGGCTGGGAGGCGGTGATCCTCTTCCTGGTCATCTTCTTCTGGACGCCGCCGCACTACTGGCCGCTGTCCATGCGGTTCAAGGACGACTACGCCGCGGCGCACGTGCCGATGCTGCCGGTGGTGGAGCGCTTCACCGTCGTCGCCAAGCAGATCGTCGCGTACTCCTGGGCCATGGTCGCGACGTCGCTGCTGCTCGTGCCGGTCGCCCCGATGGGGTGGATCTACCTCGTCACGGCGCTGGTCTCCGGGGGCCTGTTCATCGCCGAGGCGCACCGCCTGCTGCGGGCGGCGAAGGCGGGGGAGGGACCCAAGGTGCTGCGGCCGATGCGGCTGTTCCACTTCTCGATCAGCTACGTCGCCATCCTCTTCCTCGGCGTCGCGGTCGACCCCCTGCTGTACCTGCCGATCACCTGACGCTTCGGCGAAGGCCACCGGCGCCGCCAGCGCCCAGCGGCAACTGCTCAGCGGCTGCTCAGCGGCCGGTGCAGGTGATGCCGTGGTCGGCCATCTCGCCGGGCAGGGCGACACCGCCCGGGGTCTGTCCGTAGGACGCGCACTCCGGGACGCGGGCGTCCGCCCACACGAGCACGCCGAGGAGGGCAGCCACGAGGGCCACCTTCACCTGGGTCCTGCGGCTCCAGTCCTTCGGCACCGGCTCAGTCTGGCAGGCCGGCGCGCAGTCGCACCACACCCGCCGTGAGGGCGACGACCAGCAGCGACGCCAGGAGCATGTGGGTGAGGACGAGCACCTCGGGCAGGTCGGTGAGGTACTGCACGTAGCCGACGACGCCCTGGGCGAGCGTGACGAGCAGCACCGTGCGCCAGGCGTCTGGGGCGCGGCGGGAGGTGGCCGAGAGCCGGGCGGCGACCCAGACGGCGACCACGAGGCCGATGAAGAGCATCACCGCGTCGGCGTGGAGCCACGAGATCGTGCGCGGGTCGAAGCCGAAGCGGGCGGGCTCGTCGGCGTCGCCGGAGTGCGGTCCGGAGCCGGTCACGACCGTGCCGAGCAGGAGCACGACGCCGGCGACCGCGCAGGCCAGCCAGGCGAGCCGCTCCACGAGCGGGTGCACGGCGAGCGGGCGGGCCCCCGGCGGCTCCTGCGCCCGGAACACGATGAAGGCCGAGGTGGCGACCAGCACCATCGAGACGAGGAAGTGTGCTGCGACCGTGGCGGGGTGCAGGCCGGTGAGCACGGTGACCCCGCCGAGCACCGCCTGGGTGACGACCCCGCCGAGCACGAGCCAGGCGGGCACCATGAGGTCGCGCCGGGCACCGGCCCACCTCCACACGGCATACACGACGAGGATCGCGGCGAGACCGACCGCCCCCGTGAGGGTGCGGTTGCCGAACTCGATGTAGCGGTGGAAGCCCTCCGCCTGCTCCCGGACCGGCACGTAGCTCCCCGGCACGCACTCGGGCCAGGTGGGGCAGCCGAGCCCGCTCCCCGTGAGCCGCACCAGGCCGCCGGTGACCACGATGAGCACCTCGACGACGAGGTTGGCCAGGAGGATGCGCGAGAGCCAGGGCGTGCTGGCGACGCCGCGCGTGGCCGGGGCTGTGGCGGGGGGTGCTGCGGTCACGACACGAGGGTACGCAGCGGCCCAGGCTCGCCTGTGCTCGCCCCGGGACCCGCCGCCCGGGCACGGTGCCACCGGTCTGCGGCAGCGGGTGCGCTCAGTCGCTCCACCGGAAGAACCGGGAGGCGAGCGCGGTCGCAGCCGCCGCCCAGACCACCAGCACCAGCCAGTCACCGAGGGGCACCTGACCGTGGAGGAGGGCGGCACGCAGGCTGTCGCCCAGGGCCGCCGACGGGAGCACCTCGACGAACCGTGCCAGCCCCTCGGGCAACCGGGTGGTCGGGACCACCACGCCGCCGAGCGTCAGCAGCAGCACCCACACGAGGTTGGCCAGCGCCAGCACGCCTTCGGCGCGCACGGTGCCGCCCAGGAGCAGGGCCAGCGCGACGAAGGCCCAGGTGCCCAGGAGCGTCGACACCAGCGCAGCCGGTATGCCGGACCAGCGCGGCTCCCAGCCCAGGGCCAGGCCCAGCCCTCCGATGACCGTGAACTGCACGGCGACCACGCTCAGCACGGCTGCCGCCTTGCCCGCGAGCAGGCCCAGCCGACCCAGGGGACTCGCGCCGAGCAGGCGCAGCACGCCGTACCGGCGGTCGAAGCCGGTGGCGATGGCGACGCCCGTGAACCCGGAGGAGATGACGCACAGCGCGAGCACGCCCGGCACCACCACGTCGACCCGTCGCCCGGCTCCGAGCGGGACGAAGGAGGTGGCCACGAGTCCGGCGAGCACCATGGCCGGCAGCACGATGGCGACGAGCAGCTGCTCGCCGTTGCGCAGCATGGTGAGGGTCTCGAAGCGGGCCTGGGCGGCGATGCGCTGGGGCGCCGGCGCGGCGCGGCCTAGGGTCCCCTGGCTCATCGCGGGCTCCTGCGGGTCAGCTCGAAGTAGACGTTCTCCAGGGACCGCCCGGCCGTGATCTCCTCACGGCTGCCCTCGGCCACGACCCGTCCGTCGGCGACGATCACGATCTCGTCGGCGATGCGCTCGGCCTCCTCGAACGAGTGGGTCGTGAGCACGACGGCCGTGCCCTCGGCGGCGACCGACCGCACGAGGTCCCAGACGTCGAGGCGGGCGTGCGGGTCGAGTCCCGCGCTGGGCTCGTCGAGGAAGACCACGTCGGGGGCGCCGACCAGGGCGGCGGCGAGGGCGACCCGCTGCCGCTGGCCCCCGGAGAGGCGGCGCACCGACGTGCCGGAGAAGCGGTCGATGCCCAGCTGGGCGGCGAGGTCGTCGACCGGTCGCGGCGCGGCATACATGTGGGCGAGGTGGCGCAGCAGCGCCAGCGGGCGTGCGGCGTTGGGCAGGCCGCCGTCCTGCAGCATCACGCCGACCCTGGCCCGGTGCTCGGCCGAGGCGTGCCACGGGTCGGCGCCCAGCACGCGCACGGTGCCGGAGTCCGGGCGGCGCAGGCCCTCGCAGCACTCCACCATGGTCGTCTTGCCCGCGCCGTTGGGACCGAGCACGGCGGTCACCCGTCCGGGCTCGGCCTGCCAGGTGACGCCGTCGAGGGCGGTCACGGACCCGAACTGCTTGCGGAGGTCGGTCACGACGACGGCTGCGGGCACCCGGCGAGTGTAGGTCGCAGGGCTCGTGCGCCGGAGGTCGCCCCGGGAGCGAGCGCCCGAGGTGGGCAGGGGACTCAGGTCACGCCTGAGGTGCCGGCCCCGTTCAAGGGTGTGGGCACTTTCCCCATGTGCCCGGCCACCTCAGGCGCGCAGTGTTGAGGCACCACCGAAGGAGCAACCATGAACCTCATCGCCCACCCCCTCACCGTGGCCGCCGAGCTCAGCTGGAAGCGCGAGAACCTCTCGGGTGCCTCGCTCCGGCCGCAGCGCCGGCAGCGTCGGCTGCAGTGGCCGACCTGGCGCCCCAGCCGCCCCCGCCGCACCAGCGGCACCCTCCGCCCGGCCTGAGGCCAGACCGCCACGGCCGCCCTCAAGCGGCCCCAGCCGGCCTCAGACCGCCTCAGGCGCCGATCTGAGGCGGCCGACCCGCAGAGATAGGGCAGCAGCCCAATGTGGCGACCCACCTCAGACGTGCACAGTCGAGGCATCACCACGAACCACCGACCAGGTCCCGACGACGGGGCCACCGCACAAGGAGCACCCCATGTATGGAGACCCGCTGTTCGTCAACGCCGAGCTCGACTACCGTCGCCAGCTCTTCGCCGCCGGCTCGGGCCGGGTCGGGTCGAGCCGGCGCCACGGCCACCGCTGGGCCGAGCGGCTTCACGTCAGGCTGCACCACCGTCACGCGACGCAGGTGCGGCCCGCCTGACCGGCTGCGCGGCCCGGCGATGACCGCGACGCTCGTCCCAATCGGCCGCCAGCAGGCTGCATTGTCAGAGCACTCCGACATAATCTGCGGTGTGCCACTGGATGCCCCTGCTGGCGGCCTCTTCGTGGGCCGCGACGACGACTGCGAGCGCCTGACGCGCCTGCTGGGTCTCGACTCGGCGGCGGGCCGGACCGGCATGGTCGTCCTCTCCGGCGACGCGGGCATCGGCAAGACCCGGCTGCTGACCGAGCTCACGGCGCACGCCCGCGAGCAGCGGTGGCTGGTGCTCACCGGCCACTGCCTCGGAGAGGTGGGCAGCTCGCTGCCCTACCTGCCGTTCACGGAGATGCTCGGCCGGCTCGAGGCCACGGCCCCCGACCAGGTCGACGCGGTCATCGGGGCCCATCCGCACCTCGCCCGGCTGTTCCCCAGCCGTCGCCGCGGAGGTGGGGTCGACGAGGCCGGCGCCCTCGACCGGGCCGACCTCGTCGAGGCGGTGCACGCCGCCCTCGAGGACCTCGCCCAGCAGGGGCCGGTGCTCGTCGTGGTCGAGGACGTCCACTGGGCCGACCAGTCCTCCCGCGACCTTCTGAGCCTGCTCTTCACGCGGGGCTTCGCCGGCCCGGTGTCGCTGGTCGCCTCCTACCGCAGCGACGACCTGCACCGCCGCCACCCGCTGCGCGCGACGCTGGCCCACTGGGCTCGTCTGGCTTCGGTGCAGCGGCTCGACCTCGCCCCGCTGGCCGACCGGCACGTGCGCGAGATCGTCCGCGGGCTCGGCGGCAGCGAGCTGGGGGAGCGCGAGGTGCAGGCGGTGGTCGAGCGGGCCGAGGGCAACGCGTTCTTCGCCGAGGAGCTCACCGCGGCCAGTGCGCTGGGCAGGCCGGGCTCGACCGAGGACCTCTCGCGCCTGCTGCTCGTGCGCTTCGAACAGCTCGGCGACGCGGGCCAGCAGGTGGTGCGGCTGGCTGCCGCTGCGGGGCGGCAGGTCTCGCACCGACTGCTGTCCGAGGTCGTCGACCTGTCCGACGCCGAGCTCGACGTCGCCATCCGCGACGCCGTCGAGCACCACGTGCTCGTCCCCACCGACACCGGCGGGTACGCCTTCCGCCACGCCCTGCTGGCGGAGACGGTCTACGACGACCTGCTGCCGGGGGAGCGGGTCCGGGCCCACGAGCGGTATGCCGCCGCGTTCGCCCAGGACCCCTCGCTCGGCACCTGGGCGGACCTGGCCCGCCACGCCCTCGCCGCGGGACACCGCGAGGAGGCGCTCGACGCCAGTGCGCGCGCCGGCGACGCGGCGATGGCCGTGGGCGGGCCGGAGGAGGCCTGGCGCCACTACAAGCAGGCACTGGCGCTGCTGGCCGACGACCACCCCTCCGCCGACTCCCTGACCGTGCGCGCCGCCGCGGCCGCCACCAGCACCGGTCGCGCCTACAAGGCGCTCGACCTGCTCCAGGACAGGCTGACCCGCCGGCCGCAGCTCGCCGACGCCGCCGGTCGGGCCGAGCTCCTCGGTGCGGTGGCGACCACGGCCCGGTTGACGGAGAACCCCGTCGACACCCTTGCGGTGACCAAGGAGGCCCTCAGCCTGCTCCCGCCCGAGGACCAGGGGCCGCAGCGCGCCCGCCTGCTCGGCGCCCACGCCCAGGCCCTGGCCGACCGCGGGCGCGACGACGAGGCGACCCGGGCGGGCGACGACGCGATCGCCCTTGCCGAGCAGTACGAGCTGCGGGACGTGGCCGACGAGGTGCGGGTCGTGCTGGCCAAGGTCCGCGAGCGGACCGGCAACCCGGAGGAGTCGCAGCACGCGCTGGAGCGGATCATCGAGGACCCGGCGGTGCAGGGGACCCCGGCCGAGAGCCGCGCCCTGCACCACCTCGGGTCGCTGCACCACCGGGCGGGACGGCTGTCTCAGGCGCTGGAGATCTACCGCCGCGGGGCCTCCCGGGCCAGGGCCGGCGGGCGCGAGTGGGCGCCGTACGCCCTCGAGTGCCGGCTGCTCGGCGGCATCGCCGCCTACGAGCTCGGCGACTGGGCGCAGGCCGAGGAGATCCTGGCGCACGACGGGGGCGACGCGCCGTTGATGGCACGGGCCCTGCTCGACGCCGCACTGCTCTACGTCGCCGCCGGTCGCGGTGACACGGCCGCCCTCGACGTGGTGCCGGGCACCCGCCGCTGGTGGGAGACCGAGGGACTGGTGGCGCTGCTGAGCGGCAGTGCCGCGATCGACCTGCACGGCGACGCCGGAGACCTGCCGGCCGCCGTCGCAGCCCACGACGAGGTCGTCACCCTGCTGAACCGGCTCTGGCGCCCGCGGTTCCAGGCCCGGGTGCGCCTCAGCGCCCTGCTGCTGGGGCAGCTGGCCAGCCATGCCGCCACCACCGCCGGCGCGGCCCGCCAGGAGCTGCTGGTGCGTGGGGAGGAGCTGGCGGCCGTGGCCCGCGAGGTCTGGCAGGAGTCCGACGCCTCGGGCAACGGCGGCCCCGAGGCGCGCGCCTGGGCCGCCAGGGCGCAGGCCGAGCTGCTGCGGCTGCGGTGGCTCACCGGCGCGGACCCCGGTCAGGCTGACCTCGAGGGGGCCTGGTCGGAGGCGGTGCGGCAGTTCGAGGGCTACGGCCACGCGTTCGAGAGCGCGCGGTCCCGGGCCCGGCTCGCGGCGGTGCTCTCCGCGGGCGGGGACCCGCGCGGCGAGGCCGAGGCTGCGGCAGCCACCGAGACGGCCAGCAGGCTCGGGGCCCGTCCGCTGCTCGCCGAGCTGCGACCCCTCACCGGCCACCGCGCCCCGCTGCGCGACGCGGCGGCACGCCCGGCGGAGCACCTGACGCCGCGTGAGCACGAGATCCTCTCGCTGGTCGCCCTCGGCCGGAGCAACAAGCAGATCGGCACCCAGCTGTTCATCAGCGCCAAGACGGCCAGCGTGCACGTCTCCAACATCATGGCCAAGCTCGGTGCCACCGGCCGCGGGGAGGCCGTGGCCGTGGCCCGCCAGCGAGGCCTGCTCGACTGACTCCTCGGGGTTCGGCAGAGGTTAGGCAGACCTTCCTTTCCCCTCTCCCGGCAATTACGTAACATCACTGTTGTGTTTATCGCCGGACACGAACGCCAGGACGGTGCGGCCCAGCCGCAGGTCCTCGAGTCGCGCACGCGCGACCGCGTGCTCCAGGCGATCAGCGAGCGTGGACCCATCACCGCGGCGTCCCTCGCAGACCAGCTCGGCCTGACCGCTGCGGCGGTGCGCCGCCACCTCGACAACCTCGTCGAGCTCGGCCTGATCAGCAGCCGGGAAGCGATCACCGGCCACCGTGGCCGCGGGCGCCCCGCGCGCGCCTACGTCATCGCGGAGGCCGGCCACCAGGCCCTCGAGTCCGACTACGACCACCTCGCCACCGACGCCCTGCGCTTCCTCGCGGACGCCGCGGGGGAGGGCGCCGTGACGCGCTTCGCCCAGCAGCGGGTCGCCGAGCTCGAGGCCCGGTATGCCGCGGAGCTCGCCGAGGCGGGCGAGGACCGGCAGGCCCGTACGGCGGCCCTGGTGAAGGCCCTCACCCGGGACGGCTTCGCGGCCTCCGCGCGCCCCGTGGGGGCGGCGGCCGGCAGCGCGGGCCCGCTCACCGGCATACAGCTGTGCCAGGGGCACTGCCCCGTGCAGCACGTCGCGCGGGAATTTCCCCAGCTCTGTGACGCTGAAACAGATGCGTTCTCGCGGCTGCTCGGCGTGCACGTGCAGCGGCTCGCGACGCTGGCGCACGGCGACCACGTGTGCACCACCTTCGTTCCCACCCCCACTGTCCCGCCCAGGGGCGATGTCGCCCCGGGGCCGAGCGCCATGAGCACGACCACCCCCACCGCAGAAACCACGAAAGGGTCCACGCGATGAGCACCATCGAAGAGCTGAACCCGGGTCTGAAGGACCTCGGGCGCTACGAGTACGGCTGGGCTGACAGCGACACCGCTGGGGCCTCCGCTCGGCGTGGCCTCAACGAGGAGGTCGTCCGCGACATCTCGGCGCGCAAGAACGAGCCCGAATGGATGCTCAAGCTGCGCCTGAAGTCGCTGCGCCTGTTCGACAAGAAGCCCATGCCCAACTGGGGCTCGGACCTGTCGGGCATCGACTTCCAGAACATCAAGTACTTCGTGAAGTCGACCGAGAAGCAGGCGACCACCTGGGACGAGCTGCCCGAGGACATCAAGAACACCTACGACAGGCTCGGCATCCCGGAGGCGGAGAAGCAGCGCCTCATCGCCGGAGTCGCCGCCCAGTACGAGTCGGAGGTCGTCTACCACCAGATCCGCGAGGACCTGGAGGAGAAGGGCGTCATCTTCGTCGACACCGACACCGGCCTGCGCGAGCACGAGGACCTGTTCCGCGAGTACTTCGCCAGCGTCATCCCGGCCGGTGACAACAAGTTCGCCGCGCTGAACACCGCCGTGTGGTCGGGTGGCTCCTTCATCTACGTGCCGCCGGGCGTCCACGTCGACATCCCGCTGCAGGCCTACTTCCGGATCAACACCGAGAACATGGGCCAGTTCGAGCGGACCCTGATCATCGCCGACGAGGGCTCCTACGTGCACTACGTCGAGGGCTGCACCGCGCCGATCTACAAGTCCGACTCGCTGCACTCCGCGGTCGTCGAGATCGTCGTGAAGAAGAACGCCCGCGTGCGCTACACGACCATCCAGAACTGGTCGAACAACGTGTACAACCTCGTCACCAAGCGGGCCACCGCCGCCGAGGGCGCCACCATGGAGTGGATCGACGGCAACATCGGCTCCAAGGTCACCATGAAGTACCCGGCCGTCTTCCTGCTCGGCGAGCACGCCAAGGGAGAGACGCTGTCGATCGCCTTCGCCGGCGAGGGCCAGCACCAGGACGCCGGCTCCAAGATGGTCCACGCCGCGCCCAACACCTCCTCGACCATCGTGTCGAAGTCGGTGGCCCGTGGCGGCGGCCGCACCTCCTACCGCGGCCTGGTCCAGATCATGGAGGGCGCGCACGGCTCGAAGAGCTCGGTCGTCTGTGACGCGCTGCTGGTCGACAACATCAGCCGCTCCGACACCTACCCCTACGTCGACATCCGCGAGGACGACGTGAAGATGGGCCACGAGGCCACCGTCTCCAAGGTGTCCGAGGACCAGCTGTTCTACCTGATGTCCCGCGGCCTCACCGAGGAAGAGGCCATGGCCATGATCGTGCGCGGCTTCGTCGAGCCCATCGCGCGCGAGCTGCCCATGGAGTACGCCCTCGAGCTGAACCGCCTGATCGAGCTGCAGATGGAAGGAGCCGTCGGCTGATGAGCCTTCTGGCAGACAAGCCCCGCCCCACCGAGGGAGCGCACACGCACTCGGCCGAGACGCTGGTCCCGGACCAGTCCCGCGCCGAGCGCAAGACCTCGTATGCCGTCGCGGACTTCGCCGTGCCGGGCGGCCGTGAGGAGGACTGGCGCTTCACCCCCGTGGACCGGCTCTCCGGCCTCTTCGCCGAGGAGGGCAGCGCCGAGCGCGCCGTCACGGTGGAGTCCGAGGCGCCCGAGGGCGTCGAGCTGCTCAGCCTGCCGATGGACGACGAGCGTGTCGGCACCGCCTACCGCCCGGCCGACCGTGCCGCGGTCACGGCCTGGGCGGGCACCGAGCGTGCGCTCTACGTGGGCATCGCCAAGGAGGCCGAGCTCGAGACGCCGGTCTTCGTGCGGCTCACCGGCACCGGCGCAGGCCGCGGCAACGGCCACACCGTCATCGAGGCGGGCCGGCACAGCCGCGCGACCGTCGTGCTCCAGCACTCCGGCTCCGTGCAGCACAACGCCGGTGTGGAGATCCGGGTGGGCGACGGCGCCGACCTGACGGTCGTCAGCGTCCAGGAGTGGGCCGACGACGCGATCCACCTCGCCCAGCACGACGCCCTCGTCGGCCGCGACGCCCACCTCAAGCACGTGGTGGTCACCCTCGGGGGCGAGATCGTGCGCGTGTCGACCAACGCCCGCTACTCCGGTCCCGGCGGCTCGTTCGAGGGCCTCGGCGTCTACTTCGCCGACGCCGGACAGCACCAGGAGCACCGGCTGTTCGTCGACCACGAGGTGCCGCACTGCACCTCCAACGTCGAGTACAAGGGCGCCCTCCAGGGCGAGACCGCCCACACCGTCTGGGTCGGCGACGTGCTGATCCGCGCGGCGGCCGAGGGCACCGACACCTACGAGCTGAACCGCAACCTCATCCTCACCGACGGCGCCCGCGCCGACTCGGTGCCCAACCTCGAGATCGAGACCGGCGAGATCGTCGGCGCCGGCCACGCCTCGGCGACCGGCCGCTTCGACGACGAGCAGCTGTTCTACCTGCAGTCGCGTGGCATCGACGAGGCGACGGCCCGTCGGCTCGTGGTGCGCGGCTTCTTCGCCAGCATCATCGGCCGCATCGGCGTTCCCCAGGTGCAGGAGCACCTCATGGCCGCCATCGACGCCGAGCTGGCCGGCATCGAGTCCGCCGAGCGCAGCGAGGGCGCCGCATGACGGCCGAGCACACCGCCGTGCAGGAGATCACCGACGCCGACTTCGTGCGCGTCTGCCGGCTCGACGAGCTGCCCGAGGTGGGTGTGGCCGCCGCCGACGTCAACGGGACGGTCATCGCGATCGCCCGGGACGAGGACGGTCACGTGCACGCCGTCAACGACACCTGCACCCACGCGAACGTCTCGCTGTCCGAGGGCGAGCTCGAGGGCTGCACCCTCGAGTGCTGGCTGCACGGCTCGCGCTTCGACCTCGTCACCGGTGAGCCCTCCGGCCCGCCTGCCACCGTCCCTGTCGCTGTCTACCCCGTCAAGATCGACGGTGACGACGTCTACGTCGCCGTTCCCAGCCCGAAGAACACGGAGAGCTGAACCTATGTCCACCCTGGAAATCCGCGGCCTGACCGTCACCGTCGACACCGAGAACGGCGTCAAGGAGATCCTGCGCGGCGTCGACCTCACCGTGAAGTCGGGCGAGACCCACGCGATCATGGGTCCCAACGGCTCCGGCAAGTCGACCCTGGCCTACTCCATCGCGGGCCACCCGAAGTACACGATCACCGGCGGCACCGTCACCCTCGACGGCGAGGACGTCCTCGCGATGAGCGTCGACGAGCGTGCCCGTGCGGGCCTCTTCCTCGCCATGCAGTACCCGGTCGAGGTGCCCGGCGTGACCGTGTCGAACTTCCTGCGCACCGCCAAGACGGCCGTCGATGGCCAGGCCCCGAAGCTGCGCACCTGGGTCAAGGACGTCAAGGAGGCCATGGGCAACCTGCGCATGGACCCCGCGTTCGCCGAGCGCAACGTCAACGAAGGCTTCTCCGGCGGTGAGAAGAAGCGCCACGAGATCCTGCAGATGGAGCTGCTGAAGCCGAAGATCGCCGTCCTCGACGAGACCGACTCCGGCCTCGACGTGGACGCGCTGCGGGTGGTCTCCGAGGGCGTCAACCGCGCCAAGGAGAACACCGAGGTCGGCGTCCTGCTGATCACCCACTACACGCGGATCCTGCGCTACATCAAGCCCGACTTCGTGCACGTCTTCGTCGACGGCAAGATCGTCGAGGAGGGTGGCTCGGAGCTTGCCGACCGCCTCGAGGCCGAGGGCTACGACCGTTTCCTGCCGGCCAACGCCTGACCCGGCCGGCGAGCCCACCACCGAGAGCAGCGAGAGCATCCACGTGAGCGCAGCGCCCTTCAGTGCAGGGGAGTCGGCCCGCATCCGGGCCGACTTCCCGATCCTGTCGCGCACCGTCCGCGACGGGAAGCCGCTGGTCTACCTCGACTCCGGCGCCACGTCGCACCGGGTGGTGCGGGCCCTCGACGCGGAGCGCGCCTGGGCCGAGGAGGCCAACGCGGCCGTGCACCGTGGGGCGCACCAGCTCTCGGAGGAGGCGACCGACCGCTACGAGGGCGCGCGCGCCACGGTTGCCGGGTTCGTGGGCGGCCGCGCCGAGGAGGTGGTGTTCACCAAGAACGCCACCGAGTCGCTCAACCTCGCGGCCTACGCGTTCTCCAACTCCGTTGCCGGACAGGTGAAGGACCCGCGCCTCGACCTGCGCGAGGGCGACGAGGTGCTCATCACCGAGATGGAGCACCACGCCAACCTCGTGCCGTGGCAGGAGCTCTGCCGCCGCACCGGAGCGACCCTGCGCTGGGTCCCGCTGACCGACGAGGGGCGGCTGGACCTCGCCCACCTCGGCAGCCTGCTCACCGAGCGCACCAAGGTGTTCGCGTTCGCGCACGTCTCCAACGTGCTGGGCACCGTCAACCCGGTGCGTGAGCTCGCTGACGCTGCACGCGCCGTGGGTGCCCTGAGCGTGCTGGACGCCTGCCAGGGCGTCCCCCACCTGCCGATGGACGTGCGCGAGCTCGGGGTCGACCTCGCCGCGTTCTCGGGGCACAAGATGTTCGGCCCCACCGGCGTCGGCGTCCTCTGGGGGCGTTACGAGGTGCTCGAGCAGATGCCGCCGTTCATCACCGGTGGCTCGATGATCGAGACGGTGCGGATGGAGGGCAGCACGTATGCCGCCCCGCCGCAGCGCTTCGAGGCCGGGTCGCCGAACGCGATGCAGGCCGTGGGCCTGGGGGCTGCCGTCGAGTACCTCCAGGGCCTGGGGATGGACCGCGTGGCCGCCCACGACCACGCGCTCACCGAGGCGCTCCTCGTGGGACTCGCGCAGCGTCCCTGGGTGCGGCTCGTCGGGCCCGCCAACACCACCGACCGGGTCGGGGCCGTCTCGTTCGTCGTCGAGGGCGTGCACGCCCACGACGTGGGGCAGGTGCTCGACGACCAGGGCGTGGCGGTCCGCGTCGGGCACCACTGCGCGTGGCCGCTGCACCGCCGCTTCAGGGCGACGGCGACAGCGCGCGCCAGCTTCGCGGCATACAACACCCTCGACGAGGTCGAGGCGCTGCTGACGGCGCTCGACCGCGTGCCCGAGGTCTTCGGGGTGGCCAGCTGATGGACCTCTACCAGGAGCTCATCCTCGAGCACAGCAAGCGGCCGCACCACGCCGGCCTGCGCGAGCCCTACGACGCCGAGGTGCACCACGTGAACCCCACCTGCGGCGACGAGGTGACCCTCCGCGTGCACCTGTCGGGCTCGGGCCGCGAGGCCGTCGTCGAGGACGTCTCCTACGACACCCTCGGCTGCTCCATCTCCACGGCGTCGACCTCGGTGCTCACCGACGAGGTCATCGGCCACACCGTCGAGCAGGCCCTGGGCACCCACGAGGCGATGCGCGCCATGCTCACGTCGAGGGGCACCGACCCCGGCGACGAGGAGGTCATCGGCGACGGCGTGGCCTTCGCCGGCGTCGCGAAGTACCCGGCCCGCGTGAAGTGCGCCCTGCTGGGATGGATGGCCTTCACCGACGCGTTGAACCGCTCGGGCATCGACACCACCACAGCCACAGACCTCTCATCCGAGACCAGAGGAGAGACAGCATGACCGACACGCAGCAGCTGCCCGCGAACGTCGCCGACGTCGAGGAGGCCATGCGCGATGTCGTCGACCCCGAGCTCGGGATCAACGTCGTCGACCTCGGCCTCGTCTACGGCATCACCGTCGACGCCCAGAACCACGCCGTCATCGACATGACGCTCACCAGCGCGGCCTGCCCGCTGACCGACGTCATCGAGGACCAGACGCAGCAGGCCCTGGAGGGCCTCGTCGCGTCCTACCGCGTCAACTGGGTCTGGATGCCGCCGTGGGGCCCGGACAAGATCACCGACGACGGCCGCGAGCAGCTCCGCGCCCTGGGCTTCAACCTCTGAGCCCTGAGGCCACGCCCGTGACCAGACGGCTCGAGGTCGGCCCCGAGCGGGTCAGCCGCTGGCTGGACGGTTTTGCCGAGCGTCACGACGGCGCCCTCCTCAGCGAGGAGGGCGCCGTCGTGCGTGCCGAGGGCGGGGACGGCGCGGTGGCCGTCTGCACGTCGTTCCCGCACGACCCGCTCGGCCTCGTGCTCGTGCGCAGAGGCGGGTATGCCGTGGGGCTGGCCGTGGAGGGCCGGCTCACCGCGCACAAGTGCGGGACGCGGTACGTCCAGTCGCGGACGGCCGCCGGCGGCTGGTCGCAGCAGCGGTTCGCCCGCCGTCGGGGCAACCAGGCCGACGAGTTGGTGCGAGCGGTGGCCGAGCACGTGCTACGCCTCCTGCCCTCGGGCTCCGGGCTCGAGGGGATGGTCGTCGGGGGAGACCGGGCTCTGGTGCGTTACGTGCTGGCGGACCCCCGCCTCGCGCACCTGGACGAGCTGCCCCGCCGGGAGCTGTACGACCTGCCGGACCCGAAGCTCGCGGTGCTGCAGGACGCGCTGCGGCGGGGTCGCGCCGTGTGGGTCGACCTCGACGAGCCGGACGCCGCTCAGGCTCAGTAGACCGAGTCGACGGCGAAGGTGTCGCAGGAGTTCAGGTTGCCCTTCCGGTAGCCGGTGAGGAACCACTTCTGGCGGGCCTCGGCCGAGCCGTGCGTCCAGGACTCGGGGTTCACCCGGCCCTGGGTCTTCTCCTGGATCCGGTCGTCGCCGACGGCTGCGGCTGCCGAGAGGGCCGACTTGATGTCCGCGTCGGTGAGCGGCTTGAGGTAGGTCACGCCGTTCTTGTCCTTCGTGGTGGCGGCGTGGTTGGCCCAGACCCCGGCGAGGCAGTCGGCCATCAGCTCGACGCGCACGGCGCCGCTCTCGGCGCCCTGGGGGTCCTGCTGCGCCCGGTCCAGCAGGCCGAGGACGTTCTGCAGGTGGTGGCCGTACTCGTGGGCGACGACGTACATCTGGGCGAGGGAGCCGTCGTCGGCGCCGAACTGGGACTCGAGGATGGAGAAGAAGTCGGCGTCGATGTAGATCTGCTGGTCGAGCGGGCAGTAGAAGGGCCCGACCTGGTTGGAGGCGGTGCCGCAGCCCGACTGGGTGGCGCCCTTGTAGAGCACGGTCTTCGCCGGCGGGTAGTCCTTGCCGTAGCGGGGGAGCTCCGCGGCCCAGTAGGCCTGCACCGAGTTCACCGTGCCGATGATGCGGCACTCCACGTTGCGGTTGGCGTCGGCGCCGGTCTTGCACTCGGCGAAGGCGTCGCCGCTCTGCTCGCCGCCGGCCTCGACCTGTCCGCTGCCACCCGGGTCGGTGCCGGTGCCGGGCAGGTCGCCGGGGTTGATGCCGAAGATCATGAGGATGATCACCAGGATGAGGCCGCCGAGACCCCCACCGACCACCATGCCGCCTCGACCGCCGCCCCCGCCGGACGACACCTGCGAGGTGTCGAGCTGGGCGTTGTCGTTGAAGCTCATCGGACCTCCGCGGGGACTGGGCGTGACGGGCTCGCCCTGATCACTCTCGTAGACTAGTGATCTCAGCCCCTCAGCGGCGCAACCGCAACTGATGCGAGCGCCTGCCGCCCTTGCGCGGGCAGTGTGGCACCCGAACCGATGTCTGGAGTTACGTAGTGATCGCCGCCAGCGGGATCGAGCTGCGCGCGGGTTCGCGCCTGCTGCTCGACAATGCCACCTTCCGCATCGCCGCCGGGGACCGTGTCGGCCTCGTCGGCCGCAACGGAGCCGGGAAGACCACTCTCACCAAGGTCCTGGCCGGCCAGGGCCAGCCGGCCGCAGGGAGCGTCACCACCTCCGGGCAGGTGGGGTACCTGCCGCAGGACCCGCGTACGGGCGACCTGCACGTGCTGGCGCGCGACCGGGTGCTCTCCGCGCGCGGGCTCGACCGCATCATCACCGACATGCGCGCCGCCGAGAAGGCGATGGCCGATGCCGACGACGAGACCCGTGAGAAGGCGATGCGCCGCTACTCCCGCCTCGAGGGCGAGTTCACCGCGCGGGGTGGGTATGCCGCGGAGTCCGAGGCCGCGTCGATCGCCTCCGCCCTCGGGCTCGACGAGCGGGTGCTCGGACAGCCGCTGTCGACCCTCTCCGGAGGCCAGCGCCGCCGCGTCGAGCTCTCGCGGATCCTGTTCTCCGGAGCCGAGACGCTGCTCCTCGACGAGCCGACCAACCACCTCGACGCCGACTCGATCGCATGGCTGCGCGACTACCTCAAGGGCTACAAGGGTGGCCTCGTGGTCATCAGCCACGACGTCGAGCTGCTCGACGCCGTGGTCAACCGCGTCTTCCACCTCGACGCCAACCGTGCCGAGGTCGACATCTACAACGTGGGCTGGAAGCCCTACCTCCAGCAGCGCGAGACCGACGAGCGGCGCCGGAAGCGCGAGCTCGCCAACGCGCAGAAGAAGGCCTCGGCCCTCATGGAGCAGGCCGAGAAGATGCGGGCCAAGGCCACCAAGGCCGTCGCGGCACAGAACATGATGCGCCGCGCCGAGCGGATGCTGGCCGGGGTCGAGGGGGAGCGCACCCAGGACAAGGTGGCCAAGCTCCGCTTCCCCGACCCCGCCCCCTGCGGGAGGACGCCGCTGCGGGCCAGCGGGCTGTCGCGGTCCTACGGTTCGCAGGAGGTCTTCACCGACGTCGACCTCGCCATCGACCGCGGCTCCCGCGTGGTCGTCCTCGGGCTCAACGGCGCCGGCAAGACGACCCTGCTCCGCATGCTCGCGGGCGTCGACGCCCCCGACACAGGGCAGGTGGAGCCGGGTCACGGGCTGCGCCTGGGCTACTACGCCCAGGAACACGAGAACCTCGACGTCTCGCGCTCCGTGCTCGAGAACATGAAGTCGGCCGCGCCCGACACCTTCGGCGAGACCGAGGTGCGCAAGGTGCTCGGCTCGTTCCTGTTCAGCGGTGACGACGTCGACAAGCCTGCCGGGGTGCTCTCCGGTGGCGAGAAGACCCGCCTGTCGCTGGCGATGCTGGTCGTGTCGTCGGCGAACGTGCTGCTCCTCGACGAGCCAACGAACAACCTCGACCCGGCCTCTCGCGAGGAGATCCTCGGTGCGTTGCGCACCTACAAGGGCGCAGTGGTGCTCGTGACCCACGACGAGGGCGCTGTCGAGGCGCTCGAGCCCGAGCGGATCCTCCTGCTGCCCGACGGTGTGGAGGACCTCTGGGGCCAGGACTACCTCGACCTCATCTCGCTGGCCTGACGCGGGCACGCGGTCAGCGTGCCCGCCGGCCCGTCAGGCGGTGGCCGGCTGGGCGGCGGCCACCGCGGCGGGGGTCCTGGGCAGCATGGCCGAGGCCACCAGGCCCACGACTCCGATGACGGCCAGCACAGCCAGGGCCAGCGCGTAGGAGCGCTCCGGGGTGGCGGTGATCCCGGCGACGAGGATCGTGCCGGCGACAGCGGTGCCGAGCGACGAGCCCAGGTTGGACACGCTGCGCGAAAGGCCCGAGATCTCGCCCTGCAGCTCCTCCCCGAAGGCCGACTGCACCAGGTTGACGGACGGAGTGAGCATGAGACCGACTCCCATCCCGATCAGGAAGAGTCCGGGGGCGAAGATCCAGGCACTGCTGGCCTCCTTCGACACCGCGAGGGCGACCATCGTGAGGAAGACGGCGATCCCGGCGATGGTGAGGACGAAGCCTGCCAGGATGAGGGTCCGCTGGGCGCGGCGCCTCGCGAACCGCTCGGCGCCGAGGGAGGAGATCAGCAGACCGACCGTGGCTGCTGTGTAGATCACACCGGTCTCGATCGCGTCGTAGCCGCGCACCACCTGCAGGTAGGCCGCGACGGTGAACGAGACGCCCATGAGCATCAGCCACTGGGCGTTCTGGGTGATGAGCCCGAGGTTGGACGTGCGGTTGCGGAACAGGCTCGGCGACAGCAGGGCCTCCTCGCCCGCACGTTCCTTGGCCCGCATCGACAGGAAGAACCACAGCAGGACGAGCGAGCCGGCCGCGACCAGGCCCAGCATGAGCCAGATGTTGTTGTCGGTGGCCAGGATGCCGCTGACGACCAGGATCAGTCCGACGGACGACAGCACCGCGCCGCCGGTGTCGAACGGCCGGGTCGGGTCCGGCGGCAGGGGGTCCTCGACGTGGCGGCTCAGCAGGACGATCACCGCGATGACCAGCGCCTGGAAGACGAAGGCTGCGCGCCAGCTGATCGCCGAGGTGATGAGCCCACCGATGAGCGGTCCCGCTGCTGCGCCGATGCCGCCCGCTGCGCTGATCGCGCCGAACGCGCGGGCGCGCGAGGCCACCCCGGTGAACAGCAGCGTCGTGAGGATGTAGACGGGCGGGATCAGCAGCGCCGTGCCGACGCCCTCGAGGATGGAGTTGCCGAGGATGAGGACTCCCAGCCCTGGCGCGACCGCGCTGAGCAGCGCTCCGATGCCGTAGACGATGAGGCCCAGCGTGAAGAGCCGCTTGCGTCCGTATCGGTCGGTCAGTTTGCCTCCGGGGATCATCAGCGCAGCCATGACGAGCAGGAAGATGGTGATCGCGACCTGGATGCCCTGGACGGTGGTTTCGAGGTCCTCGCTCATGTCGTTGATCATCACGTTCATGTTCGACCCGGCGAAGCTGCAGATGAACTGAGCGAGGGCGAGGGGGACGAGCACCCTCCGGAGGGCCTTCGACGGTCGTCCACTGGCGGCGTGCTCGGCCATGGTGCCTGCCTTCCGGTCGGTCACGGGGTCCGGCGACGACCGTGCGCGTCGCGTCCCCTCGATGGTGTGGTGCTCCCCAGTGCCTCGGCAGGGACCAACGTCCCGTCACCGCCCGTGGCGGGCGCGGCGGTGCCAGACTGCCCGGGTGACCCGCGCGGACCGGCTCAGCGCCCTCGACGCGATCTTCCTGCCGATGGAGACCGACACCCAGTCGCTGCACGTCGGCTCCCTGCTCGTCCTCGAGGGTCCTGCGCCGGACCCCTCCGAGTTCCTTGACCACGTCGCGGCGAGGGTGGCGGCCGTGCCGATCCTCCGTCGACGGGTGCGCAGGATGCCGCTGGACCTCGGCCGGCCGATCTGGGTGGACGCGACAGCCTTCGATCCTGCCGACCAGGTGCACCACGCCGTCCTCCCTGCCCCTGGCGACGACTCGCAGCTGCGCGCCCTGGTGGCCCGGCTCATGGCGCCGCGCCTGGACGCCGAGCGACCGCTCTGGGAGGTGTGGCAGGTCGACGGTCTGGTCGGGGGACGTTGGGCCGTGGTGGCCAAGGCGCACCACACGATGGTTGACGGGCAGTCGGGGGTCGACGTGGTGCGGGCCCTCCTGACCGCTGCACCTGACGGAGCTCCACCACGACCGGCGGTCGACGACCCCCGGCCCACCCCGTCGCTCCTCGGGTTGATGGGTGACTTCCTGGCCTGGCTGGTCGCCCTGCCACTTCGCGCGATCCGGCTGGTCGTGTGGTCGCTCCTGGCCCCTCGGGAGGCTCGACGCCGGGTCGAGCAGCTCCGGTTCGGGCTGGCCCAGGTGCTCCGGCCAGACCTGCCGCCATCGATCCTCAACGGCCCGTTGAGCTGCCGAAGGGTCTGGGGCTGGGCCGGCGCCGACCTCGCCGACGTCACCGGGGTCGCACGGACCGCGGGGTGCACGGTCAACGACGTCTTCCTCGCCTCGCTCACGGGCGGCTACCGCCGGTGGCTGCTGAGCCGCGGGGAGGCCCTGGACGGTCTGGTGCTCCGGGCGATCGTGCCGGTGTCGCGCCGGGTGCCCGGACAGCCCGGGAGGAGGGGAAACCTCGCCTCGGCCATGTTCGTGGAGCTGCCCGTCCACCTGCCCGACCCCGCGGCTCGGCTGGCTGCGGTGGCCGCGCGGACGGCCGAGCAGAAGGCTCGTGAGGTGGCCGACGCGACGGCAGCTGTCGTCCGGATGGCCGACCACATCCCCGCGGCACTCTTCGCCCACGGGGCCCGGGCCTACGGGCGCTCGGGCCAGGGGCGGGTCAACGTCGTCGCGTCCAACGTCCCCGGCCCGGTGGAGCCGCAGTACCTCGCCGGCCGGCGGCTGCTCGAGCTCGTGCCGTACGTCCCCACCGCGCAGGAGATCCGGGCCAGCGCGGCGATGGTCACCTACGCAGGCCGGCTGACGGTCGGCATCACGGCGGACGGCGAGGCCCTCCCCGACGTCGACCTCCTCATCGGCGCTGTCGAACGAGAGCTCGGCGACCTCGTGACCGCACTCGGCCGGTCTCGGTCCTAGGGCGCAGCCCGCCTCGAAGGCCCGGCCGGAGGGGGCAGGGACGGCCGTGGGAGTACCCCCGCCGGCATGATCAGATAATGGACAGTTATGCATCGCATAACGAACCCGGATGCACACTTGACGTCACGCAGCCCCAGCCCCCCGGCATACGAAGGAACGCCCGTGTCAGTCGAGACGACGCCGCGCCACGCCCCCGTCGCCCGCCCCAACCGGCAGGCAGGCAAGGCCACCGGCGCCTGGGCCGAGGGCGACCGCACACCGCTGAACCACAACGAGGAGTTCAAGGCCGCCGATGACGGCCTCAACGTGCGCGCTCGCATCGAGGAGGTCTACGCCAAGGAGGGCTTCGCCTCGATCACGCCGGACGACCTGCGCGGCCGGATGCGCTGGTGGGGGCTCTACACCCAGCGCAAGCCCGGCATCGACGGCGGCCAGACCGCCTCGCTCGACCCGGCCGAGCTCGACGACCAGTACTTCATGCTGCGCGTGCGCAGTGACGGCGGCGCCCTCAGCACCGAGCAGCTGCGCACCATCGCCGGCATCAGCACCGAGTTCGCCCGCGACACCGCCGACGTCACCGACCGGCAGAACATCCAGCTGCACTGGATCCGCGTCGAGGACGTCCCCGAGATCTGGCGACGCCTCGAAGCGGTCGGCCTGACCACGGCCGAGGCCTGCGGTGACACCCCCCGCGTGATCCTCGGCTCCCCGGTCGCGGGCATCGCGGCCGACGAGGTGGTCGACGGCACGCCCGCGATCCGGGAGATCCTGGAGAGGCACATCGGCAGCCCCGAGTTCTCCAACCTCCCGCGCAAGTTCAAGACCGCGATCTCCGGCTCGCCGAGCCTCGACGTCGCCCACGAGGTCAACGACATCTCCTTCGTCGGTGTGCACCACCCCGACTTCGGGCCCGGCTTCGACGTCTGGGTCGGCGGTGGCCTCTCCACCAACCCGATGTTCGCCCAGCGGCTGGGCACCTGGGTCTCGCCCGCGGAGGTGCCAGAGGTCTGGAAGGGCGTCGTCTCCATCTTCCGCGACCACGGCTACCGCCGGCTGCGCAACCGGGCCCGGCTGAAGTTCCTCATGGCCGACTGGGGCCCCGAGAAGTTCCGCGAGGTGCTCGAGAAGGACTACCTCGGCCGCGCCCTCGTCGACGGCCCCGCGCCGGAGCTTCCCAGCGACCACCGGCGCGACCACGTCGGCGTCCACCCGCAGAAGGACGGCCGGTTCTGGGTCGGCGGCGCCCCGGTCGCCGGCCGCGTCAGCGGCAGCACCCTGTATGCCGTGGCGGAGCTGGCCGAGCGTCACGGCTCGGCCCGCGTGCGCCTCACCGCCCACCAGAAGCTCCTCGTGCTCGACGTGCCCGAGCACGCGACCCGGGCCGTCGCCGACGGGTTGGAGGCCCTCGGCCTGCCCACGGCTCCGAGTGAGTGGCGGCGCGGCGTGATGGCCTGCACGGGTATCGAGTTCTGCAAGCTCGCACTGGTGGAGACCAAGGCCCGCGCCCGGACCGTCGTGGCCGAGCTGGAGCGCCGCCTGCCCGACCTCGATGTGCCCTTCTCGATCCACGTCAACGGCTGCCCGAACTCGTGCGCGCGCACCCAGGTGGCCGACGTGGGCCTGAAGGGCATGGTGCAGAAGGGCGACGACGGCAAACTCGTCGAGGTCTTCCAGGTGCACCTCGGCGGCAGCCTCGGCAGCGAGCCGTCGCTGGCGCGCAAGACCCGCGCGCTGAAGGTCCGTGCCGACGACCTGCCCGACTACGTCGAGCGGCTCGCCGGGCGCTACATCGCGCAGCGCGCGGCGGGGGAGTCGTTCGCCGCGTGGGCCCGGCGAGCCGACGAGGACGACCTGAGATGACCCGTCACCGCGCGACCACCGCCATCTACCACTGCCCGTTCTGTGCCGAGGAGGACCTGCGCCCCGTCGCCGAGCCCGCCGGTGCCTGGGCGTGCCAGGCCTGCGCCCGGGTCTTCACCGTCGAGCTCGTCACCGTCGACACCACCCAGATCCCCGGCCGCGTGGCCGAGGAGCAGGCCCTGAGAGGAGGACAGCCGTGACCACCACCACCCCAACCAGGCGCGAAACGAGCGAGCTGCGTACCCTCGTCGCCGCCGGGGCAGCCCGCGCGGACGAGGCGGCCGCAAGGCACGCCGAGGCCGGGCACGACCCCCACGAGGTCGTGGTCGAGCAGTCCCGGGCGGCCCTGCGCTGGGCTGCGGAGACGTTCGGCGACCGCCTCACCACCGCGAGCAGCATGGGCGACGAGGTGCTGGTGCACCTGCTGGGCACGACCGTGCCCGGTGCCGACGTCTTCTTCCTCGACACCGGCTACCACTTCGCCGAGACCCTCGGCACCCGTGACGCGTACGCGATGCTCCCGCTGCGGATCCGCACCGTCACGCCCCAGCAGACCGTGGCGGAGCAGGACGCCCAGCACGGACCTCGTCTGCACGAGCGGAACCCCGACCTGTGCTGTGCCCTGCGCAAGGTGGCCCCGCTGGAAGAGGCCATCTCCGGGCACGACGCGTGGGTCACCGGGATGCGCCGTGAGGACGCACCGACCCGCACGGACGTCGACATCGTGGGGTGGGACGCCCGCCGGCAGATCGTGAAGCTCAACCCCATCGCCCTCTGGACCCAGGCAGACGTCGACCGCTATGTCGCGGAGCACGACGTGTTCCTGAACCCGTTGCGGCAGAGCGGGTTCGCCTCGATCGGCTGCGCGCCCTGCACCCGGCCGGTGGCCGACGGAGAGGACCCCAGAGCCGGCCGGTGGGCCGGCAGGAACAAGACGGAATGCGGACTGCACACATGACCCAGGCACTGCCAGCCAACTACGTCCTCGACCACCTCGACCACCTCGAGTCGGAGGCGATCCACATCTTCCGCGAGGTCGCGGGTGAGTTCGAGCGACCGGTGATCCTCTTCTCCGGCGGCAAGGACTCCGTGGTGATGGTGCACCTGGCCCGCAAGGCATTCGCCCCGGCGCCGCTGCCGTTCCCGTTGCTGCACGTCGACACCGGTCACAACTTCCCCGAGGTGCTCGACTACCGCGACGCCACCGTCGAGCGAATCGGCGCCCGTCTGGTGGTCGCCCGGGTGCAGGACTACATCGACGACGGGCGGCTGCGCGAGCGCCCCGACGGCACGCGCAACCCGCTGCAGACCGTGCCCCTGCTCGATGCCATCGAGACGAGCCGTTTCGACGCCGTGTTCGGTGGGGGCCGTCGCGACGAGGAGAAGGCCCGGGCCAAGGAGCGCGTGTTCAGCCTGCGTGACGCCTTCGGGGCCTGGGACCCGCGCCGCCAGCGGCCCGAGCTCTGGGACCTCTACAACGGACGCCACACGGCGGGCGAGCACGTGCGCGTCTTCCCGCTGTCGAACTGGACAGAGCTCGACGTCTGGCGCTACATCGCCCGTGAGGGCATCGAGCTGCCGGAGATCTACTACGCCCACGAGCGCGAGGTGTTCCAGCGCGACGGCATGTGGCTGACCGCGGGTGAGTGGGGCGGACCCCGCGAGCACGAGACGAACGAGAGCCGCCTCGTCCGCTACCGCACCGTCGGCGACATGAGCTGCACCGGTGCCGTCGACTCCGACGCCGCCGACGTCGAGGCCGTGATCCGTGAGGTCGCCGCCAGCCGGCTCACCGAGCGGGGCGCCACCCGCGCCGACGACCGGCTGTCGGAGGCCGCCATGGAGGACCGCAAGCGACAGGGGTACTTCTGATGACGACCACTCTTCCTGCACCCGCCGCCGCGGCACAGCCGGCTGCGGCCACTGCTGCGGGCCACGACCTGCTCCGGCTCGCGACCGCCGGCAGCGTCGACGACGGCAAGTCCACGCTCGTGGGCCGCCTCCTCTACGACACCAAGTCGGTGCTCACCGACCAGCTCGACGCCGTCGAGCGGGTCAGCCGCGACCGGGGCCTCGAGGCCGCCGACCTCGCCCTGCTCACCGATGGCCTGCGCGCCGAGCGCGAGCAGGGCATCACCATCGACGTCGCCTACCGGTACTTCTCGACGGCCACCCGCTCCTACGTCCTCGCCGACACCCCGGGCCACGTGCAGTACACCCGCAACATGGTCACCGGGGCGTCCACCGCCGAGCTGGCGCTGATCCTCGTCGACGCCCGGCACGGGGTCGTCGAGCAGACCCGGCGACACCTCGCGGTCACGGGCCTCCTCGGCGTGCGGCACGTCGCCCTGGCCGTCAACAAGATGGACCTCGTGGGCTGGGACGCCGAGACCTTCGGTGACATCGTCGGCGAGTTCGCGCGGCTGGCGGGCCGTTTCGGCATCGACGACATCGCCGCCGTGCCGGTGTCGGCGCTGCTCGGGGACAACGTCGTCGAGCGGTCGCCCAACACCCCCTGGTATGCCGGACCCACCCTCCTCGAGCACCTCGAGTCGGTGCCGGTGGGGACCAACCCCGCCGTCGAGCCGCTGCGCTTCCCCGTGCAGCACGTCGTGCGCCCGCGCACTCCTGAGCACCCGGACTACCGCGGGTACGCGGGCCGGTTGGCCTCCGGCGTGGTCCGCCCCGGCGACGAGGTGGTCGTGCTGCCCTCCGGACGCCGCACCACGGTGGTGGGGATCGACCGGGCAGGCCCCGACGCCGCGGTGCGCGAGGAGGAGGTCGCCTTCGCGCCGCAGAGCGTGGTGCTGCGCCTGGCCGACGACATCGACATCTCCCGCGGGGACACCATCACGGCCGCGGACCGCCCCAGCCGGACGACCCGCGCCCTGAGCGGGACGGTCGCCGTGCTGGCCGAGCGGGTGCTGCGCAGCCGGGACCGGGTGCTGCTCCGGGTCGGCACCCGCACCGTGCGCGCCATCGTCGAGGATGTCGTCGACCAGCTCGACATCGAGACGATGGAGCAGCGCCCCGCCCCGGATGGGCTGTCGCTCAACGCGATCGGCCGAGTTCGGTTGAGGCTGGCCGATGACGTCGCCATCGACGACTACCGCGAGCTGCGCCGCACCGGCGCGTTCCTCCTCATCGACGAGGCCGACGGCGCGACGCTGGCGGCAGGCATGGCCGAGGCAGCCGACCGCAGCGCCGGCGAGGGCATCTGATGGACGCCGGGTACCCGATCACCCTCGACCTCACCGGTCGTCGGGCCGTCGTCGTGGGCGGCGGGCCCGTGGCCACCCGGCGGGCGAGGAGCCTGCTCGCGGCCGGTGCGGCTGTCGAGGTCGTCGCGCCCTGGGCGACCGAGGACCTCCGCGAGGAGGCGAGCGCAGGGCGCCTGGTCTGGCACGAGCGCGACTACCTCGTGGGCGACCTCGTCGACCCCGCGCCGGCGTGGCTGGTGCATACCGCGACCGGCGACCGCGACGTCGACCAGGCCGTGGCCGCCCACGCGGAGGCCGCGCACATCTGGTGCGTGCGCGCCGACGAAGCGGCCGCCTCGTCCGCCTGGACGCCGGCCGTCGCGCGCGGCAGCGAGCGCACGCCCGCCGAAGGCCTCACGGTGGCCGTGACGGCCGGCGGCGACCCCCGCCGGGCGACCGCTGTGCGCGACGCCGTCCTCGCCGGGCTCGAGAGTGGCACCCTGCCGGTGCGCCGGGTCCGGCCCGCTGCCGCACAGGAGGGCGGGCCACACGTCGGCTCGGTCGCCCTCGTCGGTGGCGGTCCCGGCGCCGACGACCTCGTCACCGTGCGGGGTCGGGCACTGCTCGCGGCAGCCGACGTCGTCGTCACCGACCGCCTCGGGCCGCGGGGCCTGCTCCGAACCCTCGCGGCCGACGTGGAGGTCGTCGACGTCGGCAAGACCCCCGGCAACCACCCGGTGGGCCAGGACCGCATCAACGAGATCCTCGTCCACCACGCGAAGGCAGGGAAGAACGTCGTGCGCCTCAAGGGCGGCGACCCCTTCGTCCTCGGCCGGGGTGGTGAGGAGGCCCTCTTCTGCGCGCAGCACGGCATACCGGTCGAGGTGGTGCCGGGCGTGACGTCAGCCGTCTCCGTGCCCGCAGCGGCCGGCATCCCGGTGACCCACCGCGGGATCACCGCGTCCTTCGTCGTGGCGTCGGCCCACGAGGGTGCCGACGTCGTGACGACCGCGCTCAAGGACGCCCCCGCCGACGCGACGCTGGTCCTGCTCATGGGCGTCAGCCGCCTGAGGAGCACCGCTGCCGGCCTCATCGCCGCGGGCCGACCTGCGGGCACGCCCGTCGCCCTCATCGAGTCGGGGTGGACCGAGGGGCAGCGCACCACCGTCACGACGCTCGAGCACGCGGCGAGCGACGCCGAGGCGGCCGGGGTGCGCGCGCCGGCGATCGTCGTGGTCGGCGACGTGGTGCGGGTGCGTGAGCAGCTCGGCGACCTCGCGCGCAGGCCGGCGTAGCCTGCGGCGAGATGAGCGACGCACCCGACATCGTCCTGCTGGCCCACGGGTCCCCGGACCCACGGCACCGTCACGGGGTCGACGCCCTGGCCCGCCGGGTCCGGGAGGCGGCCCCGGGGCGGGGTGTCCACACGGCATACCTCGACCACCACCCGCCCACGCCCGCGGACGCGGCTGCGCGGGCCCACAGCGGGGTGGTCGTGCCCGTGCTCCTGACGCCCGCCTACCACGCACAGGTCGACGTGCCGGAGGCCGTGGCGACGATGAACGCGGTCGCCGGCCCGTTCACCGTGTCGCCGGCCCTGGGCCCGCACCCGCTGCTGCTCCGCGCCGCCGCCGAGCTCCTCGCGAGGGCGGGCACCGCTGCCGACCCCGGCACCGCCGTGGTGCTGTATGCCGCCGGCTCCAGCGACAGCGCCGCCGTAGCGAGCATCGGGGAGACGCTGCGCCCGCACGGGGCGCCGGGGGAGTGGGGGCCCTGGCGGGTGGCCGCCCTCGACGGTGGCAGCGCCCTGCCCGAGGTGCTGGACGAGCTGCAGGGAAAGGCGCGGGCGGTCGTGGCCGTGGCGTTCATGGTGGCCGAGGGAGTGTTGCGCGACCGGATGGCAGAACGCTGCGCGGCTGCCGGCGTGCCACTGGTGCCTGGCGCGCTGGGCGACACCGCGGCAGGGGCCGCACTGGTGCTCGAGCGGGCCGATAGCCTGCGGGCGTGACTGAGCAGACCAGGCCGCACCCCCACCTGCGGGTCGACCGCGACGGCGCGGTGCTGACCGTCAGCCTGAGCAACCCCGGCCGCCGCAACGCCAAGACGCCGAGCCTGTGGCTCGCCCTCGCCGAGATCGCCGACACCCTCGACCAGGAGGTGCGGGTCGTGGTGCTGCGCGCCGACGGTCCTGCGTTCTCGGCGGGCCTGGACCTCGCCATGCTGACGCCCGAGGGCGTCGACGGCGAGATCTCGATGCTGGGGCAGGCGGCCCGGGGCGCGCAGGAGATGGCCGACGTCATCGCGCCGTTCCAGCGCGGTTTCTCGGCCTGGTCCGACGTCGACGCGGTCGTGGTCGCGGCCGTGCAGGGCCACGCCATCGGGGCGGGCTTCCAGCTCGCCCTGGCCGCCGACCTCCGGGTGGTGGCCGACGACGTCCAGCTCGCGATGCGCGAGACGTCGCTGGGTCTGGTGCCGGACCTCGGCGGCACGGCGCCCCTCGTGCACCTGGTGGGCTACAGCAAGGCCCTGGAGATCTGTGCGACCGGCCGGGCGATCGGCGCGGCCGAGGCCGTGGCCAGCGGTCTGGCCTCCGTGGCCGTGCCGCGCGACGAGCTGGAGGCGACGACCGCCGACCTCGTGGCCGCGCTGCTGGCCGCACCGGCTCCCGCGTTGCGCGAGCTCAAGCCGCTGCTGCGCCGCGCGGTCACGGCCGGCCGGGACGAACAGCTGCAGCACGAGCGCGAGGCCCAGGGCCGCCTCATGCACGCCCTGGTGACCAGCCGGGGCCACTGACGTCCAGCCCGCCTCCCCCTGCCCCGCAGGGCGCCTGTCGGTGCCCCCGGTGATGATGGTGGGAATCCGCCGCCGCACGGCGGTGTTGAGCGGCTAGACGAGAGCGGCTGGACGAGAAGAGACGAGCGCCCGCGGAGCTGGACCCGCACGAGAAGGCGCAGAGGGAGGCCCCATGAGCATGCAGGGCTGGCACGCGATGCGGTCGCTGACCAAGGACGAGTCGGTGAAGGACCGCAAGCTCGCCCCGGGCACCTCCCGGCGGGTGATGGGCTACGCCCTTCCCTACCGCCGCGAGATCGGCGTCTTCGTCGCGCTCGTCGTCGTGACGTCGGCCCTGGTCGTCGCGACCCCGCTGCTGCTGCGCAAGCTCATCGACGAGGGCGTGACGCCCCAGAACCGCACGGTCGTCATCCAGCTCTCGCTCCTCGTCGCCGGCCTCGCGGTCGCCGAGGGCGCGCTGACCCTCGTCCAGCGGTGGTTCTCCGCCCGCGTCGGCGAGGGCCTGATCTTCGACCTGCGCACGCAGGTGTTCTCGCACGTCCTGCGGCAGCCCATCGCCTTCTTCACCCGCGCGCAGACCGGTGCCCTGGTCAGCCGCCTCAACAACGACGTGCTGGGAGCCCAGCAGGCCTTCACCTCGGTGCTCTCCAGCGTCGTCAGCAACGTCGTGTCGCTGGCGCTGATCATCGGCACCATGGCGAGCCTGTCGTGGCAGCTCACGGTGGCCGCCCTCGCTCTCGTGCCCTTCTTCATCATCCCGGCCCGCATCATGGGCCGCCGCCTGGCCGGCCTGACCCACAGCCAGATGAACCTCAACGCCGACATGGGCAGCCGGATGACCGAGCGCTTCAACGTCGCGGGCGCGCTGCTCGTCAAGGTGTTCGGCCAGCCCCGGCGTGAGGACGAGGAGTACGCCGACCGTGCGGGGCGCGTGCGCGACATGGGAGTGCGGATCGCGATGAACCGCAGCATCTTCTTCGTCGCGCTGACCCTGGTGGCCTCGCTCGCGACCGCCATGATCTACGGCTTCGGCGGCCTCATGGCTGTGAACGGCACGCTGACCATCGGCACCCTGCTCGCGCTCACCGCCCTGCTCGCCCGGCTGTACGGCCCCCTCACCTCCCTGTCCAACGTCCGCGTCGACATCATGACCGCGCTCGTCTCCTTCGAGCGGGTCTTCGAGGTGCTCGACCTGCAGCCGCTCATCACGGAGAAGCCCGGGGCCCCCGACCTGCCCCGTGGCCCGGTGCGGGTCGAGCTCGACCACGTGGGCTTCCGCTACCCGGCTGCCGACGAGGTGTCGCTCGCGTCGCTCGAGACGACGGTCAGCGGCGACCGGCGGGGGAGCGGCACCGTGCTGACGGACATCACCGCGACCGTCGAGGCCGGCCAGGTCGTGGCCCTGGTCGGCCCCAGCGGAGCGGGCAAGACCACCATCACGAACCTGGTGGCCCGGCTCTACGACCCGTCGTCCGGGGCCGTGCGCGTCAACGGGATGGACCTGCGTGACGCCACCTTGGAGTCGGTGCACTCCACGGTGGGCGTGGTGACCCAGGAGGCCCACCTGTTCCACGACACCATCCGCGCCAACCTCGCCTACGCCAAGCACGACGCCACCGAGCCGGAGATGGTGGCGGCGCTGAAGGCCGCGCAGGTCTGGAACCTCGTCGACTCCCTGCCCGAGGGTCTCGACACCGTGGTGGGCGACCGGGGCCACCGGCTCTCGGGCGGCGAGAAGCAGCGGCTGGCCATCGCCCGGCTGCTCCTCAAGGGACCCGGGCTCATCGTGCTCGACGAGGCGACTGCCCACCTCGACAGCGAGTCGGAGGTCGCGGTGCAGCGGGCCCTCGACGAGGCGCTCACGGGCCGCACGGCTCTGGTCATCGCCCACCGCCTGTCGACGGTGCGCGACGCCGACCAGATCCTCGTCATCGACCGCGGCCGGGTCGTGGAGCGCGGCCGGCACCACGAGCTGCTGGCCCAGGGTGGGCTCTACGCCGACCTCTACCGCACCCAGTTCGCCGAGCAGGCCGACGGCATCCCCGCCTGAGCCGTCCCGCATCCACCTCTGCTCCGAGCCCCCTGGATGCACAGGGCGAACGTCCCTGTCGGCGCCCCGTCCGTCCACTGATCGTGGTCGTGGGTGGGAGCCACCACGGGGAGCGGAGGAGTACGTCATGTCGGCACATCGCGTTGCATCAGCGTTCGGAGGCGCGGCCGTGGTCGCTGCCCTGACCATTCCGGGCTCGAGGGCCGCACCGGCCGGGGAGGCCGTTTCCGCCGTGCCCGCGGCAGCCGCCGCCACGCTGAGCATCGGAGCCGTCGGCTCCTACATCAGCGCAGGAGCGGTCTTCCAGATCGACCTGGCTTTCAGCTGCGCCACGAAGGAGGTGGGGTCGGTGAGCGTGGAGGTCCACCAGAACGTCGGGCAGGGCTTCGTTGCCAACGGGTTCGGGTACTCGCGCAGGCCGCTGACGTGCGACGGCAAGGAGCACACCGTGACGGTCACCGTCTCACCGATGGGGGAGCGCGGGTTCAGGAAGGGCGCCGCCTACGTCCTCGCCGACCTGTCGGCGTGCGTCCCCAACGCCCAGTCGTGCACGTCGCTCTCGGCCGAGCGGACGGTGACCGTTCGCTGACCGGGCTCAGGCGTCCTCTTCGTCCCAGACCCTGACCTTGCGCGGCCGGGCCGCCCTCGGCCGTGCCGGCGTGCCTTCGGACCCGAGGCCCTCCCGGTGCTCGCGCCTCACGCCGAAGTACACCAGGACGAAGCCGACGGCCATGGCCCCCCACCACTGGAACGCATAGGCCTGGTGGGGGCCCAGCGCGGTGTCCGGACGCTCGAGCGGGTAGGGGCGCTGCGGGGTGCCGCCGCCCTGGACCTGCTCGCGGTCCAGCACGAGGTAGACCCCGAGCAGGTCCGTCCCCAGCTGCTGCTCGGCCTGGGGCAGGTTGATGCTCGCCAGCTGGCCCGGTGGCAGGTCGCGGCCCAGCGAACGCTCCGAGAGCCGGATCCAGCCCGAGACCGTGACGGTGCCCGCCGGTGCGGGAGGAACCTCGGGCCTGCTCTGTGCGCTCTCCGCGTTGCGGACCCAGCCACGGTTCACCAGCAGCGTGCGCCCGCCGTCGAGCGTGAGGGGGCTGAGCACCTCGTAGCCGTAGGTTCCCTCCAGGGGCCGGTTCCGGACCAGCAGCGGCTCGCCGGCGGCATACCGGCCGGCCACCGAGACCCTCGTCCACTCCCGTTCCACCGGCGGGGGATCGGTGCCCACCAGGTCGCCCAGCGGCACGGGAGCGGCGTCGTAGTGCGCCTCGATCCGGTCGACCCGCTCGCGCCGCTCCTCGTAGCGGTGCCACTGCCACTGGCCGAGGAAGAAGGCGAGCACGGCGAAGGCCCCGGCGAGGGCCAGGGCGCCCAGCCAGCGGCGCGTTGCCAACACCCGGAGCACCGAATCACGGTACCCGGCTTAGGCTGGTGTCCATGACCGGCCTCCCGTTCCCCCGCGTGCGACCCCGGGGCAGCACCGTGCCCGAGGGCACGACCGGTCTGCCGGACCAGTTCGGGCGCCTCGGCCGTGACCTCAGGGTGTCCGTCACCGACCGCTGCAACCTGCGCTGCACCTACTGCATGCCGGCCGAGGGGCTGCCGTGGCTGCCCAAGCCGGAGATGCTCACCGACGAGGAGATCGTCCGGCTGGTCGGGGTCTTCGTCGGTCTCGGCGTGCGCCAGGTGCGGTTGACGGGAGGGGAGCCGCTGCTGCGCCGATCCCTCGTGGACGTGGTCAGGGGCATCGCGTCGCTCGAGCCGCGACCGCGGATCGCCATGACCACCAACGGCGTCGGGCTCGACCGGCTCGCCGAGCCGCTCAGGGATGCCGGGCTCGACCGGGTCAACGTCAGCCTCGACACGATCGACGCCCGGGAGTTCGCCGCCCTCACCCGTCGTGACCGCCTCCACGACGTCGAGGCCGGGCTCAAGGCCGCGGCCGCCGCCGGGCTCGCACCGGTCAAGGTCAACGCGGTCGCCATGCGCGGCATCAACGACGGCTCGGTGCCAGAGCTGCTGCAGTGGTGCCTCGACCGGGGCTACGAGCTGAGGTTCATCGAGCAGATGCCGCTCGACGCGCAGCACGGGTGGGACGCCGCCAGCATGGTCACGGCGTCGGAGGTGCGGCACCGGCTCGAGGAGCGCTTCACCCTGACGGAGCTGCCCGCCGCCGACCGGGGGAGCGCCCCGGCCGAGCGGTTCCTCGTCGACGGCGGTCCGGCCACGGTGGGCATCATCGCCAGCGTCAGCCAGCCCTTCTGCGCCGCCTGCGACCGCATCCGCCTCACCGCCGACGGGCAGGTGCGCAACTGCCTGTTCTCCCGCACCGAGACCGACCTGCGTGGGCCGCTGCGCGACGGCGCCACCGACGAGGAGATCGCCGGGCTGCTGCAGGGCGAGATGTGGCGCAAGGCCCGCGGCCACGGCATCGGCGAGCCGGGGTTCGTCCAACCCGACCGCCCCATGTCGGCCATCGGCGGCTGACGCCGCTCAGCCGGCGTCGGCGGGGACCTCGCTCGCAGGAAGGGTCTCGACGAGGAACCCCCGCACGGAGAGGAACTCACCGAGGCTGACGCGGTGGTCGTCACAGGCCAGCCAGACCTTGCGCCGCTGCGGCGTGTGCACGCGAGGGTTGTTCCACAGGTGCGCCCAGCGCGCGGTCGCCCGGCAGCCCTTGGCGCTGCAGACGAGGTGCTGCATCAGCGCTCGATCTGCCGTGTGTGGTCGGTCGTCGGCGTGACCGCGTCCGCGCGGCCACCGAGCCTCGGACGCACCGCGTTCGCGAGCACCACGGCGATGTAGGGGAGCACGACGGCCAGGACGGCGAAGGAACCCCACACCCACCAGGCGGCGCCCCCGGTGGCCGTCAGCGCGGCCAGCACGAAGCAGGCCGTGCGAATGCCCATGGTGACCAGGTAGCGACGGATCCGGGCCGCCTGCTCGTCGCGCAGCGACTCGGGGGCCGTCGTCACCGACTGCACCACGGGGTGTCGAGCGCGACGGCGGGGTCCGGCCATGCCTCAACGATAAGCCGCGCTCGATGCCGACTACCCATCGGTAGTCGGCTAGCGTCACCGCAGGGAGCGGGCGCGGCCCGCTCTTCCCACAGCCACCGACCTGACGAGCAGAGGAGACCCATGGCCGACGGCCGCAACGTGCTGGTGACCGGGGGCAACCGTGGCATCGGCCTGTGCATCGCACGGGCCTTCGCCGCCGCCGGCGACAACGTCGTCGTCACGCACCGGTCGGGCGAGCCGCCGGAGGGGCTGCGCGGCGTCACCTGCGACGTCACGGACACCGCGTCGGTCGACGCCGCCTTCACCGCCGCCGAGGAGCTCCTCGGCGGCCCCGTCGAGGTGCTCGTGGCCAACGCCGGGGTGACGAAGGACCAGCTTCTCATGCGGATGAGCGACGAGGAGTTCGACACCGTCGTCGACACCAACCTCACCGGGGCGTTCCGTTGCGCCCGCCGCGCCAGCAAGGGGATGATCCGCCTGCGCAGGGGGCGCATCGTGCTCATCTCCAGCGTCGTCGGCCTGTACGGCTCGCCGGGGCAGGCCAACTACGCCGCCAGCAAGTCGGCCCTCGTCGGGCTCGCCCGCTCGATCACCCGCGAGCTCGGGGGCCGCGGCATCACCGCGAACGTGGTGGCACCCGGCTTCATCGAGACCGACATGACCGCCGCCCTGCCCGAGGAGCGACGCAAGCAGTACCTGGCCAACATCCCCGCCGGGCGGTTCGCCGAGCCGGAGGAGGTGGCCGCGGCGGTGCGGTTCATCGCCTCGGACGACGCGGCATACATCTCGGGCGCCGTCATCCCGGTCGACGGCGGCCTGGGCATGGGCCACTGACCACCACCGACGACGAACCCACTGCAACGGAGGACGACGCGCACATGCTGCTCGAGGGCAAGAAGCTGCTCATCACGGGGGTCCTCATGGACTCCTCCATCGCCTTCCACGTGGCCAGGCTGGCCCAGGAGCAGGGGGCGGAGGTGGTCCTGACGTCCTTCGGCCGCACCATGAAGATCACCCAGACGATCGCCCGGCGGCTGCCCAGCACGCCCCCCGTGCTCGAGCTCGACGTGACGAACCAGGAGCACCTCGACACCCTCGCCGACCGGCTCGGCGAGCACGTCGACCGCCTCGACGGCGTGCTGCACTCGATCGGATTCGCCCCGCAGGGCGCCTTCAACTTCCTCGAGGGCACCTTCGAGGACGTCAGCACGGCCATGCACGCCTCCGCGTACTCCCTGAAGTCGTTGGCCGTGGCGGCGCTGCCGCCTATGTCAGGTGGGGGCAGCATCGTCGGCCTGACGTTCGACGCCAAGTTCGCCTGGCCGGTCTACGACTGGATGGGCGTGGCCAAGGCGGCGTTCGAGGCCACCAACCGCTACTGCGCCCGTGACCTCGGGCCCAAGGGCATCCGGTGCAACCTGGTGTCGGCCGGGCCGATCCGCACCACCGCCGCCAAGTCGATCCCGGGCTTCGAGGCCTTCGAGAACACCTGGAACCAGCGCGCTCCGCTCGGCTGGGACGTCAACAACCCCGTGCCGGCGGCGCAGGCCTGTGCCGCGCTGCTGTCCGACTGGTTCCCGGCCACGACGGGCGAGATCGTGCACGTCGACGGGGGCGTCCACGCCATGGGGCAGTAGTGCCCGTCCCTCCCCGCGGAGCGTCACCGAGCGGCCACTAGGCTCCGCGCATGACGTCTGACGCTGCCCCCGCACCCGACGCCACCGACACCTCCGTGACCGTTGCCGAGGTCCGCATCCTCGAGGGCCCCAACCTCTACTTCTCGAAGCCGGCGGCCAAGGTGACCCTCACCCTGCCGGGGTACCTCGACGCGGACGAGGCCGCCATGACGGGTCTGGCCCGGCGCATCGGCCTGCGCGGGGGCCGGGCCGGTGCCCCCGGGTCGGAGCAGCGGCAGCGGTTCGTCGCGCGGGTGGTGGAGCGGGCCGTGCGACGCCTGGCGACGGCGAGCGGCACCAGCCGGCTCGGCGTGCGCTGCCGGCCGGGGAGCACGCCGGACGAGGTCGTCGCGGCCTACGTGTGGCGCCGGCGCGGGAGGGCCCGCGCGCTGGGCCACGCGCTCGGGCCGACCCTCGCCGGGTGGCTCGGCGGCGTCGACCTGGTCGCCGAGCAGGCCGACGAGATCACGCGGGCCGACCCGGGGGAGCGCCCGTCGGTGCTGGTCCCGACGGTGCCCGTCGCCTCGGTCACCGGCACCAACGGCAAGACCACCACGACCCGGCTGCTCGGGCACATCGGCATGACCGCCGGTCTGAAGACCGCGTGGTCGTCCACCGACGGCATCGTCGTGCAGGGCGAGCTGGTCGAGGCCGGCGACTACTCCGGACCTGCCGGCGCACGAGCCGTGCTGTCGACGCCGGGGGTGCGGCTCGGGATCCTCGAGACGGCCCGTGGCGGGATGCTGCTCAAGGGCATGGGCGTCGCGGCCAACGACGTCAGCGTGGTCACCAACGTCTCCGCCGACCACCTGGGGCTGCAGGGCATCGACACCGTCGACCAGCTCGCCGAGGTGAAGGCGATCGTCACCAAGGCGACGCGGCCCTCCGGCTGGGCCGTGCTCAACGGTGAGGACCCGCGGGTGTGGGCCATGCGGACGGGGACCCGGGCCAGGCCGTGGGTCTTCGCGCTGCGCTCCGACGCCCCCGCGGTCCGCGAGGCCCTCGACACCGGGGGTCGGGCGATCACCATCCTCGACGGCGACATCACGGTGCTGTTCCCGGGGCGCGAACCGGACCGGCTCGTCAGCATCCTCGACGTGCCCGTCACGCTCTCGGGGCTGTCGCACCACAACATCGCCAACGCCCTCGCCGGGGCGGCGGCGGCCCTGGCACTGGGGCTCCCGCGCGAGGCCGTCGTCGAGGGGCTGAGGACCTTCGCGCCGGACGAGCGGCTCAACCCGGGCCGCATGAACACCTACACGATGCCGGCTGCCGGCGGCGGCACGATCACGGTCATCGTCGACCTGGCACACAACGAGGCGGGGCTCGAGGCGCTCATGGACGTCGCGCACGGCCTGCGCGTCCCGGGTGCCCAGGTGCACCTCGGGCTGGGCCTCGCCGGGGACCGCACCGACGACCTGCTGGAGTCCATGGGCGAGATCGCCGGCCTGCGCGCCGACCGGGTCGTCGCCGCCCACAAGGCGCACTACCTGCGGGGACGCTCGATGGCCGACCTCGAGCACCACCTGCGGGTGGGCCTCGCGCGGGCCGGCGTGGCCGACATCGAGTCCTACGAGACCGAGCTCGAGGGGCTCAAGGCGCTCGTGCCCGAGGCCTCCGACGGTGACGTCGTCTGCCTGATGTGCCACTCGGAGCGGCAGCAGGTCGCCGCGTGGCTCGCCTCGCAGGGCGCGGTGCCCGACACCGCTGCCGACATCCGGCGCAAGGTGGTCGCCTCTCGCGGTGAGCACGACGCCGAGGCCGCGATCGCCGAGCTGTGGGACCTGCCCGACCCCGTCGTCCGGGTCCGGGCGGCGCGCGAGCTGCACGCCCAGCGCCCGTCGGACGCCCGGCTGGCCCACGAGCACGCCAGCGCCCTCGACGCGGCAGGGCAGGAGGCCGAGGCGATCGCGCTCTACCGGCAGGCCCTCGACCTCGGCCTGCGCGAGCCGCACCGGCACCGCGCCCGGATCCAGCTCGGGTCGAGCCTGCGGGCGGTGGGCCGTGCGCAGGAGTCCTACGAGCTGCTCTCGGAGCTGGCCCACGAGCGGCCGCACAGCGTCGCCGTCACGGCGTTCCGGGCCCTCGCCGCGGCCGACTCGGGACGGTGCGACGAGGCGGTCGCCGACCTCATCGACGCCCTGCTCCACCACGCCGGCGACGAGGACACCCTCAGCTACCAGCGCGCCCTGCACGCCTACGCCGAGGATCTCCGCGAGCGCTGAGGTGCGGTATGCCGCGTGGCCAGGCTACGCGGCATACCCGACCGGTCAGCCCGGCTGACCTGCCTCGAGCTCCTCCTCGGCACTGGCCTGGGCCTCGTCACCCGAGGCCTGGGCCTCGGTCTGCAGCTCGGCGGGGTCGAGGTCCGGGTCGCCGACCGTCGGGCCGCCGGTGTGCGCGCCCGCCTGGGCACTGTTGGTGAGCTGCTCGAGCTCGCCGAGCACCTGAGCGTGGTTGTCGACGCAGAGGACCACGATGTCGCCGGGGTTCGCCCGTGCCATGGCGGTGCGCACCGCCTCCGCCTCGTCGAGCACCACGTCGACCTGGCGGCACCGCACGCCGTCCTCGGCCATGCGGGCGCGCACCCCCTCGGCCACGAGGGCCGCGGTGTCGCCGCGCCGTCGACCCCGCAGCCGCTCGTCCTCGCGGACGACCAGGACGTCGAAGTGGTTCGCTGCGATCGTGCCGAGCTCCCGCATGTCGTCGTCGCGCCGGTCACCGGCCGTGGCGATGACCCCGATCCGCGAGATCTTGCCGAGGTCGGACTGCCCGGCCTTCTGCTCGGCGTAGGCGTCGACGAACTGGCCGAGCACCCGCATGCCGGGAGCGTTGTGGCAGTAGTCGACGAAGACGTCGACGTTGTTGACGTTGACCTGGTTCATGCGGCCGGGGGAGAGGTAGTAGCTGGTCGTGAAGGTGCGCAGCCCCTGCCGGATCTCGTGGAGCCCGGCCCCCGCCGCGAACGCGGCCCCGGCAGCGGCCATCGCGTTGGCGACGTTGAACTTGGCCGTGCCGCCGAACGTCGACGGCAGCAGGTGCGTCCACGCCAGCTGCATGCTGCGGCGACCGTGCTTGATGACGATCATGTCGCCCTTGTCGGTGGGCTCGAGCACGACGGCCCGGCCCCCGCGACGGCAGTAGTCGTCGACGAACTCGCGCACCCTGCTGCCGGGAGGCTGCAGCGAGAACCAGACGACCCCGCCCGAACACCGGCGGCGCATTTTGCGCACCAGCTCGTCGTCGGCGTTGAGCACGGCGAAGCCGTCACGCGGAACCGCCTCCACCACAACGGCTTTCACGTCGGCGAGCTGCTCGAGGGTGTCGATGCCCCGCATGCCGAGGTGGTCCGGTGCGATGTTGGTGACGACCGCGACGTCGTTGCGGTCATAGCCCAGGCCCTCGCGCAGGATCCCTCCGCGGGCGACCTCCATGACGGCGAAGTCGACCCGCGGGTTCTGCAGGACCATGCGGGCCGAGCGGGGACCCGACGCGTCGGCCTTGTAGACCAGTCGCTCGTCGATGACGATCCCGTCGGTGGAGGTCATGCCCACCTTGCGGCCGATGCCCTTGAAGATGTGGGCGATCATCCGGGAGGTGGTCGTCTTGCCGTTGGTGCCGGTGACCGAGACGATCGGCACCCGCGAGGGCGACCCGGGTGGGAAGAGCAGGTCGACGACGGGCTTGGCGATGTACTGCGGCTCGCCGACCGTCGGGTGCGTGTGCATCCGGAACCCGGGGGCGGCGTTCACCTCGCAGATCGCCCCGCCCGTCTCGCGGACGGGGGAGGCGATGTCGGGGCAGATGAAGTCGATGCCGGCGACGTCGAGCCCGATCATCCGGGCCGCCTCCTCGGCGATCTCGATGTTGTCCGGGTGGGCCTCGAAGGTGCGGTCCACGGAGATGCCGCCGGTGGACATGTTGCCGGTGAGGGCCAGCTTGACCATCTGGCCCTCGGGCGGCACGTCGTCCATCGACCAGCCCTGGTCCTTGACGAGCGCCACGGCGGCGTCGTCGACCTTGATGCGGGTGAGCACCTTCTCGTGGCCCACACCGCGGCGGGGGTCGGCGTTGGTGATCTCGACGAGCTCGGCCACCGTGTGGCTGCCGTCTCCCACGACGTGGGCGGGCACCCGCTCGGCGATGGCCTGCATCTTCCCGCCGACGATGAGGCAGCGGTAGTCCCGCCCCGTCACGAACGACTCGACGATGACGTACCCGCGCCGCGACTCGCTCCGGGCGGTCTCGAACCCGGCCCGCACCTCCTCCTCGGACTGCAGGTCGAGGCACACCCCGCGGCCGTGGTTGCCGTCGAGGGGCTTGACCACGACGGGGAAGCCGATCCGCCGGGCGGCCGCGGCAGCGGCGTCCGGGGTGCGGACGGTCTCCTGCTTGGGCACCGGCAGGCCGGCCGACGCGAGCAGGCGCGTCGTCATGTCCTTGTCCCCGGCGATGTCGACCGCCAGCGACGAGGTCTTCGAGGTCATGGTGGCGCGGATGCGCTGGGCGTGGACGCCCTGGCCGAGCTGGACCAGCGAGGCGGTGTTGAGCCGGATGTAGGGGATGTCGCGGCTGACCGCCTCCTCGATGATGGCCGCGGTGGACGGGCCGAAGGCGGTCCGCTGGGCTCGCCGGAGGAAGTGGTCGAGCTCGTCGGCGAAGTCGAACCCTTCCTCGGCCTGCACCAGGTGGTTGACGAGGCGCACCGCCAGCTCACCGGCGGCCAGCCCGACCGTCTCGTCGGCGTAGGCGTAGATCACGTTGTAGCGGCCGGGCTGGCCCTTCACGGCCCGGGTCTTGCCCCGGCGCATGTCGTGCCCGGCCTCCTGCTGCAGCTGGAGGGCGACGTGCTCGGTGACGTGCCCGAGCCAGGTGCCCTCGCGGAGCCGGTCGACGAAGCCGCCCTTCACCCCACGCGAGCAGGTGTGGTTGCCCAGGCCCGGCAGCAGCTCGACGAGGCGGTCCGTGAAGCCGTCGAGGGTGTCGGTCGGGTAGCCCTCGAGCACGCCGAGGTCGACGACGAGGTGGATGGCGGGGTCGTAGGACCAGATGTTGCCGCCGCGGTAGACGCGCGACTCGACGATGCGCAGCTCGGGGGCGGCCGGGCCGGTGGGGGTCGGTCGGTCTGCTGCCATGGGGGATCTCCTAGCGCGGTCAGGCAGTGGCGTGGGCCTCGGGTCAGGCCTTGGCCGTGGCGAGGGTGACGGTGGCGTCGGGGTGCTTCTCGACGAAGTCGAGCAGCCGCACCTCGCGGAGGTCGAAGGTAGCGCCCGCCGGCAGCGAGTGCACCACGGCCCCCGAGACCATCATGGGCGCCCCGCGGCGGGCCTCCGGGGCGTCGGAGACCGACGCCCGGCAGTCGAGGACGAAGACCGCGCCGGCGCCGTGCACCGTGAAGACGCTGCGGTCGACCACCTCGATGGCGGTGTCCTCGTCGATGCCGATGCCGATGAGGTTGGGGGAGCCGGCCACCATGGACATGAGCCGCCCGTAGCGGGCCCGCTGGCCGAAGTGCTGGTCGATGATCACGCCGTCGATCAGGCCGAGCCCGGCACTGAGCTGGCTGTGGCGCTGGCGCGGGGTGATGCCCTCGTCACCCATGGAGATCATGAACTGGCTCATGATCGACGCGCCGGCCGACGTGCCGCCGATGACGGCCCCCCGGTCGTGGGCCCGGTGCAGCGCGTCGCCGAGGGGGGTGCCGGGCAGCCGCTGGCTGAGCTTGAGCTGGCTGCCGCCGCTCATGAACACACCGGTGGCCCGGTCGACGAGGGCCACCGCCTCCTCGTTGTGCGCCTCGAGCCGGGTCTCAGGGTTGACCACAGTGAGGTCCGTCGCCCCGAGCCGGGCGAAGACCTCGGTGTAGGCGGCGACCACCTCGTCCTGGAAGGACGAGGCCGTCGGGATGATGACGATGCGGGACCGGCGGCCGCCGGCGAGACGCACGAAGCGCCGGAGGACGGTGGCCTTGCCGACCCGGTCCTCAGCGCCGCCGATGATGAACAGCGTGGGGGGTTTTCGTGACGAGCGCGCCATTGCGACAGCCTAGGAGTCAGGTCGGGAGGATGGGAGGAGCGGGTGTCGGCGTGCCGTCTGCGGCGTCGGCCTCCTCGATCTCCTCCCGGGTGATCCCGAGGAGGTAGAGCACGGCGTCGAGGTAGGGGACGTTGACCGCGGTGTCGGCCTGCTCGCGCACGACGGGCTTGGCGTTGAAGGCGATGCCCAGCCCGGCCACCTCGAGCATGTCGAGGTCGTTGGCCCCGTCACCGATGGCCACGGTCCGCGACAGGGGCAGGCCCGCCTCCTGGGCGAAGTCCCGCAGTGCCCGGGCCTTGCCGGCCCGGTCGACGATGTCGCCCACAAGCCGGCCGGTGAGCCGGCCGTCCTCGACCTCGAGCCGGTTGGCCCGGGCATGGTCGATGCCCAGCTCGCGGGCGAGGTCGCCGACGATCTCGATGAAGCCCCCGGACACCACGGCGACCGTGAACCCGAGCCGCTTCAGGGTGCGCACCAGGGTCCGGGCACCGGGGCTGAGGCGCACGGCTGCGCGGACCTCGTCCAGCACGCCGACCGGCAGCCCCTCCAGCACGGCGACGCGCTGGCGCAGGCTCTGCGCGAAGTCCAGCTCGCCACGCATGGCAGCCTCGGTCACGGCGGCGACCTCCGCCGCCCGGCCGGCGTGGGCGGCCAGGAGCTCGATGACCTCGTCCTGGATGAGGGTGGAGTCGACGTCCATGACGACGAGCCGGCGGCCGCGGCGGGCCAGCCCAGCAGGCGCGACGGCGATGTCCACGCCGTGGACGCTGGACTCCAGCGCCAGCTCGCGACGCAGCGCGATGACGTCCGCGCCCGAGACGTCGAACTCGACGGTGGTCACGGGGTAGCGCGACAGGCGCCGGATGCGGTCGATGTTCGCGCCGTGCGCTGCGATCCGGGCCGTCACCGCCGCCACCGCGCTGGCGAGCAGCGGGGCGCCCAGGACGACGACGGCGACCCTGCCGGTGCGCCGCGGCGCGTTGTCACCGGTGCCGGACTCGAAGCTGGCGGTGAGCCCGAGCGACTGCGCGACCTCACCGACCACCGCCTCCAGGCGGTGTTCCGCGCCCGGTCCAGGCACCAGCAGCATCCCCAGGGTCAGGTGGCCCCGCACGACGACCTGCTCGAGGTCGAGCACCTCGGCGCCCACGTCGGCGATGGCGTCGAAGAGCGCGCTGCTCACGCCCGGGCGGTCGTCACCACTGACCGTGACCAGCAGGGTCGCAGGGTTCGGAGCGGTCAGGTCGGCCACCGCTGAACGATACCGAGCGCCGTCAGCCCGCCCGTCGCGAGTCTCGCCATGCGACCAGGTCGCGCACCGGGGCCATGTCGTAGGTGGGCCCCGTGAGCCCGACCGTGAGCAGGCGGGTGCCCACGGCATACAGGGCCTCGGCGGAGGCGGCGTAGTCGCGTGCGTCCTCGGGGAACCGGCCCGGGCGGGCCGAGACGCCCGCCGACCGCTCCACCTCGCCCGGGTCGCGGCCGACCCGCTCGCACCAGCCGTCGAGCACGGCGTGCTTGTGGGCGATGGTCTCGGGGCTGCCGAAGCCGTGCCAGATGTCGGCGTGCTCGGCCACGATGCGCAGCGTCTTGCGCTCGCCACCGCCGCCGACGAGCACCGGGATGCGACGCGTGGGCGGCGGGTTGAGCCGCGCCCACCGCTCCTTGATCTGGGGCAGGTCGCGGTCGAGCGCGTCGAGCCGGCCGCCGGCCGTGCCGAACTCGTAGCCGTACTCGTCGTAGTCGCGCTCGAACCAGCCGGAGCCGATGCCGAGGATGAGCCTGCCGTCGCTGATGTGGTCGACGGTGCGGGCCATGTCGGCGAGCAGGTGCGGGTTGCGGTAGCTGTTGCAGGTGACGAGGGCGCCGATCTCCACGCGCTCAGTGGCCTCGGCCCAGGCAGCCAGCGTCGTCCAGCACTCGAAATGCGGACCGTCCGGGTCGCCGTACAGGGGAAAGAAGTGGTCCCAGGTGAAGAGCACGTCGGCGCCGATCTCCTCCGCCTGTGCGCAGGCGCGGCGGATCGCGGCGTAGTCCGCGTGCTGCGGCTGGAGCTGCACCCCGATGCGGACGGGCCGGTCACCGGTCAGGGCGTGACCTCCTGGCCCTTGGCGACCACGGTCAGGCCGGACTCGGTGACCTGGAACCCGCGGGCCAGGTCGTGCTCACGGTCGACGCCGATCGTGGTGTCCTCGGGCACGTAGACGTTCTTGTCGATGATCGCCTTGCGGATGACGACGCCCCGGCCGACCTCGACGCCGTCCATGAGGACGCTGTCGTCGATCGTGGTGAGGCTGTGGACGTGCACCCGGGGAGAGAGGACCGAGTTGGTCACGGTGGCCCCGCTGATCACCACGCCGGGGGAGACGGCGGAGTTGTGGGCCTCGCCGTACTTGCCCTTCGACCCGTGCACCAGCTTGGCCGGCGGGTAGGGGCCGTAGTCGGTGTAGATCGGCCACTCGTAGTTGTAGAGGTTGAAGACCGGGTGCACCGAGACGAGGTCCATGTTGGCCTCCCAGTAGGAGTCCAGCGTCCCGACGTCTCGCCAGTAGGCCTGGTCGCGCTCGGTCGCGCCCGGGATGACGTTGTCCTTGAAGTCGTAGACGTAGGCGGACTTCTCGTCGACGAACGCCGGCACGATGTCGCCGCCCATGTCGTGCTTGCTGCCCTCGCGGGTGTCGTCGCGGGTGACCGCGTCGATCAGCACGCTGGCGTCGAAGACGTAGTTGCCCATCGAGGCGAGCACCTCGTCGGGGGAGTCGGGCAGGCCCACGGCGTCGGTGGGCTTCTCGCGGAAGGCCTGGATGCGCCGGGGCTCCGCGGCGTCGACCTCGATGACCCCGAACTGGTCGGCGAGCGAGATCGGCTGCCGGATCGCGGCCACCGTCACACCGGCGCCGGTCTCGATGTGCTGCTGCACCATCTGCGAGAAGTCCATGCGGTAGACGTGGTCGGCGCCGACGACGACCACGATGTCCGGGTTCTCGTCGTGCACGAGGTTCAGGCTCTGGAAGATCGCGTTCGCGCTGCCGAGGTACCAGTTCTTGTCGATCCGCTGCTGGGCCGGCACAGGGGTGACGTAGTTGCCCAGCATGTTCGACATGCGCCAGGTCTTCGTGATGTGCCGGTCGAGGCTGTGCGACTTGTACTGCGTCAGCACCACGCTCTTGAGGTAGCCGGAGTTCACGACGTTGCTGAGGGCGAAGTCGATGAGGCGGTAGATGCCGCCGAAGGGCACCGCCGGTTTGGCCCGGTCGGCGGTGAGGGGCATCAGCCGCTTGCCCTCGCCTCCCGCGAGCACGATCGCCAGAACCCTGGGTCCGCCTCGTCTGTATGGCATGAGACGACAGTAGGGAATGTCAGCCCTCGCGGCGACCCGATCCCGGGCACTACTGTCGCGGAGGTGAGAGTCGACGTCCTCAGCAAGGAGTACCCGCCCCAGATCTACGGCGGCGCCGGGGTCCACGTGGCCGAGCTCGTCCGAGCGCTGCGCGTGCGGGGTGACGTCGACACCCGGGTGCGCTGCTTCGGCCTGCCGAGGGACGAGGCGGGCACCTACGGCTACCCCGACCTGCCGGACCTGGCGGACGCCAACCCGGCCCTGCAGACCATGGGGGTCGACCTGCGGATGGCCGGCGACTGCCTCGGGGCCGACCTCGTGCACTCGCACACGTGGTACGCCAACTTCGCCGGCCACACGGCCTCCCTGCTCGGCGGGATGCCGCACGTGGTCACGGCGCACAGCCTCGAGCCGATGCGCCCGTGGAAGGCCGAGCAGCTCGGGGGCGGCTACCGGGTGTCGTCCTTCGTGGAACGCACCGCCTACGAGGCGGCCGACGCCGTGATCGCGGTCAGCGCGGGCATGCGCGACGACGTGCTGCGCGCCTACCCCTCCATCGACCCCGAGCGGGTGCACGTGGTGCACAACGGCATCGACGCGCAGCTGTGGCAGCGCGACCCCGACCCGGACATCGCCCGCCGGCACGGGGTCGACCCCGACCGCCCGTCGGTCATCTTCGTCGGGCGGATCACCCGTCAGAAGGGCCTGCCCTACCTGCTGCGCGCAGCAGCGGCGCTGCCGCCGGATGTGCAGGTCGTGCTGTGCGCGGGCGCGCCGGACACCCCGGAGATCCTGGCCGAGGTCGAGGCGCTCATGGACACGCTCCGCTCGCAGCGCGACGGGGTCGTGTGGATCCCCGAGATGCTGCCGCGCGGCGAGGTCGTGGCCCTGCTGAGCTGTGCCACCGTCTTCGCGTGCCCGTCGGTCTACGAGCCGCTGGGCATCGTGAACCTCGAGGCGATGGCCTGCGAGCTGCCGGTGGTCGCAACCGCGACCGGCGGCATCCCCGAGGTGGTCGTGCCCGGGGAGACGGGCTGGCTGGTGCCCATCGAGCAGGTGCAGGACGGCACCGGCACGCCCGTCGACCCGGACCGGTTCGTGAACGACCTCGCAGCCGCACTCAACGACGCCGTCAGCGACCCCGCGCGCGCCGACCGGATGGGGTTGGCAGGGCGCCGGCGGGCGCTGGACGCCTTCTCGTGGGCCACGATCGGCGACCGGACGATGCAGGTCTACCTCGACGTGCTGCGGCGCCGGGCCCTGGCCTAGTCGCCCGCGGCCACGGCGTGCAGGGCGTCGTCCTCGGTCTCGTACCGGCTGACCGAGGTCACGAGGCCGTCGGCCGCGGTGAACACCGCCCACGTGTCGACCGGGTGCTCGGTCGGCGCCTGGGCCGGGGCGTCCTTCGTCGTCGTCCACTGCGCCCGCTCGTGCACGAAGACGCGTCCGTCCACCTCCCGCAGGGGGTGCTGGGGCTCCAGCCGTATGCCGGAGCGCCTCAGCCAGGCGCGCATCAGCTCGTGGCCGTGTCCGGTGCCCTGCGGGCCGCCGACAGCGACGGAGGGGGCGCAGAGCGCCACCGCAGCCTCGACGTCCCCGCCGTTCACGGCGTCGTGCCAGGCCTGGACGGTCTCCTCCGCGGAACGCGTGTGCTCAGCCATGCCTCACGCTCTCACGCCGGGCGCCATCCGGCCAGAACGGCGCAGGCGGCGTTCGTGGCGTCGGCGAGGGCGTGGTCGGCCGCCCGCTGCAGGCGCAGCAGCAGGGACCGGCGGCTTGCCGATGTGGCGGTGTCGAGCGCGTCGTCGGGACCGGCCAGCCCGGCGTCGCAGATCTGGGCGACGGTGCCCGCCAGCGCGATGACCCGCTGGGCCCGAGCCGGCAGCCCGTCCGGCAGCCCCCAGCGCCCGCCGAGGGACCCGTCGGCGAGGTCACGGGCCGCCGACGCGGAGAAGGGCTGCCCACCGACCCGGTCGAGGGCCTCGGTCACCTCGATGAGCTCGAGCCGGAGGTGCCGCTCGAGCTGGGAGGGCTCGAGCCCCTCGACCCGGTGGCGGGGCACCGGGTCGGCGTCGTAGGCCTTCCAGTCGACCCGGGTGCCCGTGTCGAGGGCGGAGCCACCGACGCTGCCGAAGGTGTCGAGGACCGGCACGAGGAGACCACCCATGCCCGGCACGTAGACGCACTCACCGGCCTCGGCGGCCGCGCCCTGCGCGTCCGACCCGGCGCCCGGGAGGCCGGAGAGGTCGCCGGGGGCGGGCAGCGCCACCAACAGGGCCCGCTCACCGAGGTCGCGCCAGAGGTCGAGGCGCCCGAGGTCGCCGGCGACGTGGTCGATGTCCGGCAGCGCGGCGGCGACGGCCGCCTCCAGGGACGAGCCGCCGTTCCACGACGCAGTGGTCCACAGGGCGAGGCGGACGGAGGCGGGCAGCTCGGGCACCGATCCATCCTAAGGAGCCTGCCCGAGCCGGGTGCGCTGACGCCCGGTCAGGATGCCGCCGCAACCGGCGGCGACGACCGGGCACGTCGGCGCCGCCACGGGTGGTGCGTCAACTAGGGTCGGGGCCATGAGTGACGTCCTGGAGTTCGCCGGTGTGAGCGTCGTGCGGGGTCAGAGCACCCTGCTCGACGACATCACCTGGGAGGTCGAGGAGGGCCAGAGGTGGGTCATCCTCGGCCCCAACGGAGCTGGCAAGACGACCCTGCTCCAGCTGGCGGCCGGCCGGATGCATCCCACGCGCGGCGTGGCCGGCGTCCTCACCGAGGTCCTTGGCACGGTCGACGTGTTCGAGCTGCGTCCGCGGATCGGCCTGGCCTCGGCCTCGCTGGCCGAGCGCATCCCCGGCGACGAGGTGGTGCACAACGTCGTGGTCACCGCGTCCTACGGCGTGGTCGGCCGCTGGCGGGAGGCCTACGACACCCTCGACCACCAGCGGGCGGCGGAGCTGCTCGAGGCGCTCGGGGCCGACCACCTCGCCGACCGACGGTTCGGCACCCTCTCGGAGGGGGAGCGCAAGCGGGTGCAGATCGCGCGTGCGCTCATGACCGACCCCGAGCTCATGCTGCTCGACGAGCCGGCTGCCGGCCTCGACCTCGCCGGGCGCGAGGACCTGGTGCGCCGCCTGGGCGGGCTGGCCGCTGACGTAGAGGCGCCGGCGCTCGTGCTCGTGACCCACCACGTCGAGGAGATCCCCCCGTCCTTCACCGACGTGCTGCTCCTGCGCGAGGGCAGGGTGGTCGCCCAGGGGCCGATCGAGATCACCCTGACGGCCGAGAACCTCTCGGCCACGTTCGGGCTGCCGCTCGTGCTCGACCGCCACGGCGACCGCTGGTCGGCCCGCGCCGGCAACGGTGCGGGAACGCAGGGGTCGGCCTCGGCGTCGTAACAGAACACAGGCACTGACGGAGGGGAAACCATGGAGTGGCTGGGCGACAACCCCTGGCTCATCTGGGTCGGGGTGGCGCTGGTGCTGGCAGCGATCGAGGCGGCGACCGTCGACTTCGTCTTCATCATGCTTGCCGCTGGGGCGCTCGCCTCGGCGGTGGCCGCCGCGTTCGGGGCGCCGTTCGCCCTGCAGATCGTGGTGGGCGTGGTCGTGGCGGTCGCGCTCCTGGTGGCCGTCCGCCCTTGGGTGAGAAGGAAGTTCAACGAGACGGCTGCGTCGGCGACGATCGGCGCGGGCAGCCTCGTCGGCCGCACTGCCTGGGTCCTGCAGACGGTCACCAACACCGACGGCCGGGTCAAGCTCGCCGGTGAGACGTGGTCGGCGAGGCTCGCCGAGGGCGACACACCACTCACGCCGGGACAGCAGGTCCGGGTCGTGTCAATCCAGGGGGCCACGGCGATCGTCGCCGGCAACGCGCTCTCCAACAGAGGGGAATGACCACACATGGAAATCGGAGCGGGCTACATCGTCCTGCTGCTGCTCGTCATCTTCGCGGCGATCGTCATCATCCGCACGGTGCGGATCGTCCCGCAGCAGACGGCGCTCATCATCGAACGGCTCGGCCGCTACTCGCGCACCCTCGAGGGCGGCATCCACTTCCTCGTGCCGTTCGTCGACAAGGTGCGCGCCACTGTCGACCTGCGTGAGCAGGTCGTCTCGTTCCCGCCGCAGCCGGTCATCACCTCCGACAACCTCGTCGTCAACATCGACACCGTCATCTACTACTCGGTGATCGACGCCAAGTCCGCGGTCTACGAGATCGCCAACTTCATCCAGGGCATCGAGCAGCTCACCGTCACGACCCTGCGCAACGTCATCGGCTCGCTCGACCTCGAGCAGACCCTCACCAGCCGCGACCAGATCAACGCGCAGCTGCGAGGCGTCCTCGACGAGGCCACCGGCAAGTGGGGCATCCGGGTCAACCGCGTGGAGCTCAAGGCCATCGACCCGCCGATGTCGGTGCAGGAGTCGATGGAGAAGCAGATGAAGGCCGAGCGCGAGCGCCGCGCCCAGATCCTGTACGCCGAGGGCACCAAGCAGTCCGCGATCCTCACCGCCGAGGGCGAGAAGCAGAGCCAGATCCTGCGCGCGGAGGGCTCGGCGCAGGCCCGCATCCTCGAGGCCCAGGGCCAGGCCCGGGCCATCCAGCAGGTCTTCGACGCCATCCATCGCGGCAAGCCGACCCAGAAGCTGCTCGCCTACCAGTACCTCCAGGTGCTGCCGCAGCTCGCCCGCGGCGACGCCAACAAGATGTGGATCATCCCGAGCGAGCTGACCGACGCCCTGAAGGGGATCGGCGGCATGCTGGGACGCGGCGAGGGCGGCGGCACGTTCTCCGGGGGCGACGACGAGGCCTGGGTCGACCCGGGCGACCTCGGCACGGCCTTCGAGGAGACCGCCCTCGAGGACCCCAGGCAGGCCCTGGCCGAGGCCCGTGGCCAGGCAGGGCGCGCCAGCCGCGAGGCCACCGAGCACGCCACCCCCGCCCCGCGGGTGCAGCCTCCCATGACGCCGCCGGCCGACGCCGTGCCCCATCCCGAGCCGGGCGACCCGGCACCGGCCACCGAGCCCGCGGTGCCCCCGGTGCCGCCGCCCGCGCAGGGCGGCCAGCCCGGCACGCCGCCGGCCTGAGAGCCCGACCACCCGCCCCGGTATGCCGCCCGCTCACCCGAGCGGGCGGCATGCCGCTGTGCGGGCCCGGGAAGCCGGCCCGCGGGGGCGTCGCTAGGGTTGCCGGGTGTCTCCCGTCGAAGCCCTCTGCATCCTGCTCGCGGGCATGGCGGCCGGCACGATCAACACCATCGTGGGCTCCGGGACGCTCATCACCTTTCCCACGCTGCTCTTCTTCGGCTACCCACCGGTCGTCGCCAACGTGTCGAACACCGTGGGACTGGTGGCCGGCGGCGTGACGGGCGTGCACGGCTACCGCTCCGAGCTGCGGGGCACGACGCGCACGCTGCGCCGCCTCGTGCCGATGTCGTTGCTGGGCGCGGTGATCGGCGCGGTGCTGTTGCTGGTGCTTCCGCCCGAGGCGTTCAACGCCATCGTCCCGGCGCTGATTGCGCTCGGCCTCGTGCTGGTCGTGCTCGGGCCACGCCTGCAGGACGCTGCGGTGCGGCGCCACCGTGACGCGGTGGTGCCGTGGCACCAGCCCGTCATGATGGGCGGCGTCCTCGTCGCCGGGATCTACGGGGGCTACTTCGGCGCAGCCCAGGGGGTCATCCTCATCGGCCTCCTGAGCGCCCTGAGCAGCGAGCCGCTCCAGCGCCTCAACGGCTACAAGAACGTCCTGGGCACCGTCGTGAACGCGGTCGCCGCGGTGACCTTCATGCTCGTGGCCTGGGACAGGATCGACTGGCCCGCAGCGGGTCTGGTCGCCCTCGGCGCGCTGGCGGGCGGCTACATCGGCTCCACGGTCGGCCGACGCCTGCCCCCGAACGGCCTGCGAGCGTTCATCATCGTCATCGGCGTCGTCGCCATCGTGAAGATGGTCTGGTTCCCCTGATGGCTGCGCTGCGCTGATGGAGTGGGGCGTGGTGGTCCCGCTCGGGCTCGCGCTGTTCGCCGGCGCGTTCGTGCAGAGCTCGATCGGCTTCGGGATGGCCCTCGTGGCAGCGCCGTTCGTCGTGGTGCTCGCGCCCGAGCTGATGCCGGGGGCGCTGCTGGTGACCAGCTTCAGCCTGCCGGTGGTGCAGCTCGCGCACGCGCCTGCCGACATCGCGTGGCGGCCCCTCGGCATCGCCCTGGGGGGCCGGGCGCTGCTCACCCCTGTCGGCGTCGCCGTCGTGGCCCTGATGTCCGTGCAGGCGATCTCCGTGCTGGTGGGCCTGCTGGTCCTGCTCTCGGTGGCGGCGTCGGTCTGGGCCATCGAGATGCGTGCCACCGACCGCAACGCCGCCGTGGCCGGGGCCCTCGCAGGGATCTCAGGGACGGCTGCCTCCATCGGCGGGCCCTTCCTGGCCCTGGTGCTGCAGCACGAGCGGCCCACCCGGTTGCGGGCCACCCTGGCCGCCTTCTTCCTCGCCGGCACGGCGTTCGCGGTCCTCGGCCTGGCGCTCGTGGGGGAGTTCACGGGCGACCAGCTGCGGGCGGGCCTGTCGTGGATCCCCTTCGTCGCGCTCGGGTACGCCGCCGCCGGCCCGCTGCGCGAGCGCCTCGACCGTGGCCGGCTGAGGTTGGCGGTGCTGTGGTTATGCACGATCGCCGGGACCAGCGTGATCGTGCGGGCCCTCGCCACCTGATCGCGCTGACGGGGGAGCTCGGGCGACGGGGTCTAGGAGATCCTGCGGCGGTAGATCACGATGGCGAAGACGTACGCCACGACGAGGAGTCCGCCGCACCAGGCAAGGGCGAGCCAGATGTCGGTGCCCACCGGCTGCTGGGTGAGCAGGTCGCGGACCGCGTCGACGATGGACGTCACCGGCTGGTGCTCGGCGAAGGCGCGCACGGGGCCGGGCATGGTCTCGGTGGGCACGAAGGCCGAGCTGATGAACGGCAGGAGGATGAGCGGGTAGGAGAACGCGCTCGCGCCGTCCGCGGTCTTCGCGGAGAGGCCGGGGATCACGGCCAGCCACGTCAGCGCCAAGGTGAACAGGGTCAGGATGCCGGCGACCGCGAGCCACGCCAGCACGCCGGCACCAGAGCGGAAGCCCATGAGGAGGGCTGCGAGCACGACGACCACCAGCGACATCAGGATGGCGACCAGTGAGGTCAGCACATGCGCCCACAGCACGGACGACCGTGCGATCGGCATGGAGTGGAACCGCTCGAAGATGCCGCTGTTCATGTCCAGGAAGAGCCGGAACGCAGTGTAGGAGACGCCCGAGGCAACCGTGATGAGCAGGATGCCGGGCAGCAGGTAGTCCACATAGGAGTCCGACCCTGAGTTGATGGCGCCGCCGAACACGAAGACGAACAGCAGCAAGAAGGCGATCGGCATGACCGTTGTCGTGATGATGGTGTCCAGACTGCGCGTGATGTGGCGCAGGGATCGCCCTGTGAGCACGGCGGTGTCACCGAAGAAGTGCGTGGTCATCGTTGCTCCTCAGTCTTGCGTGCTGACGCTGCGGTGATGGCGGCGTCGCGGTCCCTGCGGTCGTCACCGACGAGGGCGAGGAAGACGTCTTCGAGGGTCGGCTGCTTCTCGACGTACTCGACCGTGGGGGGTGGGAGCAGCAGCTTGAGCTCGGCGAGGGTGCCGTTCACGATGATCCGACCCCCGTGGAGGATCGCGATCCGGTCGGCCAGCTGTTCGGCCTCGTCCAGGTACTGCGTCGTGAGCAGCACCGTCGTGCCGCGCTCGGCGAGCTCCCTGACCGTCCGCCACACCTCGACCCGCGCCTGGGGGTCGAGCCCGGTCGTCGGCTCGTCGAGGAAGATGACCGGCGGGTTCCCGACGAGGCTCATCGCGATGTCGAGGCGCCGGCGCATGCCGCCCGAGTAGGTCGACACCTTGCGCGCTGCGGCGTCGCTCAGCGAGAAACGATCGAGCAGGGCGTCCGCGATCGTGTCCGGGTCCTGGAGGTGCCGCAACCGGGCGACCAGCACGAGGTTCTCCCGCCCGCTGAGGATGTCGTCGACGGCCGCGAACTGGCCTGTGAGGCTGATGGACTCCCGCACGTCCGCGGCCTGCGACGCGACGTCGAAGCCGTTGACGCTGGCCGTCCCCGCGTCGGCCCGCAGGAGCGTGGACAGGATTCTCACGACCGTGGTCTTGCCCGCCCCGTTCGACCCGAGCAGGGCGAAGATGCTGCCCCGCTCCACCTCGAACTCCACACCGCGCAGCACCTCGAGCTCCTTGAAGGACTTCTCCAGACCCTGCACCCCGATGGCAGGTGCAACGGCCGCGGGCGTCGTCATCGCGAGCCCTGCCCTTCGTCCGCCTCGGCGTCGTCGATGGCCTTGACCAACCGGTCCCGCTCCCTGCGAAGCCAGCTGCCTTCGTCGTAGTTGCGGATGAACGCCTCGACGAACTCGACGGGGTCCTCGCCGACGACGTCGCGAACGGACGAACCGTTCGCCGCGCTCTGCTCGAACAGGTCGGCGAGGTCCTCGAGCATCCGCATCGCGGTCTCGCCGTCAGACACCCCGCCGGCGTGCATGAGGTAGCGCTCGACCCCCTTCGCCGCGCCGCGGTAGTTCGGGGGGAGCAGCGCCACACGCGCCTTGTACTGCCGCCACCGACGCTTCTCGCCGATCACCTTGGTGGCGAGGTCAGGGATTCGCATGTCAGTTCTCTCCTTCGCGGAGCCGGTGAATTCGTTCTGCGAGAAAGCTCCAGGTCCTCCAGAACTCTTCGAGGTGCTCGCGTCCTCGAGCGTTGAGCGAGTACACCTTCCGCGGCGGTCCCTTCTCGGACGGGACCTTCTCGACGTCGACGAGGCCGCGGTTCTCGACCCTGACGAGCAACGCGTAGACGGTGCCCTCGGCGATGTCGGAGAAGCCCTGGTCGCGCAGCCACGCCGTGATCTCGTAGCCGTGCGCGGGCCGGGCGGACAGGATCGCCAGGACGATGCCCTCCAGGGTCCCCTTGAGCATCTCCGTCTCCTGCTTACCCATGGAGCACCCTTCTTCTACTCAGTGACACTGACTACCAGTACATAGTAACGCTGAGTAGTGCCTGCGCAAGCCCCTTTTGGCGCACCAGACCTGGCACCCTGGTGGAGGGGGACGAAGCCCCGGTCCCGGGCCTGGGGCAGGATTGGCGCGTGCCGATCCACATCGACGACCCCGCCGATACCCGTCTCGCGGACTACGTGGCGCTGACCGACGTCGCGCTGCGCCGGCGCACCGAGCCCGAGCGCGGCCTCTACATCGCCGAGTCGGAGAAGGTGATCCGTCGGGCGCTGGCGGCAGGGCACCGGCCGCGCTCCTACCTCATGGCCGAGCGGTGGCTCACCGACCTGGCCGACCTGGTGGGCGCGGCTGAGGAGGACGGCATCCCCGTCTTCGTCGGTCCGCACGAGGTGATCGAGCAGCTGACGGGGTTCCACCTCCATCGGGGGGCGCTGGCATCGGTGCAACGGCCGGCGCTGTCCTCGGTCGAGGAGCTCGTGAGCGGGGCCCGCCGGGTGATGGTGCTCGAGGACATCGTGGACCACACCAACGTGGGGGCGGTGTTCCGTTCGGCCGCCGCGCTGGGCGTGGACGCCGTGCTGGTGACACCGCGGTGCGCGGACCCTCTGTACCGCAGGGCGATCCGCGTCTCCATGGGCACGGTCTTCCAAGTGCCGTGGACGCGCATCGACCCGTGGCCGGGTGGGGTGGCGACGCTGCAGGAGAACGGCTTCACCGTGGCGACCCTGGCCCTGGCCGACGACGCGGTGAGCCTCGACGCCCTTGCCGCCGACCCGCCCGAGCGCCTGGCGCTGGTGCTGGGCACCGAGGGCGACGGCCTGTCGCACCACACGATCGCGGCGGCCGACCTGACCGTGACCATCCCGATGGCCGGGGGAGTGGACTCCCTGAACGTGGCTGCGGCGGGCGCCGTGGCCGCTTGGGCCCTGCGCCCGCCGCAGCGGGGGTGACGCGGACGGTGCCGTGTCGGTGGCTCGGCTACTTCACCGAGTCGTTGTAGCTCTTGATCTGGGCCTCGAGGCCCTGGGCGGCCTTGGTCATGGACTGCTGCGGGTCGCCGCCGTTGAGGACGGCCTCCAGGCCGTCCTCGGAGGCCTTGCGCGCCTGGGGCATGACACCGAGCAGACAGCCCTGCGTCGCCTTGGTCAGCTCGGTGCCCTCCAGCTGCTTCACCGCCACGTCGAACAGCGGGTTGGCCTTGCGGTACTCGACGTCGATCGGCTCGTTGAGGGCGCCCTTGGAGATGGGGAAGTAGCCCGTGTCGGTGTGCCACGTGGCCTGGCTCTTGGGCTCAGCCAGGAACTTCACGAACTGCCAGGCGGCTTCCTTGTTGGCGTCCTTGTGCCCGACGCCGTTGATCCACAGGGAGGCACCACCGATGATCGGGCCGCTGGTGTCGCCGGCCTTCACGTGCGGGTAGTTCGCCGCGCCGAGCTCCCAGCCACCCTGCTTGGCGGCCTCGCTGTAGCCGCCGAGCTGGCCGGTCGACTCGAGGTTGATGGCCAGCTGACCGGACTTGAAGGCGGCCTGGGCCGACTTGGTGTCGCGGCCGGTGTTGGCGGCGAGGCCGTCCTTGACCATCTTCTGCCACCACGTGACGACGTCGATGGCCGTGCCCTGGTCGAACTGCACCTTGGTCGCCTTGCCGTCGCGACCGTTGCCCTGGTCGCAGTACTCGCTGCCGCTGGTGGCGATGAACTGCTCGAGCAGCCAGCCGTAGATGGCCGCGCCGAAGCCGTAGTCGGCCGGGCCGCCGCTCTTCTTCGACAGCTTCTCGGCGGCGGCGCGGATCTCCTCGAGGTTGGTCGGCGGCTTCTCGGGGTCGAGACCGGCCTTCTTGAAGAGCGTCTTGTTGTAGTACATGACCGGCATCGAGGTGTTGAACGGCATCGAGTGCAGCTTGCCGCCGACCGAGTAGTAGCCGGTGATGTTGGGCTGCAGGTCACCGACGTTGACCTTGTCGCGGTCGATGAACGACTGCATGGGCACGGTCTGCTTGGCGTCGATCATGAACTGCGTGCCGATGTCGTAGATCTGGATGACGTCGGGCGTCGACTTGCTCTGGATCGCGGCCTTGTACTTGGTGATCGCGTCGTCGTACTTGCCCGCGTAGGTGGCCTTGACCTCGATCTTGCCCTTGTTGGCGGTGTTGAAGTCGGTCACCAGCTTGGTGAGGGCCTCGGCGTTCTTGCCGTCCATGGCGTGCCAGAACGACACGGTCGTGACACCGCTGGCCTTGTCGAGCGCGCCGGCCTCCGGAGCGCCCGCGGCGTCGCCACCGGCGCTGTCGCCGCCGCAGGCGGCGAGGAGGAGCGAGAGCGAGGCGAGGCCCGCCGGCACGGCATACCGGAGGCGCGCCTGTCGGGCGGTCCCCCTGCTTGAGCTGAACACGTCGTGGTCTCCTTTGCGGATCATGATTGACAGCACTACTTGACGGCACCCGCGGTGAGCCCGCGGACGATGAAGCGCTGCCCGAAGATGACGAGCAGCAGGGTGGGGAAGAGCGCGAGCATCACACCGGCCAGCACCATGCCGGGGGAGTCCCCGTCGGAGGTCTGCAGCTGGCTGATGCCGATCTGGATGGTCTGGTGGCGCGGATCCTCGGTGGCCAGCAGCGGCCAGAAGTACATGTTCCAGGCCGAGAGCGCCGACCAGATGCCCAGCGCCGCGAGGCTGGGACGGCTCAGGGGGAGCAGGATCGAGAAGAGGAACCGCACGTGCCCCGCCCCGTCGACCCGGGCCGCGTCGCGCAGCTCCATGGGGAAGGACAGGAAGGACTGGCGCAGCAGGAAGGCGCCGAAGCCGGTCGCGAGGAACGGCAGGGTCAGGCCGGCGATCGTGTCCTTCAGGCCCCACTGCGAGATGAGCAGGTAGTTGGGGATGATGATCGACTCGTAGGGGATCATCATCGTGCTGAGGAACAGGCCGAACCAGAACGCCCGCCACCTCAGGGGCAGGAAGACGAAGGCGTAGGCGGCCAGCGCGCTCGTGACCATCTGGCCGGCGGTGATGACGAGGGTTTGCAGCACGCTGGTGAGGTACTGGTTGCCCAGCGGGATGATGCCAAGCGCGTCGCTGTAGTTCTCCGGGTGCAGGCCGTTGACCGGCCAGAGCGCGGGCGGGAAGGAGTTGGTGTCCCGCTCGCCCATGAACGAGCCCACCAGCCCGTAGTAGACCGGGAACAGCACGACGACGAACAGCAGCCCGAGGACGAGGTAGGAGCCCCAGCCTCCGCGACGGGGCCGGGCAGTGCGCGGGTTCCTCACCGGTAGAACACCTTTCGCTCGAGCACGCCGAACTGGACGGCGGTGATGGCCAGCACCACGAGCAGCAGCACCATGGCCTGGGCCGAGGCGTAGCCGTAGTTGGAGTTGTTGTTGGCGAACGCCTGCTCGTAGATGGAGTACACGAGCGTCGTGGTCGTGCCCTCGGGCCCGCCCACGGTCAGGATCTTGATCTGGCCGAAGCTCTGCAGGGCGTGGATCGTGCCGACGACGACCAGGAAGAACAGCTGCGGCGTGATGAGCGGCATGATGATCGAGCGCTGCAGCCGCAGGCCCGAGGCGCCGTCGAGCCGCGCGGCCTCGAGCACGTCCTCGGGCAGGGCGCCGAGGCCGGCGGAGATGACGAGCAGGTTGTAGCCGAGCTGCATCCAGACGGTCGCCGCTGCCACCGACCAGATCGCGAGGTCGGGGTCGGTGAGCCACTGCACCTTGTCGACACCGACGTAGGACAGCAGGCCGTTGAGGACGCCCGAAGCAGGGTTGTAGAGCACCCCGAAGATCACCGAGGCCGTGGCCACCGAGAAGGCAAACGGGAGGGCGAACGCCGTGCGGAAGAAGCGGACGGCGCGGATCCGACCCTGCAGCAGGAGGGCGACGACCAGGGCGATCGCGATGCTGGGGAAGACCGTCAGCACCGTGAACGCGAAGGTCACCCAAAGCACCTGGAGGAAGTCCGGGTCGGTGAAGAGCCGCGTGTAGTTGACGAAGCCGACGAAGCCGCTGGGGTTGCCGATGATGTCCGTCCCCTGCACCGAGAGGAGGATCGACTTGGCCAGCGGCCAGAAGACGAAGACTGCGAAGACGAGCAGGGCCGGCACGAGGTACCCGAAGGCCATCGCGGACGCGCGGCGGCGCTCGGCCCCCACCGTTGTAGAGCTCATGCGGGGGACCCTACCCAGCGAAACGGTCAAATTTGCGCAGGGGCGCCCGTTGATGTCGTGACCGGTTCACGGGCGGGACGGGGACCTGTGGCAGCTCCGCCCCGCCGGCCGCGCAGCTCAGGCGTTCTGGTAGTGCGCCATCACCTGTGCACGTCCGAGCGTGTGCATCACCGTGTTGAACGACGCGGCGGTCGCGGTCACGGAGTCGTCGATGCCCAGGTCGTCGGTGTCGAGCGCGTGCACGACGAAGTAGTAGCGGTGCGGGTGGTCGCCGGGAGGCGGGGCGCAACCGCCGAACGCCTTCTTGCCGTAGTCGTTCACGACGTGGAAGGCGCCGTCAGGCAGGTTCGCGCCGCCGGCGGAGCCGGCGTTCTCCGCCAGCTCGGTCACATCCGCCGGGATGTTCAGCACGGTCCAGTGCCAGAAGCCCGACGGCGTCGGTGCGTCGGGGTCGAAGCAGGTGACGGCGTAGCCGCGGGTGCCCTCCGGGGCTCCGCTCCACGACAGCTGCGGCGAGACGTTGCTGCCGTCGACCGCGTGCTTCGGCGGCACCTCGCCGCCGTCGGTGAAGGAGTCGCTCGTCACCGTGAACGACGGCACCGGCGGCAGGAAGTCGTAGGGGTTGGGTGGCTGTTGGCGATCGAGCTTCATGGCGCGACCCTAGCCGCGGTCGGTCGGTCCAACCAGCCGTGCGACGAGCCGCTCGAGCTCGGCGGCGGGGTCGGCCGCGAGGCCTCCGTGCACGGGTCCCGGCTGCACGACGGTGCTCCGGGGCGCGCTGAGCCAGCCGAACCGGCGGCCCAGGCCGCCGAGGTCGGGCAGCCCGCCGCCGGTGACACCGCGGCACACCTGGCACACGGTCTCGAGAGCGTCGGCCACCTCGGCGGTGTCGAGGTCGGGCGCGAGCGCGCGCAGGCGTGCCTCGTCGACCTCGTAGCGCGCCGCCAGGAAGTCCGCGGCCTGGCTGTAGAGGACGACACCGACGTTGACGAACTCCTCGCGCTCGACGCGGGGCACGCAGCGGAGCACGACGTACTGGTAGCCCTGCAGGGTCCCCTTCGTGCCGACCGTGCTCATCGCGCACCTCCCGGGAGCCAGGCCGTGGAGGCCACGCGGGCGAGCAGGTGCTCGCGGTATGCCGTGCGCACATCACCGGGGGAGTCCAGCCCGGGTGCCTCCTCCAGCCAGGCGTCGGGAACCTGGGCCACCACCTCGTCCAGCAGCGCGGCCGTCACCTTGGGCGACAGCCGCTCGTGCGCCTCCGGGACGCTGGAGGCGACGTCGGCCAGCACGTGCCTGCTCGCGTCGTAGGGCTGGGCGGCGAACCGCTGCGGGTCGGGCCCGCGGCTCGGCCACTGGTGGTGGAAGTAGAGGGCGGCACCGTGGTCGATGCACCAGGGCTCGCCGTGCCAGACCAGGAGGTTGGGGTTGGCCCACGTCCGGTCGACGTTGGCGACCAGCGCGTCGAGCCACACGATGTCGGCGGCCTGCTCGGGTGATGGCGGACGGGAGCCGTCGTAGCCGAAGGACCCGGGCAGGAAGTCGATGCCCAGGTTGAGGCCGAGGCTGGCCGTGAGCAGGTCCTGCACCTCCTCGTCGGCCTCGTAGCGCGCGATGGGGGCCTGGAGGTCGACGAGCGCGAGGCGCGGCACGCGCAGCCTGAGCCGTCGGGCCAGCTCGCCGACGACGACCTCGGCGACCAGCACCTTGACGCCCTGTCCGGCGCCGCGGAACTTCAGCACGTAGGTGCCGCAGTCGTCGGCCTCCACGACGCCCGGCAGCGACCCGCCCTCGCGCAGGGGTGTCACGTAACGGGTCGCGGTGATCTGCTCGAGCACGGCCGACAGCCTAGGGGTCAGGTGACCTTCGGCATGACCAGCTCGGCCACCGCCGCCAGGTGGTCGAGGTCCGAGAGGTCGAGCACCTGCAGGTAGAGCCGGGACGCCCCGGCCCGTGCGAAGGCCTGCACCTTCTCGAGGACCTCCTCCGGCGTGCCGGCGAGGCCGTTGGCGCGCAGCTCGTCGGGGTCGCGCCCGATCGCGGCGGCCCGCTGGCGCACGGTCGCCTCGTCCTCGCCGAGGCACAGCACCTGGGCCGCCGAGAGGACGAGCGTTGCCGGGTCGCGTCCGTGCTCGAGGCAGGCCTGCTGCACGCGCTCGAAGAGTTGCGCCGTCTCCCCGGCGGGCTGGAAGGCGGCGTTGAACTCCGCGGCATACCGGGCGGCGAGGGCAGGAGTGCGCCGCCGTCCGGCGCCGCCGATGATCACCGGCACACCACCCTCCTGGACCGGTTTGGCGAGCGCGGGTGAGTCGGTGACGGGGTAGAAGCGCCCTTCGTGCGTGAAGGTGCGGCCCACCGGCGTGCCCCACAGGCCGGTGATGACGGCGAGCTGCTCCTCGAGGTGGTCGAATCGCTCGCGCACGTCGGGGAACGGGATGCCGTAGGCGGTGTGCTCGGCCTCGAACCAGCCGGCCCCGAGCCCGAGCTCGACCCGGCCGCCGCTCATCTGGTCGACCCCGGCGACAGTCACGGCGAGCGGACCCGGCAGCCGGAAGGTCGCCGACGAGACCAGCGTCCCCAGCCGGATGCTCGAGGTGTCCCGGGCGAGCCCGGCCAGGGTGGTCCAGGCGTCCGTGGGGCCCGGCCCGCCGTCACCGCCCATGTGCAGGTAGTGGTCGGAGCGGAAGAAGCCGGCGAAGCCGAGGTCCTCCGCCGCGCGGGCGACGGCGAGGAGGTCGTCGTAGGTGGCGCCCTGCTGGGGCTCGGTGAAGACGCGCAGTTCCATGGCGACCACGGTAGAAAGCCAGTGGGGGTTCGGCAGCACGGGGTCTCCCATCCACGGGTGGCCGCCGCTGCGAACACCTCCTGCCGGGCGGGATGTCCGGCCTGCCGTCGAACCGGGAAGGGGCCCGATGACCACCACCGCAGAGCACACCACCACGGCCGCAGGGGTCGCAGACCGGGTGGCCTCTCTGGTCGAGCCGCTCTTCGGTGGCACGCTCCCGGTGAGGCTGCGCGCCTGGGACGGCACCCTGGCGGGGCCCGAGGAGGCGCCGACGGTGGTCATCGCCTCGCCCGACGCGCTGCGGCGGCTGGTGGCCCGCCCGGGGGAGCTCGGCCTCGCGCAGGCCTACGTGACCGGCGAGCTCGACCTCGAGGGCGACCTCCTCGACGGCCTGCGCCGGGTCTGGTCCACCGTGCGCGCCGGTGGCACGCGAAGGCCCGGCCCGGGCGACCTCGTGGCCGCCGTGCGGCTCGCCGGCGACCTCGGGGTCCTCGGGCGGCCGCCGGCGCCACCCGCCTCGCAGGCCCGCCTGCGGGGCCGCCTCCACTCCAGGGTCCGTGACCGCGACGCCATCGCGCACCACTACGACCTGTCCAACGACTTCTACTCCCTCGTCCTCGACCCCCACATGGCCTACTCGTGCGCCTACTGGACCTCCGACGACCCGGGCTACGGCATCGAGGACGCGCAGCGCGACAAGCTCGCCCTCGTCTGCGACAAGCTCGGCCTGGGACCGGGCAGCCGGCTGCTCGACATCGGCTGCGGGTGGGGCTCGCTGAGCCTCTACGCCGCCGAGCACGTCGGCGCCCACGTCACCGGGGTGACGATCTCGGCCGAGCAGAAGGCCTTCATCGACCAGCGGGTGGCCGAGCGCGGCCTCGGTGACCGGGTGCAGATCCGGCTGCAGGACTACCGCGACGTGCCCGAGGCCGGGTTCGACGCCGTCTCCTCGATCGAGATGGGCGAGCACGTGGGCGACCGGCAGTACCCCGTCTACACCCGCGTCATCCACGACCGCCTGCGCCCCGGCGGCCGGGCCCTCATCCAGCAGATGTCGCGGCGCACCAAGCCCGGCGGGGGCCCCTTCATCGAGGCTTTCATCGCGCCCGACATGTCGATGCGACCGGTGGGGGAGACGGTGGCGCTCATCGAGGACGCCGGGCTCGAGGTCCGCGACGTGCACTCGCTGCGCGAGCACTACGTGCGCACCGTGCAGGCCTGGTACGACACCTTCGAGGCGAACTGGGACCGGGTCACCGCCCTGGTCGGCGACGAGGTCGCGCGGGTGTGGCGTCTCTACCTGATCGGTGGCGCGCTGGCCTTCGAGGAGGGCCGGATGGGGGTCGACCAGATCCTGGCGGTGCGCCGCGGCCCCCGCGGTGAGAGCGGTATGCCGGCGGTGCGCCGGTGACGGCCGCGTCACCGGCCGACGGGGGTGCCTTCGAGTGGGGCGACCTCCTCGCGATCTTCCCCTGGACCGCGGGCGCCGTGGTGCTGGTGCTCGGCCTGGCGTTCGTCGCGGCGCTGCGTCAGGGGAAGCACGCGGTCGTCGACGTGGCGTGGGGACTCGGCTTCGTGGCGGTCGCGCTGGCGGCCTTCCTCGTCGGGGACGGCGACCCCGCGCGGTCGTGGCTCACGCTCGGGCTGACGGCCGTGTGGGGGCTGCGCCTCGCCGGGCACATCCACCGCCGCTCGCGGGGCAAGGGCGAGGACCCGCGCTACGAGGAGCTGCTGGCCAGGGCTCCGGGCAGCCGAACCGCCTTCGCCGTGCGACGCATCTACCTCACCCAGGGCGCCGTCATGTGGTTCGTCTCCCTGCCGGTGCAGGTCGCGATGGTGCAGCCGGAAGCACTCGGCGTGGTGGCGTGGCTGGGCGTCGTCGTGTGGGCCGTGGGCCTCTTCTTCGAAGGGGTCGGCGACTGGCAGCTCGAGCGGTTCAAGGCCGACCCCGCCAACAGGGGCAGGGTGCTCGACACCGGCCTGTGGCGCTACACCCGCCACCCGAACTACTTCGGCGACGCCTGCGTGTGGTGGGGCCTGTCGCTCATCGCCTTCGACGCCTGGCCCGGCATCCTGTTCGTGCTCTCGCCGGCGTTCATGACGTGGAACCTCGCCAAGGGCACCGGAGCAGCGTTGCTGGAGAAGGACATCGGCGACCGCCGTCCCGGCTACGCCGAGTACGTGCGCCGCACCAGCGGCTTCGTCCCGTTGCCCCCGAGGCACGGCTGACACCCGGGCGCCTGGGGTGTCAGCGGCGCCGACCGGTCAGGTGCGGCCGGCGACCGCCCGCACGGTCTCGACGGTGTCGGCCTCCTCGGCGCTCTTGTCGTCGCGGTAGCGCAGCACCCGGGCGAAGCGCAGCGCCATGCCACCGGGGTAGCGCGACGAGCGCTGGACGCCGTCGAAGGCGATCTCGACCACCTGCTCCGGACGGACGTGCACGACGTGCCCGCTGCGGCCGGTCTCGAGCCCGAGGAACCGCTCGGTCTGCCAGGCGAGCATGGCGTCGGTCATGCCCTTGAAGGTCTTGCCCAGCATGACGAAGCCGCCGGTCTGAGGGTCGCGGGCCCCGAGGTGGATGTTGGACAGCAGACCCTGCCGCCGCCCCCTGCCCCACTCGACCGCGAGCACCACGAGGTCGAGGGTGTGCCGCGGCTTGACCTTCACCCACCCGGCGCCCCGGCGTCCCGCGGCGTAGGGAGCGTCGGCGTCCTTGACCACCACGCCCTCGTGCCCGGCCGACACCAGCTCGTCGAAGAAGCCCTGCGCGGCATCGGGGTGCTCGGCCCACAGCCGCGGCACGAGCAGCCGGGGCGGCACGACCGCCTCGAGCCGGCTGAAGCGCTCCCTCGCGGGCTGGTCGATGAGGTCCTCACCCTCGTGGTGCAGCAGGTCGAAGAAGAAGACGCTGAGCGGCACCTGGCGCCGCAGCTCCTCGACGTCCTTGGAGCTCATGGTGCGGGCGGCGGTGTCCTGGAACGGAAGGGGACGTCCCGCGTCTCCGAGCGCGATCGCCTCCCCGTCGAGCACCAGCACCCGCCCGTCGAGCGCGAGGGCAGCCTCGACCACCTCGGGCACCCGTTCGGTGATGTCGTCCAGGCTGCGGGTGAAGACCCGCACCTCGTCGCCGAGGCGGTGGGCCTGGACCCGTATGCCGTCGAGCTTGCCGTCCACCACCGTCGCGCCGTCGGTGCCGGCCTGCCCGACCGCAGCGGGCACGTCGGGGGCGGAGGCCGCCAGCATCGGCCGGACCGGCCTGCCGACCTCGAGCCCGATCGCCGCGAGGGCGGCGGTGCCGCCGGTGAGGGCGGCAGCGGCGACCGGGCCGGCGTGGCCGGCGAGCATCACCGCGCGCCGCACCGCCGACTCCGGCACGTCCGCTGCGAGCGCGATGGCCTGCAGGGAGACGCCGTCGAGGGCGCCCTGGCGCATCTCGCCGGTGATGAGGCGGCGCAGCCAGTGCTGCTCCTCGACGGTGGCGCTGCCGAAGAGGTCCCGGAGGGCGGCGGACCTCGTGGTCGCCGAACCGGAGCCCGCGACCGCAGCCAGGGCGCTGAGCGCGGTGTCGGTGTCCGCCAGGCTCAGTGACGGCTGCACTGCCGGTGCCGGCAGGTCGGCCAGGCCCCGCCACCCGACGCCGACCCGACGCTGGGGGAGCACCCCCGAGAGCCAGCTCGCGGCCGTGGCGACCTCGTCGGGGTCGCACCGGCGCAGCACCTGGGCGATGACCTCGGCCTTGCGCACCCGTGACCTCGTCGAGGCCACCGCGGCGGAGGCATCGACGAGGTCACGCAGCAGCACCGGGCAGCCTCAAGCCAGGACGCTGTCGAGGGTGACCGACTCCATGCCGTGGGCCTCGGCCACGGGTCCGTAGGTGACGGCCCCGTCGTGCGTGTTCAGGCCGAGCGCCAGTGGGCGGTCGTCGCGCAGCGCCTGGCGCCAGCCCTTGTTCGCCAGCGCCACGGCATACGGCAGGGTCACGTTGGTGAGGGCGTAGGTGGAGGTGTGCGGCACGGCGCCGGGCATGTTGGCCACGCAGTAGAAGACCGAGTTGTGGACCATGTAGGTCGGGTCGGCGTGGGTGGTCGGCCGCGAGTCCTCGAAGCAGCCACCCTGGTCAATCGCGATGTCGACGAGCACCGAGCCAGGCTTCATCCGCGAGACCTGCTCGTTGGTGACGAGCTTCGGCGCCTTGGCGCCGGGCACCAGCACCGCGCCGATGACCATGTCGGCGTCGCTGATCGCACGCTCGATCTCGTAGGTGTTGGAGGCGACCGTCTGGCAGTGGCCCTGGTAGAGGAAGTCGGCCTGGCGCAGCTTGGCGATGTCGCGGTCGAGCAGCAGCACCTCGGCCTGCATGCCGAGGGCGATGGCGGCGGCGTTCATGCCCGAGACCCCGGCGCCGATGACGACGACCTTGGCCGCGTAGACGCCGGACACCCCGCCCATGAGGATGCCGCGGCCGCCCTGGGCCCGCATGAGGGCCTGGGCGCCCACCTGCGGCGCCAGCCGGCCCGCGACCTCCGACATCGGCGCGAGCAGCGGCAGGCTGCGGTCGGTCAGCTCGACCGTCTCGTAGGCGATGCCGGTCACCTTGCGCTTGACGAGCTCCTCGGTGAGGGGCTTGTCGGCCGCGAGGTGGAGGTAGGTGAAGAGCGCCTGGCCCTCACGCATCCGGTGGTACTCCTGAGCCACAGGCTCCTTGACCTTGAGGATGAGATCGCCTGTGCCCCAGACGTCGTCGGCCGTGTCGAGGATGGTCGCCCCCGCGGCGACGTAGTCCTCGTCGAGGATGGAGGAGCCCACGCCCGCGTCCTTCTCCACGAAGACCTCGTGGCCGTGCAGCACGAGCTCGTGGACGCCGGCCGGCGTGATCGCCACCCGGTACTCATGGTTCTTGACCTCGCGGGGGATCCCGACCTTCATGGCCTCTCCTCAAGTCGACGTTGACTGCCCGAAGCGTGCTGCACGGGTCTGACGCCACTCAACCAGATCAGGAGGCCTCGCGCGGCGGGTCCCCCCAGCTCGCCCCTGCCTGCGCCCCGAGGGAGCGGACTGCCCGGTCAGTCAGGCGCAGCCGACGCACGTGCGGGCCACCGGGCGCGCCTCGAGCCGTTCACCCGGGATGGCCTCGCCGCACCGTTCACAGATGCCGAAACTGCCCGCCTCCAGCCGGGCGAGGGCCTGCCGCACGTCGGCGAGGTGGCGTTCGGCCTGCCGCGCCAGGGCGGCGATCTGGGAGCGCTCGAAGGCGATGGTGGCACCCTCCGGGTCGTGCTCGTCGTCGGCGTTGGAGTCGGCGGACGCCGCGACCACGCCGTCGAAGTCGCGCCGGAGGGCCTCGAGCCGGGCGCTGGTCTCGGCGAGCTCGGCCTCGAGGCGGTCGGCGACGCCCCGCGCGCCAGTCGGCCGGTCACTGCTCACGCCGGACCCGACCTCTTCCCGACTTGACCTCGCCCCGAAGCCGTTTGGCCTCCAGCCGTCGGCGCTGGGAGCCGCGTGTGGGGCGGGTCGGCCGTCGCGGCGGGGGCGGGGGAGCCAGGCCCTCGCGCAGGAGCGCCACCAGCCGGTGGCGGGCGGCGGCGCGGTTGCGCAGTTGGGACCGGTGCTCCGAGGCCGTGACGACCACCCGACCCTCGACCAGCCGGGGCCCCAGGGCCTCTCCGAGACGGCTGCGCTGGGTCTGCGTGAGCGCTGTCGAGGCGCCGAGGTCGAAGAGCAGCTCGACGCGGCTGTCGGTGGTGTTGACGCCCTGGCCGCCCGGCCCCTGTGACCGGCTGAACCGTTCCACGAGCTCGTCTGCGGGGATGACGAGGCCCTGCGGCAGCCCGGGACCGGGCGGCACGCGCAGGTCGACGCCGGCGACGCTCATGCCCCCCATTCTCACGCACCCCGGTGCGTCGGCACCCGAGCTGCCGGCTTCGCAGCGAAACTGGGTCTTCCCAACGCTGGCCCCGGGGGTGCATCATGCGGCCCACGTGCCCTCGATCAGGACACGTGGGTCCCTCGACAAGGACGTCGGGGGCGACATGAGGGGAACAGCATGACTCAACGCAGGATCGCAAGGTCGCGCAGAGTCGCCGCGGCGGTCGTACCCACGATCGCCATGGTGGCAGCAGGAGTCGCGACAGCAGGGGCGAGCGGTACCGCAACAGCGGCCAGCACGCCCGCGACGGACGCGGCCACGGCCGACTCCGGGTACTACATCAACTACGTCTCTCCCCGCGCGGAGAAGGCGTTCGGCACCGACATGAAGGTGACCAAGGGCGGCACGGCAGCCCAGCAGCGCGGCGACGCCCTGGCACGGGCGATGAAGGTCGACCGCAAGCACGCCAAGGGCAACCCCGTGACGGCACGCGAGCTGGCCAAGCTCGAGGCCAGGGCCATCAAGGAGGGCACGAGCCCCAAGGCCATCAAGAGCCAGTACAAGGGCGCGAAGGCCACCCAGGTCGCCAAGCTCCTCACGATCCTGGTCGAGTTCAACGAGCAGGCCAACGACGACTTCAGCGGGGTGCAGGTGCCGACCGAGTTCGGCGCGACGACCTGCAAGCCGGGCTCGGTCCAGAACGGCCCGCTGCACAACAACCTCCCGAACCCGGCGGACGGCGAGCAGCCCGACAACAACTCGATGTGGGTGCCGAACTTCTCCTCCGAGCACTACAACACGATGCTCTACACCAAGGAGGGCATCACCGAGCGCGTGCGCACCGACCTGACGGGTCCCGACGGCCAGCCCGGCATCGACATCTCCGGCTACACGATGAAGAACATGTACGAGGAGATGTCCAAGGGCGCCTACACCGTCGACGGGGCGGCCACCCCGTGGGTCAAGGTCGACCACTCCGAGGCCTACTACGGCGCCACCGTCTGCCACAAGAACGACGAGGGTGTCTACGAGGCCGGTGCCATCCAGGACATGCAGGGCCACCCCGACAACCCGCTCGGCCCCGGCCAGCTGCCGATCGACGCGGTCGCCTCCCTGGCCAAGGCACAGCCGAACTTCCCCTGGGCCGACTACGACGTCGAGGACCAGGGTGACCTCGACGGCGACCAGAACTACTACGAGCCCGACGGCGTCATCGACCACGTCGTGCTCGTGCACGCCGGTGCGGACAAGTCCGGCGGCGGCGGCGCGGAGGGCACCTACGCCCTCTGGGCCCACTCCTCGGCCGTGGCCGGGGGCGCCCCGATCCCCGGGACGGACCTGCGGCTGTCGAACTACATCGTCCAGCCCGAGGACTCCGGCGTCGGCGTCTTCGCGCACGAGTACGGCCACGACCTCGGCCTCCCGGACCTCTACGACACCTCCGGTGCCGCGGACTCCGACGTCGACTTCTGGGACCTGATGAGCTCCGGCTCGCACTCCGGCCCGATCTTCCAGTCGATGCCGACGCACATGGGCCTGTGGGACAAGTGGGTCCTCGGCTGGGCCGACCCGGTGCAGGTCAACCCCGGCGACGACCCGCGCACGGTCGTCGTGGGCCAGAACTCGCGGCCGCTCAAGGGCACCGCGGACGGCGTCAAGGTCAACCTGCCCACCAAGACCGTCACGCTCGCCGCTCCGCACAGCGGGCAGAGCATGTGGTACTCGAGCGCCGACCAGGCATGGGCCAAGAACTCGCTGACCCGTGATGTCTCGGTGCCCGCCGGCTCGACCGACGCGAAGTTCTGGATGTGGAACAACTTCCACATCGAGGAGGACTGGGACTACGGCTTCGTGGAGGTCTCCACCGACGGCGGCTCCAGCTGGACCGAGCAGAAGGTCTACAACGAGGCCGGCACCGAGGTGTCGACCAAGGACGACTACGCCGACCCCAACGGCCGCATGGCGGACTACGGCGGCAAGAAGTATGGCCTCACCGGCGCCAGCGCGGGCTGGCGGCACGACTACGTCGACCTGACCTCGTTCGCGGGCACGACCATCAAGGTGCGCCTGCTCTACGCCACCGACGCGGGCTTCGAGGACTCGGGCTGGTTCGTCGACGACCTCGCGCTGACCAACGGGTCGGCCACGGTCTGGAGTGACGACGCCGAGGCCAACAACGGGTGGACCGCGACCGTCGGCACGTGGGTCGACACCACGGGCACCGGCTGGGTGCTCGACAGCGGCACCTCGAGGAACGCGCAGTACTACCTGGTCGAGTGGCGCAACTTCGACGGCTTCGACAAGGGCCTGCAGTACGCCTACGACACGACCTACCAGGCCGGCGACGGCTCGTGGAAGGTCGAGAAGATCAAGTACAACGCCCCGGGTGCGCTGGTCTGGTATCGCGACACGTCCCTCGGCAACGTCAACCACGTCACGTCCAACTCGACGTCCCTGCCGAGTGCGGGCGCGAAGGGCGGCCTGCTCATCGTCGACAGCCACTTCGACCCGCTGCGCCGCACGGGCGCCGCGGCTGCCCTCGACCCGAGCACGCTGAAGAACCTGCCCTCACGCCCGCAGTCCTCGAACGCCGCGTTCGGCCTCCAGCCGACCTACGCGTTCAAGGAGTGCGTGGTGGACGCCGAGTACAACGAGGCGTGCAACACCCACGGACCGCAGGCTCCGGTGAGCACCTTCACCGACAACAAGGGCTGGTTCCCGGGTCTGGAGTTCCGTGGCGGCGGGCTCTTCTGGCGCGACATCGACGCCTCGGTGGTCGTCCCGTCGAAGGACAACGCGGCGTACTCCACGCGGATCGTCAACCCCGACGGCAGCCCGGCCACCGGGCTCTACGGGTACGACCTCGGCTTCACCAAGCTGGGCACCGGCAACCCCGCCGACTCGGGCGTGGGCTACGGCACCTCGGTGCAGGTGGCCAAGTCGCTGTTCGGCAACCAGGCGGCGCAGATCAAGATCACGCCGCCGACCCCGTGAGCCAGGCTTCGGCCTGACTGACACCAGAGGCGCCGGTCCCCGTCAGGGGGCCGGCGCTTCGCCGTCGCCGGCACCACCACGCAGGAGGGCTATCCCGGGTCGGCGCTCGAGCGCAGAGCCGAGAGCAGCTCCTCGAAGACGCCGAGGTAGGTGTCGACGTCGGCGGCGGTGTGCTCGACCGAGACCGTCGGACCCAACCACCAGCCGGACTCCCAGACCCCCCGGTTGGCGAGGTAGAGCCTGATCAGCGAGCGGAGCTCGGCGTCGTCCACCTCGCGTGCGCGGGCGCCGCTGGTCGGAGGCACCGGGGCGAAGAAGTATGACGCGTGGGCTCCGACCTGGTTCACGCTCCAGGGGAGGGCGGTGAACAGCCGCCGGAGCCCGCCAGCGAGCCGGTCGCCGAGCGCGCTGGTGCGGGTGAACGCCGCGTCGGTGAGCACCTCGGTCAGAGCTGCCCGAGCCGCGGCCATCGACAGTGCGTTGGCGAACAGCGTGCCTCCCGTGGCGACCTCGCCCACGACGGTGCCGGCCGCCCAGGGTGTGTCCGCCCCCCGGAGCAGGGCTGCGACCGGCTCGGTCATGCCGTACGCGCCCAACGGCACGCCACCGGCGATCGACTTGCCCACCGTGACGAGGTCGGGCTCGAGTCCCCAGAGCCGGGTCAGGCCGCCGTGGGCGCACACCAGCGTGTGGGTCTCGTCGAGGCACAGCAGGGTCCCGCTTGCCCGCGTCAGCTCGCGCACCGCGTCGTGGAAGCCAGCTTCCGGGAGGAGGAACCCGGCGTTCGTCATCGCAGGCTCGGCCAGCACCAGTGCCACGTCGGCCGGGGACAGGGCTCGCTCGAGCGCGGCGACGTCGTTGAACGGCACGACGCGAGCGTGGTGGGCCACGTCGCCGGTCAGGCCGCGGAACTCCGGCACCACCCGGCCGCCCTCCTCGACGACCAGCGCAGGGTCGAAGTGGCCGTGGTACTTCCCGTCGAACATCACCAGGACCTCACGACCGGTGAGTTCCCGTGCCAGCCGCAGCACCTCGACGTTCGCCGTTGTCGCCGAGAGGGTGAACTGCCACTGGGACAGGCCGTAGCGACGTGCCAGCTGCTCGGCGACGACGACGGCATCCTCGCCGGGCAGGAGGAACTGGGTGCCCTTCTTGACCTGCTCGGTCACCGCGCGCACGACCGCCGCTGGTGCATGACCGCAGAACGCGCTGTGGTCGCCGACGAAGAAGTCGAGGTAGGTGTGGTGGTCGACATCGGTGAAGTGGGCACCGCGACCACTCTCGACCCAGACGGTGGGGTGGTCGTAGAACTCCGCCATCCAGGCCATCGGGACGCCTTGGGGCATCGTGGCCCTCGCCTGCTCGGTCAGTGCCAGGCTGCGCGGGCGTGCCTGGGCGAAGGTCCGTCGCTCGGTTTCCGCCAGCTGCCGCGCCCGTGCGGTGGAGACACCCGTCGACATGTGGACCTCCAGGGGTGGGTCCTGAACCTGCGGACGACAGCCCCCGCTCTGCCGGTGAGCCGCTGCCGGACGCGGCACACCGCCCGGGCGAGCACTTCCTCCCGGCAATGCTACTGCGGCCCCCCACCTGCTCCCATGGTCCGCCGGTATGCCGGAGAGCCGGGGAACGCGCAAGGCCCCCACCGTGGTGGGGGCCTTGCGATGTGGTGTCCGGAGGGGGACTTGAACCCCCACGCCCGATAAAGGGCACTAGCACCTCAAGCTAGCGCGTCTGCCATTCCGCCACCCGGACGAGGTGGTCAGCCAGCACCTTGGGGAGTGCCTGCCGCGCGCCGGAACGATAGCACGCACCCGGCCGCATCTCCGAACTGGCCGACGCGGCATACCGAACCTCGCCCGGCGGTGCCCCCGACGACGACTCGGCACTGCCTAGGGTGGGCCCATGACGCAGCCGACGACGCAGTCCACCACCGCACCTGCTGGCCCGGCCGACGAGGTCGTGCGCCTCTGCCAGGAGCTCATCCGCATCGACTCGACCAACTTCGGGGACGGGTCGGGGCCGGGGGAGCGCGAGGCCGCCGACTACGTGGTGGCCCGCCTGCTTGAGGTGGGCCTGGAGCCCACCGTGGTCGAGAGCGAGCCCGGGCGCACCAGCGTCGTGGTGCGCCTCGAGGGAGCGGACCCCAGCCGGCCGGCGCTGTGCCTGCACGGACACCTCGACGTCGTGCCGGCCAACGCCGACGACTGGCAGGTCGACCCGTTCAGCGGTGAGCTGCGCGACGGCTGCGTCTGGGGCCGGGGTGCCGTCGACATGAAGGACATGGACGCGATGATCCTCGCGGTGGTGCGCCACCTGGCCCGCACGGGCACCAAGCCTCCGCGGGACCTCGTGGTCGCCTTCTTCGCCGATGAGGAGGCCGGGGGAGTCTTCGGGTCCCACTGGGTGGTCGACCACCACCCTGAGCTGTTCGACGGCGTCACCGAGGCCATCAGCGAGGTGGGCGGCTACAGCGTGACCGTGCCGTCGGCCGACGGCGGTGAGCCGAGCCGGGCCTACCTGCTCCAGACCGCGGAGAAGGGCATCGCGTGGCTGCGGCTGCACGCACGCGGCCGGGCCGGCCACGGCTCGGTGCCCAACCACGAGAACGCCATCGTGCGGCTGTCGGAGGCGATCGGCCGGATCAGCGCCCACCGGTGGCCCCGCGAGTACGTCGCCTCGGTGCGCCAGCTGCTCGACGGGCTCAGCGAGCTCACCGGGGTGCCCTACACCGACGAGGACCCCGAGGCGCTGCTCGGCCACCTCGGGGGCGCGCAGGGCTTCGTGCGCGGGACCCTGCAGGACACGGCCAACGTGACCATGGCCTCCGCCGGCTACAAGCACAACGTCATCCCGCAGTCGGCCACCGCAGCGGTGGACTGCCGGTTCCTGCCGGGCCACGAGGAGGCGCTCATGGCGACCATCCGCGAGCTGGCCGGTGAGCACGTCGAGGTGGAGGTGGTGCACCGCGACATCGCGCTCGACGCCCCGTTCGAGGGCCCGCTGGTCGACGCGATGAAGGGGGCCCTGCTCGCCGAGGACCCGGACGCCACGGTGCTGCCCTACTGCCTGTCCGGCGGCACGGACAACAAGGCCCTCAGCACGCTGGGGATCACGGGCTACGGGTTCGCGCCGCTGCGGCTGCCGACAGACCTCGACTTCGCGCCGATGTTCCACGGCATCGACGAGCGGGTCCCGGTCGACGCCCTCGAGTTCGGCTCGAGGGTGCTCCTGCGGCTCGTCCAGACCTGCTGAGCCGGCCCGGCCCGGGGGCCCCGGCTCAGGCAGTGCGCGTCGCGCGGGTCACGCGGTGCGGGTCGCGCGGATCACCCGGCGTCGCAGCCAGGTCCGCTTCACCCCGCCGAGGTAGATGCGCGTTCGGTGCAGCTCCCAGTGGCCGTACTCCGCATGGTCGGCCAGCGTCTGGCGGATGTCCGCGCGGGAAACGTCTGGGGTGAACCTCAGCACCCGGTACTCGTACTCAACCATCGCCCGCCATTGTCCACCAAGACCCGCTACGGTCGAGCCATGACGTCGGACCCGCGCGCCGCACTGGCAACGCTGATCACCGCCCTGGAGCGCCACCTCGAGGCCTCGGCGTCGAAGCGGGGGGAGGAGGACCCCACCGTGGTCGCCGCCTTCGAGGACGTGGCCGACGCCTTCGAGGCCTACGACGACGCCCTGCTCGCCGCCTACGGCGAGATGACGCCGCTGACCGTCTACGACGAGGACGAGATCGACGACCACTACGAGGACGAGGACGGTGACGAGAGCATCTACTCCGGTCTCGACGACGAGGAGTACGACACCGACGAGGACGAGGACGAGGAGGAGCCCGAGCGGGCCCCCCGCTGACCTCTGCTCAGGCGGACACCTCGTCGAGCGCGGCCACGAGCTCCTCGGGCAGGTCGAGGCTCTCGCTGGCCAGCGAGGTCTTGAGCTGGCTGGTGGTGCGCGCCCCCACCACGGGGCTCACCACGCCCGGCCGGTCGCGGACCCACGCCAGGGCGACCTCGGCCGCGCTGACACCCAGACCCTGTGCCGCGATGGCCAGCGCCTCCACGATGCCGGCGCTGCGCTCGTCGAGGTAGCGCGCGGTGAACCGGGGGAAGTCACGGGACGCCGCCCGTGAGTCGGCCGGTATGCCGTGGCGGTACTTGCCCGTCAGCACGCCGCGTCCCAGCGGAGACCAGGGGAGGATGCCGAACCCGAGGGACTGGGCGGCTCCGAGCAGCTCGTGCTCGGCCGACCGGTTGACCAGGGAGTACTCCACCTCGTTGGCCACCAGCGGCACCCGGGCCTGCTCCAGCAGCGAAAGCGCCCGCGCACTCTGCCAGCCGGAGTAGTTCGAGACCCCGACGTAGCGGGCCCGGCCGGTGCTGACCGCCCACTCCAGGGCGGACAGCGTCTCCGTGAGGGGCGCCTCGTCGCTCCAGGTGTGCACGAGCCACAGGTCGACGTGGTCGGTGCCCAGCCGTTCGAGCGAGGTGTCGAGCTGGTTCAGCAGGCTGAAGCGGGAGGTGTCCACGACCCGTGCGCCCGAGCGCCGGGAGATGCCCGCCTTGGTGCAGACGAGCACCTCGTCGCGGTCGACCTCCTCGTCGATCATGCGACCGAGGAACTCCTCGGCTGCGCCGTCGGAGTAGCCGTGCGCGGTGTCCACCAGGGTCCCGCCGGCCGAGAGGAAGGTGCGCAGCTGCTCGCTGGCGGTCTCGTAGTCGGTGTTGCGGCCCCACGTCATCGTGCCGAGGGCCAGGCGGGAGACCGAGAGGCCAGAGGTCCCCATTCGTCTGCGGCGCATGGCACCGCAGGCTAGCGGGGCAGCGGACGCAGCCTTGCCGCGGCCCGCCGTTAGCCTCTTCTCCCATGGCCACTGCTCCCACGGACCGGCGCACCGGACGCATGGAACTCGGCGTGAACCTCGGCTACTTCGGCATGGGCATGGACGCCGACAGCGTCACGGTGGCCCAGGAGGCCGAGCGCCTCGGCTACAGCGTGGTGTGGGCGGCCGAGGCGTACGGCTCCGACGTGCCCACCGTCCTCGCGTGGGTGGGTGCCCGGACTGAGCGGATCGGACTCGGCGCAGCGGTCATGCAGATCCCGGCTCGCACCCCCGCCATGACGGCGATGACCGCCGCCACGCTGGACACCCTCTCCGGCGGACGCTTCCGCCTCGGCCTCGGCGTCTCCGGCCCCCAGGTGAGCGAGGGCTGGCACGGGGTGCGCTTCACGGCCCCGCTCGGGCGCACCCGCGAGTACGTGGACATCGTGCGGATGGCGCTGCGCCGCGAACGGGTGGCCTACGAGGGCCGGCACTTCACCCTGCCGCTGCCCGACGGGCCGGGCAAGGCGCTCAAGCTCACCCTCCGGCCCCCGCGCGAGGACCTGCCCCTCTACCTCGCCGCGGTGGGGCCGAAGAACCTCGAGCTCGCCGGTGAGATCGCCGACGGGTGGCTGGCCGTCTTCTTCAGCCCGGAGCACTGCGCCGACCAGCTCGAGTCGGTGGCCACCGGACGCCGGCGCTCCGGCCGTGGGACCGGCGCCGACCCGCTGGGGGGCTTCGACATCGCACCCTCGGTGCCGGTGTGCGTCGCCGACGACGTCGAGGCCGCCGCGGCGGCCGTGAGCGGCTACGCGGCGCTCTACGTCGGTGGCATGGGCTCGCGGGAGAAGAACTTCTACAACCAGCTCGCCTGCCGGATGGGGTTTGAGGCGGAGGCCCGGCGCGTGCAGGAGCTGTACCTCTCCGGCCGGCACCGCGACGCGGCCGCCGCCGTGCCGTTCGAGTTCATCGACTCCACCTGCCTGGTCGGCCCCCGCGAGCGGATCCGGGAGCGGCTGCACCGGTACGCCGACGTCGGTGTCGGTACCCTCTCCGTGGCGCCCTTCGCGGCCTCCCTGGAGGACCGGCTGCATGTCGTGCGCACGATGGCTGAGCTCATGGACGAGACCGGCCTGTCCGCCCCCGCCGCGCCCACCCCCGCCGCCCCCGACTCCGCCCCCGACAAGGACGTGCTGTGACCCTGACCTACCTCGACGCGATCATCCTCGGCATCGTCGAGGGACTCACCGAGTTCCTGCCCATCTCGTCCACGGGCCACCTGACCATCACCGAGAAGCTGCTCGGGCTGCCCGTCGACGCGAAGGCCGTCACGGCATACACGGCCATCATCCAGCTCGGAGCCATCGCCGCGACCTTCCTCTTCTTCGCCAAGAAGATCGCCCGGCTCTTCCTGGCCTGGGTGCGCGGCCTGACCACCGAGGAGGGCCGTCGCAGCCCCGACTACCGGCTCGCCTGGGCGGTCATCGTCGGGTCGCTGCCGGTCGGCGTCGTCGGCTTCGTCCTCAGGGACGCCATCGAGGGCCCGCTCCGCTCACTGTGGGTGGTGGCCGCGGCGCTGCTGCTGTGGAGCGCGGTCATGTGGGCCGCGGAGCGCCGGCACGAGGTGCTCGCCCGCCGGGGCGTCCAGCGCGGCGAGCACGACCTGACCCTGCGTGACGGGCTCGTGATCGGCCTCGTGCAGTGCCTGTCGCTCATCCCCGGCGTCTCCCGCTCCGGCGCCACGATCTCGGCCGGCCTGCTGCGAGGGGTCGACCGCGTCACGGCGACCGAGCTGTCCTTCTTCATGGCGATCCCCGCGCTGACGGCCGCCGGGGTCTTCCAGGCCGTCGAGCAGCGCGACGATCTCGTCGAGCTCGGGTTCGGCCAGATGGCGGTCGGCATCGTGGTCGCCTTCGTCGTGGCCTACGCCTCGATCGCCTGGCTGCTGAAGTACGTCGCCAACCACTCGATCATGGTCTTCGTCTGGTACCGCGTCGTCCTCGGCCTCCTGCTGGCCGGTGCCCTCGCGGCGGGCGTGATCAGCGCCACCTGACAGGCAGCAGCCACCAGACAGGCGTCAGCGCCGCCTGCCGCCGGACCGCGCAGGCTGCTAGAGCCACCCCGAGCGGCGGAAGCCGCGGTAGAGGCCCAGGCACACCACAGCCATGAGGGTCAGCACGGCCGGGTAGCCCCACACGTGGGTCAGCTCGGGCATGTGCTCGAAGTTCATCCCGTAGATCCCGGCCACCATGGTGGGCACCGCGGCGATCGCCACCCAGGCCGAGATCTTGCGCATGTCGCTGTTCTGCTGCACGGAGATCTGCGCCAGGTGGGCGTTCAGCACGTCCGTGAGCAACCGGTCGTACGACTCGACGTGGTCGATGACCTTGAGCAGGTGGTCGGCGACGTCGCGCAGCAGCAGGCGCATCTCCTTGTCGGAGATCGGCGAGCGTGAGCCGTCGTGGAGCAGGCTCAGCGGACCGGCGAGCGGCACGGCCGCGCGCCGGAACTCCAGCACCTCGCGCTTGAGCCGGTAGATGCTCGAGGAGTCGACGTGGCGGGCTCCGGAGAACACCACCTCCTCGATCTCGTCGAGGTCGACCTGCAGCTCACGGTCGATTGCGAGGTAGTTGTCGACGATGGAGTCCATCACGGCGTGCAGCACCGCGACCTCGCCGTGCTGGAGCTGGTCGGGGTTCGCCTCGAGCTTGCGCCGCACGTCGACGAGGGGGTTCGCCTCGCCCTTGCGCACCGTCACGACGAACCGGTCGCCGACGAACAGCATGACTTCGCCGGTCTCGATGTCGGAGGTCTCCTCGACGTACCGGAGGGTCTTGAGCACCACGAAGATCGTGTTGTCGTAGAGCTCGACCTTGGCCCGCTGGTTGCCCTTGACGGCGTCCTCCACCGCGAGCGGGTGCAGGTGCAGCTCGTCGTTGACGAGGTCGAACTCGGCGTCGGTGGGGTCCTTCAGGCCGATCCAGAGGAACCCGCTGCGGGCGGCGCCGCCGGCCCGCAGCCCGTCGAGCTCGTCGCTGAGGTCCCCGCAGGGCTCGCGCCTGCCTTCGCGGTACACCGCCTGGTCCATGATCACAGTCGGTACTCCACCACGTGGACGCCTCCGCCGCACGCACCACGACGTAGAGTGCGGCCGTGCCCATCTGCCTGCTGGTCCGCCACGGCCACTCGACCGCCAACGCCGAGGGCGTCCTCGCCGGTCGCCTCGCGGGCGTGCAGCTCGACGACACCGGGCGCCGGCAGGTGGCGGCGCTGGCGGCCCGGTTTACCGGGCTGAGCCTGGCCAGGGTCGTCAGCAGCCCCCTCGAGCGCTGCCGCGACACCGCGGCGGCGGTGGCCGGTGCCGTGACGCCGGCCGTGCAGGTCGAGCTCGACGAGGGTCTGTGGGAGTGCGCCTACGGCGCCTGGACCGGGCGGCGCATCACCGAGCTCGCCGAGGAGCCGCTGTGGCGGGTGGTGCAGGACCAGCCGAGCGCCGCCCGCTTCCCCGAGCACGACGAGTATGCCGCGGAGAGCCTGCTCGAGATGCGTCACCGGGTCGTGGCGACGGTGCGGCGCCACGACGCCGAGGTGGCCGCGGAGCACGGTCCGCACGCCCTGTGGGCGGCAGTGACGCACGGCGACGTCATCAAGGCGGTGCTCGCGGATGCCGCGGGCAGCCACTTCGACCACCTCCAGCGGTTCCGTGCCGACCCCGCCTCCGTGTCGGTGGTCCACTTCACCGAGCGCCGGCCGTTCCTCGTCGGCTCGAACGACACGGGGTCCGACCTCGCACGGCTCGTGCCCCCCGTGAAGCCCGAGGTCCCGGAGGGCGACGCCCCGGTGGGCGGTGGCTCCGCCGAGGTGGAGCCGGTGCGGTGAAGCGGGTCTAGGCTTCCAGACATGTCCGTATCCGAGTTCGACCCGCCCGACCGCTTCGTGGCCGGCACCGTGGGCCCGCCCGGGCAGCGGACCTTCTTCCTCCAGGCCAGCGAGGGGCGCCGGCTGGCGTCGGTGTCACTGGAGAAGCAGCAGGTCAGCGTGCTGGCCGACCGCATCAACGACATGCTCGACAGCTACGCCGGGGGAGCCGGCGGCGACCACGCCGCCGCCGACGTCGAGGACAACGCGCCGCTCGACACCCCCATCGAGGACGAGTTCCGCGTCAACACGCTCAGCCTCGGCTGGGACGAGGACCGCCAGGTGGTCGTCATCGAGTGCCTCGACCGCGACCCCGACGAGGTCACGATCGAGGAGGACGAGGGCGCGAGCGGCCTCCTGCCGGACGAGCCACGGCTGATCCGGGTCGTGCTGCCCCCCGCCCGGGCCCGGGCCTTCGCCCGCCGCTGCCAGGCCGTGGTCTCGGCCGGTCGTCCTCCGTGCCCCTTCTGCGGCGGGCCCCTCGAGGTCGACGGGCACATCTGCCCCCGGGCCAACGGGTACCGGCGCTGACCGGTCAGGCGCCCGGCACCGCCGACGTCCTCGCGGTCCTCGCCGAAGGCGAGATCACCCTCGTCGGCCGGCTGGCCGACGCCTCCAACCACGCCTTCCTGGCCGAGGTCACGGCCGCCGAGCAGTCACTCCTGGCCATCTACAAGCCGGTGGCGGGGGAGCGGCCGCTGTGGGACTTCCCCGACGGCACCCTCGCCGGCCGCGAGACGGCGGCCTTCCTCGTCTCCGAGGCCGGGGGGTGGGACGTGGTGCCCGAGACCGTCCTGCGTTCCGGTCCGCGGGGGCCCGGCTCCCTGCAGCGCTGGGTCGGCGACCCGGGGGAGCCCCAGGACTACGTCGTCGACGTCGTGGCCCCCGACGCCATCCCCCCCGGCTGGCTGCCGGTGCTGAGCGGCGAGGGCGAGGACGGTGGGCCGGTCGTCGTCGTGCACGAGGACTCGGCCGCGGTGGCGGCCGTCGCCGCCTTCGACGCGGTGATCAACAACAGCGACCGCAAGGGCTCGCACCTCGTGCGCGAGGGCGAGGCGGTGCGCGGCTTCGACCACGGCGTCTCGCTCCACTGCGACGACAAGCTGCGCACCGTGCTGTGGGGCTTCGCCGGCCGGTCCCTGCCGGAGGATGAGCTCGTCCGGCTCCACCGGCTCGACGAGGCCCTGGCTGCAGGGTCCCGGCTCCCGGCAGCGCTGGGCGCCCACCTCACGGAGGCGGAGCTAGCCGCCCTGCAGCGGCGTGTCCGCCGCCTGCTGGAGCTGCCGGCATACCCGCTGCCCGGCCACGGCTGGCCGGCCATCCCCTGGCCGCCGCTGTGAGCAGCGGCGCACGTAGGCTTCACCCGTGATCTCCTGGCCTTCCCCCTTCATCCCGGCCGTCCCGGGCACCGGCCTGCCGGTGCGTGTCTTCGACACCGCGTCCGGCTCGGTCCGCCCGGTCGCGGCCGGACCGACCGCGAGGATGTACGTCTGCGGGATCACGCCCTACGACGCCACCCACCTCGGCCACGCGGCCACCTACGTCACCTTCGACGTGCTCGGGCGGGCGCTGCGCGACGCCGGCCACGAGGTGCTCTACGTGCAGAACATCACCGACGTCGACGACCCCCTCATCGAGCGGGCCGAACGCGACGGACTGCACTGGGAGCACCTCGCAACCGCGGAGGTCGCGCTGTTCCGCGAGGACATGACCGACCTGGCCATCATCCCGCCCGACCACTACATCGGTGTCGTCGAGAGCATCCGACCGATCGCGGCCGCAGTCGTCGAGCTGCTCGACAAGGGCGTGGCCTACCGGGTGGAGACCCCCGAATCGCAGTCCGACGACATCTACTTCGACCTCGCGAGCGACCCCGCCTTCGGCTCGGTCTCCGGGTGGACGCGCGAGCAGATGATGGAGGTCTTCGCCGACCGCGGCGGCGACCCCGACCGCGCGGGCAAGCGCGACCCCTTCGACCCGCTGCTTTGGCGCGCGGCCCGCGAGGGCGAGCCCTGGTGGGAGAACGACCAGCTCGGGCCGGGTCGTCCCGGCTGGCACATCGAGTGCAGCTGCATCGCGCTGCAGTTCCTCGGCATGACCTTCGACATCCAGGGTGGCGGCAGCGACCTGGTGTTCCCGCACCACGAGATGAGCGCCTCCCAGGCGGTCGCGCTCACGGGCGAGCGGCCGTTCGCGCGGTGTTACGTGCACCAGGCGATGGTCGGCCTCGACGGCGAGAAGATGAGCAAGTCCAAGGGCAACCTCGTGCTCGTCTCGAAGCTGCGGGCCGACGGCGTCGACCCCATGGCCATCCGGCTCGCGCTGCTCAGCCAGCACTACCGCACCGACTGGGACTGGACGCCGGCCCACCTCGAGGAGGCCGAGCAGCGCCTCGAGACCTGGCGCTCCGCCATGTCGGTCAACACCGGCCCCGTCGCCGACGCCACCCTGCAGCGGGTCCGTGAGCGCGTGGCCGACGACCTCGACACCCCCGCCGCCCTCGCGGCCGTCGACCGGTGGGCGCAGGAGTGCCTCACCCATGGCGGCGACGACCCCGCCGCGCCCGGCATCATCGCCCGGATGCTGGACTCCCTGCTGGGCGTCAGGCTCTAGCCGCACCCGGCCACGAGGGTGGCGGCCGGGTCAGCCCGTGGTGCCGCCGTCGTGGCCTCGGCGGCGCAGGTAGCGCTCGAACTCGCGGGCGATCGCGTCGCCGCTCGCCTCCGGCAGGTCGGCGGTGTCCTGCGCCTCCTCGAGGGACTGGACGTACTCCGCGACCTCGTCGTCGGTCTCGGCGAGCTCGTTGATCCCGCGCTCCCACGCCTTTGCCGCCTCGGACAGGTCGCCGTGGGGGATCGGGGAGTCGAGCAGCTCCTCGAGCTTGGAGACCAGGGCCAGGGTGGCCTTGGGCGACGGCGAGTGGCCGGCGTAGTGCGGCACGGCGGCCCAGCAGGAAATGGACTGCAGGCCGGCCTGGGTCGCGGCGTCGGCCAGCACCCCCACGATCCCGGTGGGGCCCTCGTACTTGCTGGGCTCGAGGTCGTAGCGGTGCAGGACGTCCTCGCTGTCGGAGGTCGCCGTGACCGGGATGGGCCGGGTGTGGGCGACGTCGGCCATCAGGGCGCCCAGGGTGAACACCGTGCTGACCCCGGCCTGCTGGGCGAACTCCATCAGCTCGATGGTGAAGGCGCGCCACCGGAACGACGGCTCGATGCCCTGCACGAGGATCACGTCGCGGTCGATGCCGGGGGTCGTCGCCAGCAGGATCCTGGTGGTGCGCCAGCTGATCCGGCGGCGGCCCTCGTCGAGTACCACCCGGGGCCGGTTGACCTGGAAGTCGTAGTAGTCCTCCGGGTCGAGGGCGGCGATGGGCTCGGCGTCCCAGATGTCGATGAGGTGGTCGACCACCGCGGTCGCAGCCTCGCCGGCGTCGTTCCAGCCCTCGAAGGCGGCGATCATCACGGGGTCCCGCAGCTCCGGAACGTCCTCGAGCTCGATCAACGCAGCGCCTCCTGTCGGTACTCCTGCACTGCCCACCCTACGGAATGCGACCCCGGTGGCGAGCAGGTCTCTCAGTAGACTCGCCGGGAACCCCCTCGACGACCGTGAAGGCAGACCACTGTGAGCAGCCGCTCCGACCTCTTCCGCAACGCACTCGGTGAGCGGGTGCTCGTCGCCGACGGCGCCATGGGGACCATGCTCCAGGCCGCCGACCCCTCCCTCGAGGACTTCCAGGGCTACGAGGGCTGCAACGAGATCCTCAACGTCACCCGGCCCGACATCGTCCGGTCGGTCCACGACGCCTACCTCGAGGTCGGCGTCGACGCCATCGAGACCAACACCTTCGGGGCCAACCTCGCCAACCTGGGCGAGTACGACATCCCCGAGCGCATCCACGAGCTGGCCGAGGCGGGGGCGCGCATCGCCCGCGAGGCGGCCGACCACTGGTCGACCGACGCCAAGCCGCGGTTCGTCCTGGGTTCGATGGGCCCCGGCACCAAGCTGCCCTCGCTCGGGCACGCCCCGTATGCCGCGCTGCGCGACGCCTACGCCGAGCAGGCCCGCGGCCTGGTCGCCGGGGGGGCCGACGCGTTCCTCATCGAGACCTCCCAGGACCTGCTCCAGGCCAAGGCTGCCGTGGTCGGGTGCAAGCGCGCGCTCGCCGAGACGGGCGAGTCGCTCCCGGTGCTCGTGCAGGTGACCGTCGAGACGACCGGGACCATGCTGCTGGGCTCGGAGATCGCGGCCGCGCTCACCGCGCTCGAGCCGCTGGGCATCGACGCCATCGGCCTCAACTGCGCCACCGGCCCCGCGGAGATGAGCGAGCACCTGCGGCACCTTTCGCGGCACTCGCGCGTGCCGGTGACGTGCATGCCGAACGCGGGCCTGCCGGTGCTGACCAAGGGCGGCGCCGCGTACCCCCTCACGCCCGAGGAGCTCGCCAAGGCGCACACCCAGTTCGTGGGGGAGTTCGGCCTCGCCCTCGTCGGCGGCTGCTGCGGCACCACGCCGGAGCACCTGCGCCAGGTCGTCGAGGCGGTGGGCGGCCAGCAGGTGAGGCGCCGCCGCCCGCGCACCGAGGCGTCGGTGGCCTCGCTGTACCAGTCGGTGCCGTTCCGACAGGACGCGTCCTACCTGTCGATCGGCGAGCGCACCAACGCCAACGGCTCCAAGGCCTTCCGCGAGGCGATGCTCGAGGGCCGCTGGGACACCTGCGTGGAGACCGCGCGCGACCAGACCCGCGACGGCGCGCACCTGCTCGACGTCTGCGTCGACTACGTCGGCCGCGACGGGGTGGCCGACATGAAGCAGGTGGTCAGCCGGCTGGCCACCTCCAGCACGCTGCCCCTGGTGCTCGACTCCACCGAGCCGGCGGTCATCGAGGCCGGACTCGAGATGCTCGGCGGCCGTGCGGTCATCAACTCGGTCAACTTCGAGGACGGCGACGGCCCGGGCTCGCGCTACCAGCGGATGATGCACCTCGCCAAGGAGCACGGCGCCGCGGTGGTGGCCCTGACCATCGACGAGGAGGGCCAGGCCCGCACCAGGGACAAGAAGGTCGCCATCGCCTCGCGGCTCATCGACGCCCTGACGGGGGACTGGGGCATGGCGGTCGGCGACATCGTCGTCGACACGCTGACCTTCCCCATCGCCACCGGTCAGGAGGAGACCCGCCGCGACGGTCTCGAGACCATCGAGGCGATCCGCGAGATCAAGCGGCGCTACCCGGAGGTGCAGACCACCCTGGGGGTCTCCAACGTCTCGTTCGGCCTCTCGCCCGCCTCTCGCATCGTGCTCAACTCCGTGTTCCTGCACGAGTGCGTCAAGGCCGGTCTGGACTCGGCCATCGTGCACGCGGCGAAGATCCTGCCGATGAACCGGATCCCGGACGAGCAGCGCGACGTCGCGCTCGACCTCGTCTACGACCGCCGGCGCGACGGCTACGACCCGCTCGAACGGTTCCTCGAGATCTTCTCGGGCGTCGACACCGCCTCGATGAAGGCGACCCGGGCCGACGAGCTGCTCGCCCTGCCCCTCGAGGAGCGCCTGGCCCGGCGCATCATCGACGGCGAGCGCAAGGGGCTCGAGGAGGACCTGCAGGCGGCCCTCGACAAGGGCACCGGTCCGCTCGACGTCATCAACGACCACCTCCTCGAGGGCATGAAGACCGTCGGCGAGCTGTTCGGCCGCGGGGAGATGCAGCTGCCCTTCGTGCTGCAGTCCGCCGAGACCATGAAGGCTGCCGTCGCGTACCTCGAACCCTTCATCGAGGAGCAGCTCGGCGGCGGCAGGCGCGAGGCCAAGGCGCGCGTGCTCCTCGCGACCGTCAAGGGCGACGTGCACGACATCGGCAAGAACCTCGTCGACATCATCTTGTCCAACAACGGCTACGAGGTCGTCAACCTGGGCATCAAGCAGCCCATCACGGAGATCATCCGCGCCGCGGAGGAGAACGAGGTCGACGCCATCGGCATGTCGGGGCTGCTCGTGAAGTCGACGGTGGTGATGAAGGAGAACCTCGAGGAGCTCAACTCCCGCGGCATGGCGGCGCGCTGGCCCGTGCTCCTCGGCGGGGCCGCCCTCACCCGCGCCTACGTCGAGAACGACCTCGCCGAGCTCTACGAGGGTGAGGTCCGCTACGCCCGCGACGCCTTCGACGGCCTGCGGCTCATGGACGCCGTGGCCCTGGCGAAGACCAACCCCGACGTGCAGCTCGCCGACGCCCTGCCCGAACTGCGACGGCGGCGGGTCCGGCAGGTCGAGCAGCACCGCGACGACGCCGCGCTCAGCGACACCACGCGCTCCGACGTGGCTGTCGACAACGCCATCCCGACCCCGCCGTTCTGGGGCACCCGTGTGGTCAAGGGGGTGGCGCTGGCCGACTACACCGCCTACCTCGACGAGCGGGCGACGTTCCTCGGCCAGTGGGGGCTGAAGCCAACCCGGGGCGCCGACGGTCCCTCCTACGACGACCTCGTCGAGACCGAGGGCCGCCCCCGCCTGAGGATGTGGCTCGACCGGCTCAAGACCGAGGACCTGCTCGAGGCAGCGGTCGTGTACGGCTACTTCCCCTGCTACAGCGAGGGCAACGACCTGGTCGTGCTCTGGCACGAGCAGGGCCCGGCGGGCGAGCCGGAGGGCAGCGAGCGGACCCGGTTCACCTTCCCCCGCCAGCGCCGCGACCGCAGGCTGTGCCTGGCCGACTTCTTCAAGAGCCACGACCGGTATGCCGCCGACGGCGTCCCGGACGTCGTCTCCTTCCAGCTCGTGACCATGGGGTCGAAGGTCGCCCAGGCGACCGGGCAGATGTTCGCCGCCGACGCCTACCGCGACTACCTCGAGCTGCACGGCCTGTCCGTCCAGCTCACCGAGGCGCTCGCCGAGATGTGGCACGCCCGGGTGCGGGAGGAGCTCGGCTTCGGTGACGAGGACAGCCCGGAGCTCGCGGACATCCTGCGCCAACGTCACCGGGGGTCGCGCTACTCCTTCGGCTACCCGGCCTGCCCCGACCTCGAGGACCGCGCCAAGCTGGTCGCGCTGCTCGAGCCCGAGCGGATCGGCGTCTCGCTCTCCGAGGAGCTGCAGCTGCACCCCGAGCAGTCGACCGACGCGCTCGTCGTCCACCACCCGGAGGCCAAGTACTTCAATGCCGGCTGACAGCGCTTCGCCGACCACCCCGACCCGCTCGGGTGACCTGCCCGCCGCCGTCTTCTGGGACATGGACGGCACCCTCGTCGACACCGAGCCCTACTGGATCAGGGCCGAACACGCGCTCGTCGAGGAGCACGGCGGCGTGTGGAACGAGGAGTACGCCCACGAGCTGGTCGGCAACGACCTCATGGTCTCCGCCGAGTTCATCCGGGCCCACTCGCCGGTCACCCTCTCACCGGTCGAGATCGTGGAGGAGCTGCTGCGCAGGGTCATCGTGCAGGTGCGCGAGCACGTGCCGTGGCGACCGGGGGCCCGCGAGCTGCTGGCCGCCCTCGGCGAGGCCGGAGTGCCCTGCGTGCTCGTCACCATGTCGTGGCGCTCGCTGGCCGACGCCGTCGTGGGGGCTCTGCCCGCGGGCGCCTTCGCGGCCCTGGTGACCGGCGACGAGGTCGAGCACGGCAAGCCGCACCCCGAGCCCTACCTGGCTGCTGCCAGGCTGCTGGGCGTCGACGTCGCCGACTGCGTCGCCATCGAGGACTCGCCCACCGGCGTCCGCTCGGCCGTCGACGCCGGTGTGCCCACCGTGGCGGTGCCCCACGTGGTGCCGGTGCCCCTCATGGCCGGCTCGGTGCAGCTGCCGTCGCTGCGCGGGCTGGCCCCGCACGACCTGACGTCGGTCTTCGTCGGCCGCTGAGCCGGCCCCGCCGGCTCAGTCCTCGGCCTTCTCGGCCTCTCCCGAGCGCTGCGGGTCGAGCGCGAGCCGGCTGGCGTGGTCGGGAAGCGGGGGAGGGGTGCCGCCCCAGGCCGGGCACAGCGCCCGGTGGTCGCACCAGTCGCAGAGCCGGGAGGTGCTCGGCCGCCAGTCGCCGGTCTCGGCGGCGCGCTGGATGGCGGCCCAGAGCGCCTTCAGCTTGCGCTCGGTCGCCCGCAGGTCGGCCTCGTCGGGGCTGTAGCGCACCGTCTCGCCGTTGCCGAGGTAGACCAGCTGCAGCAGCGTGGGGACCTCTCCGCGCAGCCGCCACAGCACGAGCGCGTAGAACTTCATCTGGAACAGCGCCTTGCCCTCGAACAGCTCCGAGGGCGATCGGCCGGTCTTGTAGTCGACGACCCGCATCGCCCCCGTCGGCGCGACATCGAGGCGGTCGACGTACCCGCGCAGCACGAGGCCGTCGAAGTCGGCCTCGACGTAGAGCTCCCGCTCGGCGGGCTCGAGGCGGGTGGGGTCCTCGAGGGTGAACCACCGTTCGATCAGGGCGATCGCCTCCGCGTACCACCCGTCGTGCGAGGGCAGGTCGTCCGCCTGGTCGTCGACCAGGGCCGCCAGCTCGGGCTCGGCCTCCTTGAGGGCTGCCCACTCCGGCGCCACGAGGGCCGCCGCGGCCTCCGGGGTGCGCTCGTGGGCAGGCAGGTCGAAAAGGCGCTCGAGGACCGCGTGGACGAGGGTGCCGCGGGCGGCCGCCGGGCTGGGCGGGGAGGGGAGCCGGTCGATGACCCGGAACCGGTAGAGCAGCGGGCACTGCATGAAGTCAGACGCCCGGCTGGGGGAGAGTGCGGCAACCATGCAGCGCACTCTAGAAGAGGGCCCTGACATAGGGTCAGCAGCATGCAGCCGCGAGAGCGCCGCCCCGGGGTGAAGGTCGCGACGGTCGCCGGCGTGCCGGTCTACATCGGTGGCAGCTGGGCCCTGATCGGGTTGGTGCTGGTCGCGCTCCTCGGGCCCTCGATCGCCCGGAGCCGCCCGGACCTCGGGTTCCTCGCCTACGGTGTCGCCGCCCTCATCGCCGTCCAGCTGCTCGTGGCCGTCCTGGTGCACGAGGCGGCCCACGCCATCGCCGCCCGGGCGTTCGGCCTCCCGGTCCTGCGTGTGGTCGCCGACCTCTGGGGCGGCCACACGGCCTTCGAGTCGGGCCGCTCGACCCCGGGTGCAGCGGCCGTCATCGCCGCCGTCGGGCCCCTCGCGAACGGCCTGCTCGCACTCCTCGCCTGGCTGGGCCTGCAGACCGGGCCCACCGGCATACCCCGCACGCTCCTCGGGGGCTTCGCCGTCCTCAACGCGGCGCTGGCCGGGTTCAACCTGCTCCCCGGGTTGCCGCTCGACGGCGGGCAGCTCGTGGAGTCGGCGGTCTGGAAGATCACGGGGAGCCGACCCAGGGGCATGGTGGTGGCCGGCTGGTGCGGACGGGTGGTCACCGCGTTGGTGGTCGTCTACGTGCTGGCGCGGCCCCTGGCGCTCGGCAGGCCGGTCGACCTCTTCGACCTGGGCTGGGCCATTTTCATCGCGGTCTTCATGTGGGCGGGTGCCTCCTCGGCCATCCGCGGTGGGCAGGTCCTCTCGGCCGTGCAGCAGGTGCCGGTCGCGGAGGTGCTGCGCCCGGCGTTGGCCGTTCCCGAGGACGAGCGGCTCGACAACGCCCTCGCCAGGTGGGTGCCGGGACAGGTCATCGTCGTCCTCGACGCCTCGGGCCTGCCCATCGCCGTCGTCGAGCCGGAGGCGGTCGGGCACGTCCCGCACGGCCGGTACGCGGAGACGGGGATGACCGCGGTCTCGCGGCCGCAGCCGAAGGGCTGGGCGGTCGACGTGGCGCCGGACGCCGACATCGTCCCCGTGATCACCGCCATGCAGACACTGGGCACGCCGCTGGTGGCGATCACGCACGAGGGACGCTTCCTCGGCATCGCCACCGCCGAGGACGTGAACCGCGCGGTCGAGCGTCTCTGAGCCACAACTAGACTGGCGCGCCATGACCAGCGCCGAGCAGCCAGACACCTCCACCGGCCCGATCGGCGCCTCCCTGCGCCGGGGGCCCTTCGCGGTGGGGGAGCGGGTGCAGCTGACCGATCCCAAGGGCAGGCTGCACACCATCACCCTGGAGCCCGGCCGCGAGTTCCACACCCACCGCGGCCGCCTGGCGCACGACGACCTCATCGGCGCACCCGACGGCTCCGTGGTCAGGAACACGGCCGGCGTGGAGTACCTCGCCCTGCGTCCGCTGCTGTCGGACTACGTCATGTCGATGCCGCGCGGCGCCGCCGTCGTCTACCCCAAGGACGCCGGTCAGATCGTGACGATGGCCGACATCTTCCCCGGGGCCCGCGTCGTCGAGGCCGGGGTCGGCTCCGGCGCCCTGTCGATGTCGCTGCTCCGCGCCGTCGGCGAGCACGGCAGCCTGCACTCGTTCGAACGGCGGGAGGACTTCGCCGACATCGCCAGGGGCAACGCCCGGGCCTTCTTCGGGGTCGACCACCCCGCCTGGCAGGTCACCGTGGGCGACCTCGTCGAGGAGCTGCCGAAGGCGGTCGAGGACGGCACCGTCGACCGGGTCGTGCTCGACATGCTGGCGCCGTGGGAGTGCCTCGGGGCGGTCGCCGACGCGCTGCTGCCCGGTGGCGTGCTCATCTGCTACGTCGCCACCGCGACCCAGCTCTCCCGCGTGGCCGAGGCGATCCGCGACCACGGCGGCTTCACCGAGCCCGAGGCGTGGGAGTCGCTGGTGCGCGGCTGGCACCTCGAGGGCCTCGCGGTGCGGCCGCAGCACCGGATGCACGGCCACACCGGCTTCCTCATCACCACGCGCCGCCTCGCTCCCGGCGTCACGCCGCCCCTGCGCAAGCGGCGCCCGGCCAAGGGCGCGTACGGCGAGGAGGGCGCCGACACCACGGCCGACCACGAGGCGTTCGGCCAGACCGGTGAGTGGACGCCCGAGGACATCGGGGAGCGGACGCCCTCGGACAAGAAGGTCCGCCGGATCCGCCGATCTGTGACGCAAACCTCCGTGAACTCAGAGTAGTTCGGCGTTAGGGTCGGTTATCGGCCGCCGAGAGCGGTCGGACCTTCGACACGAGGGAGCCGACATGAGCGACAAGTCGAGCCACCGCGACCACTTCGACGACCACGCGGAGGAGCGCCGCCAGCAGCAGCTGCTCGCCGAGGAGGTGGCGGCCCTGCGCCAGCGGCTGGCCGACACCCCCGCCCGCTCCCGCGAGCTCGAGACCAAGGTGCTGCAGCTCCAGTCGAACCTCGCCACCATCTCGTCGCAGAACGAGCGCCTCGTGCGCACGCTCAAGGAGGCGCGCGAGCAGATCGTCACGCTCAAGAGCGAGGTCGACCGGCTGGCCCAGCCGCCGGCCGCCTACGGCATCGTGCTCGAGTCCTACGACGACGCCACCGTCGACATCCTGACCGGCGGCCGGAAGATGCACGTGGCGGTCAGCCCGGCGGTCGACCCGGGCGAGCTGTCCTCCGGCCGGGAGGTCCGCCTCAACGAGGCCATGAACGTGGTCGCCACCTGCGGCTTCGAGCGGGTCGGCGAGGTCGTCATGATCAAGGAGCTCCTCGACGACGACCGCGTCCTCGTCGTGGCCCACGCCGACGAGGAGCGCGTGGTGCGGATGGCCGAGTCCCTCGTCGGCGAGCCGATCCGGGTCGGCGACGCCCTGATGCTCGAGCCCCGTTCCGGCTTCGTCTACGAGCGGATCCCGAAGGCCGAGGTCTCCGAGCTCGTGCTCGAGGAGGTCCCCGACATCGACTACGAGGACATCGGTGGCCTGGCGGGCCAGATCGAGGCGATCCGCGACGCCGTCGAGCTGCCCTACCTGCACCCCGACCTGTTCCTCGAGCACAAGCTGAAGCCGCCGAAGGGCGTGCTGCTCTACGGCCCGCCAGGGTGCGGCAAGACGCTCATCGCGAAGGCGGTCGCGTCCTCGCTGGCCCGCAAGGTGGCCGAACGGGAGGGCAAGCCGGTCGGCAAGTCGTTCTTCCTGAACATCAAGGGCCCCGAGCTGCTCAACAAGTACGTCGGCGAGACCGAGCGGCACATCCGGCTCATCTTCCAGCGGGCCCGCGAGAAGGCGTCCGGCGGCACGCCCGTCGTGGTGTTCTTCGACGAGATGGACAGCCTGTTCCGCACCCGGGGCTCGGGCGTCTCCTCCGACGTCGAGACCACGATCGTGCCGCAGCTGCTCTCTGAGATCGACGGCGTCGAGCGCCTCGAGAACGTCATCGTCATCGGCGCCTCCAACCGCGAGGACATGATCGACCCAGCGATCCTGCGGCCCGGCCGCCTGGACGTGAAGATCAAGATCGAGCGCCCGGACGCCGAGAGCGCCCGCGACATCTTCACCAAGTACCTCGTGGCCGACCTGCCGCTGCACGAGCACGACCTCGCCGAGCACGGCGGCTCGCCGCAGGCGACGGTCGACGCCATGATCACAGCGGCCGTGGAGCGGATGTACTCCGAGATCGAGGAGAACCGCTTCCTCGAGGTGACGTACGCCAACGGCGACAAGGAGGTCCTCTACTTCAAGGACTTCAACAGTGGCGCGATGATCCAGAACATCGTCGACCGGGCGAAGAAGATGGCCATCAAGGACTTCCTCACCCAGGGCCAGCGCGGCATCCGCGTCGACCACCTGCTCGCGAGCTGTGTCGACGAGTTCAAGGAGAACGAGGACCTGCCCAACACCACGAACCCCGACGACTGGGCACGCATCTCCGGAAAGAAGGGCGAGCGGATCGTCTACATCCGCACGCTCATCACCGGCAAGTCCGGCACCGAGCCGGGGCGCTCGATCGACAACGTCGCCAACACCGGCCAGTACCTGTAGGTCGCCGGGCCACCTTCAGGTCGCCGGGCCCGGAGGGCGGGGGGCCACGGATTCCCCCGCACTCCGGTCAAGGAAGGGTAAGGACGCGGGCCGGGCGGCCCGCCGCGCCCTACGGTGGGGGCATGTTCCCTCGGTACGCCCTCTGCAACGGAGGCACTCGCGACGGCAAGCGGTACCCGCTGCACCGCGAGATCCGCCCGGGGTACGAGTTCACGTGGGACGGCTCCACCTACCGGGTCACCCGTCGAGTGGTGCAGACCGGCGCCGGCCCCATGTGGGTCGCGACCGCCGCCTGAGCACCGACCACCCGGCTCGCCAGCCCAGCAGCAGGGCCCCCAGCACCACCGTCGCCACGACCACGAAGGCGGGATCGGTCCCCGACCCGGTGGCCCTGCGCAGGAGCATGCCGCCGGTGACGGCCGCCAGCGCGACGGCTGCCCCCTCGATCGTCGTCGGGCGGACCGCACCGCCACGCGGCGCCGGCCAGTGGCCGCGCCAGGCGCGCACGACGAGCCAGCCCCCGCCGACTCCGGCGAGGAAGGGCCAGGCGGTGTCCAGCACACCCGCTGCCGTGACCCCCTCCGCGTGGCTCGAGCGGCCGGCGGAAGCGAAGAGCAGCACCGCCACCGTGTCGGCCGCCAGCGCCCCGACGACGGGGCGGGCACCCGCCCTCACGCGTGGACGGGGTCGAACAGCGTGGGCCGCGGCGGGGCGTGCGAGGGGTCCACGCCGTCGAAGAGGCTGCTGACCGACTCGCCGGCGTGGATCCGCGAGATCGCCTCGGCGAACAGCCCGGCGACGGAGCGGATCCTCAGCCCGGGCCAGCCCGTCGGCGCCGGAACCGTGTCGGTGGTGACGACCTCGCTGACCATGGGGTGGTCGCGGAGCCGCTCGACCGCCCGTCCCGCGAACAGGCCGTGGGTGCAGGCCACCGCCGCCTCGCGGCACCCCTGCTCTGCCAGCCGCTCGAGCAGCTCGACGATGGAGCCGCCCGTGGCGATCTCGTCGTCGAGCACGATCGCGCGCTTGCCGGCCACGTCGCCGACGATCGCGTCGATGACCACCCGGTCGTCGCCGAGGCGCTGCTTGCTGCCGGCGGCCACCGGCAGGCCGAGCAGCCTGGCGAACTGGGTCGCGGTCTTGGCGTTGCCGAGGTCCGGGGAGACCACCACGCAGTCGCGCAGGTCGCGGTCGCGGAAGTGCTCGGCCAGCACCCCGATGGCCGTCAGGTGGTCGACCGGCACCGAGAAGAACCCGTGGACCTGGGGCGCGTGCAGCGTCATCGTGAGCACCCGGTCGACCCCCGCGGTGCCCAGCATGTCGGCGACCAGCCGGCCACCGAGGGAGATCCGGGAGGCGTCCTTCTTGTCCGACCGCGCGTAGGCGTAGTGGGGGATGACCGCGGTGATCTGTGCCGCGGAGGCCCCGCGTGCCGCGTCGATCATCAGGAGCAGCTCCATGAGGTGGTCCTGCGTGGGCGGCACCAGCGGCTGCACGATGTACACGTCGCGCTGTCGGCAGTTGGCGAGCAGCTGGGCCTGGAGGCAGTCGTTGCTGAACCGGCTGGTCTGGGCGGGGGAGAGTGGCACCGACAGCTCCGCGCAGATGCGCGCCGCGAGCTCGCGGTGGGCGCTGCCGGAGAACACGACGATGTCGCGCATGGGTCGGACTCCTCGGGGCTAGGTGCCGCGCTGCTGACTGGCAGACTATCCGGACTGTCGCCCGCCGTCCTGCTCGGCGGCATACAGGTGGGATCGGAGCTCGTGCACCAGCTCCGCCCGGTGCTGGGCGCCGGCCGGCACCACCCCGGGGAACGACGCGAAGCCGTGGGGCACCCGTACGTAGTTGGTCGCCCTGACCTGCACCCCCGCCCGGCGCAGCGCGTCGGCGTAGCGAAGGCCGTCGTCGCGCAGCGGGTCGAGGTCCGCGGTCTGCACCAGCGCGGGCGGCAGGCCGCCGAGGTCGCCGAACAGCGGGGAGAGGGCAGGGTCGCGCAGGTCTGCGCCCTGCGCCACGTAGTGGGCCCGGAAGGCGAGGATGTTGGCCAGCGTCAGCACGGGGGCGTGGGCGTGCTCCTGGATCGACGGTGACGCGAGCGTGAGGTCCACCGCGGGGTACACCAGCGCCTGGTGGGCGATGCGAGGTCCACCGCCGCCGCGGCTCGCCAGTGCCACCACCGCCGCGAGGTTGCCACCGGCGCTGTCGCCGCAGACCGCGAGGCGCGAGGTGTCCGCCCGCAGCACCGGGCCCCGGTCGGCCACCCAGCGGGCCGCGTCGATGCAGTCGTGGGCCGCAGTGGGCGCCTTGTGCTCCGGTGCCATGCGGTAGTCGACGCTCACCACGACCGCCCGGACCTGCTGGGCCAGGTGGGTGCACAGCGGGTCGTACATCACGACGTTGCCCTGGACCCAGCCCCCGCCGTGGAAGAAGAGGACGACCGGGACGTCCGTCTCGGTGTCGCGCACCGCCCGCGGCCGGTAGACGCGCAGCGGCACCTCGTAGCCGTCGCGGGCCGTCGCGGTGCCGTAGGTGATCCCCACCCGGCGGTCGACCTGCCCGGTGGCCCAGGTGAAGGGCGGGTGCGCGGGGTAGCTGCGACCGCGCTGGGACTGGATCTCCTGGAGGCTGAGGCTCTCGACGGGCCTGCGCAGGAAGCGGTCGAGCACCGCGGTGAAGGCTGCGGTGAGGGGTGACATGGCACGGGGGGAGTGGCGCACGGGCACATCATGGCCACCGGGCACGGTGGTGGCGCGCGGTGGGTCCACGTGGGCTGCGTCACCACCTGTGCGGCACGCGGGGGAGGTGGCGCTTAGGGTGCTGCCATGGAGGTTGTCGCATGACCGTCCGCCGCGTGATGGGGATCGAGACCGAGTACGGGATCTCGGTGCCCGGGGACCCCGCGGCCAACCCGATGCTGCTCTCGGGGCAGGTGGTGCACGCCTACGCCTCGGCCCAGGGCATCCGGGCGGCGCACGCCTCCTGGGACTACGCCGACGAGGCGCCCCTGCGCGACGCGCGCGGCTTCGAGATGGGACGCGGCGTCGCCGACGCCAGCCAGCTCACCGACGAGGACGACCCGTCGCTGGCCAACGTCGTGCTGACCAACGGCTCACGACTCTACGTCGACCACGCCCACCCCGAGTACAGCTCGCCCGAGGTGACCTCGCCGCGGGCCGCCGTGGCCTGGGACCGGGCCGGCGAGCTGATCATGCGCGAGTCGGTGCGGCGCCTCTCACAGGTCCCTCCCGGGGTGAACCTCTACAAGAACAACACCGACGGCAAGGGCGCCTCGTACGGCACCCACGAGAACTACCTGATGCCCCGCGAGACGCCGTTCAGCGAGATCGTGCGCCACCTCATCCCCTTCTTCGTCGCCCGCCAGGTGGTGACCGGCTCCGGCCGGGTCGGCATCGGCCAGGACTCCCGGACGCCCGGGTTCCAGATCAGCCAGCGCAGCGACTTCTTCGAGGTCGAGGTCGGTCTCGAGACCACCCTGAAGCGGCCCATCGTCAACACCCGTGACGAGCCGCACGCCGTGGCCGACCTGTACCGGCGGCTCCACGTCATCATCGGCGACGCGAACCACTGCGACGTCGCCAACCTGCTCAAGCTCGGCACGACGTCGCTGGTCCTGGCGATGATCGAGGACCGGGCCATCGGCGAGGACCTCACCGTCAACCGCCCGGTGCACACCCTCCACCGGGTCAGCCACGACCCGACCTGCCGCGAGACCATCGAGCTGCGCGACGGCACCAGGCTGACCGCCGTGCAGCTGCTGTGGCGCTACCACGAGCTCGCCGAGAAGTGGCTCGAGGAGCGGTATGCCGGCGAGCTCGACGACGACACTGCGGAGGTCATGTGGTGGTGGGGGACCGTGCTCGACCGCCTCGAGCGCGACCCCATGGAGGCCGCCAGGGAGGTGGACTGGGTGGCCAAGCTCAAGGTGCTCCAGGGCTACATCGACCGCGACGGCCTCGAGTGGTCCGACCACCGGCTCAAGGCGGTCGACATCCAGTGGTCCGACGTCCGCCCGGACAAGGGGCTGTTCCACCGGCTGCGCGCCGCCGGGCACTTCGAGGAGCTCGTCGGCGACGACGAGGTGCTGCACGCGGTGCACGAGCCACCCGTGGACACCCGGGCCTACTTCCGGGGCAAGTGCCTGGAGAAGTACCCCGACCAGATCGCAGCCGCCTCCTGGGACTCGGTGATCTTCGACGTCCCCGGGCACACCTCGCTGCAGCGGGTGCCCATGCTCGAGCCGCTGCGCGGAACCCGTGCGACCGTCGGGCCGTTGCTCGACCGAAGTGCTGACGCCGCAGCCCTTCTTCGCGAGTTGGCCTCTGCATCGGGCTAGGGTCCGACTAGGTTGATCAGCAGCAGCGTCGTCAGCAGCGACACACACGCCCCCGCACGTGAGGGCGGGCGGGGCTGAGAGCGGAGGTCACGAGATGCCAAGCCAGGAGCAGAGCCGGCCGCAGCGGCGCGACGACGCGCCCGACGAGGCGCCCGAGCCCACCCCGGCATCGCCGGAGGCCAGCGCTCGCAAGGAGAACCTCGACAGCGACATCGACAGCGTGCTCGACGAGATCGACGGCGTCCTGGAGTCCAACGCCGAGGAGTTCGTGCGCGGGTTCGTCCAGAAGGGCGGCCAGTGAGCCTCGGACCCGACGCCGGGAGGCTCCCGGCGGCATACCTCGCCGCAGGCTCCTCCTCCTTCACCGAGTTCGTGGGGGCGCACGCCCCGCACCTGCTTCCCTCGCGACGACCGCTGCCCACCGGCAGTTTCGAGGCCCCGCACGGCACGACCATCGTCGCGGTGACCTTCGCCGGGGGCGTGGTCATGGCAGGAGACCGCCGCGCGACCATGGGCAACATCATCGCCAACCGCGACATGGAGAAGGTCTTCGCCGCCGACGAGTACTCGGCTGTCGGGATCGCGGGCACGGCGGGGATCGCCATCGAGCTCGTGAGGCTCTTCCAGGTCGAGCTCGAGCACTACGAGAAGATCGAGGGCGCGCTCATGTCTCTCGAGGGCAAGGCCAACCGGCTGGCCTCGATGATCCGCGCCAACCTCGGCATGGCCATGCAGGGCCTGTCGGTCGTGCCGCTGTTCGCGGGCTACGACCTCGAGCGCCCCGGGGGCCGGATCTTCTCCTACGACGTCACCGGCGGCTGCTACGAGGAGAAGGACCACCACAGCGTCGGTTCGGGCTCCCTCTTCGCCCGCGGCGCCCTGAAGAAGCTGTGGCGTCCCGGCCTGGGCGTCGACGAGGCGGTGGCCGTCGCGGTCGAGGCGATCTACGACGCCGCCGACGACGACTCGGCCACCGGCGGCCCGGACCTCAGCCGCCGCATCTGGCCCACCCTCGCGGTCGTCGACGAGGCGGGCGTGCGGTTCCTCCCGGACGACGACCTCCGAGGGGTCGTCGAGGGGGTCCTGGCCCGACGCGACGGCAACCCGGGAGGTGCGCGATGACGAGCATGCCGTTCTACGTCTCGCCCGAGCAGCTGATGAAGGACCGGGCCGACTACGCGCGCAAGGGCATCGCCCGCGGCCGGTCGGTGGTCGTGCTCGGTTACGACCGGGGGATCCTGTTCGTCGCCGAGAACCCCTCCCGGGCCCTGCACAAGGTCTCCGAGATCTACGACCGCATCGCCTTCGCGGCGGTCGGCAAGTACAACGAGTTCGAGAACCTGCGGGTCGCCGGTGTGCGGTACGCCGACCTGCGCGGCTACTCCTACGACCGGATCGACGTCACGGCGCGCGGGCTCGCCAACGCCTACGCGCAGACCCTCGGAACGGTGTTCACCCAGGAGTCCAAGCCCTACGAGGTCGAGATCGTCGTGGCCGAGGTCGGTCAGGGCCCCGACGACGACCAGATCTACCGACTGACCTACGACGGGTCCGTCGCCGACGAGCACGGCTTCGTGGCGATGGGCGGGGCCGGTGACGTCATCGAGGGTGCGCTCAAGGAGCGCTGGAGGCCGGGGATGAGCCTCGGGGCGGCGCTCACCCTCGCGGTGGAGCTGCTCGGCAAGGACCCGGCCGGCGGACACGACCGCACCCTGTCGCCCTCGCAGCTCGAGGTGGCCGTGCTCGACCGGGAGCGGCCGCGGCGCACGTTCCGGCGGATCGGGGGTGGGCTGCTCAGCAACCTGCTCAACCGCGACAGCAAGGTCCAGGACGCCCCCACCGTCGACGACGCCACGCCGGGTCACCACGACATCCTCACGGGGGAGACCCCGCGCGACGCCTCGACCAACCCGCAGACGCAGCGCCCGGACGCAGAGGGCTCCTGACCCTCGGGGGCCACCGCCCGTTGCGCCCCTACCGTGGGCCGCTCGCCCGCAGGGCAGCGAGGAGCTCCCGCTCGTCGGCGGGGGAGAGGCCTGCCTTGCGGACGCGACCCGGACCAGCCCGGAGCTCCCAGGCCAGGGTGTCGCGCATCGTGTCCTCGAGGGGGCGCGTGACGAGCCCGGCAGCTCGGGCGCGACTGGTGTCCCGGTGCATGAAGGCCTCCCAGCCGGGCGTGTTGACCCACAGGGGCAGCGACCGCTCGCCGGCCCACTCCTGGACGCCCCGGGCCGCGAGCCACCCGGGGTCCGTCGCCACCACCGGGCCGTCGTGGCCGGTCACCGACCGGGCGGTGGCCAGGTGCTGCTCGAGGGGAAGAACCGGCCCCGCCACATTCATCACGCCCGCAGTGCGGTGCCCCGCGGAGTCGACGAGCCAGGCCGCGAGGTCGCGCACGTCGATGAGCTGGGTGCTGAGCGCCGGGGAGTCGGGCACCAGCACCGCGTCGTCGTCGGTGGCGGGGCGGGCGAAGCGCAGCGGCCAGTAGCCGGTGCGGTCGGTGTGGTCGCCCGGGCCGCCGATGAGTCCGGAGCGGGCGACCAGCGCGCCGTCCGCGCCACGCGCCTGCAGCACGGCCTGCTCGCAGGCGACCTTGCCCTCGCCGTAGGTCTCGGCGGTGGCCTCTTCGCCGTCGAGGGCGGGCAGCAGGGCAGCAGACTCGTCCGCCCCGGGGGTGTCGTGCGCGGCGTAGACCGAGCACGAGGACACCAGGACCCAGGTGCCGGTCCGGGGCGAGAGCGCGGACAGGGCTGCGCGCACCTGCCCGGGCTGGCGGGCCAGGTCGACCACCGCGTCCCAGTCCCGGCCGGCGACCTCCTCGTAGGCACCGGGTCGGGTGCGGTCCGCCCGCACGAAGGCCGACCCCGCCGGTGCCGGCCCTGACTCTCCGCGAGCCAGGGCCGTCACGGCATGGCCTCGTTCCACCGCCGCCCGGACGACCTCGCTGCCGAGCCAGGCCGTCCCACCGAGCACCAGGATGTCCATGCCGGACACCGAACCAGCGCCCGGGAGCGGCTGTCGAGGCGTTTCGCTCTCGGCGCAGGGTTCAGCGCCGGGCGCCCACACCCTGCTTCTGCGCGGTGGCCTTCCCCTTCTGCTGCTCCTCGGCCTTCTTCGGCTCGTCGGCGGGCGCCGGGGCCTCGGCCTGCGGCTCGTCGCCGGGTGCCTGCGCCTCGGCCTGCGGCTCGTCGCCGGGTGCCTGCGCCTCGGCCTGCGGCTCGTCGCCGGGTGCCTGCGCCTCGGCCGCGACCTCGCCCACGAGGGACTCGGCCATCGACGCCCCGCCGAGGGTCGAGAGCATCTGCCGGACGTTGCTCAGCTGGGCGGTGATGCTGTCGCGGCGAGCCGTGGCCGCGGCGAGCTCGCGCTCGGAGTCGCGGCGGATGCGCTCGGCCTGCTCCCGTGCGGCGATGACGTACCCCTCGGCCTCCTCGCGGGCCGCGGTCACCAGGGCCTTGGCCTCGGCGCGCGCCTGCCTGAGCGCCTGCTCGGACTCCGCGGAGAGGCTCTGGGCGCGCTGCTGGGCGTCGCTGAGCGCCTGCTCCTGCTGGGCCATCTGCGCGGCGAACTCCTGGGCGGCCGTCTCCCGGCGCTGGCCTAGGGTGGACTCGAAGTCCGCGGCCGCCGCGGCTGCCCGGGCGCGCTGGCTCTCGTAGAAGGCCTCGCCCTCCTCGCGGCGCGCGGAGGCTTCGCGGTCGGCGTCGTCGAGGATGGTGTCGGCCTCCCGGCGCGCCTTCTCCACGACCAGCTTCGCCTCGGCGTCGGCCTTGGTGCGCACCTCCTCGGCGTAGCGGTCAGCCGCCGAGCGCGTCTCGTTGGCCCCGATGGTGGCGGCGCCGCGTAGCGTCTCGGCCTCGGCCGTGGCCGCCCGGCGCATCTCCTCGGCCTCCTCGTCGGCCAGCGCCAGGATCGTGCCGATCCGTTCGCCGAGGTCGGCGTAGGTCGGAGCGGCGGCTCTGCGGTGCTCGTCCTCGAGGGCGCTGAGGCGCTCGGCCTGGGCCGCGAGCTCCTCCCGCAGCCTGCCATTGGCCTGCTGCAGCTGGCTGGCCTCGATGGTGCGGTCGGCGGCCTCCTGGCGGGCCCCCACGAGCGCGTTCGAGAGCTCGTTGTGGCGCTTGTCGACCTCGGCGGGGTCGTAGCCGCGCAGGACGGTGCGGAAGGTGGGGGTCTGGCTCATCGTGGGTCCGTGCTCTCCTGGGATGTGGCGGTGGGGTCACTCGTGGTTGCGGTCGGGTTCTCGGAGGGCACCGCGAGGGCCTCGATGACCCCCGACAGGTGCCCGAGCTGCTGGGTGATGTCCTCGCGGCGTGCAGCGAGGACGGCGACCTCGGCCCGGGCCCGCTCGAGCATCGCGCGTGCTTCGACCCGGACGCGGTCGGCGTCGGCACGGGCCTCGTCGGTGACGCGCATGAGCTCCGCCCGGGCCGCCTGGCTGGTGGCGTGGGCCTCGCGCTGCAGGCGCTCGACCTCGTCGGCGGTGCGCTGGCGCACCAGTCGGGCGCCCCGCTCGGCCTCCTCCAGCCGGCGGCCGGCCCGGTGCGCAGCTGCCTGCTCCTGCTCGCGGGCGCCGGCGAGGACGCGGTCGGCCTCCTCCTGCGCCTGTCGGACCGTGCGCTCGGCAGCGGTCTCGGCGGAGACCAGCACCGCCTCCGCCTGGGCGCGCAGCCGCTCCGACTCGGCCCTGGCGACCTCGAGCCCGGTGCGGGCCCGGTGCGCCGCCCGGGCGAGCGCACTCTGGATCGTCTGGCGCCGGGCGCGGGCCCGTGCCGTGAGCTCACGGTGCAGCTCCATGCGCTTGCGAGCCGCCTCGGACTCCGCCTCGGCGACGATGCGCGCCACGGTCGCCGAAGCCCAGTCGAGCTGGCCGGCGGCCTCGGCGAGGAGCCGCTGGGCCTCCGCCTGCGCCGCGTCCACCACGGATGCGGCGTGCTTGGCCGCGTGGTCCCGGGTCACCTCGGCCCCCGCCGCCGCCTCCTGCGAGACCTGCTCCGCGAGGGCCAGCGACCGGGCGCGCTCCTGTTCGGCCTCCTCCCGCAGGGACGTCGCCACTGCTGCCGCCTCGCGGACCACCCGTTCCGCCTCGGCGTCCGCAGCGTCGAGGCGGCGGGCCTCCTCGGCCTCGAGGGCCTCGAGGCGGCGGGCGTGTTCGGCGTCTCGCGCGGCGGCCAGCTCCCGTGCGGTGGCGAGGGCAGCGTCGTGGTCGGCGCGGGCTGCCTCCGCCAGCTCGGCTGCCTGGGCCGCGGCAGCGCTGCGGAGGCGGTCGGCCTCGTCCCTTGCTGTCGCGACGGCGTCCTCGCTGGTGCGGGTGGCGCGCTCGGTGAGGAGGGCGGCCTGCTCGGCGGCGTCGCCGAGCAGGCTCTCGGCATCGGCCCGGGCCTCGGCCAGGGTCGCCGCGGCCCTCACGTGAGCGTGCTCGGCGTCGGCGTGGAGGCGGGCAGCCTCGTCGTGCAGGCGCTGGGCGTCGCTGCGGAGCGCCTCGGCCTCGGACCGGGCGTCCGCCAGCACCCGGTCGGACTCGTGCCGCATCGCATCGGCGTAGGCCTGGGCCCGCTCGAGGATCGACTGGGTGTGCCGGGTCACGTCGCCGACCCCGCCGGGGGAGGACGGGGGCGCCGCCTGCTGCTCGGGGGAGACAGCGACATCACGCATGGGCGACATGCTCTCAGATGCCGGGACCTGCCTCGTACCACACCTCCGCGGGGCCCACCGGCCTAGAGTGGCTGCATGGAGCGCCGGATCTTCGGTATCGAGAACGAGTACGGCATCACCTGCACCTTCGACGGGCAGCGCCGGCTCACGCCCGACGAGGTTGCGCGGTACCTGTTCCGGAAGGTGGTCTCCTGGGGCCGCTCGTCCAACGTCTTCCTCTCGAACGGCTCGCGGCTCTACCTCGACGTCGGGTCGCACCCGGAGTACGCGACCCCGGAGTGCGACCACGTCCGCCAGCTCGTGATCCACGACAAGGCCGGGGAGCGCATCCTCGAGGGCCTGGTCGCCGACGCCCAGGAGCGACTGGTCGAGGAGGGGGTGCAGGGCGAGATCTACGTCTTCAAGAACAACACCGACTCGGCCGGCAACTCCTACGGCTGCCACGAGAACTACCTGGTGGGCCGCGCCGGTGAGTTCCAGCAGCTCTCGGACGTGCTCATCCCGTTCCTCGTCAGCCGGCAGATCACGTGCGGCGCCGGCAAGGTGGTCACGACGTCAAAGGGCGCCACCTACTGCGTCAGCCAGCGGGCGGACCACATCTGGGAGGGCGTCTCCTCGGCGACCACCCGCTCGCGCCCCATCATCAACACCCGTGACGAGCCGCACGCCGACGCCGAGCGCTACCGGCGGCTGCACGTCATCGTGGGCGACTCCAACATGAGCGAGACGACCACCATGCTCAAGGTCGGCTCGTGCGACCTGGTCCTGCGCATGATCGAGGCCGGCGTGGTCATGCGCGACCTCACCCTGGAGAACCCGATCCGGGCCATTCGCGAGATGAGCCACGACATGACCGGCCGCAAGACGGTGCGCCTGCACAACGGTCGCGAGCTGTCCGCACTGCAGATCCAGGGGGAGTACCTCGAACGGGCCCAGGCGTTCGCCGACCGGGAGGGCCTCGAGGACCCGATCCACAAGCAGGTTCTCGACCTGTGGGAGCGCACGCTCACCGCCGTCGAGACCGGCAACCTGTCGATGGTCGACACCGAGATCGACTGGGTCATCAAGCACCGCCTCATCACCAGCTACGCCGAGAAGCACGGCCTGCCGCTGGAACACCCCCGCATCGCCCAGCTCGACCTCGCCTACCACGACATCAACCGCAGGCGGGGGCTGTTCTACCTGCTGCAGAAGCACGGCCGGGCTGCGCGGGTCTGCACCGACCCCGAGGTCTTCGAGGCCAAGACCCGGCCACCCCAGACGACCCGCGCGAAGCTGCGCGGCGACTTCATCCGGGCGGCGCAGGAGCACCGGCGCGACTTCACGGTCGACTGGGTGCACCTGAAGCTCAACGACCAGGCCCAGCGCACGGTGCTCTGCAAGGACCCGTTCGCCGCGGTGGACGCCCGGGTGGACCGCCTCATCGAGGGCATGGGCGGCTAGACCGTCGGAACCCCCGTCCCGCCGCAGCAGTTATGGTGGACGTTCCCGTGCTCCATCGTCCACCGAAAGATCCCTCGTGCTGAAACGACGTACCCGCACCCTGTCCACCGCCGCCCTCGCGGCGGTCGTTGCCGTCGGCGGCCTCAGCGCCTGTGGTGACGGCAAGGACGAGGCCAAGCCCACCGCCCTCGACCAGACCACGGTCTCGGGCGGCAGCGCGAGCGAGGCCCCCAAGGTCGAGGTCAAGCCCAAGCCGCTGTCGGTGACCGAGACCCAGACGCGGGTCCTGAAGGAGGGCGACGGCCCCGTCGTCAAGGGCTCCGAGATCGTGAGCCTGAAGTACGTCCTGCTCAACGGCAAGGACGGCAGCCAGCTCGACACGAACTTCGGCAAGCAGAACCTGGGCCTCAACCTCGGCGACCAGAACCTGCTCCCCGGCATCAAAAAGGGCGTGACCAACCAGAAGGTCGGCTCCCGACTGCTGGTCGCGATGCCGCCCAAGGACGCCTTCGGCGAGCAGGGCAACGCCGACATCAAGGTCGCGAAGGACGACACGGTGGTCTTCCTGTTCGACGTCGTCTCGGCCACGACCCCGCTCAAGAGCGCCAAGGGCAAGGCGGTGAACCCGCCGAAGGACCTGCCGACCGCCAAGGTCGAGGAGGGCAAGCCGGCCACCATCACGATCCCGAAGGGCCAGGAGCCGCCGAAGGACACCGTCTCCCAGGTGCTCATCGAGGGCGAGGGCAAGAAGGTCGAGGCCGGCCAGACCATCCGCGTCAGCTACACGGGCGCGCTGTGGAAGGACGGCAAGAACTTCGACAGCAGCGCCAACAGCCCCGACGGCTACTTCGAGACGGTCATCGGGCAGAAGCAGGTCATCACGGCCTGGGACACCCAGCTCGTCGGAAAGCCGGTCGGCAGCCGCGTGCTGCTGGTCGTGCCCCCCAAGGACGGCTACGGCGCCGCCGGGTCACCCCCCAAGATCAGCGGCACCGACACCCTGGTGTTCGTGGTCGACATCCTCGCGGCCTACTGACCGGCCGCCATCCCACCTGAGCAACCCCACCACCGAGAGGAACCCCATGGGCTTCGACCCGAACACCACCAAGCCGGAGATCGACTTCCCGGGCGACGAGGCCCCCAGCCAGCTCGTCGTCGAGGACCTCAAGGAGGGTGACGGCGCCGAGGCCGGGGCCGGCGACACCATCAAGGCGCACTACGTCGGCGTCGCCCACTCCACCGGCGAGGAGTTCGACGCCTCCTGGAACCGCGGCGCCCCGCTGGAGTTCCGGCTCGGCGTCGGCCAGGTCATCCGCGGGTGGGACGAGGGCATCGCCGGCATGCGCGTCGGCGGACGCCGCCGGCTCACCATCCCCGCCGACATGGCCTACGGCGACCGCGGCGCGGGCAACGTGATCAAGCCCGGCGAGACGCTGATCTTCGTGGTCGACCTGGTCGACGTGGCCTGAGCCGACCCCTCCCTGCTCCAGCCTGGGCCGCCCCGCGACGCGCGGGGCGGCTCAGCGCGTCTGCGACGGAGCCGCCTGCACGGCGTACCGGCCGGCCGCGGCCGCGGCAATGAAAGCGGCGCGGTCCTCGTCCAGGCCGCGCCCCATGGTCGACAGGCGCGTCGGTGCAGCCCGCAGTGCCGCGTCGAGGCCATCCAAGGCGACCTCCACCGCACTGAGCCTGCCGCCGCTGACCTCGCAGAGCTCGCGCACCTGGTCCCGCACGAGGTCGCCGATCTCCCCGTCGAGGGCCGGCACCGGCACCGTCGCGGGCACCAGCGCCACGCGTCCGTATGCCGTGCGGCTGTGGTGCGAGACGCCGCGGTGGCGCGGGCGCGCGTCGCCTTCCGAGACGCGCAGGGAGGCGATCGGGCGGCCGCCGAGCACGTGCGCGGCGTTGAGGGCCTCGCCGGCGGCCACGCCGGAGTAGCCCCAGGTGGTTCCGGTGCCCACGTTGCCCGGGCCCTGGGCGACGACGACGACGTCGGCGCGCAGGACGTGGACGGCGGCGAGCAGGCCGCTGTGCACCGTGACCGCCTCGTGGTCGCCGCCGAAGGCCTGGCCGACCGTGATGGTGCCGGCCAGCCAGTGCGCGGCGCGCAGGGTGGAGACCGTGCGGGAGAACGCCGCCGGCAGGGCGCCGCCGTCGGTCATGACGTAGACGACGCGGGCGCCCGGGTCGTCGGCGCGCACGCCGGCCACGACCGCCGGCAGGGCGGAGTGCAGGTCGGCGACCACCACCGGCACGCCCCCGAGGTCGTCGGCGTGCTCGAGGACCCCGTGGTGGGGGCTCTCCTGCTCGTCGACGGCGAGGAACATCTGCTGCTGGGGCGTGTAGCGCGCCTTGACGATGTGCCCGGGACCGGGGCGGGGATCGGGGGGCAGGCGGTCGGGCACCGCGACGACGAAGGCGAGCCCGCCGGTGCCCAGGCCGCGCAGCAGCGCCGACGCGTTGAGCAGCACCCGGTCACCCGGGTGCGGGTCGCCGACCATGGCGGTGTAGGCCAACGCCTTGACGGGGCCGGAGGCGCCCGCCGCTCCCTCGAGGCGCACGGCATACACCGCCGCCCCGGACCACCGCTGGAGCTCGCGTTCGACCGTCCCGGCGCGCCACTGCATCACGACGGGCAGACTATCCACGACGCCCGCCCCGCCGTCGGGTAGCGTCGGGCGGGTGAGCGCCCCCGGAGGACCTGCCGCCAAGACGGAGCGGCTCCTCAACCTCGTCCTCTGCCTGCTCTACACCCGCAGGCCCCTGACGAAGTCCACGATCCGCACGATGGTGCCTCAGTACGGCGCCGCCGCCTCCGACGAGGCCTTCGACCGGATGTTCGAGCGCGACAAGGACGAGCTGCGCGAGCTCGGCATCCCGCTCGTCACCGAGGAGACGAGCACGATCTGGGAGGACGAGACCGGCTACCGGATCGACCAGCGCGAGTACGCGCTGCCGGAGATCTCCTTCGAACCCGACGAGCTGGCCGTCCTCGGCCTGGCCAGCCGCACGTGGGCGCACGCGTCGCTGGCCGGGCCGGCCGCCCAGGCCCTGCGCAAGCTCAAGGCCTCCGGCATCGAGCGCGACAGCGAGTCGCTCATCGGCATCGAGCCGCGGCTGCGCACGACCGAGCCCGCCTTCGACGACGTCAAGAACGCCGTGGTGAGGCGGCGACAGGTCGAGTTCGACTACCGCACCGCCGGCGAGGGGCAGACGCGCCAGCGGCACGTGCAGCCCTGGGGCCTGGCCTCCTGGCACGGGCGCTGGTACCTCACCGGTCACGACCTCGACCGCGACGCGCCGCGCGTCTTCCGGCTCTCGCGCATCAGCGGCCCCGTGCGGGTCAAGGGCCCGGCGAAGGCCTTCGAGGTGCCGGCGGACCACCGGCCGCGGGACATGATCCGCACCACCGTCGGCGAGCAGCGCCCCCAGCAGGCGCGGCTGCGGGTGCGCGACGGCCGCGGCCTGTCGCTGCGGCGGCGCGCCACCGCAGCCACCGACGCCGGGGACGGCTGGTGCGAGCTGGAGGTCGAGCTCACCGACGCCGAGGCGTTCGCCGACGAGGTCACCGGTTACGGACCCGACGTGGTCGTCATCGAGCCTGCCGAGGTCCGCGAGGCGGTGGTGCGACGCCTCACCGGCGCGGCCCGGGCCCACCTGCCGGCCGGCGCAGCGCACAGCAGCGCCCTCGTGGGGGAGGACGCGTGAGCGGGGGACAGGGCACGAGGCGCACCGCCGAGTCGGCCACCGACCGGCTCTCCCGGCTGCTGACGATGGTGCCGTGGCTGGTCAACCGGCAGGGCATCGACCTCGCCGAGGCGGCCGCCGGGCTCGGCGTCACCGAGCGCCAGCTCGAGGACGACCTGCAGCTGCTCTTCATGTGTGGCTACGGACAGATGCCCGACGAGCTCATCGACGCCCAGTGGGAGGGCGGGCGGGTCTTCGTCTCCAACGCCGACACCATCGCCCGGCCACTGCGGCTCGGGGTCGACGAGGCGCTCACGCTGATGGTGGGGCTGCGCGCGCTCGCCGCGGTGCCCGGCATCGGCGAGCGTGACGCGATCGAGCGGGCCCTGGCCAAGCTGGAGCAGGCCACCGGGGCCAGCGCGGACGCCGCCGCGCGGGTCGACGTCGCCATCGACGAGGGCGTCGCCGCCGAGCTGCTCGCCGACGCCCGGCGCGCGCTCGAGGAGCGCCGCCGCGTGCACCTGCGCTACCTGGTGCCCAGCCGCGACGAGGCCACCGAGCGCGACGTCGACCCCATGCGCGTCGTCAACCTCGACGCCCACTGGTACCTCGAGGGATGGTGCCACCGCGCCCAGGACACCCGGCTGTTCCGCATGGACCGCATCGAGCGCCTCGAGGTGCTCGACCAGGACGGCACGCCCCCGGAGCAGGCCCAGCTGCGCGACCTCGACGCCGGCACGTTCAGCGCCCGGCCCGACGACCTGCTCGTCAGCCTGCGCCTGCTGCCCGGGGCCACCTGGGTGAGCGACTACTACCCGGTCGAGTCCGTGGAGGCGCACGACGACGGCTCGCAGACGGTCGGCCTGCGCACGAGCGACACCGCCTGGCTGCGCCGGCTGCTGTGGCGCCTCGGCGGTCGCGGTGTCGTCCTCTCCCCGCCCGGGGTCGCCGAGGAGGTGCGCCACGGAGCGGAAGCCGCGCTCGCGGCATACCGGGAGGGCACCGAGGTGCCCACCGCAGGCGACGGCGGGTAGGGTCGTCGCCCGTGTGGTGGTGGGTGCTGATCTGGACGCTCCTGGTGGTGATCGCCGGGGTGTACCTCGTCGCGCGCCTGTGGGGCCTGTGGGGCCAGGTCAAGGAGCTCGCCGCCGAGACCGAGCGGGCCAGCTCGACCCTCGCCGCCCTCGAGGCGCAGGTCGAGCGGCTGGGGGAGCCCGCGCCGCCCGTACCGCTCGCCGTGTTCCAGGACCCCCGCGACCTGCGCCACCACAGGGCCACCACCCGGGCCGAGCTGCGCGCCCAGCGCACGGCCCGCCGGGCGGAGCGGCTCCCGCTCTGGGCCCGCGACGTAGACTGACAGCCGTTAGCCCCACCGCCATCGAAAGGCGCCTGACATGCCCAACCTCGGTCCCACCGAGCTCATCATCATCGCGGTCGTCGTCGTCCTGCTCTTCGGCTGGAAGAAGCTGCCCGATGCCGCCCGCAGCCTGGGCCGCTCGATGCGTATCTTCAAGTCCGAGGTGTCGGAGATGAAGAACGACGGCAAGTCCGCCGCCAGCTCCGACACCGTCCGCGGGGAGACCGTCCGCGAGGACGCGCCGCGCAAGGACAACCAGCCCGGCAGTGCGGGCACCACCCCGGGCCACCCCAGCCCCGGGACCACCACCCCCGGGTCCACCGGTTCCACCGGCACGGGCACGTCCGGCCCCATCTCCTGACCGCCCACCCCGCAGGCACCGACAGCACCCACATGGCAGCGTTCCGCCGTCCCCGCAACCCCGAGGGGCGGATGTCACTGGGAGACCACCTGCGCGAGCTGCGCCGGCGGCTGTTCATCTCCGCGCTCGCCCTCGTGGCCGGTGCCGTGGTGGGCTGGATCTACTACGACGAGGTCTACCAGCAGCTCGCCTCGCCGTTCTACGCCTACAAGGAGGCCAGCGGCAACGAGCTGGTGAGCCTGAACTTCAGCAACGCCACCGCGGCGTTCTCGCAGCAGGTCAGCATCTCCATCTTCGTCGGGCTGCTGCTGTCGAGCCCGGTGTGGCTCTACCAGCTGTGGGCCTTCATCGTCCCGGGCCTGACGAAGAAGGAGAAGCGGGTCTCGCTGGCCTTCGTCGCGGCCATCGTCCCGCTGTTCCTCGCGGGCTGCTGGATGGCCTACGTGACGATGCCCAAGGCCCTGACCCTGCTCTACGGCTTCACCCCCGAGGGCGCCTCCAACATCCAGCAGACGTCCGACTACTTCGGCTTCGTCACCCGGTTCATCGTGGTGTTCGGCCTGGCCTTCCTGCTGCCGGTCTTCCTCGTCGCCCTCAACGTCGCCCACGTCATCTCCGCGCGCGGGATGCTGCGCACCTGGCGCCCGGCCGTGTTCGTCATCTTCGTCTTCGCGGCAGTGGCCACGCCGACGCCCGACCCGTTCACGATGTTCCTGCTGGCGGCCCCGCTGACGGTGCTCTACTTCGCGGCCATCGGCGTCGCCTTCCTCATCGACCGCCGGCGCGAGAAGGCCAAGCCCGAGTGGGCCGAGCTTCCTGACGACCAGGCCTCGACGCTGTAGCGTTCGCGTCCGTGGGCAAGCGCATCGGCCTGGTGGTCAACCCCACCTCGGGCAAGAACCGTGGGGGAGCCCTCGGCCTCGAGGTGGCCCACCGCCTGCGGGCCCGGGGCCACGAGGTGCTCGACCTCTCCGACGAGACGGCGGCAGCGGCCCGCGACCGGGCCATCGGCGCCATCGCCCAGGGCATCGACGTGCTGGCTGTCGTGGGGGGCGACGGCATGGTCCACCTCGGTGTCAACCTGTGCGCCGACACCAAGACGCCGCTGGCCATCATCGCGGCCGGCACCGGCAACGACGTCGCGCGGGGGCTGGGGCTGCCCGTGCACGACCCCATCGCCGCGACCGATGTCGTCGGCACCGGCATACCGCGCCAGATCGACGTGGTGCGGCACGTCGACTCGCGCGGCGAGGTGCGGTGGTACGCCGGCGTGCTCGGCGCCGGCTTCGACTCGCTGGTCAACGAGCGCGCCAACACGTGGCCGTGGCCCAAGGGGCGGATGCGCTACAACCTGGCCATCGCCCGCGAGCTGCCCGGCTTCCGGGCGATCCCGTATGCCGTGACCGTCGACGGGGTGCGCCACGAGACCGCCGCGATGCTGGTCACCGTCGGCAACGGGCCCTCCTACGGGGGCGGCATGCGGGTCTGCCCGGACGCCTCTTTCGACGACGGCCTCCTCGACGTCATGGTGCTCCACGACATCAGCACCCTGGAGTTCCTCAGGGTGTTCCCGACCGTGTTCAAGGGCACCCACGTCAACCACCCCGCCGTGGAGGTCCTGCGTGGCCGCGAGGTCACCCTCGAGGCCGAGGGGATCATGGCGTACGCCGACGGGGAGCGGTTCGCCCCGCTGCCGCTGACCCTGGAGGTCGTGCCCGCGGCGCTCACGGTCATGGTGCCGGCCGTGGCGCGTGGGTGAGGGGACCGGCGCTGGCATAGCCTGACGGCATGTCCACCCCTGCCGAGCGCTACGCCGCCGCAGCGAGGCGGGGCCAGCGGGAGCGCAGCCACCTCGGTGCCTTCCTCTCCGGCCTCGACTTCCCCCTCGACGACTTCCAGCTGAAGGCATGCGAGGCGGTGGAGGAGGGCAGGGGCGTGCTCGTCGCCGCGCCCACCGGCGCCGGCAAGACGATCGTCGGCGAGTTCGCGGTCCACCTTGCGCTGGCCACCGGGCGCAAGGCGTTCTACACCACGCCCATCAAGGCGCTGTCGAACCAGAAGTACAACGACCTCGTGCGCGTCCACGGCGCCGCCAAGGTCGGCCTGCTGACAGGCGACTCCTCGGTCAACGGCGAGGCTCCCGTGGTCGTCATGACCACCGAGGTGCTGCGCAACATGATGTATGCCGGGTCCGCGACCCTGCGCGGCCTCGGCTTCGTGGTCATGGACGAGGTGCACTACCTCGCCGACCGCTTCCGCGGCGCCGTCTGGGAGGAGGTCATCATCCACCTGCCGGAGGACGTCCAGGTGGTCTCGCTGTCGGCCACCGTCAGCAACGCCGAGGAGTTCGGCGACTGGCTGGCGGAGGTGCGCGGCAACCACGAGGTGATCGTCTCCGAGCACCGGCCGGTGCCGCTCTGGCAACACGTCATGGTCGGGCAGACGATGCACGACCTCTTCGTCGACGAGACCTCGGCGCCCACCGCCTCCCTCGACGCGACCCGCGTCAACCCCGACCTGTTGGCCGCCGTGCGCCACGTGGAGCAGCGGAGAGGGTTCGACGACCGGGGCTTCGGGGGCGCCGGTGGAGGGCGCGGGCGGTCCAGCGGGTCGCGGGGGCGGGCGCCCCGGGGCCCCGGCGGAGGTCCCGGCGGCCGCGGGATGGCCAGGGGCGCCGTGCCCGCCGGGGGAGGACCCCGTGGCGGCGGGTGGCCCGGTGGCGGGGCCACCCGGGCCGAGGTGGTGGCCCGGCTCGACCGTGAGGGCCTGCTGCCGGCCATCACCTTCATCTTCAGCCGGGTCGGCTGCGACGCCGCGGTGCGCCAGCTGCTGCTCGACGGGATGCGCCTGATCCCCGAGAAGGAGGGGGAGCGGATCCGGCGCCTGGTCGAGCAGCGCGTGCAGGGCCTGCTGGACGAGGACCTGGCCGTGCTGGGTTACTGGGACTTCGTCGAGGGGCTGACGCGGGGCTTCGCCGCCCACCATGCCGGCATGCTGCCGACCTTCCGCGAGGTCGTCGAGGAGCTGTTCACCGCCGGGCGCATCAAGGCCGTCTTCGCCACCGAGACCCTGGCACTCGGCATCAACATGCCGGCGCGCACCGTGGTGCTCGAGAAGCTCGTGAAGTTCAACGGCGAGACGCACGCCGACGTGACGCCGGCCGAGTACACCCAGCTCACCGGTCGCGCCGGCAGGCGGGGCATCGACGTCGAGGGCCACGCCGTCGTGCTGTGGAACCGCGGGATGGACGTGCTGGCCCTCGCCGGCCTGGCCTCGACGCGCACCTACCCGCTGCGCTCCAGCTTCCGCCCGACCTACAACATGGCGGTCAACCTCGTGGCGCAGGTGGGGCGGGAGGTGGCGCGCGAGATCCTCGAGACGTCGTTCGCCCAGTTCCAGGCCGACCGCGCCGTGGTGGGCCTGGCCCGCGCCGTGCGGCGCAACGAGGAGGGGCTGGAGGGCTACGCCGAGGCCATGGAGTGCCACCTCGGCGACTTCAGTGAGTATGCGGCGCTGCGCAACGAGATCAGGCAGGTCGAGAAGGAGGGGGCCAAGGCCCGCGCCGCGAGCAAGCGCGCCGAGGCCGCCCTGAGCCTGGAGGCCCTGCGGGTCGGTGACGTCATCCGCATCCCCGCCGGCCGCCGCGCCGGGTATGCCGTGGTGGTGCAGCCCAGCCGCTCCTACCGCGGCGAGCCAGCGTCGCCGACGGTGCTCACCGAGGACAAGCAGATCCGCAAGCTCACGCTGGTCGACGTGCCGGTGCCGGTCGAGGCGCTGACCCGGGTGAAGGTGCCCTCGCACTTCAACGCCAAGAGCCCCAAGGCGCGGCGCGACCTGGCGACGACGCTGCGGATCGCGGTGCCCCACGAGCCGCCGCCGCGCAAGCAGGCCCGCGAGGCCGCGGAGGGGGACGAGGGCCGTGTCGCCGAGCTGCGACGCCGGATGAAGGCGCACCCCTGCCACCAGTGCCCCGACCGGGAGGAGCACGCCCGCTGGGCGGAGCGCTGGTGGCGGCTCAAGCGGGAGACCGTCGGTCTGCAGCGCAAGGTCGAGGGCCGCACCAACTCGGTGGCCAAGACGTTCGACCGCATCTGCACGCTGCTCTCGGAGATGGGCTACCTGTCCCCCCAGGGCGACAGCGTCACCCCGCAGGGCGAGCACCTGCGCCGGCTGTACACCGAGAAGGACCTGCTGGCGGCGGAGTGCCTGCGGCTCGGCCTGTGGAAGCGGCTCGACCCGGCCGAGCTGGCCGCGGTGGTCTCCACGCTGGTGCACGAGCCCCGCCGCGACGAGGTCGACCCGAACCCGGTGCTCCCCACCGACGCCGTTGCCGAGGCCGTCGGTGCGATGGTGCGGCTGTGGGGCGACCTCGAGGACCGGGAGAGGGACCTCGGGCTCCCGCTGACCGGCGACCCCGACGCGGGGATGGCGTGGATGATGCACCGCTGGGCCAGTGGCCAGCGCCTCGAGGCCGTGCTGCGCGGACAGGACATGGCTGCAGGCGACTTCGTACGGCGGTGCAAGCAGGTCGTCGACCTGCTCGACCAGATCGGTGACGCCGCGCCGGAGCCTGCCCTGCGCGCCACCGCCCGCAAGGCGACCGACGCGGTCATGCGCGGCGTGGTGGCTGCCGACCGCCTCGACTGAGAGCGCGCCCTCGAGCCGGCGCGAGGGCTCAGATGATGTCGAGCGCGGTCAGCACGCGCGTGAACGAGCTGGTCAGGCCGTAGTCCTCGGCGAGCCGTCCCAAGAGGTCCGGGTCGGCGACCTGGGTCGGCAGGGCGCCGTCGTGCTCGGGCACGGGCGCGTCGTGGGCGACCCTGACGACGAGGGGGGCCACCTCCAGGTACGGCAGCGCTGCCTCGAGCCGCGCCCGCTGGGCGCCCTTGATCGCCGGGTCGCCACCCTCGACGGCCGCGCGGAGTGCGGCGAGGTCGCCGTAGCGCTCGATCAGCTTGGCCGCCGTCTTCTCGCCGATCCCGGCGACCCCCGGCAGGCCGTCGCTGGTGTCGCCGCGCAGGGCGGCCATGTCGGCGTAGGCGCTCCCGGAGGCCACGGCATACTTCGCCGCCAGGAACGCCTGGTCGACGAGGTCGGGGTCGCGCACCCCGCCGCGTGCCGTGTAGACGACCCGCACGCCGTGGGCGTCGTCGACGAGCTGGAAGAGGTCGCGGTCGCCGGTGACGACGTCGACGGGCATGCCCCCGCGGTGGCGGTGGACGAGGGTGCCGATCACGTCGTCGGCCTCGTAGCCGTCCGCACCGACCCGCGCGATGCCGACGGCCTGCAGCGCGTCGCGGATCACCGGCACCTGCGGCGAGAGGTCCTCCGGGACCTGCTCCGACTCGAGGGAGCCGTCCGCGAGCCGGTGCGCCTTGTACGTGGGAATGGCGTCGACGCGGAACTTCGGCCGCCAGTCGTTGTCCCAGCACGCGACGAGGTGCGTCGGCTGGTAGGTCGTGACGAGGGACGCGACCATGTCGAGGAACCCGCGCACGGCGTTGGTCGGGGGCCCGGCCTGGTCCCTGCGCTGGTCCGGCACGCCGAAGAACGCGCGGAAGTAGAGGCTGGCGGAGTCCAGGAGCATGAGGCGGCCGTCGGTCATGGGCCCATGCTCCCACCCCGGGGCGGCCCGCCTCAGTAGGGTGGCAGCGTGGAAGACCAGGACCGCCGCATCGTCGAGCTCCTCCGCCAGGACGGACGGATGAGCTACACCGACCTCGGCAAGGCGATGGGGATGTCGACGTCCGCGGTCCACCAGCGGGTCCGGCGCCTCGAGGAGCGGGGCGTGATCAAGGGCTACGAGGCCGTCGTCGACCACACCGCGCTCGACCTCCCGCTGACCGCGTTCATCTCGATCACGCCGCTGGACCCGTCGGCCCCGGACGACATCCCGGACCGCCTGCGCGACCTGCAGGAGATCGAGGCGTGCCACTCGGTGGCCGGCGACGAGAACTACATCCTCAAGGCGCGCGTGCGCACGCCGGCCGACCTCGAGGACCTGCTCGCCCGGGTGCGGGCCACCGCCAACGTGGCCACCCGCACGACGGTGGTGCTCTCGACGCCCTGGGAGTAGCTAGCGGGCGATCACGGCCGCGACCGCGCCGGTCACCCGCAGCAGGTCAGCGGGGGAGAGGGAGAGGTCCAGGCCGCGGCGTCCGCCGCTGACGTAGACGCACTCGAGGCCCAGCGCCGACTCGTCGACGACCGTCGGCAGCGAGCGCCTCTGCCCGACGGGCGAGATGCCGCCCACGACGTAGCCGGTGGCCCGCTCGGCGTCCTCGGGCCTGGCCATCGCCACCTTCTTCACGCCCAGCGCGGCGGCGACCGCCTTGAGGTCGAGCGATGAGCTGACCGGCACGACGCCGACGGCAAGACCCCGCTCACCCTCGACGAGCAGGGTCTTGAAGACCTGCTCGGCCGGGACACCGAGGGCCGTGGCGGCCTCGAGCCCGTAGGAGGGTGCAGCGGGGTCGTGCTCGTAGGGGTGTACGCCGAAGTCGACGCCGGCGCGGGTCAGCGCCGTGGTGGCAGGGGTTCCTGCCGACGCCTCCTTGCGACGGGCCATGGGCGGTGTGCCGTTGGGTCAGCCGGGGTTCAGCGGGACTCGACGTGCTGGACGACCTTCCACGCGCCGGGCAGCAGGCCGGCGGCGAGGAGGATCTTGATGCCGTCACCGATGAGGAAGGGCGTCACCCCGGCAGCCAGGCCGGCCGGCAGGTCCATCCCGGTGGCCGCCATGAGGTAGGGCAGGCCGAACGCGTAGATGACGACGTTGCCGAGCACCATGGTGCCGGCCGTCCGCAGCGGCGTGCGGTCGCCGCCACGGGAGGCGAGCCAGCCGACGAGGGCGCCGGCGACCACGAAGCCGACGATGTAGCCGAAGGACGGGAAGCCCCAGCCGCTGGTCTGACCGGCGAACCAGGGCACCCCGGCCATGCCGGCGGCCATGTAGATGCCGATGCTGAGCAGGCCGCGCACGGGACCGAGCGCGGCGCCGGTCAACAGCACGGCGAAGGTGCCCAGGGTCAGGGGTACGGGCGTGCCCGGCAGCGGGATGCTGAACTGCGCCAGCAGGCCGACGAAGGCCGCACCGCTGGCGACGAGGAGGGCGTCACGGGCGAGGCCGCCGGGGATGACGTCGGCGAGCACGCGCTTGCGGGGGAGGGTGATGGCAGTCACGGGAGCAACCTAGCGAACCCGGCCCGGCGCGGCATACCGGTGTCTCATGACGAACGCGCCACACCCGGGCGGGTGTGGCGCGTTCGTGGGTCGCTCCGGGTCAGACCAGCGCGGCGTCGCGCGCGGCCGCCTCCCTGCTGGCCTGGGCCCGCTCCACGGCGAGCTCGTGGACGGCCGCGTGGTCGCCCTGCTCCCGCCACCACTGCTGACCGCTCTCGGGGAGGGTGTAGATCGGGTCGTAGTAGACGTAGTCGCGCGACAGGGCCTCGGTGTCGGCGGCCTCGATGGACGTGCGGTAGTTCTTGCGCCAGAACGACATCCCGCGCTCGGTGTCATAGGACTCGACCTGGTGCACCCACCGCTTGCCGACGAAGGGCACGTCGCACACGATCCGCGGCGTGGCGAAGCCGGGCAGGTAGCCCATCATCGCGTGCTGCAGGTGCTGCGCCTCGGCGAGCGAGAGCCGCCAGTGCTCGCTGAACGGGATCATGTCGCACATGTAGAAGTAGTACGGCGTGACCATCGCCTCGTCCTGGAGGGCGAAGCAGAGGTCGAGCAGCTGCTCCGTGGAGTCGTTGACGCCGCGCATGAGCACACCCTGGTTGCGCACGTCCCGAACCCCGGCCTCGAGCATCGCCTTGGCGGCCTGCGCGACCGCCGGGGTGACGGACTGGGCCGCGTTGACGTGGGTGTGGATCGCCAGCGAGACCCCCCGCTCGCGGGCCTTGCGCGCCACGCGGCCGACGCCCTCGACCACGTCGTCCTGCAGCCAGTGCTGGGGCAGCCCCATGAGGGCCTTGGTGGCCAGGCGGATGTCGCGGATGTTGTCGATCTCGAGCAGCTTGTCGAGGAAGCCCTCGAGGTTCTTCCACGGCATGTTGGCCACGTCGCCGCCGGAGACCACGACGTCGCGCACCGACGGGGTGGAGGAGAGGTAGGCCAACATCGCGGCATACCGGTCCACCGGCTTGCCGGCGAGCTTGAGCTTGGCGACCTGCGGGGTGGAGTTGCCGACGAGGTCCATCCGGGTGCAGTGGCCGCAGTACTGCGGGCAGGTCGGCAGCATCTCGGCCAGCACCTTGGTGGGGTAGCGGTGGGTCAGGCCCTCGGCCACCCACATGTCGTGCTCGTGCAGGCTGTCCCGGGTGGCGTGCGGGTGCGACGGCCAGTCCATGCGCCGGTCGGAGAAGACGGGGAGCATGTAACGGCGCACGGGGTCGGCGTAGAAGGCCCGGGTGAACTCGACGCCCGCCGAGGGCATGGTGCCGTCGGACCAGGTCACCTCGCTGACCATGGTGTTCATCATCTGCGGCGGCACCAGCATCGACATCGTGGCCCGCTCGGCCTGGTCGCGCTCGAGGTCGGCGTAGAACGACTCGGTGAGCAGGTCGCCCATGAGCTCGCGGAGCTGCTTGACGTTCTTGACACAGTGGGCGCGCTGCCACTGGGCGCTGGCCCAGTCCTGCGCGGTGGCGTCGCGCCAGCCGGGGAACCGCGTCCAGGCCGGCTCGACCAGCTCGTGGCGGCGGTAGGCGTAGGGCTGCTCGATCTGCGTGCTCATAGGTGGCAGGATACGCAATGCGTCCGCTGTTTACCGCATCAGGCCGGAGGATTTCCGGTTCGTGTCGTCTATCGAGGGAGATCCTGTGCCCCTGCCGCAGTCCGAGTCCTCGCCCGTGGGCCTGCACCGTGTGCTCGAGCCGGCAGGGGCGTCCCTGCCCCAGGCCGCCCGGCGCCTCGACCCGCGACCCGAGCTGTGGCCCGACGAGGTGCGGGTGCGGGTCGAGACCCTGAACCTCGACGCCGCCTCCTACCGCCAGCTCGCCGAGAAGCACACGACCGGCGACGGGGTGCTCGACGGCGAGGCGCTGCGCCGGGAGGTGCTCGACATCGTCGCCGAGCGGGGCAAGATCCAGAACCCGGTGACCGGTTCCGGCGGGATGCTCATCGGCACGGTCGAGGAGGTCGGGCCCGAGAGCCCGCTCGGCCTGCGCGTCGGCGACCACGTGGCCACCCTGGTGTCGCTGTCCCTGACCCCGCTGGTCGTCACCGACGGCCTGGCCCGGTGGGACGGGCGTTCCGAGCGGGTCCCGGCAGACGGGCACGCCATCCTGTTCGGCCGCTCCATCGCGGCCGTGCTGCCCGACGACCTCTCGCCCGAGCTGGCCCTGATGGTCATGGACGTGTGCGGCGCCCCTGCCCTGGTGGCCCGGGTGGTGGGGGAGTATGCCGCCCGCACCGGTGCGGCCGCGCCGTCGGTCTGCGTGCTGGGCGGGGCCGGCAAGTCCGGCTCGCTCTCGCTCGCCGCCGCGGGAGCCAGCGGTGCCGGGCGGCGGATCGCGGTCGTCCCGAACGAGCGCGAGGCCGCCCTGCTCGACGGCACCGGTCTCGCGGACGCCGTCGTCGTGGCCGACGCCCGCAGCCCGCTCGGGCTGTCCGAGGCGGTCGCTGGCGCGGGTGGCCCCGCCGACATCACCGTGGTCTGCGTCGACGTGCCCGGATGCGAGCAGCCGGCCATCCTCTCCACCGCGCAGGGCGGCACGATCATCTTCTTCTCGATGGCGACCAACTTCGCGGCGGCCGCCCTCGGCGCGGAGGGCGTCGCGGCAGACGTGCGCATGCTCGTGGGCAACGGGTACGTGCCTGGGCACGCGGCCTACGCCCTCGACCTCGTGCGCAGCGATGCCGCGGTGCGGACCCTGTTCGAGAGCCGCCTCGAGGAGCACGCGCCCTAGGCGACCTGCTCGGTCAGCCCTTCAGTCGTCCTTTGCCGACCACGGTGCCGGAGGTGTCCGTCGCGGGCTCGTCGGTCTGCGTGCCGGCTGCGCCACCTGCGCGGCCCTTGCCGGTGCTCGTGCCCCGTCCCACCGTGCCGGTGCCGGTGCCCGTGTCGGTGCCCCCACCCGTCGACCCGCTGCCAGTGCCCGTGGTCGGGGGGGTGGGCTCCGGCGGCGTCGTGGTCGGCTCCGTGGTCGGGGGGGTGGGCTCCGGCGGCGTCGTGGTCGGCTCCGTGGTCGGGGACGTGACGGTCGGCTCCGTCGTCGGGGACGTGACGGTCGGCTCCGTCGTCGGGGACGTGACGGTCGGCTCCGTCGTCGGAGACGTGACGGTCGGCTCCTGGGTCGCGGGAATCGGCGCGCTGGGCCCGGTCGTGAGGGGGGCCAGCGGCACGCCGCTCGCGGCGCAGTAGGCGCCGACCTGCGAGCCGCCGCCGGCTGCCTGCGCCAGGCTGCGGAAGCTGGTCGAGCGGTCCTCGGTGACACCGCGCTCGCGCTCGGCCTCCCAGGTGCGGCACAGGTCGAGCGCGGCCGTCATGGGCGGCTGCCCGGCGCGGGTCGACGTGCTCTGCGAGCGGGTGCCAGCCTGCGCCGGGGGGGCTGGCGCCGTCGTGGTGCGGGTGCGGCCGGGCGGCGCGGCGGACGTGGCCGCGGGGGACTCGGGCGCGGGCTCGGGGGCGCCGATGACGACGTGCATCACGTTCTGGACCGGGTCGGGCAGCACGCCCTGGTAGGCGGCCGCACTGAAGGCGCCCATCCCGAGCACCGCAGCGGATGCCGCGGCGGCGGCGCCTGCGCGGGTCCGCCACGTGGGTCGCCTCAGCGAGATGACCCTGGCACCCCCGGACGACACACCCCGGGAGGATGCCGGCGACGAAGGTGACTGCTCGGGCACCAGGGCGCGGAAGACCGCGACGAGGGTGGCCTCGTCCGCGACCTCCACGGGCCGCGGCTCGCCCCCCATGGACCACGTCAGCAGCTCGGCGTCGAGGCCGAGCTGGTCGAGCGCCTCCTGCTCCAGGGCGTGGACGGCACCGACGTCGGAGCCGACCAGCTCGGCGACCTCCTCGGCGGGGAGGAGGCCGACCTGCCGCAGCATCAGCACCTCGCCCTGCTCGGGCGGCAGGTCCCGGACGGCCTCGAGGGCCATCCGCAGGCCATGGGCGGGGCCGCCTTCGGCCTCGTCCTCCTCGAAGGGCTCCTCGCCCGGCGGCAGGGGGGCGGCCACCACGGCCGTCACCTCGGCGTCCTCGACCATCGCGTCCCACACGCGGCGCTGGTTCTCGTCCTCGGCGTGCATCCTGGCGCAGGAGAAGACCAGGGTGCGCCACGCGGTCTCGTCCCCCTTGAACGTCGGCAGCCGGCGGAGCACCGCGACCCAGCTCTCGCAGGCGATGTCGTCCGCGTCCGCGACGGCGACGACGCGCAGGTAGCGGGTGAGGGCGGGGTTGACGTCGGACCACAGGCGCACGAAGGCCGCCACCCTGCCCTGCTGGGCAGCGTGGAGAACCCCCGTGAACTCCGCGCCGATCACCTCGCCAGTATTGTCTGCGCGGGCGCATGGCGTGACTCGTCTTTTCGGACACTCCTGCGTGCAGCCCCCTCGTCCTAGGTGCGTAGAGGGCCCTCGGGTGTCCAGACGCCGAGCCCGCCGGGCGCACCCTCTAGGGTGCTGCGGTGACCACCCTGTACCGCGGCGGATTCGTCTACAGCCCGGTCGACCCGTTCGCCAACGCGATGGTCGTCGACGGCAGCACCATCGCATGGATCGGCGGTGACGACGCGGCCACGGTCCACGAGGACTCCGTGGACGCCGTCGTCGAGCTCGACGGCGCGCTGGTCACCCCTGCCTTCGTCGACGCCCACGCCCACCTGTCGCACACGGGCGCAGCCCTGCGGGGGGTCGACGTCGCGGGCGCCCCCTCGCTGGCGGTGGCCCTTTCGCGGGTGGCGGACGCGGCCCGGGCCCAGCAGGGACGCCCGGTCTACGCCCCGAACTGGGACGAGCGGCACTGGCCCGAGGGGCGACCTGCGACGGCCGCCGAGCTCGACCGGTCCACCCACGGTGGAGTGGTCTACATGCCGCGCGTCGACGGCCACTCGGCCGTGATCTCCTCCGCGCTGGCGGCCGCGAGCGGGGCACAGCAGCAGCCCGGCTGGCACGGTGACGGCCTGGTGTCGCGCGAGGCGCACCACGTCGCGCGTGAGGCGTTCAACGCCGCCATCAGCCCCGCCCAGCGCCGCGCCGACATCGCCCTCGCCCTGCAGGCGGCAGCCGTGGCCGGGATCGGGCTGGTGCACGAGAACGGCGGGCGCATCCTGTCCTCCGCCGACGACTTCGCCGACGTCCTCGCGGCGGGGGAGCGGGGCGACGGGCCGCAGACGCTGGGCTACTGGGCCCAGCTGGTCGCCACGGAGCAGGAGGCGCGTGACGTGGCCGGCCTGGTCGGGGCGCACGGCCTCGCCGGCGACCTCAACGTCGACGGCTCGATCGGGTCGCGCACGGCGTGCCTGCGCGAGCCCTACGCCGACGCCGACGGCCACCGGGGCAACGGCTACCTCACCGTCGAGCAGGTCCGCGACCACGTCGCGGCCTGCTCGTTGGCCGGCCTGCAGGGCGGCTTCCACGTCATCGGTGACGCCGGCGTCGACACCGTCGTCGCGGGCATCGAGGCCGCCGCCGAGCTGGTCGGCGCCGACCGGGTGCGCCGGGCCCGCCACCGGCTGGAGCACCTCGAGATGATCGACGCCGACGGCATCGCCCGGCTGGTCTCGCTCGGCGTCACCGCCAGCGTGCAACCCGCCTTCGACGCGCACTGGGGCGGGGGAGAGGGCATGTATGCCGCGCGGCTGGGTCGCGAGCGCGCCGCCGCCATGAACCCCTTCGCGTCGATGTTGGCGGCCGGGATGACCCTGGCGCTGGGGTCGGACTCGCCCGTGACGCCGTTCGCCCCGTGGGAGGCGGTGCGGGCAGCCGTGTTCCACCACACGGTCGAGCAGCGGGTGTCGGCGCGCTCGGCGTTCCTGGCGCACACCCGCGGCGGGTGGCGGGCCGCGGGGTTCGACGACCGCGGCTACCTCGACCTCGGCCTGCCCGCGACCTTCGCCGTCTGGAAGGTGGGGGACCTCGTGGTGCAGGCGCCCGACGACCGCATCCAGACCTGGAGCACCGACCCCCGGTCGGGCACCCCGGGCCTGCCGGACCTCAGCCCGGGCGCCACCCTGCCGACCGCCCTGCGGACGGTGGTGCGCGGGCGCACCGTCTTCGACGCCGGCGCGCTCGGCTGACCCGACCAGCCCCGTCGATCTTCCGGCGAACCACCCCTCTGACCGCAAGATCGCCGCTGGCCGCTGCTAGTCTCTGGAAAGTGCCTTCCCGCGTGAAACCCGTGCTCGAACTCGACCCCACCGTCGTCCGCAAGGCCCGCACCCTGGCCCGCAAGGCCGGCCGCCCGGTGGTGAGGCTGGCGCAGAGCCATACCACCGTCTCCGTCGAGAGGGCCACCCTGCGGCTCGCCGGCCTGGCCGGCGCCGACCACGAGCGCGTGCCGTGGGTCAACCACCTCGTCGACCAGGTGCGCGACCAGGTGGGCCTCGATCACGGCGTCACGACGCCCGTCTTCGACGCCCTGCGCCGGGGCGAGGCCGAGGACCTGCTGACCCTGGCCCAGAAGGCCGCCAGCGGCTCGGTCTCCTTCCACCTGCCCGAGGGGAAGGCGGCAACCCGGGCGCAGGCCGCAGCGCGTCGTGAGGTGAGCCGCGGCATACGCACGATCGACCGCCAGCGGGCCACCCGCGAGCGCCTCGTGAAGCGGCACGGCGACCCGCAACAGCGCCCGTGGATCTACCTCATCGTCGCCACCGGCGACATCTACGAGGACATCCCGCAGGCCCAGGCGGCGGCGCGCGAGGGCGCCGACGTCATCGCGGTCATCCGCTCCACCGGGCAGTCGCTGCTCGACTACGTGCCCGAGGGCGCCACCCGCGAGGGGTATGCCGGCACGTATGCCACCCAGGAGAACTTCCGCCTCATGCGGGCGGCCCTGGACGAGACGTCCAAGGAGCTCGGGCGCTACATCCGGCTGACCAACTACGCGTCGGGCCTGTGCATGCCCGAGATCGCCACGCTGGCAGGCCTCGAGCGGCTCGACATGATGCTCAACGACTCGATGTACGGGATCCTCTTCCGCGACATCAACCCGATCCGCACGTTCGTGGACCAGCGGTTCAGCCGCCAGATCCACGCCCGCGCCGGGATCATCATCAACACCGGCGAGGACAACTACCTCACCACCGCCGACGCGGTCGAGGCTGCCCACACTGTCACGGTCAGCCAGCTGCTCAACGAGTACTTCGCCAAGGAGGCCGGGCTGCAGGACTGGCAGCTCGGGCTCGGCCACGCGTTCGAGATCAACCCCGACCTGCCCGACAGCTTCCGGATGGAGCTCGCCCACGCACTGCTGGCCCGACAGCTCTTCCCCGACGCGCCGCTGAAGTGGATGCCGCCGACCAAGCACATGACCGGCGACATCTTCCGAGGCTACCTGCTCGACGGGTTCTTCAACCTCGTCGGGGCCATGACCGGCCAGGGCATCCTGCTCGTCGGCATGATGACCGAGGCCGTCGTCACGCCGTTCCTGTCCGACCGAGACCTCGCCCTGCAGAACGTCCGGTACGTCATGAACGCCGCCGGGGGCCTCACCGAGGACTTCCACCCGCCGCGCGAAGGGTTCATCCAGAACCAGGCCCGCCAGGTGCTCGGCGAGGCCGTCGACCTGCTCGACGCGATCGTCCACGACAGCGACGACGCGGGTGACCCTCCGCTGCTGGCAGCCATCGCCGACGGCACGTTCGGCCTCATGAAGCGCCCGGCCAACGCGGGCAAGGGCCTTGACGGCGTGGTGAGGCGGGCGCGGGACTACGACAACCCGGCCATCACCCTGCTGGAGACGGGGGAGACCCGATGACCACCGAGACGACGACACTGGACACCCCTCAGCCCGACATCGTCCGGCCCTACGGCGACACCACGGGCGACGGCATGGTGCAGATGTCCTTCACGCTGCCGGTCCCGCACGACAAGCGCGCGGAGGGCGCGGCACTGCAGCTCGCCGCCAAGATGGGGCTCGACCCCGCACTGCTCGTGCACGCCAAGGCGATGGGCCCCGACTTCACCTTCTTCGTGGTCTACGGCCGGGTGCACCACCTCGTCGACCTCCGCCAGGTGGAGGTGGCCGAGCGGGAGTTCCCGCTGCTCAGCCCCAAGGAGGTCAACCGGGCGGTCAAGACCCGGCTGCGCCGCAAGCTCGTCGTCGTCGGCGCCTGCATCGGCACCGACGCCCACACGGTGGGGATCGACGCGATCCTCAACATCAAGGGTTTCGCGGGCGAGAAGGGCCTGGAGTACTACCGCGAGATCAAGGTCGTGAACCTCGGCGCCCAGGTGCTCGTCCCGGACCTGGTGGCCCGCGCTCGGGCCGAGAAGGCCGACGCCGTGATGGTGAGCCAGGTCGTGACGCAGAAGGACGCGCACATCCACAACACCACCACGATGTCGGCGGCCTTCCGCGAGGCGTACCCGGCGGGCAAGGTGCCGCTGCTCGTGGTCGGCGGACCCCGCTTCGAGGAGGGCTCGGCGCAGCGGCTCGGCGTCGACCGCATCTTCGGCCGAGGCACCACCCCGGGCGAGGTCGCCAGCTACCTCGTCCACGCCCTGACCACGCCCCGTCCCTGACCCCCAGGAGGCCTGTCCCATGACCCGAGCCGAGGTCGGACTCAGCGTCGTGCACCGCCGCTACGTCCCCTACAGCCACGCCCACTACGCCGGCAACCTCGTCGACGGCGCCTACTCCCTGGCCGCCTTCGGTGACGTGGCGACGGAGATGTGCATTCGCACCGACGGTGACGAGGGACTGTTCGCGTCGTACTCCGACGTGCAGTTCAGGGCGCCGGTCCGGGCGGGCGACGTCATCGAGATCGAGGCCCGCCTGGTCCGGGTCGGTTCCCGCAGCCGCGAGATGGACTTCGAGGTGCGCGTGGTCGGCCGGGGTGCACCCGAGCGCTCGGAGTCCGCTGCCGACATCCTCGAGCCGCCCGTGGTCGCCACGACGGCCCGCGGTGTCGTCGTCGTGCCCCCGCAGGGGGAGTGAGCACCGCCAGCGACGCCGTCCATCGACCGAACGGCTGATCCCGGCCCGGCGTGTCGCGCGGCGACACGCCGACGTCGACGAAAACGCCCCGGGTACAACAGGATTCGAGAGTGCCGCTGACCTGCGACAACGCGTGTTCGTGCAGGTGGACGGGGGGTTGACAGCAGGTCGCGCGTCGGTAAGTTGGCCCCCGGTCGTCCACCGCGCGCCACGCGCCGGCGGCGGCAGAGGTAGGGGCGGATCGACGGCAGTCGGTGGCTAGCGCGCGCAGCCATCGCTGAGCCAGCCGTTGGGGGCCTGCCCTGGTCTCTGGCCCGTCGCGCAGTGGTGGTGGACGCCCGCACGGCCCGCGCGCTCAGTAGACAACAGCCAGTCGTTCGTATCCGACCGACGCCTGGCTGGTCCCAACGGCAGCGCGGGCCGTGCTGTGTCCTACCGTGGTGGCGTGCCCACCGACCACGCCGTGCGCGGCCTCACGCTGCGAGCCGGCCACCGGCTCGTGCTGGCCGTCGCCTCCGGGCTGGTCCTGGTGCTGGCCTTTCCCACCTACGACCACTTCTGGCTCGCGCCGGTCGCCGTCGCGCTGCTGTCGGCCGCCGTGCTGGGGGCCTCCTGGCGGGTGGCCTCCGGCTCAGGCCTGGTGGCCGGGCTGGCCTTCTTCCTGCCCACCCTGTCGTGGTCGGGGGTCTACGTCGGCGCCCTGCCGTGGGTGGCCCTCTGTGTGCTGCAGGCGCTCTACATCGCCGTCATGGCCGGGGTGACCGCCGCCGTCCAGCGCCCGCTGCTCGGCACGCGGCTGCAACCACTGGCGTATGCCGCCGTCCCCCTCTTCTGGGTGCTGCAGGAGACCGCCCGCTCCCACACGCCGTTCGGCGGCTTCCCGTGGGCGCGCCTCGCGTTCAGCCAGGCCGACAGCCCGCTGGCGCCCCTGGCGGCATCCGTGGGGGCCCCGGGCGTCACGGCGTCCGTGGCCGCCCTCGGGGCGCTGCTGCACGCCACCGTCGTGGTCGCCCTGGGGCGCATCCGGCGCCTGGCCGGCCGTCGCTCCACCGTGCCGGGCTCGCTGACGGCACTTGCCGTCTCCCTGGCCCTGGTGCTCCTCGCCGTGGTTCCGGCCGTGGCTGCCCTCGCCGCGACCCCGCCCACCGGCGGCCGGGGTGTGCCGGTGATGTTCGTGCAGGGCAACGTGCCCCGGGCGGGTCTGGACTTCAACGCGGAGCGCCGCCAGGTGCTCGACAACCACGTGCAGCAGACCCTGCGCGGCCTGGCCGCGGGGGAGGGCGAAGCGCCCAGCCTGGTCGTCTGGCCCGAGAACGCCTCGGACATCGACCCCCTGCGCAACGCCGACGCCGAGGCCGCCATCCGGTCGGCCGTCGAGGCCGCTGGTGTGCCGGTCCTCGTCGGGGCGGTGCTGCGCGAGCCGGCGCCGATGCTCTCCAACGCCAGCCTGCTCTACCGGCCCGGCGGCGGTCAGCCGGAACGCTACGTCAAGCAGCACCCCGTGCCGTTCGCCGAGTACATCCCGTACCGCTCGTTCTTCCGCACCTTCAGCGACAAGGTCGACCTGGTCACGGCCGACTTCACCGGCGGGGAGGACCCCGCTGCCTTCGAGGTTCCGGTCGCCTCCGGCGGCTCGTACTCGGCCATCCCGACGATCTGCTTCGAGGTCGCCTACGACGACCTGATGCGCGAGGCGACGCTCGCGCCCGGCCGCGGGGACAGCCTGCTCGTGGTGCAGACCAACAACGCCACGTTCGGCTACACCGCCGAGTCCGAGCAGCAGTTCGCCATCTCGCGGCTGCGCGCCATCGAGCATGGACGCTCGGTGGTGCACGTCTCCACCGTCGGGGTCAGCGCCTTCATCCGCCCCGACGGCTCCTACGAGGACAAGACGCGCCTGTTCACGGGGGTCGCTGCCCACGGCGAGCCGGTCGTGCGCTCCTCGCTGACCGTCTCCGACCGCATCGGCGACCTGCCCGAGTACACCGCCGCAGCGCTCGCGGCACTCCTCGTGACCGCCGCGGCCGCCACCTCCCGAGCCCGGGGTAGGCGTGCCGCTAGGGTTCAGGCCGAGCACCGAGAGGAAGAGGAAGCTGTCGTTGTCTGAGCATGCCGCCGCGGCCACCGCGCACCGAGGACCGGTGACCCGGGTCCTCGTCTGCATCCCGACCTACAACGAGCGCGACAACCTGCCCACCGTGGTGCGCCGGGTGCGCGAGTCGGTGCCGGACGCCGACGTCCTCGTCCTCGACGACAACTCCCCGGACGGCACCGGCAAGGTCGCCGACGAGCTCGCTGACGACGACGCGCGCGTGCACGTGCTGCACCGCGCCGGCAAGGAGGGCCTCGGCGCCGCCTACCTCGCCGGGTTCGCCTGGGGTCTCGGGCGCGACTACGACGCGATCGTCGAGATGGACGCCGACGGCTCCCACCAGCCCGAGCAGCTGCCGGAGCTCCTCTCCGCCCTCGGCGACGCCGACCTCGTCATCGGCTCGCGCTGGGTCCCCGGTGGCTCGGTGCGCAACTGGCCCCTGCACCGCAAGGCGCTCAGCGTCGGCGGCAACCTCTACACGAGGGTCCTGCTGGGCATGGGCGTCAACGACGCGACCGCCGGCTTCCGGGCCTACCGCACCTCGGCCCTGCGCGCGATCGGCCTGACCGACGTCGCCTCCCAGGGCTACTGCTTCCAGGTCGACCTCACCAACCGGGCGGTGCGCAGGGGCCTGCGGGTCGTGGAGGTGCCCATCACCTTCGTCGAGCGCGAGATCGGCGACTCGAAGATGAGCAGGGACATCATGCGCGAGTCGCTGCAGCGGATCACCGTCTGGGGCCTGGAGCACCGGGCCCGCCAGCTGCGGTCGCTCGGTCGCCGGGAGCCGAAGTGGCACCGGCTGTAGGACGCGCGCCCCGCGCCCGCCGCCGCCCCCGCTGGCTCGCGGTGGTCTTCGTCCTGCTCCTCGTGGTGCCGGTGCTGGAGATCGCCGTCATCGTGGCCGTGGGCCGGGTCATCGGCGGCTGGCAGACCCTGCTGCTGCTCGTGCTGGAGTCGCTGCTGGGCGCCTGGCTGGTGCGCCGGGAGGGCGCGCGTGCCTGGTCGGCACTGACGACGGCCCTGAACACCGGGCGCATGCCCAGCCGCGAGCTGGCCGACGCCGCCCTGGTGCTGGTCGGTGGCACGCTGCTCCTCACGCCGGGGTTCGTCACCGACGTCGTGGGGTTCTTCTTCATCCTCCCCCTTACCCGCCCGCTGGCCCGGGGTGTGCTCGAGAGGGTCGTGGCCCGGCGCCTGCTGGGCGGGTTCTTCGGCCCCCCGCGCGGCCCCGGAGGGCGCGGCGGTCCGGGGGAGGGCGACGTCATCGAGGGTGAGGTCCTCTAGCGCTGCGACACGCCGAGGGTGTGACCCATCACACAACCCTCGGCGTCCTCGGCGCGCTCGGGGGGCAGGAACAACCCGCCCCACCGCCGCGTTGGCACAGGTGTACCCCGCGCGACGAGCGTCCGCGCGCCCGGGATCCACCACGTTGGGAGAACCCCCCATGGCAGAACGATCACTTCGAGGCACCCGTCTGGGCGCGTTGAGCCTGGAGACCGACGAGCACGTCGTGCCCAGCGAGCGCCAGATCACCACCTACGAGTGCCCCAACGGGCACAAGATCGAGTTGCCCTTCTCGGTCGAGGCGGAGATTCCCCCCACGTGGGAGTGCCGCTGCGGCGCGGAGGCACGCCTCGTCGGCGAGGGCCCCGAGCCCGAGGCCAAGCAGGTCAAGCACCAGCGCACCCACTGGGACATGCTGCTGGAGCGGCGCTCCATCCCCGAGCTCGAGGAGCTCCTCGAGGAGCGGCTCGCCCTGCTGCGCGCCTCGCGCGGCGAGAAGGGCAACGGCAAGCGCTCAGCCTGAGCACGGCATACCGCCTGCACGCGAGGGCCGCGTCCCACCCGGGACGCGGCCCTCGCGCATGCGCTCACACGACGCGGGGCAGCTCGTTGCCGGCGTCGAGGATGCCTTGGCGGACGTTGACCCGCGAGAGCAGGAAACCCCCGACCGCGAAGAACACCAGCAGGGCGATGATCGCCCAGCGGTAGGAGTGGGTGAACTGGTGCACCAGGCCGAAGATGAGGGTGCCGAACCAGCTCGTGCCGCGCTCCATGGCCTGGTAGAAGCTGAAGAACTCCGCCTCCCGGTTCTTCGGGACCATCTGGCTGTAGAGGGAACGGGACAACGCCTGGCTCCCGCCCAGCACCACCCCGATCAGCACCCCGAGGGCAAGGAAGGCCGTGAAGGCGCCCCGCGGAACGAAGAAGGCGATGGCCACCGCTCCCGACCACAGCACCAGTGAGGCCAGGATCGTGCGCCAGGCGCCGAAGCGCCCGGCCAGGCGTCCGAAGAGCAGCGCACCGCCGAAGGCCACGAACTGCACCAGCAGGATGAGCATCATCAGCTGGTCGGTCTCGAAGCCCAGCTCCTCGCTGCCGTAGAGGCTGGAGGAGCCGATGACGGTCTGGATGCCGTCGTTGAAGAAGAGGTAGGCCGCCAGGAACAGCACGGTCTGGGGGTACTGGCGCAGGTCGCTGAAGGTGTCCCGCAGCTGGCGCAGGCTGCCGCTGACCGCCCCCGCCTCGCGGGCCACCTCGGGCCGCTCGACGCCGCGCAGCCGCCACATGCCGGCGACCGGGATGACGGTGAAGACCGCCCACCACAGGCCGGCTGAGAGCATGCTGATGCGGGCTGCCGTGCCTGTGTCGATGCCGAGCGAGTCGCCCATGGTGATGAACCCGAGGTTGAGGGCGAGCAGCAGGCCGCCGCCGAGGTAGCCCAGGCCCCACCCGCGCGAGGAGACGGCATCACGGTCGTCAGGACTGGCGATCCGGCACAGCAGGGAGTCGTAGACCGCCTGGGACGAGGCGAAGGCGACGGTGGCGAGGACCATGAGCACGACACCGAGCTGCCAGTTGTCGCCGGCGACGAGGAACATCGCGGACGCGGCCGCGGCGCCGGTCCAGGCGAACAGGCCGAGGAGCCGGGCGGGCCGGGGGGACCGGTCCGCGATGGCGCCGACGAACATCAGCACCACGGCGGCGAGGATCGTGGCGACGGTGACGGTGTACGGGGCCACCGAGCCGGGCGCGATGGGGACCCCGAGCACGTCCAGGGTCGCGGTGCAGCTCCCGTCCCCTCCGGGGCACGCGGCCTCCTTCGCGACGGCCGTGATGTAGGGGCCGAACAGCACCGTGCCGGTGGTCGTGACGAAGGCGGAGTTGGCCCAGTCGTACCAGTACCAGGACCTGCGGTAGTGCGCCGTGTGCGCGTAGGGGTCGGCCGGCGCCGCGACCTCGGAGGACGTCATGGGGGCAGAGTGGCACACGGCGGCCGCGGAGGAATGCGTCTGCGTGCTCAGTCTCCGGCGTGTTCGCCTCGCGGGCCGCTCAGCCCGCGTACTCCCAGTGCCACGGCTCGGGCAGCGAGCCGCCCGGCCCGGCCCAGGCCGGGTGGTACCAGCCGTAGAGAGGGGCGTTCTGGCGCATCCAGAGGTGCGCCGGGCTCCCGAAGCTCTGGATGCCGCCGCACAGGTCGAGCGCCATGCCGAGGCCGTGCTCGCTGGTGCCGGGCGTGGCGGCCCACTTGCCCCGGCTGGCCTTCACGGAGACCTGCTCCACCAGCGACCGGTAGGAGTCGGTGACGCACAGCGGCACCCCGGCGTCCTTCTCGTACGCCTTGCTCAGGGCGTTGAAGGCCGCCGCCGCACCGGGGCGCAGGCTGTGACCCGGCGCTCCGTGGAGCGGGCACAGCGCCCGCGCCGGGATGTGGCCGTTCGGGTAGTCCCGCTCGTCCCCGTCGCACGCGTTGGCCGAGCCGTCGACGAACAATTCGGGCAGCTTCAGGGCCCTGCGCAGCTCACGCGTCACCTCCAGCGCGCGGCTGTTCTCCGAGCCGAGCAACAGCCCGGAGATCGGACCCACCCGACGGACCTGCTCGGCGTGCAGCGCACGCGTCGTCTCCAGCTCGCGCCTCTGCCTGGCGATGACCGCGTCCAGCTTCCTGCGGGCGTCGGCCGCAGCCAGGGCCGCCACGGTGGCGGCGGAGCGTGCCTCCACCGCCTTGAGGGCCACACCACGCTGCTCGGCCGCCAGGCTCTGGATGCGCTCGAGCGCGTGCACCTTCTGGTCGCTGAGGTAGGCCAGGTGCGCCACGGGGTCGCTGGCCTCCGACGCGGGCATGCTCAGCGCCTCGAACATGGCCGTCAGGTCGGCGATCGAGCCGCCGCCGGTGTAGACGTGGAACGCCCACGCGCCCACGGCCCGCCGGTCGTCGCTGGCCTGGGCGTTCATCTCCTCGAACAGCTTGAGGTTGCGATCGGCCTCGGCCCTGGCCTCCCGCTCGGCCGCACGGGCCCTGGCGTACTCCTGGAGCAGCTGGTTGGCCTGCAGCGAGAGCCGCTCGAGGCGGGTGGTGGCCGCCGCGATCTTCGCGTTGGAGGCCGTCAGCTCGTCGCGCAACCGGCTCGCCTCAGCGATCTGGGACCGCAGCTGCGCGGGATCCAGCGAGGAGTCCACACCGGCGTCGCTGAGGGCGCGGCTGGCGGGTGCGGGGGAGGGGCGGCCCTTGGCGGACGCAGCGGTAGCCGTCGTGCCGCCGAGGACGGCACAGGTCAACAGCACGGCGCAGACCGCCCCTGCCCTTCTGACCACGTTCCGCCCGCCGCTTCCGTCGTCCGTCCCACCGGCGCACGACACGCCGGTGGTTCTGGTAAAGAGACGGTAAATCCTTCAGTTCGGAGGTGAATCCCCCGAACGGCCATCACGGGGTCAGGTGCTTGGCCATCATTGCCACCGTCTTGCCGGGTGCCCCCAGGCGCCCCACCTCGGTGTAGCCGCGCCCGGCGTGGAAGGCGAGCGATGCCGGGTTCGGCGGGTCGGCGTTGACCTCGAGCGTGAGCAGGCCGACCCGGGCGGCGGCGTCGGTCTCCACGATGTCGTAGACGGCCGAGCCGAGGCCGCAGCGACGGAACCGCTCGCTGAGGACGATGCGGTCGAGGTAGTGGAACCCGGTTCCGTAGCGCTGCGCGAACCACCGGTAGTTCGCGGAGTCGTAGGCGGTTCCCGGGCCCATGGTGATGACGAAGCCGGCGAACTCGCCGCCGACCTCCACCACGTCGGCTCGCAGCGACCAGGCCCGCAGCTGGTCGAGCCGCGCCTCGTCCATGGGGGCGAGCAGCTCGACGTTGGCCTCGTTGAGTGCCAGCACGGCGTCGACGTCCGGGCCCTCGATGGGCCGCAGCAGGGGAGAGGGGCGCGAGGACGTGGGGCTCGGGGGAGCGGGCCGCATGCCTGACATTGTCCAGCATCGCCGGCCCGGACCGGTCACCGCATCCACAGGACGGCCGGCCCCTGCCCCGCCGTCCACAGGTGGCTCCTGAACCTGCCCACAGCACCGGCGCGCGCGCCACGATCGGGCACAGGGACGGCCCCAGCGGGAAGGAGCCCACATGGCACAGGCGCAGCGAACGCGGCAGGCACAGGAGCAGGCCCACGAGGAGACCCAGGGAGGTGACGCGGCGGCCTGGGTCAACGAGGTCCACCTGGTCGGCCGCGTCAGCGGCGCGCCGGAGGAACGGGTTCTGCCGAGCGGGGACGCCGTCGTGCTCTTCCGGCTGGTGGTGCCGAGGCCCCCTCGCCGCACCGCAGCGGGGCGCGGTGCGGCGAGGGGGCCGTCGGTCGACACCATCGACGTGGCGTGCTGGGGCTTCCGCGCGAGGCGGGCCGCCCTCCGGCTCCACGACGGCGATGCGGCAGAGGTGTCAGGCTCCCTGCACCGCCGGTTCTTCAGGGCTGGCGGCTCGGCGGCCAGCCGCTACGAGGTCGCAGCCTCGTCGGTGGCCAGGGCAAGCACCTGACCACCGGCCGGATCAGCTGGCGATGCTGCCGGTGTCGGCGCCCTCGCTGAGCAGCGCGCGGCGCTCGTCGGCGTTGAGGCCGCCCCAGACCCCGTGGCTCTCGCGCACCTCGAGCGCGTGCTTCAGGCACGCGTCCACGACGGGGCAGCGGGCGCAGAAGGACTTGGCGGTGGCCTCCCGCTGCCGGCGGCGCGCTCCGCGCTCCGACTGCGGAGAGAAGAAGGTCTCCGGGTCGGCGTCGTTGCACGCTCCCTCGAACTGCCACTCGTAGCTCTCGATCACAGGCATCGGGAGACGCTTGATGTAAGCCATGGCGAACCTCTCTCAAACCCTGGGTCGATGCCCCACCGGCACCGAACTGGTTCACAACCTATTCAGAATGTTGTTCATCGCGCAAGATGAGTTGAACAGGTTTATTCTTTCGGGCAAGCAGGTGTACGTTCCAAGGTCGAGCTGGAGGAGGATGTCATGGACACCAAAGACCGCTCGGGAGATCACACGGAGGACCTGGCCACCGCTCACGAGGGAGCCGGAGGCAAGAAGGGCTCCCCGGACGGCACGAGCCCCGAGCTGCACGCACCGAGAGTGGCGCTCACGTGGAGCGTCGGGGGAGTCGCCGAGCGCCTCGACCTCGCCCCGTCGACGCTGCGCACGTGGGACCGGCGCTACGGCATCGGGCCGTCCCAGCGCACGGAGGGTGGGCACCGCCGCTACGACGAGGTCGACATCCAGCGGGTGCGGCTCATGGCGCAGCTGACCGGTCGCGGCGTGCCCGCAGGGACCGCCGCCCGCGTGGCAACCTCGGTGGACGCTGCCGGCCTGGCGTCGGCACTCGGGCCGGGCACGGGCTTCCCGGCGGCCGGCCAGGGCGCCTCCGACTCGGCCGTGGAGGCGATCGTGTCGTCGGCAGCCGCCCTCGACGCCGACGGGCTGGCCCGCATCTACCAGCGGGTGACCCGTGAGAGCGACCTGGTCTCCGCCTGGACCTCGGTGCTCGCGCCGGCCCTGCGCCGGATCGGCGAGCGCTGGAGCGACGGCTCCATGGGAGTCGACTCCGAGCACCTCGCGAGCGAGCTGCTGGTCACCGAGCTGCGGTCGCTGACCAGGGCGAACCGGGCCCGTGTCGGCGGTCGACGAGAGGTCGTCCTGGCCAGCGCCGACGAGGAGCAGCACTACCTGCCGCTCGTGGCGATCGAGGCCGAGCTGTCCCTGCAGGGCATCGGCTGCGTGTTCCTCGGCCCACGCGTGCCGGTGGAGGCACTGATCGACCTCGTGGGCCGCGCCTCACCGCCCGTTGTGTTCCTGTGGGCCTCCATCAGCAGGCCGGCGAACGACCCGCTGTGGGCGGCGCTGTCGTCGGTGGAGCGGCCGCTGAAGCTGGTCGTCGGCGGCCCGGGCTGGCCCGAGGACCTCGAGGTCGCGTCGCCGAGCGTGACGATGGTGCGCGCCAACAGCCTCGACGAGGCGTGCGAGGCGCTGTCGAGCTCGGTGTTCCCGGCAGCCTGACGCACGGTGATGAGGGGCTGACGCTCTGGCCGTGAGGCAAGAGAGCGTCAACCCCTCTTCCGTGTGCTCTGCCGGTGGTGAAGAACGCCGATAATCGACATTATGTCAACTCACTGATGAAGGGCTTGTGTCGGTCCTCGATCCGCTAGACCGGTCCACCGACAACGCGCCGCCGGCGCCCTTCTAGCCTTGTCCGGTGCAGTGCGACTACTTCGAGGCGGGGCGGTGCCGCTCGTGCGCCCTCATGGGAGTGCCGTATGCCGCGCAGCTGGCGGACAAGGACGCCGCCGTTCGCGCCCTGCTCGCCGACCACGCACCTGCTGACGTGTGGCTTGAGCCGTTCACCGGCCCCGAGTCCGCGTTCCGCAACAAGGCCAAGCTCGTCGTCGGCGGCACCCGCGGCGCGCCGACCCTCGGCATCCTCGACGCCGCCGGCGCGGGTGTGGACCTGCGGCACTGTGGCCTGTACGAAGCCGGCCTGCACGAGGCCGTCCTGGCGCTGCCCGACCTCGTCGGAGCACTCGGGCTCACTCCCTACGACGTCCCACGGCGCACCGGCGAGCTGAAGCACGTGCTGGTCACGCACTCCCCCGACGACGAGCTCATGGTGCGGTTCGTGCTGCGCTCCACCGGCCAGCTCGCGCGCCTCGAGCGCGGTCTCCCAGACCTCCTGACGGCGCTTCCCCGGCTGCGCGTGGTGAGCGCCAACATCCTGCCCGCCCATGCCGCGCTGCTCGAGGGCGACGTGGAGCACGTCCTCACCACCGAGCAGGCGCTCCTGATGCGCGTCAACGGCATCCCGCTGCACCTGCGCCCCCAGAGCTTCTTCCAGACCAACACCTCCGTGGCCGCGGGGCTGTACCGCCAGGCCCAGCAGTGGCTCTCCCAGGCCCGGCCCGCGACGCTGTGGGACCTCTACTGCGGCGTCGGCGGGTTCGCCCTCCACGCCGCGACCGCGGACCACCCGCCCCAGGAGGTCACGGGCATCGAGGTCTCGGCCGAGGCGGTCGCCAGCGCTCGGCGGACGCTGTCCGAGCTCCCGGTCACCCCGCGCGCGGCCGGGTCGAGCTTCCACGTCGGCGACGCCACGACGTATGCCGTGGGGCTGGCACCCGCGGACGCGCCCGACACCGTGGTGGTCAACCCGCCACGGCGCGGCATCGGGGCGGACCTGGCTGCGTGGCTGGACCGGTCCGAGGTCCAGCACGTCGTCTACTCCAGCTGCAACGCACGGTCGCTGGCTGCCGACCTCGACGCCATGCCCGGGCTCGGGGTCAGGGCGGCCCGGTTGTTCGACATGTTCCCCCAGACCTCGCACCACGAGGTCATGGTCCTGCTCGAGCGGCGGGGCTGAGCCTCCCGCGCCACGGGTCAGCCTGCCGCTGCCCACGCCTGCGCCAGCCACCCGGTGACCTCGTCGTCGACCTCGCCCGGGTCGCGCAGCTCGAGGTGGTGCATCCACACCGTCGGCGCCGGGTGCACGACCTCTTTGAACCTGACGGACTCCAGCCGCCGGGGCAGCGCGACCGACAGCACCGCGGGCACCGAGGAGGTCACGTACTGCCCCGGCCGCCACACGTAGGCGAAGCCGCGACGCCTGCGGAACGCGATCTGGCTCCTGGACACGCGGATCTGCGAACCACCTACGGCAGCAACGGCTTTCGCGACAGCATGGTAGACGGCGAGCCCGTCGGCGTGGTCGGCGAAGAGCTCCTCAGCGGTGTCCATCCACGACCCACCACGCGGCATACGGGCTGAGGAGCACCTGGCCGTCGGCACCGCCGTAGACGTCGTGGTCACCGAGCGCGTTGTGTGGTGCGGTGATGCCCGCGTCGGCGAACCGGGAGAACGGGAAGGGGCGCCACGTGTCGGTGACGTTGTAGACGCACACCATGGGACCGCTCGGGTGCTGTCTCACCGTGGCGAGGATGCCGTCGTCGGTGTCGAGGAGCACGGTGCTGTCGGCGCCCGCGTGCAGCTGGGGCAGGCGGCTCCGCACCGTGGCGAGGTGGGCCAGCCCCTGGAAGACCTTGCCCGCAACGGTGCCGAGGTCGCCGCGCTGCCCGGCACCTACCCAGTCCAGCCGGGGCCGATGGGCCCAGCGGTTGTCGTCCTCGTGACCGTGCTCATGGTCCCACGCCGGGTCGTTCGGCATCCCGAGCTCGTCACCACTCCACACGACCGGTATGCCGCCCCACCCCGCCACGACGGCGTGCGCCAGGAACATCCGCGCCAGGGCGGTGTTCTCGCCGCCGGCGGTCACGGCGTCGGCGAGTCCGGTCAGCGACGCGGCCGTCCCGCTGATGCGCTTGTCCCCCGTGGCCGGGTTGTGCTGGAAGACGAGCCCCCTCGCCCACGACCCGGGGAAGTCGCCGGAGTACCAGTCCGACAGGAACCGCCGGTGGGCGAAGCCGTCGAGCCCGACCGCGCGGGCGTCGTCGTCGTCGATCGCCCAGCCGATGTCGTCGTGGCAGCGCACGTAGCAGACCCAGGTGCCGCTCGGTGGCGTCGCGGGCAGGGCCCCCAGCGCATGCCTGGCCAGCACGGTGTTCCCGGCCGCCAGCATCGACCAGACCTGCACCATGAGGCTGTTGTGGTAGGCCAGGTCACTGACCCGCCCCGTGTGTTCCCCCAACCCGAGGTACTGCACCAGGTCACGCGGACCGACGATCGCCTCTGCCTTGAAGACCGTTGCGGGACAAGCGATTCGCGCCACGGCCCGCAGCACCTGCGTGAGCGCCTGCACCTCGGGCTGGTTCTGGCAGCTCGTGCCCATCCGCTTCCACGTGAAGGCGATGGCGTCGAGCCGCAGCACCTCCACGCCGAGGTTGGCGAGGAAGAGCACGATGTCGGTGTACTCCACGAGCACCTCGGGGTTCGACCAGTTGACGTCCCACTGCCACTCGTTGAAGGTCGTCCACACCCACCCCTGGAGCTCGTCGTCCCAGGTGAAGTTGCCGGGGGCGAAGTCCGGGAACACCTCGGGCAGCGTCCGCTCGTAGGCGTCGGGCACCTCCCGGTCGGGAAAGACGTGGAAGTAGTCGCGGTAGCGCCCCTCCCCCGCCCTCGCGCGGACCGCCCACTCGTGCTCGCGCGCCACGTGGTTGAGCACCAGGTCGAGCACGAGCGAGATGCCCTGTCCCCGCAGCACGCGGGTCAGCTCACACAGGTCCTCCACCGACCCGAGGTCTGCACGCACGGCCCGGTAGTCCTGCACGGCATACCCGCCGTCGTTGTCGCCGTCGCGTGGGCGCAAGAGGGGCATGAGGTGCAGGTAGCTCACGCCCAGCTCGCGCAGGTAGCCCAGGCGTTCGACGAGGCCGGGGAGGCTGCCCGCGAACCGCTCGGCGTAGCAGGCGTAGCCGAACATGGACGGCTCCTGCAGCCAGTCGGGCCGCAGCACCCTGCGCTGGTCGAGCCGCCGCAGGTCGGGGTCGCGCTCGGCGAAGGCATCCGCGGCGAGCTCCACGAGCCGCACCGCGAGACCGTCGGTGTCAGCACCCGCGTAGGCACTCTCGAGCCCGGCCACGAGGTCGGCCCACCACCGCTCGAGACGCAGCAGGAAGATCTCCTGCTCCGCCTCCGACATGCTGCCGAGCCGGCGGCAGGCGGCCTGCTGTGCGAGCGCGAGCCCGGTGGACGAGTGACCCATGGGCCGATTGAACACCCGCCGCGCAGCCTGCGGGGGCCAACGCGCGCCCTTAGGCTCGCGGCATGGCCAGGGTGCGCGTCGGGATCTCCGGGTGGCGCTACGCGGGGTGGCGCGGCGACTTCTACCCCAAGTGCCTGCGCCAGGCCGACGAGCTGCACTACGCGGCGGAGCGGATGTCGTCGGTCGAGATCAACGGCTCCTTCTACTCCCTCCAGCGGCCGACCTCGTATGCCGCGTGGCGGGCCCAGACGCCCGACGACTTCGTCTTCGCGGTCAAGGGGGGCCGGTTCATCACGCACATGAAGCGGCTGGTCGGTGTCGAGGCGCCGCTGGCGAACTTCTTCGCCTCGGGTGTCCTCGCCCTGGGGCCCAAGCTGGGGCCCGTCCTGTGGCAGCTCCCGGAGCGCGTCCCCTTCGAGCCCGAGAAGCTGGCCGCCTTCTTCGACCTCCTGCCACGCACCACCGGCCAGGCCTCCGAGCTGGCCAAGCGGCACGACGAGAAGCTCACCGACGACAGGGTCCTCACCACCGCCGAGGCAGACGTGCCGATCCGGCACGCCCTCGAGCCACGGCACACCAGCTTCGACACCCCGGAGGCGCACGCGCTGCTCGCCTCCCACGACGTCTGCATGGTCGTCGCCGACAGCGCGGGCCGGTGGCCGGCCATGCGCGACGGCACCTCCGACTTCAGGTACGTGCGTCTGCACGGCTCCACGGAGCTGTACGCCAGCGGCTACACCCCCGAGTCGCTCGACCGGTGGGCCGAGCAGTGCCTCCAGTGGCGCGACGAGGGCCACGACGTCTACGTGTACTTCGACAACGACGCCAAGGGCCACGCGCCCCACGACGCCGTGTCACTCATCGAGAGGATCGACTCATGACGTTCTCGGTCGTCGGCCAGGTCGGTGACGCCTTCGGCGTCGCGGTCGCGAGCCGGTTCATCGCCGTCGGGTCGGTCGTGCCGGCCGCCCGGGTCGGGGTCGGCGCGGTCGCCACCCAGGCGATGGCGAAGGTGTCCTACAAGCACGACGTGCTCGAGCTGCTGGCGTCGGGAGCGGGCGCACCAGACGCCGTGGCGCGAGTGACGGCTGCCGACGAGGGCGCGGCCCACCGACAGCTCGGGGTCGTGGCGGCGCACACCCAGGCCAGCCACACCGGCGACGAGTGCCTCCACTGGGCCGGCGGGGCCAGCGGCCGCGACGACACCGGCGGCTATGCGATCCAGGGCAACATCCTCACCGGGCCGGACGTCGTCGAGCGGATGCAGGAGACGTGGCTGGCCTGTGCCGACCTCCCCCTCACCCGACGCCTCGTGGAGACGCTGCTCGCCGGCGACGCAGCCGGCGGCGACTCGCGGGGCCGCCAGGGCGCCGCCCTGTATGCCGTGGCGCCCGGTGCGGGGTACGACGCCTCCGGGGTGCTCGCCGACCTGCGGGTGGACGACCACCCGGACGCCCCGCATGAGCTGGCGAGGCTCCTCGACGAGCACGAGCTCGTCTTCGGCGCCCCCGAGGACGTGCTGCCGCTCGAAGGCGTCCTGGCCGCCGAGGTGGCGCAGCGGCTCGGTCGGCTCGGCCACCGCGAGGACGACACCGCCGCTGCACTGGTCGCGTGGGCCGGCGAGCGCAACCTCGAGATGCGCCTGACCGACGCGGGCATCGACGCCAGGGTGCTGGAGCTGCTCCGGCGAGAGAGCCCCTGACCGCCTACTCGAAGGGCGTGACGTCGCCGGCCCCACGACGGACCACCTCGGGGTAGCCCTCCGAGAAGTCCACCACCGTCGTCGGCTCCAGGCCGCACTCGCCCGAGTCGATCACCGCGTCGACCAGGTGGTCGAGCCGGTCCTTGATCTCCCAGCCCTGGGTCATCGGCTCCTCGTCCCCGGGGAGCAGGAGCGTCGTGGACAGGATCGGCTCCCCCAGCTCGGCCAGCAGGGCGTGGACCACCGGGTGGTCGGGGATGCGCACCCCCACGGTCTTCTTCTTCGGGTGCAGCAGCCGGCGGGGCACCTCCTTGGTCGCGGGCAGGATGAAGGTGTACTGACCCGGCGTCGCCGCCTTGACGGCCCGGAACACCCGGTTGTCGAGGTGCACGAGGTGGGCCATCTGGGCGAAGTCACGGCACACCAGCGTGAAGTGGTGCCGGTCGTCGAGCTGGCGGATGCGCAGCATCCGCTCCTTGCCCTCCGCGTTGCCGAGGGCGCAGCCGAGGGCGAAGCAGGAGTCCGTCGGGTAGGCGACCACCCCGCCGTCGCGGAGGATCTGCACCGCCTGCTGGATCGACCGGGGCTGGGGGTCGACGGGGTGCACGTCGAAGTACCTGGCCATGGGAGTGACTGTAGGCGCTGCCACTATGTTGGGCGCGTGCGAGCACTCGTGAAGACCACCGCCGGTCCCGGGCTGGAGATGCTGGACGTCCCCGAGCCGGAGGTCGGCCCCACCGACGTGAAGATCCGCGTGCTGCGGGCGGGCCTGTGCGGCACCGACCTGCACCTGGAGCAGTGGGACGACTGGGCGGCCTCGACGGTCAAGCCGCCGATGGTCATCGGGCACGAGTTCTACGGCGAGGTCGTCGAGGTGGGCGAGGACGTCACGAGCGTCCTGGTCGGTCAGCGCGCGTCGGGCGAGGGCCACATCGTCTGCGGCACGTGCCGCAACTGCCGGGCCGGACGGCGGCACGTCTGCATCCACACCAGGGGTGTCGGGGTCAACCGCGACGGCGCGTTCGCCGACTACGTCGTCATCCCGGCGAGCAACGTGTGGGTGCAGCCCGACGACCTCGACCCCGACCTCGGCGCGGTGTTCGACCCCTTCGGCAACGCCACCCACACCGCGCTGTCGTTCCCCATGGCCGGGGAGGACGTCGTCATCACGGGCGCAGGTCCGATCGGTGTCATGGCCGCGGCCATCGCCCGCCACGTCGGAGCCCGGCACGTGGTCGTGACCGACATCAGCGACTACCGCCTCGAGCTGGCCAGAAACGCCGGCGCCGACCTCGTCGTCAACGCCGCCCGCAGCAACCTGCGCGAGGCCATGACCGAGCTGGGCATGAAGGAGGGCTTCGACATCGGGCTCGAGATGTCCGGCGTGCCCTCGGCCGTCGAGGACATGCTCGCCAACATGAACCACGGCGGCCGCGTCGCGATGCTGGGCCTGCCCAAGGACCCGTTCCCCATCGACTGGGGCCGGGTCATCACGCACATGATCACCATCAAGGGCATCTACGGCCGCGAGATGTACGACACCTGGTACGCGATGAGCTCGATGCTGCAGACCTCACCGGTCCTGCGCGAGCGCGTCGCCTCGGTGATCACCCACCGCTTCCCTGCCGAGAAGTGGCAGGACGCCTTCGACGCCGCGCGCTCCGGTCAGTGCGGCAAGGTCGTCATGGACTGGAGCTGAGAGGACACGCATGTACGGCACCGTGAAGGACGAGATCCGCGCCACCCTCGAGGAGATCGAGGCAGCCGGCCTGACCAAGAACGAGAGGGAGCTGACCTCCCCCCAGCAGGCCCACATCACCACCGCCAAGGCGGAGGCGATCAACTTCTGCGCCAACAACTACCTCGGGCTCGCCGACCACCCCGACGTGGTCGCGGCCGCCACCCGGGCGCTGCAGGACTGGGGCTTCGGCATGGCCAGCGTCCGGTTCATCTGCGGCACGCAGACGCTGCACAAGACGCTCGAGCACGCCGTCTCGGACTTCCTGCAGATGGAGGACACGATCCTCTACTCGTCGTGCTTCGACGCCAACGGCGGGGTCTTCGAGGTGCTCTTCGGCGAGGGTGACGCGATCATCTCCGACGAGCTCAACCACGCCTCGCTCATCGACGGCATCCGGCTGTCCAAGGCCTCCCGCTACCGCTACCGCAACGCCGACATGGCCGACCTGAGGGCCCAGCTCGAGGCCGCCAAGGCCGCGGGGGCGCACCGGACGGTGGTCGTCACCGACGGCGTCTTCTCCATGGACGGCTACCTCGCACCGCTGGACCAGATCTGTGACCTCGCCGAGGAGTTCGGCGCCCTCGTCATGGTCGACGACTCGCACGCCGTGGGCTTCATCGGCGACGGCGGCCGCGGCACGCCTGAGCACTTCGGTGTCATGGACCGGGTCGACATCATCACCGGCACCCTCGGCAAGGCCCTCGGCGGCGCCTCCGGCGGCTACGTCAGCGCGCACCAGGAGATCGTCGACCTGCTGCGCCAGCGCTCGCGCCCCTACCTGTTCTCCAACGCGGTCGCCCCCGTGGTCACGGCCGGCTCCCTGAAGGCCATCGAGCTGGCCCGCGCCTCCGGCGAGGGCCGCGAGACGCTCCGGCGCAACACCGCCCTGTTCCGTGAGCTGATGGCGGCCGAGGGCTTCGACCTGCTCCCCGGCAACCACCCGATCACGCCCGTGATGTTCCCCGGCGAGGACGGCGCCCGGCGTGCCGCCCAGATCGCCGACGAGATGCTCACCCACGGTGTCTACGTGATCGCCTTCTCCTACCCCGTGGTGCCCAAGGGGAAGGCGCGCATCCGCGTGCAGCTGTCGGCGGCGCACTCCGAGGAGGACGTGCGCGCCTGCGTCGCTGCCTTCGTGGCGGCGCGTGACCGCGTGGGGTGAGGGACCTGCGCTAGGAGCCGGCGCCGGCCTCGCGCGTCGTGATCGGCGTTCCCCGCTCGACGGTGCGGCTCACCGTGCACAGCCGGTCGTGGGAGCGGGCGATGGCACCGGGCAGGCGGTCGCGGGCCTGGTCGCCGTCCGCCCCCTCGGGGAAGGTCACCGTGAACTCGACCCGCAGGTCGCCCATGTGGTTGCCGCTGTCGTCGCGCTGCTTCTCCCCCGACGCCTCCACCGTGAACGTCTCGGGGTCGACCCGCTTGGTCGTGATGTAGTCGACGTCGATGGCCGTGCACCCGGCGATGGCCGCCAGCAGCAGCTCGACCGGGCTGAACTGCTCTCCGCCCCCTCCGATCCGCATGGAGCCGCCCCGCTCGTTGGTCACGTCGAAGACGCCCTTCTCGACCCGGGTCAGCGTCACCGACCGGTGCCCCGTGCCGGTGCCGCCGGTCTCCTCGGCCATGTCGGTCATGTCAGGTTCCCCATTTCTGCGCCAGTGTGCGGACGACGGTCAGGTTACGGGTCGTGGCGGCGGCCCCGGTGATCCGTTCCACCTCCGCGTTGCCGAGGCGTGCCTCGTGGAACGCCCGGCCGAGCTCGACGAGCACGTCCCGACCGATGACGTGGGCCCTCTCCCCCGGCACCTCCCAGGCCGCGAGCCGGGCCGCCGCCTCCTCGGCGACGTCCTGCTGGCAGAACGCGACGTAGCGTCGCACCTCCCCCTCGAAGGAGGGCGGTATGCCGTCGGCGGCCTCCACCAGCATGCTCAGCTCTGCGGGCCGCCGGGCCATGGCGACGATCTCGAACCCCGCGGCAGCGGAGAGGCACTCCCCCACCGCCTGCTCCACCTTCGCGAGGCTGCGCATCGGGGTCGTGACGAGCACGTTGCCGGTCTGGATGTGCGAGGCGACGTCCAGGAAAGCGTTGTCCTCCAAGACTTTCCGGGCGTGTTCCATCTTGAGGACGCGCTTGCCGACGTTGACGGCCCGCAGCAGGACGACGTAGGTGGGCATGTCAGAGGTGCACGACTCCCTCTCCGACCTCGACGACCAGCCCGCCCACCTGCACGACGCCCTCCTCGGAGACGCTCAGGTCGAGCGTGGACGGCCGGCCGACCTGTGCGCCCTGGCTGATCCGCCACGACACGCCCGTGCGACCCTGCGCGACCAGCCAGGCCCCGAGGTTGGAGCAGGCCGAGCCGGTGGCCGGGTCCTCGACCACGGCCGGGCCCTGGGTGAACAGCGCCCGCGCCTCGACGGTGTCGGGCCCCGTCGGCGCCCAGAGGTAGACCAGTGTCTCCCCGCCCCGGGTGCCCATGCCGGCATACCGCCGCATGAGGGCGGCCTCGCCCACAGCGCGCCGCACGACCTCCACCGAGGAGGCCTGGGCGATGATCTGGCCGCTGCCGGTGCTGACCTGCTGGACGGGACCCACGAGGTCACCCTCGGCCAGCCCGACCGTCCGGGCGATCTCGGCCGGCTCGAGGTCGCGCTCGACCTTGCCCTCGTTGGCGGTGAGGACCCACTCGTTGCCGTTGGCGCGCACCGGGACCACCCCGGCCGCCATGGACAGTCGCACCCGGTTCCCGGTGTCGAGCAGGTCGCGGACCACGTGGGCCGTGCCGAGGGTCGGGTGCCCGGCGAAGGCCATCTCGTAGTGGGGCGTGAAGATCCGCACCCGGGCGTCCGCCTTCGGGTGGTACTGGCCGTCGGGCGGCATGACGAACGTGGTCTCGGAGAGGTTGAACTGCCGGGCCAGGCCCTGCATCTGCTCCTCGTCGAGGTCGGCAGCGTCCTCGAAGACGCACAGCGGGTTGCCCGAGAACGGGTCCCCCTCGTTGGCGAAGACATTCAGCAAGCGGAACGGCAGCCTCATGGGCCCACTGTGGCAGACCGTAGGGTGACGCGGGTGGAGACCGCAGAGGTGCAGACCGAGCAGACGACGACCCTGAGGCAGCCGGAGGGGAGGCTCGTGCTCGTCCGCCACGGCGAGACGGAGTGGTCGCGCACCGGCCAGCACACCGGCGTCACCGACCTGCCGCTCACCCCGGCCGGGGAGGAGGCCGCCAGCGGTCTCGCCGGAGCCCTGGAGGGCTTCGACTTCACGCTCGTGCTGTCCTCCCCCCTGGAACGGGCGCGCCGGACGGCCGAGCTGGCCGGCCTGCGGCCCGAGCTCGACCGCGACCTCGTCGAGTGGGACTACGGCGCCTACGAGGGCCTGACCACGCCCCAGGTCCGTGAGCACCTCGGCTACGACTGGACCGTCTTCGAGCACGGCGTCGCCCCCGGCGAGACGCCCGGCGAGTCCGTGGAGGAGGTGGCTGCCCGAGCCTCACGGGTGGTGCGCCGCGCCACGAGTGCCATGACCGCCGGTGACGTCGTCCTCGTCGCCCACGGGCACCTCCTCCGGGTGCTCACCGCCGTCTTCCTCCAGAAGGAGCCCCGCTTCGGCGCGCAGCTGCTGCTCGACGCCGGCGCACTCAGCGTGCTGGAGTTCGAGCGCGGGCTTCCCGCCGTACGCATGTGGAACCGGCCCGCCTGAGGCGGGCCGCCGGCATACGCGCCCTGCCCGTCAGGGCAGCGGCCAGGTGTGCACGGGCTCGTTGCTGTGCATGTGGCCGTGGTAGAGCTCGAGCATGCGGCCCAGGGCGGCCTGTCGGTCGAGCCCCTGCGCCTGAAGGCGCTCGACGGCCTGCGTCTGCCAGGTGGCACCGTTGCTGCCGGTCTTGCACCGGCCCTCGATGACGGTGAGGTAGCGCTCGCGCACCTGGTCCGACACCCCCCACTCCCTCAGTCCCTCGTGGGCCAGCGGCAGCAGGTGCCGCAGCACGAGCTCGTCGACGCTGACCTGGCCGTAGCCCGGCCAGTAGAGCGTGGCCTCGATGCCGTCGCGGGCCGCGTTGTGGAAGTTCTGCTCCGCGACCCCGAAGCTCATCTTGGTCCACACCGGGCGGTCGTCGGCGGCGAGCTTGCGGATGACGCCGTAGTAGAAGGCGGCGTTGGCCATGACGTCGACGATGGTCGGGCCGGCCGGCAGCACACGGTTCTCGACGCGCAGGTGGGGGCGTTCGTGGACGATGTCGTAGATGGGGCGGTTCCACCGGTAGACCGTGCCGTTGTGCAGCCTCAGCTCCGCGAGCGAGGGCGCCTCGCCCGCCTCGAGCTTGGCCACCGGGTCCTCGTCCGAGACCTCGGCCAGCAGGGCCGGGAAGTAGCGCACGTTCTCCTCGAACAGGTCGAAGATCGAGGTGATCCAGCGCTCGCCGAAGAAGACGCGCGGCCGCACGCCCTGGTTCTTCAGCTCCACGCTCCTGGTGTCGGTCGCCTGGCTGAAGAGCTCGATGCGGGTCTCGGCGTGCAGCCGCTGGCCGAAGAAGAACGGCGAGTTGGCGGCCAGCGCGATCTGCGGGGCGACGAGGGCCTGCGCGGCGTTCCAGTGGGCCGCGAAGTCAGCCGGCGCCACCTGCAGGTGCAGCTGCACGCTGGTGCAGGCCGACTCCGGCGCGATGGTGTCGCAGTAGGTCGCGACCCGTTCCCCCGTCGGCCCCTCGATGTCGAGATAGATGTCCTCGCCGCGCGCGACGAAGATCGAGTCGTTGAGCGCGGTGTAGCGGTTGTTGGCGCTGATCCACTCGCCCTGGAAGTGCTCCGGCATGATCGTCGGCAGGATGCCGACCGCCACGATGTGCGCATCGTGCCGGGCGGCCGCCTCGTCCGCGCGGTTCAGCGACCCGCGCAGCTCCTCCTCGAGGTGCAGGGCCTCGTCGCCGGGCAGCGGCCGGGGCCTCACGTTGAGCTCGATGTTGTAGCGCGCGAGCTCGGTCTGGTAGTTCGGGTCGGCGATGGCCTCGAGCACCTCGGCGTTGGCGAACCTCGGCTGGAAGTGCTCGTCCACGAGGTTGAGCTCGATCTCCAGGCCGGTCATCGGCCGGTCGAACTCGAAGTGGCTGTGGGACAGCATCCGCTCGAAGACGTCCAGGTTCTGGCGCACCTTCTCGCGGTAGCGCTGACGCTGCTCGCGCGTGTAGCTCTGCGCGGTGACCTCTTCGCCCAAGGGGACCTCCCTGACGTGACGACGTGCCTTCGCTGACGGACGTGCCTTCGCTGCATCGACCCAACCACACCGGTGGCACCGCGGCCACCGGTTGTGCGGCGGTCGTGGTGTGCTCATTCTCTCGGGCGGATCCGGGGCACGCCCGGCGAAATCAGCAGCCCTGTCGGCGGCCTCTCCTAGCCTGCGTGTCGTGCGGCTGATCCACACCTCCGACTGGCACCTGGGGCGCTCGTTCCACCAGGTGGGGCTGCTCGACGCCCAGGCGGCCTTCATCGACCACCTCGTCGAGACGGTTCGGGCCGAGTCGGTCGACGCCGTGCTGGTCTCCGGCGACGTCTACGACCGCGCGCTGCCGGCCCCCGACACGGTCGAGCTGCTCTCCGAGGCGGTCACCCGGCTCATCGACACGGGCGCCCAGGTGGTGCTCTCCAGCGGCAACCACGACTCGGCGATCCGGCTCGGCTTCGCCGCGCGGCTGCTCGAGCGGTCGGGCCTGCACATCCGCTCGTCGGTCCGCTCCATCGGTCGACCGGTGTTCGTCGACGGCGTCGCGATCTACCCGCTCCCCTACCTCGAGCCCTCCATCGCCGCCGACCCGCTCGGGGCCGGTGAGCGCACGCACGCCGGCGTGCTCGCCGCCGCGATGGAGCGGGTGCGCGCCGACCGCGCGCAGCGGCCGGGGCCGTCGGTGGTGATGGCCCATGCCTTCGTCAACGGCGGGGCCACCAGCGACTCCGAGCGCGACATCACCGTCGGCGGCGTGGCCATGGTGCACCCCCGCGTCTTCGACGGCACAGACTACGTCGCCCTGGGCCACCTGCACGGCCGGCAGCAGATCGACGAGACGGTGCGCTACTCCGGCTCCCCCGTGGCCATGTCCTTCAGCGAGGCGTCGCACACCAAGGGCTCGTGGGTCGTCGACCTCGACTCCTCCGGGGTGCGCTGCGAGCAGCTCGAGGCGCCGGTGCTGCGGTCCCTCGCCCTGCTGCGCGGCGACCTCGCCGACCTGCTCGAGCGGCCCGAGCACGCCCACGCCGAGAAGTCCTGGTGCCAGGTGACCCTCACCGACGCCGTGCGGCCGCTCGGTGCCATGGAGCAGGTGCGACGCCGGTTCCCGCACACGCTGTCGCTGCAGTTCGACCCCCAGGGCGCCCCGGTGCCGGTGAGCTCGTATGCCGCCCGCGTCGCCGCCCGCTCGGAGGTGGACGTCTGCTGCGACTTCCTCGCGCACGTGCGGTCGGGGCACGCGGCGACCGAGGCCGAGCGGGAGGTCATCGCCGGCGCGGTGGAGGCGGCCCGGCTCGCCCGCGCCGGCCACGACGACGAGGGAGCTGCCGCCGGGCGTCCCGACGTGCGGCGCGAGGGCGTGGCATGAGGCTGCACCGGCTGTCGATCACCGCCTTCGGCCCCTTCGCGGGCACGGTCGACATCGACTTCGACGAGATCTCGTCCGCCGGCCTGTTCCTCATCCGGGGCGCGACGGGGGCAGGCAAGACCAGCATCCTCGACGCGATCTGCTTCGCCCTGTATGCCGACGTCCCCGGCGCCCGCCCCTCGGGCCGGTCGCTGCGCAGCGACCACGCGCCCCGGGACGTCGTGCCCGAGGTGACCGTGGAGTTCACGGCCTCCGGCCGCCGGTTCCGGGTCACCCGCTCGCCGGAGTTCCTGCGACCGAAGAAGCGCGGCGACGGCGAGACGAAGTCGCCCGCGCGCGTCGTGCTGCACGAGCAGGTGGGCGGCACCTGGGTCGGCAAGGACAACCGCCACGACGACGTGGCGGCGGTGCTCCGCGAGGTGCTCGGCATGGGCCTCGAGCAGTTCAGCAAGGTGGTGCTGCTGCCCCAGGGCGACTTCGCCGCCTTCCTGCGGGCCACGCCGGAGGCACGACGCGAGGTGCTCGAGCGCCTCTTCGACGTCTCGTCCTACGCCGCCGTCGAGCAGTGGCTCGCCTCCGAGCGGCGTCGCACCGCCGACGAGCTGGCCGGCCACCAGCAAGCACTGGCCACCGACCTGGCCCGCCTCGCCGACGCCGTGGCCGACGCCCCGGTCGAGGCCCTGGCCGACCTGCCCGACTGGCGCGAGCTCGAGCCGCACCAGGTGGGCGAGCAGTGCCCGCGCCTGCAGGCCGTGCTCGAGGCCCACGCCGCGCAGGCTCTCGCTGCCCTCGACGCAGCGACGACCTCGGCGACCACGGCGACCACCCGCCTGCAGGAGGCCGAGCAGGTGATCGCCCTGCAGGAGCGCGCCCGCACCGCCGCGACGAGGCTCGCCGAGCTCGACGCCGGCGCTCCCCTGCACCAGCAGGCCCGCGACGCGCTGGCCGCCGCCGCACGGGCGGCGGCGGTGGGAGGAGAGCTGCGGGCCCTGGAGCGGGCCGACTCCACCCTGCGTTCCGCAGCGGCCGCGGCCGAGCAGAGCGCTGTGGCGCTTGCCCCGTTCGGGCTGGACGACCGCGGTCTCGACGGCGTCGCCGCCTGGACCGACCGACTCGTCGGCCAGGAGGACGGCCTCGCCGAGGCCGTGCGCCTCGAGCGCGCGGTCGCCGAGCGGGCCCGGCGGCGGGACGGCCTCGAGGCTAAGGCCGCTGCAGCCGAGGCGTCGGCAGCCACTCTGGCGGGCACGGACGCCGGGCTGGAGCTGGCGTGCACGGAGGCCGAGCACCGGCTCGGTGAGGCCAGGACAGCGGCGGCCGCCCTCGACGGCCGGTCGGCACGGCTGCGCGACACCGAGCACCTGCTGCGGGTCCGCCTCGACCACGAGGAGGGAGCGGCCGCCCGGGTCGGGCTGGCCGAGCACGTCAGCCTGGCCCGCACGCGCGAGCAGGAGCGGCGCGAGCACCTGCTCGACCTGCGTGAGGCCCGGCTGGCCAACATGGCCGGCGAGCTGGCCGAGCACCTGTCCTCCGGCGAGCCCTGCCCGGTGTGCGGCTCGGGCGAGCACCCGAGCCCGGCCGTCCGCACGGTCGAGGTCACGGCTGACGACATCGCCGTGGCGGAGGCGGCCTGGACTGCAGCGCAGCAGCAGCACGCCGCCCTCGAGCGAGAGCTGGTGGCAGCCGACACGGCGACCGCAGCCCGCCTCGAGCTGCTCGGCTCGCCGCCGCCGTCGGTGGAGACCCTTCGCGAGGCAGTGACCGTGGCCCGCTCCGAGGTGGAGCAGACGGGTCGGCTGGCGGAGCAGGTCTCCTCACTCGAGGAAGGCCTGTCAGCTGCCCGCGCCGAGCGCGCGTCGCTCGCAAGCCGCGTGGAGGCGCTGCGGGCCGAGGCCGTCGGTGCCCGGGCGACGCTCGACGAGCTCGAGCGGGCCCGGACCGAGGAGCTCGAGACCCTCCGTTCGCTGCTCGAGACGCACACCCGACTCTGCCCGTGCGCCGCGCCCACGGCCGCACCCGGTGGCGACGAGGGCCGCGAGCCCGAGGCCGCCGTCGCCCTCGCCGCCCACCGGCGGACGATGCTTGCGGCGCAACGCCACGTGGACGCGCTGCGGGTGCTCGATGCCGCCACCGAGTCCCGGCAGGCGGCGTCCGACGCGGCAGCGACGTCCCTGGCCGCACACGGGTTCACCGATCCGGGCGAAGCGCGGGCAGCCGCCCTCTCGGCCGACGAGACCACCCGGCTGCAGCGGCTGTGCGACGACTACGTCCGCGCGCGCACCGAAGCCCAGGCAGTGCTCGCCGACCCCGCGGTGCAGGCCGCCGCTGAGGTCGAGCCGCCCGACGTCGACTCGCTGCGCGGGATCGCAGTGCAGGCGCAGGGCGACCTGCTCCAGGCCAAGGACGCCGAGACCCTGGCCCGTCGCACCCTCGCCGCCGTCACCCGGCTCGCAGCAGACCTCGTGCGCCAGTGCGAGGAGCTCGGCCCCCTGGCGGAGCGCCACGCGCTGGTGCGCGACCTCGCCGACACCTTCGCCGGCACGGGCGGCAACAACGCCCTGCGGATGCGCCTGTCGGCCTTCGTGCTGGCCGCCCGCCTCGAGAAGGTCGCCGAGCTCGCCAACGAGCGGCTGGCCGTCATGGGCGACGGCCGCTACCGGCTCCAGCACTCCGACGACCTCGCGGCTCGCGGCGCCCGCAGCGGCCTCGGCCTGAGGGTGCAGGACCTGTGGACGGGCCAGACCCGTGACACCTCGACCCTCTCCGGTGGCGAGGCGTTCATGGCCTCGCTCGCCCTCGCGCTCGGACTCGCTGACGCGGTGCGCGAGGAGTCCGGCGGTTTCGACCTGCAGACGCTGTTCGTCGACGAGGGGTTCGGCACCCTCGACGACGAGAGCCTGGAGCAGGTGATGGGTGTGCTCGACGGGCTGCGGGAGGGAGGGCGCGCTGTCGGCGTCGTCAGCCACGTGGCCGAGCTGCGCACCCGCATCCCGTGCCAGGTGACCGTGCACAAGACCGAGAGCGGCTCCACCGTGCGCGTCTCCACCGCGGCAGGCAGCGAGACAGCGGCTTGAGAGTACGACGAGGGGCCCGGCAGCTGCCGGGCCCCTCGTCGGTTCACGCCGTCACTCGGGTGCTGTCACTCCCGGGCCGTCACTCCGCCGCCAGCTCCTCCGGGGACGGGCAGGAGCAGACGAGGTGGCGGTCGCCGTACGCGCCGTCGATGCGGCTCACCGGCGGCCAGTACTTGTCGGCGGCGTCGACACCCACGGGGAAGGCGGCAGCAGAGCGCTCGTACGGGTAGTCCCACTTGCCGGCCAGGGCGGCCGCGGTGTGGGGCGCGTTGCGCAGCATGCTGTCGGCCAGCGAGACCTCCCCGGCCTCTACCTCGGCGATCTCGCCGCGGATGGCGACCATCGCGTCGCAGAACCGGTCGAGCTCGTAGAGGTCCTCGCTCTCGGTCGGCTCCACCATCAGGGTGCCCGCGACGGGGAACGACATCGTCGGGGCGTGGAAGCCGTAGTCGATGAGCCGCTTGGCCACGTCGTCGACGGAGACGCCGGTGCGCCTGGTCAGGTCGCGCAGGTCGAGGATGCACTCGTGGGCCACGATCCCCTCGTGTCCCGAGTACAGCACCGGGAAGTGCTCCCGCAGGCGGGCCGCGACGTAGTTGGCGTTCAGCACCGCCACCTGCGTGGCCCGGGTGAGGCCGGCACCGCCCATGAGCCGGACGTAGGCCCACGAGATCGGCAGGATGCTGGCCGACCCATAGGGCGCCGCGGAGATCGGGCCGACACCGGTCTGCGGACCAGCCTCGGGGGCGAGGGGGTGGTTCGGCAGGTACGGCGCGAGGTGCGAGCGGACCGCGACCGGACCGACACCGGGGCCGCCACCACCGTGCGGGATGCAGAACGTCTTGTGCAGGTTCAGGTGCGAGACGTCGGCGCCGAACTTGCCGGGCTGGGCCAGTCCGACGAGGGCGTTGAGGTTGGCCCCGTCGACGTACACCTGGCCGCCGGCGTCGTGCACCAGGCCGCACAGCTCCGTGATGGTGTCCTCGAAGACGCCGTGCGTCGACGGGTAGGTGACCATGATCGCGGCGAGCTGGTCGCGGTGCTGCTCCGCCTTGGCGCGCAGGTCGTCCATGTCGATGTCGCCGCCGGCAGCGGTCTTCACCACGACCACCTTCATGCCCGCCATGACCGCGCTGGCCGCGTTGGTGCCGTGCGCGCTGGCCGGGATGAGGCAGATGTTGCGCTCTCCCTGGCCGTTCTCGCGGTGGTAGGCGCGGATCGCGAGCAGGCCGGCGAGCTCACCCTGGGAGCCGGCGTTGGGCTGGAGCGAGACGGCGTCGTAGCCGGTGATGGTGCACAGCCACGAGGCGAGGTCGTCGATGAGCCCGCGGATGCCCTCGGTCTGCGCGGCCGGTGCGAACGGGTGCAGACCCGCAAACTCCGGCCACGTGACGGCCTGCATCTCGGTCGTCGCGTTGAGCTTCATCGTGCACGAGCCGAGCGGGATCATCCCGCGGTCGAGCGCGAAGTCGCGGTCGGCGAGCCGGCGCAGGTAGCGCAGCATGGAGGTCTCGCTGCGGTGCGCGTGGAAGATCGGGTGCGTGAGGTAGTCGCTGGTGCGGACGAGGCGCTCCGGCCACTGCGGCGCCGCCACCTCGACCGAGCGCAGCCCCACGACGCCGAAGGCGGCCCAGACGTGCTCGAGGTCGGTCAGCGTGGTCGTCTCGTCGGTGCTGACCGAGACGTGGTCGCCGTCGACCCGCCACAGGTTCACGCCCCGGTTGGCGGCCTCGCGGACCACCTCGTCGGCTCGGCCGGGCACGGAGGCGGTGATGGTGTCGAAGTACGTCTCCGTCCGGACGTCGACGCCCTCCTCCCGCAGGCCGGTGGCCAGGGTGCGGGCGTGCGCGTGGGTGCGCCGCGCGATCGCGGCCAGCCCCTCGGGGCCGTGGTACACGGCATACATCGAGGCCATCACGGCCAGCAGCACCTGGGCGGTGCAGATGTTGGACGTCGCCTTCTCGCGGCGGATGTGCTGCTCGCGGGTCTGCAGGGCGAGCCGGTAGGCCGGGGCGCCGTCGGCGTCGACCGAGACCCCGACCAGCCGGCCGGGCAGGGAGCGCTCGAGCCCGGCGCGGACACTCATGTAGCCGGCGTGAGGACCGCCGAAGCCCATGGGCACGCCGAACCGCTGCGTGGTGCCGACCGCGACGTCGGCGCCCCACTCCCCCGGCGGCGTGGCCAGGGTCAGGGCGAGCAGGTCGGCGGCGGCTGCCACGAGGGCCCCGAGCTCGTGGGCGGCCTCGGCCACGGCGCGCCAGTCGCGCAGCTCGCCGTCGGCACCGGGGTACTGCACGAGCACACCGAAGACGTCCCGGTCTCCGGCGGCAGCGCGCAGGGCGTCCGCGCTCGCGACACCGGTCAGGTCGGCGACCACCACGCCGAGGCCGAGCGGCACTGCCCGGGTCTGCATGACGGCCAGGGTCTGTGGGAAGACGTGCTGGTCCACCACGAGCACGGCGTCGGCCGCGGCCTTGCTGGCGCGGCGCATCAGCGTCATGGCCTCGGCGGCGGCGGTGCCCTCGTCGAGCAGGGACGCCCCGGCGGTGGGCAGACCGGTCAGGTCGGCGACCATGGTCTGGAAGTTCAGCAGCGCCTCGAGGCGGCCCTGCGAGATCTCCGGCTGGTAGGGGGTGTACGCGGTGTACCACGCCGGGTTCTCGAGCACGTTGCGCTGGATGACCGCCGGCGTGACCGTGTCGTAGTAGCCGAGGCCGATCATCGACGTGTGCACCTGGTTGCGGGCGGCGACCGCCCGCAGCTCCTCGATGACGGCGGACTCCGAGGGCGCGGGGTCGATGTGGAGGGCGCGCTCGAAGCGGATGGCCCCGGGCACGGCCACGTCGGCGAGCGACTCCAGGGAGTCGTGGCCGACGACCGAGAGCATCTGTGCCACGTCCTCCTCGGACGGGCCGATGTGCCGGGCGACGAACTCGGGGAGGGCGTGGTGGGACATGAGGCTCCTGACACGATGCGACGAAGGACGCCTCCCCATCTGTCACGCCGCGCGAGGTCGTCGCTCCAGAGGTGCCTGATCCGCGCGGTCCTGGCGCCTGAGAGGTTCCGGGGAGTTTGCCCCTTCGGCGCCCCGCCGTACCGCCGTGGCGACGGCACGCGGGGACTCTCCCGCGCGGGGTGTTCAGCACGTCAAATCTACAGCAGAGCCCGCCTCCCCGGGGGAAGGCGGGCTCGTGCGAGGCGGGTGCGAGCGGGTCAGGCCAGCCTGGCCTGCCGGCGGGCGGTCAGCTCGTCGTCCGGGTGGGCGGCCGGCGTCTCGTCCTCGGTGCGCTCGCTCGGCAGCTCGGCGAGCTCGCCCTCGACCTCGCGCCACACGCGGCCGACGGCGATGCCGAAGACGCCCTGGCCGCCCTGGACCAGGTCGATGACCTCGTCGGCGGAGGTGCACTCGTAGACGGAGGCGCCGTCGCTCATCAGCGTGATCTGGGCGAGGTCCTCGACGCCGCGCTCACGCAGCGCCTGGATGGCGACCCGGATCTGCTGGAGCGAGACGCCGGTGTCGAGCAGCCGCTTGACGACCTTGAGCACGAGGATGTCGCGGAAGCCGTAGAGACGCTGGGTGCCTGAGCCGGTGGCGCCCCGCACGGACGGCTCGACGAGGCCGGTGCGGGCCCAGTAGTCGAGCTGGCGGTAGGTGATGCCGGCAGCCTTGCAGGCGGTGGGGCCGCGGTAGCCGATGTCCTCGCTCAGCTCAGGAAGGTCGTCCGTGAACAACAGGCCCTGCGCTGCGACCGGCACCGTCGTCGTGCCGGGCTGGGGCTTCCCAGTAGGGTTCACGGCGCTCACCTCCTGTGTAACTACACTGCTCGTATTAGGGACTCCCTGACGGTACGGCCGCACAACGCCGCACGTCAACGACCTGTGGACCCTCCGGCTACGGCGTGTCGCGCCGCCCCGGCATACCCTGCATGTCCAGTTGAGGCTCAAGGTTCGGTGCTCTGCGGGCCCTGCTCCGTGCCGGACTCGCCGGGCTTCTGGAAGTCCTCGGCCGAGACGTGGTCGAGGAACTCCTTGAACTTCTCGACCTCGTCATCCTCCTCTGGAGCCATGGACACCCCCGCCTCCTCGAGCAGGCTCTCCCCCGCGATGATCTCCGTCCCGGTGCGCAGGGCCAGGGCGATCGCGTCGGAGGACCGCGAGGAGATCTCCACCTTGCCGTCGAAGACGAGGGCGGCGTGGAAGACGCCGTCCTTGAGGGCGACGATGCGCACCTCGGTGAGCTGGTGGCCCAGCCCCTCGATCACGTTCTTGAGCAGGTCGTGCGTCAGCGGGCGCGGAGGCTCGATGCCCTGCTGGGCGTACGCGATGGCGGTCGCCTCGGCGGCCCCGATCCAGATCGGCAGGTAGCGGTCCCCGCCACGCTCGCGCAGCAGGACGATCGGGTGGTTGGTGGGCATCTCGACCCGGACGCCGAGGACGTCAAGAACCTTCACTCCCCCACCGTACCCCGCACGCAGGCACCCGTCTCAGGCCTGGCCGAGCCCGTCCTTGACCAGGGCCGTGTGGAGCGCGATGCACAGCCGCAGGATGTCGCCGGTCGGGTCCTCCTTGCCGGCCCGGCCACCTCGGCCGCGCAGCGGCGCGGCGACCTGCTGCACCAGGCCGATCTCGCGGTCGGCGGCCGTGCGGAACGGCCGCAGGTGGCGAGGCTCGATGCCGTATGCCGCGAGCCCGGCGGCTGCGTGCGCGATCGCCAGCGCAGCCTCGCCGTAGTGGCCCCCGCCGTCGGGGCGAAGGAGCCCGAAGGTGTCGAGCGCGTCCAGCGTGGGCGTGTCGAGACCGGCGGAGGCCGCCAGCTCCTCGCGCGTCAGGCGCAGAGTGCCCGGACGGGTCAGCTCAGCCGCGGTGGGGACGTCCGGGTCGGCGGCGGGCCGCGGCGGTTGCGGTCGCTCGCCCTCGCTGTCGCCCGGCGGCGTGAGCCCGCGGTCGAGGGCGTCGAGCGACTCACGGATCACCTTCAGCGGCCAGAACCGGTCGCGCTGGGCGGTCAGGATGTAGCGGAGCCGCTCGACGTCCTCGTCGGAGAAGTGCCGGTAGCCCGACGGGGTGCGCTCGGGCGTGATCAGCCCCTCGGCCTCCAGGAAGCGGATCTTGGAGATGCTGATGTCAGGGAAGTCCGGCTTCAGGGCGTCGAGAACCGCCCCGATGGTCATGGCGCGCCTGACCCTGCGAGCACTCACCTGAGGTCCGGCCCGGCGGTGGGGGTTCAGCCCTTGCCCGCGTAGAACACCAGGCGGAACTTGCCGATCTGCACCTCGTCGCCCGTCTGCAGCGCGACCTCGTCGATGCGCTCACGGTTGACGTAGGTGCCGTTGAGCGAGCCCACGTCGCGCACCACGAAGGTGTCGCCCTCGCGGCGGAACACCGCGTGCTTGCGCGAGACCGTGACGTCGTCGAGGAAGATGTCGCTGTCCGGGTGGCGGCCCGAGGCCACCTCGTCATCGTCGAGGAGGAAGCGCGCGCCGGTGTTGGGGCCACGCAGCACCACGAGGAGCGCCGTGCCCGTGCGGAGCGCGTCGACGGTCGCCTGGTCAGCCTTGCTGAGGGCGACCTCCGCCTCGGCCCCGGTCTCGATCTGCTCCAGGCCGCTGATGCCAGGAAGGCGCATCGTCGTGGGCTCGTGGGCGCGGGAGGCCTGCTCCTCGTGCTCGCTGCCAGTCATCTACCGGGCTCCTCGTCTGGTGTCTCGTGCGCGCTTCTAGCAAAACACAAAAGGTAGGTGATGCTTCCGCCTTGCCGCAGGAATTTGACCGGCACGCGCTGCGGCGTGCCGTCGCGGCGAGCGGTCCGGCTCAGCCGAGCTGGTCGCGGTAGGCGGCCGGGTCCATCAGCCCCTCGACGGCGGCCAGGTCGTCGACCTTGAGCTCGTACATCCAGCCCTCGCCGTAGGGGTCGGTGTTCACCAGCTCGGGTGTGGCGTCCAGGGCCTCGTTGACCGCGGTCACCTCGCCGGCGAGCGGGGCGTAGAGGTCGCTGACCGACTTTGTCGACTCCACCTCGCCGCACGCGTCGCCCACCGCGACCGTGTCGCCCACCGTCGGGAGGCTGACGTAGACGACGTCGCCGAGGGCGTCCTGGGCGAAGGAGGTGATGCCCACCCGGACCACCCCGCCGTCGCCGGCGCGCACCCACTCGTGCTCGGCGGTGTAGCGCAGGTCCTCGGGGTACTCCAGCTCGCTCATGGTTCTCCTCGTCGAGAGTGGGTGCGTGGGTCGTGCTGCGGGTGGTGCTCGTCGTGCTGGTCAGCGGCCTGCGGGGCCAGGGACGGGGCGAGCGTACTGAGGCTCTTCGAGGGTGTGCAATGCGGTGATGGAGACCGAGTCCCGCTGGTCCACCGTCGAGACCGCGCCGAGCCGTCGCACCGACTCGTTGACACCGCCGGGGATGTCCATGGCGGACGCCATGGTGGCGCTGCCGCCGATCGCCGTGATGACGTAGGGCGACTTCACCGGCACGCCGCTGACCTCGATGCCGTCCGGGGTGTCGGAGAAGTAGGTGCTGGCCACCGCGCGGACCGAGCCGATCTGCACGGCCTCGGCGCCGGCGTCGCGCAGCTCCTGGAGGGCGTCGAGCAGCAGGGCGCTGGTGACCTTGCCCGCCGGGTCGTCGATGGTGAGCACGATGCCCGAACCCTCGGCAGGGGCGCTGCCCGAGAGGATGCCGAGGGTGTCGACCCGCTCCTGGGCGGCCCTGAGTGCCTCCGCGCTGTTGTCCGCGCCGCTGGCCAGCCGGTCGCGGGTCAGCTCGAGCGCCCGGGCGTCGTTGCCCAGTCGGGCCGCGTCCTGCGTGACGTCGTCGAGGATGCGCACGAGCTCGTCCTCGCGCAGCTGCTCCAGCCCCTGCTCCTGGGTCTGCTGCACCTGGGTGGCCAGGGCGAACCCCAGCACGATGGCCAGCAGGGCGGCGAAGAGGTTGGCCCGGGTGGCTCGGGGCCGGGCCATCCGGAACATGGCCCGCCAGGAGCCCTGCGGACGGGGCTCGTCGCCGGGCGGTGTCGGCGCGCCGCCGGGTTCGGTGGGCTGGGTGGGCTGGGTGGGCTCGGTCGGGTTGCTCATGCGTGGAACAGGTGTCGGCGGATCGAGGCGACGTTGGAGAAGATGCGGACGCCGAGGACGACCACGACGCCGGTGGACAGCTGGGAGCCGACGCCGAGCTGGTCGCCGAGGTAGACGATGAACGCGGCGACGACCACGTTGGCGAGGAACGAGACGACGAAGACCTTGTCGTTGAAGATGCCGTCGAGCACCGCCCGGACGGCGCCGAAGACGGCGTCGAGCGCCGCGATCACGGCGATGGGCAGGTACGGCTGGAGCCAGAGCGGCACCTCCGGCTGCAGGAAGACGCCGATGAGGATGCCGCCGATGAGGCCGAGGACCGGGATCACTGTGCTGGCTCCGTGGTGTTGGTCGTGGTGGTGGGCGAGGTGCTCGTGGTCGGTGTCCCGGTGGGAGGGGCGCCGGTGGTCGGTGTCCCGGTGGTCGGCGCGCCGGTCGCCGAGGCGCTCCCTGGCACGGACGCGTAGCGCGTGGTGAGGGAGGTGGCGGCAGGCACGCTCAGGCGCTCCGACCCGGCCATCGTGACACGGACCCCGTAGTTGTCCTCGAGGGCACGCACGTAGGAGCCACCCGCCGTGTCGGCGAAGTTCACCTCGAGGTCCGGCGAGCCGAGGGCGGTGATGACGTAGGGGCGGGTGAGCGGCCGGTAGTTGACCAGGATCGCCTCCCCGGCGAAGCGGATCGCCGAGCGGGCGGTGAGGCGCTGGCCGTTGATGGCGATGGCCTCGGCGCCGGCCTCCCACAGCCCGTTGGTGACGATCTGGAGGTCCTTGGACAGCACCCTGCCCTCGTCGTTGTCCCCCTGGGTGCGGGGGTCGCCGTCGGCGCTGCCGCTGTCGCCGCCACGGGCGTCGTCGAGGGTGATGGTCAGGCCGGGCCCGGTCACGGCCGTCGCCCCCGAGACGAGGGCCAGCGACGACAGCCGCCCCGACAGCCCACCCTCGCCACCGAGGGCGCTCGCCTGGAGCCGGTCGATCTCGCCCTGCAGGGCCTGCACCCGCTGGGCGCTCTGGTCGGCGGTGACGCGCCGAGCCTCGATCTGCTCGACGAGCTCGGCGCGGGCCCGGGACGGGGCCGCGTCGCGCTGGCGCAGGGACACGGCGCCCACCGCGAAGAGCAGCCCGAGCACGATGGCGGCGACGAGGACGGCAGGCGTGCGGGTGCTGGTGGCCGGCGGAAGTCCTGCTGCCGCGCGCCGTTCGGCCGCCGCGGCATACCCCGGGTCGAGGGGCCGCTCCATCATCGAGGTCAGCAGGGTCATCGACTCGTCGGGGCGCCGCCCGGGGAGCGTGGTCTGCTGCTCGGGGACGCGGTGCGAGGTGGGAGGCGTCATCCGGGCACCGACGCCGCGCGCGCGCTCAGGACGACCTGCCGGGCCTGGACGATGTACATGACGCCGGCCAGCCAGTACAGGCTGGTGCCCCACCAGGCGAAGGCCCAGCCCACGGGCAGGGCCCACTCCGCGAAGGTGCTCTGGCCCTCCCCGAGGAGGAGCAGCGGGAAGGCGTAGAGGAGGTTGAAGGTGGCGGCCTTGCCGACGAAGTGCACCGGCAGGCCGGTCTGCCCGTAGCGCTTGATCACGGCGAGCACGGCTGCCAGCAGCACTTCTCGGCTCACGAGGACGGCCACCAGCCACCACGGGATCACGTCCCGCCAGGCGAGGCCGAAGAGCGTGGTGGCGATGTACAGGCGGTCGGCCAGGGGGTCCAGCAGCTGCCCGACGCGCGAGACCAGTCCGAAGTGGCGCGCGATCTTGCCGTCGAGGTAGTCGCTGACCCCGGAGAGCATGAGCGTGACGAGGGCGATGACGTCGTGCTCGGCGAGGATCGCCCAGAGGAAGACCGGCACGCCGATCAGGCGCAGCACCGACAGCACGTTGGGCAGGGTGAGCACGCGGTCGGAGACGGCCGCCTCCCCCGGGCTGATCGTCTGCTCGCCCTCACGTGCCACGGACAAGAGCCTATGCGCTGGGGCACGGCCTGCCGTACCCGGCTCGCCCGACTCCGTAGAGTCACGACATGGACGACCCGCTGCTGGCGCCGACCCTCTCCGACCTGCGCCGACGGAGGGGGCTGAAGTGGCGACTCCACGGCGACGACGTGCTGCCGCTGTGGGTGGCTGAGATGGACGTGCTCCCGCCCGAGCCCGTGGTCTCCGCGGTCGCCGAGGCGATGGCGCTGGGCGACACCGGCTACCCCTGGGCGCGCGACTACACCGAGGCCGTGGCCGGGTTCGCCGAGCGCCGGTGGGGCTGGTCGCTCGAGCCCGCCAGGGCCAGGCTGGTGCCCAACGTCATGCTGGGGATCAGCGAGGTGCTGCGCCTGCTGACCGATCCCGGCGACGCCGTCGTCGTGAACTGCCCCGTCTACCCGCCGTTCTACGCGTTCGTGCGCAACCTCGGCCGGAGGGTCGTCGAGGCGCCGCTGACCGAGGAAGGGCGCATCGACCTCGCCACCCTCGCGGAGGCCTTCGGCGACGCCACGCGCGGGGGCGGCCGCGCGGCATACCTCCTGGCCAGCCCCCACAACCCCACCGGCGCGGTGCACACCGCGCAGGAGCTGACGTCGGTGGGTCGGCTCGCGGCCGAGCACGGGGTGCGGGTGGTGGTCGACGAGATCCACGCGCCGCTGGTGCATGCGCCGCACCGGTTCGTGCCCTACCTCTCGTTGCCAGTGGGCTCGGTGGCGTTCTCGGTCTTCTCCGCGAGCAAGGGCTTCAACCTGGCCGGGCTGACGTCGGCGGTCGTCATCCCCGGTGACGAGGCCGCCCACGAGCTCGCCGCCATGCCTGAGGAGGTTGCCTACGGCGCCAGCCACGTCGGCTCGATCGCCCAGGCCGCCGCGCTGCAGGAGGGCGACACCTGGCTCGACGCCCTGCTCGCCGGGCTCGACCGCAACCGCCACCTGCTGCGCGACCTGCTGGCCGACCGGCTCCCCGCCATCGGCTACCGCGTCCCCGAGGGCACCTACCTGGCCTGGCTCGACTGCCGGGCCCTGGGGCTCGGCGACGACCCGACGGCCCAATTCCGCGAGCGCGCCAGGGTGGCGCTCAGCCGCGGCCCCGACTTCGGCACCGGCGGCGCCGGCCATGCGCGGCTGAACTTCGCGACCTCGCCGAGCATCCTGAGCGAGGCGGTCGAACGGATGGCGGCCGCCTCCCGTGATGGCTAGGGTCAGGAGCCGGATCACAGCCGACCAGGGGGCGACAGCATGGCCGAGGTAGTCCTGTTCCACCACGCGCAGGGACTGACGCCCGGCGTGCTCGCCTTCGCCGACGCGCTGCGCCAGGCAGGTCACACCGTGCACACCCCCGACCTCTTCGAGGGACGGACCTTCGACACCGTCGAGGCGGGCGTCGGGTATGCCGGTGAGGTGGGTTTCGGCGAGGTGCTCGAGCGCGGGGTGCGCGCCGCCGAGGCCCTGCCCGCCGAGGTGGTCTATGCGGGGTTCTCGCTGGGGGTGATGGCGGCCCAGAAGCTCGCGCAGACGCGCCCGGGTGTTCGCGGTGCGCTGCTGCTGCACGCATGTCTGCCGGTCTCCGAGTTCGGTTCCGCCTGGCCGGCGGGGGTGCCCGTCCAGGTGCACGCGATGGACGCCGACCCGTTCTTCGTCGACGACGGAGACATCGACGCGGCGCGGGCGCTCGTCGCCGAGGCCCAGGACGCGGAACTGTTTCTCTACCCCGGCGAACGGCACCTCTTCGCCGACAGCTCGCTCCCCTCCTACGACCCCGACGCCGATGCGTTGCTGCGCGAGCGGGTGCTGGCGTTCCTCAGCCGCTGAGCGAAGCGGAAGTTCCTGCCACGGTGTGTCCGGAACCGGTCCTAGGGTCGTGTCATGACGACCACTGACACCTCTTGGACGCCTGAGCCCTGGGAACCGCCGTTGGCCGGCAGCGAGGAGGAGCACCTGCTCGGTGCGCTCAACCGGCTCCGCTTCACCTTCCGCTGGAAGGCCGGGGGCCTGACCGCCGCCGGCCTGCAGACCCGGGTCGGCGCGTCGTCGCTGACCCTCGGCGGACTGCTCAAACACCTCGCCGCCGTCGAGGACTACCACTTCACCGCGAAGATGCGGGGCGAACCGATGGGCGAGCCGTGGGAGTCCTTCGGCTGGGACGGCAGCAACGACTGGGAGTTCACCTCCGCCGCCGACGACACCCCCGAGGAGCTGTATGCCCTGTGGGACGGCGCCGTGGAGCGTTCGCGGGCCCGCGTCGAGGCCGCGTTGGCTGACGGCGGCCTCGACCAGCCCGTGCACGTGTCCGCTCCGGACGGCACGCACGCCAGCCTTCGCCGGCTCCTCTGCGACCTCATCGAGGAGTACGGGCGGCACACCGGGCACGCGGACCTGCTGCGCGAGGCCGTCGACGGCGTGGTCGGCGAGGACCCCCCAGCCGGCTGGCGGCCCTGACGGCGACGGCTCCTGCGCCCCGCCCGCTCGTTGTGAGGGTGCACGGTCTGGCGACCGTCTACACGCTAGCCCTGGCCCTCGGACCGACTCGAAGAGGACCCGCTGACGTCCCGGAGCGCGTGACGCACGGCCAGCCGGATGACCCAGTAGGCGACCAGCGCCACGACGATCCAGCTGACCACGACGGCCAGAAGGACCAGCGTGGACCCTGTGCCCTCCAGGAGAGCCATCTGGTCGTTCGCCTCCGCGACCCACATGCTGCCCACCGTTCCCCCTGCTTGACCGTTACCCGACTGTCGACTCCGCGCAGCCTATCCGGGGCATGGACCTGGGCGATGGCCTTCTCCCCCAACGTCTTGAGGCGCCCTTCGCGGAGCCCCGCCACACCGCCGGTGCAGCCGGTCGAGGTGGGGCTTCCCTCCACCTAGGGTGCCTGTGAGGGCTGGTCCAGATGCCAGAACGTGGTGTGCCACGGCGGCACGAGGTCGCCCAAACCACAAGGACACCACCATGAACCTGTCATCGTCTGCCCGCTCCCTGGTTGTCACCGCAGCCGTCGCCGCCACGGCCGGCTTCGGCCTGGGGGCGGTGGCAACCACCTCCTCGAGCGCGGCCGTGGGCACGAAGCCCCCGAGCCCGGTGGCCAACACGGCCGAGCCGACCTACGAGCACAGCCGCCCCAACCGGATGAGCGTCGAGATGCGGCGCTACCTCGACGGGAAGGCCGCCAAGCCCGAGGCCGACGGCAGCACACGCCAGATTTCCGGAGACGGCGCCGGGGTGCGCATCCTCCCCCACGACGTGAAGGGACCGTGACCGCGAGCTGGGCCCCACGCCAACGTGCGGTTCTGCGGGCCACGCTCCGCGGCGCGGGCGCTCCGGGGCCTGGCTGCGCGGAGCGCCACCTTGATCCTCAACGGCCTAGATCGGCAGACGGCTACGTTCGCCGTCTTGACCGGTCGGAGGGCCGGACTGACGATGAGCCTGAGGAACCCACTGCCGCGATGGCGAGGCCGGTATGTCCACGTTGCGCTTCTGCGCCTACCAGTACCAGCACCTCCCACTCGGCACACTCCGTCATCGGTGGAGGGAAGCAGAGGACCTCGGGTTCGACGTCCTGTGGAACTGCGACACGGTCGTGGAGCCGGACCGACCGCAACACATGATGTTCGACGGCCCAACCACGCTGGCAATGATGGCGACCGAAACGCATCGCATCCGCGTAGGCACCTTGGTCTCGAGCCTGTACTTCCGGCACCCGGTGACGCTGGCCAAGGCCGCAATGACTGTGGACCACCTGACACAGGGCCGCGTCGAGGTGGCACTGGGTGTCGGCGACCCATCGGCTGGAGGTCCCGCCGCCGGAGTGGCACTGAACGCCGCCGAACGGGTGGCACGGTTCCGTGAGTTCGTCGAGGTTGTCGATCTGCTGTTGCGCCAGAAGGTGACGACATACCAGGGGGACTACTACCGATGTGAGGGTGCGGAGACGGTCCCCTTACCGGTCCAACGGCCGCGTCCGCCCATCACCGTCGCTGCTCACGGCCCCAGGATGCTCCGGATCGCTGCACAGCACGCCGACGGGTGGAGCTCCTGGGGAGGCTACGGCGTGGTGACCGAGGAGGACTTCTACCGCGTCACGGCGGAGCGGTGTTCCCGGTTCGACGACCTCGCCGCCGGACTCGGCCGCGACCCGCGGCAGATCCGACATTCGTTGGTGTGCTTTCCACCCCTGACACCGTGGGAGTCACCCGAGTACTTCGCCGACATGGTTGGCAGGTTTCGTTCTCTCGGGATCGATGAGTTCGTCCTCTACTGGCCAGGGTCGTGGCGCCCGGACCACTCCGAGGACGAGGTCTTCCGAGAGGTGGCGACCACCATCATTCCGAGACTGCGGTCGGAGGCATGATGCTCCTCAGCGCGCGGTTGGCGCGGGCATGAGAACGGGGCCGGACCTGCGTGAACAGGTCCGACCCCGATCGGTCGGGCTGACAGGATTTGAACCTGCGACCCCTTGACCCCCAGTCAAGTGCGCTACCAAGCTGCGCCACAGCCCGAATCTTCAGTTGTCACCCGCTTCCACGAGAAACCCGCGGGAGCGAACGAAACCCTAGCGCACGGCATACCGCTGCTTGAAATCAGGTATGCCGTGCGCCCGCCGTCACTTGCGGCGGCGCTTCTCGCGCACGCGCACCGACACCTCGATGGGCGTCCCTTCGAAGCCGAACTCCTCGCGGAGGCGGCGCTCGAGGAAGCGGCGGTAGCCGGCCTCGAGGAACCCGGAGGCGAAGATGACGAACCGCGGGGGCCGCGTGCTCGCCTGCGTGGCGAACAGGATCCGCGGCTGCTTGCCACCCCGGACCGGGTGCGGGTGGGCGGCGACGATCTCACCGAAGAAGGCGTTGAGGCGGCCTGTGGGCACCCGGGTGTCCCAGGAGTCGAGGGCCTTCTCGATCGCCGGGACCAGCTTCTCGACGGCACGGCCGGTCTTCGCGGAGATGTTCACCCGCGGAGCCCACGGGATCTGCACGAGCTCACGCTCGATCTCGCGCTCGAGGTAGTAGCGGCGCTCCTCGTCGAGCAGGTCCCACTTGTTGTAGGCCACGACGAGGGCACGCCCGGAGTCGATCACCTGCTGCACGACCCGGATGTCCTGCTCGGCGATGCTCTGCTCGGCGTCGATGAGCACGACGGCGACCTCGGCCTTCTCCAGCGCGGTCTGCGTGCGCAGCGAGGCGTAGAAGTCGGCTCCGCGGGTCTGGTGCACGCGGCGACGGATGCCGGCGGTGTCGACGAAGCGCCAGGTCTTGCCGCCGAGCTCGATGAACTCGTCGACCGGGTCGCGGGTGGTGCCGGCGACGTTGTCGACGACCACCCGGTTCTCGCCCGCGAGCTTGTTGAGCAGCGAGGACTTGCCGACGTTCGGGCGCCCGATCAGGGCGACCCGCCGCGGACCGCCGCGCTGGTAGGCCTCGCCGTAGGCCGACACGTCGGGCAGCACCTCGAGCACCGCGTCGAGCACGTCGCCACTCCCCCGGCCGTGCAGGGCGGAGACCGGCCACGGCTGTCCGAGGCCCAGGTTCCACAGGGCAGCGGCGTCGGCCTCGGTGCGCTGGTCGTCGACCTTGTTGGCCACGAGCACGACAGGCTTGCCCGCGCGGCGCAGCAGCTTGACCACGGCCTCGTCGTCGTCGGTCGCGCCGACCGTGGCGTCGACGACGAACATCACGACGTCGGCGAGGTCGACGGCCACCTCGGCCTGCTCGGCGACGCGCAGGTGGATGCCAGTCGCGTCGATCTCCCAGCCGCCGGTGTCGACGAGCGTGAAGCGTCGTCCGGACCACTCCGCGTCGTAGGCCACGCGGTCACGGGTGACGCCGGGCACGTCCTCGACGACCGCCTCGCGGCGGCCGAGGATGCGGTTGACCAGGGTCGACTTGCCGACGTTCGGACGTCCCACGACGGCGACGACGGGCAACGGACCGGCCTCGGCGGCATACCCCTCGTCGAGTCCCTCGCTCTCGAGGAGCGAACGGTCCTCCTCGGTGAGGTCGAACTCCTCCAGCCCAGCGCGCAGGGCGCGCTCGACAGAGGTGTCGTCGGTCAGGTGCTCGCTCACAGCGGGTTCCTTCAGGCGGGATGGGGGTGGGTTCCGCGGCGGTATGCCGGTCAGCGGGCTCTCGCGGTCGGCTCACCGCTGCGGGTGTCAGCCTCCATTGTCCCCTACGTTGCGGCCGCCGCCGACCACGCGCCCGTCAGGCCTGCTGGCGGCCAGCCTGCGGACGCGCCCGGGCGACGACGTCGAGCACCGCCTGGACGCTCTGCGCGAAGTCGAGGTCGGAGGTGTCGACGAGCGTGACGCCCTCGGAGGCCTCGGTGAAGTCCGAGACGGTGGAGTCGTCGCGGTCGCGGCGCACGACCTGGTCGCGGGTGGCCTCGACGGCGTGGTCCTCGGCATGTCCGTGCAGCTCCTTGGACCGCCGGCGTAGGCGCGCCTCCTCGCTCGCCGTGAGCAGGATGCGCACGTCGGCGTCGGGGGCGACCACGGTGGTGATGTCACGACCCTCGGCCACCACTCCCCCTGTCTCCTCGGCGATCTGCTGCATCAGGTCGCGCTGCAGCTGCTGGAGCACCGGACGGACGGCGGTGTTGGTGGCGACCTTGGAGACGACCTCCGAGACGCGGGTGGTGCGGATGTCGTCGTTGATCTCGCGGCCGGAGACGCGCACGCCCGGCGCAGCGGGGTCGGTGCCCATCTCCAGGGGCAGGTCGCGAGCGGCCTGGGCCACGGCAGCCTGGTCGTCGAGGTCGACACCCTCCTCCAGGCACCACCAGGTGAGGGCCCGGTACATGGCGCCGGTGTCGAGGTAGCCGACGCCGAGCTCCCGGGCGACGGCCTTGGAGACGCTGGACTTGCCCGACCCGGAGGGGCCGTCGATCGCGACGACGAGGTGCTCGCTGCTCATTCCGCAGAGCCTAGGGCAGGGCTCGGAAGCGATGTCACACCCCTCCTCTAGCGTTGGACACATGTTCGAATCGGTGTCTGGTGAGGGGTCGCTGACCACAGCGCCCTCGACGACGACGCCCCCGACCACCGCGCCGTTGACGACCTCGCCGTTGACGACGGCGGACCTGGCATCGTTCCTGGAGAGGCTGCCCAGCCTGGCCACCGCCGTATCGGACGCCGAGCGGGTCGACCAGCTCGGCCTGCTGGAGGCGGTCAAGCACGCCTGCGCCGGCGCCCAAGCCACCGTGGCGGTGGCCTTCGACGCATCGCAGCGCGAGGTTCAGGCCGCGGCCGGGGTCCCGGCCCGGGAACGCGGTCGGGGGGTGGCCGCCCAGCTGGCCCTGGCCCGGCGCGAGTCCCCGGCACGAGGCTCACGGCACCTCGGGCTCGCCAGGGCGCTGGACGCCGAGCTGCCCCACACCGGCGAGCACCTGCGCCACGGCCGGGTCAGCGAGTGGCGCGCCACCATCGTCGCCCGCGAGACCGCCTGCCTGTCCGCTGGGGACCGCCAGGCAGTCGATGCCGCGCTCGCCGCGGACTTGCCCACCCTCTCCGACCGGCAGGTCGAGTCCCGCGCCAAGGCCCTCGCCGTGCGGTTCGACGCGGCTTCGGTGGTCACGCGGGCCGCCAAGGCCCGCGCCGACCGGCGCGTGTCGCTGCGCCCGGCCCCGGACACCATGACCTACCTGACCGCGCTGCTGCCGGTCGAGCAGGGCGTGGCCGTCTACGCCGCCCTGCACGCCGCGGTCGGCGCCGCCCGCGCCACCGGTGACGGCGCCGCCCCGGACCCGCGCGGAGCCGGGCAGGTCATGGCCGACACCCTCGTCGAACGCCTCACCGGTCAGGCCACCGCCGCCGCGGTGCCCATCGAGGTCCAGCTCGTCCTGCCGGCCGAGACCCTGCTCGGCGGTGACGAACCGGCCACCCTGCCCGGCGGCCACCCGGTGCCGCCCGCGTTCGCCCGCCGCCTCCTGACCGACACCGCCGACTGCGCGGACTCCTGCAGCGACGCGGGGGCCGCGCTGACCCTGCGCCGCCTGTTCACCACCCCCACCGGCGACCAGCTCGTCGCGATGGACTCCCGGCGCCGCGTCTTCGACGGCCAGCTGCGCCGCTTCCTCACCCTGCGCGACCAGACCTGCCGCACCCCGTGGTGCGACGCCCCGATCCGGCACGCCGACCACGTGGTCCCCGACCGGGCCGGCGGCCCCACCACCGCCCCCAACGGCCAAGGCCTGTGCGCGGCGTGCAACCACGCCAAGGAGGCCCCCGGCTGGTCCGCGGTCACCACCGACCCGGGCCCGACCGCCGCCGACCCGCACGCACCACCACACCGGGCCCGCACCACCACCCCCACCGGACACACCTACGACTCCACCGCCCCACCCCTCCTGCCCACCCGACGAGCGCCCACCCAACGAGCGCCCACCCGACGAGCGCCCACCCGGCGTGCTCACGGCCCAGCGCCCGGACGACAACGGCACCCCTGGCACGACAACGTCATCACCCTCACCTGGGAAGACCGGACTCGAGAGGTTCACGGGCTCGCCGGCGCCTGAGGGTCGACAGCGGTCTCAGCCGTGCAGCTGCCAGCCCCGCGCCTGCAGCTCCACGCCGAGCCGCTCCGCCACAGCGGGCAGAACCGAGATCTCGGCGAGCCCGAACGGCTGCCCCAGGCCGTGCTCGAGGTGGAGGTCCTCGAGATTCACCCCGGCGTCGCCGACGTCGTGGAGCAGCCGGGCCAGCTCGCCGGGCCGGTCCGGCACGAGCACCGTGACGACGGCATACGTCGTGGGCGCGGCGCCGTGCTTGCCGGGGATCCGGTCGTGGCCGGTGTTGCCGTGGGCCACGATCCGGGCCAGCACCTCCCGCGCGCCCACCCCATGCCCCTGCTCGAGGTTCTCGAGGGCCCCGAGCACCTCGGTGAGCTCGTCGCGCAGGTCGCTCAGCACCCGCCGCACGGCCGGTGCGTTGCCGGCCAGGATCTGGGTCCACAGCTGCGGGTCGCTGGCGGCGATCCGGGTCACGTCACGGATCCCCTGCCCGGAGAGCCCTGCCGCCGCCTCCGGGATCGACCTCAGCCGGCTGGCCACCAGGCTGGCCGCGACCTGGGGCACGTGCGAGACGACGGCGACCGCCGCATCGTGCTCCTGCGGGCTCATCACGCTCACGGTTCCGCCCGCGTCGACCCCCAGCTGGGTGACCAGCGCGACCGCTCGCTCGCTCGAGCGGTGGTGCGGCACGACGACCCAGGCACGCCCGTCGAACAGGTCTCCGCGGGCGGCGACCGCCCCGGACCGCTCCCGGCCCGCCATGGGGTGCGAGCCGGCATACCGGGCGACATCGCCCCCGGCGGCCTCGACGTCGCGCAGCACGGCGACCTTGACCGAGGCGACGTCGGTGACGACCGCGTCCGGCCACCGGCGCAGCTCCTCGGCCACGACCGCGCCGGCGACGTCCGGGGGCGCGGCGACGACGACCAGCTCAGGGTCCTCGGTGGGGTCGGGCAGCCGCCCTGCCCCCAGGTCGCGGGCCAGGGCCACGGCAGTCGGCGACGGGTCCGCCAGCGTGACGGTGTGCCCGCGCCGCGACAGCGCGATGCCCAGGCTGGTGCCGATCAGGCCAGTGCCGACGATGCGGACGCGCAGGGTCACGCGCCAGAGGCTACCGACGGCGGTGGCCCGGCGACCTCAGAGTCCAGCAGCCGAGTACAGCTGCCCGACCTCCTGCTTGGTCAACGCCCTCATCTTGCCCGGCTTGGTGTCACCGAGGCGGATCGGGCCGACCTCCGTGCGCACCAGCGTGAGCACCGGGTGACCGACCGCGTCCATGAGCCGCCGGACGATGTGCTTGCGTCCCTCGTGCAGCACGATCTCGACGAGCGCCTTGCCGGGCATCGAGTCGACGACCTTGAAGGAGTCGACCGACGCCGGGCCGTCCTCGAGCTCCACGCCCTCGCGGAGCTGCTTGCCGAGGTCGCGCGGCACCGGGCCGTGGATCTGGGCGAGGTACTTCTTGGCGACGCCGTACTTCGGGTGCTGGAGCCGGTGCGCGAGGTCACCGTCGTTGGTGAGGATGAGCAGGCCCTCGGTGTCGGCGTCGAGACGGCCCACGTGGAACAGCCGCTCGTTGCGGTTGCCGACGTAGTCGCCGATGTTCAGCCGGCCGAGCTCGTCACTCATGGTCGTGACCACGCCCAGCGGCTTGTTGAAGGCGAAGTAGACGCGCGACTCGTCGAGCTGCACGCGCACGCCGTCGACGTGCACCACCTGGTCCGGGCGGATGCGCACACCGAGCTCGGTGACGACCTGGCCGTCGACCTCGACACGACCCTGCTCGATGAGGTTCTCGCAGACCCGCCGCGAGCCCACCCCGGCGGCGGCCAGCAGCTTCTGCAGCCGCACGCCCTCGGGGTCGTGGACGTCGACCTGCGGGGTGGTCTGCGGGCGCTGGGGCAGCCGGGTCGGCTGGCTCTTCTTGGTCGTGCCCGAGCCGGACCGCTGCGGCTTCCCGCGCCCGCCCGACGGGCGGCCGCCTCCGGACGCACCTCCGCGGCCGCCTCCGGACGCACCTCCGCGGCCGCCTCCGGCAGGCGGCCGACCACGGCCCCCTGCCGCGCCACCGCGACCGCCCGCGCCACCGCGGCCGCCGGCACCACCTCGGCCGGCACTGCCGCTGCCGGACCCGGCTCCGCCTCGGGACCTGGGGGGCGTCATGAACGGCCCTGTTCTGCGAGCTCGTCGAGCACGTCGACCTCCGGGAGGTAGGGGGCAAGGGCAGGCAGCTCGTCGAGGGTGCCGAGGCCGAGCCGCTGCAGGAAGTAGGGGGTGGTGCCGTAGAGGACGGCGCCGCTCTCCCCCTCGGCACCCACCTCCTCGATGAGGCCGCGGGTCAGGAGCGTGCGCACGACCCCGTCGACGTTCACCCCGCGCACGGCGCTCACCCGCGAGCGGGAGATCGGCTGGCGGTAGGCGATCACGGCGAGCGTCTCCAGCGACGCCTGGGTGAGCTTGGCCTGCTGGCCGTCGAGGAGGAACTTCTCGACCACCGGCGCGTACTCGGCGCGGCTGTAGACCCGCCAGCCGCCGGCCACGCTGCGCAGGGTGAAGCCGCGCTTGGCCTGCGCGTACTCCGCCTCGAGCGCGTGGAGGTGGTCGACCACGTCGTCGACGGGCAGCTCGAGGGCCGAGGCCAGGGCCATCTCGGTGATCGGCTCGTCGACGACCATCATCACGGCCTCGATGGCGCTGCGGGCGCCCCCGGGGAAGTCGTTGATGTCGAAGGCGATCTGCTCTTCAGGCGTCGCCTCGGTCCCCTCCTGCGCCTCGTCGGGTGTGTCTGGCGTGTCAGTCATCGGTGCTCTCCTGCCCCTCGACGGGGCTCTCCTCATCGGCCTGGTCTTCTTCGTCGAACTCGTCGCTGACCTCGATGGCCCCCTCGTCGGAACCGGTCCAGCGCACCGTCAGCTCCCCCAGTGCCTCCGCCTGCTCGAAGACGATGGCCGCCTCCCGGAACAGCTCGAGCAGCGCCAGGAAGCGCGCGACGATCACCAGCGTGCTGTCGGCGTCGGCCACCAGCGAGCGGAACGAGCAGGCCCGCTCCCGGCGCAGGCGGTGCCCGACGATGGTGGCCTGCTCACGCACGCTGACGGCAGGAGCGTGCAGGTGCTCCAGCCCCACGGTCGGCGCCACCTTCGGCGTCATCGCGCGCGCGGCGACCATCGCCAGCTGCTCAGGGGTGATCGTGATGACCAGCTCGGGCAGCAGCTTCGCGAACTGTGGCTCGATCCCCGCCTGGCGGGGCGTCATCCGGCCGGCGGTGGCCATCCGCTCACCGAACGTGCGGGCGATGTCCTTGAAGGCGCGGTACTGGAGCAACCGGGCGAACAGCAGGTCGCGCGCCTCGATGAGCGCGAGGTCCTCCTCGTCCTGCGGGCTCATCTGCGGCAGCAGACGGGCCGCCTTGATGTCGAGCAGTGTCGCGGCGACGAGCAGGAACTCCGAGGCCTGGCTGAGGTCCCACTCGGTGTTCGACGCCTGCGCCGCCTTGATATGGGCGATGAACTCGTCGGTGACCTTGGCCAGCGCGATCTCCGTGATGTCGAGCTTGTGCTTGGAGATCAGCCCGAGCAGCAGGTCGAAGGGGCCGGAGAAGACGTCGAGGTGCACCTCGAAGGGTGCGCTGGCGCTGCGGCGGGTCAGCACCCCGCCCGGGGTGACCTGCGCCGCCGGCGCGACCTGCTCCTCGACCGGCGCAGCCTCCTGCTCGTCGACCGGCGCAGCCTCCTGGCTCACGCGGTCAGGCCGCGCCGCCGCGGGCGATGAGCTCACGCGCCAGCTGCCGGTATGCCGCCGCCGCGCCGTGCGTGGACGCGTAGCTCGTGATGGGCTCGGCCGCCAAGGTGGCGTCCGGGAACTTCACCGTGCGGCTGATGACGGTGTGGAACACCTGGTCGCCGAAGTGGTCGACGACGCTGCGCACGACCTCCTTGCTGTGCAGCGTGCGCGAGTCGAACATCGTCGCGAGGATGCCGTCGACCTGCAGGCGCGGGTTGAGGCGGTCGGTGATCTTGTTGATCGTGTCGATGAGCAGCGCCACGCCGCGCATCGCGAAGAACTCGCACTCCAGCGGGATGATCACCCCGTGCGCGGCCGTCAGGGCGTTGACGGTGAGCAGGCCCAGCGAGGGCTGGCAGTCGATGAGGATGACGTCGTACTCGTCGAGCACCGGCCGCAGCACGCGGGCCAGAATCTGCTCGCGGGCCACCTCGCCGACGAGCTGCACCTCGGCGGCGGAGAGGTCGATGTTGGCCGGGATGATGTCGAGGTTCTCGGTGCGCGTGCCCTGGATGACGTCGCGCACGTCGTGCCCACGGTCGACGAGCAGGTTGTAGACGGTGACATCGAGCTCGTTGACGCGGATGCCGAGGCCGACCGAGGCGGCTCCCTGGGGGTCGAAGTCGACCAGCAGCACCCGTCGGCCGACCTCGGCGAGCGCGGCGCCGAGGTTGATGGTGGTCGTCGTCTTGCCGACGCCGCCCTTCTGGTTGCACATCGCGATGATCCGGGCCGGCCCGTGCGAGCTGAGCGGTGCCGGGTCCGGGAAGTCCGGCATCGGACGTCCGGTGGGTCCGACCTGGCCGGCCGCGGCGTGCTCGGTGCCCGGCAGCGTGGCGGTCGCGAGGTCGGAGCGGCGGTCCGCTGTCGTGGTCACCTCAGAATCCACAGGCGTTTCACTCCCGGTGCGCTCGTGCAGGATCGGTCAGCCTCTCGCTGATCGCACAGACCCTATCAGCGAGCACGGGGGTGGCTCTGGGCATAGACCTCGCGGAGGCGTTGCACGGTCACCATCGTGTAGATCTGGGTCGTCGTCACCGAGGCGTGCCCGAGCAGCTCCTGCACCACCCGCACGTCGGCGCCGCCGTCGAGCAGGTGGGTGGCGAAGGAGTGCCGCAGCGTGTGCGGCGACAGGTGGCCGGACAGCCCGGCCCGCTCGGCGGCTGCCCTCAGCGCGGCCCAGGCGCTCTGGCGGGAGAGCCGGCCGCCCCGCTGGTTGAGGAAGATCGCGGGCGTTCCCCTGCCCCTCGACGCCAGGGCCGGGCGGCCCCGCACGAGGTAGGAGGACAGCGCCTCGGCGGCATACGAGCCGAGCGGCACGACACGCTCCTTGCCGCCCTTGCCGAACAGCCGCACCACACCCTCCGCCGCGTCGACGTCGTCGACGTCGAGCCCGACGGCTTCGGAGATGCGCGCTCCGGCGCCGTAGAGCACCTCCAGCAGCGCACGGTCACGCAGCGACGCGGGCGTGTCGCCCACGCCGGCCGCCGCGAGCAGTCGCTCGACGTCCTCGACGCTGATCGCCTTGGGCAGCCGGGCGGGTGGCCGCGGCGGGCTCACGGCGCCGGCCGGGTCCTGGGCAGTTTCGCCCTCGAGCACCAGGAACCGGTGGAAGCCGCGCACCGCGACCAGGGTCCGTGCCGCCGACGACGCCGCCAGCGGCGGGTGGTCGGCACTCCCCTCGCGCAGGGTCGCCAGGAAGTCGCTGACGTCTGCCTCGGTCACCGCCGCGGGGTCCGTCACCCCGCGACCACCGAGGTATGCCGTGTAGCGCGCGAGGTCGCGCCGGTAGGACTTCAGCGTGTTGGCCGACACGCCACGCTCCACGTCGAGGTGGTTGAGCCATCCGCGCACGGCCCGCTCGACGGCGGTCGCGGCGGTCGTGTCGGTGCTCAGGGCGACGTCCTAGCAGGTGGGCGGCGGGGGCGGGTGGGAGTCTAGACCGGCAGTGCGCCCCGACCGCCGAACCTGACGAGAGGCTCGCCCATGAAGCTCTACGCAGACCTGCCCGTGCGCCGCACCAGCCAGATCGTGGCCGACGTCCTGGTCTTCGCCTGGGTCGCGGTGTGGGCCTGGCTCGGACGCGCGGTGCACGACGCGACCCAGCAGCTCGCCGGGCCGGGCCGCACCCTGCAGGGCGCGGGCTCAGGGTTCCGCACCGAGATGGGCGACGCCGGACGCGCGGTCAGCGACGTGCCCCTGGTCGGCGACCGCCTGTCTGAGCCGTTCGAGCGGGCCGGCAGTGCCGGCACCACCATCGAGCAGGCCGGCACCGACCTCGTCAACGCGGTGAACGACCTCGCCCTGCTGCTCGGCTGGGTCACCGCGCTCGTGCCGATCACGATCGTCGTGCTCATCTGGGGGCTGCTGCGGCTGCGGTTCGCCCGCCGCGCGACGGCGGCGCAGCGCTTCATCGACAGCTCCGCCGACCTCGACCTCTTCGCCCTGCGGGCGATGGCCACCCAGCCGATGCACCGGCTGGCGCGGATCTCCGACGACCCGACCGGCGCCTGGCGCGCTCGTGACCCGCAGGTCGTCCACGCCCTGGCTCTGCTCGAGCTGCGCGACAGCGGCCTGCGCCCGCCGGCCCTCAGCCCTCGTGCCGCAGGATCCGGGGCCTGAGGTCCTCCACCGGCGGCTGCCACGACTCGGCCAGGGCGTCGACCTGCTCCCCGCTGCGGATGTCCTTGACCTGGTCTCCCCCGCCCTCGGACGCCCCCGGGAACCAGACGTACGGGATCCCCCGCCGCTCGGCATACCGGATCTGCTTGCCGAACTTGGCGGGCTTGGGGGCGACCTCGCACGCGATGCCGCGCGCCCGCAGCGCCGTGGCGACCCGGGTCGAGGTCGGGCGGCCCTCCTCGTCGTTGACCGCGACGAGCACGCACGCGGGCGTCGAGCGGCTGGCGCTCAGCAGGCCCTTGCCCAGGAGCAGGCCGAGCAGGCGCGAGACACCGATCGAGATGCCCACTCCCGGGTAGGTGGTGCGGCCGTCGGAGGCCAGGGCGTCATAGCGCCCACCGGAGCAGAACGACCCCCACGACTCGTAGCCCTCGAGCTGGGTCTCGTAGACCGTGCCGGTGTAGTAGTCGAGGCCGCGGGCGATCTTCAGGTCGGCGACGAGCGCACCGGGGGCGTTCTCCATGCCGGCGCGGATCACCCGCGAGAGGGCCTCGAGGCCCTCGTCGAGGGTCGGGTGCTCGACGCCGAGCGCGCGCACCTGCTCGACGAAGCCGAGGTCCTCGCTGCGGATGGCGGCCAGGGCGAGGCACTGCTCGGCCTGGTCGGTGCTGCAGCCCGCCTCCTCGAGCATGGCGCGCACCTTCTCGGGTCCGACCTTGTCGAGCTTGTCGACGATGCGCAGTGTGCCGGTGACGTCGTCGATGCCGATGCCGCGGTAGAAGCCCTCGGGGATCTTGCGGTTGTTGACCTGGATGGTCATCCTGCCGATGGGCAGCTTCTGGAAGATCTCGGCCATCACCAGCGGGATCTCGGCCTCGTAGTGCGGCGAGAGCTCGCCCACGTCGACGACGTCGATGTCGGCCTGGGTGAACTCGCGGTAGCGCCCCTCCTGCGGCCGCTCGCCCCGCCACACCTTCTGGATCTGGTAGCGCCGGAACGGGAACGACAGCTTGCCGGCGTGCTCGAGCACGTAGCGCGCGAAGGGCACCGTGAGGTCGAAGTGCAGGCCGAACTCGACGCCACCGGCGTCCTCGTCGTCGTCACCGGCGAGCCGGGTGACGCCGTAGACCTCCTTGTCGGCGTCGCCCCCCTTGCCGAGGAGGCGGTCGACCGGCTCGACCGCCCGGGTCTCGATCGACGGGTACCCGTGCAGCTCGAACGTCTCACGGATGACGTCGAGGAAGTGCTGCTCGACGATGCGCTCGGCGGGGAGGTACTCGGGGAAGCCGCTGATCGGGGTGACCTTGGCGGCGCGCGGTGCGGGGGTGTTCACGCAGTCAGTCCTTGCAGGTAGGGGTTGGTCGAGCGCTCGTGCTGCATCGTCGTCGCCTGGCCGTGGCCGGGCAGCACGAGGGTGGTGTCGGGCAGGGGCAGCACCACGTCGCGCAGAGAGCGCTGCATGGCCGCGTGGTCGCCACCAGGAAGGTCGGTGCGGCCGATGGAGCCCGCGAACAGCACGTCGCCGCTCAGCACCGTCGAGCGCACGCCGGCGCTCTCCTCGAGGCCGTGGGGCACGGTGCCCAGCGAGAACATCACCGAGCCCTCCGTGTGGCCCGGCGCGTGGAGGACCTCGACGTCCAGGCCGGCGAGGCCCAGGCTCTGCCGGTCCTTGAGGTCGACGACGTTCTCGGGGTCGCGCCAGGTCGCCTTCGCGCCGAACTGCTGCTCCAGCATGCCGATGAGGCCGGGGTTGGCGATGCTGAGCGCGTCGTGCAGCCGGTAGCGGTCGTCGGCGTGGATGTAGGCCGCGGTGTCACCGCCGCAGACCGGCGTCACCGAGTACACGTGGTCGATGTGGCCGTGGGTGAGCAGCACGGCGGCCGGGCGCAACCGGTGCTCGGCGAGCACCTCGCGCAAGGTCTCCTCGATCCCGATGCCGGGGTCGACGACGAGGCACTCCTCCCCCGCGCCGGGGGCGAGGACGTAGCAGTTGGTGCCGAAGGCGGCAGCCGGGAACCCGATGGTCAACACGGCCTCGAGCCTATCCGCTGCCCTGCTGCCTAGACTGACCGCGGCCGACGAGCACGTCAGGCCCGACAGGCCACAAGGTCCGACACCCGCAGGTCCGACATCGAGGAGCAGGGAACCGGTGACGAAGGAGCAGGAGCGCGCACGGGCGCGCCGACGCCAGCAGAAGCTCGACGCACGAGAGGCCCAGCGGGCGCGCGAGCGTGCCCGGAACCGGCAGGTCGTGATCGTCGTGGCCGCGGTCCTCGCCGTGGTCGCGCTCTTCGTGTTCCTGTCCACCCAGCTCTCCGACGATGCGGGCGACCCTGCGGCCCAGCCCAGCGTCTCGGCGTCGACCAACACTGCGGCCTCCGGCCGCTGCAAGCCCGCACCCGAGGCGCCGACCTCGATCACGCCGGTCGACAAGCCCGCCGCGGCGCTCGCCGCCGGCAAGACCTTCGAGGCCGTCATCACCACCAACTGCGGTGACATCACCCTCGAGCTCGACGGCGCGAAGGCCCCGCAGACGGTGGCGTCCTTCATGGCGCTCGCGAGGGCCGACTACTGGGCCGACTCCCCCTGCCACCGCCTCACCACGCAGGGCATCTTCGTGCTGCAGTGCGGTGACCCGCTCGGCGGTGCCGGCCCCGGCCCCGGCTACACCTACGGCCTGGAGAACACGCCCAAGGACGGCTCCTACCCCACGGGCACGCTCGCCATGGCGCGCACAGCCGACCCGAACAGCAACAGCGGCCAGTTCTTCATCGTCTACGACGACACCGAGCTGCCCACCGAGGGCGGCGGCTACTCCATCTTCGGCACGGTGACGAGCGGTTTGGATATTGTCGAGGAGATCGCCGCAGCAGGCGTGAACGGAGGCGCCGGCGACGGAGCCCCCGCGACGCCCATCAGCATCCTCAAGGTTGCTGTCACCGAGAAGAAGGCCTGACGTGACTGACCAGACCACACCGGCAGGGGAGCCCACCGAGGCCTCGCAGGCCACCACGCCCGCCGCGCCGGAGGTGGCTGCAGCAGCCAAGCCGGCCCCGCCGAAGCCGAGCGCCATCCGCCCCGGCGCTGCGCCGACCCCCGCCGCCCTGCGCGCGGTGGCGCACCCGCCCGCGGCTGTCGCGTCTCCGGCGCCCGGTCCGGCCGCCGAGACCTTCGGCCGCGTCGACGAGTCCGGCACCGTCTACGTCCGCACCGCCGATGGTGAGCGGGAGGTCGGCTCCTACCCCGGCGCCACGCCCGAGGAGGCCCTGCACTACTTCGCCCGCAAGTTCGACGAGCTGTGGGCTTCCGCCGACCTGCTGCACCAGCGGCTCGCCACGACGGACCTGTCGGCCAAGGACGCGCAGGAGGGGTTGGCCAAGCTGCGTGAGCACATCGGCGAGGCCAAGGTCGTGGGCGACCTCGCCGCGCTCGACGCCAAGGTCGCCGAGATCGAGCAGGCCGTCGCCGCCCGCCGCGAGACCGAGGCCGCCGAGCGCACCCGCGCCCGCGAGACGGCCCGGCAGGAGCGCGAGGCGCTCGTCGTCGAGGCCGAGAGCATCGCCGCCCAGCCGGAGAACCGCATCCAGTGGAAGGCCAGCGGCGCCCGCATGCGCGCCCTCCTCGAGGAGTGGAAGCAGCACCAGCGCACCGGGGCCCGCCTCGACCGCGAGACCGAGACGGCGCTGTGGCAGCGCTTCTCCCACGCGCGCAACAGCTTCGACAAGGCGCGCAGGGTGCACTTCGCCCAGCTCGAGAGCAGCCAGGCCGAGGCGAAGGCCGCCAAGGAGGAGCTGGTCCGCGAGGCCGAGGAGCTCTCCGCCAGCACCGACTGGGGGCCCACCGCCGGCGCCTTCAAGCGCCTGATGGACCGCTGGCGCAAGGCCGGCCGTGCAAGCCGTTCCGACGACGACGCCCTCTGGGAGCGCTTCAAGGCCGCCCAGGACGCGTTCTTCGCCGCCAAGGACCAGGTTGCGGCAGCCGAGGACGAGGAGTTCCGCGGCAACCTCGCCGTGAAGGAGCAGCTGCTCGCCGAGGCGCAGTCGATCCTGCCCGTCACCGACATCGATGCCGCCAAGGCCGCACTGCGCTCCATCCAGGAGCGCTGGGACGCCGCCGGCAAGGTGCCCCGCGGCGACGTCGACCGCATGGAGAAGGGCCTGCGCCGCATCGAGAGCGCCGTTCGCGAGGCCGACGACAAGCGCTGGCAGCAGACCAACCCCGAGGTCGCAGCCCGGGCCCAGAGCATGGTCGACCAGCTCGAGGCGTCCGTCGCAGCGCTGCGCGACGACCTGGCCACGGCCGAGGCCTCGGGTGACGAGCGCAAGGTCGCCGACGCCCGCGCCAAGCTCGAGGCGCAGGAGCAGTGGCTGGCCCAGGCCCGCGCCGGCCTCGACGAGTTCAGCGGCTGACCGGAGCGCCGTGTACGCGCCCTCCTTCAACCGGGTCGAGGACGAGGAGCAGGCACGGCGGATGGTGGCCGCCTCCGGCGCCGCCGAGCTCGTCACGGTCGGTGCCGACGGCTACCCCGTCGCGACCCTCCTGCCGGTCCTGTGGCGCGGTGGCACGGTGCTGGCGCACATGGCGCGGGCCAACCCTCACTGGCGCGAGATCGGCGACGGCTCCCCCGCCCTCCTCGTCGCCGCCGGTCCACAGGCCTACGTCTCGCCGTCGTGGTATGCCGCCAAGGCCGAGCACGGGCGCGTGGTCCCCACGTGGAACTACACGACCGTCCACCTCACCGGCCGGGTGCGGGTCCACGACGACGTCGAGTGGCTGCGGGGCATGGTGACCGCGCTCACCGACGCGCACGAGTCCCACCGCGAGCACCCGTGGGCCGTCACCGACGCGCCGAGCCCCTACGTCGAGGGCCAGCTGCGCGGCATCGTCGGCATCGAGCTCACCGTCGAGCGCGTCGAGGCCAAGGCCAAGCTGAGCCAGAACCGCTCCGATGCCGACCGCGCCGGCGTCGTGGCGGGCCTGCGCGCCGAGTCCACGCCGTCGACGACCGCGGTGGCTGACCTGATGGACCAGCCGGACGCCTGAGCCGGAGCTCCTCGACCGAAGAGGTCAGCCCTTGGACGCGGTGGCCTTGGTGCCGGTGATCCGGTAGACGTCGAAGACGCCGTCGATCTTGCGGACCGCCTTCATGACGTGGTCGAGGTGGCCGGGGTCGCCCATCTCGAAGGTGAACCGCGAGATGGCCACCCGGTCACGCGAGGTCTGCACGGACGCCGAGAGGATGTTGACGTGCTGGTCGGACAGCACGCGGGTGACGTCCGAGAGCAGGCGGTTGCGGTCGAGCGCCTCGACCTGGAGCTGGACGAGGAAGACGCTGGCCGACGACGGCGCCCACTCGACCTCGATCATGCGGTCGGGCTGGGAACGCAGGGACTCGGCGTTGGTGCAGTCGGTGCGGTGCACAGAGACGCCGTTGCCGCGGGTGATGAACCCCATGATCGGGTCGCCCGGCACCGGCGTGCAGCAGCGCGCGAGCTTGACCCACACGTCGGCGGTGCCGACGACCACCACTCCGGGGTCGCCGGTGCGGCGCCGCAGGGAGCGGGTGGGCGTGGTGGCCTCGGCGAGGTCCTCGCTGGCCCCCTCCTCGCCCCCGAGGGAGGCGACGAGCCGGCCCACCACGTGCTGGGCGCTGACATGGCCCTCGCCGACGGCGGCATACAGGGCGTCGATGTCCTGGTAGCGCAGCTCGGAGGCCAGGGCCGTCAGCGACTCGTGCGACATGAGGCGCTGCAGCGGCAGCCCCTCCTTGCGCATCGCCTTGGCGATCGCGTCCTTGCCGGACTCGATCATCTCCTCGCGGCGCTCCTTGGAGAACCACTGGCGGATCTTGTTGCGCGCCCGCGGCGACTTGACGAAGGTCAGCCAGTCGCGGGACGGGCCGGCGCCGTCGGCCTTGGAGGTGAGCACCTCGACGACGTCGCCGTTCTCGAGCGTGGACTCCAGCGGCACCAGGCGACCGTTGACGCGCCCGCCGATGCAGTGGTGGCCGACCTCGGTGTGCACCGCGTAGGCGAAGTCGACCGGGGTCGAGCCGGCCGGCAGCGCCACGACCTCGCCCTTGGGCGTGAAGACGTAGACCTCGCGGGCGCTGATCTCGAAACGCAGCGAGTCGAGGAACTCGCCGGGGTCGGCGGTCTCCTTCTGCCAGTCGAGCAGCTGCCGCAGCCACGCCATGTCGTTGATGGGGCCGGTGGGCTCACCCTCGGTCGCAACACCCGCGCGCGCCGTCGGGTCCTCCTTGTACTTCCAGTGGGCCGCGACGCCGTACTCGGCCCGGCGGTGCATGGTGTGCGTGCGGATCTGGATCTCGACGGGCTTGCCGCCGGGGCCGATCACCGTCGTGTGCAGCGACTGGTACATGTTGAACTTCGGCATCGCGATGTAGTCCTTGAACCGCCCCGGCAGGGGGTTCCACCGCGCGTGCAGCGCGCCGAGCGCCGCGTAGCAGTCGCGCACCGAGTCGACGAGCACCCGGACCGCGACGAGGTCGTAGATGTCCTCGAAGTCGCGGCCGCGCACGATCATCTTCTGGTACACGGAGTAGTAGTGCTTGGGCCGGCCGGTGACCGTCGCCTTGATCTTCGCGGCCTTCAGGTCGGAGCTGACCTGCTCGCGGACGGTCGCGAGGTACTCCTCGCGGGCGGGCGCACGCTCGGCGACGAGCCGGACGATCTCGTCGTAGACCTTGGGGTAGAGCGTGGCGAACGAGAGGTCCTCGAGCTCCCACTTGATCGTGTTCATGCCGAGGCGGTGGGCCAGCGGCGCGTAGATCTCGAGCGTCTCGCGGGCCTTGCGCTGCGCGGACTCGACGGAGACGTAGCGCCAGGTGCGCGCGTTGTGCAACCGGTCGGCGAGCTTGATGACGAGGACCCGGATGTCCTTGGCCATCGCGACGACCATCTTGCGCACCGTCTCGGCCTGGGCCGCGTCGCCGTAGGTTACCTTGTCGAGCTTGGTGACCCCGTCGACCAGCATCGCGACCTCACGGCCGAAGTCCTTCTCGAGCTGCCCGAGCCCGTATGCCGTGTCCTCCACCGTGTCGTGCAGCAGCGCCGCCGCGAGGGTGGACGGGGTCATGCCCAGCTCGGCGAGGATGGTGGCCACCGCGAGGGGATGGGTGATGTAGGCGTCGCCGCTCTTGCGCAGCTGGCCACGGTGGGCGCGCTCGGCGACCTCGTAGGCCCGCTCGATGACGGCCAGGTCGGCCTTGGGGTGCGTCGCCCGCACGGTCTGCAGCAGCGGCTCCAGCACGGGGTTGACCCCGGGGCCGCGGGTGCCCCCGAACCGGGCGAGCCGGGCCCGCACGCGGGCAGAGGAGGATGCCGGGCTGCTGGGCGTCTGCGCCGCCACGTCCTCACTCATGGACAGAGCCTACGTGATCGTCCCGACTGTCCGGTCTGCCTGTGCTCAGTCGCCACCGACCACAACGGTGGCGTGCACGTCACGGTCGGCCAGCCGCGCGCGACCGTGAAGGAAGGCCAGCTCGATGACCGCCTCGAACGCGACGACCGTCGCCTCGGAACCCTCGAGCAGCTCGCAGGTGGCTGCTGCCGTGCCGCCCGTCGCGAGCACGTCGTCGATGACGAGCACCCGCTCGCCGCCGACGAAGGAGTCCTCGTGGATCTCGATCGTGGCGCTGCCGTACTCGAGGTCGTAGGAGACCCCCCGGGTCTTCCCCGGCAGCTTGCCCGCCTTGCGCACCGGCACGAAGCCGATGCCGAGCTCGTGGGCCACGGCGGCGCCGAAGATGAAGCCGCGCGCCTCGATGCCGGCGACGAGGTCCACCGTGCCCCGGCGGCGCTCGGCGATGTCGCGCACGACCGCGGAGAACGCCGGACCGTCGGCCAGCAGCGGCGTGACGTCCTTGAAGACCACCCCGGGCTCGGGGAAGTCGGGGATGTCGCGCAGCCTGCTGGAGACCAGCTCGGCAAGGCTCTCCGCCCGGCCCGTGGCCGCCTGCGTCGTGTCGGTCATGTCGGCCATCTCAGCGCCGGGACTTCGGCTTGCGGCGGGGCTGGTTACGCGGGCCGGTCTGGGCGTACGGGTGGATGGCGCGGCCACTGCCCGCAGCCTCGGAGCCGTGCCCGTCCCGGGGGCCGGAACCGGCCGTGCCTGCGGCCACCGGCTCGAGGTCCTCGTCGGCCCCCTCGTCCGCGGTGGGGTGCGCCGCCTGCGTCTGGCCCTCGGCGTCCTTCTTGGCCTGCCGGGCGTGGAACTTCGCGGCCGCCTTGTCGAGCTGCTGCACGGCCGGGTCCTTGGCACGCATGCTCACCAGCGCCGGGGTGGCGATGAAGATCGAGGAGTACGCACCCACGGCCATGCCGATGAAGAGCACCAGGGAGAGGTCGAGCAGCGTGCCGGGGCCGATGACGGTGAAGCCCATCACCAGCACGGCCGCGATCGGCAGCAGGGCCACGACCGTGGTGTTGATCGAGCGGACCACCGTCTGGTTCACGGCGAGGTTGGCCGCCTCGGCATAGGTCTGGCGCTTGTTGCCGAAGGCGTCCTGAGTGTTCTCGCGCACCTTGTCGAAGACGACCACGGTGTCGTAGAGCGAGTAGCTGAGGACGGTGAGGAAGCCGATCATCGTCGCCGGTGAGACCTCGAACCCGGTGAGCGCGTAGATGCCCACCGTGATGACCATGTCGTGCACCAGCGCGATCATCGCGGCCACCGACATCTTCCAGGTGCGGAAGTAGATCGCCATCACCAGGAACGTCAGGACGAGGAAGACGACGAGGGCGCGCAGCGCCTGCTCGCTCACCGACTGGCCCCACGAGGGCCCGACGAACGAGGCGCTGACCTGGTTCTCGTCGACCCCGAACTCCTGGGCCAGCGCCGCCCGGACCTCGCTGCTCTGGGCCTCGTCGAGCTCCTCGGTCTGCACCCGGATGGTGCTGCTGCTCGTGCCCAGCCTGGTGATGTTGGCGCTCTCGCCGGGAGCCACCTCGGCCAGCGCGTCCCGAGCCCGCGACTCGTAGTTGTCGCTGTTGCTGCCGGCCGCGACGCGGAACTCGGAGCCGCCGGTGAACTCGAGGCCGAGGTTCAGCTTCTGCACCCCGAGGCCCACCAGCGCCACGAGGATCAGGACCGCCGAGAGTGCGTACCACCGCCGGCGGTTGCCCACGAAGGCGATGGAGCGCTTCCCCGTGTAGAGGTCGTTGCCGAACTTGCTGAAGTTGATCATGACGCGCTCCCCTCGGCCGTGCGGGCGGCCGGTGACGTGGCGAAACGGCCGCGGCCGACGTACCGCGGGGCGGCCACGGCGCCGAGACGCTCGGGGCTCAGGCCCGACCACTTGTGGCCGCCACCGAAGAACTTCGTCTCGGCGAGGATCCCCATGAGCGGGTGGGTGAACATGAACACCACGAGGATGTCGATCAGCGTGGTGAGCCCGAGCGTGAAGGCGAAGCCGCGCACGCCGGAGGACGCCAGGAAGTACAGCACCACGGCGGCGAGGAAGTTCACGCCGTCGGCCACCAGGATGGTCCGCTTGGCGCGCTTCCAGCCCGTGTCCACGGCGGCACGCAGCGGCCGGCCCTCGCGCACCTCGTCGCGGATGCGCTCGAAGTACACGATGAACGAGTCCGCGGTCACGCCGATGGCGATCACCAGGCCGGTGACGCCGGCCATGTCGAGCCGGTAGTTGTGGGACCAGCCGAGGATCGTGAGGCTCAGGTAGGTCAGCAGCCCGGCGATGATGATCGAGGCGACGGTGACGAAACCGAGGGCCCGGTACTGCATCAGCGAGTACGCCGCCACGAGGATCAGGCCGATGATGCCCGCGATGATGCCGTAGCGGAGCTGCTCGCCGCCCAGCGTGGGGCTGATGTTCTCGCGCGTCTCGAGCGAGAACGACATGGGCAGGGCGCCGAACTTGAGCTGGTCGGCCAGCTCGCGCGCCTGCTCGATCGTGAAGCCGCCGGTGATGGAGGCCTGGCCGTTGAGGATCGCCTCGTTGAACTGCGGCGCCACGATGACCCGGGAGTCGAGGGTGGCCGCCATCCGGTTGCGCGGCGGCTCGAGGGAGACCATGCGCTTGCTGGACTCGGCGTAGGCCTTCGTGCCCTCGCCCTTGAAGGACAGCTGGATCTCGACCTCGCTGGACGGCTGGCCGTTGGCGAGCGGGCGGTAGCCGGCAGCGGCGCTGTCGATCTGGTCACCGCCGACGACGACGGGGCCGAGGATGAACTTCTCCACGCCGTCGTCGGAGCAGGTGACCAGCGGCTTGGCCGGGTCGTCGACGACCTTGTCGAGGGCGCCCTCCTTGGCGCAGTCGAGCGCCTGGAACTGCTGCGCGACGTCGTCGGTCACCCACGACAGGTCACTCTGCTTGTCGGGCTTGGCGCCACCGCCGGTGGGGCTCGCGGTGCCGGTCGGGGTGGGCTTCGGCGTCGCGGTGGCCGTGGCCGTGGCCGACGGGGAGGTCGTGCTGTTCAGCAGAGCCTGCGGGAGGCCGCTCTTGGCGACGGACGTGGTGGCGCCGGTGGCCGTCGGGACCGGCGCGGTGGGGGTCGCGGAGCCGGTCGGCTGGCCGGTGGCCGTGCCCGACGGCGTTCCCGTCGGCTGGGGGGCGGTGGTGCCGGCGGCGGAGACCAGCACCGGCCGGAAGCGCATCTGCGAGGACTTGCGGATGGCGTCCTCGGTGGTCCGGTCGGGCTGCCCCGGCATGCTGACGACGATGTTGCGCCCGCCGCGGGTGGTGACCTCGGCGCCGGCGACGCCGTTGGCGTCGACGCGCTGAACGATGATGTCGCGGGCCTGGTTCAGCTGCGAGCTCGAGACCGTGCTGGTGCCCACGAGCACGGGCTCGAGCACCATCTGGGTGCCGCCCTCGAGGTCGAGGCCCAGCTTGGGCGTCCAGGCCGCGATGCCCCAGGTGTTCGCGCTGAACAGCAGGCCGGCCAGCACGGCGATGAGCGCTGCGAAGCTGCCGAGGACCTTGAGCGGCTTGCGGGTGTGCGGGTTGAGCGCCACGTCAGTCCCCCTGCTCGCCCGGGTTCTGCGAGGTCGCCCCGGGAGCCCCGGGCGCCTCGGGGGACGTCACCTTCATGCCGACGGCCCGCCGGTCGTAGCGGACGTGGACACCCGGGCTCACCTCGAGGGTCACCGTCGAGGCGTCGAGCGCGGTGACCGTGCCGAAGAGGCCGGAGGTCGTGCACACCTCGTCGCCCACCACGATGCTGCTCTGGAGGTCAGCGGCCTGCTTCTGGCGCTTGCGCTGGGTGAAGACCATCCAGCCGATGAGCAGCAGGGGCAGCAGGAAGATCAGCAGGCTGGAGCCGGAGGATCCTCCGCTGGTCGCCATGGGGAGGGCCAGGAGGCCGCCGCTTGACATGCTTGAGTCCCTTCACGGATGGGGTTCGCTGTGCGCCGCGTCACCGGTACCCGGGCACGCGTGTCCTCCCGGCGAAGGCCGGGGACCGGTCGAGTGTAGGTGAGACCGACCACACCAACCAACGCACCGCACCGAGGGCGCGTTCCAATTGTGACCCAGGGTGCCGGCCGGGGTCAGAAGCGGCCGTCGCCGCCCTCGAGGGGAAGCGGCGTCAGCAGGGGGTCGCTGCCGGCCGGCGGGGTGAGGCCGAGGTGCTTCCACGCCAGCGCGGTCGCGGCCCGGCCCCGTGGGGTGCGGGCCATGAAGCCCTCCCGCACGAGGAACGGCTCGGCCACGGTCTCGACGGTGTCGGCCTCCTCACCGACGGCGACCGCGAGGGTGCCCAGGCCCACCGGCCCTCCCCCGAAGCGGCGGCAGAGGGCCTCGAGCACGGCGCGGTCGAGCCGGTCGAGCCCCCGGTCGTCGACGTCGAACAGGGCGAGGGCGGCGTGGGCGGCCTCCTGGTCGACGACGCTGCGCCCGTGCACCTGCGCCCAGTCGCGCACCCGGCGCAGCAACCGGTTGGCGATGCGGGGCGTGCCTCGCGAGCGTCGCGCGATCTCGGCGATGCCCAGGCCGTCGGCCTCGACCTCGAGGAGCCTGGCCGAGCGGTGCAGGATCCGGACGAGGTCGTCGCTCGCGTAGAAGTCGAGGTGTCCGGTGAAGCCGAAGCGGTCGCGCAGCGGTGCGGGCAGCAGCCCGGCCCGGGTGGTCGCGCCGACCACGGTGAACGGCGGCAGCTCCAGGGGGATGGCGGTCGCCCCCGGGCCCTTGCCGACGATCACGTCGACCCGGAAGTCCTCCATGGCCAGGTAGAGCATCTCCTCGGCGGCCCGCGACATGCGGTGGATCTCGTCGAGGAACAGGACCTCGCCCTCCATGAGGGAGGAGAGCACGGCCGCGAGGTCGCCGGCGTGCTGGATGGCCGGGCCGCTCGTGACGCGGATCGGCTTCTCCAGCTCGGCCGCCACGATCATGGCCAGCGTCGTCTTCCCCAGCCCGGGGGGCCCGGAGAGCAGGACGTGGTCGGGAGGGCTCCCCCGGCGCTTGGCGGCCTCGAGCACGAGGGCGAGCTGGTCGCGCACCCGGGTCTGGCCCGGGAACTCGCTCAGGCGACGGGGACGCAGCGCGGCCTCGACGGTGCGCTCGTCGGCGTCGCTGCCGGCGTCGACGACGCGGGCGGTGGCGTCGAGGGAGCTGTCCTCGTACATCTCGGAGGCGAAGCCGTCAGCGGACGCGGGCACGGCCTACCTCCCCAGCTCGCGCAGGGCGGCCCGCAGCATCTCGGAGACCGTGGGCGTGGCACCGGCGTCCCCGGCACCGTCCGCGACCCGCTGGACGGCGTCGTCGGCCTGCTTGGCCGACCAGCCGAGGCCGACGAGGGCCTCGGTGACCTGGTCGCGCCACGCCGGCAGCGTCGCCGCCGCAGGGGCCGCGGCACCGGCGGATCCCGGCACACCGATCTTGTCACGCAGCTCGAGCACCATCCGCTCGGCGCCCTTCTTCCCGATGCCGGGGACCTTCGTGAGGGCCGCGACATCCGAACCGCTGATGGCGGCACGGATCCGGTCGGGCGGCATGACGGACAGCATGGCCAACGCGAGACGCGGACCCACCCCCGAGACCGTCTGGACCTGCTCGAACATGTCGCGCTCGTCGTCGCAGCCGAAGCCGTAGAGGGTCAGCGAGTCCTCTCGCACGACCAGGGTGGTCGACAGCGCAGCCTCCTGGCCACGGCGCACCGACGCCGCCGTGCCGGGGGTCGTGTGCACCAGCATGCCGACGCCCCCGACCTCCACCACCACACGGTCGAGGCCGGCGTGCAGCACGCTTCCGCGGACCGAGGCGATCACCCCGCCACCACCGTTCGGCCGGACGCGGCCCTGAGCCGGGCCCGCTCGGAGGCGGCGGCGAGCGCGAGCCGGCTCTCCCCCGTGCCGCGCCAGTGGTGGCAGATCGCCAGCGCGAGGGCGTCGGCCGCGTCGGCGGGACGGGGCGCCACGTCGAGCCGGAGGATGCGAGTGACCATGGCCGTGACCTGGGCCTTGTCGGCGCGTCCCGACCCGGTGACGGCCGCCTTGACCTCGGTGGGCGTGTGCAGCACGACGGGCAGCCCGCGTCTGGCCCCCGCGAGCAGGGCGACGGCCGAGGCCTGCGCGGTGGTCATGACGGTGGGCACGTGGTCAGCGGCGTAGACCCGCTCGAGGGCGATGGCGTCGGGCTCGAAGCGGTCGAGCCAGCGGTCGAGCTGGTCCTGGAGGTAGACCAGCCGCTCCCCCGTGTCACTGCCGCCGGGGGTGCGCACGACACCCACGGCCACCATGGCCAGGCTGCCCGGGGAGCCCTCGACGACCCCCAGCCCGCAACGGGTCAGGCCCGGGTCGACGCCGAGAACGCGCACGCTGACAACTCCTCCACATCCGAACAGGTGTTCGGTCGAACGCTACACAGCGCCGGGGCGGCTGCCGCGCACCAACACGCCTACTCCTCCGACTCGAGCTCGGCGAGCACCTCGTCGCTGATGTCGCCGTTGGCGTAGACGTCCTGGACGTCGTCGGAGTCCTCGAGGGCCTCGATGACCCGGATCATCTTGCGCGCGCCCTCGGCGTCGAGCGGCACCTGCAGGTTGGGCACCCAGGAGGCCTCCGCCGAGTCGTACTCGATGCCCGCCTCCTGGAGTGCCGTGCGGACCGCCACGACGTCGGTCGCCTCGGAGACGATCTCCCAGGTGTCGCCGTTGTCGTTGACCTCGTCGGCACCGGCGTCGAGCACGATCTCGAGGATGTCGTCCTCCGTCTTGTCGCCCTTGGGCAGGATGACCACGCCCTTGCGGTCGAAGACGTAGGCCACCGACCCCGGGTCGGCCAGCTGGCCGCCGTTGCGCGTGAGGGCCGTGCGCACCTCGGCCGCCGCCCGGTTGCGGTTGTCGGTGAGGCACTCGATGAGGATCGCCACACCGCCGGGCGCGTAGCCCTCGTAGGTGATGTTCTCCCAGTCGGCGCCACCCGCCGTCGCACCGCTGCCGCGCTTGACGGCGTTGTCGATGTTGTTGTTGGGGACCGAGGACTTCTTGGCCTTCTGGATCGCGTCGTAGAGCGTCGGGTTGCCGGCCGGGTCACCGCCACCGGTGCGGGCGGCCACCTCGATGTTCTTGATCAGCTTGGCGAAGAGCTTGCCCCGCTTGGCGTCGATCGCAGCCTTCTTGTGCTTCGTTGTCGCCCACTTGGAATGGCCGCTCATCGCTTCTCCTCGAACTACGTCGTGCTGCTGGCAAAAAGACCGGAGGCGATCTTACTTAAGGGCCCTTCGCCCCACCGGCGCGGGCGTCGCGCACCATCTGCACGAAGAGCTGGTGGAACCGGTGGTCACCGGTGACCTCCGGGTGGAAGGACGTGGCGAGCAGGCGCCCCTGCCGGACCGCGACGACACGACCCGCGGCCGGACCCTCCTCGACCGACGCGAGCACCTCCACCCCCGGGCCGGACTCCTCCACCCAGGGCGCCCGGATGAACACGGCCCGCATCGGAGCGCCACCAATGGCGTGGATGTGCAGGTCCTCCTCGAAGGAGTCCACCTGCCGGCCGAAGGCGTTGCGGCGCACCGTGATGTCGATGCCGCCGAGGGTCTGCTGGTCGGGGCGGCCACCGGTGATCCGGTCGGCGAGCATGATCATCCCGGCGCACGACCCGTAGACCGGCATCCCGGCGGCGATGCGCGCACGCAGCGGCTCGAACAGGCCGAAGGCCCGCACCAGCTTGTCCATCGTGGTCGACTCGCCGCCGGGGATCACCAGCCCGTCGACCGCCGCGACCTCGGAGGGGCGTCGCACAGTGGTGGCGCGGGCACCCGCGCGCTCCACGGCATACAGGTGCTCACGGACGTCGCCCTGGACGGCGAGGACCCCGACGAGGGGCTGGCTGGCGGTCACGCTGAAAGGCTAGGGCCCCTGACGTGGGGGGCGGTCGCTGGGCTAGGTTGCGGCCATGTCAGACCTCGCAGACCGGGCGCGCCGGCTCGACGACGAGCACGCCGCCACCGACCGCCGCAGCCTCTTCCGCCTCCCCGACGGCGTCATCTACCTCGACGGCAACTCCCTCGGAGCCCTGTCCCTCGCGGCCGCGGAGACCGCCGCCGACGTGGTGTCCAGGCAGTGGGGCGAGCAGCTCATCCGCGCGTGGAACGAGTCGGACTGGTGGGGCGCGCCCGAGCGCGTCGGCGACCGGATCGGCGCCCTGGTCGGGGCGTCGCCGGGCCAGGTCGTCGTCACCGACTCCACCTCCGTGAACCTGTTCAAGGTCGTCGTGGCCGCCTCGCGCATGCGCCCGGGCCGCAGCACGGTGCTGACCGACCCCGACTCCTTCCCCACCGACCTCTACATCACGCAGTCGGCGGCCGACCTGCTCGGCCTGACCGTGGAGCTCGTGCCCGTGGCCGAGGCCGCCGACCGGATCGCCGAGCTGGGCTCCTCGCTGGCGCTGGCCTCCTACTCGCAGGTCGACTACCGCACCGGCGAGCTGTGGGACCTCGCCGCGCTGACCCGCTCGGCCCACGAGGTGGGCGCGCTGGCCTGCTGGGACCTGTGCCACTCGGCCGGCGTGATGCCGGTCGGCCTCGATGCGGCCGACGCCGACTTCGCGGTCGGCTGCGGCTACAAGTACCTCAGCGGAGGCCCCGGGGCACCGGCGTTCGTCTACGTCGCCGAACGGCACCTGGCCGACTTCGACAGCCCGCTGACCGGGTGGCAGGGCCACGCGAGCCCCTTCGCCATGTCCCGCCAGTACGAGCCCGCCCCCACCATCACCCGCGCGCGGGTCGGCACCGCGCCGCTGATCTCCCTGCTCACGCTCGAAGCAGCGCTGACGGCCTTCGACGGGCTGGGTGTGGACGACGTGCGCGCACGGTCGCTGTCGCTGACCTCGTTCTTCCTCGAGTGCCTCGGAGCGCTCGGCGTCGACCTCCCGGTCGCGACCCCGAGCGCGGACGAGCGGCGCGGCTCACAGGTGAGCCTGCGGCACCCCGACGCGTATGCCGTGGTGCAGGCCCTCATCGCCCGCGGGGTCATCGGGGACTTCCGGGAGCCCGACATCGTGCGGCTCGGCTTCGCGCCCCTCTACCTCTCGCACGCCGACGTGCTCGCCGCCGCGGAGCACCTCGCCGCGGTGCTGCGCGACCGGGAGTTCGAGCGGCCCGAGTTCCGGACCCGGGCGGCCGTCACCTGACGAGCCACCGGCCGACCAGTCGGCGGGTCAGCTGCGGACGGTCCCACCCGACAGCGCCAGGGCGGCGAGGAACTCCTCGGCGTACTGGCGCTGTCGGCGTTCACGGTCCTCGCTGGCCCACAGGCGGCTGATCCGCTCCCGGCTCACGGTCACGTGCAGCTTCCCCGTGGTCACGGACTCCAGCACCAGGTCGCTGCTGGCGAAGTATCCCTGCAGGGCGGCACGCACCTCGGCCGCCGAGACCGACCACAGCGCGTGGGGAGCGTCCTCCGAGGTGAAGGTGAGCCGGCCCTCGCCGAGGGCCAGCGTGCCGTGCACCCCCGTCAACGACGGGAAACGCCCCCGGCCCGACGTGACGCGGGCCTGCCACGCGTCGCGTGGCAGGCCCGGGTCCGGGACCGGTGTGGCGGGGTCCAGCGTCACCAGCCGCGCTCGGCGAGCCGGTGCGGCTGCGGGATCTCGTCGACGCTGATGCCGACCATGGCCTCACCGAGGCCACGGGAGACCTTGGCGACCACGTCCGGGTCGTCGTAGAACGTCGTGGCCTTCACGATCGCCTCGGCGCGCTGGGCCGGGTTGCCCGACTTGAAGATGCCCGACCCGACGAAGACGCCCTCGGCGCCGAGCTGCATCATCATCGCCGCGTCGGCCGGGGTGGCGATGCCGCCGGCGGTGAACAGCACGACGGGGAGCTTGCCGGCCTGCGCGACCTCCTTGACGAGCTCGTAGGGGGCCTGCAGCTCCTTGGCCGCGACGTACAGCTCGTCCTCGGGAAGGTTCTGCAGGCGGCGGATCTCGGCGCGGATCTGGCGCATGTGGGTGGTGGCGTTGGAGACGTCACCGGTGCCGGCCTCACCCTTGGAGCGGATCATCGCCGCGCCCTCGGTGATCCGGCGCAGGGCCTCGCCCAAGTTGGTGGCGCCGCAGACGAAGGGGACGGTGAAGGCCCACTTGTCGATGTGGTTGGCGTAGTCGGCCGGGGTGAGCACCTCGGACTCGTCGATGTAGTCGACGCCGAGGGACTGCAGCACCTGGGCCTCGACGAAGTGGCCGATGCGGGCCTTGGCCATCACGGGGATGGAGACGGCCTCGATGATGCCGTCGATCATGTCCGGGTCGGACATGCGGGACACGCCGCCCTGGGCGCGGATGTCGGCGGGGACGCGCTCGAGGGCCATGACGGCGACGGCGCCGGCGTCCTCGGCGATCTTCGCCTGCTCGGGGGTGACCACGTCCATGATCACGCCGCCCTTGAGCATCTCGGCCATGCCGCGCTTGACGCGCGAGGTGCCGGTGGTCGGCTGGGCAGCCGTGACGGGGGTTTCGGAGGACATTGGGGTGCTCCATGTCGTTCGCGGGGCGCAGCGCAGGAGTCGCGCTTCGCCCCCAATGCTAGTTGCCCGCTAGGTGCGCTCCGACCCGGGGAGCGCGTCGTCGAACTCGATGGTCTGCGGCAGCTCGGCGTAGCCGGCGAGCCGGAACCACCGCACGACCCACTTGCGACGGACGCGCTGCACGTCCTTGACCGCGTCGTTGTGGAACCGGCGCGCGAGCTGCACCCGCAGCCCGGCCGCCTCCACCCGCGCCAGCGCCGCCTCGCCGGTGCTGCCGGGTGCCTCCCGGACCTGCTCGGAGACGGGTGGGGCGAGGGCGACCAGCAGCGCCTCGGTGAGGTCGCTCTCGACGACCTCGCGTCCCGCGAAGTGCTGGCCCTCGAGCAGGTCGTCGCCGACCCTGCCGTTGTGCGCCTCCAGCGACTCCGTGGCCGCCGCGGCCAGGATGAGCGCGCTCGCCGGGTCGAGCGCCCCCGAGTTGGCCAGCTCGAGGGTCGCCTCCGCCCGTCGGACGAGCTGGGCGTCGAGGGCGGACAGCGCGCCCTCGACCCGGGCGTGCAGCCGATCGAGCCGGGCTGCGCTGTAGGACAGGTACCAGGCGATGCCGACCAGCAGCGCCAGCACGACCCCACCCCAGGTCAGCAGGTCCATCACTCGTCACCCGCCTTGGACAGGCCCCGGAGCAGGCGGGTCCAGCGCGTGTCGCCGCTGGTGTCGGCCCGCACGCGGCCGGCACCGTGCGTGACGGTCTCGTAGACCGCCATGACCTGCTCGGCCACGACCGACCAGTCGAACTGCCGCGCCCGCCGCCGCCCCGCCTCGGCGAGGGCGGCGCGTGCCGCTGCGTCCCCGGTGAGCCGGACGATCTCCTGCGTGAGGGCCGCGGCGTCCTCGCTGCGGAAGGTGGCCCCGGCCCGGCCCCCGTCGAGCACCCGCAGGAAGGCCGGCAGGTCGCTGGCGACGACGGGCGCGCCCGCGCTCATGGCCTCGACCAGCACGATGCCGAAGCTCTCGCCCCCGGTGTGGGGGGCGATGTAGAGGTCGACCGAGGCCAGCAGCGCGGCCTTGTCGGGGTCGCTGACGGCGCCCAGGAACTCGGTGGCGGCCGCCACCTGCGGCGTCATCCGCTGCCGAGCGGCGTCGGCGTCACCGGGCCCCACCACGAGCAGCCGGGCACCGGGGTGGGCCGCCAGCACGCCGGGCATGGCGGCAGCGAGCACGTGCAGGCCCTTGCGGGGCTCGTCGATGCGTCCGAGGAAGGCGAGGGTCGGTGCGGCGTCGCTGCCCCGCCACTCCAGCCGGGGGGTGGCGTTCGCGAAGCGCTCGACGTTCACGCCGTTGGGGATCACCACGGCGTCGCCGCCGACATGCGTCGTCACGGTGCGGCGCGCGTCCTCGGAGACCGCGATCCGCCCGGCGATCTTCTCCAGGCTGGGCCGCAACAGCGGGTAGGCCGCCTGCATGGCCCGGGAGCGGATGTTGGAGGTGTGGAAGGTCGCCACGACCGGGCCCTCGGAGGCCCACAGGGCCAGGAGGGAGATGCTCGGCGTGACCGGCTCGTGGAGGTGGATGACGTCGAACTCGCCGCGGTCGACCCAGCGCCCCACCCGCGCCGCCGTCACCGGGCCGAAGTTCACCCGCGCCACCGAGCCGTTGTAGCGCACCGGCACGGTGCGGCCCACGGACTCGACGTACCCCGGCAGGGGGGTGTCGTCGTCGGCGGGCGCCAGCACGGAGACGTGGTGCCCCTGCCCGATCAGGTGCTCGGCGAGGTCGCGCACGTGGAACTGCACCCCGCCCGGCACGTCGAACGAGTAGGGGCAGACGATCCCGATCCTCACGGCCGGGACCTCACGAGGAAGCCCTGGGCGTGAGGTCCTCGACGAAGACGCGCTGGAGCATGTGCCAGTCGGCAGTGTGTTCGCGGATGGCGCCGCCGAGGACGTCGGCGCACTGCTGGGTCATGGCCGTGGCGCGCTCGCGCGTGGTCCCCTGCCCCGGGTCGGGCACCCGGTCGTGGAAGGTGATGACGACGCGTCGGCGCCAGTCGCTTCCCGGCACGGGCTCATAGTGGATCGACACCGGGTGCAGGGCTGCGCCCGTGGCGATGGCCAGCGCCGCCGGACCGGCCGCCATGCGGGCGCGGTGGCCGCACAGGTCCACCTCGATCCCGCGGGCGGTGAGGTCGCGGTCGGCCAGCAGCGGCACGAGCACCGGCCTGCTCAGGTGCGAGCGGAGCTGGGCGAAGACGTCGCCTCCCCCGGTCAGCGGCAGGATGGTCATGCCGAGCGACTCGCGGAAGGCGAGGAACTCGGCATACACCTCCTCCGGCTTGAGCCGCTCGGCGACCGTCACCACCGGGGCGAGCTCGCGCGTGCCCCAGGCGCCGGCCGTGTCCCAGTTGCCCAGGTGGCCGAGGAAGCACACCACGGCACGACCCCCCGCCAGCTCCTCGCGGATGGCGGCGTCGCCGACGACCCTGACGCCACGGGCGACGTCCTCGGCACTGCGGTCCGGGAGCCGGAACGCCTCGCAGTAGTAGCGCATGTAGGACCGCATGCCGGCCCGCACCAGGGCGTCGAGCTCGTCCTCCCCCAGCTCGGGGCGCACGCGCGCGTAGTTGGCCCGCAGCCGCCGCACGCCACGGCCGCCGCGCGCCACGGCCGCGTCGGCGACGCGGTCGAAGAGGCCGTGTGCCGCGCGCTCCGGGAGCCGTCGGACCGCCGACCAGCCGAGCCGGAAGCCACCGACGGCCAGGGCGTCGCCGAGCGCCCTCACGCGCGGCTCAGGGCCTGCCGGCGCACCGTCAGCACGCGCTGGCACACGGTGATGAAGCTCGCGACGGCGAGCAGCGCCAGCACGACGGTGAGCAGCAGCTCCGGCGCACCCAGGCCGACGAGGCCGGTGGCGGCCAGGGTGGCCACGAGGCGCTCTGCGCGCTCGGCGATGCCGACGTTGGCGGTCATGCCCAGCCCCTCGGCGCGGGCCCGGGCGTAGGAGACGACACTGCCGAGGATGAGGTTGGCCAGGGCGAGGGCGGCCATCAGCGTGTCGTTGCCGTCACCGGCGTACCAGAGCACGAGGCCGCCGAAGATGGCGGCATCCCCGACCCGGTCGAGCGTGGAGTCGAGGTAGGCCCCCCAGTTGCCGGACCGGCCGGACATCCGCGCCATGATCCCGTCGAGGGTGTCGGAGAAGACGAACGCGGTGATGACGATGGTCCCCCAGAAGAACTCGTGGCGGGGGTAGAAGGCCAGGGCCCCGACGCACACGCCGAGGGTCCCCACCAGGGTGACGACGTCCGGGCTGACGCCCAGCTTGAGCAGCAGGCGGGCGAGCGGGGTGAACACCTTGGTGAAGAAGGCGCGCGCGTATCGGTTCAGCATGGTGGCCTCAGGGTAGCGACGGCAGGCGGCGAGTCAGCGCGGCCACGCGGCGACGAGCTGCTGGCGGACGTCCTCGAGCAGCATGGGCAGCGCCTTGGTCTGCGCGATCACCGGCAGGAAGTTGGAGTCGCCGCCCCAGCGTGGCACGACGTGCTGGTGCAGGTGCGCCTGCACGCCGGCCCCCGCGACCGAGCCCTGGTTCATGCCGATGTTGAAGCCCATGGGCCTCGACGCGTTCTGCAGGGCCTGGATGCTCCCCCGCGTCAGGGCGGTGAACTCGGCGGTCTCGGCCTCGTTGAGGTCGATGTACAGGGCCACGTGGCGGTAGGGGCAGACGAGCACGTGCCCCGGGTTGTACGGGAAGAGGTTCATCACGACGTAGCAGTGCTCGCCGCGATGGACGATGAGCCCCTCTGCGTCGTCGGCGCGCTGCGGCGCGAGGCAGAACGGGCACCCCTCCCCCGCCTGCTCGCTGGGCCGCTCGCCCTTGATGTAGGCCATCCGGTGCGGGGTCCACAGCCGCTCGAAGCCGTCCTCGGCCGCCGCGAACTCGCGCGCCAGCTCGGGGAAGACCCGCAGACGGGCCTCTTCCTCCTCTGCCGGAGGCTGCTGCTCGTCGGTCACACCTGGACCCGGCTCTCGACCGCCTGCACGATCTCGGCCACCGCCTCCTCGAGCGGGACGCCGTTCTTCTGCGAGCCGTCGCGGTAGCGGAACGAGACTGCCCCGGCTGAGCGGTCGTCCTCACCCGCGATGAGCACGAACGGCACCTTGGCCTTGCTGGCGTTGCGGATCTTCTTCGGGAACCGGTCGTCGCTCTCGTCGACCTCCACCCGGATCCCCTTCTGCCGCAGGCGCGCCGCGACCTCCTCGAGGTAGGCGTTGTACTCCTCGGCCACCGGGATGCCGAGCACCTGGACCGGCGCCAGCCAGGGCGGGAAGGCCCCGGCGTAGTGCTCGACGAGCACCCCGAAGAAGCGCTCGATGGAGCCGAACTTCGCCGAGTGGATCATCACCGGCTGCTGGCGCGAGCCGTCGGCGGCCTGGAACTCGAGGCCGAAGCGAGCCGGCTGGTTGAAGTCGTACTGGATCGTCGACATCTGCCAGGTGCGGCCGATGGCGTCACGGGCCTGGACCGAGATCTTGGGCCCGTAGAAGGCTGCGCCCCCGGGGTCGGCCACCAGCTCGAGACCGGTCTCGGTCGCCGCCTGCTCCAGGACGCGGGTGGCCTCCGCCCACTGCTCGTCGCTGCCGATGAACTTGTTGCTGGTCTCGTCGCGGGTCGACAGCTCGAGGTAGTAGTCGTCGAGCCCGAAGTCCTTGAGCAGCCCGAGCACGAAGGACAGCAGGTGCTTGATCTCGGCCGGGGCCTGCTCCGCGGTGACGTAGGAGTGGGAGTCGTCCTGGGTCATCCCGCGCACCCGGGTCAGGCCGTGGACGACGCCGGACTTCTCGAACCGGTAGACCGAGCCGAACTCGAAGAACCGCAGCGGCAGCTCGCGGTAGGACCGGCCGCGGGAACGGTAGATGAGGTTGTGCATCGGGCAGTTCATCGCCTTGAGGCGGTACTCCGTGCCCTCGAACTCCATGGGCGGGAACATCGTGTCCGCGTAGTACGGCAGGTGCCCGGAGGTGTGGAACAGCCCGTCCTTGCTGATGTGGGGGGTCCCGACGTAGTCGAAGCCCTCCTCGATGTGGCGACGGCGGACGTAGTCCTCCATCTCCCGCTTGATGACCCCGCCCTTGGGGTGGAACACGACCATCCCGGAACCGATCTCGTCGGGGAAGCTGAACAGGTCGAGCTCGGCGCCCAGCTTGCGGTGGTCGCGCTTCTCGGCCTCGGCCAGCCGGTCGAGGTACGCCTTGAGGTCGTCCTTGGTCGGCCACGCGGTGCCGTAGATGCGCTGCAGCTGCGGGTTCTTCTCCGAGCCGCGCCAGTAGGCGGCCGCACTGCGCATGAGCTTGAACGCGTTGCCGATCAGCTTGGTCGACGGGATGTGCGGTCCGCGGCAGAGGTCGCCCCAGGCGACGCTGCCGTCGCGGCGCAGGTTGTCGTAGATGGTCAGCTGCGCGCCGCCGACCTCCACCGACGCACCCTCGGCTGCGCCTTCCGCGGCACCGCCCTTGAGCCCGATCAGCTCGCACTTGTAGGGCTCGTCCTTGAGCTCGGCGAGCGCCTCGTCGTCGGAGATCTCGCGCCGCACGAAGGTCTGGCCCTCGTTGATGATGCGCTGCATCACCTTCTCGAGCTTCTTCAGGTCGTCGGGGTTGAAGGGCTCCTCGACGTCGAAGTCGTAGTAGAAGCCGTCCTTGACGGGCGGACCGATGCCCAGCCTCGCCTTCGGGTTGACCTCCTGCACCGCCTGGGCCAGCACGTGGGCCGCGGAGTGGCGCAGCACGTTCAGGCCGTCCTCCTCGTCGACGCGCACGGGCTCGACGGTGTCGCCCTCGGCCAGCTCGTGCGCAAGGTCGCGCAGCTCACCGTTCACGCGGGCCACGACGACGGAGCGGTCGTCGCCGAACAGGTCCCCCGCGGTGGTCTGCCCGGGCACCGCTCGCTCGCTCCCGGCGACGGTGACGGTGATCTGCGCAGACACGTGGGCACTCCTGGGCTGTTCGTGGGCTTCGTATGCCGCGTGCGCTCGGTGCGCGCACGGCACACCGATCGTATCGGCCGGGCCTTCGGCCCTGCGACGCAGTTCCGCACGGGCACCGGTGCGGGTCCAACGGCCCTGCCGGCGGCGGCCACCCCGGGCCACGCTGACCCGCAGAGGAGGTGTGGCCATGTGGAACGACGGCTGGGGCATGCACGGGTGGGGCGGCTGGTGGGGCCTGCTGGTGCTGCTGCTCGTGCTGTTCGTGCTCCTCGCAGGCGTGGTGCTGCTGGCCGTGTCGCTGGCGCGGTCCGGCGGCGGCGCCGGGTCGAGCCGGGAGCCCGGGTCGAGCGCGGCCGACCGGCTGCTCGACGAGCGCTACGCACGCGGTGAGATCGACGAGCAGGAGTACCTGCACCGGCGGGCGGTGCTGCGCGGTCGCTAGCCGGCCGACCCCATCTGCTTGAGCCGGTCCTGCAGGGGCAGCCGGATCGGGCCGCTGTCGGTCGGCACGGCCGCCTCCTCCTTCTTCGCGGCGAGCTCGCGGGCGAGCCGCTGCGCGTCGAGGATGAGTGCGCCGTACGCCGGCCAGGCATGGGGGTCGTCCAGCGGGGTCTCGCGGACCCAGGCGCCGAGCTGGTCGAGCACCTCCAGGGCCGCGCGCAGGTAGCGGTCGACCTCGGCCTGGTCCTCGTCGTCACGCAGGCCGAAGTGGTCGACCGCGCAGCCGATGGCGTCGAGCGCCTCGGCGTAGCGCTCAAGGAAGTCGCGTGACGGCACCGGCAGCCGCTCGGCCTCGTCGGCGGCGTCGACGAGGGTGCGGGCGATGCCGGAGACCTGCCACTGCGAGCGCCGGACGGTCTCGACGGTGCGCTCGTAGCCGGCCCAGTCGATGTCGACCGGCCGCAGGTCGTGCCGCGGGTTGAGCCGCGTGCTCTCCCGGCCGGTCTCGATCGTCTCGAGCACCTCGGGGGCGGTCTGCACGATCTCGGTGCTCGTGTCGTACCAGCGCCGGGCCCGGTCGGCGTCCCAGCCCTCGCGCAGGCCGGTCGCCATCTCGTGCAACAGGCGGCGGACCCGGGAGGTCAGCGACCGCACGGCGTCGCGGGGCTGCTGGATGTGCAGCGGCGCGAGCACGACCGCGTTGACCGCCACGCCGATGACGCCTCCGACCACCGTCTCGACGATGGTCAGGTAGGTGAACTGGGTGTCGGTGCCGTGCACGGTGAGCAGCGACAGCAGCACCAGGGTGGGCACCTGGAGCCCGTGGTCACCCAGTCGGCGCCAGCGCCCCAGCAGCAGGGCCACGAGCATGACCGGGACCATCGTCCACCAGGACACACCCACCACCGAGCCGACCAGCCAGGCAACGCTCATGCCGAGCACCACGGCGGCGATCCGCTGCGCGCTCGCCCCCAGCGACCGCACCATCGTCTCGTCGACGACCAGCAGGGCCGCCAGCGGGGCGTAGAACGGCTGGGGGCTGTCGAGCAGGTGCACGGCCACCTGCCAGGCGACCACCGTGGCGATCGACGCCTTCGCCAGCAACAGCCCGGTGTCGCGCTCCGGCCCCGCGTGTGCGACCGCCCGCCGGACGGTGCGTACCCAGGTGGCCAGCGTGGACCTCACCCGTTCTCGGGCACGGTGGTGCCATGTGTCATCCCCGGTCGTGTGCATCCGGCCCACGGTAGCCGGGAGGGAACCGGGACGGCGTACCGGAGTCCGGTCTACTCCTGCGGCGCCCAGGCCATCACGAGGTGGTCGACCCCGCCGGGGACCGACCTCAGCCCGGCCACCACCTGGCCGCCCCTGCGGTCGACCGCGAGCGCGACCGTGCTCGGCAGGAGCACGGGCCTGCGGAACCACACGTGCGAGGTCGACGGCTCCGCGGTGGCCGGCCCGAGGGCCGCCAGGGCGCGCGCACAGGTCCACATGCCGTGGGCGATCGCCCGGGGGAAGCCCATCGCCCGGGCGGTGAGGGGGTGCAGGTGGATGGGGTTCACGTCGCCGCTGACGGCGGCATACCGGCGGCCGAGGTCACCGGCAAGCCGCCACACCGCGACCGGGTCGCCAGCGGGTGGCTCGGGCGCCGGGACAGGGGTCGCCGCGGCCTCGTGGGAACGACCCCGCCGCAGGTAGGTGCTCCGCCCGTCCCAGACCCGCTCCCCGGCCACGTCCACCTCGGTCACGAGGTCGACGAGCAGGCCCTTGGGGTGCTCCCTGAGGTGCTCGGCCCGCACGGTGACGTCGAACGCGTCCGAGGCCGTGAGCCGGCGGTGGACGGTGACGACGTTCTCGAGGTGCACCATCCCCGGCAGGGCGAGCGGGAAGTCGCGACGGGCCATGAGCTCCATCTGCAGCGGGAAGCCGAGCAGGTGCGGGTAGGTGTGCGGCAGGGCGTCGCCGACCGGGAAGCCGCACAGCCGCTGGTAGCGCAGCAGGCGGTCGCGGTCGACAGCCGCCGACCGGAGCCGGATCGCGCGTGTGGGCAGGTCGCCGCCGCGCCCCCGGGCCGTGAGCGCCGCGGTGGCGTAGAGGCGCGGGAGGGCCGGGACGGACTCGAGGTCCTCGACGTCGGTGGTCGCCACGTCAGGCCCCCAGCAGGCTCTGGCCGCAGACCCTCACGACGTTGCCGGTGATGCCGGCGCTGGCGTCCTGCGAGAGCCAGGCGATGGTCTCGGCCACGTCGACCGGCAGGCCGCCCTGCGACAGGGAGTTCATCAGCCGGCCCGCCTCGCGGGTGGCGAACGGGATGCGCCCGGTCATCTCCGTCTCGATGAAGCCGGGCGCGACGGCGTTGACGGTGATGCCCCGCGCGCGCAGGCCCGGGTCGCCGCCCAGCGCCTGCACCAGGCCGATGACGCCGGCCTTGGAGGCCGCGTAGTTCGACTGGCCCCGGTTCCCTGCGATGCCGGCGATCGACGAGACGAGCACCAGGTGACCGCCCTCGCGCAGGCCGTCGTCGCCGAGCAGGACCTCGTTCATCCGCAGGATCGACAGCAGGTTCACGTCGAGCACCGAGGCCCAACGCTGCTCGTCGGTGTTGACCAGCAGCTTGTCGCGGGTGATGCCCGCGTTGTGCACCACGATGTCGAGGCCGCCGTGGCGGGCCTTCGCGTGCTCGAGGATGCGCTCGCCCGCGTCTGCGGCGGTGACGTCGAGCTGCAGCGCGGTGCCGCCGACGCGGTTGGCGGTGCCGGCCAGCGACTCCCCGGCAGCCGGCACGTCGACGCACACCACGGTCGCCCCGTCGCGCGAGAGCACGTCGGCGATCGCGGCGCCGATGCCGCGCGCGGCCCCGGTGACGACCGCAACCTTGCCGTCGAGCGGCCGCCGCCAGTCGGTGGGAGCCGGGGCGTCACCACCGGTCACCTCGACGACCTGGGCGTCGACGTAGGCCGAGCGGCCCGACAGCAGGAAGCGCAACGTGCTGTCCACGCCGCTGTCGGCGCCGTCGGCGACCAGCACGAGGTTGGCGGTCGCCCCGGCCCGCAGCTCCTTGCCGATGCTGCGCGTGATGCCCTCCAGGGCCCGGCGAGCGGCCGCCTGGGCCACGGTGGCCGCCTCCCGAGGAGGACGCCCCAACACCACGACACGACCACTGGGGGCGAGCGAGCGCAGGGCGGGGCCGACGAGCGACCGCAGCGTCTCGAGGTCCTCCGGGGACTCCACGGCGCTCAGGTCGGCGACGACGGCCGCCACGCGCTGGCCCTGCGTGAGCGACTCGACGGCCGTGCCCGACTCCTGCTCCAGCAGGGCGCGGACCCGGCCGGCGAGCGGGGCGTCGCCATGGCCGCCCACGAGCACGGGGCCGTCGACGAGCGGTGCGTCCGCGGCATACCGGCGCAGCCGCACCGGCCGGGGCAGCCCGAGCTGGGCCGCGAGCTTCTGCCCGACCCCGGTGTTCACGAAGGAGGCGTAGCCGGCCATGTCAGGCCGCCTCGAGGATCGCCATGACGCCCTGGCCACCAGCGGCGCAGATCGAGACCAGCCCCCGGGCGCCGGACCCCTTCTCGTGCAGCATCTTCGCCAGCGAGGCGACGATGCGGCCGCCGGTCGCGGCGAACGGGTGGCCGGCGGCCAGCGACGAGCCGTGCACGTTGAGCCGGCTGCGGTCGAGGGAGCCGACGGGCTTGGCGAGGCCGAGGCGGTCACGGCAGAACTCCTCGTCCTCCCACGCGGCCAGCGTCGCCAGCACGGTGGAGGCGAAGGCCTCGTGGATCTCGACGAGGTCGAAGTCCTGCAGGGTCATGCCCTGCCGCTCGAGCAGGCGGGGCAGCGCGTAGGCGGGGGCCATGAGCAGGCCCTCGTCGCCGGTGACGTAGTCGACCGCCGCCGTCTCGGCGTCGACGAGGTGCGCCAGCACCGGCAGCCCGCGCTCGGCGGCCCACTCGTCCGTTCCGAGGAGCACGGCGGAGGCGCCGTCGGTGAGGGGGGTGCTGTTGCCCGCCGTCATGGTGGCGCCCTCGCCCTTGCCGAACACCGGCTTGAGGGTGGCCAGCTTCTCGACCGAGGAGTCGGGACGCAGGTTCTCGTCGCGGGTCACGCCCAGGAACGGCGTGACCAGGTCGTCGAAGAACCCGCGCTCCCAGGCGGCGGCGAGGTTGCGGTGGCTGGCGGCGGCGAGCTCGTCCTGCGCCTCGCGAGTGATGCCCCACCGCTTGGCCGTCTGGGCCATGTGGTCGCCCATCGAGAGGCCGGTGCGCGGCTCGACGTTGCGCGGGATCTCCGGCACCACGTGTCCCGGCCGCAGGCCGGTCAGGGCCTTCACCTTCTGCCCGGTCGTCCTGGCCCGGTTGAGGCGCAGCAGCGTCTCGCGCAGCCCCTCGCTGACGGCGATGGGGGCGTCGGAGGCGGTGTCGGTGCCGCCGGCGATGCCGGACTCGACCTGCCCGAGGGCGATCTTGTTGGCCACGAGGATGGTCGCCTCGAGCCCGGTGCCGCAGGCTTGCTGCACGTCGTAGGCGGGGGTGTGCGCCGACAGGCTCGAGCCGAGCACCGACTCCCGGGTGAGGTTGAAGTCGCGGCTGTGCTTGAGCACCGCTCCCGCCGCGACCTCGCCGAGCCGCTCCCCCGCCAGGCCGTGACGGGCCACGAGCCCTTCGAGGGCGGCCGTGAGCATGTCCTGGTTGGAGGCGTGGGCGTAGGTGCCGTTGGCGCGGGCGAACGGGATGCGGTTGCCACCGATGACGGCGGCGCGGCGGGGGGTGCGGGTCGTGGCCACGAGGGCTCCTTCGAGCGGTTCGGGAGTGCCGGGGGGGCGGAATTACCGGGTACGGACGGTAGCAGGTACCGCTCGTACCTGCTACCGTCGCCGATCGTGAGCACCACCACTGACGGGCGCAGCACCCGGTGGGACGAGCACCGGCAGCGACGCCGCGAGGAGCTCGTCGACGCGACGCTGCGCGCCATCCGCCAGCACGGCGCGGCGGTCGGCATGGACGACATCGCCGCAGCGGCGGCCACGAGCAAGACCGTCTTCTACCGCCACTTCACCGACCGCAGCGGGCTGTATGCCGCCGTGGCGGCCCGCGTCGACGCCCTCATCCTGCGCGACGTCACCACCGCGCTGGGCTCGGCGGACCTCGGCGCCGCCGGCGGCTCCCCCCGCCGGCTCATCGCCGCGGCCATCGACTCCTACCTGCGGCTCGTCGAGCGCGACCCGGAGGTCTACCGCTTCGTCGTGGGCGCGCCCCTGCTGGACCGTCCGGCGGGCGGCGACCCGGCCGGCCAGGTGACCTCGCACATCGCCGAGCAGATGTCGGCGGTGCTCGCCTCGGCCCTCGAGGCGGCGGGGCGCGACACCGCCGCCGCCGTGGTGTGGGGGCCCGGGCTCGTGGGCATGGTGCGGGCCGCGGCCGACCAGTGGCTCACCACGGCCGACCCGATGCCGCGCGAGGAGCTCGCCGAGCACCTCACCGACCTGGCCTGGGGCGGGCTCTCGTCCGCCTGGCCGTCCACCCCGTCCCTCGAGGAGCCCCGATGAGCACCCTCAGCACCGCCCTGCGCAAGGCCATCGACGGCCGGTGGGCCCACATCCGCGACGAGGCCCGCTCCGAGCTCGAGCCCGCGCGGTTCGCACCGCCGAGGGGTGAGCTGACCCGCGAGGAGCACCGCGCCCGGGTCGCCGAGCAGCTCCAGCACCTGGCCAGGACCGGCCACCCGGCCCGCGGGCTCTCCAAGGACCTGGGCGGCCAGGGTGACTTCGGGGCATCGGTCACCGCGTTCGAGATGCTCGGCCACGCCGACCTGTCGCTCCTGGTGAAGGCCGGTGTGCACTGGGGGCTGTTCGGCGGCGCGGTGGCGAACCTCGGCACCCGGCGGCACCACGCGGCCTACCTGCCGGCCATCCTGAGCGCCGAGCTGCCCGGCTGCTTCGCGATGACCGAGACCGGGCACGGCTCGGACGTGCAGTCCCTCGGCACCACGGCGACCTACGACCCGGAGACCGACGAGCTCGTCGTGCACACGCCCACACCGGCGGCCCGCAAGGACTACATCGGCGGCGCGGCCCGCGACGGGCGGATGGCGGCCGTCTTCGCCCAGCTGGTCACCGGCGGGCAGTCGCACGGCGTGCACTGCGTGCTGGTCCCCATCCGCGACGAGGACGGCCACCCGATGCCCGGCGTGACCATCGGCGACTGCGGTGGCAAGGCAGGGCTGGCCGGCGTCGACAACGGCCGGCTCACCTTCGAGCACGTGCGGGTGCCGCGCACCAACCTGCTGAACCGGTACGGGGACATCGACGAGCACGGCGTCTACAGCTCCCCCATCGACAACGCCACGCGGCGCTTCTTCACCATGCTCGGCACGCTGGTGCGGGGGCGGATCAGCGTGGCCGGCGGCGCCGGCGCGGCCACCCGCACGGCCCTGACGCTGGCCGTCACGTATGCCGGGCAGCGGCGCCAGTTCGCCCCGCCCGGCAGCGACGAGGAGGTCCTGCTGCTCGACTACCGTGCCCACCAGCGCAAGCTGCTCCCCGCGCTCGCGACCTCCTACGCCCTGATGTTCGCCCAGAACGAGCTGGTCTCGCGGATGCACGACGTGCAGGCCGCCGGCGACGCGGCCGACCCGCGCGCGCAGCGCGAGCTCGAGGCGCGCGCGGCGGGCATCAAGGCGGTGGCGACCGCCCACGCCACCGCGAGCATCCAGACCTGCCGCGAGGCCTGCGGTGGCGCCGGGTACCTGTCCGTGAACCGGCTGCCGGCCCTCAAGGCCGACACCGACGTCTTCACCACCTTCGAGGGCGACAACACGGTCCTCCTCCAGCTGGTGGCCAAGGGCCTGCTGACCGACTACCGCGACACCTTCGGCGACATGGACACCCTCCAGATGGTGCGGTTCGGCGCCCGGCAGGTGGCCGGCGCGGTGATCGAGCGCACCGCCGCCCGGGGCCTGGTCGAGCGGCTCATCGCCGCGGCGCCGGGACGGGACGCCGAGGACGCGGTGCTCGACCGCGGCTGGCAGTGCGCGCTGTTCGAGGACCGTGAGCAGCACCTGCTCGAGACCCTCGCGATGCGGCTGCGCAGGGCCACCGCACCGGGGGCGGACGCGTTCGAGGTGTTCAACGACACGCAGGACCACCTGCTCGCCGCCGCCCGGGCGCACGTCGACAAGGTCGTGCTCGAGGCGTTCGTGGCAGGGGTCGCGGCCTGTGAGGACACCACGGCCCGGGCGGTGCTCGACCGCGTCTGCGACCTCTACGCCCTGTCCACCATCGAGGCGGACAAGGGGTGGTTCCTCGAGCACACCCGGATCACCCCGGCGCGGAGCAAGCAGGTGACCGGCGCGGTCAACGCCCTCTGCGCCGAGCTGCGGCCGCACGCGCAGGACCTCGTCGACGCCTTCGGGATCCCGGTGGAGTGGCTGGGCACCGAGCTGCTGCAGCAGCCCTGAGCGGCTACCTCTCGCGCAGGACCGTCCGGCCGTCGCCGGTCACCGTCCAGAACGGGTTGTGGGCGACCTCCCACGGGTGGCCGTCGGGGTCGATGAAGACGCCGGAGTAGCCACCCCAGAACGTCTCGGCCGGCGGGCGCCCGACCACGGCGCCAGCCGCCCGGGCCTCCTCGAGCACGTCGTCGACCTCCTCCGGCGAGCGCACGTTGAGCGCCAGCGTGACGCCGCCCCAGCCGCCGGAGTCCTCCACGGCGCTGTCGTCGGCGAGCGCCGCGCGGTCCCACAGGCCGATGATCATGCCGCCGGTCTGGAAGAACACCACGTCGTCGTTGTCGTCGCCCCGCTTCCAGCCGAGGGCCTCGTAGAAGGCCCGGGACCGGTCGAGGTCGGCCACGCCGAGGGTGACGAGGCTCAGTCGCTGCTCCATTCAGCCATCCCACCACGGCCGAAGCGGCAGCGCGGACCCACCACGCGGGTCGGGCTTGACGGCCAGCACCTGGTGCAGCTGGACGCCGTTGGTCTCGAAGCTGTAGCGCGAGCCGGCCATGTACAGGCCCCACACCCGTGCCGTGGCCTCACCGACCTCGGCGACGCAGTCCTCCCACTCGTCGGCGAGGTTGCGGCACCAGCCGGCCAGGGTCAGCGCGTAGTGCTCGCGCAGGTTCTCCTCGTGGCGGACCTCGAGGCCGACGTCCTGCATGGCGGCGATGATCGTCCCGGACCCGGTCAGCTCCCCGTCGGGGAACACGTAGCGGTCGATGAACGCGCCGGTGGAGGTGCGCCGGTTCACGGGCCGGGTGATGCAGTGGTTCAGCAGCAACCCACCATCGCGCAGACGGTCCCTGATGCTGCGGAAGTACGTCGGGTAGTTCCGCACGCCGATGTGCTCGGTCAGCCCGATCGACGAGACGGCGTCGAAGCCGCCCTCCGTCAGGTCGCGGTAGTCGCTGTGACGCACCTCGGCGAGGTCGGCGAGACCCTCGGCGGCGATGGCGCGCTGCGCCCACGAGGCCTGCTCGCGCGAGAGGGTGGCGCCGATGACGCGCACCCCGCGCCGCGCGGCATACCGCACCATCCCGCCCCAGCCGCAACCGATGTCGAGCAGGCGGTCGCCCTCCTTGAGGCGCAGCTTCTCGAACACGAGGCGGTACTTGTTCTCCTGGGCCTCCTCGAGCGTGGCTCCCTCGTGCGGGTAGCAGGCGCACGTGTAGGTCATCGACGGGCCGAGGACCTTCTCGTAGAAGGCGTTCGAGACGTCGTAGTGGTGGTGGATCGCCTCGGCGTCGCGCGACCTCGAGTGAAGCAGGCCCTCCGCGACCCGGCGCCAGCGCGGTAGGGCCTCCTGTGGCGGCGGGGGCGGCGGGTGCAGCAGCCCGGAGCCCAGGCTGCGGGCGATGGTGCCGAGGATGCGGGGGGCCGGCAGGTGGAAGCGCAGGCTGCCGAGCGCCGCCAGCACCGGGTAGGGGTCGCCGGGGTGCGCGCCCTCGATGTCGAGGTCACCCGAGACGTAGGCCCGGGCGAGCCCGAGGTCCCCCGGCGCCGTGGCGACGTACGCTGCCCCGCGGGGCGTGCGCAGGTGGAGCCCGATGTCCGAGTCGGCCGGCCCCGCGGAGGAGCCGTCGAACGCGGTGAAGCGCAGGGGCAGCGGACCGTCGACGACCGCCTCGATCACCTCGGCCATGGTCATCCGGGTGTCTGCCGTCCTCGGCTGCTGATGGGGCTGTGGGGTCTGCTTGAGCACGGTCATCTGCGTCTCACCGCCTTGGAGTAGAGGTCCAGGAGCCTGCTGTCGGGGTCGTACCGCTCCTTGAGCGAGCGGTAGGCGTCGCCGCCGTAGAGCCGGTCGAACTCGGCGGGGTCGTAGTAGGCGTCGGAGTACAGCGACTTGTGGCCGTGCCGGGCCGTGACCTCGCGCTCGATGAGACGGTTGACCGCCCCGGGCTGACCGGGAGTGGCCGGCACGGTCGACCAGAAGCCGAGGTTGACGTAGGTCTCGCCGGTCCGCAGCGGGTACAGCGGCCAGGGGCGGGACCCGGGCGCCGGCCTGGCGGGCCCGTCCTCGCGGACGCGCAGCGGGCATAGCCAGATCGGCCCGATCGGGACCTCCCGGAGGAACCAGTGCAGGAAGGCCGCGCACTCCCCCACCGGCACCTCGACGTCCTGCACGACCCGCTCGTGCGGGGGTCGTCCGCGCCGCGCGTCCAGCCGGTCGACGAGGGACCAGCGCTGGTCGAGCGAGACGAGCTTCCAGTAGACGCTGCTGCGTCGCCAGCGCCGCGGCCACAGCCTGCGCAGGGCAGGGTTCTGCGCCCCGAACGCACGGCTGCACCAGAACCAGTCGGTGTCCCAGCGCCACAGGTAGTCGTGGGTGGTCAGCCGGTCGCGCCTCGGCTCGGGCGCGTCGTGCTGGAGCGAGCGGTAGTAGATGTGCTGCCCCGTGTAGTCGCTGACCGGGCCCGGCTCGTCGGTGCGCCGGCCCAGCGTGAGGTAGGCCTCGGTGGCGCTGAAGACCACGCCGTCGAGGTAGTCGACGTCCTCACCCTCGTGGGTGCGCTCGCGGACCACGCGCTCGAGCACCTCGACGAGGGCCTCGATGGTGTGGAACCGCAGGTGGCGCAGGGCCACGAAACGCAGCACCGGCTCGAGCTCGATCCGCAGCCGGGTCGCGTACCCGAGCGTTCCGTAGGAGTTCGGGAAACCGCGCCAGAGGTCGTCGTGCTCGCCGCCCGGCCCGGCGGTGACCACCTCGCCGGCGCCGGTGAGGATGTCCATCTCCAGCACGGACTCGTGCGGCAGTCCGCTGCGGAACGAGGTCGACTCGATGCCCAGGCCGGTGACCGCGCCTCCCAGCGTGATCGTCCTCAGCTGGGGCACCACGAGGGGGACGAGCCCGTGGGGAAGGGTTGCGGCGACGAGGTCCTCGTAGGTGCACATCCCGGCGACGTCGGCCGTGCGCGCCTCGGTGTCGATGCTGATGACGTCCGCGAGTCCACTGACGTCGAGACCGGGGGCGCCCGTGCGGGCTCGGGCGCGGAATAGGTTCGAGGTCCTCTTGGCCAGCCGCACGGGGGCGGACGGCGGGATCGAGCGGTAGCTGGCGACCAGCCGCTGCACCGCGGCAGCGTGCTGCTGGGGGGCTCCCGATCTGCTGGTGACGGCTCCCCCCGGCTCTGACGTCAGGCGGTCAGGCACACTCGCAGGCTAGGCCGGGGCGGCATCCTGCGTCACCCGATTACCTCGACTGGGTCCCCGACGCTGACCTTGCCCGGCGTCCGCACGCGGGCGTAGACACCCGGGCACCCGCCCGGGACGGCGTCCACCTCGAGCTCGACGACGCCGAGGCGCAGGGTCGAGCCCACCGCCTGCTGCAGCGCCTCCCCCGTCATGGTGACGATGAAGTTGGCCCGGGTGTCCTCGTCGGCATCCTCGGCCGCCACGAGCTGCACGGGCGCGCGCTTGCGCCGGTCCCCGGCGAGGCCCTCGGTCTCGACATCGGCGACCGAGAGCTCCTGCCCGGCCTCGCCCTTGACCGGGTAGATGTGGATCGACGCGACGAGTGCTCCGGTCATGACCTCACGGTAGACCCGCACCGCCACCGTCGCCCCCGTTCACTGCTGGTGGACGTGAAGGGACTCGAACCCCTGGCCTCTCGCGTGTGAAGCGAACGCTCTAACCAACTGAGCTACACGTCCAGTGCCCTCGCGGGCTCGTGAAGGATAGCGGGAGGGGGTCCCGCAGGCGAAATCCGGGGGTGCTCAGAGCCCCGGCAGCTGCTGGAGCGGCATCTGGATGACGTCAGGAAGCATCGACGGCACACCCGCCACGAGGAAGAGCAGGTAGAAGATCACGCCGACCAGCACCGCGGTGAGGATCGCGGCCAGGCCCTTGAACCAGAGCGGTTTTGGTCGCATCCAGTCGTTCCAGGCCTGCAGCTTCGCCCTGCCGAACGCGAGCAGCCGCTTGGCCCAGTCGAACTCCGAGGCCAGGATGCCGATGCCGATGAAGACCACGAGCCAGCCAGGGCCCGGGAAAGGGACCATGACGAGTCCGCCCACGGTGACGAGGGTGCCCACGACGCCGATGACGGTCCGGTAGATCCGGTGCGAGTGCGGGTTGGACCGGATGCGGCGGCGCCACTCCCAGTCGCGGTCCTGTCGGCCGCCCTCCACCGGCGTCTCCTGCCGGCTCACGGGTCCAGCCTCCGGGAGGACTCGCGCGCGAACACCTTGCGGGCCCGCACCGTGACCGGTCCGGGCTCGAGGGCCCGCTCGGACGTCAGCCCGACCACGCGGTCGACGGCCAGGACGTCCTTGGTGGAGCTCGTGATGAAGACCTCGTCGCAGTCCTCGAGCACCGACAGCGGCATGGCCTCCTCGCGGACCTCGAGGCCGTCGGCGCGGCACCACTCCACCGTCAGGGCGCGGGTCACCCCGGCCAGGCAGCCCGAGTCCAGCGGCGGGGTCCAGACCACGCCGTCCCGCACGACGAAGACGTTGCTGCCGGTGCCCTCGCAGAGCTCGCCGCGGGTGTTGGAGAACAACGCCTCGATCGCGCCGCGCTCCTTGGCGTGTGCCAGGGCGACGACGTTCTCGGCGTAGGAGGTCGTCTTGAGACCGGCCACGGGGCTGCGCTCGTTGCGCACCCACGGCACCACGGCCACCCCGGCGCTGGCCGGGGGCCGCGGCTGAGGGCCGGCGGTGACGATGTAGGTCAGCGGCGAGGTGTCGCGGTCGGACCCCAGCGGCCCGGCCCCGCCGGTCACGGAGTACCGCAGCCGCCCGAAGTCGAGGGGCGTGCCGGCGCTGAGCACGGCCTTGACGCCCTCGGCGATGTACCCGTGGTCGGCAGGAGGCAGGCCGAGCCCGGCCAGGGTGCGGTCGAGGCGGGCGGCGTGGCGGGTGGGGGCGAAGACCTGGCCCCGGTCGACCTTGCAGGTCTCGAAGGCGCCGTCGCCCACGGTGACGCCGTGGTCGAGCGCGGCGATGGCTGGTTCGTCCGGGCCGACGAGGTTCCCGTTCACCCAGACCCGCACCTGCGGCACCGCACTGCTGCTCATGCCTGAACCCTCCCAGATGCCAAGCCGATGAGGCGAACCGCTTTCAGCTCCGTCTCCTCCCACTCGCCCTGCGCGTCAGAACCCCACGTGATGCCGGCACCGGTGCCGAACCGGAGCCACCGCTCCCCCTGCTCGTCGTGCTCTGCCCAGAACGTCCGGATGCCCACCGCGAGTTCCGCACGGCCGTTGTCGGCGTCGATCCAGCCCACCGCCCCGCAGTAGGGACCGCGGGGTCCCCGCTCGAGGTCGGCGATGGCGGTGAGGGCGCTCGACTTCGGCGCCCCGGAGACCGACCCCGGCGGGAAGGTGGCCGCGAAGACGTCGGCCCAGGTGGTGTTCGGGACCAGCTCCCCCGAGACGGTCGACACCAGGTGGACCAGCCCGGGGTGCTCCTCCGGGGCGCACAGGTGGTCGACCCGCACGCTGCCCGGGCGGCACACCCGCTGCAGGTCGTTGCGCACCAGGTCGACGATCATGACGTTCTCGGCGTAGTCCTTGGGGAGCATCGCGTCGAGCACCGGCGCGGTGCCCTTGATCGGCCGCGACTCCAGCCGGGCGCCGTCGCGCACCAGGAAGGCCTCCGGCGAGGCGGAGACGACGTCGAGCCCTGCCTCGGGCACGTGCACCCGGGCCGCGTACGGCGCGGGGTTGCCCTCGGCCAGCAGGCCGGCCAGGCCGTCGAGGTCGGCCTCCTCGCCGAGGCGGTGGGAGAGCACGCGGCAGAGGTTGACCTGGTAGACGGTGCCGGCCGCGATGCGTCGGCGCACCTCTTCGACACCGGCGAGGTATGCCGCGTGGTCCAGGCTGCTGTGCCACTGCCGGTCGAGCGGCGCCCACGGGGCCGGCTGGGCCGGCGGCGCGTCACGCTCGACGTCGGCGAATCGGACGGCGGTGACGGCCCCCTCGAAGTCGGCCACCACGGCCCAGAACCCGCTCTCGACCCCGGCCAGGTCGCGGCGCACCTCGACGACCTCCCGCGCGACGACGGGGCCGAAGCGGGCGTGGGACACGGGCAGATCATAGGGACGCCCCTAGACTGCGCGACCATGCGTGCACTGGGGACCACTGCTGCGGCCCTCGTGGCGCTGCTGGCGGCCGGCTGCGCCGGTGGCGCCGATGCGGCCAACCTGCCCCCCTCGGGCAGGACGACGCCGGCCCCGTCCGCCACCTCGTCCGCCACCGCCTCGGCGACCGGCCCGGCGGCCACGCCCTCCGCCACGCCGGCCACACCGTCCGCCACGGCGACGGCGACCGGCGCGGACGACGACACCCTGACCCTGGCCTTCGCCGGGGACGTGCACTTCGAGGAGTACCTCGCCCCGCTCGCCCGCGACCCCCACGGCCTCGACGAGCTGCGCACCACCCTGGGGGCGGCCGACCTCGCGGTGGTCAACCTCGAGACCGCGCTCACCGAGCGCGGGGCGCCGATCGGCAAGGAGTTCCACTTCCGGGCCCCCGCGTCCGCGCTCGACACCCTGGCCGGCGCCGGGGTCGACGCGGTCAGCATGGCCAACAACCACGGCGCCGACTACGGGGCGGTCGGCCTGCGCGACACCCTCGCCGCACGCAGGACCAGCCCCATCCCGGTCGTCGGCATCGGCGCCGACGACGACGAGGCCTTCGCGCCGGCGACCCTCGAGGCCAAGGGCCTGAAGGTCGCCCTGTTCGGCGCCTCGCAGGTCTACGAGATGACCCTGGCCAGCTGGTCGGCCGACGAGGACTCCCCCGGCATCGCGAGCGCGGCGCCCCTCGGGCCGCTGCGCCGCGCCGTCGAGAAGGCGTCACGCAGCCACGACCTCGTGGTGGTCTTCATGCACTGGGGGCTCGACTACCAGCAGTGTCAGGACGGGCTCTCGACGACGACGGCGCAGGCGCTCGAGGCGGCCGGCGCCGACGTGGTCGTCGGCGGGCACTCCCACCGGGTCAACGGGGCCGGGTGGCTCGGCCGGGCCTACGTCGCGTACGGGCTGGGCAACTTCGTCTGGTGGCGCAGCCGGGAGCCGGACTCCCGCACCGGGGTACTCACCCTCACCGTGGACGCCGAGCGCGCTCGCGGGCAGGGGTCGTCGACGCCCGCCGTCACGAAGGCACGCTGGACCCCCATGCTCGTCGGCGCCGACGGCATACCCCGTGAGCCCGGACCGGCCGACCGGCAGCGCCTCATGAGCGTCTGGAAGCAGGCGGCCGCGTGCTCCGGGCTGGCCCAGCGGCCCTGACCCCGGCATCGGCCACTCCCCTGGGAATGCCGCGGGCGGGTACGCTGTTCCGACGGTAGTTGAATTTTTGACGACACCACGGAAAGAGCGAGTGATGCAGTTCGGGATCTTCACGGTCGGCGACGTCACGCCCGACCCCACCACCGGCCGCACCCCCACCGAGCACGAGCGCATCAAGGCGACCGTCGCCATCGCGAGGAAGGCGGAGGAGGTCGGCCTCGACGTGTTCGCCACGGGCGAGCACCACAACCCGCCGTTCGCCGCCCCGGCGAACCCGACGGTGCTGCTGGCCCACGTCGCCGCCCAGACCGAGCGGGTCGTCCTCTCGACCGCGACGACACTGGTCACCACCAACGACCCGGTGCGCCTGGCGGAGGACTACGCCTACCTGCAGCACCTTGCCGACGGCCGCGTCGACCTCATGATGGGTCGCGGCAACACCGGCCCGGTCTACCCGTGGTTCGGCAAGGACATCCGCGACGGCATCCCGCTCGCCATCGAGAACTACGCCCTGCTGCGCCGCCTGTGGACCGAGGAGGCCGTCACCTGGAGCGGCAAGCACCGGACGCCCCTGCAGGGCTTCACCTCCACGCCCCGGCCGCTGGACGGCATACCTCCGTTCGTGTGGCACGGCTCGATCCGCTCCCCCGAGATCGCCGAGCAGGCCGCCTACTACGGCGACGGGTTCTTCCACAACAACATCTTCTGGCCGATGAGCCACACGAAGCAGATGGTGCAGCTGTACCGCCGCCGCTTCGAGCACTACGGCCACGGCCGCGCCGACCAGGCGATCGTCGGCCTCGGCGGCCAGGTCTTCATGCGCCCCCGCTCGCAGGACGCGGTGCGCGAGTTCCGGCCCTACTTCGACGTCGCACCGGTCTACGGCCACGGCCCCTCGCTGGAGGACTTCTCCCGCGAGACGCCGCTGACCGTCGGCAGCCCGCAGCAGGTCATCGAGCGGTATGCCGCGATGGCCGACGAGGTCGGCGACTACCAGCGCCAGCTGTTCCTCATCGACCACGCGGGCCTTCCGCTGGCCACGGTGATGGAGCAGCTCGAGATGCTCGGCGGTGAGGTGGTGCCCGAGCTGCGGCGCATCGCGGCCGCCCGCAGGCCGGCCCACGTGCCCGACGCCCCGACCCACGCCTCGCGCGTCGCCGCGGCCGGCGGGGGGCGGGACGCGACCGTCCACGCGGTCGAGGACGTCACGGGCTCCTCCCCGGAGGTGGCCCGATGACGCGCCGTGTCGTCGTCGTCAGCGCCGGCCTGGGCCAGCCGTCGTCGACCCGCCTGCTCGGCGACCTCCTCGCCACTGCCACCGTCGACGCCCTCCTCGAGGGCGGCGTCGAGGCCGAGGTGGAGGTCGTCGAGCTCCGGGAGCTCGCGCACGACCTCACCAACACGCTGCTCGCCGGGTTCCCCACCGGCGGGGTCCGCGAAGCCTTGGCGACGCTCGCCGCCGCCGACGCGGTCGTGGCGGTGACCCCGGTCTACCAGGGCTCCTACAGCGGCCTGTTCAAGACCTTCTTCGACGTGGTGGAGCGTGACGTGCTCCGCGGAACCCCCGTGCTGCTGGCGGCCACCGGTGGCACCGCGCGCCACTCCCTGGTCCTCGAGTTCGCCCTCCGGCCGCTGTTCACCCACCTCGGCGCCGTCGCCGTGGGCACGGCCGTCTTCGCCGCCTCCGAGGACTGGGGCGCCGCCGGTGGGGCCGAGCAGGGCCTCACCGCACGGGTCCGGCGCGCCGGCGCCGAGCTGGCCACCCTCGCTGCGGCCCGGGTGCACCCCGGTCCGCGCGACCCGTTCGGCGACCCCGTCCCCTTCGAGGACCTGCTCGCCGGGGGCTGGTCCGGGTAGGGACCTTCGGCACCGGCCCCGCCCAGCTCCCCCGGTCATCATGGGGACGAGAGCAGACGGGACCGCTGCACAGGAGGTGCACCATGACACGGGCCCTGGTCGTCTACGAGTCCGTACTCGGCAACACGCAGGCGGTGGCCAAGGCGATCGCGGAGGGCCTTGGCGAGTCGCGCCCCGTCACCGTCCGCGAGGTCGCCGACGCCCCCGACACGATCCCGCCCGACGTCGGCCTCCTCGTCGTGGGAGGGCCGACGCACGCCTTCGGGATGAGCCGGCCGGAGTCCCGGGCCGACGCCGAGAGGGAGGCGCCGGGGCAGGTGGTCTCCAGGGGACGCGGCATCCGCGAGTGGCTCGAGGACCTCGCGCCCGGCGACGGCCGCACGCCCACCGCCACCTTCGACACCCGCGTCGACAAGCCGCACCTGCCGGGGTCCGCGGCGAAGAAGGCTCGCAAACGGTTGGCGCACAAGGGCTTCCCAGAGTTCGAGCAGCCACACAGCTTCTACGTCCACGGCAAGGCGGGGCCGCTGGTCGACGACGAGCTGGCGCGGGCCCGCTCGTGGGGCGAGGAGCTCGGCCGGCACCTGGCACTGACCGAGTCCGCTCCGGGCTCTGGGCTGCGGTGACGACCATGACCATTCACCCGGGCTCCGTGGTCGTCGGGGTCGACGGCTCGCCCGGCAGCGACGCGGCCCTGGACTGGGCTGTCGAGGAGGCGGCCCGCCGCCGGCTCCCGCTGCACCTGGTGCACGCCACCAACATCGACTACCTCGTCGCCGCCGCCATGCTCAACCCCGCCGACGCCCCGCCGGCGCTCGACGACCTCGTCGAGACCGCGCGCGACCGGGTCCGAGCGGCCAGCCCCTCTCTGCACGTGACGGCCGAGGCCTCCACAGGTGCAGCCGCCCACGACCTCGTGGTGCGGTCGGAGGGCGCGGAGTGCGTCGTCGTCGGGGCGCGCGGCAAGAGCACCGCGCGCGGGGCGCTGGGCTCCGTGTCGCTCCAGGTCGCCATGCACGCGCACAGCCCGGTGGTCGTCGTCCGGGGCACAGAGGCCGGGGCCGAGGGCGGCCCCGTGGTCGTGGGCATCGACGGGTCGGCGCTCTCGCGCGACGCGCTCGGGTACGCCTTCGAGCAGGCGTCCCTGCGGGGCGTCCCGCTCGTCGTGGTCTACGCGTGGTGGATCGAGTTCGTGGACGGGGTGGTCGTCACGACGGTGGGCTCGCCGCAGTGGACCGCCGCCGAGCAGCGCCAGCGGATCACCGTCGCCGAGACCATGGCCGGGTGGCAGGAGAAGTACCCCGACGTGGCGGTCGACGTGCGGCTCGAGCACGCCCGTCCCATCGATGCGATCGAGCGGGCCTCGCAGGGTGCCTGCCTCACCGTCGTCGGCGCCCGTGGCCGTGGAGGTTTCCGCGGGCTGATGCTGGGTTCGGTGAGCCATGGCGTGCTGCACCGCGCGCACAGCCCCGTCGCCGTGGTCCGGCCGCGCTGACCGCCAGCCCGTGCCGGGCGGGCACGGCATACCGCAGGACGACGCCCCCGAGGGATCCCCTCGGGGGCGTCGTGGTCGGGCCGTGACCCGTTCGCGGGTCAGGACGGTTTGGGAGCGCCCTTGCGGGCGTAGCGCATCCACGTGATCACGACACACATGACCGCCCAGGCGATGCCGATCGCGTAGAAGGCCTCGGGCGCCATGATGGTCAGGCCCACGCCGAAGAGGAACGGGCCGAACGCGGCGATCGCGGCGGTCCAGCCGATCACGCCACCGGCCTGGCGGCGCTCGAAGATCATCGGCATCTGCTTGAAGGTCGACGCGTTGCCGATCCCGCTGAACAGGAAGATCGCCAGCATGCCGTAGAGGAAGCTGTTGAAGTCGCTCTGCAGCGCGGCCGCCGACGACGTGTCGGGGCTGAGGGCCGTCATGGTGAAGGCGATCGAGGCGATGAGGCCCAGGCCCGAGATGAGCGTCCAGATCGCGCCCCCCATGCGGTCGGTGAGCGGGCTGAAGAGCACCCGGGCACCGGCGCCGACGAGCGGGCCGAGGAAGACGTACTTGACCGGGTCCGGGACGCTGTAGCCCTCGACGAGCAGCTGGGCGCTCTGCCCGACGCCCTGCACGATGTCGGAGTTGCCCGCGCCGTAGAGGTTCTTCATGAGCAGGCCGAACTGGGCGGACAGGCCCGAGAACGTGCCGAAGGTCATGATGTAGATGAGCGTCATCCACCAGGTGTCCTGGTTGGAGAAGATGTCGAACTGCTGGCGGATGTTGGCCGTGATCGGCACCGACTTCAGCATCGTCCACGCCAGCACCGCGCCGACGAGGATGAACGGGATGTAGATGAACGCGGCGTTCTGGTACCAGACCTCGGTGGCCGGCTTGCCCGGCAGGCCCTGCATCGTCTGCGAGCCGCCGAGGAAGCCGATCAGCCCGAACCCGATGATCCACGGCGTGAGCAGCTGCACGAGCGAGACGCCGAAGTTGCCGATGCCGGCCTGCAGGCCGAGCGCGGTGCCCTGCAGGCGCCGCGGGAAGAAGTAGGACGTGCTCGGCATGAAGCCGGAGAACGCGCCGCCGCCGATGCCGGACAGGAAGGCCAGGACCAGCAGCTCCCAGTACGGCGTCGTCGGGTCCTGCACGCGCACGCCCCAGCCCAGCACGGGGAAGATGAGCAGCAGGGTGGTCAGGGTGACCATCTTGCGGGTGCCCATGATGGGCGGCAGGACCATCCAGACCAGCCGGAAGAGCCCGCCGGCCAGGCCCGGCATCGAGGTCAGCCAGTAGAGCTGGGTCTGCGTCAGGTCGAAGCCGAGGTTGGTCAGCTTCGGTGCGATCGCACTGGCGAGGAACCACGAGGCGAAGCAGAGCGTGAGCGTGAAGGTGGTGATCGACAGCGTCGTCCAGGCCAGGCGCCTGTCCCACGTCTCCTCGTTCTCGGGATCCCAGGACTGGAGCCATTCGCTCCCACGCCGGGTCTCGGCGGCTGTGCTCATGCGCGTGCCTCCTCGGGCTCACGGGTGGTGGTGGTGCCGATGGCAGGGACCTGCTCCGGCGGGGTCTCCAGGTGCGTCGCCAGCTCCGGCGACTTCTCGTGCAGCATCCCCACGACGGTCCAGTGCATCCACACCGAGCAGGCGACGGTGAGCAGGAACAGCACGAAGAAGGTGCTGGACGGGAAGCCGGTCCACTGCTGGCTGTAGGCGAACATCGGCGGCAGGAAGAAGCCGCCGAGACCACCGAGCATGCCGACCAGCCCGCCGACGGCGCCCACGTCGTGGGGGAAGTACTCCGGGATGTGCTTGTAGACGGCGGCCTTGCCGATGCCCATGGCGCAGCCGAGGACGAACACGACCACGGCGAAGGGGACGATGCCGATCGTGTAGGGCAGCACCTCTCGGGCTCCCTCGCGGGTCTGGACGACGATGTGGCCGTTGGGCATCGAGAGCACGAGGGTGCTGGCCATCATCACGCCGAACGTCCAGTACATCGCCCGGCGCGCGCCCCAGCGGTCGGAGAACCAGCCGCCGACCGGCCGGAGCAGCGACGCGGGGAAGATGAAGGTGGCGGTGAGCAGCGCAGCGGTCGAGAGGCTCACGTCGAAGTTGTCGACGTAGTACTTGGGCAGCCAGGCGGCCAGGGCCACGTAGGCACCGAAGACGGCCACGTAGTAGAGGCTGAAGCGCCACACCCGCACCTGCCGCAGCGGGAGCAGCTGCTCACGCAGTGGGCGCCCGTGTCCCGGCATCCGGTCGTGGTGCGGCGTGATGACCCAGGTGAGCACGGCGAGGAGCAGCAGCAGCACCGAGTAGATGACGGGCACGATGCGCCAACCGCCCTGGATGACGCCGAAGTAGGTGGTGCCGGCCGTGCCCGCGATGAGGGCGGGGCCGATGAACTTCGTGACCGAGGCCCCCACGTTGCCGGCGCCGAACACGCCGAGCGCGAAGCCCTGGTGCTCACGCGGTGTCCAGGCCGAGTTCCAGGCGATGCCGGCGCTGAAGGAGTTGCCCGCGAACCCGACGAGGAAGGCCAGCACGAGCAGCAGCCCGTAGCTCTCCGCCTGCGACACCAAGTAGGCCGGGATGGCCGTGACGGCCAGCATCACCGCGAAGACCTTGCGCCCACCGATGCGGTCGGTCACCATCCCCGCCGGGAGGCGCCACATCGAGCCGTTCAGCACGGCGACGGCGGACAGCCACGACAGCTGCACGTCCGTGAGGCCGAACTCCTTGCGGATCGGGATGCCGAGGATGCCGAACATCAGCCACACGGCGAACATCACGGTGAAGCTCAGGGTGGACATCACCAGGACCCGGGTGGCCCCCGACCTCGTCCCCGCGTCGTGCTCGTGCATTGCTCTCCTGCCCCACGCTGTCGCAGCCCACGGGCTGTCACACCACCAGATAAAAGGAGCACGCTCCTTCAAATACTGGGCCTGAATGTATTGACGCACCACCGGGGCGGAGAGGGCCATTGGTCCCTAGTGCGAGGGCCCTTGGGAACGCAATTCTCTGTGCCACTGCGGCAATCCACCAGGCACGTGGTTTCGGGAGTAGGGTGCCAGGAGTTCCGCGGAGACATCGGTTTCGACGACCAGGATCCTCTAAAGGAAGGCCGGGCGAGTGGCACAGCAACCGCCTCGCAGCGCAGCGCTGCTGGTATCGCCGGTGCGCCGCCGCATCGTCGACACCCTCGCCGGCCTCCCCCAGCTCCCGGCGCACGGGACCCCGAGCCGCGCGACCGGCCTGACCGCGGCCGAGGTCGGTGAGCGGCTCGGCCTGCACGTGACCAGCGCGCGCTTCCACCTCGAGCAGCTCGCCGACGCGGGGGTGCTCGCCGCGAGCTTCCACCGACACGGCACCGGCCGCCCCCAGAAGCGGTATGCCGTCCTGCCGGACCGGGCGCCGGTGCAGCAGCAGGACGATCCCTACCGCATGCTGGCCGAGCTGCTCACCGAGGCGCTCGCGCAGCCCGACGGCGGAGCCCTCAGCCCGGAGGACGCGGGCGCGCGGTGGGCCCTGGCCCATGTCAGGCAGCTCAGCGGCTCCGGGGATGCCGAGCTGCCGCAGGCGAGGACGCCGGGCGAGTGGCTGGCGAAGGTGGGTCGCCTGCTCGACCTGCTCGAGGCCTGGGGGTACGAGCCAAGCGTGCGGACCACCGACCAGGGGCGAACCGCCGAGGTGGCCCTGGCCCGCTGTCCCTTCCTCAGCCTCGCGGAGTCGCACACGGAGGTGGTCTGCGCCGCCCACGTCGGGCTCATCCGCGGCGCCCTCGACGTGTTCGGCGAGCCGGACGCGGAGGTGCACCTCCAGCCGTTCGCCCTGCCCGGCATCTGCCTGGCCCGGCTGACGACCCTGGCCGCGCTGCCGCGACACCCCGAGGAGTCGGCCGGTGTGTGAGTACTGCGGGTGCCAGCAGGTCGCGGCCATCGGCGAGCTCACCCGCGAGCACGATGCCGTCGTGGCCGAGATCGCCGCGGTGCGCACCTTCCTGGGCGACCACGACGTCGACGGGGCAGCCAAGACCGCCCGCCGCATCACCGAGATCCTCCAGCCGCACACGGCAGTCGAGGAGCACGGCCTGTTCCCCGCGATGACGGAGGAGTTCCCCGACCACGTCGACGCCCTCGAGCGCGAGCACCGCGTCGTCGAGGCCGTCCTGGCGGAGGCCGCCACGGGCACACCGACCGACCCGACCTGGCCGCAGCGGCTCCTCGCGGCCCTCGACCTGCTGCGCGAGCACATCCTCAAGGAGCAGGACGGCATGTTCCCCGCCTCGCTCACCGTCCTCGACACCGAGGCCTGGGAGCGGGTGGAGGCGGTGCGCCGCCGGGTGGGCTCGGCCATCGGCCCTGAGCACACGGCATACGACCACGACCACGACCACGACCACCATGGCCCCGACCCCGACCAGGAGGACCACGCGTGAGCACCACCGAACGGCCCGGCAGCACCCACGGAACAGCAGGATTCGACGGTCCTCTGTCCGAGGCCCTGGTCGGCACCCGGCGCTTCTTCACGCGCGCCGAGGTCTCCGACGACAAGCGCAGCCTCTACGCCAAGGGCGGCCGCGCGGGCGACGCGTTCTACCGCGACCGCTGGAGCCACGACAAGGTCGTGCGCTCGACGCACGGCGTGAACTGCACAGGCAGCTGCTCGTGGAAGGTCTACGTCAAGGACGGCATCATCACGTGGGAGGCCCAGCAGACCGACTACCCGTCGACCGGCGCCGACCGGCCCGAGTACGAGCCCCGCGGCTGCCCGCGTGGCGCGGCCTTCTCCTGGTACACCTACTCCCCCACCAGGATCCGCTACCCCTACGTCCGGGGCGTCCTGCTCGAGATGTACCGCGAGGCCAGGCAGCGTCTCGGTGACCCGGTGCTCGCCTGGGCCGACATCGTCAACGACCCGGAGAAGGCCAAGCGCTACAAGGCCGCTCGAGGCAAGGGTGGCCTGGTCCGCGCCTCGTGGGGCGAGGCGGCCGAGATCGTCGCCGCCGCCAACGTGCACACCATCAAGCAGTGGGGCCCGGACCGCGTCGCCGGCTTCTCCCCCATCCCGGCGATGTCCATGGTCAGCCACGCCTCCGGGGCGCGCTTCACCTCGCTCATCGGCGGCTCGATGCTCTCGTTCTACGACTGGTACGCCGACCTGCCCGTGGCGTCGCCGCAGATCTGGGGCGACCAGACCGACGTGCCCGAGTCCGGCGACTGGTGGGACGCCGGCTACCTCATGATGTGGGGCTCCAACATCCCGGTCACCCGCACCCCCGACGCCCACTGGATGGCCGAGGCCCGCTACCGCGGCCAGAAGGTCGTCGTCGTGGCGCCTGACTACGCGGACAACGTGAAGTTCGCCGACGAGTGGCTGCCCGCCGCGCCGGGCACCGACGGGGCCCTGGCGATGGCGATGGGCCACGTGGTGCTCAAGGAGTTCTTCGTCGACCACCAGGTCGAGTACTTCGAGGAGTACACGCGGAAGTACACCGACCTGCCCTTCCTCGTGGCCCTCGAGCCGTATGCCGCCAAGGACGGCACCACGGCGTACCGCGCCGGCAAGTTCCTCACCGCCTCCGACCTCGGTGGCGCCGAGGCGGTGTCCGAGAACGCCGAGTTCAAGACGGTGCTCGTCGACAGCCGCACGGGACAGCTCGTGGTGCCGAACGGCACCCTCGGCGACCGGTTCGGCGAGAGCGGCGCGGGGAGGTGGAACCTCGACCTCGGCGACGTCGTGCCGGCCCTGAGCCTGCTCGACACCCGCGAGGACACCGCGATGGTGGACCTGCCGCGCTTCGACCTCGCCGAAGGTGCCGCGCCGGTGCTCAAGCGCGGCGTGCCGGTGAGGCGCGTCGGCGACCGCGTGGTCACCACCGTCTTCGACCTGCTGCTCGCGCAGTACGGCGTTGGCCGAGAAGGGCTTCCGGGCGCGTGGCCCAGCGGCTACGACGACGTCGACGGCCTCTACACGCCGGCCTGGCAGGAGCCGATCACGGCTGTGCCCGCCGAGAAGGTGGCCCGCATCGCGCGGGAGTTCGCGCAGAATGCCGCCGACACCCAGGGCCGCTCGATGATCATCGTCGGCGCCGGCACGAACCACTGGTACCACTCGGACACCATCTACCGCTGCATGCTGCTGCTGACGACCATCACGGGCTGCCAGGGCCGCAACGGCGGTGGGTGGGCCCACTACGTCGGCCAGGAGAAGGCGCGCCCGATCACGGGCTGGGCGCAGATGGCGTTCGGCCTCGACTGGGCCCGGCCGCCGCGGCAGATGATCCAGACCGCCTACTGGTACATGCACACCGACCAGTACCGCTACGACCACTACACGGCCGACACCATGGCGGCCCCCACCGGCACCGGCCTGTTCGACGGCATGAGCACCGCCGACCAGCTGGCCCTGTCGACGCGGCTCGGCTGGATGCCGTCGTACCCGACGTTCAACCGCAACCCGCTCGACCTCGCCGACGAGGCCGAGGCGGCCGGCAAGCCGATCGGCGAGTACGTCGTCGAGCAGCTGAAGAGCGGCGACCTGCGCTTCGCGGTGGAGGACCCCGACGCCCCGGAGAACTGGCCGCGGGTGCTGATGATGTGGCGTGCCAACCTCTTCGGCTCCTCGGCCAAGGGCAACGAGTACTTCCTCAAGCACCTCCTCGGCACCGACAACTCGGTGTCGGCGACGGAGACCGCCGAGGCCGCCCGGCCGAAGGACGTGGTCTGGCGCGAGGAGGCGCCCGAGGGCAAGCTCGACCTGCTCTGCGTCCTGGACTTCCGGATGACGAGCTCGACGATCTTCAGCGACGTCGTGCTGCCGGCGGCCACGTGGTACGAGAAGCACGACATCAACACCACGGACATGCACCCGTTCATCCACTCGTTCAACCCGGCGATCAGCCCGCCGTGGCAGACGAAGACGGACTGGGACATCTTCCAGGCGATATCCGAGGCGTTCGCCACGCTGGGGGCCAAGCACCTCGGCGTGCGCAAGGACGTCGTCGCCGCTCCCCTCCTCCACGACACCCCCGAGGCCATGGCCACGCCGCACGGCCGGGTCAGGGACTGGAAGAAGGGCGAGTGCGAGCCGGTGCCCGGCAAGACGATGCCGAAGCTCGTCGTCGTCGAGCGCGACTACGGCGCGATCTTCGACAAGATGGGCGCGCTCGGCCCGCTGATGGACAAGCTCGGCACGACCCAGAAGGGCATCACCTACAACGTCGAGCGCGAGGTCGACTACCTGCGCCACAAGAACGGCGCGATCCGCGGCGGCGTCGCCGACGGGCGGCCCTCGCTCAAGCGCGACGTGCACGTCGCCGAGACGATCATGGCGCTGTCGGGCACGACGAACGGACACCTCGCCACCCAGGGCTTCAAGACCCTCGAGAAGCGAACCGGCCAGCTCATGCACGACCTCGCCGCCGAGCACGAGGGCAAGCAGATCACCTTCGCCGACACGCAGGCCGCGCCGGTGCCGGTCATCACCAGTCCCGAGTGGTCGGGCTCGGAGTCGGGTGGCCGCCGTTACTCCCCCTTCACCATCAACGTCGAGCGGCTCAAGCCGTGGCACACCCTCACGGGTCGGCAGCACTTCTACCTCGACCACGACTGGATCCAGGAGCTCGGCGAGGGCCTGCCCGTCTACCGGCCACCGCTCAACATGACCGAGATCTTCGGCGAGCCCGCGATCGGCAGCCAGAGCGAGCTCGGCGTGAGCGTGCGCTACCTGACCCCGCACAACAAGTGGTCGATCCACAGCGAGTACCAGGACAACCTTTTCATGCTCTCGCTCTCGCGCGGCGGCCAGGCGATCTGGATCTCCGACAAGGACGCCGCCAAGGTCGGCATCAAGGACAACGACTGGGTCGAGGCGGTCAACCGCAACGGGGTCGTCAACGCCCGCGCCATCGTCAGCCACCGGATGCCGGAGGGCACGGTCTACATGCACCACGCCCAGGACCGGCTCATCGACGTCCCCCTGACGGAGAAGACCGGCCGTCGCGGCGGCATCCACAACTCGCTCACCCGCATCCTCGTGAAGCCGAGCCACATCATCGGCGGCTACGCCCAGCTCGCCTTCGCGTTCAACTACCTCGGACCGACCGGCAACCAGCGCGACGAGGTGACGGTCATCCGTCGCCGCTCGCAGGAGGTGCAGTACTGATGAAGGTCATGGCACAGATGGCCATGGTGATGAACCTCGACAAGTGCATCGGGTGCCACACCTGCTCGGTCACCTGCAAGCAGGCGTGGACCAACCGCGCCGGCACGGAGTACGTCTGGTTCAACAACGTCGAGACCCGTCCGGGCCTGGGCTACCCGCGCGGGTACGAGGACCAGGAGACCTGGGAGGGCGGCTGGAAGCTGGGCCGCAACGGCAAGCTGACGTTGAAGTCCGGCGGCCGCTGGAAGAAGCTGGCCAACATCTTCTCCAACCCCAAGCTGCCGTCGATCGACGACTACTACGAGCCGTGGACCTACGACTACGAGACCCTGCTGAACGCCCCGGCGCAGAAGCACTTCCCGGTCGCCCGGCCGATCTCGCTGATCTCGGGCAAGCCGATGAACGTCAACTGGTCGGCCAACTGGGACGACAACCTCGGCGGCAGCCACGAGCACGCCAGCCGTGACGTCATGCTCAAGAACATCACCGACAAGGTGAAGATGGAGTTCGAGCAGACCTTCATGTTCTACCTGCCGCGCATCTGCGAGCACTGCCTCAACCCCTCGTGCGCCGCGTCATGCCCGAGTGGCGCGATCTACAAGCGCGCCGAGGACGGCATCGTGCTGGTCGACCAGGACAAGTGCCGCGGCTGGCGCATGTGCGTCTCGGGCTGCCCGTACAAGAAGGTCTACTTCAACCACAAGACCGGCAAGGCCGAGAAGTGCACTTTCTGCTACCCGCGCATCGAGGTCGGCATCCCGACCGTCTGCTCCGAGACCTGCGTCGGCCGGCTGCGCTACATCGGCCTGGTCCTCTACGACGCCGACCGGGTTCTCGAGGCGGCGTCGGTGGAGGACGACCACGACCTCTACGAGGCCCAGCGCAACGTCTTCCTCGACCCCCACGACCCCGCCGTGCAGCGGGAAGCCGAGCGGGCCGGCATACCCGGTGACTGGGTGGAGGCCGCTAAGCGCTCCCCCGTCTACGCGCTCATCAACCGCTACCAGGTGGCCCTGCCGCTGCACCCGGAGTACCGGACCATGCCGATGGTCTGGTACATCCCGCCGCTGTCGCCCGTGGTGGACGTCATCAAGGACACCGGGCACGACGCCGAGGACCCCGGCAACCTGTTCGCGGCCATCGACACGCTCCGCATCCCGGTCGAGTACCTCGCCAACCTCTTCACCGCCGGCGACACGAAGCCGGTCGACGCGGTGCTCAAGAAGCTGGCCGCGATGCGCTCCTACATGCGCGACATCAACCTCGGCCGCGACCCCGACGACTCGATCCCGGCATCGGTCGGCATGGACGGCGAGACGCTCTACGACATGTTCCGGCTGCTGGCCATCGCGAAGTACGACGAGCGCTACGTGATCCCCACGGCGCACGCCGAGCAGGCCCACGCCCTAGAGGAGCTGGCCACCGAGTGCTCGCTCGACTACGAGGGCGGCCCCGGCATGATGGGCGAGTCCGGTCCGTTCGGCGAGGGCTCCGGCGAGCTCACCCCGGTGGCGGTCGAGAACTTCCAGATGCTCAAGCAGCGGCAGACGGCAGACACCCTCAGCGGCGCCGACCGCGGGAAGCTGCGGGGGCGGGTCAACCTCCTCAACTGGGACGGCAAGGGATCGCCGAGGGGCCTCTTCCCCAAGCGTGGCAGGGGAGATGACCGCTGATGCTCGGCCGCACCCGGCACCCGCGCCATCCCGGACCGCGCCTCGACGACCGTCAGCTCGCCACCGCGTGGCAGGTGGTCTCCCTGCTCCTCGACTACCCCGACGACGACCTGCTCGCCCGCCTGGCGGTGGTGCGTCAGGCCGTCGAGTCGCTGCCCGCACCGGTGCGCGAGCCGGTGCACCGGTTCACCACCTTCCTGGAGTCAACGCCCCTCGGGCAGCTCCAGCGCACCTACGTTGAGACCTTTGACGTCACGCGGCGCTGCTGCCTCTACCTGACCTACTTCGCGCACGGGGACACGCGCAAGCGCGGCCTGGCGCTCGTGCAGTTCAAGCAGGCGTACCGCAAGGCCGGCGTCGAGTTCGACGCCGCCGAGCTGCCCGACCACCTCAGCGTGGTGCTGGAGTTCGGTGCGGCCCACGACGCCGAGACGGCGTGGAGGCTGCTCAACGACCACCGCGCCGGCATCGAGATGCTGCGCATCGCCCTGGCAGACAAGGCATCTCCGTGGCACGACGTGGTGCTCGCCCTCGTGACCACCCTGCCGGAGCTCAAGGGCGAGGACGAGGAGAAGATGCTCGCCCTCATCGCCCAGGGGCCACCCTCGGAGGAGGTCGGCCTCGACCTCCAGCCCTACGCGATGGACCCGCGGCTCAACCCCCGCCCGACTGACAGCGTCGACCTCGGCCACACGATCCCGGTAGGAGCCCCCTGATGGACACCTTCCTGTTCCTGATCTTCCCGTACCTGTGCCTGGCCGTCTTCGTCGTCGGCCACTACTGGCGCTACAAGTACGACAAGTTCGGCTGGACCACGCGCTCGTCGCAGCTGTACGAGAACCGTCTGCTGCGCTGGGGCAGCCCGCTGTTCCACTTCGGGCTGCTCGGGGTGATCGCGGGCCACGTCATCGGGCTCGTGGTGCCGAAGTCGTGGACCGAGGCGCTCGGCATCAGCGAGGAAGCCTACCACCTCGTGGCCGTCACCGGTGGCCTCATCGCCGGCGCCGCCACGCTGGTGGGCCTGGTGATCCTCGTCTACCGACGACGGACGGTGGGCCCGGTCTTCTCGGCGACCACGAGGATGGACAAGCTGATGTACGTCTTCCTCGCCACTGTCATCGTCCTCGGCATCTGGAACACGTTGGCCGCCAGCACCTTCGGGCACTACGACTACCGCGAGGACGTCTCGCCCTGGTTCCGCAGCATCTTCCTCTTCCAGCCGAAGCCCGAGCTCATGGCCGACGCGGCGCTCGGGTTCCAGCTGCACGCCCTCGTCGCCTTCGGCCTCTTCGCCCTCTGGCCGTTCACGCGTCTCGTGCACGTGTTCAGCGCGCCGCTGGGCTACGTCACGCGGCCCTACATCGTCTACCGCACGCGCGACGAGGAGCGGGAGGGCACCCGCGCGCCGAAGCGGGGCTGGGAGAAGGTCAGCCGCTGACCGCTCAGCCCCAGGACGGGGCGCGGGTCAGCTGCAGCTGGCTGACCCCCAGGTACCCGGTGCGGAAGCCGGCCTCGCAGTAGGCGAGGTAGAACTCCCACATGCGGCGGAACGTCTCGTCGAAGCCCTGCTCATGGATCTGGGGCCAGTTCTCGGTGAACCGCTCCCGCCACAGGTGCAGGGTGCGGGCGTAGTGCGGTCCGAGCTCACGCCGCTGGGTCACCCGCAGGCCCGTGTGCGACGCGAGCGTCTGGTCGATGGCCTCCAGGGACGGGATCAGCCCACCGGGGAAGATGTACTTCTGGATCCACCCGAAGGACCGCCGGGTGGCGAGCATCCGCTCGTGCGCCATGGTGATCGCCTGGATCGCCACGCGACCGCCGGGAGCGAGCAGCCGGTCGATGGCGGCGAAGTAGGTCGGCCAGTACTCCTCGCCCACGGCCTCGATCATCTCGACGCTGACGATGGCGTCGAACTCGCCCGCGACCTCGCGGTAGTCCTGGAGCCGGATCTCCACGAGGTGCCCCACCCCGGCCTCCACCACGCGCTTCTGCGCGAGGTCGAGCTGTTCCTGGGACAGCGTCACCGTGGTCACGTGCGCACCCCGTTGCGCTGCCCGGACGGCCAGGGCCCCCCACCCGGTGCCGATCTCGAGCATCCTGGTGCCCGCACCGACCCCCGCGTAGTCGAGGACGCCGTCGATCTTGCGGAGCTGGGCGCCCTCGAGGTCGGTGGCGCTGCGCACGTCGACCGCCTCGTCGAACCAGGCCGACGAGTAGCTCATGGTGGGGTCGAGGAAGGCCTCGAAGAGGTCGTTGCTGAGGTCGTAGTGCGCCGCGATGTTGGCGCGCGACCCCTCGAGGGTGTTCTCCTGGTGCTTGGGGATCCGCTTGTCGACGACGGCGCGCAGCCGCTGGAGCGGTTGAGGGACCAGCGTGCTCAGGCGAGCCGCGAACGGCGTCAGGAGGTCCGCCAGGTCGGTGCCCTCGCCGGCCTTCCAGTCGCCGGCCATGTAGGCCTCGCCGAAGCCGACCTTGGTGTCGCGGCCCAGCCGGGCGAAGAACGCGGTGGGACGCACGATGTGGAACTCCGGGGCGCTCGGGCTGGTGTCACCACCGCACACCCGACCGTCGGGGGTGGTCACCCGGACGGGGACCGTGTGGACTGCACGCTCGAAGATGCTCCGGGCGATGCTCGCGTGGAGCGGAGCCCGCGGCGTGCGGACGATCGAGGACCAGCGCATGGTCGTCGTGGACACCGTCATGTCGGTCACACACCTTCCTGTGCAGTGTGGTGGGGGCGCCGGACGACGGGCAGCCGCCGGAGCCAGAGCCAGATGCCGTGCACCCTGATCAGGGTCGAGACTCGTTGTGGCATCAGCGGCCTGGTCACCAACTGGTGGACGATCGCGCGCTTCGATGCCGGGACGGGGCGGCCGTGCAGCGCCGCGGAGAAGGCGAGCTGGCCCTGGCGTCGCAGCACGATCGTGGCGCCGACCCGCCCGGGCTCGAGGGCGAAGCGCATGTCGTAGCGGCCGCTGACGTCGTTGAAGGGTGAGACGTAGAACTCCTTGTCGGTGCCCACCCTCCCGTCGTCGCCCAGCCTCAGCAGGTAGGCGTGGCGTTCGCCGTAGGTGTTGTGCACCTCCGCGACGACGCAGCGCACGGCGTCGTCGCGGTCCAGGCACCAGAAGACGGACAAGGGGTCGAAGACGTGGCCGAGCACGCGGGCGTTGGCGAGCATGAGCACGCGTCCGGCCGGGTCGAGCCGTATGCCGTGCCCCGCCACGAAGTGCTCGACGTTCGCCTTGATGCTGCGGCTGGGGTCGCCGAGGTGGTCTGCGGAGCGGAAGCCCGCGAAGGGCCTCAACCACCACGGCAGCCGCGGGAGGCGGTCCAGGTCGACCAGCCACTGGTACACCCCGTGGCGGAAACCGTGGCGCACCGGACCGGGGCGGTGGTGGGTCACCTCCCCCACGACGAGGGCCGGGACGGCGGGCACGCCTGGCTTGGGGCGTGGTCGGGCGGGCGTCGGCGCCTCGAGGGCCGTCGTCACCACTCGACCCCGAAGCGACGCGCGGCCTCCACCCCGGAGCGGCAGCCGTCCTCGTGGAAGCCCCAGCCGTGGTACGCCCCGGCGTACACGGTCCGGTCGCTGGCCAGCGAGGCGAGCCGGGACTGCGCAGCGACGGACTCCGGTGTGTAGAGCGGGTGCTCGTAGTCCATCACGGCAATGACGCTAGCCGCGGCGATCCGCTCCCGCGCGTTCAGCGTGACGAGGTGCTGCTCGGGCGAACGGTGTCCCTGGAGACGGTTCATCCAGTACGTCACCACCGGCGCGCTGCCGGGGGTCGAGCACGAGGTCATCAGGTAGTTCCACGAGGCGCGTGCCTGCGCAGCCCGCGGGAGCAGCGCCGGGTCGGTGTGCAGCACGGTCTCGTTGGGGGTGTAGGTGAACGCCTTGAGGGTCTGCACCTCGTCCTCGGTCGGGTCGGCGAGCAGCGACAGCGCCTGGTTCGGGTGCGTGGCCAGGACCACCTTGTCGAACCGTGCGGAGGCCCCGGTGCTGTCCTCGACGTCCACCCCGTCCGGTCCTCGCCACACCGCCGTCACCGCCCTGCCGCGACGCACCGACGGCAGGCGCTCGGCGATCCGCTCGACGTAGGTGCGCGACCCGCCGACGACCGTGAACCACTGCGGTGACCCGGTGACCCGCAGCATGCCGTGGTGGTCGAGGAAGCGGAACAGGTAGCGCGCCGGGTACAGCAGGGCGGAGTCCTGCCCCGCCGACCACACGCAAGAGACAACCGGCACCGCGTAGTGGTTCACGAAGTGCTCGCTGAAGCCCTCCGCCTCGAGGAACTCACCGTAGGTGGTCGTGTCGGTGTCGTCGGTGCGCTCGAGGAAGGCGGACGCTCGGCGGTGAAACCGCTTGACCTGCAGGAGCATGGCCACGAAACGGCGGTCGAACAGGCGACCCGGCTGGGCGAGGATGCCCTTGAGTCCGCGGCCACCGGCATACTCCAGCCCGCAGTCCTCGCACCGGATGCTCATGCTCATCTCGGTGGGGCGCGCCTGCACCCCCAGCTCGGCGAAGAGCCGCCGCAGGAACGGGTAGGTGCGGTCGTTGTGCACGATGAACCCGCTGTCCACGGCATACCGGCTCCCGTCGGCGGAGGGGACGTCGTGGGTGTGGGCGTGCCCGCCCAGCCGCTCCTCGGCCTCGTAGAGGGTGACGTCGTGCGTGCGCGCCAGCAGGTAGGCGGCCGTGAGGCCTGACACCCCGGCGCCGATGACGGCGACCGATGGCCGGGAGGACGAAGCAGGTCCGCTCATGCCGGTCCTTCGGTGCGCTTGCCGGTCTGGATTGGTCTCATTGTGCTGCTATGCCGGACTGGCGGCGAGGACGGCCGCGGCCGCCGCGACGGACCCCAGCAGGCCGGCGGTCACGATGAGCCCGTACCGGCGACCACCGCTGGTCAGGGCGACGGCCGACTTCACCACCCCACTGGCCACCAGGAGGCCGAGGACCCCCCAGCGGGCGGCCTCGACACCGAGGCTGCCCGCGGCCGTCAGCTGCGCGACGGTGGCGGCGGCCGCGTGCAGCTCGGCGAGCGCAGCCACACCTGCCGTCGCCAGGGCGCCGGCGTCACCGACGACGTCGCGCAGCCACGCCGACACGAAGAGCACCACGGTGATCGCCGCACCGAAGGTCAGCGCCCAGCTGAGCCGGAAGGCACGGGCGGTGGGGTTGCCGGGGAGGGCCTCGGTGTCGGAAGCCCTGCCCCAGATGCCGGCCGCACTGAAGGCGAGCAGCCACAGCGCCGCGGCCGCCAGGGCCCACCCCGTGCTGCGCAGCAGGGCCGGCGACCCCGCCCCCACGACGGCCACGAACAACAGCAGGGAGGCGAGGTTCGACAGCAGCGCGGCCGAGGCGGCGGGCCGACGCACCTCCGGGGTCTCACGGGCCCGCTGGCCGAAGCCAGCCGTTGCCGCCGTCGACGAGGCGAACCCCGAGAAGAAGCCCGCCAACGGCAACCCCCACCGCGCCCCGACCAGCCGGAGCGCCACGTGACCGGCCGCACCGACCGCCATGACCAGCACGACGTACTTCCACACCGTCCGCGGGTTGAGGGCGCCCCAGGGGTCGAGGCTGCGGTCCGGCAGCAGCGGCCAGATCACCAGGATGGCCGAGGCGAGCAGGAGCAGGTCACCGAGCTCGCGCTGGCTGATCAGCTCGCGGCTCAGCCGGTGCAGCGGCCGCTTGGTGTGCAGCAGCACGGCGACCACGACGCCGATCCCGGAGGCCAGCGCGGGGTTGCGCAGGGCCAGGGCGCCGAGCATGAACGTGACGACCATGGCGACCTCGCCGGTGACGCCCGGGTCCTCGCTGCCCGACCGGGCGTAGCTGACCACCACCAGCCCGGCGACGAGGAGGCCCGTGACGAGCAGGAGCCGGGTGTCGACGAGCACGGACAGCGCACCGGCAAGGGCCAGCAACGCGTGCGTGCGCACGCCGGCAGCCGAACGCACCGTCCCCTGTCCCTTGCGCCGCTCGCGCTCGATGCCGATGAGGAGCCCGATGCCCAGCGCGGCGGCCAACCCGGAGACCTCGGCCGCCGTGAACTCCATGGGCGCCATCTCACCACGACGGCGCGCGCCACGTCCGGGCATGTGCTCCCATGGAGGCAACTGGTGCGGACCGACCCATCCACCACGGCGACGACGCCGAAACCCCGACGTGAGGACGACGTGATGCCCGCCAGACGCACCCTGCTCGCCACCGGCGCCGCGGTCACGGCGACGGCCGTCGCGGGCTCGCTCGGCACCGACGTGCGCTCGCGCTGGTACCGCGACCTGGACAAGCCGCCGTGGCAGCCACCCGGCTGGGCCTTCGGCCCGGCGTGGACGACGCTCTACGGGCTCATCGCGCTCGGCTCGGCCCGGGCCCTCGACGCGGCCTCCTCCCCTGCCGAGCGGCGCAGCCTGCAGCGGGCCCTCGCGGTCAACCTGGCGCTCAACGCCGGGTGGAACTGGCTGTTCTTCCGGGCCCGTCGGCCCGACCTCGCCCTCGCCGAGGTCGTCCTCCTGGAGGCCTCGACCCTCGACCTGGCCCGTCGCGCCGGCAGACCCGACCCCGCGGCCGGCCGCCTGCTCTGGCCGTATGCCGGGTGGGTCGCCTTTGCCACCGCCCTGAACGCCTCGATCGCCCGCCGCAACCGACCCCGGAGGACCTCGTGAAGATCCAGCGCACCGTGACCGTCGACCAGCCCGTGCAGAAGGTCTTCGCCTACCTCTCGGACTTCACGACGACGACGGAGTGGGACCCGGGCACGGTGCGCACCGTCCGCCAGAGCGGCGACGGTGGCGTCGGGACGAGGTACCACAACACCTCGAAGTTCGCGGGCCGCGAGACCGAGCTGGTCTATGTCGTCGAGGCGGTCGAGCCCAACCGGCGTTTCGCGCTGCGCGGCGAGAACGGCACGCTGGTGGCGCACGACACGATGGAGTTCTCGGGCGGCGACCAGCGCACGACGGTGACCTACACGGCCGACTTCGCGTTCAAGGGACTCACCCGCTTCGTCGCACCCCTGCTCGCCCCGGCCTTCAAGAAGCTGGGTGACGACGCCGAGAAGGGCATGCGCGAGGCGCTCAGCCGACTGTGAAGGCGACCTCGAACGGCTGGCCGCTGTTCGGCAGGGTGAAGGCACGGTCGGCGGCGCCCTCCTCGGCGTGGACCGCCTCCCCGTCGTGCTGCACCTGGTCCGGGGTCGCACCGTGCACGACGAGTCGGAACGCCTCCCGGCGGAACTCCGGGTAGCCCTCGCCCTCGACGGCCGCCCGCACCGTCACGCTGTCACCGCTGCGCTCGACGACCAGCGTCGTGCGCAGGTGCCGGCCCTGGTCCGCGGCGAAGGTCAGCCCGTCGTCCTCGCGCAGCACCGACTCGTGGCGGCCCTCGGTCGCCGGGACGAAGAGGTGCAGCTCGACGGTGTCGGGGTGGTGCCCGTCCGTCGAGGCAGGCGCCTGCGGCCACATCGGCACCACCGCACCGGCCCGGGCGAAGAGCGGGATGTGGTCCATGGGCGTGTCGACCCGCAGGAACCGGGTGCCGTCGTACCGCTCGCCCGAGTACCAGTCGTACCACTCCCCCGCCGGCAGGTAGACCTGGCGCGCCACCTGCCCCGCCTCGACCACCGGGGCCACGAGCAGGTCCGGGCCGAAGAGGTACTGGTCGTCGAGGTCGCGCGTGAGCGGGTCGTCCTGGAAGTCGAACACCAGCGGCCGCTGGACAGGCGCCCCGGTCTCCGCGGCGGTGAGGAACGCGGCGTAGATGTAGGGCAGAAGGCGGTAGCGCAGCCGCAGCGCCTCGCGCACGTGGTGGAGGACCACGTCACCCCAGGCCCAGGCGTACTGGTCGACGTTGCCGATCTCGGAGTGGTTGCGGCAGAAGGGCGTCAGTACGCCGTACTGCATCCACCGCAGGTAGAGCTCGGCGTTGGAGTTGCCGGCGAAGCCCCCGATGTCGGCGCCGACGAACGCCTGCCCCGAGATGCCGAAGCCGGCCGCCATCGGCATGCTCAGCCACAGGTGGTCCCAGCGCGACATGTTGTCGCCCATCCAGTTGGCGGCGTAGCGCTGGATGCCGGCGAAGCCCGCGCGGGAGAGCACGAAGGTGCGCAGGTCGGGCATCGCCTCGCGCAGCCCCTGGGTCGTGCCCATCGCCATCAGGAGGGCGTACTGGTTGTGGTAGCGCTCGTGTGACTCGCGGCCGTGGTCGAAGCGCATCGCCCGGGGGTCGATGACGCCGGTGGCCGGTTCGTTCATGTCGTTCCAGATGCCGGCCAGGCCGGACCTCACGTGCGCCGCGTTGAGCTCACCCCACCAGGACCGCGCCTCCTCGGTGGCGAAGTCGGGGAAGGCGGTGTCGCCCGGCCACACCTCGCCGATGTAGATGTCGCCGCCCTCGGTGCGGCACAGCACGTCGCGCTCGACCGCCTGGTCGTAGACCCAGTAGCCGGGGTCGTGCTTCACGCCGGGGTCGATGATCGTGATGACGCGGAACCCCTTCTCCCGCAACCTCTCCAGCATCCCTGCGGGGTCGGGGAAGGACTTCTCGTTCCAGGTGAAGACGCGGTAGCCGTCCATGTACTCGATGTCGAGCCACAGGGCGTCACAGGGGATCTCGGAGTCGCGGTGGCGCTGGGCGAGCGCCTCGACGGCGTCCTGCGTGTAGTCGAACCAGCGGCACTGGTGGTAGCCCAGCGCCCACAGCGGCGGGGGCGCCGTGCGCCCGGTGAGCCACGTGTATGCCGTGAGGATGTCCGGCATGCGCGGTCCGGCGAAGATGTACTCGGTGTACTGGCCACCCGCGAAGTGGAAGCGGTACTCGTCCCGGTGGGCGAACTCGTAGGCGGCCCGGTAGCCGTTGTCGACGAAGGACCCGCTCATGGCCCCGGACGGGTAGATGTGGTGGTAGAAGAACGGGATCGAGACGTAGTAGGGGTCGAACTCCGTGCTGGTGCGGTCGGCCCGGGGGTCGTCGGGGTCGAGGCCGGACCGGAACTCCGCGGTCGCGCTGGGGTTGAGCACGTCGGTGTTCCAGAGCGTGAAGTCGCGGCCCTTGCGGTTCTGCCGTCCCGTCTTCTCGCCGAGGCCGTAGAGGGCGTCCTCCTGGCGGCAGCGACGCCGAACGGTGAACGCGTCGTTGAGCGTGGCGTAGGCCCAGTAGCGCCCCTCGCCGTCCTGCGCCGTCTCCACCACCGGCGTCCCGTCCGGCCGGTGCACGTCCACCCTGAACGGGTCCAGCCACAGGGAGACGACCATCGCCGCCGCACGCAGGCGCACGACGCCGTCGCCCCGTTCCACCGAGAACACAGGCGGCTGCGCGAGCGGGTCGACGCACACGGCATACGTCGGGGACTCGTCGAAGACCCCGCCCCGGCTGATCTTCACGCGAGCCACGTCGTCGCGGACGACGTCGATGCGCAGCTGCTCTCCGTGAACTCGGGCCAGCAGGCCGGTCGCCGTCTCCGAGACGTCGTCCACCCTCTCGAAGCGCCGGTAGCCGTCGGTGTCGATCACTGGGTCAGGGTCCTCGCTCGCTCGGTGTCGGGGTGCCAGAGGCGAGCATGCCGCAGATGGCTGGGAGACTGAAGCGCCATGAGCCGACTTGAGCCGATCCGTCCCGAGGAGCAGGACAGCGAGCAGCGCGCCCTGTACGCCAGCATCACCGGCGGGCCGCGCGCCGATGGTCCCCAGCACTTCGCGCTCACGACCCCTGACGGCGCCCTCACCGGCCCCTTCAACGCCTTCCTGCTCTCGCCCGGCGTGGGCGGGGCCCTCGAGCGCCTCGGTGCCGCGGTGCGCTACGAGACGGGCCTGACCGGTCGCACCCGCGAGCTCGCCATCCTGGCCGTCGCTGCCCACTGGTCGAGCACCTTCGAGTGGACCGCCCACGAGGCGGTGGGTCGCGCCGCCGGGCTCACCGACCAAGAGCTGGGGGCGGTCCGCCGCGGGGAGGTCCCGGCGCTCGACGACCCGCAGGAACGCGCGTCGGCCGAGCTCGTGCGCTGCCTGCTCCGGGGAGAGGTCTCCGACGACGAGTGGGCCCGCTGGGCCGAGCCGCTCGGGAGCAGGGCCGTGTTCGAGCTCTGCGCGCTGGTGGGCTACTACGCCGCCCTCGCCCTCCAGCTGCGGGTGTTCCGCGCCGGCTGACACCCTCGCGCAACCAGTGCCCGATACGTCCTACGCAGAGGCACGTACCTTCTGGTCTTTCCGCCACGCCACGGGCTCTGGTTCGAGGAGTGCTTCGAGGGCTGAGGTCGCGCCGGTGCAGGCGTCGGAGGCAGAGGGGGTCGCGCCGTCACCGGTGCGGCCCCCTCGGTGCGCGTAGGGGCCTTCGGCCCTTGGGCACTGCGACGGGCGCCGACCACGCTGGGAGGGAACGAGGAGGGCGCCATCGAACGCACCGAGCAGCGCACCACGCCGCCCCAGACGCAGACCCCCACGGCCGTCCCGCGGCCGGACGGCGAGTGGACGCTGCAGGCCACGGGGCTCACCCGTCGCTTCGGTGAGCGACTGGCCGTCGAGGACGTCAGCTTCCACGTCGCCCCGGGCGAGACCTACGGGCTGCTCGGCCCCAACGGGGCCGGCAAGACCACGACGATCCGCGTCGTGTGCGGGCTTCTCGCGCCCGATGCCGGCGAGGTGACCGTTGCCGGGCTGCCGGTGACCGCCACGGCGACCGAGGCCAAGGCACGCATCGGCTACGTCCCCCAGGAGGTCTCCCTCTACCCGGACCTCACTGCGCGCGAGAACCTGCAGTTCTTCGGCCGCCTCTACCGCCTCGGCGGAGCGGAGCTCAAGGCGCGCGTCGCCGAGGTGCTCGAGCTCGTGGGCCTCACCGACCGTCGCGACGACCGGGTGGAGTCCTTCAGCGGTGGGATGAAGCGGCGGCTCAACATCGGCGCGAGCCTGCTGCACCGGCCCGAGCTGCTCGTCCTCGACGAGCCCACGGTCGGCGTCGACCCGCAGAGCCGCCACGCCATCATGGAGAGCATCGCCACCCTCGGCACCGCCGGCATGGCGGTCCTCTACACCACCCACTACATGGAGGAGGCCGAGCGGCTCTGCGACCGCGTCGGCATCATCGACCACGGCCACCTGGTCGCGGAGGGAACCCATCGCGAGCTGGTCGCCCGCGTGGGTGAGAAGGACCGGATCACGCTGTCTGCCAGTGGTTCCCTGGCTCGTTTCGCCGAGGAGTGCCGTCGGCTCGAGGGCATCGAGCAGGTCGACACGGCCGGTTCGTCGGTGCACCTCATCGCCTCCGACGGCCGCCGGCGCCTCGCCGAGGTGCTGGCGGTCGCCGTGGCCACCGACACCGCCGTCCGCTCGGTCGAGGTCGAGGAACCCGACCTCGAAGCCGTCTTCCTCCACCTCACGGGCACCGCCCTGCGGGAGTGACGATGGAGCCCGTGCTGGTGATCGCGCTGAAGGACCTGCGCCAGCGCCTGCGCGACCGGTCAGCCCTGGTGCTCGGGTTCATCGCTCCGCTGGCCGTGGCCTGGCTCGTCAGCGCCGCCTTCGGCTCCACCGGGTCCTTCCACATGGACGTCGGGGTCGTCGACCGAGACGGCGGCCAGGTCGCCGCCGGGTTCCAGAGCTTCCTTCGCAGCCCGGAGCTGTCCGACCTGCTCACCGTCACCGTGGTCCCCAGCGAGGCCGAGGCGCGGGCCAAGGTCGACAACGGCACCCTGAGCGCGGCCTTCGTCGTGCCCGAGGGCTTCACGCCGGCAGTCGTCGCCGGCGGCGGCCGGCCGATCACCGTGCTCGGCAGCGTCGACTCCACGATCGCGACGCAGGTGTCGACGTCGCTGGCCGCCTCCTTCACCGCCCAGGTCGAGGCGGTGCGGCTGTCGGTGGCCACGGCCGTCGACGCCGGCGCGCCCCACGAGCAGGCCGCCGCCCTCGCGGAGGCAGCATCGCGGATCCCGCCACCCGAGAGCGTCGCCGCGCAGTCGGCAAGCACGCGGACGATCGACGCGATCAGCTACTACGCCCCCGGCATGGGCATCTTCTTCATGCTCTTCGCGATCAGCTTCGGCTCGCGCGGCTACTTCCTCGAGCGCGCAGGCGGCACGATGGAACGCCTCGACGCCGCGCCCATCACCTCGGGAGCGGTGCTGCTCGGCAAGTCGCTGGCCACGTTCGTCTACGGCCTCGCCAGCCTGGGCACGGTCGCCCTCTTCACGAGCCTCGTGTTCGGCGCCCGCTGGGGACCGTGGCCCGCCGTCGCCGCCCTGGTGGTGGCACTCTCGCTCGTGCTGGTGGGTCTGACGGCGCTGGTGATCGCCCTGGCGAGGACTGAACGCCAGGCTGAAGGGCTCTCCTCGATCCTGGTCTTCGGGCTGGTGCTCCTCGGGGGCAACTTCATCTTCATCAGCGCCGCTCCCCCGCTGTTGAGGAGCCTGTCGCTGCTGACGCCCAACGGGTGGGCACTGCGTGCGTTCACCGACCTCGCCGGCGGTGCCGACTGGACCGCGGTCGTCACCCCGGTGCTCGTGCTGCTGGCCTTCGCCCTCGCCACCGGGGGCGCGGCCGTCGCCCTCCGGAGAAGGGCGCTCACGCCATGAGGGCCGCGACGGCCCTCGCCGGCGCCGAGCTGCGCCGCGTCGTGCGGGACCGCACGTTCCTGTTCTTCATGGTGCTGCTGCCGATCCTGATCATCCTGCTCATCGGCATCACCATCTCGAGCAACGAGCAGATCCGGATCGGCGTCGTGAACCAGCAGCCTGCGCCGCTGTCCACCAGCCTGGCCCGCGACCTCGGCGCCGACCCGGCCCTGACCGTCGAGACCCTCGACAGCAGGGCGCAGGCGGCGGAGGCGCTGCGCCGCAGCGAGGTCTCCGCCGCGGTGGTCATCCCGGAGGGGTTCGACGCCGGACTCCGCGACGGCGAGCAGGTCACCGTGCCGGTGCTCGTCCCCGGCGCCGCCGAGAGCAGCCAGGCGGCCCTCGCCGCGGTGTCGGCCGTGGTCAGCCGACACGCCGCCCAGGTCCAGGCAGCGCGGTTCGCCGCCGACCGCGGCGGGCGCTCCTTCGAGGAGAACCTCGCTGCTGCCACCCGCCTCCAGGACGCCGACCCGGCGGTGCCGCTGCGCACCGAGGTGGTCGACAGCGCCAGCAACTACCTGCCGCTCGGCTTCAGCTACAGCGCACCCACGATGCTGGTGCTGTTCGTCTTCATCAACGCCCTGGCCGGGGGTGCGGCGATGATCCAGACGCGGCAGTACGGCATCCTCTCCCGCGCCCTGGCCGCACCGACCCGGCCCCGCGACCTCGTCGGCGGAGAGGCCCTGGCCTACCTCTCGCTCACCCTGGGCCAGGCGGTGCTCATCGTGGCGATCGGCGCCTTCCTCTTCGGTGTCGAGTGGGGCAACCCCCTCGCTGCCGCCGCGCTCATCCTCGTGTGGGCCCTCGTGGGCACCGGTGCGGGGATGCTCAGTGGAACGCTCTTCCGCACGCCGGAACAAGCCGGCGCGATCGGTCCCGCCGTGGGCATCGCCTTCGGGATGCTCGGCGGCTGCATGTGGCCGCTGGAGATCGTCCCGCCCTCGGTGCGGGCGATCGGCCACGCGACGCCCCACGCCTGGGCGGTGGACGCCTGGGTGGAGGTGCTCTCGCGTGGGGGCGGGCTGGCGCAGATCGCCGGCTACCTCGGCATCCTCGCGCTCTACGCCGTGGCCCTGCTCGCCCTGGCCTCCCTGCGCCTGCGGCGTTCGCTCGTCACGCCCTGAGCCGAGGCCTCTCGCCCGTCCCGCGCGCAGCGCGCACCGACCCGCCGGCGCGGTAGGTTGCGTCGAGGGAGGGAGAGCCATGCGGATCGCGCTGTTCGTGACGTGCCTCGGCGACGTGCTGTTCCCCGACGTGGGGAAGGCCACCGTCGCGGTGCTCGAACGGCTCGGCCACGAGGTGGTCTTTCCCGCCGACCAGACCTGCTGCGGCCAGATGCACACCAACACCGGCTACCCGGGCGACGCGGCCGGCCTGGTGCGCCACCACGTCGAGGTCTTCGAGCGGGCCCTGGCCCATGGCGCCGACGCCGTCGTCGCGCCGTCGGGGTCGTGCGCCGGCTCGGTGCGGCACCAGCACGCCATGGTGGCCCGCAGGGCCGGCGACGAGCACCTGGCGGCTCGCGCGGAGACCGTCGCCGCCAGGACCTACGAGCTGTCCGAGCTGCTCGTCGACGTCCTCGGGGTGACCGACGTCGGAGCCTCCTACCCCCACCGGGTGACCTACCACCCGACCTGTCACTCGCTGCGGATGCTGCGCGTCGGGGATCGGCCCCTGCAGCTGCTGCGGCAGGTGCGCGGCATCGACCTCGTCGAGCTGCCGGCCTCGGACTCCTGCTGTGGTTTCGGCGGCACCTTCAGCGTCAAGAACGCCGACACCTCGACCGCCATGCTCGCCGACAAGATGAGCGCCGTGCTGGCCACCCGGGCCGAGGTCGTCACCGCCGGCGACGCCTCGTGCCTGATGCACATCGGCGGCGGCCTGGCGCGCCTGCGCGCCGGGGTGCGCACGACCCACCTCGCCGAGATCCTGGCCAGCACCGAGAGCGCGCCGGCATGAGCACCTTCCTCGGTATGCCGCGTGGCCGCGACGACGTCGTCCCGGGCCCGCCCGCGGACACCGGGGTGGGTCAGCTGACCGGCAGCCGTCCCTTCCCCGCCGCGGCCCGGGAGGCCCTGGGCAACTCCCGTTTGCGGCGCAACCTCGCGCACGCGACCTCGACGATCCGCGCCAAGCGGGCCCAGGTTGTGCAGGAGGTCCCCGACTGGGAGGAGCTGCGCGACGCCGGCTCTGCGGTGAAGGCCGCCACGCTGGCCCGCCTGCCCGAGCTCCTCGAGGAGCTCGAGGCCAACGTCACCGCCCGCGGTGGCGTCGTGCACTGGGCCCGCGACGCCGCGGAGGCCAACGCGGTGGTCACCTCCCTCGTGCAGGCCACCGGAGCCGACGAGGTCGTCAAGGTGAAGTCCATGGCGACCCAGGAGATCGGCCTCAACGAGGCGCTCGAGGCCGCGGGCATCAACGCCCTCGAGACCGACCTCGCCGAGCTGATCGTCCAGCTCGCCGACGACCGCCCGTCCCACATCCTCGTGCCGGCGATCCACCGCGGCCGGGCCGAGATCCGCGAGATCTTCGCGGAACGGATGCCCGGCGTGGACGCCTCGACGCTCACCGACGACCCCGCCGTCCTGGCCGCTGCCGCCCGGGCCCACCTGCGCGAGGCCTTCCTGAGGTCGCGGGTGGCCGTGTCGGGCGCCAACTTCGCGGTGGCCCGGACGGGAACGCTGGCCGTGGTCGAGTCCGAGGGCAACGGCCGGATGTGCCTGACCCTCCCGCAGACGCTGATCACCGTGATGGGCATCGAGAAGGTCGTGCCCACCTGGTCGGACCTCGAGGTCTTCCTGCAGCTGCTGCCGCGCTCCTCCACGGGTGAGCGCATGAACCCCTACACCTCCACCTGGAGCGGGGTCACGCCGGGCGACGGCCCCCAGGAGTTCCACCTGGTGCTGCTCGACAACGGCCGATCGCGGGTGCTCACCGACGAGTCCGGCCGCGCCGCGCTGCACTGCATCCGCTGCTCCGCCTGCCTCAACGTCTGCCCCGTCTACGAGCGCGCCGGGGGCCATGCCTACGGCTCGGTCTACCCTGGTCCCATCGGCGCCGTGCTCACGCCCCAGCTGACGGGCCTGAGCGGCGAGGACGACCCGAACGACTCGCTGCCCTACGCCTCCTCCCTCTGCGGGGCCTGCTACGACGTGTGCCCGGTGAAGATCAACATCCCCGAGCTCCTGGTCCAGCTGCGGGCCGAGCACACCCAGACCCACGCGGAGCGGCACCGGCTGCCGACCGCCGAGGCGGCGGCGATGCGGGCCGCGGCCTGGGTCATGGGCGATGCCCGCCGGTTCGCCCGGGCGGGGCGCGCCGCCGGAGCCGGACGCCACGGCATACGCAAGGGGCGCCCGGTGGTGCCCCTGCCACCGCCCCTGAGCGGGTGGACGTCATCGCGTGACGTCCCGCAGCCCCCGTCGGAGACCTTCAGGGACTGGTGGGCGAGGACCCGAGGAGGCCAGTCGTGAGCGGCGCCCGCGACGTCGTGCTGGCGCGCCTGCGCGGCGCGCTGGGCACGCAGCCCCCGGCTCCCCCAGTTCCCCGGGGCTACCGCCGCCACGGCGAGCACGCCGCCGGCTCCGCCGAGCTGGTCAGCCTGCTGGTCGACCGCCTGGACGACTACCGGGCCCGCGTGCTCCGCACCAGCGAGGACGAGGCCGAGATCGCGGCCGCCATCGCGGAACACCTTGTCGCACAAGGGATCGACGAGGTGGCCGCCGCCCCGGGTGTGCCCGGCGGCTGGCTGCACGGCATACCGGGGATCCGGCTGGACGACGGGAGTGCCACTCCCCGCGAGCTGGACCGCATCGGGGCCGTGGTCACCGGCGCCTCCGTGGCCATTGCCGAGACCGGCACGATCGTCCTCGACGGCAGCCCAGCCTGTGGCCGCCGCGCCCTGACACTGGTCCCCGACACGCACGTGTGCGTCGTCTCGACCTCCGACGTCGTGCAGACGGTGCCCGAGGGTCTGGAGCGTCTCGACCCCACCCGACCCCTGACGTTCATCAGCGGCCCGTCGGCCACCAGCGACATCGAGCTGAGCCGGGTCGAGGGAGTGCACGGACCGCGGACCCTCGTGGTCGTGCTCGCCGGGCCGGACCGGCCCGGGGCCACGGACGGCGCCTAGGCCGCCCCGCCGTCCGCGCCTTGCTCCGCGAACAGCAGCAGCGTCAGGCGCTCTCGGGCCAGGTCGGTTCCGCCCGGGGGCACATCGGTCGCGACGGCCACGACGTGGTGGGCCAGCTCGCCGAGCGTCGGGAACTCGCGCCCCGCGAAGGCCTTCATGAGCAGCAGGGCCTCTTCGGGGCTGATCGCGAACATGACCGCCAGGATCCCCTTGGCCTGCTCGACCGTGGGGTCCTCGACCTCCGGCGCGATCGCCGACACGCCCCCGTGTGTGGATTCGACGCTCACCGCTGTCTTCCTCTCTGCGGGCAGCCCGGCCCGCCTGTCGGTGCGGTCCGGTGTCTTGAACCCGCCGGCGACCGTCGGCGCGGTGATACCGCGCTTACAGGCAAGCCAGGCAGGGAGAAGAGTTACCCAACGGCCGCCGAAAGGGCAAGTCTTCTCCGCCACCGGTGCGCGCCTGCTCCCGTCGCGTGGTCCACAATGGTCGCCCTTCGTGAACGGGACGTCGACCGACCGCGTCGTCGAGACGAACCCGCCCCAGCACCGAGCGAGAGGAGAGATGGGGATGACGGAGACGATGGTTGACGGGCTGGACACCATCAGCCTCGCGAACCCCGACCGCCGGACGCTGTCGCGCGAGCTGGTCATCGCTGCCGCCATCGAGCACCTCGACAGCGAGGGCGTCGACTCCCTCACCATGCGCGGCCTGGGCAGACGCCTCGGTGTGGAGGCGATGTCCCTCTACCGGTACGTCGACGGCAGGGAGGACCTGCTCGAGGGCATCGTCGCCCAGCTCATGGACCGACTCGAGGCCGACCCCGGCCACCGGTTGCGCCCCGAGGACGGGTGGCAGGCCTACCTGCACTGGCTGGCCCACGAGGTGCGGCGCGCCGCGCTGGCCCATCCCGCGGCCTTTCCCCTGGTCGCCACCCGGCCACCGGCAGCACCCTGGCTGCGACCGCCGCTGCGCGGCATGCGCCTGGTCGAGCAGTTCCTCGAGGCGCTCGTGCGGCGGGGCTTCTCCGACGAGCAGGCGGTCGAGACCTACCGGGCGTTCACGACGTTCCTGCTCGGTCACCTGCTGCCCGAGACGGCCGCCGCCCACCGCGCAGCCGCCTCCGGCACCGACGAGTCGCTCGTCGGTGAGGCGTCGCACCGTGACCGGGCAGCCCGGCCGACGGACTTCCCCGCCCTGCAGCGCCTGCGGCCGCTGCTGTCGCAGGACCACACCCACGACGAGTTCGAGCGGGGCCTCAAGAGCCTGCTCGACCGGATCGACCGGGTCGTCAGCCGCTAGCCGACATGGCTGTCGCCCAGACCCGTGCGGATCTGGGCGACAGCGGGACGCGCTCGTGGAGCTCGCGGGAGGGTGAGCCGGGTCAGCGAGAGGCTGCCGGCGCCGCGAGCTGGAGCAGCGCGAACTCGGTGATGCGCACGAGCGCCTGCTTGGCCGACTCTCGCTCACGGGCGTCGACCGTCATCATCGGGACGTGCGGCGAGATGGCCAACGCCTCCCGGATGTCCTCCAGGCCGAACCGCTGCGAGTCGTCGAACTCGTTGACCGCCACGATGAACGGCAGCTGACGGGCCTCGAAGTAGTCGACGGCGGCGAAGCTGTCGTCCAGGCGTCGGGTGTCGACCAGGACGATCGCGCCGATGGCGCCCTTGACCAGGTCGTCCCACATGAACCAGAAACGGCGCTGGCCCGGGGTGCCGAAGAGGTAGAGCACCAGGTCCTCGGAGAGGGTGATGCGGCCGAAGTCCATCGCCACGGTGGTGGAGGTCTTGGACTGCACCTTGTCGATGTTGTCGACCCCCTCCGACACGTTGGTCACGAGGGCTTCGGTGCGCAGCGGGTCGATCTCGGAGACGGCGCCCACGAAGGTGGTTTTACCGACGCCGAACCCGCCGGCCACGACGATTTTCGTCGAGGCGCTGGAGCGGTTAGAGGGCGCGAAGTCCACTGAGGGTCCTTTCGATGAGGTCACGGCGTTCGTCGTTGGAGCTGGTTTCGGTGAGGGTGGCCTGGGTGCGCAGGTGACCCGCGGCGACGAGGTCGCCGATGAGCACGCGTGCGACCCCGAGCGGGACCCCGAGCTTGGCCGAGATCTCCGCGACGGACTGCGGGCTCGAGCAGAGGGCGATGATGCGGCCGCCCATGTCGCCGGCGGGCCAGGACTTCTCCCGCGCCGACGGCTGGAGCACGAGGGTGGCCTCGATGGGCAGCTCGACGACTGCCTGGGTGCGCCCAGCCGTCAGGAAGTAGGGCCTGACCAGGTTGGGGCCCTTGGGCTGTGTGGGGTCCTCGGGCTTCATGGACTACCCCGTCATGTGGCTACGGGCGGAGGCGTCGATCATCCGCCCGACGCGGTCGACGAGGACCGCCATCTCGTAGCCCACCTGGCCGATGTCGGACTCGGTGCCCGTGAGCGCCGCGAGGTGGGAGCCGTCACCCACGCTCATGAGCAGCAGGTAGCCGAGCTCCATCTCGATGACGGACTGCAGGACCGTGCCACCCTGGAACAGGCGGGCGGCGCCGGCGGAGAGGCTGGCCATGCCCGAGGCCACGGCGGCCATCTGCTCGGCCCGGTCGGCCGGCAGCTGCTCGCTGGCGGCCATCGGCAGGCCGTCGGCCGACACCAGGATGGCGTGCGAGACGCCGGGGGTCTCAGCGGCGAACTTCGACACCAGCCAGTCGTACTGGCCCTGGGTCTCGGCGGCGGTCTCAGTGGGGAACATCGGCTTCCTCTCGGTCGGGGGTTCCGTTCAGGGGGGTCTGGGAGCGAGCCGAGCTCACACCCGTCTGGTGGCGGCTGAGGCTGCGGCGGATCGACTCGGGGTCGCGGCCGCCGCGGGCGGGAGGCTGCGAGCCCTCTGCCGCCTCGCCGGTTCCGGGTGCACCGCTGACGCCCGGGCGCCGCACGGGCAGCCCTGAGGCGGTGGCCTGGGGCTGGGTGGCCTCGAGACCTGCCGCTGCCGACGGACCGCCGGCAGGCGCAGCGGGCGACCGGGACGAATCCACTTGTCCTCCATCGGAGTCGGCAAGCCAGGGGGACCCCATGGCCCGGAAGATGGGCGTGTCCTCGTGGGACGAGCTGGTCGAGGGCTGGATGCCGGAAGCGCCGGGCTGGCGTCGCGGCAGGCCACTCGAGGCGGTGGCCTCAGGCTCGGTAGGCTGCTCCGGCTCGGCCACCTGCGGCTCGGCCACCTGGGGCGCGGGCGCCGGCGCAACGGCCGAAGGCTGCGGCGAACCGAAGGCGTTGAAGGGCGTCGTCGCCTGGTCGGCCGGGGCCATGGCCGCGGCTGCGGCGCTGAACCCGTCGGTCGCCGGGCTCGGGGCGACAGGGGCCGGGACCGGCTCGCCGACCGGGGCGGAGGTCGGGCGCTCGGGGGCGGCGTGTGCCGGCTGGGACGGCTCGGCCGCCTGCAGCGAGGTGTCGTCCGTCGAACCCTCCGAACCCTCCGAGGCCTCGGGGTCGTTCGCCTTCGTCTCGGCCTCCGCGCGGGCAGCGGCGAGCTTGGCACGGTGGTCCAGCCAGGCCGTGAGGTTCGCCGGCATCCGGTGCTCGTCCTCGGCCTCGGCAGCAGCGGCTGCGGCCGCGGCCTCCTTGCCCTTGGCACGGGCGTCCTCGCCCGCCTTGCGGGACGGCAGGCGCAGCCAGCTGCGCTTGCCCTCGCCAGCGGCCTCGGCGGCAGCCTCGGCGCGGGTGGCCGGGGTACCGGTGTGCTCGGTGATGCCGGTCGCCATCGGCTTGCGCATCGGCAGGCCGGCGGTGGTCTTCGGCTCCTCGCTCGCCTGCTCGGCGGCGGGCGTCTCGCTCGCAGGCGGCGCTGTCGGAGCCGAAGGTGCCTTGGCCGCAGGCGCGGGCGGTGCAGCCGCAGCCGGAGCCGGAGCCGGAGCCGGAGCCGACGGTGCCTTGGCGGCAGGCGCCGCCGGGGCCGCCGGACCCGAGGGGGCCAGGGAGGCGGGGTTGGTCTGCTCGCTGATGCGCGAGGCGCCGGGGCGGCGCGAGGGCAGGCCCTTGAACGTGCGCGCCGGAGCGTCCCCGGCCGGTGCCACGGGCGGCGTCGCAGGCGGCGTCGGACCGGCGCCGGTGTGCTCGTTGACACCACTGGCCATGGGCTTGCGCACGGGCAGGCCGTTCAGGCCCTTCGGCGCCTCCCCCGCGGCGGCGGGCGACGAGCTGCTGGTGGCGGAGCCGCCCGGCTGGATCGGCGCGGAGGCCGGCGCGGAGGCACCGTTCGGCTGCACCGGAGCGGCGGCCGGAGCTGCCGATCCGTTGACCGGGGCGGTTGCACCCGGGGTCGCCCCCGTCTTCGCGGGGCGGTCGGCCAGCAGCACACCCGGGAGGTGGACCGACACGGTGATGCCGCTCTGGCCCACGTCGTCGTTGCGACGCAGCCGCACGCCGATGCCGTGGCGCTTGGCCAGGCTTCCGACCACGAACAGGCCCATGCGGCGGGCGGTGTCGGTGGTGATGTCGCCGCCGTCGGCCAGCCGCTCGTTGAGGCCGGCCAGCGTGTTCGGCGGCATCCCCAGTCCGGAGTCCTTGATCTCGATGAGGACCCCGCCCTCGGAGGTGCGGGCGCCCCTGATGCTCACGCGGCTGGTCGGCGGCGAGTACGAGAGCGCGTTGTCGACGATCTCGGCCAGCATGTGGATGAGGTCCGAGCCGACGGACGACAGGACGTGGTCGTCCGCGGTCTCGTGCATGTCGATGCGCTGGTACTCCTCCACCTCAGAGACGGCGGCGCGCACGGCGTCGGCGACGGAGATCGAGCGGGCTCCACCTCGGCGGGTGGTGGTGCCGGCCAGCACGAGCAGCGAGTCGCTGTTGCGCCGCATGCGAGCCGCGAGGTGGTCTAGGCGGAACAGGCTCTGCAGGCGCTGCGGGTCCTCCTCGTCGCTCTCGAGGCGCTCGATGAGGGTGAGCTGCTGCTCGATGAGCGAGGTGCTGCGGCGCGAGAGGGTCTCGAACATGTGGCCGACCTGGACGCGCAGGCGGGCCTGCTCGCCCGCCAGCGTCAGCGCCTGCTGGTGGAGGTCGTCGACGGCCCGCGCGAGCTGGCCCATCTCCTCCTTGGTGTGCACCGGGATCGGCTGGAAGGCGGGCGCCTCCTCGCCGTCGCGGATGCGCCGCACCGCGTCTGGCAGGCGGTGCCGGGCGATCTCGAGGGCACCGTGCCGCACCGCACGCAGGGGCACGAGGAGCGAGCGGAGCAGTGCCAGGACGAGGAACAGGGAGGCGAGCAGGGCCAGGACGATCAGGGCGATGTTGACCAGCGCCTGGGTGCGGTGCTCGCTCGCCTGGGCCCGCAGCCCCGCCTCGAACTCGGAGAGCTGCCGGTTCAGCAGCGAGCCGTATGCCGTGTTGCTGCGCTCGAAGGCGCCCGCGACGACCGCGAGCTCCTCGGGCGTCATCGACGCCTTCTGGAGGTAGACGCCTCGAGCAGTGTTCTCGTTGATGAGCTGACGGATGTCGGACGCGTTGCTGGTGGCCGCCTCGTCCTTGAGGCGGGTCACGAAGGAGCCCTCGGCACCGACGAGCTTGATCGCGTTCTGGGCGCCGCTGGCGTCGTCCTTGTTGGCGAGGTTCAGCTGCTGGCCGGTCATGGCGCGCTGGGCGGCGACGGTGTCCTGCAACGCCACCAGGGTCTTGACCGAGGACACGTCGTTGAGGCCGAGCTCGCCGATGATGGACGAGACGATGCTGGCGGTGCTCGCCGACTTGTCGATCGCGACGGAGAGTGCGCCGCTCTGGCCGGCAGCCTGGCGGACACCCTTGCCCAGGACGAGCGCCTGCTCGGTCTTGGTGCGGACGCCGTCGGAGACCGACGCCTCGTCGAGGGCCCGGCCGACGTCCTTCACAGCCCGCTCGTAGGCGCCGGCGGAAGCCTTGAGGCCCTGTCCCCCCGGGGCGGACGACGCGGCGAGCCGCTGGACAGCGAGGTTGAACTCGGCGACGGGACGCAGCAGGAGGGTGCTGTCGGCCGCCCGGGCGAAGGTGCGCTCCTGGTCCAGCTCGGTCTTGACGCGCAGGCCACCGAGCCAGAAGGCGAGCAGCACGGGCGCGATCAGGGCGGCGGCCAGCTTCCGCCGCAGCGGCCACTGGGAGAACGACCACGACACCCGGGGGGTCTGGTCGGCGGCCGACTGCCTTTGGGTCACAGCGACACCTTCCTGATCGGCGGAACCTCAAGCGAACGGAAACATAGGGGCGGCAGCGGGCCCACCCACAGACTCCACGAAGCGCTTCACACCTTCGGCGGGGGCAAATCGACCAAAAGGACTAGGGCCGTCCGACCCGAGACTTTTGCGAAGTCTTTACCCGAGCATGGGTTTCGGTGGCCTGCGGGGCGGGCATCCCGAGGTCACCGCCACGCCCCGACGTCGCGCCGACTGGCCGACCCCTGTGCCACGGTGACCGCGGCGGGCAGAGAGGAACACGACATGACAGCCACGCTGCCGGCCGCGCCCGCGCCTCGTCCGTGGGCGCCGAACGGGCCGGACTGGACCCAGCAACTGGCCGCCCTGCTCCGTCCCGCCACCTTTCCGGCGCGCCAGGACGAGCTGCTCGCGACGCTCCTGCGGCGCCGGGCACCGGGCCACCTGCTCTGGCGTCTCGCCCCGCTGCCGCGCACGCGGCGGTTCGGCTCGCTCGAAGAGGTCCTCGCCTACCTCGACGAGCACGTGCCCACGGTCAGCGTGGCCGAGCCACTCTGACGGGGCTTGACGAGGGTCAGGCCCACCGGCTCGTCCAGGAGCTGCGAGCGCAGCCGGCGCAGCACCCGGGCGAGCAGGCGCGAGACCTGCATCTGGCTCACCCCGAGGGCGCGCCCCACCTCGGCCTGGGTGAGCCCGTCGACGAACCGCAGCCGGATGAGCAGGCGGTCGCGGGGACTCAACGTCGCCAAGGCCACCCGCAGCGACTCGCGCATCTCAAGCGCGCCGTACTCGTCGCACGCCCCCTCGGCGGCCTCCGCCCCGCACCGACCTGCCGAGGGGTGCTCGAGCGAGACGGCGCGGTAGGCCGCCGCGCTGCGCTGCGCCTCGACGACCTCGGCCCGAGTCAACCGCAAGGCCGCGGCCAGGTCGCTGCGGGTGGGCACCCGCTGCAGCTCGTGCAGCAGGCGCTCCTCGTGCTCCTGCAGCCTGGCCCTGGACTCCTGCAGCCGCCGAGGCGGGCGCACGCACCAACCGCAGTCGCGGAAGTGCCGCTTCACCTCACCGGCCATGGTGGGCACGGCGTAGGCCGCGAACCCGCAGCCCGCCCCGGCGCGGTAGCCACGAACGGCCTTCACCAGCGCCAGCCGGGCCACCTGCAGAAGGTCCTCGTGCTCCAGGCCCCTCCCGGTGTAGCGGCGGGCGACGGCCTCGGCCAGGGGCAGGCTCGCGAGGACCACGGCCTCCTCCAGCTCCGCCCGGCGCGCCGGGTCGGGGCAGGAACGGAGCCGGCTGAGCAGGACCTCGATGCCCTCGTGTCCATCCTGGGCGAGCGTGGGCTCGCTGGTCTCCCGCAGCTGGGTGGTTCCTGACGGCATCGCACGTCCTTCGTTCGCGGGACCGTGGCGCCGCTGCTGGACCACTGCACTGCGGTCAGGGAAGCACCGGCTCCGACCCGGCGCAACCGGACGGCTGCGCTGCGGCCCCGACCGGCAGCCCCGGGCCATCCTCTAGACTCCGCCACTGGTTGAGCCAACAGCCGCTTCTGACGCGTTCGCGCGCCCGGGGCCGCTGTCCCGGGCCGACCACAGGTGGGTGGACACATGAACGACCCGGGACCCGTTGCCCGGCGCGCAGGGGTGCCTGCCGACCGACCGGCCCTGGAGGGGACCCTCCAGCAGCCGCGGCCCGACCTCGTGGCCCGTTTCCGGTTCGACGCCCTGACGGACAGCTGGTGGTGGTCGGACGGTCTGCTGACCGTCTTCGGCCTCGATCCTGAAGCCTCCCCTCCCTCGTTGGAGGAGCTGATGGGGCAGGTCCACCCCGAGGACCGTCCCCGGGCGTGGGAGACCCTCGAGCGGGCCCTCGTCGACGGCGCGCCGTTCTCGTCACGCCACCGGGTCGTCACCCCCCAGGGCGCCCAGCGGTACATCGTGGCCATGGGCGAGGGCGTCAGGGCCAACGGGAGCGTCATCGCGGTGCGCGGGTACCTCATCGACCTCACCGACTCCCTGCGCAGTGTCGTCGAGCAGGAGACGGCCGAGGGCATCGCCCGCACGGTCGCCACCCGGGCAGCCATCGAGCAGGCCAAGGGAGCCCTCATGGCGACCTACGGCATCTCCGCCGAGGAGGCGTTCGAGGCGCTGCGGGCCTACTCCAACCACACCAACGTCAAGCTCAACGCCCTGGCCGGCTACATCGTGGCGCAGCTGGTCAACCCCGACCTCGCCCACCTGCGGCCCCAGGACAAGCTCGGCGAGATCCTCGCTGCCGTGACGGACCGGCCGGGGGTGCTGCACCGCGCCGTGAACGACAGGGCGACCTAGCCGGACCGCGCGGCGGGCGGCAGCCGGCGGGGGTCGGCCGGTGGCCACGCCGCCGGGTCGGGCCCGAGGTCGTTGAGGGCCCTGACCTGCTCGACTCCCCACGGGGAGAAGGGCATCCGGCCGGTGCGGACGTCCTCCACGACGCGGGCCCACGGCACCCAGGCGGTCTGCGCCACCTCGGCCGGCTCCGGCGACAGCACCACGTCGGACGCGACCCTGGTGGTCAGCACCGGGCAGAGCTCGTGCTCGACCACGCCGAGCATCTCGGCGCGGTAGGAGAAGTCCGGGAGCGCCAGCACGGTCGGGCCCACCTCGAGCCCCAGCTCGGCAGCCGCCCTGCGGCGAGCCGCTCCGTCCAGCGGCTCGCCCGGACCGGGGTGGCCGCACACGGAGTTCGTCCACACCCCCGGGAAGGTCCCCTTGGTCTCGGCCCTGCGCGTGAGGAGCAGCTCTCCCCCGGCGTTGAAGACGTAGAGCGAGAAGGCGAGGTGCAGCGGCGTCTCGCCGTGGTGCACCCCATCCTTGGGCACGGCTCCGACGGCCCGCCCCTGCGCGTCGACCAGGACGACCAGCTCGCGGGTCACCGCACCCGTCCCAGCTCGGCCACGGCCGCGCGGAAGAGGCCCGGCACCGTTGCCGCAGAGGGCACGATGGCACGTCGTGCCCACCCGGCCCGGGTGAGCTGCACGATCGAACCGGTCAGCACGGCATACCGCCAGGTCACCCGACGCCACTCCCGCTCGTAGGACTCCGGCTGCTCCCGGCCCACGGCGGCGACCGCCGCCCGCGCCTGGGCCAGCCCGAGCGAGATCCCTTCTCCCGTGAGGGCATCCACGTAGCCGCTGGCATCACCGACCAGCAGGACCCGGCCGCATGCCCGGCGCGACGCGCGCTGCCGCAACGGCCCCGCGCCGCGCACCGCGGTGGTGGCCTGCGCAGCCGACAGGCGCTCGCGCAGGCCGGCGAACCCCTCGAGCTGTTGCTCGAACGGCGCTCGTTTCGCGCTGAGCACCGCCACCCCCACGAGGTCGTCGGCCACCGGGGTGACATAGGCCTCGCCGTGCGGCGCCCAGTGCACCTCGACGTGGTCGCTCCACGGCCGTATGCCGTAGTGCCGGCGCTGTCCCCAGCGCTGCGGGCCCCCAACGGCCACCTCGACGCCGAGGGCTCGCCGCATGGGTGAGTGCAACCCGTCTGCGGCAAGGACGTAGCGTCCCGTGAGGCCCGCTCCCTGCGCGCCACCCGGCTCCCGGGTGCTGACGTGGACGGCTCCCCCGTCCTGGACCAGGGCGGTCGCAGAGCGCCCGACGACCTCGACGCCCGCCGCCTCGGCGGCTTCCCGCAGCGCACGGTGCAGCGTGGTCCGCCGCACCCCCCTGCCGCGCCCCGCGGCGAAGTCGGCGGTCGCCTGCCGGCCCCCACCGACGTAACGGATGCCGCGCAGCTCGCGGCCGGGCGCGTCGACACCGAGCGCCCCGAGGGCCACCACCGCGCCCGGCATCAGACCTTCCCCGCAGGCCTTGTCCACCACGCCCGCACGCGGCTCGAGCACCGTCACCGACAGGCCGGCCCTCACGGCATACAGCGCGGCCGCAAGGCCGACCGGTCCCCCGCCCACCACCACGACGTCAGGCACCGGCCACCTCGCGCTCCGTGCCGGAGGCCCCGCGCAGCGCGTCGTCCTCGACGCGGATCCGCACCCGCAGCAGCAGGGCGTTCAGCACCGTGAACACGGCCGCGGTGAGCCAGGCCGAGTGCACCAGCGGCAGCGCCAGGCCCTCGACGACGACGGCGACGTAGTTGGGGTGCCGGAGCACCCGGTAGGGACCGCCGCTCACGAGCGACAGCCCGGGCACGACGACCACCCTGGTGTTCCACTGGTGGCCCAGGGTGGCGATGCACCACCACCGCAAGGCCTGCGAGGCCAGCACGAGCGCGAGCATGGTGAAGCCCAGGACGGGCACGAACGGCCTGTCGAGGAGCCAGACCTCCGCAACCGCGCCCACCAGCAGACCCGTGTGGAGCGCGACCATGAACGGGTAGTGGCCGCGACCGTACTCGATGCCCCCGCGCGAGAACGCCCACGCCGCATGCCTCTTCGAGACGACGAGCTCGGCGAGGCGCTCGAGCGCCACCGCCCCCACCAGGGCCGTGAACAGCACCTCAGACATGACGTCCGTCATGGCCGTCAGGCTGCCCTGGCGCGGAGCAGCACCAGCTCCAGGCAGAAGCCCGGGCCCATCGCGAGCAGCACGCCGTGCGAGCCGGGAGCGGGTGGTCGCTCGCGAAGGGTGTCTGCGAGCACGTGGAGCACCGAGGCCGAGGAGAGGTTGCCGATGCGGTCCAGCGACCGCCACGTCACGCCGAGCGCCTCCCGTGCGACGCCGAGGGCCTCCTCCATGGCCTCGAGCACCTTCGGCCCGCCCGGGTGGGCGACCCACCAGCCGACGTCCTCCAGGGCCAGGCCGTGGTCGGCGAGGAAGCGCGCGACGTCATCGCCGACGTTGGCCCGCACCAGGTCGGGCACCTCGACCCCGAGGACGATCCGCAGCCCCGAGGCGCCGACGTCCCAGCCCATGGCCCGCTCGCTGTCCGGGTAGAGCCGGCTGCGGGTGGCGACGACCTCGGGCAGGAGCGTGGCCTCCCGACGGGACTCCCCGACCATCACCACCGCGGCTGCCCCGTCGCCGAAGAGACCGCTCGCGACGAGGTTCGCCATCGAGGTGTCGTCCCGCTGCACCGTGAGGCTGCAGAGCTCGACCGAGAGCAGCACGGCGACGTCGTCCGGGTGGCCGCGCAGGTGGTCGTGCACGCGCGCGACGCCTGCGGCACCGGCCACGCATCCCAGGCCCACCAGGGGCACCCGCTTGACGTCCTCGCGCAGCCCGATCCGGGCCGCCACCCTCGCCTCCAGCGACGGCACGGCCAGGCCGGTGATCGTGGTGGACACGATGAGGTCGACGTCGGCCGGCGCCAACCCCGCGTCGGCGAGCGCCTTCTCGACGGCCTGCGACCCGAGCTCGACTGCCACGCGGATGAACTCGTCGTTGGCCTCACCGAAGTCGGCCAGTGCGGCATACCGGTCGAGCGGCAACGCGAGGTGACGGTGACTGACGCCGGCGTTGGCGTGCAGCCTCTCGAGCAGGGCACGGTTGACGCCGCGCGAGCCGAGGACGTCGGCGAAGGCCTTCGTGACCTCGGCCTGGCGGTAGCGGTGGTCCGGCAGGGTCCCGGCGACTGCGGCGAGGTGGCTCACCCGGCAACCCTAGGCACAGCAGGCCCCCTTGCGTGGCCCTACGCCGCACTCCACGTCGCCGACCACCCCGTCACCGCGCGCCCTTCGCCGTACGCTCGGCCCGTGCGCCGTCTCCTCCCCGGCCTTCCGCCGGTGCTCCCCTCACTGGCGCGAGCCTGCCACCCGGGCCCGACCGTCGCCGTGACGACGCTGACCGCGCTCCTGGCAGCAGGGTCCGGTCACGGCCTGGGCACCGGCGCTCTGGTCACGGCTGCCGTCGGCACCGGGCAGCTCACGATCGGCTGGTCGAACGACCTCGTCGACGCCGGCCGCGACCGGGTCGTCGGACGGCTGGACAAGCCGGTCGCCCGTGGAGAGGTGCCGGAAGCGGTGGTGCGCCTCGCCGTCGGGGTGGCCGGGTTCCTGTGCGTGGCGCTGTCCCTGGCGTGTGGCGCGGCCTCCGCCGCCGTGCACCTGCTCCTCGGCGTCGCCTCCGGCTGGGCCTACAACCTCGGACTGAAGCGCACCGCGTGGTCGGCGGTGCCGTATGCCGTGGCGTTCGGCGCCCTTCCCGCCGTCGTCACCCTGGCCCTCCCCGACCCCGGCTGGCCCGCTCCCTGGGTGGTCGTTGCGGGTGCGCTGCTCGGCGTGGGTGCCCACCTGCTCAACGCCCTGCCGGACCTCGCCGACGATGAGCAGACGGGTGTGCGGGGGCTGCCGCACCGGCTAGGGGCGCAGGTGGTGCGTCGTCTGGCGCCCACCGTGCTGACCGTGGCCTCCGCAGTCGCGCTGATCGGTCCACCGGGCCGCCCGTCCCCCTGGGCGTGGGCGGTCTTCGCGCTGTGCCTGCTCCTGGCGGCGGTCGCGGTCGTGGGGCGCGGCCGGACGCCGTTCGGGGCGGCCGTGGGCATCGCCGCGCTCGACGTCGCTGCCCTGGTGACGGGCGCCTGAGCCGCGGGGTGGTCCGGTCGAGACGATCAGCGACCGTGGGCTGGGCTCCCTAGTCCCGATGTACTAGGCCGGCTCGCCGCTGACGCGGCCCGCGCGTGGTCAGGTCGTGGTCACATCGGCGCAGGCCCCCACCTCGTCGAACCGGCACGGAGACACGCCGCCGTCCGTCTGCCCACAGGCGCCGGTGCGTGGAGCCAGCCGTCCACAGGACTGGTTGTGGAGAACACCCACCCCCCACCTCAGCGCCGGGGGCCACCCGCCTCCGGCAGCGCCCGTGTGCCGGTGACTAGTCACCGGGTCCGCGCGTCAGAAGTCGCCGCCGAAGTCCCCGCCGCCGAAGTCGCCGAAGCCACCCCCACCGAAGTCGCCACCCGCGTGGTCGGCGCCAGCGGCTTCCGCACTGCCGGTGTCCGCACTGCCGGTGTCCGCGCTGCCGGTGTCCGACGTGCTGGTGTCGGCTGTGCCGGTATCGGCGCCGCCGGTGTCGGCGCCGCCGGTGTCGGCGCCGCCGGTGTCGGCGCCGCCGGTGTCGGCGCCGCCGGTGTCGGCGCCGCCGGTGTTGCCGGTGTCGCCGGACTCGGCCGCCTCCGGCGAGTCGGCGTACCCGTCGAAGAGCGCATCCGCGAGGGCCGAGCCGATCACCACGCCGGCGATGGTCCCCATCATCGAGCCCACGAGGCTCCCACCCATACCCATGCCCCCGGCGGCGCCACCGAAGCGTCCCCGGCTGAAGGCGTGCTCGAGGAAGCCGGGCTGGCGCAGCTCGGCACGTGTCGCGGAGCGGGCGAGGGACTGGGGGTCCGCACCGGGTGGCCGCTCCCCCGCCGGCAAGTCGCGGCTGAGCTCGGCGAGCACCTGGCTGCGCTGTTCGGGCGTGAGCCGTGCGAAGGCCTCCGCATGCACCTGCTCGAGCGCCTCGGGCGGGGCGGTTCGCAGCAGGTACCGGTAGCGGGCGACGGCTCGTTCGTCATCGCCGGCTGCTGGGCGCAGCCCCCCGCCCGGCACAGGATGAGCCGGTGGCTGCGGCGCGTATGGCGGTTGCTGCGTCCTCGGCTCACGGCCGAGCAGCCGGTCCAGGAACCCCATGGTGACCTCCACCCTCGGGCCGACCCCGTGGGCCGGCTGGTTCCACCCTGCAGCAGCCCGAGGCGGGCGGCAACGCAGACGACGTCCACCGAGCCCCTGCCCGCTGGCTCAGGACCCTGGGCTCAGGGCTCAGGGCCCCAGCACGGCCCACACGAACTTGCCGCCGTCGACAGTGGGAAGTGCGCCCGACCCCCGAGCCAGTGCCTGCACCACGCGCAGGCCGCGCCCCCCGGAGGCATCCGGGGCCGTCAGGCGGGTCACCGGGGGCGCGGGGTTGCGGTCACGCACCCCCACCCGCAGACGGGCCCCGTCCCCGGCCAGGAAGACGTCGATGTCGGTGTTGGCGTGCTGGATCGCGTTCGTGACCAGCTCGCTCACGACCAGCGGGCCCGACGCGAGGTGCTGGTTGAGACCCCAGTCGAGGCAGCACCGGATCAGGAAGCGGCGCGCGTTGCGCGCCGCCATCGCTCCCGGACTCAGCCGCAGGTGGGCGCTGCGTGGCGCACGACGGCTCATGACCTGGGTCCAGCCGTGCAGCATCGAGGAGGCGTAGCTCAGTTGGTCAGCACCCTCACGTCCCGCGAAGTGCGTTGAGGCACCGACGTCACGACAGGCGAACACCACCGGCACAGCCGGCCAGTCGGCGACGTGCCGGCCGGCTGACGCCAGCACGTCCAGTGCCGCGTCGGAGGTGCCTGCCAGGGGCCCGGTGAAGCTGCAGACCACGCCGCGAGGGCACTCGGCGAGGGCGAGCTGGATGCTGTGGTCGACGTCGTCGGCCGTGTCGTCGTAGGGAGGCTCGACCTCGATCAGCCACACGCCCCGCAGTGGGTAGGCGGAGACTCGCCCGGTGGCGCCCATCGGCGCCGGCGCCGACCAGTTCGCGCCTGCCCACGACCCTCGCTCCGCATCCTTCCCGGAGCCCCCGCGCGCCCCCCGGACAGCCGGACGCCGTGCGCGTCTGCGCGGGGTGGCGCCGGAACCCGCGGCGCCTGCCGAGCGTGTAGGACCAGACATCGCAGGCTCCCTGTGTGCCCGCCAGACCGGCGGCCGGCAGCCCAACATCCCCCTGCGACGCGGTCGCCGACGTCGAACTGCTCGTTGCAACGCTACGCCGTCGGCCCTGCGGAGACTAGGGCGGGCAGCGGGGCCGAGGGCGGGCCCCGCCGGTCGAGCTCTCGTGGCGGCCGACTGGGGCACCTGTACTAGGACATCCGCCGCTGACGGCTCCACCACACGGCACGAATGTCCTACGGCCGCAGGCCGTTTGGGCCGCGCCTCACCCTCCCTACCGTCAAGGCCCTGGGCTGGTCGCGCCCTCGTCCCGCTCCCGCGGGAGCGCACGGGGTCGCCTCGCCGGAGGGGGGACCATGACGTCGAGGATGCTGGTCGTGGGCCTGACGGGCGCAGTGGTCGCCGTCATGTGGGCTTCGTCCGCCGAGGGCGGCACGGACACCTCACCGGCGGTGCGGACAGCCGCCAGCCCGAGCCGGCCTCCTGACGTGAGCCGCACGCCCACCACCTCCTCGGCCGAGAAGGACCTGGTCCGGCCCCGGTCCACGTCGGCCCGGCCCACGTCGGCGGCATCGACCGGCCGGCCGGCCCGGCCCACGGCCCTCGCCCCCTCGGGCACGACGAAGAAGGCACCCCCGGCCACCCGACCGGGCGGCACGAGGACGCCGGCCACACCCAGCAAGACGACGCCGAGGCCCGCACCGCGGCCCGCGCCGTCCCCCGCCCCGGCCCCGCCGAGACGGTCTAGCGGAGGACCCACCGGCTGGCCGGCGCTCGATGCCGCGATCGCCCGCATCCCCGGTTACTCCGCGGGCGGCATCCGCTGGGGCGTCACCTCACGCTACGGGCACTGGGGGGCAACGGATCTGGCGACGAGCGAGATCTTCATCTCTCCCGATGTCAGCCCCGGCCTCCTCGACTCGGTGGTGCGCCACGAGTACGCCCACGTCGTCACCGTCCGCGCCTACGGTGGTGACTGGCGAGCCGCGAAGAGCGCCACGAACGCCGCCTTCGGCGGGTCGGGCCGCACCGGTGTCGAGCTCGCAGCCGACTGCATGGCCAGGGCGATGGGGGCCTCGTGGACGCAGTACACCTCCTGCGCTCGGCAGGACTGGCAGCAGCTCTCCGCCCGGCTGCTGTCGGGCAGGCGCCTGTAGCACTGCCGGCAGACCAGCCGGCGGAGGCGGGCACGGTCCAGGTCAGGCCCCGTCCCCGGTGGCGCCGGACCCCTCGCCGGTGGAGCGGGACCGCTCCTCGCCGGCTGGGGTGGGGCTCACCCCGAGCAGGCTGTCGACCTGTTGCTGGCTCAGCACGGAGGGCGCCTCGCTGGCCCCGTCGATGACGTCGGCGAGCAGCTCGATCTCTGACCCGAGGTCCTGGTCCGTGAGCTCGGGGTCCACCGGCATCGTCACCATGCCCGCTCAACGCACGGTGCCGAGACCCGGTTACGGGGACGGGCCCACCTTTCCCCCACGGGGCAGCGCAGTTCACCCGAACGGATGACCTCGGCATCGTCGTTTCAGGTGAGGCCACCACCGGGCCCCACCCGGGGATCGTCTCGTGCCACGCCTGACGGGAGCGGGTGCCAACAGTCCGGTGGAGGGGGACCTTCCTCCCTGTCGCGGGGCCCCTCGCCCGCCGCACCGTGAAGGGGTGGCCAGCCCAACGCGTCCCTCGAGTGCAGCGGCGCCCCTGCCGCGCGGGGCGGCTTGGCGCGCCGTGGCCCGGTCGGTGCTCGTCACGGCCGGCATGCTCCGTCGGCGAGAGGTCCTCCAACCGCGGGACAAGGTCGGACGCATCATCCCCTTCGCGGACGGGACGTCCGGGCGCGTGTACCGCGAGACCGCCGTGCGCCGGACTCCGGCAGCCCCGTGCGTGCTCGTGGTGTCGTTCAGGCTCCGGCTCGTCCGCGGCCGGGCGCATCCGGTCTTCCGGGCCGAGAGCCTGCTGAACACGCCCCTCTTCGTCGGGTTCCCCGGGTTCGTCTCCAAGCTCTGGCTCGCCCACGACGCCCGCGGGCTCTACCGGGGGCTCTACGAGTGGGACGGTCCCGCCCGCGCGGAGGCCTACGCGCGCTCGCTCTGGCGCGTGCTCGAGCTCGTGTCGCAGCCCGGCTCCATCGACTACCGGGTGCTGCCGGGGCTGGGGCGCGACGCCGTGCTCGCCGAACCCGCACTGCTCGACCGCTTCGCCGCGACCGACGAGGGTGGGGCCGCGTGGTGGCGCGTCGTGGCGGCCTGACCCCGGAGGTGGACGTGCTGGTCGTGGGTGCCGGACCGGCCGGCTTGGCCACCGCACTCCAGGCGCGGGCCCACGGTGCCCGGGTGCGGGTGGTCGAGCGCAGGACCGACGCCTTCCGGCCCTCGCGGGCGATGATCGTCCACCCCCGCACGCTGGAGGGACTGCGGCCGCTCGCCGTGACAGACCGCCTGCTCGAGGTCGGCGACCGCGCCCCGCGGGCCGAGCTGCACCTGGGCAGCCGCACCGTCTCGACCCGGCTTGCCGACGTGGAAATCGCCGACACGGCATACCCGCACCTGACGATGATCCGGCAGATGGACGTCGAGGAGGCCCTGACGGAGGCGCTGGGCCAGCGCGGCGTCGAGGTCGAGCGTGGCACGGAGCTGGTGGCCGCCGCGGCGGGCCACGGGCTCGCGCGGGCCACCCTGAGTGCTGCCGGGCGGCTCGAGGAGACCACGGTCCGGTTCGTCGCCGGGTGCGACGGGCAGTCGAGCACGGTGCGCAGCGTCATGGGCACCGGGTGGCACGGCGGCCCCTACGGCGAGGAGGTCGTGCTCGCGGATGCGGAGCTCGACGGCGGCCTCTCCCCCGGCGTGCTGCACGTCGCTGCCGGCCGTTCCGGCCTGGTGTTCGTCTTCGCGCTGGGTGAGGGCGCCACGTGGCGGGTCCTGGCGACGCGCCCCACGACCTGCAGCGGGCTCCCGTACGGGCAGCCGGGGCCCGAGGTGCCTGCCGGCGAGGTGCAGGCGCTGCTGGACGCCGGTGGCATCGGCGCGAGCCTCACCGAACTGCGCTGGTCGGCGGTCGTCCCCCTGCAGCACCGGCTGGCACGCTCCTTCCGGCAGGGGCCGTTCTTCCTCGCCGGCGATGCGGCGCACACGCACTCGCCGGCTGCCGCTCAGGGGATGAACACCGGCATCCTCGACGGGCTCAACCTCGGCTGGAAGCTGGCCTTCGCCGCCCGTCGCGCCGCTGCGGCCCCGTCGCGGTCCGGCCTGGGGGCCCTGCACGACGCGAAGCACGTGAACGACAGCTCCGCGCTGCTCGACTCCTACGAGATGGAGCGCCGCCCCGTCGCACGGGAGGTGCTCGCGCTCACCCACCTGGTCTTCTTCGCCGAGGCCTCCACCAACCCGCTGGCGGCCTTCCTGCGGGGCACGCTCGTGCCGCTCGCGGCGCCCCTGATCCCGTTCGTGCTCCGGCAGCGCCTGCCGATGGCGGAGGTGGTGCGCGTGCTGTCCCAGGGCTGGGTGCGCTATCGAACCAGTCCCCTGTCCGTCGACGCCGGCCGGAACCGAAGGGGTCCACGGCCCGGCGACCGGCTGCCGGACGCAGCGGTGACGTGCGGGGGGCGCCGGACGCGGCTGCACGAGCGGACCGCGACACCCGGCATACACGTGCTGCTGCAGCGGGACGGTGTCGTCCCGGACCGGCTGCCCCCGCACGCACCGGTGAGCATCCACTGGGTCGAGAGCTGGTCGGGCACAGGCCTGCTCGCCGTCCGGCCCGACGGACACGTGGGCTTCCGGACGGAGGACGCGGGAGACGGCGGACTCCCCCGGTGGCTCGACCTCGTCGGCGCGCTGTGACGTGGCAGTGGGAACTGCAGGAGGAGCGGGCTCAGCCGATCCGTCGGAGGAACCTTCGTTCAGGGCGCGACTGCGGCGTATCCCGCTTCACCTCCTGGGTGCCGATCCAGCCGGCCCTCTCATAGACGCGGATTGCCCGCTGGTTGTCGTTGATGACCCACAGCGCGAGCGTCTCGTGCCCCATCTCTCGTGCGTGCTGCTCGACCTCGAGGAGCAGCCGGCTGCCCACGCCTGCGCCCCAGGCATCGGGATCGACGGCGAGATAGAAGACCTCGAGCGTTCGTGAACGAGGTGCGAAGAGCGTGAAGCCAACGAGGCGACTGTCCTGCCAGGCAAGCAGCAGCTTGGCTCCCTCAAGGCTGAGGCGGCGTTCGATCCCGGCCAGGGTCTCCTCGACGCCGGGCGGCCGCGGCGACCGGTCCCGCCGAGCTCGTGCACGGGCCCAGATCGACGCCGCGTGGACCGCGCCATGAGGTGGCTCGGCGCCGGCGACCTTCACAACACCATCCGAGATGTTCACGGTGCAATCCTCCCCAGCAAGCGAACGTCCGCACGGTCACGCCCTCAACCATGATTCCCGGCAAAGGGTGCGCCAGAGATGCTTCGAACCTCGTCGGCCTCCTGGCTGGTGGGCCAACTCACCAGCGGTGTGAGCCAGTTCTTCGTTGCGCCAGCGATGGGGCTGAATCAGGAATAGGGTCCCCGTCTGTGGACATGCTGAGGGGCGAACAGATCGCTGAAGCCAACCTGACCGACTGGCGCAAGCTGGCCCAGGGACTGCACGCCCGCTACCTGGTGGACGAGTTCAGCACCGGCGCACGGTTCGTCGCCGCGGTGGGCGAGGCGGGCGACGCTCTCGGACACCACCCTCGCGTGTCGATCGGCAAGGGATACGTCGACCTCGAGCTGGCCAGCGACGACGCCATCTACCGCGACGACGAGGGCACCGAACACGTCATCGAATGGGTGACCCAGCAGGACGTCGACCTCGCGCGACGGATCACCGAGCTCGCCGCCGACCACAAGCTCGACGCCGACCCGGCCTCGGTCAGCGAAGTCGAGCTCGGCCTCGACACGGCGCGCTCAGCGACCATCGCTCCCGTGTGGGCCGCCCTGCTGACCGGGAGCGTCGAGTCCCAGGGACGCGGGACCCCGAGCGACGAGATCAGGGACGCCACGGGACGGGTACCGAACCTCTGGTTCGGTGGCGCCGACGAGCACGAGGCCCCGGGTCAGCGGTTCCACATCGAGGTCTATGTGGCGCACGAGGCGGCCGAGCGACGGATCGCTGCCGCCCTCGCCGCGGGCGGGACCGTCGTCGATGACAGCAACGCGCCCTCGCTCACCGTGGTCGCCGACCCGGACGGCAACAAGGGAATCGTCTGCGTCGACGTGTCCGCTGCGAAGAGGGACTGACGCTTCACTCGGTTGACCGGCGTCGCGCGGCCGCAGCGGAACAAGGTGCCGTATGGCCAGCGGGTTCTCGTACACCATCGCGCCACTCAGCCCCGAGACCTGGCCCGCCTTCGATGCGCTGGTGCAGCGGCACAACGGCATCGTCGGCGGCTGCTGGTGCATCTGGTTCCACCCGGACGGGCCCGAGCGCGGCCAAGGGGCCGAGGCCAACCGAGCGCTGAAGAAGGCCTACGTCGAGCAGGGCAAGGCACACGCCGCACTGGTGATGGACGGCGACGAGGCCATCGCGTGGCCGAGTACGGCACCCCGGTCGAGCTGCCCACCATCCACCACCGCAAGGAGTACGACGCCACCAAGAGCGCGGACCCCGACTACCGGATCACCTGCGTCTTCGTCGACAAGCGCCATCGGCGACGAGGCGTGACGGAGCTGGCGATCACCGGTGCGCTGGACCTGATCGCGCAGGCCGGCGGCGGGCTGGTCGAGAGCTATCCCCACGACCTGACCAACCAGACCAAGAAGATGTCGGCGTCGTACCTCTACAACGGCACCCGTCGACTCTACGAGCGGCTCGGCTTCACCTACGACCGGCCCAAAGGGCTGAAGAACTGCGTCATGCTGAAGACGGTCGACCCTGCATGAGGCCGGTCACTCGCGACACATCCGGTCAACGCCTGCCCGACGCGCAGCCACCGACAGGGGCACACCCGGTGAGAGGCGCCGCAGGTCCGCCGCCTCAGATCCAGCCGCGGCGCTTGAAGAGCACGTAGAGGGTGAGGGCCAGCGCCGAGATGACCACCACGCTGGCGACGAAACCGGAGGTCTTGCCGATGCCGGGATAGGCGACGTTCATGCCGAACCACCCCGTCACCGCCGTCGGGACCGCGATGATCGCTGCCCAGCCCGTCAGCTTCTTCATGACGACGTTCAGCCGGGCGTCCTGCAGCGCGATGTTCGTCTCGAAGACCGTCGTGACCATGTCGCGCAGGGACTCGGTCCACTCCGAGGCGCGCAGGACGTGGTCGTACAGGTCGGTGTACCAGCCGTCGAGCTCGCCCTGCCCCCCGCCGAGGTCGGACTGGTGCCGCATCACGGTGTTGACGACCTCACGCATCGGCAGCACGACCCGGCGCAGCTGGACCAGCTCCTTGCGCAGCCGGTAGGTCCGCTCCTGGAGCCGACGGGTGCCGCTCTCGTCGAAGAGGGCGTCCTCGAGCAGCTCGATCGCGTCGTCCATCGCCTGGATGGTGTCGAAGTGCCCGTCGACCACGACGTCGAGCAGTCCGTGCAGGAGGGCGCCGGAGCCCTGCTTGACGAGGTCGGGGTGGTCGCTCCACCGCTGGACCACCTCGTCCATGTCGAACCGGTCGTCGGCGCGCACCGTCACGACACCGCCGGGAAGCACGAACACCGACAGCCTCTGCAGCTCGAGCCGGGACTCCACCGCGCCGTGCTGCCCGTTGTCGCTCGACGGGAGCCGGGTGGCGTAGACGGTCACGAAGGTGTGGGTCGCGTGCCGGGTGGCCTTCGGCCGCTCCGCCGACGCCACGGAGTCCTCGACCGCGTGGGGGTCGAGCAGGAGCTCCTGGGCCAGCTTGTCGAGCCCTGCCCGGCTCGGGCCGCACAGGTCAACCCACACCAGGCAGTCGTGGTCCTGCAGGTGGTCCGAGAGCTCGTCCAGCGGAAAACCGTCCACGACGTCCCCCGACCGGCGCCACAGCCTGGTGCGGACGCTGTGCGCGATCTCGGTGGTCACACCGGCAGTCTCCCGCACAGCCGGGGTCGGCGGACCCCGGTTCCGGCACAGCGTCTGCCCGCACCACGCCGTCTCGGCGCTGGACATTCAGCGGTGGAGCTCCGGGCCGTGGGCGCAGCATTCGGGCAGCTCGGCGTGCAGGATCTCGATGGCCCGCATGGCCTTGTCTACGAAGCGGGGCGAGGACTCGATGACGAACCGGCGCGGGTGGGCCGACCACGCCTGCAGGATGCGCTCGTCGATCTCCGCCGCCGCCTCCGGCGACTCCGTGCGGAGCGGGTTGCGATGGTTGTAGCCGCGACCCGGGGGCGGCGTGCGCAGGTGGATCACGGCGCCGTAGCGCTCCAGCTCGCGTCGCGGGTCGGTGTGCACCGAGGCCCAGAACTCCGCGGGGTCGCCCGGCCAGTAGGCAACCCCGTCCACCGTCCCACGGTCACACAGCACGATGGCCGGGCGGTGGGCGTCACCCACCACCTCGAGCTCGCGCTGCACGTGGAAGATGGCGCGCTGGGAGGCCTGCCGGCAGGTGGGGTCCTCCTCCCTCGGGAAGCCGCCCCCGAACACCACGCCGGCGGACTCGGGAAGGATGTGGACGTGGCGGCACACCGCGTGCCGGAGCAGCTCGAGCAGTGCAGTCTTCCCTGCCCCGGGGCCGCCGGTCACCACCACCCGGCGGGGGGTGTGCTCGCTCGTGCACGAGCAGGCGACCGTCATCGTGGCTCGCTCCTGCTGCCGCCGGCCACGGGGACCCGCGGGCTCACTCGGTGCGTCGCACGGCCAGCACGGCGACGTCGTCGTCGTGGGACGGCTCCCGGAGCCGGTCGACGAGGTCGGAAAGGCCATCCACCAACTGGCGGCCGACGAGGTCGGGCATCGCGTCGTGGACCCGTTTCATCCCCTGGTCGATGTCCTCGTCGCGGCGCTCGATGAGCCCGTCGGTGAACGTCAGCAGGGTGTCTCCAGCCCGGAAGGGCACCCGCGACTGCCTCCGGCGCTGCCTCCCGGCGCCCAGCGGTGCCCCGTCTGCGTAGGGCAGCTGCTCGGTGCTGAGGTCGCCGCGCAGGATCACCCCGGGCGGGTGGCCCGCGTTGGCGATCATCAGCTCGTCGTGGCGGGGGTTGAGCACCATGTAGAGAAGCGTGACCAGCTGCTCGGACCCGTAGCGATCGAGCATCAGGTCCAGGCTGCGGATGACCGCCTCGGGTGAGGGGTCGACGGCGGCGTAGGCACGCACGGCCGACCGCATCTGCGCCATGGCGGCGGCGGCGCGGACCCCCCGGCCCATGACGTCGCCCACGAACACGGCCAGCCGGCCGCCGCCGATCGGGATGGCGTCGTAGAAGTCGCCGCCGACCTCGGTGCGGCCCGAGGGGCTGTAGTGGCTCGCGATATCCCATGCCGGGAGGCTGGGCATGGCTTCGGGCAGCACCGCCTGCTGCAGCTGCACCGCGGCCACCAGCGTCTGGCTGTGCAGCTCGGCGTTGTCGATCGCCACGGCGGCCCTACGGGCGAGGTCCTCGGCGAACGCGAGGTCCGGCGGCCCGAAGTGCCGTTCGGACTCCGCGGCCGCCCAGGTCATGACTCCCAGCACCCTGCCCCGGGCGGACAGCGGCACGGTGAGGGCGCTGCAGAGCCTCAGGTCGCGCGCGATCCGGAGGTGTTCCTCGTCCTTGGCGGAGGCGACGAGCATCTCGTCGGTGACCTCCGGGACGAGCAGGCTCGTGCCCGACCTGATGACCTGCCACGGACCAACCGGGGCGTCCGGGTCGGCGGGGTAGCGGTCCTGGAGGGACCGGGCCAGCTCGACCTTGGCCGGGTCCACGTGGGCGACGGCCAGCCGGTTGAGGCGGGTGCCGTCGACGACGTCGATGCCGCACCAGTCGGCGAACGTGGGGACGGCCAGCTGGGCCACGCGCGCCAAGGTGGTCTCGTAGTCGAGGCTGCTGGCGAGCTCGGCCGAGGCGTCGGCCAGGAACTGGAGCTTGGCTGTCTGGGCGGCCACCTCCTCGGACACACCAATCCGCTCGAGCGCCTGGGCGCACGTGTCGGCGACGATCTCAAGGAACTCCAGCTCGGCTGCGTCGACGGGACGACGGCCCCGGAAGGACAGGGCGATCGCGCCGAGGGTCCGGTCAGACGCCCTCAACGGCAGGGCGACGATCGACTGGTCGGGCACCGGGGTGTCCCCGATGACGTCGGGAAACCGCCGCGTCAGCTCCGCCGCCCCGACCACGGTGACCATCCGCCCGGTGCGCACGGCCTCGCTGGATGGCGTGCCGATGGCGAGCGGGTAGCGCCTCCACCGCCGCGCGTCGCTCTCCTGGAGGCCCCGCAGGCCGACGATGCGCAGCGCGTCGTCCCCGTCGCGCAGAGTCAGGGTCGCGATCGGTGCCCCGACGGCGTCCGCCGCGTGGGTGATGATGATGCGCTCCACCGCGTCCACCGACTCGGCCACGGCCAGCTCCGAGGTGACGCGGGCCAGCCGGGCCAGGCTGCCGCCGGCGCGCAGCCGACCCTCCACGGCCGCGGCTTCCCCCTGCTCCGCCGGCCCGTCGAACGAGGCCGCGACGCACAGCATCCCGACGACCGCCCCGTCCCGCCACATCGGAGTGAGGGTGACCCGGCGCTGCACCGGACCAGCAGCGGTGAGCAGCGTCGCAGCCCCGCACCACGGCTCCCCACCGAGGACCTGTTCGACGGCCGCCGCGAGGCGCGCGCGCTCGGCCTCGTCCAAGAACTCGGTGAGGAGGTCAGCACCCTCGAGTGGGGCGCCGGACACCGTGGTCCGCACGGTGCTGCGGGCAGCGGCGTTCGCATACGCAACACGGCAGGAGAGGTCTACGAGCACGGCCACGTCGCCGAAGGCGTCGAGCAGGCGCGGCTCGGCAGGCCAGCATTCGGGCCGGTCGCCACTCACAGGGCACATCATCACAGTCTGCTCGCTGCGCGAACAGCATTTTGCGGAATCCGTAGGCTTTCGTGGCCCTCCGGATCGAGGGCTCAGGCCAGGACGGCGGCCGGCGCCGGGAACGGCGTGCTGTTGACCACGGCGAGCTGCCGCAGGGTCTGGCGGCACAGGGCGGCCAACCCGCGACGGTCGAGCCGCTCGCAGACCCAGTCCCAGTGGAGCGAGCACCAGTCGCCCGCCGAGACGCCCCCGGCGAGCCCGAGGCCGTCGACCCGCAGGAGGGCCCGCTCTTCGCGCTCCTCGCCCAGGTGCAGGCGACGGCCGTCCCAGCACAGCGGCCGCGACCGGACGACCGCCTCCGGCCCCCGGACCTCCATCACGTGTCCCCAGCGCACGCGGCAGCGGTCGAGCACGTGCAGCGGCTCGTCCACCCGGCCCTCGCGGAGCAGCCCCAGCCAGGGGTAGACACCGAAGACGTGGAACGAGTGGTGCGGCACCGCACCGGCAGGCACCGCGTCGGCCAGCCTCGGCCAGGAGCGCCGGCCGGCACGGTCGCGGAAACGCGCCTCGAGCGAGTCGCCGAGCAGGCGTGGACCCACCCGGTCGAGCAGCTCGTTCCCGACCCAGTACGCCTCGACGACGCGCGCGTCGAGGGGGTCGCCGATCCGGTTGGCTGCGGCGATGAGCTCGAGGTAGGGCCACGCGCCCTCGAACCCGCGGGCCAGCCGTCGCAGGTCGGGGTCGTCGACCCCGGCCGCGACCTGCTCGAGCAGCTGCTGCGCCGCGTGGGGCCCGCAGTAGCCGAGCGCGTTGGGCGGGTAGGCGTACGCCGCGAACCGCAGGGCCCCGTGCAGCCCCGCCGTTGCGCTACCGGCCGGCACGGACCGTCCCGCTCTCAGGCACGGGCCGCGCCGCGCCCCTCCAGCCGAGCCACACCGCCGCCGCACCCCCGAGCAGCAGCGTGGTGAGCCACAGCGCCTGGGGCGCCAGCGCGGTGCCGTTGACGGCGGCGCCCAGGCCGGCTGTGACCGGTGCCGCGAGCACCAGCACGGCCGTGACGTCGACAGCCTGCGCACGGGCGAGGGCGGCGAACCACGACGCGACGTAGCCGGCGAGCAGCAGACCGGTGAGCACGACCCACCCGAGCTGCTCCCGGGTCATCGACCCCAGGGCACCGGCCTGGCCCGTGACCGCCAGCCAGGCCACGAGGGCCACCGAGCCCAGCCCCATCCGTGCCACGCCGACCGTCCACGACGACACCCCGTCCAGCAGCCACTTGGCCACGACGACCTCCACCGACCACAGCAGCGTCGCGGCGAGGATCATGACGCCGGCGGTGCCGAGCTCGCCCGGCAGGCCGCCCGCCAGGCCCACCTGCCCGACCACCAGCAGACCGATGGCGACCCAGTGGCCCCACTGCAGGCGCTCCTTCAGCAGGGGCAGGGCGAGCAGCGCCACCCACAGCACGAGGGTCTTGTGGATGAAGGCGGCCTGGGGTGATGACGCCCGGCTGAGCCCCTCGAAGAACAGCACGAACGGCACGCTGCCGCCGACCACCCCGACCGCCCCGAGGGCCAGCCACCGGCCCCGCGTGCGCGGCACGGTCAGGCGCGCCCCGGCTCGGGAGCCCAGCCCGACGAGGGCGAGCAGCACGGCCGCGGCCACGAGGTTCTTGGCCGTCGTGTAGACCGTGGCATCGTCGAAGGCCTTGACGCCGTAGGCGTTCACGAAGACCGATAAGCCGCTGATCGCGGCCGTGACGAGCGCGAGCAGTATGCCGGTCCGGCGGGTGGTGTTCATGGCTCCCTCTTCTGTGCGGTGGGCTCAGCGTCTTCGGTGGCCCATGCCTCTTCGGTGGCCTCTGCGAGCGGCGACGGTGAGGTGGACCGCAGGGCTGCCGCCTCGTGCGCCTCCTGCGGCGTGAGCCGGCGCAGCGCGAAGCCGGAGTGGCACAGCAGCCAGTCGCCCGGGGCGACGGGCCCCTCGATGGTCAGCAGCGACACCGTCAGGGTGCGCACGGACGACCGCACTACGGCCGTGCGGGCATCCGGGGCCTCGAGCACCTCGGCCAGCTCACCCAGGCACACGGGCGGCTCCTTCCGGCGCAGCGGTCCCCGCAGGCGCCTCCCCCACGGTCGCCAGCACGCGCTCGACCGCGGTCGGCACGGCCGCGGCGACGGTGGGCGACAGCGTCGCCCGGTGGTCGAACGACGCCGCCTCGACGCCCACCAGCACCACCCGGTCGGGCAGCCGGCGCAGCGCCCTGGCCAGCTCGACGGCTGCGGCCAGGCCGAACGCGTGGGTGCCACCCCGACCGGTCCGTCCCCACGCCGACTCCGGCAGGCGCTCTCCACTCGCGCCCGTCTCGAGCACCACGACGGCGCCGGGCTCGGCGCCCGAGCGGACGGCGTCGACCACGAGGGCGAGCTCGCGGCCCGACCACAGCTCGACGAGGTCGGTGGGGTCCTCGTGCGCGACGACGTCGACGCCCGGCAGGTGGCGCGCGGCGACCGCTCGCGCCACGACGACCCCCACGGCGTCGTCGCCCCGGTCCGGGCTGCCCAGCCCCACCACGAGCGGGCGGGAGGTGACCGGGCCCGTCGGAGCACCCCTCACGCCCGTCATCCCCGGTCCACCGTGAGGTCGAGGAAGTGGGTGGCACAGGAGATGCACGGGTCGTAGTTGCGGATGGCCTGCTCGCAGCGGTGCTGCAGCGCGTGGTCGTCGAGGTCGGACCACGTCTGCACCATCGTGCGCAGGTCGGCCTCGACGCTCGGCTGGTTCTGCGAGGTCGGCGGCACGATCTGCGCGTCGCGGATGATGCCTTCCTCGTCGAGGACGTAGCGGTGGAACAGCACCCCTCGGGGTGCCTCGCTGGCCCCGAAGCCCTCACCCGCCCGAGGCGGGACGGGAACACTCGCCGGGCCGCTGCCCGTCCAGCCGTCGATGATGCGCAGCGCCTCGTGGTAGGCCTCCACCAGCTCGACGGCCCGGACGATGATCGAGCGGAACGGGTTGCGGCAGGTGTCGCCGAGCCCGGCCTCGCGAGCCGCGTCCCGGGCCAGGTCGCTGAGCCGGTCGGCATTCAGGGAGTAGCGGGCCAGCGGGCCCACGACGTAGGGGTCGGGTGAGCCGTCGAGGCGCGCGTGCAGGGCGTTGGAGTGGGCGACGTGGAACTCCTCGATGTGCTTGGTGAAGTCGCGCACGGCAAAGGCCCCGCCCGATGACGTGACGACGCTCCCGGCCTCGATGGGGTACCCGCTCTCGGCCCGCAGGGCGAGGTACTCGTAGGGCTGCTCCATGTCGGGGAAGTCGAACCCGGCCACGAGCTTCACCGTCCGCACCGCCTCGTCGAGGGCCCGCTGCAGCCGGGGCCGCACGGCCCGCAGCTCCTCGCGGGTGGGGTACCGGTAGAACCCGCCGACCTTGACGTTCACGGGGTGCACCGATCGCCCGCCGACGGTGTCCATGAGGTCGTTGCCGGCCTTCTTCATCCGCAGGCCCCGCTCGACCACGTCGGGGTGGTCGGCAGCCATCTCGACCGCGCCGTCGTAGCCGAGGAAGTCGGGCGCATGCAGGAGGAAGACGTGCAGGGCGTGGCTCTCGATCCACTCGCCGCAGTACAGCAGCCGCCGCATGAGCCGGATCTCCTCCGGCACCTCCACCCCGCAGGCGTCCTCGACCGCCCAGCACGAGCTCATCTGGTAGGCCACCGGGCAGATCCCGCAGATGCGCGCGGTGATGTCCGGCGGCTCGGTGTGGGCGCGGCCGCGCAGGAACGCCTCGTAGAACCGGGGCGGCTCGTAGATGCGCAGCTGCACGTCGGTGACCGTGCCGTCGCGGTACTCGATGTGCATCGCCCCCTCGCCCTCGACCCGCGCCAGGGTGCCGACGTGCATCACCTGGCCGCCGTCGGTGAGCTTGTGGCTCATGCGTCCTCCCCCTCTCCCGCCGGTGGCCCTCCCTGCTCGTGCCGCTCGCTCTCCCGGCGGAACGGCTCCGAGGCCGCGTTGAAGGTCCGGAAGATGCGCACCACCTCAGGCTCGCTCATCCCGAGCTCTCTGAGCCCGTGGGCGATCGAGACGGTGTTGGGTGTGTCCTGGGGGCCAAAGCAGCCGTAGCAGCCGCGGTCGAAGCTCGGGCACAGGGCACCGCACCCTGCCTGGGTGACCGGCCCGAGGCACGGCGTCCCGTGGGCCACGGTCACGCAGACGTTGCCCCGCCGCTTGCACTCGACGCACACGCTGTGCGACGGGATCCGCGGCGTGCGGTTCTGGATCGACGCGGCGAGCACCTCGAGCAGCTGGCGCTTGTTGATCGGGCAGCCGCGCAGCTCGAAGTCGACTGAGACGTGCGCCGAGATCGGCGTGGAGCGCGACAGCGTCGACAGGTACTCCGGGTGGGCGTAGACGATCGAGCGGAACTCGGCGACGTCGCCGAAGTTGCGCAGCGCCTGGATCCCGCCGGCCGTGGCGCACGCGCCGATGGTGATCAGCCGGCGCGACACCTGGCGCACGTGCTGGATGCGCTCGAGCTCCTCCGGGGTCGTGATCGAGCCCTCGACCAGCGAGACGTCGTAGGGCCCCTCCACCACCGCGCGGGTGGCCTCGGGGAAGTAGGCGATCTCCACCTCGCCCGCGAGGCGGAGCAGCTCGTCCTCGCAGTTGAGCAGCGTGAGCTGGCAACCGTCGCAGGAGGCGAACTTCCACACGGCGAGCGTCGGGCGCGTACGTTTGGTGGCCGTTGCGTCGGATCGGTCGGTGACGGTCATGGCTAGAGCTCCGCCCGGGCCATCAGGGGCTCGAGGACGTCGTAGGTGAGCACCGGGCCGTCCACGCAGAGGAAGTACTCGCGCAGCTGGCAGTGGCCGCAGAGGCCGACCCCGCACTTCATGTTGCGCTCCATCGACAGCCGCAGCCGCGCAGGGCGGACGCCGCGGGCGCGCAGGGCCATCGCGGCATACCGCATCATGACCTCCGGCCCGCACACGAGGGCCAGCGTGTTCACGGCGTCGAAGCCACCCCGCTCCACCAGCTGGGTGACCAGGCCGACCCGCCCCTGCCAGGCGTGCTGTCCGTTGTCGACGGTGACCTGCACGTCGACGGCGTGGTCGGCGGCCCAGCGGCGCAGGTCGTCACCGAAGAGGATGTCCTCGGGGGTGCGGGCGCCGTAGAGCAGCAGCACGCGGCCGTAGGACGCGCGGTCGGCGCACACCTCGAGGATGGCCGGGCGCAGGGGTGCCAGGCCGATGCCGCCGGCGACGAAGACGACGTCGCCACCGCGTCCGGACGACACCTCCCAGCCGGTGCCGAACGGACCTCGTATGCCGAGCTCGGCGCCGGGTGCGGCGTGCACCAGCGCCCGCGTGACCGCGCCGACGTTCCGAATCGTGTGCTCGAGGACCGCGGGCCGGGCCGGGTCGCCGCTGATGGAGATCGGCGCCTCCCCCGCGCCGAACGCCTGCATCATCGTGAACTGGCCGGCGGCGAACGGCATCGGCACCCCGTCGACCGGCTCGAGCACGAGGGTCCAGGTGTCGCGGGTGTCCTGCCGGTGGCGCCGGACGACGAACGGCCGGGGCAGGAAGGGGTCGCGCGGGCGCGCTGCCCGGGAGCCGGCACCGGCCACCGCCGTCATACCGGGGCTCCGTAGACGTCGAGCAGGCGGATGCGCGCGGAGTGCAGCCTGGTGGACATCACCTGCACCACCCGCTGCAGCATCGCGTAGCCGACAGCCGGGTCGGTGTCGCACTTGTCGCGCAGGCAGGCGCCGTCGAAGGCGATGGCGCTGGTCTCCTCGGTGGCCCGCGCGTCGAAGAGCCAGCGGTAGGGCGGCACGAGCCACGACCAGCCCACGACGTCGTCGGCGTGGGCGCTGTCGACGACCACCGGCGAGCCGGCGGGCGCATGCACCTCGAGGCTGACCCGGCCGTGCCGGATCACGTAGAAGGTGTCCGCAGGCTCGCCCTCGTGGAACAGGTGCTGGCCCGGGTGGAAGTGCACGTTGACGGCGCACCCCGCGACCAGCGCGACGAGCGGCTCCGGCAGACCCGCGAAGAAGGGGTGCTGGGGAAGGTACTCGGCGATGGTCTGCACGGCGGTCGTCTCCTCACTCGGGCGCCGGGTCGGGCGGGCTCAGGGGTGCCGGGAGGTTCGAGCCGGGCACCCCGCGCAGAGCGGCCGCCTCCTCGGTGATGTCGATCCCGGCCGGGCACCAGGTGACACAGCGGCCACAGCCGACGCACCCCGAGGACCCGAACTGGTCGTGCCAGGAAGCGAGCTTGTGGGTCATCCACTGGCGGTAGCGGGACCGGGTCGAATCGCGGACGGTGCCGCCATGGATGTAGGAGAAGTCCGCGTTGAAGCACGAGTCCCAGACGCGGTGGCGGTCGGCGGACTCCCCGCTGAGGTCGGAGAGGTCCTCCACCGTGGTGCAGAAGCAGGTGGGGCACACCATGGTGCAGTTGGTGCAGGCCAGGCACCTCGATGCGACGTCGTCCCACCGGGGGCTGTCGACGCTGGCGTAGAGCAGGTCGCGGATCCCGTCTGTGTCGAGCCGGCGCCCCATCCGCTGCGCCGCCTGGTCGGACACGGCATCTGCCGCGGCCAGGTCGCCCGCGGCGGCCGCCGTCGCCCCGATCTCGTCGAGCAGGGCCCCACCCCGCTCGCTGCCGACCTCGACGACGAACCGGTGCTCGGGTTCCAGCAGCTCGGTGAGGGACAGGTCGAACGGCGCCCCGCGGCCCTGCTCGGGCCGCGGCCCGGTGCCCATCGACACACAGAAGCAGGTGCCGCCGGGGTCGGAGCAGGCGACCGCGATGACGAAGGCCCCCTCGCGGCGCTGGGCGTAGTGCGCGTCGGTGAAGCCGCGGCCCGTGAGCACGGTGTCGTGGATGCCGACCGCGCTGAGGTCGCAGGAGCGCACGCCGAGCAGGGCAGTGGGCCGCCGGTCGGCGCCGTGCTCGTCCTCCACGTGGGTCCCGCCGGTCGGGCTGCCCGGCGCGCCACCGACCTCGAAGCCGGTGCCGCCCGCCGTGCGCTGCCCCCGCCACAGCAGCTCGTCGGTCGGGAAGAACACCGGTTTGGCCGACTGCGCCCCGGCGGCGAACGCGAAGAGTGCCTCGTCGTCCCGACGGCGCAGGCGATATCGGCCGGGCTCCTGGTCGTCGCCCCAGCCGCGCGGCAGGTCGGCCACCGCGGTGATCTCCGCGTTGACGACGGCACCGCCTCGCACCGTGGGGCCCATCACGCGGTAGCCGCGCGCGACGAGGGCGTCGAGCAGGGACTGCAGGCCGGTCTCGTCGATCAGCCGTGTGTCCACCATGACGCCCCCCGCTAGGAGCCCAACGCGATCTCTCCCTCACCACGGTAGGCGGGTTCGGCCCCCGGCGAGGGCGGTTTGCCAAGGCCCGGGAAGAGGTCGTCGCCGCGGCGGTGCCGGATGCCCTGGCTGGAGTTACGCTGGCCGGGTGAGCCTGCTCACGGGACGGACCGGGCAATCCGGGAGTCACCTTGCGCTCGTCTACCACGGCGTCGACGAGTTCGTCGGCCGGGTGAGCGGGTACGTGCGCGCCGGGCTGGCCCTCGACGAGCCGGTGCTGGTGCTGGCCTCGCGCGAGAAGGTGGCGCGGGTGCGCGACGAACTGGGGGCCGATGCGGCAGCCGTGGAGTTCGCCGATGCCGAGGTCGGCTACCACCCCCAGCTCCGGGCGACCTACGAGTGCCTGGACTACATCCAGCGACAGGGGGGCCGCCGCTCGCGGGTGGTGGCCGAGCAGGCTCTCGGCAGGCGCTCACCCATGGAGGTGGCCGACTACCTTCGGATGGAGTCCGCGGCCAACGTGGTCTACCAGCCCTACCCCGTCGAGATCCTCTGCCCGTACGACGCCTCAGCCCTGAGCAGCGACCTGATCGAGGCGTGTCACCGCACCCACGCGGAGCTGCTGGAGCACGACGGGGCCCGGCGAAGTGCCTTGTTCGTCGACCCGCACCGCTTCATCCCTGACAGCACGACGGTGCCTGCGCCCCCGGCCTCCGCTCCCGCCATCAGCTGCCTCACGGGGGCCGACGTCCCCAGCGCGCGCCACTTCGCGCGCGAGGAGATGCGGCGGGCCGGGCTGCCCGACGACGTGGTCGACGACGTGGTCCTCGCCGTCAGCGAGCTGGTGTCCAACGCGCTCACCCACGGTCGTCCACCTGCCCGCCTGGCGGTCTACACCGAGCACGCGCCGGGGCAGGTGCCGGTGCTGGTCTGCCACGTCCGCGACGACGGGGGCGGCCCCGTAGACGCGCTCGCCGGCTACGCGCCGCCCGCGGACCTCGGCACCAACGGCCGCGGCCTGTGGATGGCCCGGCAGCTGTGCGACTCCGTGGAGGTCAGCACCGACGGTGGGACGACCGACGTGCGCGTGCTGTCGCTGCTCCCGACTGGCTAGGGCTGCACGGGGATGCGGGCGGCGAAGTCCTCCACCTTGTGCTGCCAGCCCTCCTCGAGCGGACCCTTCAGGCCCGTCACGAGCACCCTGTCCTCGGCGACCTCGGTGAGCCCCTTGGCCTGCAGCGCCTCGTTCATCAGGGGCCGCACCCGCTGCCACCGGGCCTGCTCCTCCTCGGTCGGCATCCGGCCCGTCTTCTTGTCCGGCTGGGGCGCGGCCTCCGTGGTCAGCAGGGCATACCTCGTCCCGGGGGCGAGATCCACCTTCTTCAGGAAGCGCCGCATGCCGCCGATGGGACGTCCGATCCGCCCCGGTGAGCTGAAGAGGTAGAGGTCGGCCGACGGCAGCTCCTGCGGCCGCACGTCACGGATGTGGTGCACCGCCACCGCTACTCCCCTGGCCTCCATTCGGTGCTTGAACGCCTGCGCCACCTGGGCGCCGTTCCCGTACTTGGACGCGTGGACGTACTCGATCCTCATGCCTCTATGGGGACCGAGGGTGCACGGCACCCGTCAGGGCCGAACGTCCCCCAGATCGAGTTCAGGTTCGATGCGCGCCCAGACCAGCTTGCCGCCGTCCCCGGTGGGCAGCGCCCCGCAGGCCTGCGACAGCGCCTCGACCACGACGAGCCCTCGACCGTTGAGCGAGTCGTGGTCGGCGTCGACGGTGGCCGGTGCGTCGCGGGCCTGGTCGCGCACCCCCACCCGCACCATCGCCACCCCGTCGCTGACCAGCACCACGCGGACCTGCTCGGCCGTGTGCTGCACCGCGTTCGCGGCCAGCTCACTGACCACGAGGGCGCCGGCATCCGCGCAGGGGGCGACGTGCCACTCCTCGCAGGTGCGAGCGAGGAACCGACGGGCTGCCCCCACCGAGGCGGGGTGCCGCGGCAGGGCCAGTTCGGCCCGGAGCAGGTGTGGTCCGTCGGCCACCAGGGCGGTGGCAGCCAGCATCGAGGACGCGAACGCCAGCCGTGACGTCCCGAGCCGCTCCCGCAGCGCCTCCCGCACCTGCGCGTTCCCACAGGCCACCACGACAGGCGTCTCGGGCCAGGCGTCGGCGTGCCGGGTCAGGGGCGACAGCGAGGCGACCGAGGTGTCGGTGAGCTCGTTCATCCCCTCCGGCAGCACGAGGACGACACCGTCGGGGCACTCCGCGAGCGCGGTCTGGACGGCATGGTCGACGTCGTCGCCGAGGTCCTCGGGGGGCGCGTCGGCCTCCACGATCCAGACGTCGCCATAGGGGTAGACCCTCAGGCCGCCGGCTCGGCCGACGGTCGCCGGTGCCGCCCAGTTCGCACCGGCCCACGAGCGTCGCGCACCCTTGCCACTCATCGAATCCCATCTCGCAGCCTTGCCCTGCCGCCTCGAACGCTACTCCCGACCCGAGATGTCCGCCCGGGATAGCGCCGCCGGTGGCAGAGTGGTGGTGCGACCACGGGCTCGCCCGTGTGCGGACCGAGGCACGGGGAAGGGAGCATGGAGACCTCCACGACCCAGTCCGACCCCTCTCTGCTCGAGGCCTCGTCCGTGGCGAGCGAGCTGGGCTCGGACCCCGCGACCGGGCTCAGCCCCGAGGAGGCGGCTGCGCGTCTGGCCAGCGTGGGGCCCAACGAGATCGCGTCCGCTCCCCCGGTGCCCGCCTGGCGCCGCTTCCTCGAGCACTTCCGCGACCCTCTGGTCTACCTGCTCCTCGCCGCGATCGTCGTCTCGCTCGTCGCGTGGGCGTTCGAGGGCGCCGAGGGGCTGCCGTTCGACGCGATCGTCATCGCGGTCATCGTCGTGCTCAACGCGGTGCTCGGGTACCTCCAGCAGGCGCGGGCCGAGCACGCGGTCGAGGCGCTGCAGCGGATGAGCGCGACCACCGCCACGGTGGTGCGCGGCGGGGCGCAGGTGCGGGTGCCCACCCGCGAGCTCGTGCCCGGCGACGTCCTCCTGCTGGCCGAGGGCGACACCGTCGCTGCCGACGCCCGGCTTCTGAGCGCCTCGACCTTGAAGGTCTCCGAGGCCTCGCTCACCGGGGAGAGCGAGGCGGTGCTGAAGGATGCCGCGCCGCTGCGCGCCCCCGCCGCACTGGGCGACCGGCTCAACATGGTGTTCAACGGCACGGCGGTCAGCCAGGGCGTGGGACGCGCCGTGGTCACCGACACGGGCATGGCCACCCAGATGGGGCAGGTCGCCGACCTGCTGCACGCCACCAGGGAGGACCCCACCCCCCTGCAGCGGGAGATCGCCCGGGTGGGTCGGATGCTCGGCACCGCGGTTGTCGTCATCGCCCTGGTCGTCATGACCACGGTGTTCCTCTTCTTCGGCGTCGAGAGCGCCGACGACGTCGTCACCACCCTGCTGCTCGGGGTGTCCCTCGCCGTCGCCGCCGTGCCCGAGGGGCTCCCCGCGGTGTTGTCCGTGGTGCTCGCCCTCGGGGTGCAGCGCATGGCCGCGCACCACGCCATCGTCAAGAAGCTGTCCTCGGTCGAGACGCTGGGGTCGGCCTCGGTGATCTGCTCCGACAAGACCGGCACCCTGACCAAGGGCGAGATGACCATCGGCCGGGTCGTCACCCCGCTGGGTGAGGTCAGTGTGACCGGGGCGGGGTACCGGCCGGAGGGGGACCTCCTCCACGACGGCGCCGATCTCGAGGAGGACGACCCGCTGTGGCTCGCCACGGCATACGTGCTCACCGGCGGCTGCCTGGCCAACAACGCGGTCCTGCAGCAGGAGGCGAACGGTGACTGGGCCATCCAGGGCGATCCCACGGAGGCGGCGTTCCTGGTGGCGGAGGCCAAGCTCGGCACCCACCAACGGCGGGCGGCCCGGTTCAGCCGGGTGGCCGAGATCCCGTTCACCTCCGAGCGCAAGCTCATGACCAGCCTGCACGCGGACGCCTCCCGCGACGGCATGATCGCCGTGGTCACCAAGGGCGCACCCGACGTGCTCCTCGACCGGTGCACGCGGATCCAGGTGGGCGGCGACGTGGAGCCGCTGGACGCGGGGTGGCGCGCGCGGGTCCTCGACGACGTGGAACGCCTGTCGGGAGAGGCGTTCCGCACCCTCGCCGTGGCCTACCAGCCCCTCGAGGTGACGGCGACCCCCGCCCTCGAGGAGTCCCTCGAGCACGGCCTCGTCTACGCCGGCATGGTGGGCATCATCGACCCACCGCGCCCCGAGGCCGCCGCCGCGGTCGGGGAGGCCCACCGGGCAGGGATCAGGGTCGTGATGATCACCGGTGACCACCCCCGCACCGCGGCAAGGATCGCCCGAGACCTCGGGGTGGTCTCGTCAGCGGAGTCGCTGGCCGTCACGGGCACCGAGCTCGACGCGCTCGACGACGAGGGCTTCCGGGCCGCGGCCCGGGAGCGCAACGTCTATGCCCGCGTGACACCGCACCACAAGCTGCGCATCGTCGACGCCCTGCAGGCCGAGGGCCAGGTGGTCGCGATGACCGGTGACGGTGTCAACGACGCACCTGCCCTGAAGTCGGCCGACATCGGGATCGCGATGGGCCAGACCGGCACGGAGGTCACCAAGGAAGCCGCGAAGATGATTCTCGCCGACGACAACTTCGCGACGATCGTCCGCGCGGTCCGGGAGGGCCGCGACATCTTCCTCAACATCAGGAAGTTCCTCCGCTACCTGCTCTCGTCCAACATGGGCGAGGTCATGACGGTCTTCCTCGGCGTCGTGCTGGCGGGCGTCATCGGTCTCTCGCAGGGCGACGGAGCCGTCGTGCTGCCGCTGCTGGCGACGCAGATCCTCTGGATCAACCTGCTCACCGACAGTGCGCCGGCGCTCGCGATGGGCATGGACGCCGAGACCGAGGACGTCATGAGCCGGCCCCCGCGCACGCTCGAGGAGCGGGTCATCGACCGCCGGATGTGGGGTGGGGTCCTCTTCATCGGCCTGGTGATGGCGCTGGCCTCCCTCGCCGCGATCGACCTCTACCTGCCGGAAGGCCTCCTGCCCGGCGGGACCCGTGACCTCGACAACGCGCGAACCGCGGGCTTCACCGTGCTGGTGCTGGCACAGCTGTTCAACGCGTTCAACGCGCGATCGGAGACGGGCACGGCGTTCCACCGCCTCTTCGCCAACCGCTGGCTGTGGGGTGCGGTGGCCCTGTCGGCGGCACTGCAGGTGGCCGTGGTGCACCTGCCCGTGCTGAACCGCGCCTTCGGCACCGTGCCGCTGGCCCCCGGGCAGTGGGCGGCCTGTGTCGGGCTCGCCAGCACGGTGCTGTGGGCCGGCGAGCTGCGCAAACTGGTGCTGCGCCTGACTGCACGGACGGGCCGTGGCGGGATCAGGTCAGCGGGATGACGAGCTCGGTGCGGCCCCCACCGCGCCGACGGGCACGGTCAGGTGGCCAGCGGGTAGTGCGGGTGGACCGGCGAACGGCCCTGGAACGACAGGATCGCAGGGTTCTGGACCACCCCGTCGCGGATCTCGATCGCCCGGCGCACCGTCGGGTGCTCCTCCCAGGCGTCGCTGCCGCCGAGCACGTGCCCGAGGAACGGAAGCAGCGCCTCGCTGATCTCCCACGTCGCCGAGCTCCACAGGTAGGACGGGCTGTGGTCGACCGCGTAGTAGAGGACCCCGTCGCCCACTTCGAAGACGGGGTCGGCGAACGTCGTGGGCCGTGCCCAGCTGAACCCCATGCCCTCGTCGCACGAGACGTCGACGACCAGGGTGCCTCGCCGCACAGCCGGCAGGTCCTCCTCGGTGAGGAACACGGCAGGGCGGTCGGTGTCCTGAAGCACGCAGTTGACGACGATGTCGTGCTCGGCGAGGAAGGACGCCAGCGGCACCGGTCCCCGATCGGTGACGGCGTGGCTCATGTGCTCCTCGGTCCGGTCGTCGAAGTGCACGATGCGGGCGGTGTGGATGGGGGCTGCGACGGCAGCCACCTGCCGGTGGGTCAGCACGTCGACGTCGAAGATGCCGAGGCCGTTCAGGGCGGTCACGGCCCCGCGTGCGGTGGCGCCGAACCCGATGACCGCTGCCCTCAGCTTGCGGCCGAAGTCGCCCGTCACCCCGGCGATCTGCATGGCGTGCAGCACCGAGCAGTAGCCGGCCATCTCGTTGTTCTTGTGGAAGACGTGCAGGTTGAAGGAACCGTCGCGGTTCCAGTGGTTCATGGCCTCGAAGGCGATGAGGGTGAGGCGCCTGTCGATGGCGAGCTGCGTGAGCTTCTCGTCCTGCACGCAGTGGGGCCAGCCCCAGAAGATCTGCCCCGTACGCATCTCGGCGAGGTCGCTGAGCACCGGCTTCGGCTGGAGGATGACGTCGCACTGCTCGATGAGCTCCGCCTTGGTCCGCAGGCCCGCCACGAGCTCGCGCAGCGCCTCGTCCGGCACCCCGAACCGCTGGCCGTAGCCCCGCTCGAGGAAGATGCGCTCCCTGAGGTCGGGTGCGACGTGCTGCAGGTGCTGCGGGTGGATTGGCAGTCGGCGCTCGTTCTCCTTCTGTGAGCGCGCCATGACGCCGAGCGTCAGGGGGTGTTCCCGAATGCCGTCCGCTGCCGTCATCGTCAGACCGTCCTTTGCCGTGGTGCCCCGGCGGGTTCTCGCCGATGAGAACCCGCTCCTCCACCGTAGGAGGGCTCGAGGACCCGCTGTAGGGACTTCCGTCACCCGTGGACGGGCGCGCCGAAGCGGGCCACGTGGTGCCAGACCCTCCACACGTCCACAGCGCGCGGCGGACGGCCTGTGAGTGCCACACTCAGCCATGCTGCGCCTCCAGGACCAGTGGGTGTGGGACTCGTGGGTCGCCGACGACGGCGAGCGCTACCACCTCTTCTTCCTTCAAGCCCCTCGCTCGCTGGGGGACCCCGCCCTGAGGCACACGCAGGCCACGGTGGGGCACGCGGTCTCCGACGACCTCACGAGGTGGCAGCACCTCGGCACTGCGCTGGGTCCTGCGCAGACGGGGTTCGACGACCTCGCCATCTGGACCGGGTCGGTCGTCCACGACGGCCGCCAGTGGCGGATGTTCTACACAGCCATCTCCACCGCGGGTCACCACGTCCACGACCAGCGCATCGGCAGCGTGGTGTCCGACGACCTGCACACGTGGCACCGCTCCGCCGACCAGCCCGTGCTGCCGGTGGACCGGCGCTGGTACAAGACCCTCGACCTCGCACCGCCACCGACGACCGGCCCCGACCTCGAGGGCAGCAGCGAGACGTGGCGCGACCCGCTGGTGCTGGCCGACCCCGCCGGAGCCGGCTGGCACATGCTGCTCACCGCCCGGGCGGTCGGAGGCGCCCGCAACGACGACGGGGTGGTCGGTCATGCCCGCAGCGACGACCTGGTCACCTGGCGGGCCGAGCCGCCCCTGAGCCGGCCCGGCACCGGGTTCGGGCAGCTGGAGGTGCTGCAGAGCAAGGTCATCGACGGCCGCTCCGTGCTGGTCTTCACCTGCCACCCGCAGGAGATGACGCAGGAGCGGCTGGTGAGGTCAGGTCACTTCTGCACCTGGTCGGTGCCGAGCCCCAGCCCCGTAGGCCCCTTCGACGTCGACCAGGCCCGGCCGTTCACCGCTGACCCCGACCTGTTCGCCGCTCCCCTGGTCCAGCGCCGCGACGGCAGCTGGGTGCTGGTCGGCTTCCACAACCTGGAACAGGCGGGCGGCGACGGCTTCGAGATCTGCGACCCGATCCCGGTCGGCCTCGACCACGACGGCTACCTCGTCGCGCGGTGACACGGCGGGAGTGGTGAAGCAGCGGCTGTCCTCACGCCGGGCTCAGCCGCGACGCCAGACGTCCACGACCCGGGCACGCCCCGGGTGGCTTGGGTCGTCGACGATCTCGCGACCGTCGAGCCATGACCCGATGACGTGCGCCAGCTCGTCGGGATGGCTGAAGTTGATGGCGTGCGCCGCCCCCTCGATGAGCACGACCGTGACGTGGCGCGGCGCCAGGCGCCCCACCTCCTGCACGCGGCGCGGTGGCGGCATCAGCGGGTCGCGGCTGCCGAGCACGGCAAGCGACGGCACCGGGGTCTGCAGCAGCCGCTCGAGAGACGGGAACTGCGTGAGCTCGTGGAAGAGCCGCAGCGCGCTCACCGGGCCGAAGTGCAGGTAGTCGGGCACCGCGACCCGGGCCATGCGGGGGCTCTCCCGGAGCGCGTCCACGCCCAGCTGCACGAGCGCCCGCGCCAGGGGCTGGTTCTGGATGCCGCCGGCAGGAGAGACGAGCACGAGCCGGTGCACCCGCTCCGGGGCCGAGTGCGCCACCTCGAGGGCGACCGGGCAGCCCATCGAGTTGCCGACCAGCACGACCTGTTCGAGGCCCAGCGCGTCGAGCACTTCCAGCAGAGCCTGCGCGAGCGAGGGAATGCCGAGGACGCTCTCCGGCTTGGCGCTGCGGCCGTAGCCGGGCAGGTCGGGCACCACGTTGACGCCGCGGGGTGCCAGCACCTGCGCGGTCGGCATCAGGTAGCGGCCTGAGATCCCGAAGCCGTGAACGTGGACGATGGGCGGGCGGTCCTCGACGTCGGCGCTCCTGCGGTAGTACACAGGCCTGCCCGCCACCGCGACGGTGCCGTCGGCCCACCCCACGGGCAGGGGCCTCACTCGACTTCGGCCGCGGCCGCGCCGCGCCGCGACCGCAGCACCAGGAAGATGACCGCGATGGCGACGGAACTGATGCCTCCGGCGACGACGACCGAGGCGAGCGGGTAGCCGGCCAGGACCGACGCAACGGCATACGCCAGCGTGCAGCTGACGACCGACCAGAGGGTGCCGCCGATGGCGGACCACAGCAGGAAGGTCCGGTAGGGCAGCCCGCTGAGTCCGCACGAGGCGTTCACGACGAACCGCAGGCCGGGAACGTAGCGACCGAAGGCCAGCATCACGGGGGCACGCGATCCGATGAGGTCGAGCGCCATCGCCACCTTGTCGTTGCTCAGGGCCCGGTCGAGCTTCGTCTCGAACCGCCGACGGCTCGATCGGGCGACCCAGTACAGCGCCGAGTCGCCGCCCACCGCGCCCAGGGCACCCGCAACCATGATCGGCACGAGGTCCAGATTTCCCTCCACCGCCAGGGTGGAGGCGGTGTTGAGGGTCGTCTCCGCCGGGAACAGGGCACAGAGCCCGTCGAGGAACACCAGCGCGAAGACCATGAGGTAGGCACCGGTGTCGCTGGCCTGCGCGATCCGCTCAGACAGGTCGGGGCCGTCGATGAGTCGGGCCACCACGACGCCACCCAGGAGGAGCACCACGGCGAGCAGGGCCCACAGCCACCCGTTGCGGGCCTTCAGCAGCTCGTGCCGATCCACCACGCTCCCATGGTGGCCGCGGGCACCCAGCGCCACACCATCTGCGCCGGATGAGGTGCGGCGCGCGGAACAGAGGTCAGACGGCTTCGAGCACGCTCACGTAGTTGGCCACCGCCAGGCCGCCCATGTTGTGCACGGCGGCTCGGCGGGCGCCGGCGAGCTGCATGTCCCCCGCGGTGCCCGTGAGCTGCATGGCGGCGAGGACGTGCTGGGAGACGCCGGTGGCGCCGACCGGGTGGCCCTTGGCCTTCAGGCCGCCGGAGAGGTTGACCGGCAGCCGGCCGTCGCGCTCGACCCAGCCCTCCTCGATCGCCCGTCGCCCCTCGCCACGCGGCGCCAGGCCCATGACCTCGTAGAGCACCAGCTCGGCGATGGTGAAGCAGTCGTGCACCTCGGCGAGGTCGAGGTCGTCGAGGCCGACCCCCGCCATCGCCATCGCGCGCTGCCAGGCGGCGACGCTGCCGGCGAACTCGAGCGGGTCGCGCTTGGCCGCGGGCAGGAAGTCGTTGGCGTGCCCGAAGCCGGCCAGGCGCACCGGGGCCGTGGCTGCCGCACCTGCGGTTCCCGCGACGGGGGCCGCCTGCAGCACCACCGCCGCCGCACCGTCCGACACGGGCGAGCAGTCGGTGCGTCGCAGCGGCTCGGCCACGACCGGGTTCCGGTCCGACACGGACTGGCAGAACTCGGCGCCGAGGTCCTTGCGGAGCTGGGCGAAGGGGTTGAGCACACCGTTGCGGTGGTTCTTGGCGGCGATGAGGCCGAGCGTGTCGCCCACCGGGCCGTGCCGCTTCTCGTAGTGCCGGGCGACCTCGGCGAAGATCCCGGCGAACCCGGTGCTCGAAGGGGTGCCCGCCAGCTCGTAGTCCGCTCCGAGGAGGGCCGCCCCGACGACGTCGGCCGGGGCGTGGGTCATCTTCTCGGCACCGACCACCAACACCGTGCGTGCCGTGCCCGCCAGCAGCGACTTCACACCCTGCTGGAACGCGGCCGAGCCTGAGGCGCAGGCGTTCTCGACCCGCGTGGCCGGAGTGTTGGCGAGCGCGTCGGAGACCTGCAGCACCAGTGACGACGGGAAGCCCAGCGGCACCATGCCGGAGTTGAACTGCCCGAGGTAGATCTCGTCGACCTGGCCCGGCTCGACGCCTGCGTTCTCGAGGGCCTCCGTCGCCACCGACACCACGAGGGACTCCAGCGTCTCGTCCACCAGCTTCCCGAACCGGGAGTGCCCCCAGCCGGTCAGCAGCACGTCCGTGCCGAATGCCTCGCGCACTCCCATGGTCCACTCCTTCGTCACCGGGACACCCCTCGTCGGGACAGGCTCCTCAGGCTAGTCACCCCCGCCGCGCGAGCCATGGTGCGCGGGCACGCGCGGGCCGGCCAGGAGTGGGGCCGGCACACACGGCATACCGCGGGTGGCTCTGGTGGAGTGGCCGGGTGTACGAGCACCTCCACGACCACCACCGCTGGGTCCTCCCGGACGTCCTCGAGGCGCAGGCGCGCGAGCGCGGCGACCAGACGTTCCTCACCGTCATCGGCGAGGGCAGCCTGACGTATGCCGCCGCGGCCCGGCAGGCGCGCCAGGTCGCCGCCCACTGTGCCGGGCTGGGGGTGGCGCCGGGTGACGCCGTCGCGGTGCTGCTGCCGAACGGACTCGACTTCGTGCGGCTCTGGCTCGGGCTCGGCCGTCTCGGCGCCGTGATCGTGCCCGTCAACACCGGGCTCACGGGCGACTTCCTGGCCCACCAGCTGCGCGACAGCGGCGCCCGGCACGTCGTCACCGCCGGAGACGCCGCTGGTGCGGTGGCCGACGTCCTGCCGACCGTGCCGGGGCTGGAGGTGCTGGCCCTCGACGGCTGGGAGCACGCGCCGGAGCACGACGGCCACTCCCCTGCCGCCTCCGACACTGCCTGCCTGATGTACACCTCCGGCACCACCGGGCCGTCCAAGGGCGTGCTGCTGCCGCACGCCCACTGCTACCTCTTCGGGCTCGGCAGCATCGAGGCGCTCGGCCTCACCGCCGACGACCGGTACTACGTGTCGATGCCGCTGTTCCACGCCAACGGCCTGTTCATGCAGCTCTACGCCACCCTCATCGCGGGCGCCTCGGCGGTGCTGCGCGGGAGGTTCAGCGCGTCGGCGTGGCTGTCCGACATCCGCGAGCACGGGTGCACGGTGACCAACCTGCTGGGCGCGATGACGCAGTTCGTGGTCGCCCAGCCGCCCACGCGCCACGACCGTGACCACGCGCTGCGGGTGGTCTGCCCGGTGCCCAACCCGCCGTCGCACGAGCAGTCCTGGCGCGAGCGGTTCGCCGTGCCCGAGGTGGTCTCGGCCTACGGCATGACCGAGGTCAACATCCCCCTCTACGGGCGGCTCGGCACCTCCCGACCCGGCACCGCTGGGCTGGTGCTCGACCGCTGGTTCGAGGTCTCCGTGCGCGACCCCGACACCGACGACCTGCTCCCCCGCGGGGAGGTCGGCGAGATCATGGTGCGCCCGAAGGTGCCGTTCGGCTTCATGGCCGGCTACGCGGGGCTGCCCCACGCGACCGTGGCGGCGTGGCGCAACTTCTGGTTCCACACCGGCGACTCGGGTGTCATGGACGGGGACGGCTGGGTCACCTTCGTCGACCGCACCAAGGACTGCATCCGTCGCCGGGGCGAGAACATCTCCTCCTTCGAGGTGGAGAGCGCGATCGCCCGCCTCGACGGCGTGGCCGAGGTGGCGGCGTATGCCGTGCCGGCCGGTGCCGAGGGCACCGAGGACGAGGTGATGCTCGCGGTGGTTCCCGCACCCGGGGCCCGTCTCGGCCCCGAGGCCGTCGCCGCGCACGCCGACCTCGTGCTGCCCCGGTTCGCCCGGCCGCGCTATGTGGAGGTCGTCGACACGCTGCCGAAGACCCCGACGCAGAAGGTGCGCAAGCAGGAGCTGCGCGCGAGGGCCGTCGGGCCGTCGACCTGGGACCGGGAGGCCGTTGCGGCGCCTCAGTCGAGGGACTGACCCCGCGGCCGGCACCGACCGCGACCCATCAGCCGGCGAGCGCCGCGAAGACCTCGTAGACCATGAAGGCCGGCCAGAAGAGTCCCTGGAAGACCGCTAGCACGTACTCCCAGAACCTGTCCGCCTGCTGCCAGAACCAGACCAGGGCCCCGAAGATCCCCAGGCCGTAGACCGCGCCACCGCCGGCTGCACCCGTGTTGCTGCTGCTCATTCCTGCCACCCCTTGGTCCCTGCCACCTGCCGCCACCCCCGGCCGGCGGGTGTGACCGCCGGCCTGGACCGCCGGCACCAGTGTGCGCCCGGCTCCACCGTCACGGCAGGGCCGTTCGGCTCCCCCGGCACAGGTGCTCCCCCTGGCGGAGGCTCGCCCTCGTCCGGCCACCCGATGGTTAGGACATAAGTCCTAGGACGTGCGCCGGGAAACAGGGGTGAACGACCGACTGACAGGGGTGGTGCGCACCGAGCATGCTTCTGATCGGGGCGGAGAAAGTGAGGCCCGGCGCAGAACTCGGGGGAAGGGCGCCGGGCCTCACTCATGTCCGGGGACGGGTCTCTACGCGACCATGCCGTGTGGGTCGATCACGTACTTCTTGGCCGCTCCCTTGTCGAACTCCTGGTAGCCCTGGGGGGCCTCGTCCAGGCTGATCGTCGTGGCGTTGACCGCCTTGGCGATCTGCGCCTTGCCACTGAGGATGAGGTTCATCAGCTGACGGTTGTAGCGCTTGACCGGGCACTGGCCGGTGGTGAACGAGTGCGACTTCGCCCACCCCAGACCGAGGCGCACGCCGATCTGGCCGATCTTGGCGCCCTCGTCGACGCCCCCGGGGTCACCCGTGACGTACAGGCCGGGGATGCCCAGCGCCGCTCCCGCCCTCGCGATCGTCATCATGTCGTTGAGCACCGTGGCGGGCGCCTCCGCGGCGCCGGCACCGTGGCCGCGCGCCTCGAAGCCCACGGCGTCGACGGCTGCGTCGACCTCGGGCTCACCGAGGATCTGCTCGATCATGTCAGGCAGCTCGTTCCCGGAGCTGAGGTCGACCGTCTCGCACCCGAAGCTCTTCGCCTGCTGGAGCCGCTCGGCGTTGAGGTCACCCACGATGACGACGGACGCCCCGAGCAGCTGGGCGGAGTGCGCCGCGGCCAGGCCGACCGGACCGGCACCGGCCACGTAGACCGTCGAACCCGTCGTCGCGCCCGCGGTGTAGGCGCCGTGGTAGCCGGTGGGGAAGATGTCGGAGAGCATCGTGAGGTCGAGGATCTTCTCGAGGGCCTGGTCCCGATCGGGGAACCGGAGCAGGTTGAAGTCCGCGAAGGGCACCATGACGTACTCCGCCTGCCCGCCGACCCAGCCGCCCATGTCGACGTACCCGTAGGCCGCCCCGGGCCGGGCGGGGTTCACGTTCAGGCAGATGCCGGTCTTGCCCTCGTTGCACATGCGGCAGCGCCCGCACGCGATGTTGAACGGGACCGAGCAGATGTCACCCTGCTTGACGAAGAGCACGTCCTCGCCCACCTCGACCACCTCACCGGTGATCTCGTGGCCCAGGCTCTGCCCCACCGGTGCGGTCGTCCGCCCCCGGACCATGTGCTGGTCGCTGCCGCAGATGTTGGTCGTCACCAGCTTGAGGATGGCGGCGTGCGGAGCGCTCTTCTTCAGGCCCAGACCCTTGACCACATCGTCAGGGAGCTCGAGCTTCGGGTATTCGATCGACTCCACGGCGACCTCTCCCGGACCCTTGTAGACCACAACACGGTTTCCCGTCATGGTTCTTCTTCCTTTCCTCTGGTGAGAACTTTTCCGCTGGTGAGAACTTCCCGCCGGCCGCGCCGGGCGGTGACGACAATGGGCGTGCGCCCGGCTCAGGCCTCCTCTGGTGGGTTCGGGGTGTAGGACTCCTCGGCGGCCGGTGCCTGTGCGCGGCGGGTCTCGGCCACGAGGTCGTAGAGGACGGCGGCGACCACCGCACCCACCAGGGGGCCGACCCAGTAGAGGAGGAACTGCCCCCACGGCACCTCTCCCCCGAACAGGGCCAGGGCGAGGTACGGCCCGAACGTCCGGGCCGGGTTCAGCGAACCACCGGTCTGGGGCGCGATCCGCAGGATGGCGGCGGCGACTGCCAGACCGATCATGAGCCCGGCCCAGCCCAGGGGTGCGCGCGAGTCGACCGCCAGCGCCATGACCGCGAAGAGGACCAGGAAGGTGCCGAGGCTCTCGGCGACGATGCCCTGCCAGTAGGGAACGCCCTCCCCCAGCGACGTCGCGCCCAGACCGAGGTCGACCGCGCCGGAGCCGGAGACGGCGATGATGAGCACGGCGCCGACGAGCGGGGCCACCACGTAGGGCAGGACCTTCGCCCAGGGGAACCGCCGGGTGGCGGCGAGCGCCAGCGTGACGGCTGGGTTGATGTGGGCGCCGGACACGGGGCCGAAGCCGTAGATGACGACCGCCACGATGATCGCCAAGGCCAGGGAGATGAAGCCCAGGCTCGCGTAGCCCACTTCACCGCCGCCCGCGCGCAGCGCTGCGACGACGGAGCCGGCCCCCACGAGCACGAGCATCGCTGTGCCGACGCACTCGGCCACCACACGGCGCCACAGGCCTGCCTGCATTGCGTGCCCCCTTGCACGAAAAGGTCGCGGCCCCCGTAGCCCAGTCACGACCTGAGTCGCCGGCAGCCGCGTCCCTGGCAGCTGCGCCCTGCGCCCGCGCCTTCCCGACGCTAGACCGGTCCCTCCGCCTGATCAACCCCCACCGAGCGTTAGTCGGTCGTGGAGGTCACCGCCTCGACCTTGGCCGGGCCTGGCCGGTCCGCCGGGTCAGGGATGTCGGACCGGTGGCCGAGCCGGCGCAGCCAGCGCACCAGCTGCCGGTGCACCTCGTCGGCACCGGCAAGGGGTGCGTCCTGGTCGAGGGGCCACGCGGTCGGGTGCACGAGCACCGCCTGGGTCTGCCAGCCTCCGAGTCCGCCGTGGTTGCCGACGAGCTCCTCGTAGGCCGCGACCTCGTCCGTCCCCGGGTACAGCGGGCTGTTGAGGACCAGGTCGCCGACGTGCGCGAGCGCCGCGTGCCGCCGGACCTGCTGCTCTGCCCGATCGCCGAAGAGCCGCAGCGGGTCGCGGCCCTCCACGCGGCCCTCGTCGAGGTAGCGCGTCCCACCACGGCCCAGCACCACGGTCCCGTGCTCCTGCGAGCGCACCACCACGTACCCGATGCCCGGGTGCATGGCCAGGGAGGCGACCAGCCCCGGGTAGGCGGCCTCGATCTCCTCGCGGCTCATCCGTCCGGTGAAGCGCGTGAAGTAGACCATCGCCAGGTTGCCCGACGCGATGACGACGACGTCACCAGCGCCGGCGCCGTCTGGTGAGGCCTGTGTCGGAGTTCCGGCGACCGTGGCCTTCGGCGCACCGCTCTCGAGGTGCACCTCGTCGCCCACGGACCGGTGACGGGTGGCCCGTCTGACTGCCTTCCCCGTGGCGCCTCCCTGCTCCCCCACCTGGGACAGCAGCGTGTTGGCCGGCCCCGCGGTCTCCTCGAGGTTGGTGGCGGCGGTCACCGTGTCGACACGGCCGGCCAACAGCTCACGGACCAGGTCCTCGAGGCTCTGGCCGTGGCGTTGCCGGAACGTCGCCCCCTGGCTCTGGCCGTGGTCCGAGACGATGACGAACTCGTAGGGCCGGGGCGCCTGTTCGGCCGCGGCGTGGAGCACCCCGATGAGGTGGTCCAGGCCCGCGAGCGAGGCCAGCGACTCGGGCCGGGTGGGCCCGGCGTGGTGGGCGATCTCGTCGTAGTCGGTGAAGTCGCAGAAGATGGACGGCCTCCCCGACATCATCTGCTCCACGATGAGCCCGGCGTTGAGGTCCCTCAGCAGGACGTTTGTGACCGCCCGCAGCACGACGTAGGAGCCGTGCCGCTCGATCCTGGGCTCGACCGCGCGGCGGCGCTGCCTTCGGCCCTGGTGTCGCTCCTTGACCATCTCCCCCACCGAGAGGACCAGGGAGCGGGACAATCCGTACGGGTTGATGAAGTAGGTGGCGTAGCCCCGTGACGGCCCCTTCCGGGAGCCGGGTGCGGTGACGGCACTCATGGTGAGCAGCGCCGTCGGGGCGTCGCCGGTGAAGATGTTCGAGATCCCGACACCGCCGTCGGCGAGCAGGCCCCGACCGTCCGAGAGTCGCTGCTGGATCACGTACGCGTCCTTGGGGCGGTTGGCCACGAGCAGGCGGTCGTTCTCCTTCTCGTACCACCGGAACGCGGGGATCTGCGAGCTGGCGCCGTGGAGGAGGCCCGCCTGGCTGGCCGGCGTGGTCGACGGCAGCTGCACCTCCCATTCGGTCAGGGTGTGGCTCCCCGAGCGGATCCAGCGGCTGAGCGTCGGGAGGTCGCCGCTGCGGATGGCCCAGCGCAGCAACGGGGCCGACAGCCCGTCGATCTGCAGGAAGACCACGCCCGGCACCGTCGTCGTGGTGGCCCGGGCCCTCGCCTTGCGGGACTGGCGCAGCAGGTTGGTGAGGAACGCCGTGTCGTCGCCAGCGCTGACGAGCCACGTGACCGCTGTGACGAGCAGCGAGAAGAGCCAGGACGCCCAGAAGGCGTTCCAGAAGCCGTCGACGGAGATGCCCGGCGTCAGGCTCAGGGCGGCGTAGAAGAACGCAGCCTCGGCGAACAGGCTCGCCAGCAGGACGCCCACCCAGCCCACCATCAGGGCCACCGAGGTCACGAGCGGCTGGACGATCCCGTGGAGCACGCCGAGGATGACGGCGGCGAGCAGCACGTCGAGGGTCGCCGCCGCGCTCACGCCGGGCACGACCCAGATGGTGACCGAGAGCACGACCCAGCTCAGGACCAGGTTGACCGCCGCTCGCCGGACCTCGGCCCACGAGGTCGGCTTCCGCCCCTTCAGCAGGCGCCATCCGAGGCCGGCCCGCGACCGCGCGGTGGGGGCAGCGGCGCTCGTCGGGCCGGCGCCGCCCCCGGGGCCGCCGTCCGCTGGACCTGTGCTCGTGGTGTCCACCGCCCCGATGCTGGCAGCCCGGACCCGCGAGGACCCCACCCCTGGCGGATGATCGTGAGCGGGGGGGGTCACCCGTGGCGGCGCCGCCCCCCGACGACCGCCAGCAGCAGGCCGAGGAAGGCGACCACCGGGCCCAGCACCGCCCACAGCGTGACGCCGCTCATGGGGCTGCCTCCGACGTAGCCCAGCCCCTGGAGCGTCCACAGGGCGCCGACCAGGAAGAGCACGCTCCCGAGCGCGATGGGCAGAGCACGACTCACCTGCCGAGCGTAACCCGCCCGGCAGCGCCGCGGGTCAGGCGGCGCGGCCGGTCAGCCAGCCCGGTCGAGGTCAGCGCGGTCCGCCGGGCTGAGCTCGAGGTCCACGGCCCGAGCGGAGTCCCGGATCGAGCTCGGGCGGGAGGCGCCGGGGATGGGGATGACGACCTCCGCCAGCGAGAGCTCCCAGGCCAGCGCGACCTGCTGCGGGCTCACGCCGTACCGCTGAGCGACCTCGGCGAAGGCACTGTGCTTCGAGCCCAGCTCCGCGGCGTTGGAGATGCCGCCCAGAGGGCTCCACGGCAGGAAGGCGATGCCGTGCTCCGCGCAGTGCTCGAGCTCCGCCCGGCTGGAGAGGAAGGCCGGGGAGAACTGGTTCTGCACCGATGCCAAGCGGCCTCCCAGCACCTCGTTGGCCTCCTCGATCTGGGCGATGGAGGCATTGGAGATGCCGGCCCGCACGATGACGCCCTCGTCGAGCAGCTCCGCCAACGCCCCGATCGACTCCGCGTAGGGGACCTTCGGGTCGGGTCGGTGGAACTGGTACAGGCTGATGGCGTCGACCCCGAGCCGCTTCGCGGAGTCCCTGGCCGCCTGCTTGAGGTAGGCGGGGTCCCCGTTCAGCGTCCACGACCCGTCCCCAGGGCGCAGGTGCCCGCCCTTGGTGGCGACGACCACACCGGAGGGGTCCCCGCCCCAGGACCGCAGGGCCTTGGCGATGAGCTCCTCGTTGTGGCCGACCTCACCAGCCTGGAGGTGGTAGGCGTCCGCGGTGTCGATGAGCGTGACGCCGGCATCGAGGGCCGCGTGGATCGTGGCGAGGGAGCGCTGCTCGTCGGGGCGTCCCTCGATGGACATGGGCATGCCGCCGAGGCCGATGCTCCCGACCTTGAGGTCGCCGAGGATGCGCTGCTTCATGTCGTCACTCCTGTTCGTCGCGGTCAGACCTTCGGGTGGTCCTCTGGGGCAAAGTCATCTGCTGTCGGAGTTGTTCCCGGTTGTCCGCGTTGCCGGTGGCGGCAGGCTGCCGTAGACAGTGCGCATGCCCCTGCCGACCGACGTCCGCACCACCCGCTCCGAGCGGCTGGACCGCCTCCCCTTCACGCGGGAGCACCGGCGGCTGGTCGTCGGCTCGGGCCTGGGGTGGGCCCTCGACGCCATGGACGTCGGGCTGATCAGCTTCGTCATGGCGGCCCTCGCCAAGCAGTGGGGACTGGGCGCCGGCACCCTGTCGTGGATCGCGTCGGTGGGGTTCATCGGCATGGCCGTGGGGGCGAGCGTCGGCGGCCTGCTGGCCGACCGGATCGGCCGCCGGCAGGTGTTCGCCCTCACGCTGCTCGTCTACGGCACCGCCACCGGCCTCTCGGCGCTGTCGTGGTCGGTGGGCGCCCTGATGGCGTTCCGGTTCCTCGTCGGGCTGGGGCTCGGGGCCGAGCTGCCGGTGGCGGCCACGCTCGTCAGCGAGTTCGCCCCCGCCCGGATCCGCGGTCGGGTGGTCGTGGCCCTTGAGGCGTTCTGGGCCGTGGGGTGGACGCTCGCCGCGCTGATCGGCTACCTCGTCGTGCCCGGTTCGGACTCGGGGTGGCGCTGGGCCCTGGCCATCGGCGCCGCGCCCGCGGTCTACGCCGCGGTCGTCCGCTTCGCGCTGCCCGAGTCGGTGCGCTTCCTCGAGCAGCAAGGGCGGCACGACGAGGCCGAGGCCTCGGTGCGCCGGTTCGAGGCAGCCGCAGGAGTCGCGGCACCGACCGAGGTGCGTCCCGCCGACCCCAACCCGACCGGGCGACGCGACACGACCCGAACGCAGCGGGCCGGGCTGGCCGAGCTCTGGCGGCCGGAACGGCGACGGACCACCGCTGCGCTGTGGGTGGTGTGGTTCGGGGTGAACTTCTCCTACTACGGCGCCTTCATCTGGCTGCCCACCCTGCTGGTCGCCTCCGGCATGGACCTCGTCCGCTCGTTCGGCTTCACCCTCGTCATCACCCTGGCCCAACTGCCCGGTTACGCCCTCTCCGCCGTGCTGGTCGAGCTCTGGGGACGCCGCCTCACGTTGTCGCTCTTTCTGCTCGCCTCGGCGGTGTCGGCGGTGGCCTTCGGGATGGCCGACACCGAGGCGATGGTGCTGACGGGCGGCATGGCGCTGTCGTTCTTCAACCTCGGCGCCTGGGGCGCGCTGTATGCCGCCACCCCCGAGGCCTACCCCACTGCCCTGCGCGCGAGTGGCTCGGGAGCAGCCGCCGGCTTCGGCCGGATCGCCTCGATCCTAGCGCCGCTGTCGGTGCCCCCGCTGCTGGGCCTCGGCGGCAGCGCCGTGGTGTTCGCCTGCTTCGCCGCGTTCTTCGTGCTCGCGGCCGGCGGGGCGTGGGGCCTGCCGGAGCGCCGCGGCCAGACACTCGAGACCGCGGCCTGACCGGGCCGCCAGCCGACCGCTGCGCCCTGCCCCGGCGCTGGCCGCGGGCTGCGCGACGGGCTGTGCACCGCTCGCCCTAGCCTTGGGGCATGGACCTGGGCCTCGATTTCGGCACCACGCACACCGTCGTCGCCCTCTCCGACCGGGGCAACTACCCCGTGGTCGCGTTCCTCGACGAGCACGGCGACGCCCACGACCACTTCCCCACGGTTGTCGCCGACGACGACGGTGCGCTCGCCTACGGCTTCGCGGCGCTCGAAGCGGCCCGTCGCGGCGCCCCCTTCGTGCGCTCGTTCAAGCGGGCGCTCGCCGAGCCGAGCGTCACGCCCGACACGGTGCTGCGGGTCGGCCACCGAGACGTGCTGCTGCTCGACGTCGTCACCGGCTTCTTCCATGCCCTGCAGGACGCCCTGCGCACGGCGTCGACGGCCGAGGGCCTGCTCGACAGTGAAGCCACCCGGACCGTGCTGGGCGTGCCCGCCCAGGCCAACAGCGCCCAGCGCTTCCTCACGCTGGAGGCCTGCAGGCGCGCGGGGTTCCACGTCGTCGGCATGGTCAACGAGCCCTCCGCTGCGAGCTTCGAGTTCGCCCACCGCCAGGCCCGGTCCATCTCGTCGCGGCGCAACCTCGTCATCGTCTACGACCTCGGCGGTGGGACGTTCGACGCGTCCCTGGTGCAGCTCGACGGCACCGCACACGAGGTGCTCGACTCCTTCGGCGTGAACCGGCTCGGCGGTGAGGACTTCGACGAGGCGCTCGCGGGGGTGGCCCTCACGGCTGCCGGTCGCGCGCGCGAGGACCTGACCGAGGCCCAGCGGTCGGACCTCCTGGACGAGTGCCGCGAAGCCAAGGAGCGCATCACCCCGCAGTCGCGCCGGATCAACCTCGAGGTGCCGACGACCGGTGGTGAGACAGAGGTCGTCACCGTCGGCGTCGACAACTTCTACGACGCCGCAACGCCCCTCGTCGAGGCGACCACCGAGGCGATCGAGCCCCTGGTGCAAGCGCTGGGCTCCCCTGCGGACGGGGGCGACGAGCTCGAGGGTGTCGCCGGCATCTACATCGTCGGTGGGGCGAGTGCGCTGCCCCTCGTTCCGCGCCTGCTGCGAGCCAGGTTCGGCCGCCGCGTCCACCGGGCGCCCATGCCGAGCGCGTCGACAGCCGTGGGCCTGGCGATCGCGGCCGACAGAGGCGCCGGGTTCTCGTTGCGCGACAGGCTCTCCCGCGGCTTCGGTGTGTTCCGCGAGCGGGAGGGCGGGGCCAGGGTCTCGTTCGACCCCGTGCTCGACCGGTCCCTGCTCACCACCGAGGTGGTGGGTGCGCCGTCGTCCGCCGAACCGGTTGTCGTCACCCGCCGCTACCAGGCGGCACACAACATCGGCTGGTTCCGGTTCGTGGAGTACTCGTCGGTCGACGACCAGGGCGAGCCCCGCGGCGACCTCGCGCCGGTGGCCGAGATCGTCTTCCCCTTCGACCCCGACCTCCAGCGGCAGCACCCCGGCTCACCGTCGGAGCCGACGTGTGCCGCGTCGGAGTTGCGCGGCACACCCATCGTGCGGTGGTCCGGGCCCATGGTCGAGGAGCGCTACACGGTCGACCCTGCCGGCATCATCTCGGTCGTCGTCACCGACCTGAGCACCGGCTACCGGCAGGAGCACGTGCTGACCGGCTGATGGCCCCCAGCTGGCTTGGCCGCGGCACAATTCCGGAATGACGAGGTCGTTCACACTGGTCCAGCTGCGCTACTTCTGCACCGTGGCGGAGCTCGAGAACATGACCGCAGCTGCAACTGCGCTGAACGTGACCCAGTCGACCCTTTCGTCCGCGGTCTCCCACTTGGAACACGCCCTGGGTGTCGAGCTGTTCATCCGTCTGCCACGCCGCGGGCTGCGTCTCACGCCTGCTGGTAGAAGGCTGCTCCAGCGTAGCCTCGTGCTCATCGAGGAAGCCGACCAGCTGCCGGGATTGGTGCGCGAGGACGGTTGCGCGCTCGCGGGTGACCTCACTGTCGGCGTGTTCGGGCCCCTCGCGCCCTTCCGTGCACCCGTCATCCTCCAAGAGTTCGAACGCACCCATCCCGGGGTGCGCCTCTCGTTCCTCGAAGGCGACCAAGAGTTCCTCCGGAGGGCTCTTCGAGACGGCAAGTGCGAGACCGCCCTGATGTACGACATCGGGCTCGGCAGTGAGCTGCCCCGTCGCCTCGTCGAGCGCATTCCCCCACATGTCATCGTGGCTGCGGGGCATCCCTTGGCCGACTCCCCCGGGCGCGTGGTGAGCCTCAGGGACCTCCAGAACGAGCCACTGATCCTGCTCGATCTGCCCCACACCCGCGAGTACTACCTCAGCCTGTTCAAGGTGTGTGGGGTGACGCCCATGATCCGCCATCGCGCCAGCGGCTACGAGACCGTTCGTTCGTTCGTCGGCCGGGGCCACGGGTACTCCGTCCTCAACCAACGTCTCGCTCACGACCTCACCTATGCGGGCGGCTCCGTCGTCCCTCTACGCATCGTGGAGGACCTGCCAGAGATCGAGGTGCTGCTGGTCCGGGCAGCAGGGACGCGCCCCACCCTGAAGTCCCGGGCCTTCGAGGACGTGTGTCTGCGGGTCTACGGGCTCACCAGCTGAGGCGGCAGTCCAGGGCGCCCTCGGCGAACCGGCGGAGCGCTCTGGCATCGAAAAAACCGATGATGCTGGAGAAAACGAATCTGTTAGACACATGCGAAGACCCTCCGCAGCATTGGACGCACCCCGCGACGGCTCACGTCCTTCCTCCCTTGGACCGCTGGGCCGGCCCGATCCGGATGTTCCGGGCCCGACGGTCGCCTCCACCGAGGGAGCTGCCCATGACCACCACAGCACGACTCACCCCGACGGCGCCCGCCCGGACAGGATCGGGCATTCAGACCCGGGTCCTCGCCGGCGGAAGTGTCGGGCAGTTCATCGAGTTCTACGACTTCACGCTCTACGCGCTCTCAGCCGTGACCCTCGCCACCCTCTTCTTCCCGAGCCAGAACGAGCTGGCGAGCCTGCTGTCGACGTTCGCCACCTTCGGTGTGGCCTTCCTGGTCCGCCCTCTCGGCGGCCTGTTCTTCGGTGCGCTCGGCGACCGCATCGGGCGCCGCAGCGTCCTCTACATCACCCTGCTGTCCATCGGCTGCGCGACCACCCTCATCGGTCTCCTGCCGACCTACGCCACCATCGGCGCGGCGGCGCCCGCTCTGCTCGTCCTGTGCCGCCTCGTGCAGGGCTTCTCTGCCGGCGGGGAGTCCGTGGGGGCTCCGGCCTTCGTGTTCGAACACGCGCCACTGCACCGGCGTGGTTTCTGGCTCAACATCACCCTCGCCGCCACCGCTCTGCCGTCGGTCGTCGGTGGGACGTTGATCCTCGTCCTGTCACAGTCGATGTCCCAGGATGCCTTCCTCAGCTGGGGCTGGCGCATCCCCTTCCTCATCGCCCTGCCCCTGGCCTTCTTCGGCTTGTGGATCCGGAGCCGCACCGAGGAGAGCGCGGCCTTCAAGAAGGTGCTCGAGCAGAGCGCCCACCGCGAGTACAGCCCCGTTCGCGAAGCATTCCGCGAGAACAAGGTCCGGATGCTGCAGGTCATCCTCGTCATGGGGTTGACCGCAATGGGCTTCTACTTCCTCACCGGCTACTTCGTCTCCTACATCCAGACCGCGGGAGGGCTCAGCAGGGAGGAGTCACTGGCCACCAACGCCGCAGCCATGTTCCTGTATGCCGTGCTCCTGCCCATCGGGGGCGTCATCAGTGACCGGGTCGGTCGCAAGCCCATGCTCGTCGCGGGCTCGCTCGCGATCGCCCTGCTGGCGGTGCCCTGCTTCATGCTGGTCACGAGCGGGTCGCTGACCCTCGCGCTCCTCGGACAGGCGCTCTTCGTGCTCTGCCTGACCACCTACGGGGGCGGTTGCTACACCTTCTTCGTCGAGATCTTCACCACTCGCACCCGGTTCACCTCAGCAGCGGTGAGCTACAACGTCGCCTACGCGCTCTTCGGCGGCACTGCACCCTTCGTCGGCACCTACCTTGTCGGTCGCACCGACGTGGCGTCCGCCCCCGGCTACTACATGGCCACTGCCGCCGCGATCGTCCTGGTCCTGCTCGTCGCCACACGGGTCCCCGAGACCCACCAGCGACCCGATGGCATCGCAGCCTGACGCCCGCCCAGCCACCACACCCCCGCCGACCAGAGATTGAGAGCCAGGACCATGGACGCCCAGACGTTCCTCACCGACTTCCACCACGTGGCTGCCATCGGAGCCACCCCCGCCGGCGGCGTCGACCGCCAGGCCGCGACAGTGGAGGACAAGCAGACGCGCGACTGGTTTGCGGCCTTCGCCGCGGACCGCGGATGGCCCGTGCGGGTCGACACGATCGGCAACATGTTCGCCCTCATCGAGTGGACTCCAGGGGCTGACTTCGTCCTCGTCGGATCCCACCTCGACAGCCAGCCACTCGGAGGTCGGTTCGACGGCGCCTACGGCGTCATCGCGGCCCTGCACGCAGCCGCCCGGCTCGCTGACCGTGTCCGTCGGGGTGAGCCTGCTCCCGGGTACAACCTCGCAGTCGTCAACTGGTTCAACGAGGAGGGAGGCCGGTTCGCCCCGTCGATCATGGGTAGCTCCGTCTTCGCCGGGCTCATGGACGAGGAGGCGATGCTCCGCGTCACCGACCTGCATGGCACGACCGTCCGCGACGCCTTGGACGCCATCGGCTACCGGGGCACCGACCCGAGGCCGACGCCAGCGGCCTACGCCGAGATCCACATCGAGCAGGGTCGCATCCTGGAGCGCGAGGGCATCGAGCTCGGCGCCGTTGACCGCAGCTGGTACACGCAGAAGCTGGACATCGAGGTCATCGGCGAGCAGTCCCACACCGGGGCGACCGCCATGGCCGACCGCCGCGACGCCCTCGTCGCCGCGTCCAAAGTCGTGGTGCTCGTGCACGACGTCACAACGGAGTTCGAGCCGGAATCAATCGTCTCGTCCGTCGGTCACCTCACCCTCGAGCCGAACTCACCGATCGTCGTCCCACGCAGAGTGCACCTCGTCGCCGACATCCGCGCGTCGTCGCCTGCGGTTGTCGAGCAGGCAAGGGCGCTGCTGCGCGAGCGGATTGCCCGCGTGGCACAGGATCACGCCCTGACGATCGAAGTCACCGACTTCGACGTGCGGCCGGTCCAGGCCTTTCCCGAGCGCAGCCTCGAGGTCACCGAGAAGGTAGCGGCATCGCTCGGCATCGGCGTTCGCCGGATCAACACGATGGCTGGCCACGACTCGGTGGCCATGAACCGGATAGTGCCGGCGCTGATGATGTTCATCCCGTCCATCGACGGAGTGAGCCACTGCGAGCGCGAGCTGTCCAGCGACGAGCAGATGGCCATCGGCGTCGACGCCCTCACCGCGGCGGTCTGGGAGCTTCTCCACGGGGAGCTGGACGGGCAGGGACCAGCCGGGGCAGAGGACGGCACACCGTGAGCGACCTCGCGCATCTCGATGCCGTCTCGGCTCTGCGCGCCTTCCGCAAGCTGGAGCTGTCCCCAGTCGAGCTGCTCGACGCCGTCGTCGCCCAGAGCGAACGGGTCAATGGAGAACGTGACACCGGGATCAACGCCTTCACCGAGGCCCTCACCGACGAGGCCAGGGTGGCAGCCAAGGAAGCGGCCGCGACCTACCTCCGCGCAGCCAGGGACGGGGCGCCGACGCCCCCGCTGCTGGGAGTACCTGTGGCGACCAAGGAGAAGCACGCCCTCGCCGGGCGGAGGCTGGAACAGGGTCTGAGCGCGCACGCCGGCCGCACAGCCACGACAGATCACCCGGTCGTGGAGCGGATCCAGCAGGCTGGCGGTGTCATACACGCCCGCACCACGTCGCCAGAGTTCAGTTGCGCCACAGTGACCCACAGCCCGATGTGGGGTGTGACCCGCAACCCGTGGAATCTGAAGGCGACGCCCGGCGGCTCGTCGGGAGGCGCGGGGGCTGCCCTTGCCGCAGGCATGACGACCCTGGCGACAGCCTCTGACATCGCGGGTTCGACACGGGTGCCGGCCGGCTTCACCGGAACCGTGGGCTACAAGCCGCCCTACGGGCGCATTCCCGGTCAGCCGCCGCTGAGCGCGGACTGGTATCGCAGTGACGGCCCGATGGCTCGAACGGTTGCGGACACCGCACTGCTGGCAGGGGTCATGTCTGGAAGGCACCCAGTGGACCACCAGTCATGGGGGGCCCACGGCGAGCCCGTCATGGTGGCGAACAACGCGGCGGCCAACCTGTCGCGAGTCCGGGTGGGTCTTTCCGTCCGGCTGGGCGACTACCCCGTGGAGCCGGACGTCGAGGCGGCCACGCTCGACGTGGTCGCCCGGCTGGAGCACGCGGGCGCCACCATCGTGCCCATCGACCTGCCGTGGACGACGGACCGTGTCATCCGCACGATCTTCGCCCACTTCGGTCACATTCTCGGCCCTGCCCTGGAGCGGGAGTCCGGCGACGTGGAGAGGCTCGCCCCGTACACGCAGCGGTTCATCGCCGACGCCCGACGGGCGAGGCAGCGGGACAGCCTCGTCGACTCACTGGCCATGGACGCCGCCATGCAGGCCGAGCTGGCTGCAGCCATGGCGGACGTCGACGTCCTCATCTGCCCCACGAACGCCGTGACCGCCCTCAGCGCAGACGGCGACTACCTCGACGGCCTGATTGTCGGCGACACGCGGCTCGCCCACTACTGGGAGTCGCACCTCACCAGCCCGTTCAACGTCGCGAACCGGTGTCCCGTGCTGGCCTTGCCCAGCGGTCTTGCCAGCAACGGCGTTCCGACCAGCATCCAAGTCGTGGGTCAACCGCTGGACGAGCAGACCGTCTTCAACGTGGCCGCAGCCGTCGAGCAGCTGGCACCCAGTAGGCCCTGGCCTCTGGCGCCACGGTCTGCCTGACAGCGACCGGACCGTCCCACGGGCGGCTCGCGCACGCCGGTGCCCGTCGACACCGTCGGCCAACGGTCAACGACCGCCGAAGGTCTCGAGCAGGACGGCGCGCTCGGCGTCGGTGAGGTTCGTCGCGACCAGCTTCTTGGACACCCCGCGGAACCGGTCGCCCAGCCGGTCGAGGTCGCCCTCGTCGGTGACCACGAAGAGGGCAGAGGTCCCCTCGGTCACCTCGGTGCGGATCGTCTCCAGCTGCTCCTTGGTGATGCCGGTGCCCTCGGTGGCCTTGCTGATCGCGCCGATGGCAGCGCCCACGACACCGCCGACGACGGGCACGAAGAAGAGCGCGCCGACCAGCACGCCCCAGAAGGCGCCCCAGCCCGTGCCGCGGACCGCCTCGTCGTGGCTGTGCCGCGTCGTGGGCCGCGACGCACCTTCCGGCCACGACACCACGGCGTGGTCGAGGATCTTGACCATTCCCTCGGCGGCGGCATCGGCGAGCACGTGGACGGCCCGCTCCGCGCCGTCGGGCGACTCGAACTTCCAGACGGTGAAGGCGGTCATGGGGCACTCCTCGTGATCGGTTGGTGCAGGCCCCTCACCCCTGCCGCCGACCCTACGCCTCCTGGCCCGGTCGAGCCGGGGACTTCACCAGGCATCCACCCGAGATGGCTGGCCCCGGCCCGGGAAATGTGGTCCCGACGAGCCATCGGCTGCCCGGCCCGGCGGGCCTAGGTTCGAGTCAGAGGCGATCGAGGAGGCTGTCATGGGAGGACTCGAGTCGAGGAGCTTCGACTCTCCGGAGGAGGTGCGCCCCTTCACGGACAAGGGCGCGGCAGAGGTCGTCACCCTGGCCGGCAGCACCGTCCTGAAAGGACGCTTCGAGCCGGGGTGGCGCTGGTCGGAGCACGTCCGCCCGCTGGCGGGCACCGACAGCTGCCAGTCGCCCCACCTGCTCTACGTCCTCTCGGGCCGGATGCACCTGCGCATGAACGACGGCACCGAGGGCGAGGCCGGACCCAACGAGGTCGTCCGGGCCGAGCCGGGCCATGACGCGTGGGTCGTGGGCGACGAGCCCTGTGTCGTGGTCGACTTCGGCGCATCACCCTCCTACGCCCGGCCGGCGTAGCCGGCACCCGTCACCGCGCCGAGCCCCGCGGCATACCCGTCTGAGTTCTTGATTCATTCCAGAAAATGCATCAGACTGCAGGCGTGCCCACGACCACGGACCTCGAGCGCATCCTGCGCGGCGCAGACCTCCGTGTGACCCGCCCCCGCCTGGCCGTGCTCGCCGCCGTGCGCGAGCACCCGCACGCCGACACCGACTCCATCATCGGCGCCGTGCGCGACGAGCTGCCCGGAGTCTCCCACCAGGCCGTCTACGACGTGCTGCGAGCCCTGTCCGCGGCGGGGCTGGTGCGCCGCATCCAGCCGGCCGGGTCCGTCGCCCGTTACGAGGCGCGCGTGGGCGACAACCACCACCACGTCGTATGCCGCGTGTGCGGCACCATCGCCGACGTCGACTGCGCCGTCGGCCACACCCCCTGCCTCACCGCCTCGGACGACCACGGCTTCGCCATCGACGAGGCCGAGGTCACCTACTGGGGCCTGTGCCCCGAGTGCGCGACAGCAACCGCCACACGCTGACCGCGCCACCAACCCAGCCCCCACCCCACAATGAAGGAGATGGACTCACGTGGTCGAACACGGCAGCGAGAGCGAGAACCCGGTAATCCCCGCCCCCGAACCGAAGACGGATCGGCGGCCGCACAGCAACAGGGACTGGTGGCCGAACCAGCTCAACCTCCAGGTGCTCCACCAGCACTCCCCCTACGCCAACCCCCTGGGTGGGGGCTTCGACTACGCCGAGGCGTTCCAGGGCCTCGACGTCGAGGCCCTGAAGCAGGACCTCATCGACGTGATGACCACCTCGCAGGACTGGTGGCCGGCCGACTTCGGCCACTACGGAGGCCTGTTCATCCGGCTGAGCTGGCACGCTGCCGGCACCTACCGCATCGAGGACGGCCGTGGTGGCGCCGGTGACGGCTCCCAGCGCTTCGCCCCGCTCAACAGCTGGCCCGACAACGCCAACCTCGACAAGGCCCGCCGACTGCTCTGGCCGGTCAAGAAGAAGTACGGCCAGAAGATCTCCTGGGCCGACCTCCTGGTGCTCGCGGGCAACGTCGCCCTGGAGTCTATGGGCTTCAAGACCTTCGGCTTCGGCTTCGGCCGTGAGGACATCTGGGAGCCCGAGGAGATCTTCTGGGGCCCCGAGGACGCCTGGCTCGGCGACGAGCGCTACAGCGGCGACCGAGAGCTGTCCGGCCCGCTGGGCGCGGTGCAGATGGGCCTGATCTACGTCAACCCCGAGGGCCCCAACGGCAACCCCGACCCGATCGCGGCGGCCCGCGACATCCGCGAGACCTTCCGCCGGATGGCGATGAACGACGAGGAGACCGTCGCCCTCATCGCCGGTGGCCACTCGTTCGGCAAGACCCACGGCGCCGGCCCGGCCGACAACGTGGGCCCCGAGCCGGAGGCCGCCCCGGTGGAGGAGCAGGGCCTGGGCTGGCACAGCACCTACCGCTCCGGCAAGGGCGCCGACACGATCACCAGCGGCCTCGAGGTGACGTGGTCGAACACGCCCACCCGTTGGGGCATGGGCTTCTTCGAGAACCTCTTCCGCTACGACTACGAGCTCGTCAAGAGCCCGGCGGGTGCGCACCAGTGGGTCGCCAAGGAGGCCGAGGCCACCGTGCCCGACGCCTTCGACCCGGAGAAGAAGCACCGTCCGACCATGCTCACCACCGACCTCGCGCTCCGGCTCGACCCGGAATACGAGAAGATCTCGCGCCGCTTCTACGAGAACCCGGACGAGTTCGCGCTGGCCTTCGCCAAGGCCTGGTACAAGCTGCTCCACCGCGACATGGGCCCGGTCTCGCGCTACCTCGGCCCCTGGGTGCCGGAGCCGCAGCTCTGGCAGGACCCGGTGCCGCCGGTCGACCACGAGCTCATCGGGGCCGAGGACATCGCGTCGCTCAAGCGCACCATCCTCGACTCCGGCATCTCCCTCTCCGACCTCGTCTCCACGGCGTGGGCCGCTGCCGCCAGCTACCGCGACACCGACAAGCGGGGTGGAGCCAACGGCGCGCGGATCCGCCTGGCACCGCAGAAGGACTGGGAGGTCAACGCGGGCACGGGACCGGTCATCGAGCGACTGGAGCAGCTCCAGCAGGAGTTCAACAGCGCGCAGACCGGCGGCAAGCGGGTCTCGCTGGCCGACCTGATCGTGCTCGGTGGCTCCGCCGCGGTCGAGCAGGCCGCCCGGGCCGCCGGCGTCGAGGTCGAGGTGCCGTTCGCCCCCGGGCGCACGGACGCCACGCAGGAGCAGACCGACGTGCAGTCGTTCTCGGTGATGGAGCCCCGCGCGGACGGGTTCCGCAACTACCTGCGGGCAGGCGAGAAGCTGCCGCCGGAGACGCTGCTGCTCGACCGGGCGAACCTGCTGTCCCTCACCGCCCCCGAGATGACCGTGCTCGTCGGCGGCATGCGGGCTCTCGGCACCAACCACGGTGGGGCTCAGCACGGGGTCTTCACCGATCGCCCCGGCGTGCTGAGCACCGACTTCTTCGTGAACCTGCTCGACATGGGCACGGAGTGGAAGGTCTCGACCGACACCGAGAACGTCTACGAGGGCCGCGACCGCTCCACCGGCGAGGTCACCCGCACGGCCACTGCCGTCGACCTCGTCTTCGGCTCGAACTCGCAGCTGCGCGCGATCGCCGAGGTCTACGCCGAGGACGACGCCAAGGAGAAGTTCGTCAAGGACTTCGTCGCGGCGTGGGTCAAGGTCATGGACCTCGACCGGTTCGACCTGCGCTGAGGTCCGACCTGCCCTGACGCGCACGGCCCCGGTCACCCCTGAGGTGACCGGGGCTCTCGCGTTCTCCCTCAGACAGGACGCCGGGCGGGCGCGTTCTCCGCGGTCCGGCCCGGGTCGCGCTCGACGACGTCTCCGAGTGCGTCGTCGATCTTCGCCATGAGCTCGTCGGGAATGGTCACCCCGGCGGCCTTGACGTTCTCGCTGACCTGCTCCGGACGCGACGCACCGATGATCGCCGAGGCCACGTTGTCGTTCTGCAGCACCCATGCGACGGCCAGCTGGGCCATCGAGAGCCCCAGCTCGTCGGCGACCGGCTGCAGCTGCTGCACCCCAGTGAGGACGTCGTCGCGCATGAACCGGGAGATCATGTCGGCGCCGCCCTTCTCGTCGGTGGCGCGGGACCCCTCCGGCGGCTGCTCGCCGGGGCGGTACTTGCCCGTGAGCACGCCCTGCCCGATGGGTGACCAGACGATCTGCGACACGCCCAGCTCCTTCGAGGCCGGCACGACCTCGCCCTCGATCACGCGCCACAGCATCGAGTACTGCGGCTGGTTCGAGACGAGCTGGAAGCCGAGCTGTCGGCTGAGCTCGACACCGGCGCGGATCTGGTCGGCCGTCCACTCGCTGACACCGATGTAGAGCGCCTTGCCCTGTCGGACGATGTCGGCGAACGCCTGCATGGTCTCCTCCAGCGGCGTCTCCGTGTCGAAGCGGTGGGCCTGGTAGAGGTCGACGTAGTCGGTCTGCAGCCGCTGGAGGGAGCCGTGGATGGACTCCATGACGTGCTTGCGCGAGAGGCCGGTGTCGTTCTTGCCCTTGGGCCCAGTGGGCCAGTAGACCTTGGTGAAGATCTCGAGCGACTCCCGGCGCTCCCCCTTCAGCGCCTCGCCGAGCACCGTCTCGGCTGCCGTGTTGGCGTACGCGTCCGCGGTGTCGAAGGTCGAGATGCCCGCGTCGAGTGCTGCTCTCACGCACTGGGTGGCGGTCTCGTTCTCCACCTGGGAGCCGTGGGTGAGCCAGTTTCCGTAGGTGATCTCCGAGATCTTGAGGCCGCTGTGTCCGAGGTACCTGAACTCCATCCCGCCACCGTAGGGCCCGGCGCCCGGCTGCGCGCTCTGCGAGATCTGCACAGAACCTTCACACCATCTGCGCCGCTCCCTCCCCGGCTCTCTCCTACGCTCCAAGGGTGAGCCACAAGCCCCGTGTCCTGGTCGTCGAGGACGAGCGCACCATCGCCGAGGCCGTCGCCGCCCGCCTGGAGGCCGAGGGCTTCGAGGTCGACCAGGTGCACGACGGCCTCATCGCCCTCGAACGTGCCGCCGCGTGGGACCCAGAGCTGGTGGTGCTCGACGTCATGCTTCCCGGCCTCGACGGGCACGAGGTGTGCCGGCGCCTCCAGGCGGACCATCCGGTGCCCGTGCTCATGCTCACCGCCCGCGACGACGAGATCGACCTCCTCGTCGGGCTCGGCGTGGGCGCGGACGACTACATGACCAAGCCGTTCTCCATGCGGGAGCTGGTCGCGCGCATCCGGGCGCTGCTCCGCCGCGTCGAGCGCGCCCGCTCCATGACCGTCACGGCCCCCGACGTCCGGGTGGGCGGCCTGCGCATCGACGGCCCGTCCCGCCGGGTCTGGTCCGACACCGACGAGGTGCACCTCACGCCGACCGAGTTCGACCTGCTGTCCTGCCTCGCCGCCCGGCCGGGGACAGTGCTCACACGGGAGCTGCTCCTGGCGCAGGTCTGGGGCTGGGCCGACGCCTCCGGCACCCGCACCGTCGACAGCCACGTGAAGTCGCTGCGGCGCAAGATCGGCGCAGACCGGGTGCGCACCGTCCACGGTGTCGGCTACGCGCTGGAGACCGGGTATGCCGCGGAGCGTCGGTCATGAGGTACGACGTGCGCCCCCTCGACCGGGTCCGCTCCATCAGGACGAAGCTGGGTCTGCTGGTCGCCGTCACGATCGTGGTCGCCTCCGTGCTGGCGGTCATCGGCACCCGGCTCGGCGTCTCGCCGTGGGCCACCGTGCCAGTCGCCGTCGCGGCGGCACTGGTCGTGACGCAGGTGCTGGCCAAGGGCATGACGTCACCCCTGCGCGAGATGACGGTCGCCGCGCAGCGGATGGCGCAGGGTGACTACTCGCAGCGGGTGCACACCTCCTCGCGTGACGAGGTCGGCGAGCTCGCCCGGGCCTTCAACCGCACGGCGGCGACGCTGGAGATGGTGGACCGGCACCGGCGCGACCTGGTGGCCAACGTGTCGCACGAGCTGCGCACCCCCATCTCCGCGCTGCAGGCGGTGCTGGAGAACCTCGTCGACGGGGTGTCCAGCCCGGGACCCGCGGAGCTGCGCACCGCCCTCGCCCAGACCGAGCGGCTGGGGCGGCTGGTGGGCGACCTGCTCGACCTCTCCCGCGTCGAGGAGGGCGTGACCCCGTTGCGGGTCAAGGAGATTCGGCTCGCCGACATCTTCGACGACGCCGTCGCCCAGGCGCGCACCGACGGCGTGCACTACGCGGTCGACGTCAGGCCGCACACCCTCACGGTGGAGGCAGACCCCGACCGGCTGCACCAGCTGCTCGCCAACCTGCTCGACAACGCCGCCCGCCACAGCCCGACCGATGGGGAGGTGACGATCAGCGCCGCTCGCCACGGTGACGAGGTGCTGCTCTCCGTCTCCGACGAGGGGCCGGGCATCGCCGCGTCCGACCGCAACGCCGTCTTCGAGCGGTTCACGACGAGCGCCGCGCAGAGCAGCGGCACCGGGCTCGGCCTGGCCATCTCCCGCTGGGTCGCCCAGCTGCACGGCGGCAGCATCGCCGTCGCCGACACCGACCGCGGCTGCCGCATCGAGGTGATGCTGCCGGCCGAGGCGCCCCGGCCGGCCACGCGGAAGGAGCCCGTCGTGAGCACGTTCACCCCACCGGCCCCGGCCCCCGAGACCCCGACGGGGCCTCCCCACGCCGGCCTGGCCGCGTACTGGCCCGACGCCCCCCGCCGTCGTCCCGGCATCGTCGCCGCGGCCGCAGCGGCAGGTGCGCTCGCAGCCACTGTGCTGCCCGATCGCAGTCCCGGCCTGGGGACTGCCCTGGTGTTCGCCGTCGTGGCCGGCACGGTCTTCGTCGCCGCGACGACGCGGACTGCCCGACGTCGCTGGACGCGCCTGCAGGCCGTCGATGCCGTCGTGGTGGGGCTGCTGCTCGTACCGCTGTTCGTCCGCGATGCGGAGTGGATCACCATGCTGTGCCTCCTCGCCGCTCTGGCGTTGACGGCGGCGAGCTCCACCCGGGCCTCCTCGGTCCTCGCGCTGCTCGGTACCGCCGTCGCCGTGCCGCTGGCAGCACTGCGCGGGCTCCCCTGGCTCCGTCGCACCCTCAAGCCGCACGGCAGCGTGCAGGCATGGCTGCCGGCAGCCCGCACCGCCGTCATCTCGGCCGTCCTGCTCCTGGTCTTCGGCGCCCTGTTCGCCTCTGCCGACGCGCTGTTCGCGTCCTGGGTGGACGCCGTCACGCCCGACATCACCTGGAACGACCTGCCGGCGCGTGTCCTCCTCGCCGTCTTCATCGGCGCAGGCACCCTGGCGGCGGCCTTCGTGGCCCTCGCCCCGCCCGCCGTCGAGCGCCTGCGGCTGCCGTCGTCCGGCAGCCGCAACGAGTTCGAGTGGCTGGCCCCGGTGCTCGTCGTGGATGCGGTCTTCCTGGCGTTCCTCGTCGCGCAGGCGACCGTCCTGTTCGGCGGCCACGACTACCTGCAGCGGACCACGGGCCTCACCTACGCGGAGTACGTGCACGAGGGCTTCGGCCAGCTCACCGTCGCGACGATCCTCACGCTCACCGTCGTGGCGTGGGCAGCGCGCAAGGCCTCGCCCGGGCACCGACGCGACCTGGCCCTCGGGGCGCTGTGCGTCATGACGCTCGTGGTGGTCGTCTCGGCGCTCCACCGGATGCACCTGTACGAGGAGGCCTACGGTTTCACCAGGCTGCGCCTGCTGGTGTCCGTCTTCGAGGGCTGGCTGGGGGTCGTCGTCCTGCTCGTCATCCTCGCAGGCGTTGTGGGCGCGCGCGGGTGGCTGGTCCCGGTCGCGGTCCGGCTGGGAGCGGTCGGGCTGCTCGGGCTGGCCCTGCTCAACCCCGACCTCTACGTCGCTGAGCACAACATCGCCCGTGCCGACGCCCCCGTCGGCATCGACTGGGAGTACCTGGGCGACCTGTCGGCGGACGCCTACCCGGCCCTGGTCGACCTTCCCGACGAGCAGTTCACCTGTGCCACCCGCGGCGTCGAGCCGCTGGGTGACGACGACTGGCTCGAGTGGAACCTGTCCCGCGAGCGAGCGCGCGATCTCATGGCGGACCGGCCCCCGACAGGCGCGCGCGACACGACCACGCCCTGCCCCTCCAGCCCCAGGTGAGACCAGGTCGCGTCACACCAGCCAGGTGCCGTCGCGCATGAGGGTGCGGCCGGCGATCTCGTTGGCCTCGCGCCAGGCCTGCATGCGGGTCGGCCGCAACACCAGGAAGACGTAGCCCTGGCTCGTCCGTGGGTCCCAGTCGGCCTGCGCGACGTAGGCCTCGCCGACGGGGTCGTCGGCCGCGACGTCGACCGACCGCTCGAGCACGACGTCGATCGCGACCACGTCGCGCGTCGGCCCGACCGCGAGTCGAGCCGTGCCCGAGGTGGTCAGGTTGCGTGCGGTGACCGACGTCGCCTCGACCGCGACCACCACCCGCTCCCCTACCCAGGCCAGCGACAGCGGGACGAGGTGCGGGATGCCCGCGGCAGACGCCGTGGCGACCCACACGTCGATCGCGGGTGTCGCCAGCATCGCCAGCGTGTCGGCCTTGCGGGTCGCTCGGTCACGCGCCGGCGCGCTCACCACCGTCAGCGCACCTCGTTGATGCGGACCATGTTCCCGGCCGGGTCGCGGAAGGCGCAGTCGCGGATGCCGTACGGCTGCTCCGTGGGTTCCTGGACCACCTCGGCGTCACCGGCCTGCAGCTTCTCGAACGTGCCGTCGAGGTCCCTGGTCGCCAGCACGATCATGCCGTAGGTGCCCTTGGCCATCATCTCGGCGATGGTGCGGCGCTCCGCCTCGGTGACGCCCGGGTCGGCCCCCGGCGGGTACAGCACGATGCTCGTTCCGGGCTGGCCGACCGGACCGACGGTGATCCAGCGCATCGTGCCCCTGCCGACGTCACCCCGGACCTCGAAGCCGAGTGCGTCACGGTAGAAGGCGAGCGAGGCCTCCGGGTCATCGTGCGGCAGGAAGGCCGAGCTGATGGTGATGTCCATGGGTCTCACGCTAGGTGCGAGAGAGGCATCGGCGCTTCTCGATTCCTGACCGGTCGGGTGACCTGCTTCGCCACACATGCCGGCATCCCGGCCGCTCCACCGGCGGCCAGGGCCCGGTAGGTGCTGGGCGGCATACCCACCAGCTCGGTGAACCGGGTGCTGAACGTGCCCAGCGAGGCACAGCCGACGGCGAAGCACACCTCGGTGACGGTGAGGTCGCCCCGGCGCAGGAGCGCCATCGCGCGCTCGATGCGCCGGGTCATCAGGTAGGAGTACGGCGACTCCCCGTAGGCGGCCCGGAACTGGCGGCTGAGGTGCCCGGCCGAGATGTTCACGCCTCGGGCCAGCGCCTCGACGTCCAGCGGCTGCGCGTACTCCCGGTCGATGCGGTCGCGGACCCGGCGAAGCAGCGCGAGGTCACGCAGTCGCTGCGACTCGGCGGTGCTGGTGCCCACGTGCCGCATCGTCCCACAGCCGGTGCTCCTAGGTGTCGGAGCTGTAGGCCCCCGGCGTGATGACCACCACCGGGTCGAACTCGGTGACCTGCACATCCGCCGGGTCCATCGTCACCCCGGCTCTCTGCATGGCGGCGGGCAGGATGTCACGGTTGAACGCGTCCAGGAGATCCTTCGAGCGCCACACCTCGGTCACCTCGAAACCGTTGGCGGACGGTGCGGCCATGTGGAGGATCAGCCCGTCGCGGTTGTCGCCCATGAGGTCCACCACCGCCTGGTGCATGGCCTGGTACGTGCCGATGTCCTGCGCGACCCGCATCGTGTAGCCGTACATCGTCAGCTCCTTCTCTCGGTCCTCCCATGGACTCGCCGCCCTGAGGTCGTGTCAAGGGCAGGTTGGCGTAGGCCACTCCTGCGGCCGGCCTACTCGCCGAAGTAGACCCGGCGCGCCGTCTCGTCCGGGACCAGCCCGTCCGGCCCGCGGGCCTCGATGGTGGCGAACCCGCCTAGTGTGGGATCCGCCTCACGGGCGGCGGCGTTGCGCTCCCGCCGCCGGTCGGCCTCCGGTCCCACTTCCGCCTCCAGGAGCGCGCACCACCGGTCGTAGGCACGCAGCACGTCGTAGTACGCCTGCCGTTGCCGCTCGTACTCGGTCGTCGCCCGAACCCAGTCCCCGTCCGCCAGGAGCAGCTCGCTCAAGGCGCGGACGTCCCTGAACAGCAGGGACGTGCCGAGTCCCTGGGTGGGGTCCACCGCCCCCGCCGCGTCTCCCACCAGCACCAGGTGCCCGAGAGCGATCCGGCTCGACCAGGTGCAGCTGTTCGGGAAGAAGCCCACCGGGCCCGCCGCATGCGCGCCGTCCAGCGTCCCCTCCGGCATGAACGTCGAGGCGAACGACAGGAACGCCTCGGCATCGTGTCCAACCCCCTTCGCGCGAACCTGCTCGGCCGTCAGCCGGACGTAGAGGCGGCACGAGTCGGCACCGTTGGCGAACCACGCCACTGCCCCGGACGGTGTGGTGGCCCACGCGATGCTGTCGTCCCAGCGTGCGCCCGACACGAGGAGGCCGCCGAACCAGTGGTGCTCAGGGTCGGTCACGGTGTCCGCCCCCAACCACCGCCGGGCGCCCGACCTCTTCCCGTCGGCACCGACGGCGAGCCTCGCCCGGACGTCCACGGCACGCCCGTCGCTGACGACCGACACCGTGGGGCTGTCGCCGTCATGGACGCCGACGACCTTCGCCGACCGCAGCACGGTCGCGCCCTGCGACTCGGCCCAGGCCAGCACCACCTCCTGCAGCCGCGGGTGGGAGAACCCCACGGCGGGCAGGGCGTCGATCGAGACCGTCTCCCAGCGCAGCGAGTCCGCGCGCCGTCCGTCCTGGTAGAAGTCGAGCACGGGCAACGGCACGACGCCGACCTGCTCGAGGGGCTCGCCCAGTCCCACGCGCAGGGCCTCGGAGTGTCCCCAGGGAAAGGTCAGCTCGCCACGGATGCGGTCGCGGAAGCGTCCCTCCTTCTCGACCAGGAGGACACCGAGACCCGACCGCGCCAGCACGCCTCCCAGCGCCGACCCCGCGAGCCCGCCGCCCGCGACCACCACGTCGTACGTTCGGTCGGCCATGACTGGTCCCAGGGGTTGCAGGTGCGTCACCGTCCATGCAATGCCCGGGGCACGCGTTCGTCAACCTCCTCCAGTGGCCCGCGACCCGCTCCCCGCAGGGCAGGCCGGCTGCCACGTGACGACGCCGCCCCCGGTCGGCCGGCGCGGACCGCTCACCGATTCAGGTCTGGTGCGGCGATGCCCGCCGGAGGACAGTGTGGAGAAGAGGGGGCGGCCCCGGTCCTGCCACGCGAACGAGGTTTCCCCATGACTGCCAGCACACGCCGCCTCGCCGCCTTGGCCGCGGCCAGCGCCGCCGCTCTCGCCCTGCTCATCCCCTCCGCGCCGGCCACGGCTGCTCCCCCCGCCCGCACGGTGACCGCGGCAGCTCCCGCCGCTGCCCACACCGACGAAGACGACTCGAGAGCGGCTCTGCGAGCGGCCATGCAAGCCGTCGTCGACGCAGGGGCCACGGGCGTCAACGCCCTGCTCGACGACGGTGACGACATCACCCGCCTCGCCGTCGGCCGCGCCCGCCTCGACCCGGAACGTCGGCTCCACCCCCAGGACCAGGCACGAGTCGGCAGCATCACCAAGACCCTGATCGCCGTGATCGCGCTCCAGCTCTCGCGTGAGGGCAAGCTCGACCTCGAGGACTCCATCGAGGACTGGCTGCCGGGGGTGGTGCCCGGCGGTTCAGCGATCACCCTGCGCATGCTCCTCAACCACACCAGCGGGATCTTCAACTACACCGACGACCCCGACTTCTTCGCCAAGGCCTTCGCGGACCCGTACCGCGCGTGGACCCCCCGCGAGCTCATCGACCTCGCCCTCGAGAACAAACCGCTGTTCCGGCCGGGCACGAGCTGGTCGTACAGCAACACCGGCTACATCCTGCTGGGCCTCGTGATCGAGAAGGCGTCCGACACCTCCGTCGCAGACCTGGTCAAGCGGCGGGTGACCCGGCCGTTGCACCTCGAGGACACGTACTTCGCGAACACGCCACGCTTCCGGGGCCCGTACGCCCACGGGTACACGCCGCCGGGTCTCTACTCCGCCGGCTACCTCGACACGTCGGGCTGGACGCCGACCTGGGCCTGGGCCGCAGGTGCCCTCGTGTCCAACACCAAGGACCTCAGGACCTTCTACCAGGCGCTGCTGTCCGGTGACCTGCTGCCCCGCTCCCTGCTCCGCGAGATGACCACCACCGTCAGCGTCTTCGCCGGGGCCGGGTACGGCTTGGGCATCCTCACGGTCGACACGCCCTGTGGGACGATCTGGGGCCACACCGGCGGCATCCCGGGCTACATCACCATCTCGTACCACAACCGCTCCGGCACTCGCAGCGCTGTCCTGGTGATGTCGACCGAGCCCAACGAGGCCATCGCGAAGAAGTTCGACGAGCTGGTCCTGCAGGCCGTCTGCACGATGTTCGGCAAGCCTGTCCCGGAAGCGGCCACCACGACGCCTCAGGCCGCGGGCGCGTCGGGCGCGGTGGCGCCGGTCGCCGCCGGCCTGGGGTCGCGCAACTGACACGAGGGCCTGCCCACCTCTCCGGGAGAGATTCCTGAGAGGTGGGCATCTGGCCCACCAAGGGGTGGTGCCCCGTTGCACTGCCGAGGAACCACAGTGGTGAGCAAGCCACCACCAAAGCCCTCGACACGAACGGAAACGCCATGACCCTGACCCCTCGTCGCCGATCCGCCCTGCTCGGCCTCGCGCTCGCGAGCACAGCCGCGTTGGCCGCAGGTTGCTCAGCGGCCCTCGCCACTCGAGCCGCGACCGACGCCCCCCGTCAGCAGGTGCACGCCCCGGAAGCCCCGGTCGTGGTGGGCCAGGGCACAGCAACAGCCACGTCGACGATGCCTCCGCCCCCACCGGCACGCCCCTCGACCACGACGACGTCCGCACCTTCGGGGGTACGGCCCCTGACCCTGGCACAGGTTGTCGCGCTGGCCGTCCAGCGGGGCGACGGCCGCGTCGACAAGGTCGAGGTGCAGGACGCTCCGACAGGACCCTTCTACGAGGTCGACGTGACCCGCCGGGACGGCACCGACGTGGAGGTCACCGTGGTCGGCCGCACAGCCCGGGTGACCGGGCAGGACCGTGACTCCGACCGTGCGAAGCCCCAGCCCCGGGCCGCCCCGCAACTGACACTGCCCGAGGCTGTTGCGTTGGCCGTCAAGGCGACCCGCGGCAGCCTCGACACGGTCGAGGTGCAGGACGCTCCGACGGGACCCTTCTACGAGGTGGACCTGACCCGCCGGGACGGCACCGACGTGGAGGTCACCGTGGTCGGCCGCACGGCGCGCGTGACCGAGGACGACCGGGAGCGAGGACACCACTGACACCGAACCCCCAGGGCCCCCGGAGTCCGACGGGTGGGAGGTCACCCATCCCCTCCACTCTCAACGTATAGGGCACAGGGGGCCTTGCGGCAAGACCCGGGTCGTGCCGCAGAATCGCCGGCCGAGGCCAGCACCAGTGATGGGAACCGCACAATGCCCTTGACCACCCACGCGTTCGACCTTCCGGAGCACCTGGCCGCAAAGGCCGACCCGACGCTGATCGCCCACGACGAGCAGCACTTCGCGGCGGTTGCGGCGAGCCTCGAGCAGACGGTCGCCGAGCTCTCCGAACGCCTCGACGCCGAGCGCGTCTCGCCCGCCCGAGCGGGTCAGGAGGTGCTGGAGCGAGACCTGGAGGTCCATCGCCTGACCGCACGCCTGCGCGCCCTGCGACGCTTCGGCCTGGACCTGTGCCTCGGGCACATGGTGCTCGAGGGCGAACCCGCCCCGGTCTTCGTCGGGCGACTCGGCCTCACCGACCGCACGGGGCGCCAGCTGCTGGTCGACTGGCGCTCGCCCGCGGCCGAGCCGTTCTTCGCGGCGACCCACGCCAACCCGATGGGGCTGACCAGCCGGCGCCGGTACCGCTGGACCAGCGGCCGGGTCACCGACTACTGGGACGAGGTCTTCACGGCGGAGGCGTTCGAGGGCCACGCGGCCGCGCTCGACGACCAGTCCGCCTTCATCGCCAGCCTCGGCGCCACCCGGACTGCGCGCATGCGGGACGTGCTCGGCACCATCGCGGCCGACCAGGACGCCATCATCCGTGCGGGCTCGCGCGGTGCCCTCGTCGTCGACGGCGGTCCGGGCACGGGCAAGACCGTCGTCGCCCTGCACCGGACGGCATACCTCCTCTACTCCGACCCGCGCCTCGGGCACCGCCGTGGCGGCGTGCTGTTCGTCGGACCGCACCAGCCCTACCTCTCCTACGTCGGAGACGTCCTCCCCAGCCTCGGTGAGGAGGGCGTGCAGACCTGCACCCTGCGCGACCTCGTCACCGAGGGAGCCGAGGCGGCGCCCGAGACCGACCCGGACGTGGCCCGTCTCAAGGCCTCCGTCGCCCTCGTCCGGGCGATCGAGCCGGCCGTCGCCCTCTACGAGGAACCGCCCACCGAGGGCATGTCGGTGACGACCCCGTGGGACGAGATCTGGCTCAGCCCGGACGACTGGGCCGCAGCGTTCGACGCCCCGGCGCCCGGCACACCGCACAACGAGGCCCGCGACGTGATCTGGGAGGAGCTGCTCACGATCATCGTGGACCGGCACGACGACGAGGCCTCGCCCGCGCTGGTCCGCAGGTCGCTGGAGCAGAACGGCGAGCTGCGCACGACCCTGAACCGCGCCTGGCCGCTGCTCGAGGCAACCGACCTCGTCGGTGACCTGTGGTCGGTGCCCGCCTACCTGCGCAGGTGCGCTCCCGCGCTGGGCATCGAGGAGGTCCGTCGGCTCCAACGCCCCGACGCCAGTGCGTGGACGGTGTCCGACCTGCCTCTGCTCGATGCGGCACGCCTGCGACTCGGCGACCCGGAGGCGTCTCGGCGCAAGCGGCGTCGCGAGGCGGTCCTCGCCGCCGAACGAGAGGAGATGGCGAAGGTCGTCGAGCACCTCATCGCGACCGACGACTCCGAGATGCACGTCATGTCGATGCTGCGCGGCCAGGACCTTCGGGGCGCACTGGTCGACGAGGCCGCAGAGCCCGGCGCCGACCCCGGTCGGCTCGCCGGCCCGTTCGCTCACGTGATCGTGGACGAGGCCCAGGAGCTGACCGACGCCGAGTGGCAGATGCTGCTGGGCCGCTGCCCGTCCCGCAGCTTCACCATCGTCGGAGACCGCGCCCAGGCCCGGCACGGGTTCACGGAGTCGTGGCAGGAACGGCTCGGGCGGGTCGGGCTCGACCGCGTGAACCTGGCTTCCCTCAACATCAACTACCGCACGCCGGAAGAGGTCATGGCGGCGGCCGAACCGGTCATCCGGGCCGCGCTCCCGGACGCCAACGTGCCGACCTCCATCCGCAGCGCCAACGTGCCCGTCACCCACGGATCCACTGCGGAGCTGGGCGCGATCCTCGACGCGTGGCTCGATGCGCACGTCGAGGGCATCGCCTGTGTCATCGGCACCGGTGACGTCCATGCCGGCACGGTCCCCGCGACCTCCCGGGTCCGGTGGCTGACGCCAGAGCTGGCGAAGGGGCTCGAGTTCGACCTGGTCGTCCTCATCGACCCGGAGGCGTTCGGCACGGGTGTCGAAGGTGCCGTCGACCGCTACGTGGCGATGACCCGGGCAACGCAGCAACTCGTCATCCTCACGAGCCCCTGACGACGAGCAGGACCGGGAGGGGACCAAACCCGTTACGACACAGCGCTTCTCGTGGCCGTCTCCGGCAGCGGGTCACGCGGTGGGCGCGTCGCCGCGCTGGCCTGCAACGCCGCGTCGAGGGCGTCGAGGATCAGCCCCAGCCCGACGTCGAACTCGTCGCCGAAGGTGTACCCCGGCCGCAGGTAGTACTCGCTCACCATGTCGGCCATGTGTGGGTACTCGCCCGTGGCGAACTGTTCCACGATCGGGCCGGCCACATCCGTGGTGACCGCCTCGGTGGCATCGAACGGGAGGCTGGCCTCCTGGAGCGCGAAGCCGTAGGTGTAGCTGTCGATGAGCGCATACGCGTGGGCGGTCATCTCGCGCGAGAAGCCTGCCGCGCGCAGGGCGCCGAGCACCGCGTCGTGGTGCCGCAGCGTCGCCGGACCGGGGGTGGGACGCGACTCCAGCAGCCCGACCGCCCAGCGGTGGCTCCGCAGCACGCGGCGTGCGGAGTGTGCGCGTCGGCGCATCTCCGAGCGCCATTCGCCGCCGCTGGACGGCAGCTCGATCTCGCTGAAGACGATGTCGACGAGCCCGTCGAGGATCTCCTCCTTGTTGGCGACGTGGTAGTACACCGACATCGGTTTCACGCCGAGCTCGTGGGCGAGTGAACGGATGGTCAGCGCGCCGAGACCGCCCGCGTCCGCGATCGCCAGGGCACCACGGAGCACTCGATCCCTGCTCAGCCGGGGCCGGTTCGGTCCGCCCCCGCCTTCGGTGTCAGCCATCCACTTTCCCATCGGTCCAGGTCGACCCCTAGGCGGGTCTTACTTTGTACGATACCGTCTCTCGTACAAAGTACCAAAGCGGCCCGGGGACCGCCCGCCGGCGTTGCTCGGGGCCAGACCACAGATCGGAAAGACATGGCCAAGACCACGAGGGAGTCCGCTCTCACACAGCAGCCCGCGGCCTCGGAGCACGAGATGCGGGCCATCGCCCAGGACGGCTACGGCACCGTGGACGTCCTTCGGCTCGAGCGGGTCCCCCGCCCCGAGCTCGCCGACAACGAGGTGCTCGTGCGGGTGCGCGCTGCCGGGCTGGACCGGGGCACCTGGCACATGATGACCGGCCGCCCCTACTTTATGCGTGTCATCGGCTTCGGGTTCCGTCGTCCCAAGAACGGCGTGGCCGGTATCGACGTTGCCGGCACCGTCGCCGCGGTGGGTTCGGCGGTCACGAGGTTCGCGGTGGGCGACGAGGTCTTCGGGATGAGCCGAGGGTCGTTCGCGGAGTATGCCGCGGCCCGCGAGGACAAGCTCGCTCGCAAGCCCGCGAACCTGTCCTTCGAGCAGGCGGCGGTCGTTCCGATCTCCGCAGGTACTGCCCTGCAGGCGCTGACCGACTCCGGCCGAGTCGAGCCGGGCCAGCAGGTGCTGGTCATCGGCGCCTCGGGTGGGGTCGGCAGCTATGCCGTGCAGCTCGCCAAGGCGCTCGGTGCCGAAGTCACGGCCGTGTCCAGCACCGGCAAGCTCGACCTGGTGAGGGCCCTCGGAGCCGACCACGTGGTCGACTACTCCCGTGAGGACTTCGCCGACGGCGCCCACCACTACGACCTGGTCCTCGACATCGCAGGGAACACTCCCCTGTCGCGCCTTCGTCGCACCCTCACGCGCACCGGGACGCTGGTCATCGTCGGTGGCGAGGAAGGTGGCAGGTGGACCGGGGGTTTCGGCCGCTCGCTGCGGGCGCCACTGCTCTCCCCCTTCGTCTCGCAGCGGCTGACCATGCTGGCCAGCAAGGAGCGCGCCAGCGACCTGGAGCGGCTCACCGGGCTCATCGAATCCGGCAAGGTCACACCCAGCGTCGACCGCACGTTCCCGCTGGAGCGCGTGCCGGACGCCATGCGCCACCTCGAGGCCGGCGAGGTCCGGGGAAAGGTCGCCATCACCGTCAGCACGCCGTAGCCGCTGCGGCGCCTGCTCGCCCAGCCTCTGGTGAGAAGGCCAACCCCGCTGTCCGGCTCCACGAGCGACTGGGCTTCGCGACGAGGTGCTCGCTTGGCTGGAGCCCCGCTGCGTATGCCGCCGTGACCGGCCCCAGTTCATCGGTGCGAGCGTGACGCGACACCATGAGCAGTGTCGACGTCAGGAGGAAGTGCGTGCAGCCCATCTCGTTCACCTACCGCGCGGCCGAGACCGGCGACGCCCACCTCATATCGGCCATGCTCATGCACGCCGCCAACTGGGACCCGATCCGTCCGGCGCTCACTCCCCAGCAGCTGGCGGCCAACCCGCACCTGTCCCACTACGCCGACGGCTGGCCGCAGCCGGGCGACCTTGGCGTAGTCGTCGAGAGTGCCCACGGCGTCGGTGTGGGCGCCGCGTGGCTGCGGTACTTCACGGCGGCCGACCCCTCCTACGGGTTCGTCGACGAGCGGACCCCTGAGCTGAGCATCGGCGTCGACCCGGACGCCCGGGGCGAAGGCCTGGGCACCGGGCTGTGCACCCGGCTGCTCGACGCAGCCCGGTCCCGCGGCATCGAGCGCGTCTCCCTGAGCGTCGAGAAGGCGAACCCGGCGACCCGGCTCTACGAGCGGCTGGGCTTCGAGACGGTCCGCGACGACGGCGACGCCGTCACCATGCTCTGGCGGCGGACCGCCCACTCGTTGGCCAGCAAGGCGTAGCCGTAGGAGTCGAGCCATGCACCGGAACGGTGCAGGGCGTCCTCCACGGCGTGCTGCTCCCGGCGCATCCCCAGGCGTTCCATGAGCCGCCAGGAGGACTCGTTCTCGGCGACGCAGGTGGCGACCACCCGCCTCAGCCCCAGGTCCTCGAAGCACATTCGGACCAGTTCGCGCACGGCCTCGGTCGCGTACCCCCTCCCCTCGAACGCCGGGTCCAGGACCCAGCCGAGCTCGGCCTGCGACCGCTGTGCCCGCTCGGCGACCTCCCTCTGCCCCCAGGCGTCCTCGACCCGGAGCATGAGGTCACCGACGACCCGTCCGTCCAGCTCGACCACGACCGTGGCGGCCAGCCGCGCGGGGTCCTCGAACGCGAGCCGGTACGCGTCCAGACTCGTCGGCGCCTCGGTGAGCCAGCGCGCCACCGACTCGAGGCGGCGGAGACGCCAGGTCGACCCAGCGTCCTCCGGCCGTGCAGGGCGCAGCGTCAGCCGTTCGGTGCGCCGGGGCCACGCCAGCCGCGCCAGCGGACCGGGCGCCTGCCCCACCTCCCCCGGCACCGCTCGCACCGAGAGCAGTGACGCGCCGATGTCCCGGAGCCCGGCGAGCAGACCGTACAGCTGTGCCTGGTCGGCGACCGGGCAGGTGAGGGTCGACGTGCCGTCGTCCTCGTGGCTCAGCGACAGGCCGCCGAGGAGCGCCGACCCGAGGTGACCGGACCAGTGGGAGTCGAGCCTGCCCTCGACCCGGAGCTCGTAGGTCGTGGTCACGGCCGGTCGCCCACCAACACCGTCGCAGCGCGCTGGCGGCGAGCACCACCGTCAAAGCACGCGGCGCCCCGCGACGTGTCCAGCACCAGGGCGCTGTCCCCGAAGACCGCCCCGCCGACGCCCTCGGTCAACGCCTGGGTCCCGGCGGCGAGCGCGATCGCGTAGGCCCGCATCATCCAGGCCCGGTGGGTGGCGACGTCTCCGCGCCGGATCGCCGCCACCCCGAGCGCGGCGACGACGAGGACCCGGCCGGCGGCCCGGTGCCACCCGGGCCGCCGGCGCCGGAACCCCGCGGCGAACTGGAGGGCACCCAGGAGCGCGTAGACCGCGGCGCAGACGATGTGGACGCCGACGGGCAGCGGGGAGGCGGCGAACCGGGCGTCGGCCGGGATGACCGCCGGACCTCCCGCGAGCTCGACCAGCCTGGCGGTGCCGGCCAACACCGGGATGACGCTCAGTGCCACCAGGGCGGCCGGCACGCGCCAGCCCCACTGCTGGCTGGTCATCGGACCGAGGCCTCCTCGCGAGGAGCGGCTGCTGTGCCGGTCGTCGTGCCGGTGGTCGTGGCGGTGGTCGTAGTGGTGGTCGTCGTGGTTGCTGCCTGGCGCCGCTGGTCGCGCCACAGCGAGGTGCCGAGGCCGATCAGGGCGATGCCGGTGGGCACGGCGAGCGGCCGGTTGAACGACTCCGGCAGCACGGACAGGGCCAGGGTGGAGACGGTGCCGACGGCCAGCAGGACCGCAGCCCAACGCGCCAGCACGCCGGCACGGAACGTCGCGATGCCGAACAGGAGACCGCCGCCGACGTACCCTGCCGCACTGGCCACGAGCACGGCCTGCATGAGGCCGATGTCCCCTGCCGGGGTCCCGCCCGCGGCCGCGACGATGACGTCGTCCACGTAGCCGGGTGCGGTGTCCGCCACCGTCGGGAAGACGAAGGCTGCGAGGAACTCGACCCCGAACATGACGAGGTAGCCCAGGCTGAAGAGCAGGTACGCCGCGAGGCCGAGGACGCTGCTCTGGCGGAGCTGGCGCAGGTACATGCCGGTGATCCCGGCAAGGGCCAGCACCGACATGACCGCCTTGGCGGTGCTGCGGAGCACCCAGTCGGCGGTGGTGGCGGAAGCCACCTCCATGGCGGGGTGGTTGACCTGCACGAGGATGAAGATCAGCCCGGCCACGGCGGCTGCGACGCCGGCCGCCTGGCCGAGACGGGTGGTGGTGACGGTCATGGCTGGTTCCTTCTGCCGAGTCGCCCCAGCCGGTCTGCCGGGGACGACCTCGACGGTATGAACCGCGGTGGTGACGGCGAATCACCATCCGATGTGATCGAGATGGTGATCGCCGCGGCGGTGATGGGCGCAGAGTGATGGGCTCAGAGCAGCCCGAGCTCGGCGGCACGGCTCACCGCTGCCCGCCGGGTGTTGACGTCGAGCTTGGTGAAGATGTGCTTGGTGTGCGTCCGCAGCGTGTTGACCGACACGAAGAGCTGCCCGGCGATCTCGGGTCCGCTGAGCGTGGTGGCGAGCAGCCGCAGCACCTCCATCTCGCGGTCGCTGAGGCCCTCCGTCTTCGCATCCCCGGGGCCCACGGCTGGTTCCCGGTATGCCGCGGCGGCGAGCCGGCGCGCGTGGTCACCGGTCGTGGGCATGCGCTCGGCAGCCTCGAGCAGGCGGGTCATGGGTTCGCCCTCGTCGAGGAAGAGGCGGACGTAGCCGGCGGGGACGCCCGCTTCCAGGGCCGGCCCCAGGTGTGCGAGGGCCGCGGCCCGGTCGCCTCGTGCATCGGCGACGAGGGCCTGCACCAACCCGATCTCCACGAGGCTGCCGCCGCGGCCGCCGCTGGTCGCGGGAGGGACCAGGCGGTCGAGCCGCTGGGCGGCCTCGTGGAGGCTGTCCTGGTCGCCGTCGGCACGGTGCCGGGCCACCAGCAGCCGGACGAGGGTGAGCTGGTCGTACTCGTCGAGGTACGACGGCTCGATGACCTGCTGCACCTGGTGGTCGCGGGCCCACTCCCACGCGTCGGCCAGCGGCCCCTGTGCGATCCGGACCCGTGCCCGCTGCGCCGGGATCGGTCGCAGGTCGGGGAAGAATCCCGGCAGGAAGAGCGGCTCCGCCTCGGCCAGCAGCTCGACCGCTGCCTCGAACTCGCCCTGGGCACAACGCAGGCGCGCCATCGCGACATACCAGCGGTGCCGGTTCTCCAGCAGCGATGACGACTCCCCCAGCTCCTTGGCTGCTCTCAGGTGTTCGGCCGCTGCATCCAGCTCCCCCTGCTCGATAAGGACGTCGGCCAGCCCGACGTGCAGGTCACCCAAGGTCGCGAGCGCCGCGCCGCGGTGCCTGCCCGCGGTGGCCAGCGCGCGCTCCAGCAGTCTCCGCGCCTCGACGGGGCGTCCCCGCGCCACCCACATACTGGCGAGCACCACCGTGCTGCCGAGCTGGTCGGCCACGTCACCGGCGGCCCCCATGCTCTGCACGGCCGCGGAGAACGTGTCGACCGCCTCCTCGAGGTCGCCCCTGCCCCAGGCCGCGAGGCCGAGGAAGCCGAGGGCACCACACCGCGCCATGTGGTCCTCTGGACCAGCGAGCTCCAGCGCGCTGCGCGCGTGCCTCTGCGTCGCGTCCGAGTCGCCGCGGGCCTGCGCGGCAGACGCCCGGAAGATCGCCATGGTCGCCGGCAGGGTGCGCAGCTCCTCCATGGTGGCGACCGAGGCACCCGTCGCGGCGGCCGGCGGGCTCGCCACCAGCGCCAGTTCAGCCTCCCCCAACGCCACCTCGACTCCGTCGAGGTCGCCCGCGACCAGCCGGGTCCACGCGAGGTAGGTGCCCAGCAGCGGCCGGCTGCGGACCACCTCGCCCGGCAGCGCCGTCAGCCACTCGCGCAGCACGCGGTCCCGCCGCTGCCGGCGCAGGTCGGGCAGCGCGGCCTCGACCAGGTCCGCGGCATACCCGGCATCGCCGGAGGCCAGCGCGTGGCGCACGGCGTCCTCGGGAAGGCCGTGCGCGGCATACCACTCGCCGGCGGCCCGGTGGAGCACGGCGACGTGGCCGGGACGCTCCGCGGCCAGGCGTGCGCGGAGCGCGTCGGCGAAGAGCTGGTGGTAGCGGTACCACTGGCGGTCGTCGTCGAGCGCGACGACGAACAGGTTGGCGCGCTCGAGCGACTCGAGCATGGAGCTGCCGTCGTGGCCTCCGGTGAGGGCGTCGCACAGCGACCCGGTCAGCTGGCTCAGCACCGCCGTGTCGAGGAGGAACTCGCGCACCGGCTCGGCCTGGTGGCGCAGGACCTCCTCGACGAGGTAGTCGAGGACGAACCGGTGGCTGCCGGTGAACGCCTCCACGAACTCGGTGGTGTCGTCGAGACCCCGCAACGACAGGCCGGCGAGCTGGAGCCCGGCGACCCACCCCTCGGTCCGCGCCTCGAGGGCCGCCACCTGGGCGCCGTCGAGGTGGAGCCCCATCACGTCGGCGAGGAAAACGCCCGCCTCGTCGGTGGTGAACCGCAGTTCCGAGGCACGCAGCTCGACGAGCTCGCCGCGGGCGCGCAGCCTCGGCAGCGGGAGCTGTGGGTCGGCCCGGGTCGCGACCGCGAGACCAGCCTGGGGTGGCAGGTGGTCGAGCAAGAAGGTCACTGCACGGTGCACCTCCGGCGCCTCGATGACGTGGTAGTCGTCGAGCACCAGCAGGGTCCGGCCCGGCTGGAGGTCGAGGTCGTTGACCACGGCGGTCAACACCGCTTCGACCGGCGCCTCGGCCCCCGTGGCGACGAGCTCGGCCGCCTCGGGGAGCCGACCCTGCACCTGCAGAGCGGCGACGACGTTCTCGAGGAACCGCCGCGGGTCGTTGTCGGTGGCGTCGAGCGAGAGCCACGCAACCCGGGGGGCGTCGTCGGCCTCGGCGAGCCACTGGCAGAGCAGCGTGGTCTTGCCGAACCCGGCCGGAGCCGACACGAGCACCAGTCGTGGGCGCTCCCCCGGCGACAGGCGTTGCGCAAGGCGCGGCCGCGGGACGAGGTCGCGGCGCGGGGCCGGCGGATGGATCTTGGTTGCCAGCACCGCCACAGGACGAGCATACGATCGACGGCATGGACTTCGACCGCTACACCGTCGTGCTGCTGGTGACCCCTGAGCACCCGCCGCAGCTCTCGGAGGACGAGGCCGACCGGCTCCAGGACGCGCACCTCAGCCACCTCGCCGACCTGCACGACCGCGGTGTGCTGCTCGCTGCCGGCCCGCTCGGCGAACCCGGCGGTCGGCGGCACTACCGCGGCCTGTCGATCCTGCGCTGCGACCCCGAGGAGGCGCTGCGACTGAAGGGCGAGGACCCGGCCGTGCGAGCCGGCGTCTTCGAGCTGGTCGCCATGCCGTGGATGCTGCCAACCGGCGCCATCCACTTCACCCCGACGACGTTCCCCCGGTCGACCCGCGACGTGTGATGCGCTTGGCGTGGAAGGGGATCGGGTCCCGGGCGGCGACACGCTGACCGGTCAGCCGCTCCCGCCCGGCTGCCATCGCCGCCGGTCGTCCATCCTGTCCTTTGCTAACTTCAGCGGGTGGACATCACGCGGATCGGACCTGCCGACTGGGAGAGGTTCCGGGCGGTGCGGCTGGCGTCGTTGTCCGAGTCTCCAGCGGCCTTCGGCTCACGACATGCCGACTGGGTCGATGCCCCCGCCGAGCGCTGGCAGTCCCGCCTGACTCAGGTTCCGCTGACGCTCCTGGCGCTGGAAGCGACGCAGGTGGTCGGTGTCGTCAGCGGACAGCCTGTCGGAGAGAAATGGGTGGAACTGATCTCGATGTGGGTGGCTCCGGCAGCTCGAGGCACGGGTGCTGCCGGTCAGCTCATCGGCGCGGTCGCGGACTGGGCCGCTGGCCAGGGCAGGACGACCTACCTGATGGTTCGCAGCGACAACGTCCCCGCGCGAAAGTCGTATGAACGGGCTGGGTTCGTCGACACGGGAATCCCTGACGGCTGGCCGGCCGACGAGCCCCCGGAGCACCGGATGGAGCTGCGCACCTGACGCCGCTGCCCGAGCGGTGCCACAGACCGGCGATGTGCGTCCACGCGTCGATGCCCTGCTCACCGGTGAGGGGCGTGGGTGTCAACGGCCCAGGCCGCACTGCGTACCGCTGACGGGCTGGATAACCCCTCCGCATGGGGACCCGGGTTGAGCAGTACCTCGCGCATCTGGATCGCCTCAGCGGCGGTGTTGAGCCGCGGTTCTACCCGCTCGATCGCCAGGCCGGCGGCCCGCACAAGGTCACCAACATCATCTACCGCGACGTGCCCGAGCCCGGCATGCTCACCGGCCTCACCTACGGCCTGTCCACGGCCGACCACGAAGAGTGGAGGGTCGGCCGGCCCGAGCTCTGCATCAGCATGGCGTCTGACGACGAGCGCTGGGGTCACGCCATCGGGTACCTCGCCAGCAGCCTGGTCCACGACTGCCCATTCGCGTACGGCGACACCATCGACTTCGGCGAGCCCATCGCGACCGACACGACGATGACTGCGTTTGTCGTATCCGCTCCTGCCGTGATGGAGCGAGCCGACTACCTCAACGTTCTCGGCGCACCTGAGGGCCCGGGCCCGCAAGACGTGGTCAACATCGCCGGCATGTACCCCATCCACGACAGTGAGCGCCTCTTCATCCGAGCTGAAGGCCTCGAGCGGTTCTGGCAGCGCGACTGGGACCCCCTTTGACCCAGCTCGCCCGGCCATCGTCTGACGACGTTCGCACCTGCCGCTCTCCCCGAGGTGGCCAACTGGCTCCCGGTCGAGAACCTCTCGGGTGAGCCGTCGAGCATCGTGAACGACGCCCCTCAGCTTCACGTGCTGGCCCATCGTGAGCCCGGCAACCGGCCACGATGACGACGACGTCCAGCGGAGTGCGCTCCCGCAGGCCGTGACGCTGGGGGCGAACGGTCCGCTCACCCTCGCAGCCCTAGTTGTGCTCGGTGAGGGCAGCTTTGTCGCGCTCGGCACGGCGGTGGCCGTCGGCACGCTCGACCAGCGCGTCGACGGCCATGTGCGAGAAGAGGAGGAGGGTGAAGCGGTGGCGCACCAGGTCGAGGTCACCGCCGCGCGGCTGGCGGGAAAGGTCGAGCACGGCACGAGCCACCTCGGCCAGGCTCCAGCCCCGCTGGTCCACAGCCAGGCTGAGCAGGCCCACGGCCTCCGACGGAGTGATCGCGAAGATCAGCGCCACCATGGCCTTGGCCTGCTCGATCTCGGCCTGGCGGACCGTGGCGTGCTCGACGTCGGTCTTCTCGATCTCGGCCCGAACCCGACCCGGGTCATCCGCGCTCATGGTTGCACCGCCGAGCCGGCAGGAAGAGTCACGACCACGCTTCTCCCCATCCCCCGATCTCCCGCAATGTGGCGGAACCGTCACACAGTGCGGTCTTTCGCGCAATTGTGGCACGCCCGCGGCCGCACCAAGGACGCCGATGTCGGGGCACGAGCTCGCGGGCGGCCGAGCACGCCTCCGGTGCGGAACCTCCCGCCGGCGGGCGCACCGATCATGGCACTGCTAGGTTGCGGCAACCACCTCTTGGGAACTCAGAGAGAGGCACGGCCACGGCGACAGACGGACACGAGGGCCCTGGCGACGCGGCGTACATCACTCCTCGGGTGCGCCTGGTCCTGGCGAGCGCGCTCATGCTCTTCGTGGAGCTGGCGCTCATCCGATGGACGTCGTCGAACAACCTGTACCTCGTCCACCTCACCAACTTCGTCCTGCTCGCCAGCTTCCTGGGCATCGGCCTCGGGTTCCTGCGAGCGTCGGCGCCTCGGGAGCTGTTCCGAGCCGCGCCGGTGCTGCTGGCAGCACTCGTCGGGTTCGTCCTGCTCTTCCCGGTGCGGACCGGCACGGGCCGCGGCGGGCGCTGGGAGCTCGTCGGCCTGTTCGACACTCCGCCGCTGCCGCGCCCGCTCAGCCTCACGATCGTGTTCCTGCTCACCGTCGCGGTCATGGTCGTGCTCGCGCAGGAGGTGGCTCGTACCTTCGCCCAGTTCCCGGCGCTGGAGGCATACCGACTGGACGTGCTCGGCAGCCTCAGCGGAATCGTCGCCTTCGCAGTGGTGTCGTTCCTGCGGATGCCGCCGCTGGCGTGGGGACTTGTCTCGGCGAGTGTCCTCGGGCTGCTGCTCGGGCCGCGGCTGTGGGCCGCAGAGCCCGTTCGGAGGAACGGGCGCGATCGGGCGGGTCGCCGGCTCCGGGTCTGGCCCGTGCTCGGCCTCGTGACACTGGTGCTGGTGCTCGGCGTCGAGTCGTTCGCCGGGACGTTCCAGTGGTCGCCCTACTACAAGATCCACACCCAGGACGTCGCCGACGGGCTCGTGCGGGTCGAGGTCAACAACACACCGTTGCAGACCGCGCTGCCCGTCGCGGAGATCCGTCGCAGCTCTCCGTTCTACCTCTACCCGTACGCCTACGCGACCACCCACGACGACGTGCTCGTCGTCGGCGCGGGCACAGGCAACGACGTCGCGGTCGCACTGGCCCAGGGTGCGCGGCACGTCGACGCCGTCGAAATCGACCCCGCTCTCGTGGACATCGGCCGGGACCGGCACCCCGACCGGCCGTACTCCGACCCCAGGGTCACGGTGCACGTCGACGACGGGCGGGCGTTCATGGAGCGTACCGACCGCCGTTACGACCTCATCCTCCTGGCACTGCCCGACTCGGCGACCATCGTCACCGGGCAGTCCGCGTTGCGGCTGGAGAACTACCTGTTCACAACGCAGGCGCTCGATCGTGCCCGGTCGCTGCTCAAGTCGGACGGCACCTTCGCGATGTACAACTACTACGAGCCCTGGCTCCTCGACAGGTACGCCAACACGATCAAGACGGTGTACGGAGTCGCGCCGTGCGTCCAGCTCGGACCCGCCTACGGACCGCGCCAGCAGGCGGTGCTGTCGCTGCACAAGGACGGCGGTACCGGGGGCTGCCCGCAGACCTGGGCGCCACGCGGCAGCGCCCTCGAGCCGTCGGTCGACGACCGGCCGTTTCCCTACCTCGGGACCCGGTCCGTCCCCGCGTTCTACCTGTGGATGCTCGGGTTGGTGCTGCTGGCCTCGGTGGTCCTGGTGAGGGTCACCGCGGGACCGCTCCGCCAGATGGTGCCCTACGCCGACCTGTTCTTCATGGGCACGGCGTTCCTTCTGCTCGAGACCAAGAACGTGGTGCAGTTCGCGTTGCTGTTCGGCACGACGTGGGCGGTCAACGCGGCGGTGTTCGCTGGGGTGCTGGTCAGCGTGCTGGCTGCGATCGAAGTCGCGCGGCGGGTGACCATCCGGCATCCGTTGTGGTTGTATGCAGCCTTGCTCGCCGCCCTCGCGGCGGCCTGGCTGATCCCGCAGGAGTCGTTGCTCGACCTGGCGCCCGTCCCCCGGTTCGCCGCAGCAGTGACGATCGCCTTCCTCCCGGTGTTCCTGGCCAACCTGGTGTTCGCGGTCCGGTTCAAGGACACGGCGTCGTCCACAACGGCGTTCGGCGCCAACCTGCTCGGTGCGATGGTCGGCGGGGCACTGGAGTACCTCTCCCTGGTCCTCGGGTTCGATGCACTGCTGGTCGTCGTCGGCCTGCTGTACGGACTCGCACTGCTCACCGGCTACCGCCACCTCGTCGCACGCCGCACCTGAGGCCATGACTGGGTGGTGCGTTTCGCGCGGATCGGGGACGTCCTGGCCTGCACGGCGGTCAGTCGGCCGGGTCCTGCTGCAGCAGCTCCGTGAGCGAGGCAGCCTCCTCGGCGCAGGCCGGGCAGCCGAGCAGGTGGCGTTCCATGGCGACGTCGCGGGAGGTCCCCTCCAGCACGGCCTCGACGTGGGTGTCGAGCCGCTCGAAGCACTCCTCGCAGGAGAGCCACGGGGTGGTGTCCAGCAGGAGGTCGGCGACGACGCGGGGAGTGAGCTGGTGTGGCGAAGGGGTGGTCATGGAGTCCCTGCCTCGGGTCGGAGGGTGCTGGGCTGGGGCGCGGCCCGGCCAGAGACCGACGCCGCGTCGAGGTGTCCGGTCAGGGTCAGCTCGTCGCGGAGGCGAGACCTGACGTCGTGCACGGTCTTGTAGAGGGCGCCTCGCGTGGTGCCCAGGCGTTCGGCAAGGACGTCGATCGGCACCTGCTCGACCAGCAGCGCCACAGCGATGCGGCGCTGGTAGGGGGTGAGCCGGCGCCGCATGGCGTCGGCGACGGCACGGGCGAGGTCGGTCGCCTCCGCCTGCTGCTCGGGTCCCTCGCCGGCCTTCGCGGGCACGTCGAGGTCTCCCAGCTCCACCTGCCGGTGCTGCCACTGCAGCCGCCGCACGTCGGTGCCCGCCTGCACGATCGCGAACTTGAAGGCCCACGTCGTAAAGCGGCTGCGCCCCTCGAAGGTGTGCAGCTTGCCGAGCAGGCTGGCCATCGCCTCGTCGGCGGCCTGGTTGACGATGTCGTCGACGGCGGCCGGTGACGGGTCCGGCAGCGCGTGGCGCAACCGCCACACCTGGTGTGCCGCCGCTCGGACCATCAGCCCGTGCAGCTGACGCAGGGCCGCGGTCTGCTCCGGCCCGGGCGTCGTGAGGGCCGCGATCCAGTCCTGCGGTTCCGGCGGTCGGGTCCGCGGTCCCAGGTCGGTCGACAAGCGACCGTCGCAGCCTGCGCTGTCCACCGTCATCGGCGCAGTCCCTCCAGTGGCGAGAGGATCCGTGCCGCGAGCTCGGGTGGGCACCCGCGGTCGACCAGCTGGAGCAGAGCGTGCAGGTCGACCCGCTGTCGGGCCAGCTCGTCGGCCAGAGGCGGCGGGAAGCCGTACTCCAGCAGGCGGCACCGGCGCCAACCCACGACGTCGGTCGCAGCACCAGAGCCCAGGCACGGACGCCGGGCGGGAGAGAAGTTCGTCGTCATGCCCTGTCTGCTGCGCGCGGAGGTCGATGTCTTACCGCAGTCCGCGAGGTCGGTAAGACCGACGCGCCCCGTGCGCTCTAACACGGTGTCAGCCTCCCACGTGCCCGGCGTCCCGTCACGGGTCGCGCACCGCGGAGGACGCGCCTGCACCGAGGAGGACCACGATGGCGACCACATCCACCGACCAGCCGGCGGGGAGCGCTCGACTGCGCACCGACCCCGCGCACCAGGCCTTCGTGCTGTTGCGCAGCACCTTCGTGGTCGCGCCCGTGGTGTTCGGGGCCGACAAGTTCACCAACCTGCTGACCGACTGGGAGGCCTACCTCGCGCCGGGCATCAGCGACCTGCTTCCCGTCACGCCACAGCAGGCGATGTATGCCGTGGGGCTCGTGGAGATCGCGGCGGGCCTTCTGGTGGCGGTCCGTCCGCGCGTCGGCGCCGCAGTGGTGGCTGCCTGGCTTGCCGGCATCGTCGCCAACCTGCTTCTGCTGCAGGGGTTCTACGACGTCGCGCTGCGTGACGTCGGCCTGCTGGTGGCAGCAGTCGCGTTGCAGCGCCTCAGCACTCGGTACGACTCCGCGCACGCCTCGTGGCGGCGGAAGACAGCGCCGTGAGCACGGAGCCGGTGGCCCACGGCTCCGGTGGGCGGGCACCGCGTGGGGTGGCACCCGGGCCGCGACCACACGGTGCGCGACCCGGCGCCGCACCCGGGACGGCCACCTCCGGCGCCCGGCTGCTCCTGAGCGGTCTCGGGATCGACCTGACGAGCGAGTCGCTGCAGCGCACGCCCGAGCGCATGGCCGGTGCGCTGTCCGAGCTGCTCACCCCGAGGCCGTTCGAGCTCACCACCTTCCCCAACGACGGGGGCTACGACGAGCTCATCGTGGCACGCGGCATACCGATGCGGTCGCTCTGCGAGCACCACATGCTGCCCTTCGTGGGCACCGCCCACATCGGCTACCTGCCGGGCGAGCGCATCCTCGGCCTCTCGAAGCTCGCGCGGGTGCTGGAGCACTTCTCGCGACGGCCGCAGGTGCAGGAGCGCCTGACCACGCAGGTGGCGGGCTGGCTCCAGGAGCACCTCGCGCCGACCGGCGTGGGTGTCGTCATCGAGGCGGAACACTTCTGCATGACGCTGCGCGGTGTGCGGGCCCCGGGCACCACCACCATCACCTCGAGCCTGCTCGGCTCGCTGCGCACCGACGCGCGCTCCCGCGCCGAGTTCCTCGCGCTCACCCACAGCCCTCGCTGAGGGCCCGGCACCACCACAGGAGATCTCATGTCCAGGAGCACCGTTGCGATCGTCGGAGCCGGACTCGCCGGCGCCAGGACAGCCGAGGCGTTGCGGGCCCGTGGCTACGACGGAGACGTCGTGCTGGTGGGCGAGGAGCCCCATGCGCCCTACGAGCGGCCGGCGCTGTCCAAGAGCCACCTCATCGACGGTCCCCTCGGCGAGAAGATCCTCGTCAACGCGGAGGACTGGTACGACGAGCACGAGGTGGAGCTCGTCACGGGACACACCGTGACCGGATTCGACCCGCACGAGCGCAGGCTGTCCGTCACCGGCGCGGCTGAGATCCGTTACCGCGCACTGGTGCTCACCACGGGTGCGGCGCCACGACGGCTGCGCCTTCCCGGTGCCGGCCTCGCCGGTGTCCACCACCTGCGCACGGTCGAGGACAGCACGGCCCTGTATGCCACGTTGGCGCGCGGTCCCCGGACGGTCGTCATCGGGGGCGGCTGGATCGGGCTGGAGGTCGCTGCTGCGGCCCGGTCGCACGGCGCGGAGGTGACCGTGCTGGAGCAGGCCCAGGTGCCGATGGAGCACGTGCTGGGGGCCCGGATGGCCGGCGTGCTCCTGCGCGCACACCGCCACCACGGAGTCGATGTCCGTGGCGGGGTGCAGGTCAGCGCCCTCCGGCAGGACGGGCGCGGTCGGGTGGCCGGCGTGGTGCTCGGCGACGGCAGCAGCCTGGACGCCGACGTCGTGGTCGTCGGCATCGGCGCGGAGCCCCGCACCGAGCTGGCCCTGCAGGGCGGTCTCGAGGTGTCGAACGGTGTGGTGGTCGACGCGAGCCTGCGCAGCTCGGCTCCCGACGTCTACGCCGCGGGAGACGTGGCCAACGCCTGGCACCCGACCCTGCGCCGACGGCTGCGGGTGGAGCACTGGGACAACGCCCTGCACCAGCCCGACACGGTGGCCGCCTCGATCCTCGGCGTCGACTCCCCCTACGGCCGGCTCCCCTACTTCTTCAGCGACCAGTACGACTTGGGGCTCGAGTACACCGGGTGGGTCGACGCCGCGGCACCGCACGAGGTGGTCATCCGCGGAGACGAGGACTCCGGCCGGTTCATGGCTTTCTGGGTGCGTGACGGAGCGGTAGCGGCTGGCATGGGCGTGAACGAGTGGGGGCAGGTCGACGCCGTGCAGGCGCTCATCCGCTCTGGCGCGGTGGTCGACGCCTCGCTCCTGGTCGATCCCGACGTGCCCCTCGAGCAGCTGCAGCCTCCTGGTGCGTCATGAGGCATGGTGGCCCTACGGCCGTCGACGCAGAGGGCCCCGGCTGTGTCGGTGCGACAGCAGTCGCAGCCACGCGCCCGCGCAGGACCGGCGGGTTCGCGCCGCTGCGCGGCTACGCGGCGCTCGGCGACGGCCGCAGCGTCGCCCTCGTCGCCGCGGATGGCTCGATCGACTGGCTCGCCTGGCCCGACCTCGACAGCGACGGCTGCCTCTTCGCCCTGCTCGACCCCGACCGAGGCGGCGCGTTCGCCCTCGCCCCGGTCGAGGCCTTCACGGTGCAGCGCCGCTACCTGCCCGGCACCAACGTGCTCGAAACCGTCTTTCGCACCGAGTCCGGATCGGTCCGGGTGCTCGACGCGCTCACGCTCAACGGCAGCCGACTGGGTCCGGTTCGGGAGCTCCAGCGACGCGTCGAGGGACGCGAGGGCACCGTCACCCTGGCCTGGTCGGTGCGGCCGCAGTTCGGCTTCGGGCAGCGCCTGGTGCGCCTCGGGGCACGGGCGGGTGTGCCGGTCGCCACCGCAGGCTCTGACGCCGTCGCCGTGGTCTCCGTCGGCGCGGGCGTGCCCTCGATCACCGACGGCCGCATCCGGGGTGGGCTCACCACTACGCCCGGCTCCCACGGCGTGCTGGCCCTGTGCGGGGCGTTCGGTGAGCCTCTGGTGATTCCGTCGGCGGGTGACCTGGCCGAACGCTTCGACCGCACCCTGGAAGGGTGGCGCCGCTGGTGCGGCAGGCTGACCTACCGCGGCCCGTGGCGGAAGGTCGTGCTGCGCAGTGCCCTGGCGCTGAAGCTGCTGGTCTTCAGCCCCTCGGGCGCAGTGGCGGCAGCGGCGACGACCTCACTGCCCGAGCTCGTCGGCGGCGAGCGGAACTGGGACTACCGCTACTGCTGGGTCCGCGACGCCGCCCTCACCCTGGGCACGCTGATGCGGCTGGGCTGCACCGCAGAGGCCGAGGCCTACTTCTGGTGGCTCGTGCAGGCCACCCAGCTCACGCATCCCCGGCTGCAGCCGCTCTACCGTCTCGACGGCGGACCCCGGACCCGCGAGCGGGTGCTTCCCCTGAGGGGCTACCGCGACTCCCGACCGGTCCGGGTCGGGAACGCCGCCGTGAGCCAGCAGCAGCTCGACAGCTACGGCGAGCTGCTGGACTGCGTCTGGCTGCACGTCGAGGCCGGCGGGAAGCTCGACCCCGACATCGGCCGGCGACTGGCACAGGTGGCCGACCTCGTCGCTCGCCGGTGGTCCGAGCGCGATGCCGGGATCTGGGAGGTGCGCAGCGCACCACGGCACTTCACGCACTCCAAGATGATGTGCTGGGTGGCCCTCGACCGGGCCTGCCGCCTGGCGGCCCGCGGACTCGTCCCCACCACGCGGCAGGAGCAGTGGCGCCTCGCGGCCGCCGAGTGCGAACGATTCATCGAGCAGCGCTGCTACTCCCCCACCCTCGGCAGCTACACCAGGTCTGCCGAGAGTGAGGAGCTGGACGCCGGCGTCCTGCTCGGCCTGCTGGCGGGCTACGGCGACGCCACCGCGGCGCGGTGGCGCGGGACCGTTGACACCATTCGAGCGCGCCTCGGCCAGGGCGACCTGCTGCAGCGCTACACCGGCGACGACGGCCTGGCCGGCCACGAGGGAGCGTTCGTCGCCTGCTCGTTCTGGCTCGTCGAGGCGCTGGCCCGCACCGGGCGCGTAGCCGACGCGGCCGCCCTCATGGACCGCCTCGTCGGCCTCGCCAACGACGTCGGACTCCTGGCCGAGGAGATCGACCCCGCGACGGGGGACTTCCTCGGCAACCTTCCCCAGGGACTGAGCCACCTGGCCCTGGTCAGCGCCGCCCTGGCGGTCACGGACCGGCTCGACCCCTCATGAACCTGATCCAGGCGGTGGCGGGCGGGCTGGTAGGGACCCTGGTCGTCACCTCGGTGCTCCGCGCCGCCACCGAGCTGCACCTGACCCGCATGGACCTGCCGTTCCTTCTCGGCACCGCGGTGACCGACGACCGCACCGCGGCGAAGGCGCTCGGTTACGCGCTGCACCTGCTGTTCGGCCAGCTGTTCGCCCTGGTCTACCTCCTGCTCTTCACCGCCCTCGAGCGGCACGACTGGTGGCTCGGTGCGCTGTTCGGCGCCGGCCACGGCGTGTTCGCCGGCACGGTGCTCATCAACGTGCTCCTCCCCCTCGTCCACCCGCGGATGGGCAGCGAGATGAGCGACGCGACGGAGGTGTCCCTCCTCGAACCACCCGGCTTCCTCGGCCTCAACTACGGCCCCCAGACCGCGAGCGTCGGCCTGTTCGCCCATGTGCTGTTCGGCATCACCATCGCCGCTTTCGTCCGTGGTCCCAGCTGATCCGAACAGGGCATGGCGTCGGCCGACCACGTGCGCGGGCCGCGAGGCCGAGCCCCGCGGCATACGCGAATCTCGGCACTGTTCATGCTCATCGAGTGCTGGTGTCCAGCATCGACAATACGTCCTCACCGCCCAGGCGCCGCTGCGCTGACTACGTCCCCAGCATCCAGCTCACCGCCGCCTCGGCGTGGATGGCGGTGGTGTCGTAGAGCGGGACGGGTGAGTCGGCTGCACCGACCAGCAGGGTGATCTCGGTGCACCCGAGGATGATCGCCTCGGCACCGCACCCGGCCAGTCGACCCATGACCTCCCGGTAGCGCTCCCTGGATTCGTCACGGACGACGTCGAGGCACAGCTCGTCGTAGATGATCCGGTGCACGTCCGCACGGTCGGCGTCGTCCGGCACGAGCACCTCCAGCCCGTGCCGGCGCAGCCGGTCCGTGTAGAAGGCCTGCTCCATGGTGAAGGCCGTGGCCAGCAGGCCCACCGCTCGCCGGTCGTCCGCCACCAGGCGGGCGGCGGTGGCGTCGGCGATGTGCAGCAGCGGTATGCCGGTCACGGCCTCGATCTCGTCGGCCACCTTGTGCATGGTGTTGGTCGCGACGAGGAGACCTTCGGCGCCCGCCCTCTCAAGACCCCGCGCGGCCTCGACGAGGACCGCCGCGGTGCCGGCCCAGTCACCCTCGTGCTGCATCGCCGCGACTGGCGCGAAGTCCACGCTGTGGAGCAGCAGCCGAGCGGAGTGCAGCCCACCCAGCCGCGTCGCGACGCCCTGGTTGAGCAGCCTGTAGTACTCGGCCGTGCTCGTCCAGCTCATCCCACCCAGCACTCCCAGCATCCGCATCACGTCACCGTAACCGGGTGCGGGACGTGAGGTCGCGACCCTCGGCCGTGCCGACATGCCTCCCGGCGGCGCGGGACACCCGTCCCCCGAGGCCGACTCCGCGGCATGGACGTGTCCGGACGTCCGAAGAGGCACGGCCCCCTCTGTCCACGAAAGCCAGAACGTAGTCATGTCGCGTCATGGTCTCTGGTCCCTGGAGGTCTGGCGGGCGGCACGCGGCGGCGAAACGATGGAGCCGCACCAGTCTTTGCCGGCCCTGCACGTCGATCTCGAACACATCGCCCAAGGAGGAGCTATGCCGACGATCATCGTGACCCACCAAGTCACCGACACCGACCGCTGGCTCTCATCACCGAAGCGAGAGGAGGTCCTGCCCTCGTTGGGCGCCAGCAACATCCGGACGTTCGTGAACCCCCAGGACCGGACGAAGGTCGGATTGGTCATGGACATCGCGGATCTCGACGTTCTCTTCGCCGCCCTGGAGCAGCCTTCGGACGAACTGGCCGAAGCGATGAAGTACGACACGGTTCGCCCCGAGACGATGGCAATCTTCGTCGCATCCTGAACCCTTCGATCTCACACGCCGCTCTGGGGCTGCACCGAAGGCCACTGAGTCCAGGCAGCGCAAAGACAGGCCCTGCGGGGTAAGCCCGCCTGCCGAAGGTTGTTCGGCAGAGAGCCGATGAGTCCGGTCCGCGTGAGGAGTCGACGTCGTGGAGGCATCCCACCTAGGAGGTCCGATGGACAAGACCCCGGCAGGGCGAGTCCCAGCCACGGATCCGCGTGCCGGAAGTCGATGTGCCTTCGTCACCGCCGAAGGGTACTGAGCATGGCGGGGCTCGACGACCTTCTCCCGTTGGGCACCGGGTTGGAGCGCTCTTACCCGGTCTACGTACGCGGCAAGCTGAAGTTCCGCGTCAAGCAGAGCGTCTACGTGGCGTTCTCCCTCGACGAAACTGTCATGGGCTTCGCCTTCCCCAAGGAGGAGCGCGCGGCGCTCGTCGCGAGCGAACCGCACACGTTCCACATGCCGTCACCATCGGACCTGCGCTTCAACTGGGTCCACGCCGACCTTGCGGCACTGGAGCCGACCGATGCCCGAGAGCTGGTCGTCGACGCCTGGCGCCTGGTCGTGCCCAAGAAGGTTTCCCGTTCCTACGATTTGGCGCACCCCAGCGGACCGGGCTGAACCCCGACCTCCCGACGGCTTCAAGGCCGCACCAATGGCGCGCGGAGCAATGGTGCGATGGGCAGCCGCGATCGGACGCCCGACAGCCATCCAGTTGAAGGACACATCTGCCGCGATGGCCGGGCGTCCTTCCGCCGTATGAGCGGCTGCGCAACTCCGGCCGCCGGCGACACCGTCCATCAGCCTCGTAACCGATGGCCGTTGCGAAAGTGGTCCCTTGCCCGACTGATCCGGAACCGGCCGCCAGCTGACCTGAGCGAATCGTGCTGACTCGGTAGCGTGCCACTCATGCCCATCAAGTTCGAGAACGTCGGGATCGCCGTCCGCGACCTCGAGGCGGCGATTGCATTTTTCACCGATCTCGGCCTCAACGTCGTCGGCCGTGACACGGTCAGTGGCGAGTGGACCGACACCGCGGTCGGCCTCGACAGCAACCACGCCAACATCGCCATGCTCCAGACGCCGGACGGCACCGGTCGCCTCGAGCTCTTCGAGTACATCCACCCCGTGGCAATCGAGACGGAGCCCACCCGACCCAACGAGATCGGCATGCACCGCGTGGCGTTCTCGGTCGACGACATCGACGAGGCGCTCGAGATCGCCGCGAGGCACGGCTGCCGCCCCCTGCGCGGCGTGGCGACCTATGGGGACGTGTACAAGCTCACCTACGTCCGCGGCCCCAGCGGCATCCTCGTGATGCTCGCCGAGGCGCTGAAGAAGAGCTGACCCTGGGCTACGTGCCGGTCCTCTTCCGGCGCCCGGCACGGCACTGCGGCCATCCGGATGGTGAGGCTCAAGGCGCGTCAGTTCGCCGCTTGGTGGCCCGGCGAGTCAGCTCTCGAGCCTCCTCACGATTCGCTGGACTGTGAGCCAGCTACGGGTGTTGATGTCTTTGCCGCAGGACCTCTCCAGCCAGGACATGAACCCAGAGGCGGCGCCGGGATCGCTGTTGTCAGTGACGGCTAGAACGGCACGAGCGGATCGGTCATATCGGACAACCCGTGTGGACCGAACTGGCTCCGCCGCGATGACGTCAGGGGACAGTCGCGCGTCCTTGAGGAACGTTGCGGTCAGGTAGGTCCGGCGTTCATGCGTCAACCCGGGAAAGGGGTCGCTGTCCACGAGCGAGCGCAGCTCACGGTGTTCGCGGATGATCGTTCGGCTGCTGACGCTGAGACCGCTGACGAGTGCCTCCTCAATTCGTGTCTCGAGCGACGGCACGTCCGATTCCGCCGTGCAGAACGTGATGTTGCCACTGGCGAGCGTTGACCCCACGGCGGTGAACCCGAGCCCCTCGAACACCCCGCGCAACTTGTCGTTCGTCATGTTCGCGCCGCTCGGAGCGATACCGCGCAGGAGTGCCACGTAGCGCTTCAGCAGGATCCGCCGTCCAGCCCTTGGGCGGCCTCTCCGAACGCTCCATGGCCAGGCTCAACCAGATCAACAATGATGGGTACGTCGTCGCGATCGTTCAGCGGTGAACGGGCACGCAGCCTCACCTCAGAGCCCGTCACCGAGCAGTTTCGTGCCCGAGGAGGATCGGCTTGTGTCCACGTTCGTCATCGTCCCCGGAGCCTGGGATACACCCTTGACCATGGAGCCGATTATCGAACCGTTGGCTTCGGCTGGCCACGACGTGATCGTCGTTGATCTGCCGTGTGGGAAGGCTGAGGCGACCCTGGAGGAGTACGCGGACGCCGTGCGCACCGTGCTGCCGGATGACCTGACCGAGGTCGTGCTGGTCGGTTACTCGTTCGGGGGCTTCACCGCCTCCATGGTCGCCGTCGACCACCCCGACGTGCCGGTGGTCTACGTCGCGGCTTGGATCCCGCGGGATGGTTCCTCGGTGCTCGACCTTTTCGTAGGCGGCGATCCGTTCGAGGCCGGCGAGGAAGCAGGAATCGCCGCCTTCGACGGACTGGTACTAAGCGCCGGCCCTGGTTTGTGCACCCTGAACATCGACATGTACGTCGCCGCGGCCGATCCCGTCGAGCGCGACGCGGTACGGAAATACCTGGAGCGGACGCAACGTCCACAGGGCATCGCTGCGCTCCGCCAGAAGTGGCGCGGGGAACCGCCCGCTTCTCGCCGCCGCACCTACATCCTGACGACCGCCGATACGCTGGTGCCGCCGGAGGCTCAAAGGGTGATGGCAGCGTCGGTGGCAGCCGATATCGTCGAGATCGCTGCGGACCACGGGATCTTCCGCGAGCAGCCCGCGCGTCTGGCCGAGCTGTTGGTCGCCGCCTCCCACTGACCGGCTCCCTCGTCAGCACGTGGAGGACGACGACGTCGGCACAACGACTCGAGGCGAGCGGTTCGCCCTTGGTGCGCTGGGCCACGATCCGGCCGTTGCTGATGACGACGAGTCGTTTGCGACCACCGCTGCCGCAGGCCGAGCGAGTCGTCGCGGGCGCGCGGCCGGCCTCCCCCTCGGTCAGGCTCACCAGGTCGAGGATCTCGCCGACCCGGCCGGCGCGCAGGCCCATGGTCTGCTGTGCGAGCGTGAGGATCTCGCGGCGTGCGCCGTCGTGCGGGATGGCGCCGTAATGCTTGGTGACGCCCTCGACGCGAATCATCGCTCGTCATCCATTCCGGCGGTGACCGGCGAGGGCTTGAAGCCCTTGACGACGAGGTAGATCCCCAGGCCCAGCTCCCAGAAGAACTCGGGGACCGCTGCCAGTATCTGCCAGGTCCCGTCGAGCTCGATGGTGCCGATCATCGCGGCGGCACCGGACAGAATGATCAGCGGGCCACCGACGAGGCCGAGGACGGCGAGCTTGCGCGGCACCAGCCGGGAGCGGTACATCAGGTAGCCGAGGATCAGGCCGTTGCCGACCCCGACCACGAAGGAGGGCCCGAGCCCGAACGTCCATTCCTGGAGGGTTACGAAGGCGTCGCCGGCGACGGTCAGGCCCGCTGTGGCGGCCGCGTCGCCGCCGGCGTAGGTCTGCCGCAGCGTCACGACCGTGAGCACGCTGAGGACGCCGACTGCGATGAAGACGGACTCCATGATCCGCGCGGCCACATAGCTGATGGCGAGGCTCTCGTGCTGTCGTTTGAGGACCGGCCACAAGTAGGTGGCAGTGCCGATGTTCGCGATGATCAGCACGGCCTCGGAGACGGCCCCCCACAGCACTCGAGTGTCCTCCCCTGGGCCGGTGACGTAGTCGCCGTCGAAGAGCGGCGGGTAGAACGCGAGCTTCGAGGCGATCGACGTGACGTAGGTGACGATGAACAGCCAGCCGACGATGGAGGCGGTGGTCCTCAGCGAGTTCCTGGGCACCGGCCCACGTCGGAGGGTGGGGGCGTTCTGGAGCGTGCTCATGGGATTCTCCTTGTCGTCATGCATTGGTGGGCTGCTGTGCTGGGAGCTCATGGGAAGTCGACCTGGGCGACCGAGATGATCGGGACACCGAGGTCCCGTACCTTGTGCAGGACGCCATGCAGCGCCGCTTGGTCCAGAACGCGACCGCGCAGCAGGGTGCTGCCGCCCTCGCCCGGGTTGAGGTCGAAGCCGTCGAACCAGGAGGCCCAGCGAGGGTCCAGGCGTCCGTCGAGACGAATCTCGTACCAGCCGCCCGGCTGATCCCTGGTGGTCCCGGCCACTGACCGCTCCCTCGTCGTTTGCGCCCACCGGGTGTCTGGTGGGCTCCGGTTGATGTCCGGAACGTAGGAGTCAGGGTGATGAGGACGCGTCATCACAGGTGATGAACGCGGTGATGATTGGTGGATGACGGTCGGGGACCAGCTTCCAGCGGCTCACCCGCGAGGAGACGCGTCAGAGGTCGAGCTGGTGGGCGCGACGCACCGCTGCACGTCGGTTGTTGACCCCGAGCTTGGTGTAGATGTGCTGAGTGTGGGTGCGGACCGTGCTCAAGGAGACGCTGAGCTCGCGAGCGATGGCCGGCCCGTCGAGGTCGGACCCGAGCAGCCGCATCACCTCGAGCTCACGCTCGCTGAGCGGCTCGACGTACGAGAGCCGTGGGTCCGGGGTGTCCACCGGTCCTGCCCTCCCGGTCCGCGGCGAGTCGGTCCGACCGCCGCGCTGAGGTCCCCCCGCCGAGGACGCCGACCCACCGGCGGCCGCACGCACTTCGGCCAGGAACTGGGGGTCGCCGTCGAGGCCCTCCAGCTCGTCGAGGACACCGCGCAGCCCCACGGCCTCGTCGGCGATCACCCGAACCCACGCTTCGGGTTGAGCCAGGGCGAGGGCCAGACGCAGCGACTCGAGCGCCTGGGCCCGGTCGCCCGCGAGGTGGCGGGCCCGCGCCGTCAGGACGGCCACCTCGACGGTCGTACCGATCCGCCCACCGGCGTCAGCGGCCTCTCGGAGTCGCTCGAGGAGATTCATGGCGTCGGCGATCGTCACGCGGTCCTCGGACAACGCGTGCTCGGCGAGCAGGATCCGCGCGAGCGTGAGCTGCTCGTACTCGCGAACGTACGTGACGTCCTCGCGCGGAGACAGCCGTCGTTCCCTCGCCCACCGTCGCGCTGCGGCGAGGTCACCGGCACGGACCCAGAGCCGCGCGCGGGTCGCGCCCACCGGGCGCACGTTCGGTGAAAAATCCCCGACGTAGAGGCGACCAGCCTCCTCGAGAAGCGCGTCGGCGCCACTCCAGTCGCCCACCGCTGCCCGCACGTCCGCCATGGCAACCCGCCACCGGTACGGCTGCTGGGGCAGGCCGGCGCCTTCCCCCAGGTCGGCCGCCCGGTCGAGATGGCGAGCCGAGGTGACGGCGTCGCCGTACTGCCAGGCGACGCGGCCCAGGGCGACCCACATGTCGGCCGTCCCACGCACCACTTCGCTTGTGGTCGCCGATCGGGCGAGGCCCAGGGCCTCGGTCGCCAGGCGCTGGGCGTCGCCGAGCCGGCCAAGTGTGAGGGCCAGGTCCACGAGGGTCACCGTGCACCCCAGGACGTCGGCGACGTGCCCGGCTGCCGCGAGGTCGTGGGCTGCGGCCGTGTACGCCTCGTAAGCGGACCGCAGGTCGCCAACCGCCCACGACGCCAGGCCCTTCAGCGCACGAGCGGCCGCGAGGGTGAGCAGGTCGTCAGTTCCTGCCACGGCCAGGGCACCCTCGGCATCGGAGATGGCGAGGTCGAGGTCACCGGCGACCAGCGCCAGTCCCGCCCGCTGGGTCGCGATCAGCGCCGGGAGCCGTTCAGCCTCCGCCCGGTTGCGCACCACCACGGCATCAGCCGGCCCTGCCAGCACCCCCTCCAGGTCGTCCAGCCGCTTCCCCACCCCACCGAACGCGTTGTCGGCCATCAACGCCGCGATGAAGATCCCCGCCAGCACCGGCCGCCTTTCCACGACCTCGTCGGGGATGACGTCGATCCACCCCCGGATCACGCCCTCGCTCCGTTGCCGGCGAAGCGCCGGGGCGGCGATCTCGACGAGGTCGGCGGCGCGGACCAGATCCCCGGCTGCCACCGAGTGCCGAACCGCCGCATCCATCTCGCCCACCTGCTCGAACCACGCGCTGGCGCGCCGGTGCAACGCGCTCACGTCAATGGACGTTTCGGTGAGCAGCCGGGAGCGGAGCACATCAGCGAACAGGTGGTGGTACCGGTACCAGTGGCGACGGTCGTCCAGCGGCACGATGAGCAGGTTCTGCCGCTCCAGCGCGACCAACGTCGACCCTCCGTCCTCTTGTTCGGTCACCGCATCACAGAGCGGTCCGCTCAGGCGCTCAAGCACAGACGTCTCGAGAAGGAAGCGGCGAACCGCGGCAGGTTGCCGGTCGAGCACCTCGTCGGCGAGGTAGTCGACGACGAACCGGTCGTCGCCGGCGAACCCGGAGATGAAGGCCGTCTTGTCGTCGCGGTCGCGCAGCGAGGCGGCCGCCAGCTGAAGTGCGGCGATCCATCCCTCGGTTCGGGCCTCGAGCGACGCGACGTCTGCGGTGCTCAGGTCCAGGCCGTGTATGCCGTTGAGGTACGTACCTGCCTCGTCAGCGCTGAAGCGCAGGTCCTCAGCGCGCACCTCGACCAGCTCGCCCCGTGCGCGGAGTCGGGCCAACGGGAGGGCGGGGTCGGCACGGGTGCCGATGACGAGATGGAGCTGTGGCGGTCGGTGGTCGAGCAGGAAGGCAAGGTCGTCGCTGATCGCGGGGTCGTCGACGAGGTGGAAGTCGTCGAGCACGAGGGTGACTTCGCCAGGGTGGACGCTCAGCTCGTTGACCAAGGCGGCGATGACACCCTCGAGGGACCCGATCGCCGAGTCCAGGAGATCCAGTGCCGATGCGGCGGCGCCAGGGCTCGCCCGCTCCACTGCGTGCAGCACGTAGGACCAGAACCGGCGTGGTTCGCCGTCACGCTCGTCGAGGGACACCCAGGCGACCGCGTGCCCGCCGCGTTGCTCGTCGAGGCCTGCTGCCAGCTGTGCCAGAAGAGTCGTCTTTCCGAAACCTGGTGGGGCCGACACCACGGTCAGGGCACAGGTGGAGGCACGGTCGACGATGTTGGTGAGGCGACGGCGCGGGACCAGGTCCCGGTGAGGCTGCGGAACGAGCAGCTTGCTCTCCAAGAGAAGGTCACCCATCGGCGGCTCCCTTCGGTCCAGGCCGTGCAGTTGGAGCGTAGATGAGCGACCCCGGCGGCGTCTGCCCACCCCGAACCCCGGCATGCACTGGCTGGCCGGTCCTCCGCTCGCGGCGCCTCCTCCTACTGCTGCGGGTCCTGATGCGGCTCAGGTTCGTCCACAACCCATCCCTCAGCCCGACCCGACGACTCCCGCACACCCGGTCGCACCGAAGCCCGCAGGTCCTCAGACCAAGCACCAGCCGGCAATCATGATCTGGATCGCGGTCTTCCCGACCCTCACCGTGCTCAACCTGTCGATCGGCCCCTGGCTCCCCGACGCGGGGCCGGTCCTGCGAACCTTCGTGCTTGCCACCATCGCGGTGCCGATCGTCATCTACGGGATCATGCCCCGGCTGCACCGCATGCGGATGCGGCTCGTGTCGCGACGGGCCGCCTGACGCCGGCGGGCCGCGACAGGCCCACCCCGGACTGCCCATTGGCACCACACGCCGCCTGCTGGATGCTGGTCACTAGCCAGCTCCATCCGATGACGAGGCAGGCGGTATGGAACCACCTGATCCTGACTCGCCACGTCGAGGCGTCACCCTCGCGCCGCTCGACCCACCCCGGGCCGGGCGGCGGTTCATCACGCTGTACGCCCTGTCCTACGCGGGCGGGTCACTGCTCTTCCTCGGCCCGCTGCTGGTGTCGCTGGCGCTGAAGGTCAACGACCTGGTCGGGATCGACGACGCACCGAAGAACCTCTCCCTCGTCACGGGAGTCGGCTCCCTGCTGGCCATCGTGAGCAACCCGCTCTTCGGCCGCTTGAGCGACCGCACCACCTCACCGCTGGGCATGCGACGCCCGTGGATGATCGCCGGCCTGGCCGGCGGCACGATCGGGACGCTGACCGTCGCCCTCGCCCCCAACATCGGGATCGTGCTCGTCGGCTGGTGCATCGCGCAGGTCTTCCTCAACGCCCTGCTCGCCGCGCAGGCCGCGATCCTGCCCGACCAGGTGCCCACCGTGCAGCGTGGCCTGGTTTCCGGCATCCTCGGCGTCTGCCTTCCGGTCGCCTCGGTGGCCGCCACCTACCTGGTCCAAGCCTTCGAAGGACGCCAGCTGATGACGTTCCTCGCGCCCGTGCTGGTCGGCGGCGTGCTCGTCGTCATCTTCACCACCTCCCTGCACGACCGCCGGCTCGACGTGGCCGACAAGCCGCCATGGTCGCTGCGCCAGGCGGTCGGGACGTTCTACGTCAGCCCACGAGCCAACCCCGACTTCGCCTGGGCCTTCATCAGCCGGTTCATGCTGGTCATGGCCTACGCGTTCCTGGTGACCTACCAGGCCTACTACCTGATCGACGAGGTCGGAGTCTCGCAGAGCGAGGTCGCGCACCAGATCTACCTCGGAACACTGGCCCAGTCCCTTGCGCTCATCAGCGCCTCACCGCTCACCGGCCGAATGTCCGACCGACTCCAACGCCGAAAGGTCTTCGTCGTCGTCGCCGCCGTGATCTATGCAGGGGCGCTGTTCCTGATCGCCACCGCCGACGGGACCGGTGGCTACCTGGTCGGCATGGCCATCGGCGGCCTGGGCTTCGGCATGTACATGGCCGTCGACCTCGCCCTCGTCGTCGACGTCCTGCCCGACACCGGTTCTGCCGCGAAGGACCTCGGCGTGCTGAACATCGCCGGGGCCTTGCCCTTTGCTCTCGCGCCCGCTCTCGCGCCGGCCGTTCTCGCCATCAGGGGTAACAGCTACTCCTTCCTCTATCTCGTCGCGGGCACCTGCGCTCTCCTTGGAGCCCTCGCCGTTGGCCCGATCAGAAGTGTCCGATAGACGCCCCGGTCGACACCCGTCGCACCCAGCTCCAATCCTTGACGCATTCGTCGAACGCCTCGGCCGGTCGAACGGTGCCTCTCTCTAGTCCCACCGCCGGACCGCTTCCTCGGCGGACGATCCCCTTCGGGACGTGCGGCCGCCCCCTGTGGCGCAGGCAGGGCCCCGAGCACGATCGAGACATGGACGTGAGTGGCACGTGCATCGGGTTCGTGTGGCGCTGGTCGACAACCAGGAAGCGTTCATTGCATGCCTTGGTGGCCGTCGTGGACGCGACCCGGGGATTCGTGGTGGTGGGGCAGGCCTCAACGGGTGAGGAGTCGCCCAAGCTGACCGATGGGCTGGAGCCGAGGCTGGTGCTGATGGACTGAACCTGCCGGGAATCCTCGGCGTTGGGGCGACCCGCCGGCTGCGCGAACGCCGCACACCGCCCGTCGTGATCCTCCTATCGACGCACGACGCGGACGCGGACGCGGACGAGCTCTTCGTAGCGCAGTCCGGGGCCAACGCCTACGTGACCAAGTCGGCCCGCGGCCGAAACCTGGAGCAGGTCGCCGACTTGCTGTTGGGGGCCAGAGGTCGGGAGCAGGGGCGCGGAGCCGACGACGTGGCACTGGTCCTCTGCGCGGCTGAGCTCGGAGAGCCCTTACCTGACGGCGAGTGCTCATGAGTGGCAACGTCCTCCACCAGCAGCCTCGCCCGGGACGCCCGCGTCGAAGGAGTGTGCAGCTGCGTCCGTGTCGCCGTCGTATGCTCGAGCGGTGGTTGAGATCCGCCCGGCCGTCCCGAGCCGTCTCGCCCGGATCGCTGATGTGCTCGGCCGTGCGTTTGTCACCGAGCCGATGATGGTGTGGCCGCTCGGTGGTCGAAGCGACGACCTCACGGAACGCTGCATTCGAGCGTACGCGCTCTACCTTGGCCCGTTGCTGGACTAAGGGCTCGTCTGGGAGACCGCGGACGGGCACGGCGCCCTCGTGCTCGTGCCGCCCGAACAGACCGACGTGTGGGTCGACGCGCTCGCGCACGTCGACGATTCGACAACTCACGACGTCACCGATGACGGCGGACTTCGGCATGAGCGCTTCTGGGGTTGGGTCGCCTCGAAGATCCCGCCCGAGCCGGCCTGGCATCTCGACTCCGTGGCGGTCGAGCCCGGCTGGCAGGGACGCGGGATCGGTTCGGCGCTGATCGAATTCGGGCTCGGGCGGACACGCGAGAGCAAGACGGCCGTCATCCTCGAGACCGGCACGCCGCGCAACGTGCCGCTCTACGAGCGCCACGGATTCCGCGTCGTCGAGGAAGCTGACCCGCCCGAAGGCGGCCCGCACGTATGGTTCATGCGCCGAGACCCCTAGCCCGGGGCGGGCATCGACGAGCTCGCGGATACGGCGGACACTCGCGAGGAGCCCGTTTCCGCGGGCCCTCGTCGGTCAAGTCCATCGGGGTGGCGCAGAGGGGTCAAGTCCAGTTGGTCAAGCAGCGGCCTCACAGCCGACCTCAGAAGGACCAAACGAGACCCCGGTCCTGCGTTTCCGCAGGTCCGGGGCTCTCCATCGATGGTGGGCCAAACTGGGTTTGAACCAGTGACCTCTTACGTGCCAACGAGTTTCGCCCGTCCGCGGACGTCCGCCAGCGTCTCTTCTGAGAACGAACCACTCCGCCACCGTCCGCCACCATCCGCTCAAGTCCGGCGTCGTTGTCACCCACTTGGTCACCCAGCCCGATCCCGGTTGCAGTCCCGCACCACCAGTGGCACACGTGGGACGTACGGAGCCCACGGGGCTAGGCTTCGTGCCCTGATCGTGGCTTGCGGGGAGAAACGCACGCGGTCAGAGCGTCGCGCGCTGTCCCAGCTGGGACTTTCGGCTCAGCCACTAAGTAGGGACTGGCGGGCCTGATACGTCGGCTCGTCGTGGCGGGTGCCAGTGACGCGGACGACGACGTTGCCGCGCTTGGGGGTCGGTGTCGACGATGCGGTGGGCCTATCTGCGCATCCGATGACCTGACCTACCGGTAGGGGCCTTGGAGCGCGCTACGCATCGTCCCAGTGGTAGTGGGTGTCCCACCGCCAGGTGGCCCAAATCGCGGCACCGAGGCAGATGGCTCCGAAAAGACGGGACTGCTCTTGGGTTCACGCTTGCTGCTGGGTGCGAACGGCTTCGCGGTCCGGGCTGGTCGCCATGGTCGCCATGGTCGCCGACGGTGCGGTGCGGGGCCAGGTCCAGGCGTACCGCACGATGAGGGCGAGAAGGATCAATTCCAGCACGATGCCAAGGCCGTAGAAGTACAGCCAGGACTCGCCCACCGCGTTGAATGCCGTGACGGGGACGTAGAGCGAGGCCACGATGAGGTTCGTGATGCGGCTCGCCCGGGCGGGCAACGTCATCGACAGCACGACCATGAGGGTCGGGATCGCCACAAGGGTCAGCGCCGTGGTCGAAAAGGTCTGGGAGAGGTCGAACTCGAAGACCTTGCCGTCGAGGATGTCTTCGATGACGCCGGGCGTGAAGAAGTTGAGAATGTCCACGTAGGCGTACAGGAACATGAAGCTTGTCCACGTTGCGGCGAGCTTGGCTCTCACCGGGATCCGCTGGTCTTCCAGTGTCGCGGTGGTGGGTTGACGTGTTCTCATCATGGGCTCCGTTGTGGTGGCGAGGATCGGTAGGTCCACGATCGCTGAGCCCGGTGGCGGGTGCCTCGGCCCGGAGGCTGCGGTTCGCCTGGCCGATGGGATGGTCTCTTTCTCGTTCCTTCGGCGGCTACGCCGAGGCGCGCCGATCCCTAGGCTGGAGCCGTGGTCACTGTCCGGCGCTCCATCTGGCATGAGCCGCGGCCTGCTGACGCCCCACCCATCGGTCAGCTCGACTGGCTGCTGGTGGGCGTGTTCGCGGCCGCTGCCTTGGTCGAGGGCATCGCTCGGCCGGGCTTGGCCTGGCGACCCCTTGTGACGGTGCTCGCCCTGACGCTGATGCCTGCCCTGCTCTGGCGGCGGGGTCGCCCCCTGATGGCCGCCCTGGTCGGATGGGGCGTCGTCGGGCTGCTCTCGGTCCTCCAGCTGACTGCACACGCCGGGGACCTCGGCCTCTATTCAATGATGGCCGTCCTGATTTTGCTCTACTCCCTGGTGCGGTGGGGCTCGGGCCGGGAGATGGTCTTGGGAACGGCGTTCGTGACGGCCGTCGTCGCGCTGGGGATGTACGTCTCGTCCGCGGGCTGGGCCGACGTTTTCGGCGGGAGCGTCCTCTTGCTGTTGTTCGTCGCCCTCGCGGCGGTGTTCCGCTACCGCGCGGACCTCTGGCATCGCCAACAGCGCGAGATCCGAAATCAGGAGCGGGTGTCGCTGGCGCGCGAGCTCCACGACACCGTGGCCCACCACGTCTCGGCCATCGCGGTGCAGGCGCAGGCCGGTGGCGTGGTTGCCGGCATCGAGCCTGAGAAGGCTGCCGAGGTCCTGGCCGCGATCGAGTCTGAAGCGTCGCGAACCCTGGCGGAGATGAGATCCATGGTGCGGGTGCTGCGTGAGGAGGAAGCCGTCGCCTACTCACCGCAGCTGGGGGTCGCGGACCTGCCCGCCCTGGCGCGCGCCGACGCGACGCCCACCGTCGAGGTCTCGCTGGACGGTTCGTTAACCCGACTGGCACGACCCGTGGATGCCGCGCTCTATCGGCTCGCGCAGGAGTCGCTGACCAACGCCGTACGACACGCCCGGAGCGCGACCCGCGTCCGGATCGACGTACGCCGGGAGGGCGACGCCGTCAGGCTGCGTGTCAGCGACGATGGACAAACCGAGCCGGGGCCAGCCCCGGAGCCTGGATTCGGCCTGCTGGGCATGGCCGAACGCGCCCGGCTCCTCGGGGGATCGCTCTCCGCGGGGCCGGGGCCCGAGGGTGGCTGGGTGGTCGAGGCCGTGCTGCCGGTGGAGACGCTGGCATGAGCATCCGTGTTGTCGTAGCCGACGACCAGGACTTGGTCCGGATCGGGCTGGTGATGATCCTCGGCGCGCAACCCGACCTCGAGGTCGTGGGGGAGGCTGCAGACGGGCTCGCAGCGCTCGACCTGGCGACCCGGCTGCGTCCCGATGTCCTCCTCGTCGACATCCGGATGCCCGGGCTCGACGGTGTCGAGGTGACGCGGCGCCTGGCCGGGCCAGACGTGACGGACCCGATGGCGGTCGTCGTGATCACCACCTTCGACCTCGATGAGTACGTCCTCGGCGCCCTACGCGCCGGCGCCCGCGGCTTCCTGCTCAAAGACGCCGGGCCGGAGCTCCTCGTGCAGGCCATCCACGCGGCGGCCAACGGGGACGCGCTGATCGCCCCCAACGTCACCCGCCGGCTGCTGGCGACCTTCGCCGACCAGGCGCCGGTGGTACCGGTCCAGCCCATCGACCCGCTCACCGAGCGCGAGGAAGAGGTGCTCGCGCTGGTGGCACGGGGCCGGACCAACGCCGAGATCGCCACCGAGCTCTTCGTCGGCCTGAGCACGGTCAAGACCCACGTCGCATCGTTGATGACCAAGCTCCGCGCCCGCAACCGCGTCGAGATCGCGATGTGGGCATACGACACCAGACGCGTGCGAGCCGACTAGTGGGTACAGATCGCAGCGTAGGCCCGTGGGGTTCGGTAGCCCAGCGATGAGTGTGGCCGGTCGTGGTTGTACTCCCCATTCCAGTCGCCGATGGTGACCTTGGCGTGGGTCAGGGACCAGAACAGGACGATGTTGAGGCATTCGTCGCGCAGGCGACCGTTGAAGGACTCGAGACCGTCGCGCATGCCCCGACTCACGTGCACTGGAGTCCGACGCGCCCACGACACAGCCAGGCGAGGCCTGTGACAGCTGGGGACCTTGGTCCCTGTCGGGTGGCACCGTGAGGAATGAGACTGCGCGGGTCGGAAGAAAGAAGGTCTGGCCATGAGTCAGACGACAACACCGACGGGACCGACCCCCGACCGCCACGAGAGTTCGGTTCGGCAGGACGGGGCTCTCGAGCCGGAACCAGACCCTCGTTCCAACCGGGCACGACCCGAGGTGCGCGGTGGTATCGACGTGGTCAATGGCGCCTTGCTCCGCCTGCAGCTGGCCGCAGCCGCTCGCTGTGGCGCCGCCGCCCTGCCGGGCCGAGCAGGGCAGTCGCCACGATCCACCTGAGGAGGCCACCGTGCAAACCATCGAGCAAGCAGCTGCACAGTTCCTGTCCAAGAAGCGGATCGCAGTCACTGGTGTCTCCAGAAGCGCCCAGAACCACGGCGCCAACGTCGTCTTCAACCGCCTGAGAGACCGTGGGTACGACGTGTTCCCGGTCAACCCGAACACGGAGCAGGTCGAAGGTGTCACCAGCTACCACGACCTGCACAGCATCCCCGGAGGCGTCGACGCGGTCGTGATCGCCACCGCACCCTCGCGGGCCGAGGGGACGATGCGCGAGTGCGACGAGCTGGGGATCAAGCACGTCTGGATGCACCGCTCCTACGGCGCCGGCAGCGTCAACGAGGCGGCGACCACCTATGGACGGGAACACGGCATCACCGTGATCGACGGAGGGTGCCCACTGATGTTCGACCCGACGGCCGACTTCGGCCACAAGGTCATGCGCGTGGTCTACCGGAGCCACGTTCCCAGGACCGTGTGAAGGCTCGGTCATCGCCCACCCACGAAGGGGAAGACACCATGTCCTTCCTGGAAGTGACCGTCCGCGCCGAGGTGCGGCCGGGTCAGTTTGACGGCTTCAAGGCTGAGGCGGCCGAGATCGTCCGCCTCACCGCAGAGCAGGACACCCACACCTTGCGCTGCGACTGGTTCGTCTCTGACGACCAGACCCACTGCCAGGTGCACGAGCTGTTCTCGGACGAACAGGGTTTGCTCGAGCACAAGATGCACACGATGGAGGCGACGACTCGCCTCTTCCGTGAGTACGCGTCCGGCCACCAGTCGACGCTCTTCGGCAGGGTCTCGCCCAGCTTCACCGACATCGTCAAGGCGCGCACGGGGACAGTGCCCACCGTCTTCACGTTCCTGCAGGGACTCGATCCGAGCGGGCCCGGCGCCATGAAGGCCACCCCCGAGGGGGCGCGGAACCTGGCCGGAGAACGCCTCGAGGTGCATGCGCACATGCGGGTCCGACCGGGGCAGCTGGCGGGCTTCACCGCCCAGGCCGCCGAGCTCGTCGCGATCACTCGCGAACTGGACACCCAGACCAGCCGGTACGACTGGTATCTCGACGAGGACGGCTCCGTGTGCGAGGTGCACGAGGCCTACGTGACCGGCCACGGCCTGTTCGAGCACAACGCGCACATCATGGGCGCGCGGGCGACCCTGTTCGAGCGCTACGCCGACGACCACCGGATGTCCGCCTTCGGCCACGTCTCACAGGAGCTCAGGGAGCTCGGCCGCAAGCATGCCGGCGGAATCGCCGTGTACTCGCTGCTGCAGGGCCTCGGAACCGCTGCCACGGTGTAGCAGGCCCAAGGGACACCAGCCATGACCCCCACGCGCCCACTGGAACGGGTGACCGCCTCCGACCTCTTCCTGCTGCTGTGGGAGGACTACGGGTGGCCCACCGACATCGGAGGGGTCGCCATCCTCGACGGCACCGACCTCCTCGACGCGGGGGGCACCCTGCCCATCGACGAGGTGCGACGCCACCTCGAGCCCAAGCTCAGCTCCGTACCCCGCTTCCGCCAGGTGCTCCACCGGCCGCCACTCGGGCTGGGCTGGCCCGTGTGGGTCGACGCACCCTCCTTCGACCTCGCGGAACACGTCCGGGTCCGACCGCTGCCCGAGCCGGCCGACGAGGACCAGCTGCTGCGAGTCGCTGCGGACCTGGCCCGACGGCCATTCGCGCCGGCCCGGCCACCGTGGGAGCTCTGGCTGCTCCCCGGGCTGCCCGGTGGCCGGATCGGCGCCTTCCTGCGAGTGCATCACGTGCTCGCTGACGGCGCTGCGGCCCTGGCCGCCTTCGGCGCCCTGCTGGACCCGAGCGCTGACACACCCACCCCACCGGCACGATCCTGGTCCCCCAGTCCTGCACCCACGCCAGCCCAGCTCCTTCGCGACAACATCGTCCGCCGGCGGCGTGAACTCGGTCGGGCGCTGGCGGGACTCGCCCACCCGCGCGCGACGATCCGTCTGGCCCGGCAGGTGCTGCCGGCGTGGCGGGAGGTCCTGTCCGAGGCGCCCGCGCCGACCACCAGCCTCAACGTCCCGGTCAGTGCCGACAGAAGGTTCCTCGTCATCCGTGCCGAGCTTGACACCACGAGGCAGGTCGCGCGCTCACACGACGCCAAGGTCAACGACGTCCTGCTCACCGTGGTGGCCGGAGGCCTGCGTGAGCTGCTGGGCAGTCGCGGTGAGGATGTCCGTGAGCTGGTGCAGCGCGCCATGGTCACCATCACCTCGCCGCCCGCCGAACAGGCCGGCGGCAACAAGCCGGGCTGGATGATGGTGCCCCTCCCCCTCGGCGAGCCGGACGTCGTCCGCCGGCTGGCGGCCATCACAGCCGAGACCGCCGCGCGCAAGCGGCGCGCCCGCCCGGAGGCAGGCAGCGGAATCTTCCGTTTCGTCGCCATTCAACGCGCTTGGTACCGGCGGTTCCCTCGACAACGCTCGGTAAACCTGGTCGTCAGCAACGTGCCCGGTCCACCCACGCCGCTGTACCTCGCAGGCGCGAGAGTGCTGGAGATGTTCCCGACCATGCCCACGATGGGCAACCTCACCCTTGTCGTCGGGGCGCTCTCGTATGCCGGACAGCTCACCATCACCGCTGTCGTCGACGCCCAGCACTGCGCCGACGTGGGGACGTTCACCCATGGCGTCCGAACGGCGCTCGACGACCTCACGCGCACGCTCGCGCGCGCTGTCTCATGAGCGCCAACGACGTGGGACCCGGCTGTCGGGCAGTCCCGGGTCCGGGCCCAGCCGCCGCTGTCCCATCTGACGAAGCAGTCCACGCGCACGAACGTCCGAACGACGCCCGGACGGGTTTCGTCCAAGCAGATGGATGCGAGCTGTACTACGAGCAACGGGGCGAGGGGGTGCCGATCCTGCTCATTCCCCCGGCGGGAACGACCGCCTCGACCTGGGGGCCGGTGACGGAGGAGCTGGCCCGGGTCGCGAGGGTCATCACGTACGACCGCCGCGGCTACGCCCGCAGTGCCGGCCCACCCGTCCGCACCGTTTCACGGCATACGGCGGACGCCGCCACGATCCTGGAACACCTGGCCACCGCGCCGGCCATCGCCGTGGGAACCAGCGCCGGGGCCACCATCGCGGTCGACCTGGCCGGTCGACGGCCAGACCTCCTCCGGGCGGTCGTCGCGCACGAGGCTGCCTGGCGTGCCAACCGCCACGTGCCGACCCGATCCCAGCTGGCGTCTGTGGTCCGTCTCGCCTGGCTGAGTGTCCTCAAGCGGCACGAGGAAGCGGCTGAGATCTTGCTGCGCGCCGCTTACTCCTACCGAGAGAGCGGCACCGCGTGGGACGCCTTCCCGGAGGAGTGGAGGCGGATCGCCCGGGAGAACGCTCGAGCGGCGCTGTGGGACTTCCGCAACTCGATCGGAAACCACCCGTCCCCTGGACAGCTCGCCACCCTCCGTCTCCCGGTCGTGTGCAGCTACGGCGCCCTCAGCCCCCGCAACATCGTCCGCATGACCCGTGCTCTGGCGGCTGCCATCCCGACCGCGCGTACCCAGGAGATCCCTGGTGCAGGGCACGCGGCACCATTCGATGCCACAGCCGCCTTCGTCCACCTGATCGCGGACGTCATGACCAGCAGTGCCGACGACCGCGCCATCGACTGGTCCGCTGCCTCCGGACCGCCCTGGAACGAGCCTCAAGGGCGAGTCGGCGCGGTCGCAAGCCTGGCGCCGACAGGGTCGAGGACGGGGGCAGCGGCGCGTTTCGAGGCCTTCACGCGGTGGCTCTACCGCGGCGGTCGACCGAACTCGCTGGCACGCGCCCTCAACGGCGCGTGGGCGCGAGTTTTCGCGACGGGTCGGGGCCCTGCCATGGTCGCCACGCTCGAGGTCGTGGGCCGTAGGTCGGGAAACCCGGTGAGGCTGCCCGTCGTGATTGCCGACCTGGCTGGTGAGCGCTACCTGGTGTCGATGCTCGGAGAGGGCACCAACTGGGTACGCAACGTCCGTGCTGCCGGCCACCGGGCGGTACTCATCAAGGGCGACCGGACACCGGTCCGCCTGGAGGAGGTGCCGGTCGAGAAGCGCGCCCCGATCATCAAGCGCTACTGCCAGGTCGCCACCAGCGGCCGCGTCCACATCCCCGTCGACCCCACAGCGCCCGCCTCCGAGTTCGAGGCGATCGCTGCCCAGTACCCGGTGTTCCGCATCGTGAGGCTGCACTGAGAGCAGACAAGCGCGACACCCCCATCGTGCACCGGCGCACCTGCGGCATTCGCGTCGTCGAAGGCACGGCGGCCGTGGTGAAGCTGCGCGCGCCATCGCCGGCGCGGAACGCCTCGAGCAGCTCGGACACGGCAGATCGGGAAAAGGCCATCGGTGGGCTCTTTCGTCAGTGAGTACCTGGCCGTACACACCGAGAATCCCGCCGGTGGCCCCTACACGCCCGGAGCCGCTCCGCTCATCCCCAGATCCCACCACTCGGCGGGACGCCTACTGACATCGTGCAGATGGCCAGCCTTTCGGCGTCCCAGTCGGCGCCGCGAATGCCCACTCAGGGCCCTCTGGCAAGACGGCCGCGTCGAAAACCGGAACATCCGATCGGTGAAGTCCGCTGTGACCGCTGGACAAGTCATCACAACCCGGTCCTCCACGGCGAGCCTGTTGCCTGCCTCGGGTTGGCCCTCGACCGCTGCGCCTATGCAGGTAGCCGGATCGTGAACCGGCAGCCACCGTCGAGGTTGGCCACCGCCACCGTTCCGTGGTGGGCCTCCACGAGTCCCTTGACGATGGCCAGCCCCAGCCCTGCCCCGGTCTGCGCGCCCGGGGTTCTGGCGTCGTCACCCTGCCACCCCACGTCGAAGACCCGCTCGAGGTCCGGAGCGTTGATGCCCCCGCACCCGTCGGTCACGCTGAGCTCGACGACCGCCCCGTCGCGCCGGCCGTGGATGCCCACCACTCCGTCGGCGGGGGTGTGGTGTATCGCGTTCATGACGAGGTTCGCGACCACGCGGGACAGCGCCCCGGGATCGGCCCTCACGATGGCATCCGGGTCGACGTTCCCGCCTACCGATACGTGGCGGGTCAGGGCGACGGGGCGCGCTCCGGCGATGGTCTCGCTCACCACGTCGCCGAGGGGGAGGCTCTGCAGCGAGAGGCTGAGCGTCCCTGCGTGGATGCGGGACAGCTCGAAGAGGTCGTCGACCATGAGCACCATGCGGTCCACCTCGCCGAGCATCTGCCGGTGGTAGCGGGCGGGGTCTTCGGCGATGCCGTCGTCGAGGGCCTCGGTCATGGCGCGCAGGCCGGCCAGCGGAGTCCGCAGGTCGTGCGAGACCCATGCCACGAGCTCCCGCCGGGACTGCTCCATCCGGTGCTCGCGCTCCCGGGCAGTGCGCAGCTGCTCGCTGCTGCGTGCGAGCTCGTCACTGACCGCGCGGAACTCACGTGGCCCGGAGGAGACCGCGGCGACCGGCTCGCCGGCCCCGAGCCGGTGCGCGCTGTCACGCAGGGTGCGGGCCTCGCGGAGGAGACGCTGGGCGAGCCACAGCGCGAATCCCAAGGACACCAGCCCCGAAACCAGGCAGACGAGGAGGACGACCTCCAGGTCGTGGAAGGAGAGGAACATCGCCTGCGCCGTCCCGACCACCCCCGCAAGGATGCCGGCGACGGCGGCCACGGCCACCAGTCCCGACGCCCACAGGATCGAGGCGCGACGCAGCCGCCAGCTGAGCAGGGCGCAGACCGCGCCGACCGCCAGCGACAGGCCAGCGGCGATGAGGATGACCTCGACCTGGTCGCGGCTCACGGCGTCGGCTCCCAGCGGTAGCCCACACCCCACACGGTCACGAGGCGGATGGGCCGCGTGGGGTCGGCCTCGACCTTCTCTCGCAGCCGTCGGACGTGCACGGTCACCGTTGACTGGTCGCCGAAGGACCAGCCCCACACCTCGCGCAGCAGCGCGTCACGCGACCAGGCAATCCGCGGGTTGGCCAGGAAGAACTGCAACAGGTCGAACTCCCGCATGGTCAGCGGGAGCGGCTCGCCGTCGAGGGTCGCCAGGTGCTGCGCTGGATCGACGACGAGGGAACCGTCCACAGTGCGGACCCCGCGGCTGGCCCGCTGCCCGACCCGACGCAGTACCGAGTCCACTCGCAGCACGAGCTCGCGGGGGCTGAACGGCTTCGTGACGTAGTCGTCGGCGCCGAGCCTCAGCCCGACCAACCGGTCCGTCTCGGACCCCAAGGCCGTCAGCATGATGATCGGCACGTCGGTGGTCTCCCGGAGGCGCCGGCACACCTCGAGCCCGCCCACCCCCGGGAGCATGAGGTCCAGCACCACGAGGTCGGCCCGGTGCCGGTTCATGGCGGTCAGGGCGCCCTCCCCGTCGCCGGCCTCGCTGACGTCGTGCCCGTTGGCGCGCAGGTACGAGACGACGACCTCGCGGACGGTCCGGTCGTCGTCCACCACGAGCACGTCAGCCACGATGCTCTCCTCCACGTCGGCGGGTCGCCAGGGCTGCGGTTCCTGCCGCCACCAACACTAGTGCGGCGAGGGCCGCCCACCCCGCGGCATACGGGCGGTCGAGGAGGGTCGGGTTGTCGGGCCGCGCACCGAACCGGCCGAGCGCCGGAGACGCGGCGAGGGTGACCGTGCCGAGCACCACGAGCGCGGCGGCGGCCGCACCCCGGACCCAGCCTGGCAGGCGGGCCGCAGCGAGGACGCCGGCCAGGACGACCAGCGGCGCCAGCACCGCGTCGTGCGCCACCACTCCGCCGACGAGCCATGGCAGTGTGGCGAGCAGGTTCTCGGTGCCCAGGCCCAGCAGCGTGACGGTCCCGTATGCCGCGGCGGCGGTGCCCGCGGCACCGAGGACGACGCGGGTGGTCACCTCAGCGACATGGTCAGTCACGCCTGTACCTCGAGGTGGGAGACCCATTTGGTCTGCAGCACTCCCGGCCGGTTCGGGGCGATGATCCGGCAGGGGTAGCCGTGGTCGGGGCTGAGGGGTTCGCCGGCCAGGGCGAGGGCGAGCAGGGTGAGCGGGTCCGCGGCCACCTCGGCGGGCAGCCGGCTCTCACGCCAGGCTCCCCGTGGCTGCAGGGATCGCACCACGACGGCCGTGTGCGCCGGCGCACCGACCAGGGCCAGGAGGTCCCGCACCCGCACCCCGGACCAGGTGCCCGAGGCGCTCCACCCCTCGACGCAGGCGATGGGCAGCTCAGCACTCGTCTGTGGCAGGGCCTCCAGGTCGGCCCGGCTGAGCCGGACCTCCCGGCCGGGCGCGACGACGGAGAGGGCGAAACCCGGGTCTGCGGCCAGGGCACTGACGCCTGCCGCCGCCGCGGACCTGTTGACCGGCACCCCGCCGGGCCCATCCCCGGAACGCACCGCGAGCACCGAGATCCGGCGCACACCCGGCACTCCCGCGGCAGCGGTGGCCAGGACCGCGACGCCGGCCGCCAGCCACGTCGTCCGGAGCAGCGACCTGCGCGTGACACCGCCGGCCTGAACCGGCGGCAGCCGTCGGGTCAGGGCTTCGCGGATGGTGGGCAGCTTCACGGCCACGTGGACCAGGAGCGCCCCGATCGCGACCCAGCCGACCGCGTAGTGCGTCTCGCGGAAGGTGAACCCCCACGGGTACCACTGGGCGGCGTTGGCCAGACCCGTGGCCAGCTGGAAGATCGCGCTCGCGACGAGCGCAGCGATGGAGAGCCGTTCCAGGACGTGCAGGAGCACGGCCCGGCGGTCCCGTGGAGGACGGGCGAACAGCTTGGGGTAGACCGCCCACATCTTCACCAGCAGCAGCGGCACGGCGGCTGTGCCGGCCGCGATGTGCAGGGTCTGGGTGACCCGGTAGAGCGAGACGGGCCGGCGAGGGAGCGGAATGGCCGTCGCTGCCTGCTGCGCAAAGTGGCTGTAGACCCCGGTGAGCAGGGCCACGAGGAAACACAGGCCAAGCCAGAGCCCCACCCGCGAGGCCACGTCGGGGCCGCGCAGGGAGCTGTGGAAGTCACCCTCGCGGGGGAGCAGCCGGTCGATGCGGTCCGTCAGCCGTGTGCCGCTCAGCAGGGCCATGAGTTCTCCTCCTCCAGCGCGGGGCGGTGCAGCGTGGCGACCCAACGGCCCCGCCAGCTGCTGGCCCCCCCGAGCACGAGTCCCGCATCCGCAGCGAGAGAGCCGAGCGCGTCGACACCGACCTCCGCCCAGGGGAACGGCTCCGAGGTCAGACCGCCGGCGCGCAGGTGCACGACCCGCACGCGCACACCAGTGCCCGGCGACGCACAGTCGAGGACCACGCGTCCGCCGGGCGTGACCAGGCCGCGCACCCGACGGAGCAGGGCCGCGGGGGCGCCGCCGATTCCCACGTTCCCGTCAGCCAGCAGCGCTGTGCGCCAGTGGCCCTCCCTCGGCAGCGGGCCGAACAGGTCGGCGCGCAGGACGGGCGCGCCCCGCGCAGCGGCCGCCTCAACCGCTGCCACCGACAGGTCGACGCCAAGGGTGAGCACACCGCGGCGCGCCAGCGCGGCGGTCAGCCGGCCGGGCCCGCAGCCGAGGTCGATGGTCGGCCCCTCGCAATGAGACAGGAGGAACCGGTCCCCCGCGGTGACTGCGCCTGCCCACCGGCGCACGGGAAGCCTCCGTTCCCTGCCGTCGACGGTCGCGGTGCAGGGAGCACCCCGCAGCGCCGCGGCATAGACATCGGACGCAGGCACCTCCAACACCACCGCGGCGCTCACCGTGCCGCCTCCGTCCCCACCCGCGCGCTGGTCCCCGACACCCAGCCCTGGTGGGCTCCCCCTTCCCGCCAGGCGCGCGCGAACCGGCTCCTCGGCGCTGCCGCCGCGGCCCACGCGGCATCCACGACGGTGTCGACGTCGCGCATCACCGGCGCGGGCGCCACGCGGCGAGACACGCGGCATACGGCCTCATGGGTGCGGGCGTAGGTATCTGGCCGAGACATCGGCACGTCGGCCAGCCCGTCCGCGTGCCGCGGGTCGGCGATCGCGAGGACCCACCACCCGCCGTCGGCGGCGGGGCCCAGCACCGGCCGGCCGGTGGCCGCGACGCTCTCGGCGACCTCGGCGAGGATCCCGGTCTGCAGGTGGGGCGTGTCCATCCCGACCAGGACCACCGGCCCGCCGGTGAGCCGGTGAGTTGCGTGCAGCGCGTGACAGATCCGCTCACCCAGACCCCCGGTGGTCTGGTCGATGACCTGCCACTCGTGGAGGGTCGCTGCCAGCTCGTCCCGCCGGCTGGCCTCGGCGAGGTGGCCATCCAACGCCGCCACCCGGAACCCGCTGGGGAAGACCTCGGCACAGAGCTCGAGCGTGTCCAGCAGCGCTGCCGCTGCGAGATCGGCCGCGCGCCGGTCACCCACGACGGCTGCAAGTCGCGTCTTGGCCACTCCCGGCACTGGCGCCTTGGCGAGGACGACCACCGCGACGCTCACGAGAGCACCCGGGCGAAGTCGAGGGCGGCTCGCAGACTGCCGGCGACCGACCCCGAGACCTTCGACCGCGTGCCGGCGGCCCGCGGATGGTAGGCGACCTCGACCTCCGCCACGCTCCAGCCGGCCTGCCCTGCGCGCAGCAGGAGCTCGACGGGGTAGCCGAATCGGCGGTCCATCACGCCGAGCCGCTCGAGGTCGTCGCGCCTGCACACCCTGGCCGGCGCGATGTCGTGGAGCCGCAGTCCAGCCTGCGCGGTGAGCCAGCGCAGCGCCACCCGGTTGCCGAGTCGGGCGTGCCAGGGCCAGCGCGCCTCTGCAGTGGGGCGGCGCCGGCCGACGGCGAGGTCCGCCCGGCCGCTCGCCACCCACTCGAGCAGCATGAGCAGGTCTTCTGGGTCGAGCGAACCGTCGCCATCGATGACCGCGACGTACTCCGCGGTCGAGGCCGCGACGCCGGCGTGCACGGCTGCGCCGTATCCGGGCGTCGGCTCCGCCACCACGCGGGCCCCGAGCGACCGGGCGACCGCCGCGGTGCCGTCGGACGACCCGTTGTCGACGACGATGACGCCGAACACATCGGGCACCCTGCCGAGGAGGTCTGGCAGGGCGGCCGCCTCGTTCCTGCACGGCAGCACCAGATCGCATCGAGTCATGCCTCGACGCTAGGCACCCGACGTCGCGGCGTGAGACGCAAACCCTTACGAGAGTGTGAAGGACGCTCGCCCTGATGGGTCTGAGGACGTGGCAGGTGTCAGCCTCGGGGCATGGACGTATCGCTGCGCGTGGACCGGCGCGGTGACGCACCTCCGGCTGCGTCAGCCCCGCTGGTGCGACGAGGCGCGACCGCTGCCGTTGTTGTCGTGGTCGCAGCCGCTGTGGTCCCGTTCGTGCTGGGGATCTCTGTGCGTGTGGGGACGGCACCGCCTCTGCTCGCCGACTGGCGCCCACGCATCGGGCCCGGAACTATCCCCTCAGTGGCCGTCGCGTTGGTGGCCTGCAGCCCTGCCCTGCACCAGGCCTGCGCTCGGCTGCGATGGCGTCGCCTGCTCGGGGTGGCCTGGGTGATGGGCGTCGCCTGGATGCTCTCGCTCGCCCTCGTGGACGGCATCGGCGGGATCAGCCGTCCCCTGGAGCAGAGCACGGAGTACCTGCCGACCGCGCGAGCGGTGGACGACGTGCCGGAGACGCTGCGTGGTTTCATCGACCGCATCCCGCTCGACCACCCGGACCACTGGGCGGTGCACGTCGCCGGGCACCCACCGGGCGCCCTCCTGCTCTTCGTGGTTCTGGCGCGGGTCGGGCTCGCCAGCGGGGTGGCGACCGGCCTCCTGGTGGTCGCCGTGGCCGCGACCACGCCTGTGGCCGTGGTCGTGACCCTTCGCGCATTGGGGGCTGAGAACGCCGCGCGAATCGCCCTGCCTTTCCTCGTGATCGGGCCTGCGGCAATCTGGCAGGCGGTCTCCGCCGACGCGGTGTTCGCGGCGGTCGGCGCCTGGGGTGCGGCGGCGCTCGCCACCTCGACGACGATCGCGCACGAGCACGCAGGTCCTTGGCGCGCCGTGGTCTGGGCCGCTCTGGCCGGCCTGCTGTTCGGCGCCTGCGTCTTCCTGTCCTACGGGCTGGTCCTCCTCCCGTTGCTGGCCCTCGGCGTCCTGGTCGCCTCCCGCGTGTGGCTGCCCCTGCTCGTCGCCATCCCGGCCGCCCTCGCCGTCGCGGTCACCTTCGCCTCTGCAGGCTTCTCCTGGTGGGAGGCTTTTCCCGTTCTGCGCCAGCGCTATGCGGACGGCATCGCCAGCCAGCGCCCTGTGGCCTACTGGGTGTGGGCAAACCTCGCGGCGCTCGCCCTCTGTGCCGGCCCGGTCATCATCGGCGCCGTGTGCGCGGCCCTTGACCCCCGCGACGTGAGGGCTGTCCGACGACGACGACTGCCGCAGCTGCGCCGGACCCCCGATGCCGCGGCACCGATCCTGGTGGCCGCCGCGGTGGCGATGGTCGCCGTCGCCGACCTCTCGCTGATGAGCAAGGCGGAGGTGGAGCGGATCTGGCTGCCCTTCGTGCCGTGGCTCGCGATCTCGGCTGCCATGCTGCCTCGCGCGTGGCGCCGACCCGCACTCGCTTCCCAGGCCGTGTTGGCCCTCGCCGTGCAGCACGCCGTGTGGACGCCCTGGTGACCTCGCCGCGGATCAGTCGCGCAACGGCTCGGTGGCGAACCGCGCGATCCCCTCGCGGGGGTGCACCGACGCGGTGAAGCCGAGCTCGTCGCGCGCCCGCGCCGGGGACGCGACGATGTGGCGGACGTCCCCCAGCCGATACTCCCCGGTGACGATCGGGCCGAGGCTGGGGGCCAGTTCTGCCGTGATGCGCTCCGCGACCTCGAGGATGGTGACCGGAGTCCCCGAACAGATGTTGTATGCCGTGTGGCTTCCGGTCTCGCGCGTGGCCACCGCTTCGAGCGCGAGGACGTTCGCGCGCGCCACGTCGGCGACGTGGACGAAGTCACGCACCTGGTGGCCGTCCTCGAAGACCCGGGGGGCCCGACCGGCCTCGATCGCCGAGCGGAAGATCGCCGCTACGCCCGAGTACGGGGTGTCACGCGGCATCCCAGGTCCGTAGACGTTGTGGTACCTCAGGGAGAGCGCCCTCCCCGGCGACTGGCGGGCCCAGGCCGTCGCGTAGTGCTCTTGGGCGACCTTGCTCGCGGCGTAGCTGCTGCGCGGGCCGAGGGCGGCAGCCTCGTCGACGGCCTCCCACGCCAGCGCCTTCCCGCAGCCAGGACAGGGGTTCTCGAAACGACCCGCATCGAGGGCGGCCCGGTCCCGGGCAGACGGCACCTGGACTCCGTGCTCAGGGCAGCGGTATCGGCCCTCGCCGTAGACGACCATGGACGACGCCTGCACGAGCATGCGGACGCCCGCACGGTGCATCGCCGCGAGCAGGGCGGCGGTCCCGAGGTCGTTGTGCGCGGCATACAGCGGAAGGTCCCCGGCCGACACCCCCGCCCCAACCATGGCGGCCAGATGGCACACCGCGTCCGCGCCGCGCAGCAGCTCCGCCCACTCGTCGGCGTCACGCACATCCCGCACCTCGACCCCCGGCGGCGGTGGTGCCCCGGGGCGGTGAGCTGCTGGGAGCAGGGCGTCGATCCCGACAACCTCGTGGCCCGCGTCGGCCAACTCCGAGCCTGTGACCCGGCCAATGAAGCCGGCCGCGCCCGTCAGGACAACCCTCATGGCCGGAGTCTGCCGCCGCGCCCGCGGTCAGGCCAGCGATGAGGGGCCCGTGGGCCAGCCCGTCACGGATCCGTAAGAAGCTGCCGAACCCGCGCTCTACGTCGGAACCAGCGCGGACCGGGAGAACAGTTCCTCGTGCCTCGGTGCGGCGCTGCTCTCGGCTCCCTCCGTACCAGCGCGGACTGGACAGACGCGATGAGGAGACAGGCCGGTTCAGTGGCCATCGGCGGCTCTCTCGGGGTCGCGGACCCACGAGCACCGGCGTCGAACGGCTCGCGACCTCATGCAGTACTCCTCGATCTGGGCGAGGAGGCGCGACGGTTCCGGCTCTCCCGAGGAGCTCGCAACCCGACGATGAGAGGGCCAGCCCTCTCGAGGGGAGGTACCGCTGCACCCGTGCCCTGGTCGATGGTGCGATGGAGCCAGCATCCCCGGTCTGCAGCCCACTAGGGGCTGGCTCCTCGCGTCGGCCTCGGGGCTGTGCCCCTATCGGCTCGTGTGCCTCGGGAGCCCGCGGCCGGCGCTGGCACTCCCCGCACGCGCGAGGGCGTCACCGTCAGTGACTGGCAGCGTCGCGTCGTTCTCGCAACGCCTCCACCAGCTGCTCCACGCTGGGAACACCCTGAGGCCCTGCCTCGGTCGGGTAGATCCGGCACGCCAGGTCACCGACCTGTGCAACGGGAAACAGGTCAACGCCATCCAGGTGGATGCTCGGCGAACCACCGAAGCCCATCCGCTGAGCATCGGCGGCACTGCTGACCCGCTCGTCCTGGACCACCAGATCAAGGTCCGCAAGGCGGGCCGCCTCCCGCAGCCGCGCCACCGCCACACCGTGATGGGGGCAGTGCTCGATGAACAGCACCTGGGCGATCATGGCTGCCCTCGGCGTGCCAGCGCGTCTGCCAGCTCGACCAGGTTCGCCGTCTCGATGTCCGGCCGGGCGAAGAATCGCGGGTATTGGAAGGCGGTGCGATTGAGGAAGCCCGTGGCAAGACCGGCCCGGTGCGCACCGTGGATGTCCCAAGGGTGGACCGCCACGAGCATGCTCTCTGCCGCGTCGGCGCCGCACACCTCCATCGCATACCGGTATGCCGCCGCCGCCGGCTTCCAGGCCGGCGCGTCCGCAACGGACAGGAGCCGCTCGAAACGGTCCATGAGGCCGTTGCGCTGGAACAGCCCCTCGGCCACTGACGTGGACCCGTTGCTGAGGGTCACCAGGCGGATCCCGGACTCGCTCAGGAGACGGATGCCCTCCACGACGTCCGGGTGCAGAGGGAGTTGCATGAACGCCTCCATGACGCCCTCGACGCCTGCCTCGACATCGGTCACGCCCTGGCTCCGGAGCAGGGTGGTCAGGGATTCCAACGCCAGCTCCGCGAAGTCGGGGTTCTCCCCAGCCACCGTCAGCGCGAAACCGTCCCGCAGCAGGCTGGCGAACCACGTCGGTGCCAGCTGCTGGGCCAGGCCGAGCTCGGCGAAGCGAGCGGCGAGCACGCTCATGTCGGACAGCGTCTCGTTGACGTCGAAGACGATCAGGCGCGGACGGCGGGGTGCTTGGTTCATCCGCTTCTCCTTGACCTGCATGGAAGTGCCGACCACTCGTGACACGCATGCCCACCGCCCCATGAGCTGCGGCAGCACCCGGTCGACCAGATCCTGGCCCTCGATCCTGACGTGCTCATGTCGCGGTCTCGAGCAATGCCTTGAGCCGCGCCAGGTCCTTGGTGGTGGCCCGCCGCATCGCGCGCGCCACCACCGGCGCGGTCAGTCGCGAGAATCCCGATGGGATGCCGCGGTTGCGCAACGTCATCCGGGTGCCCCCACCTCCGACCGCTTCCCAGGTGTAGATGGTCTCCATCGGGAAGGGGCCGTTCGCGGTCCGCATGACCATGCGGCGCAGAGGGTCCTGCGCCACCACCTCGTACGTGTACGAAAGCCTCCGTCCCAGGAACTGGGCAACGAAGTGCAAGCGCGAGCCGACCTGCACAGGTGGTGGCGTCTGCCACTCCACTGACCGTATGTTGGCATACCACTGCGGAGCATTGGTGGGGTCGCCCGCGAACTCCGCAACAACCTCAGGTGCGCATGCGATTGTTGTCTCGACCATCACGTCCACAGTCATAGGACATCTTCCCCCTGTCACCGCACGACACCGCAACAACCTCGCAGGCCAGGGGGCTTGGCCCTGGGGCGATGACGGTCACGGCACGCGCATCCTGCCGAGAAGGACCTGCCGGCCGCCTTTGCCATTGCGTCCCTCCCGACGGCAGCGGGGAAGTCAAACCTCGCATCGACCCAGTCGGCCGCGGAGCTCGAGCCCTCGACACGAGCCGTCGGCCGCTCGGTGCCACGGTTGCGGCCACGTAGCAGCCCAACTCGCCGTCAGGTCATCGACCTCGCGCCCCGGTTCCCGCGGTCGACCAGCGGTGCGGTGCGCTGAACGGACCACCCGACACTGTCGGCCCCGGTTCGCCCCCCCCGTTCGGTGACTTTTCGGCACGGGTCTGTCAGCGCACATCCATGCGATGGAAGGCCAACAGGACTCCGTGCTCAGGGCAGCGGTACGGCGGGCGCCAGCATGCCCGTGCTGGGGTTCGGCGACGGCGTCCGAGGGCTCTTACCGCTTCGTTGCAGACAGCCACCTTCAAATCGCACACCACCACCGGTTTCCTACAGAGGCGAGTACCTGCTGCGCCCGGTGTATCGCCGGTGGGCAATACCAAACTCGACGAGTGACCCCTTACCTGCACCCCAAATCGCAGTTCTTTGTCACTCAGTTGGTCACCCAGAGCCACGGAAGAGGTCACATTTCGCCGTTCCCGGTGGACAAGAGAACAGCCCCTGACCAGCGTCTCCGCTGGTCAAGGGCTGTCTGTCGATGGTGGGCGATACTGGGTTTGAACCAGTGACCTCTTCCGTGTCAAGGAAGCGCGCTACCACTGCGCCAATCGCCCTGGGGTGTTGCTCGGGGTCTTGCGTGATCGAGGTGGAGACGGGATTTGAACCCGTGTACGCGGCTTTGCAGGCCGCTGCCTCGCCTCTCGGCCACTCCACCGTGAAGGCGGTCTTGATCCCTCCGAGCGGATGACCGGTCTCGAACCGGCGACCTCAACCTTGGCAAGGTTGCGCTCTACCAACTGAGCTACATCCGCGCTGCTCACAGCGTTGTTATTCCTTCGCTGTGCGGCGGGAGAGACATTAGCCGATCCCCGCCGTGAACTCCAAACCGGCTGTCCAGCCGCCCCGGTCACCGCCTCGACGGACCCCGTTGGACCCGCCGACACCCCCGTTCAGGAGGCCGACCGCGCCGCCCTCCGGGCGGCCTTCCGGGCCGCCTTTCGCGCAACCCGCTCGGGGTCCTCGGGAAGCGGCGTGAGTGGCCTGGACTTCTTCCGCTTCGCAGCAGCTGGCTCCTCAGTGCCGTCCCCCGCCCCCGCACCGGCTGGCGCCCCGACAGGCTCGCCCGGCGTCCCCACAGGCTCACCAGGCGCCCCGTCGAGCCCCCCGAAGACCTCGGCCGCAGCCTCGGGCTCCCCCGCCACACCCGAGGGGCCCGCGACCTCCTCGGCGGCCCGGCGACGGCGCACCTCCTGCTTGACCCACCCCACGGCCCGGGCCCGCGCGCTGGGCCGCTCCTGGACAGGCCACAGGAGCCGGATGGCGGCGTTGAGGGCGGCGCCGATGAGGATGGCGATGGCGAGGAAGTACAGCCAGATCAGCAGCACGATCGGCGTGCTCAGCGGCCCGTAGATCGACGTGCCGCCCAGCGAGGCCGCGACCGTCCCGCGCAGCACGAACGACGACAGCGCCCAGATGACCATGGTCAGCACGGCCCCGGGCATGTCCCTCAGCCACGGCGTCCGGCGTGGCGTGGAGATGTGGTACAGCGTCGTCAGGCTGGCGACGGCGATGAACGTCACCACCGGCCAGTAGAGCCAGAACAGGAAGTCCAGGCTCTCCGGCAGCAGCGCCTCCAGCCACGTCGGGCCGATCAGCACCAGTGGGATGACGATGATCCCCACGACGAGCGAGACCAGGTAGAGCGTCAACGACAACGCCCGGGTCTGCACGATGCCCCGCACGCCCGACTGCCCGTACATGATCGAGATGGTGTCCACGAAGACGTTCAGGGCGCGCGACCCCGACCAGATCGACAGCAGGAAACCGACGGAGATGAGGTCCAGGCGCCCCCTGCCCAGCACGTCGTTGACGGTGGGCAACAGCGCGTCCGTGATCAACGTGTCGGTGAGGAACCGCTCGGCCCACGTCTGGATCCCGCCGGTGATCTCGTCGACCGTCTCCTGGCCGAGCCACTGCCCGACGTAACCGACCCCGCCGAACAGTCCCAGCAGCAGCGGCGGCAGCGACAGCAGCATGAAGAAGCCGGCCTCGGACGCCAGCCCCGTCACGCGGTAGCGCAGGCACACCCGGATCGTCTCGACGGTCAGGCGCGCCAGAGCCGTCGCCCCCGGCACCCGGGCGAGGTGTCTCTTCACCCGCGCCTTCACGCTCACCACTCCGCAACGGTATCCCGGCGCCTCACCGTCGGCCCGCATGTGACACGTCTGACGCGGCAACGGCCTGATCACGCCGCCTGCCCGCCCTAGGCTGCCGAGGTGAGCACCCACGCCGTCACCAACCAGGTCCCGCCGCTCTCCGGCCACAGCCTGCTGACCAGCGACCCCGCGCTCGAGGAGGGCCTGCGGCGCTGGGCCGGCCCGACTGCATACGAGGACATCGCCGTCCTCGCAGAGCTGGCCGGCCGTCCCGAGGCCCAGCGGGCCGGCGACCTGGCCAACCTCCACACGCCGGTGCTGCGCACCCACGCGCCCACCGGCGAGCGGGTCGACGAGGTGGAGTTCCACCCCTCTTGGCACGACCTCATGGACACCGCCGTCGCCCACGGCCTCACGGCCGGGCCGTGGACCGAGCCGGCGGGCAGCGGCGCCCACGTGCGCCGGGCGGCCGGCTTCATCGTCTGGTCCCAGGTGGAGGCAGGGCACCTGTGCCCCGTGTCGATGACGTATGCCGCCGTGCCCGCCCTGCGCGCCAACCCCGAGCTGGCTGCCGCCTGGGTGCCGAAGCTGGCCTCCCGCGAGTACGACTTCGGCCTGCGTCCCCTTGCCGGCAAGCGTGGCGCCATCGCCGGCATGGGCATGACCGAGAAGCAGGGCGGCTCCGACGTGCGCGCCAACGCGACGGTCGCGACCGCTGCATCGCGCGGCCCCCTGGCCGGCGGCGACACCTACCGGCTCACCGGCCACAAGTGGTTCCTCTCGGCGCCGATGAGCGACGCCTTCCTCGTGCTCGCCCAGACCGAGGCCGGCCCCACCTGCTTCCTCGTCCCGCGTGTCCTCGACGACGGGACCCGCAATCCCTTTGCGCTGCAACGCCTCAAGGACAAGCTGGGCAACCGCTCCAACGCCTCTTCGGAGGTCGAGTTCGACGGCACCTGGGGTGTGCGCGTCGGCGACGAGGGACGCGGCGTGCGCACCATCATCGACATGGTCGCGTCCACCCGGCTCGACTGCGTGCTCGGCTCCACGGCCACCATGCGGCAGGCCGTGGTGCGCGCGGTCCACCACGCCCGGCACCGCTCCGCCTTCGGGGCTCGGCTCGTCGACCAGCCGTTGATGCGCAACGTCCTCGTCGACCTCGTCCTCGAGACCGAGGCCGCCACCATGCTCTCGCTGCGCCTCGCCCACGCCGTCGACGAGGGCGACTCCGACTTCTCCCGGCTCGCCGTCGCGGTCAGCAAGTACTGGGTGTGCAAGCGCACCTCGCCGGTCGTGGCCGAGGCGCTGGAGTGCCTGGGCGGCAACGGCTACGTCGAGGAGAACGGCCTCGCCCGGCTCTACCGCGAGGCGCCGCTGAACTCGATCTGGGAGGGCTCGGGCAACGTCAACGCCCTCGACGTGCTGCGCGCCGTCTCCCGCCAGCCGCAGGCCGTCGAGGCGTTCGTCCACGAGGCCAAGCGCGGCCTCGGCCACAGTGCCGCACTCGACGCCGCCATCGACGGCGTCGAGGAGGTGGCCCGGGATGCCGCAGAGCCCGGCGCCGCCGTCGGTGCCCGCCGGGTGGTGGAGACACTCGCCGTGACGCTCCAGGCCTCACTGCTGGCCCAGCACGCGCCGAGCGAGGTGGCCGACGCGTTCGTCGCCAGCCGGATCGCCGGCGGTCACGGTCACACGCTGGGCACCCTCGACGGCTCCCTGGTGCAGGGCAGCGCGGAACGTATCCTCGAGCGCGCACTCGTGCTCTGACACGCCGGCGGTCGGGCCGGCGCGTCAGAGCGCGCGGGTCAGGCCTCGCCCTCGTCCCGCTCCCCCGATGCCATCGCCGGCGCGGAAGGCGGGTTCTCCGGGCTGTCGTCGTCGGTGGGCCGGGCCACCAGGTTCTGTCCGGTCTTGGCGTCGAAGATCTGCATCTTGCTCGTGTCGTACCAGAGCTCGACCTCCGCTCCCTCCCTCACGCGCGAGGCTGCGTCGAGGCGGGCGGTGATCGTGATGCCGTCCCCGTGCAGGTCGTAGCCGGTGTCCGCCGCCAGGTCCTCGAGGTCCTTGGAGTGCGCTTCCTCGGCCCGCAGGGTGAAGTAGACGAACACGTCGGAGCCCATCGACTCGACGAGGTCGACGGTCGTGGTGAACCGCCCACCCTCGCTGTCACGCGCGATCTTCGCGTCCTCGAAGTGCTCGGGCCGGATGCCGATGATCACGTCGCGGACGTCTCCGGCCTTCTCGATGGCCTTGCGCGCGCCCTCGGGCAGCTGGGCCTCGCCCAGCGGGCTCGTGATCCTGCCCTCGGCCACCTTGGCCGGCAGGAAGTTCATCGACGGGCTGCCGATGAAGCCGGCGACGAAGAGGTTGACGGGGTGGTCGTAGAGCTCCTGCGGGGAGCCGACCTGCTGGATGAGGCCCCCGCGCATCACGACGACCCGGTCGCCGAGGGTCATGGCCTCGGTCTGGTCGTGCGTGACGTAGATGGTGGTGGTCCCCAGCGCCTTCTGGATGCGCGACACCTGGGTCCGCATCTGCACCCGCAGCTTGGCGTCGAGGTTCGACAGCGGCTCGTCCATGAGGAAGGCCTTGGGCTGGCGCACGATCGCCCGTCCCATCGCCACGCGCTGGCGCTGGCCACCGGAGAGGTTCGACGGCTTGCGGTCGAGGTGCTGGGTGAGCTCCAGCATCTCGGCCGCCTCCTTGACCTTCTTGTCGATGGTGGCCTTGTCGACGCCGGCGAGCTTGAGCGGGAATCCCATGTTCTCGCCGACGGTCATGTGGGGGTACAGCGCGTAGGACTGGAACACCATGGCGATGTCACGGTCCTTGGGGGCCTTGTCGTTCACGACCTGACCGTCGATGATCAGCTTGCCCTCGGTGATGTCCTCGAGGCCCGCGATCATGTTCAGCGTGGTCGACTTCCCGCAGCCCGACGGCCCCACGAGGATGATGAACTCCCCATCGGCGATGGTGAGGTTGAAGTGGTCCACGGCCAGCGCACCATCGGGGTAGCGCTTGACCACGTTCTCGAGGACGATCTCGGCCATGTCTGCTCCTTCAGTCGTTCACGGTGATCGGGCGCTCAGCCCTTGACGGCGCCGGAGGTCAGGCCGGCAACGATGCGCCGCTGGAAGAGCAGCACGAAGATGACGATGGGGACGGTGATGACCACGGCCGCAGCAGCGATGGGCCCGACGGGCTTCTCGAAGGTCGTGGCACCGGTGAAGTACGACATGGCCGCGGGCACCGTTCGCGACGCGGAGGTGGAGGTCAGTGAGATCGCGAACAGGAAGTCGTTCCAGCAGGCGATGAAGACGAGGATCGCGGTGGTGAAGACCCCCGGCATGGCCAGCGGGGTGATCACCTGACGGAAGGCCTGGAAGGGCGTGGCTCCGTCCATCTTGGCCGCCTTCTCCAGCTCCCACGGGATCTCGCGGAAGAACGCCGACAGGGTGTAGATCGCCAGCGGCAGCGCGAAGGTGACGTAGGGGATGATCAGGCCCATCCACGTGTCGAACAGCCCGATGGTCGTGAGGATCTTGAACAGCGGCGTCACGAGCGCGATCTGCGGGAACATCGAGATCAGCAGCGACACGGCCACGATCGTCTTCTTGCCCGGGAAGTCCAGGCGCGCGATGGCGTAGGCCGCCATGGTGCCGAACACCAGCGCGATGAAGGTGGCGATGAGGCAGATGCCGATCGAGTTGATCAGCGCCCGGGTGAAGTCGCTGTTCTCGAAGATCTGGGTGTAGCTCTCGGTGGACGGCGAGACGGGCAGGAACCTGCCGTCGTTGAGCGTCCCCGCGTCCTTGAGCGACATCGAGATGATCCAGACGACCGGGATGAAGGCGTAGAGCAGGACGATGGTGTTGATGCCCCACCACGTCCACTTGCGCTGAGCGGTCTCCTGGCGCATGTCAGCGCCTCCCTTCCGTGTCCGCACCTGGTGCCGCCGCCCCGAACAGCTTGATGAAGAGGAAGGCGATGATGGCGATGGTGATGAAGATCAGGATCGCCATCGTCGAGCCGATGCCGAGGTTGAGGCCTCTGATGAGGTTGTTGTAGGCGACCATCGACACCGAGGACGTGCCGTTCGCGCCGCCCGTCAGCACGAAGATGTTGTCGAAGATGCGGAACGCGTCGAGGGTGCGGAACAGCAGCGCCACCAGGATGGCCGGCTTGATCAGGGGCACCGTGATCTGCCAGAAGCGCTGCCATGCCGTCGCCCCGTCCATCGAGGCGGCCTTGAGCAGGTCCTCCGGCACGAGCGCGAGTCCGGCCATGAGGAGCAGGGCCATGAACGGCACCGTCTTCCACACCTCGGCCAGGATGATGATCGCCACGGAGGGCCATCTCTCGGTCAGCGGCGCGTTCTCGCCGGCGAGCCACCCGAGGTTCTGCGTCCAGGCGAACCGCCACGAGAAGGCCGCCACGACCGTGACGATCGCGTAGGGCACCAGGGCGGAGGTGCGGACCAGGCCCCGGCCAACGATGGTGCGGTGCATGACGATCGCCAGCAGCATCCCGAGGACGAGCTCGAGCGCTGCGCTCACGACGGTGATGAGCATCGTGATGCCGAAGGCGTCCCACCAGATGGGGCTGGACAGGACCGTGACGTAGTTCTCGAGCCCGATGAACTCGTTCTGGTCGGGGGTGCGGAGGTCGGCGCGCTGCAGCGAGAGCCAGAAGGCGTAGAGGATCGGGTATGCCGTCACCGCCAGCATGGTGATGACGGCCGGCGCGCAGAGCAGCAGGCCCAGCCGGCGCTCGGCCCGCTTGCCCTCGCTGTAGCGCTGACGGGCGATCTCGGTGCCGCGGTCGGTGCCGGCTCCCCGTGCCTGGTCCCGTTCGACCTCGGCGCCGGGCTGCGTGGGGAGGTTGGTGCTCACGGCAGGATCCCCTTTCCGTCAATGGCCTGCTGGATGGAGTCATCGAGCTCGGCCGCACTCTGCTCGGGGTTGATGTCTGCCGGTGGCGACAGCGAGGTGGAGACGATCGTCGAGATGTTCTGGTAGATCGGCGTCACCGGGCGAGGAACTGCGTTCTTGAGCTCCTCGAGCATGACGTCGCCCATCGGGTACTGCTTCCGGAACTCCTCGTTGGAGGTGTAGATCCGCTCGAAGACGGGAGCGTCACCGGCGTCGAGCGCCGCCCGCAGCTGGTTCTCCTCCGACCGCAGGCACATCCCCGCCTCGAATGCCTCCTCCTTGTGCTCGCTGTAGGTGCTCACCGCGTAGTTCATCCCGCCCAGGGTCACCTTCGGCGCGTCACCCTCGTTGACGGTCGGGAACGGCGCGTAGCCGAGGTCGTCCGCGACCTCCTTGCTCTTGGGGTCGGTCTCGCCCGCGCTGCGCATGGCGCTGAGCACGTAGGGCCAGTTCAGGGCGAACGCGGCCCTGCCGGCCTGGAGGTCGGCGAAGACCTCGGGCTCCTGGGAGTTGGACAGCGATGCACTGGTCAGGCCCGAGGTGGCCAGCTTGTTGAGCAGGGTGAGGCCCTGAACCGCCTTCTCGTCGATGGTTGCCTCGGTGCTGTCCTCGTTGACGAACGTGCCCCCGTACGCGTTGAGCATGTTGTTCACGTTCACGACGTAGCCCTCGTACTGGGCCGCCGTGAACGCGATCTGGTACGGCTTGCCCTCGTCCTTGAGCTTCTGGGCCGCGGCCATCAGCTGGTCCCAGGTCTTGGGTGCCTCGGGAACGAGCGACTTGCGGTACCAGAGGATCTGGACGTTGGTCGTCCTCGGCACGGCGTACAGCTTCTCCTTCCAGGTCGCGGTGTCGACCGGCGGCTGGAGAACCCCCTCGATGGCCTGGGCCTTCTTGTCGCCGGTGATCTCCTCGATCCACCCCGCCTCGGCGAACTCGGCCGTCCAGGTGACGTCCATGCCCAGGAGGTCCATGCCCGTGTCCTTGGCCGCGAGCCGGCGGACGAACTGCTCGCGCTGGCCGTCCGCGTCGCTCGGCAGCAGGTTCCCGACGATGGTGTACCTGCCGGCCGCCTTCTTGTTGCAGTCGGCGAGGATGTCCTCGAAGCCGACCGCACTCGCCCCGCCATAGAGGTTGACGACGACGCCCCCGTCTCCACCGCCGGAGCAGGCGGCCAGCCCCCCGGTGAGCCCCAGCACCGCCCCTATGGCGAGCACGCGCGCGCGTCGCCGCCGTCCTGCCCTACCTCGTCCGGTCGGTGACTTCATCGTCGCTCCTTCGGCAGGCCGCGGCGTGTGATCGGTGTCACACATCCTGTGGGTCGAAACTAGGCACTCCGCGCGGTGCGCGCAACAGTTGTGACGCAAGAGTCATCCGACCCCGTCTCAGGTCGCCGCCAGCCGGGCCTTCTCCGTCTCGACGTCGTAGTCGGCGGCCGGCCACTGGGGGTCCATCGCCCGCAGGTGTTCGAGGACGAGGTTCATCACGGCCAGCCGGGCGTACCACTTCCGGTCAGCGGGCACGACGAACCAGGGGGCCTCTGCGGTCGAGCACTTCTCCAGCGCCGCCTGGTAGGCCTCCTGGTAGCGGGGCCACAGCATCCGCTCGTCGACGTCGCCCGGGTTGAACTTCCAGTTCTTGTCCGGCCGCTCGAGCCGCCGCATGAGCCGGGACCTCTGCTCATCCGAGCTGATGTGCAGCATCACCTTCACCACGGTCGTGCCGGACTCGACCACCGACTGCTCGAAGGCGTTGATCTGGGAGTACCGCCGCGACCAGGTGCTGCGCGGCACCAGCTCGCGCACCCGCGCGATCAGCACGTCCTCGTAGTGCGAGCGGTCGAAGACCCCGACCTGCCCCGGTTGCGGCAGCGCGTTGCGGATGCGCCAGAGGAAGGGGTGCTTCCTCTCCTCGGCCGTCGGCGCCTTGAAGGCGGTGTAGCTCACGCCCTGCGGGTCCATCTCCCCCACGACGTGACGCATGATGCCGCCCTTGCCCGAGGTGTCCATCCCCTGCACGACCAGCAGGAGCGAGCGCCGGCCGCCCATCCTCGACTCGGCGTACAGCCGCTCCTGCAGCTCGCTCGTCTCATCGGCCAGGGGCGCCATGGCCTCGGCCGCCGCGACCTTGTCGCCGTCCCACGCCGGCGTGGCCCGCGTGTCGGTGTCGAAGAGGCTGAAGCCCTCGCCGACGCGCAGCGCCTCGGTGAACGAACCGGGCTGCATCGGCTTCGCGGCCGCCTTCGGCGTCGGCAGCACCTCAGCCGTGGCGAGCGGGTCGCCTCCCGACGCGCGCTTCCCCCGAGCCTGCGCGGCCTTGGCCTTCCCGGACTTCTTCCCGCTCTTCTTCTCCGACTTCGCCATGGAGGGCATCGTGGCATCAGCCCATGCCGTGCGCGACCTCTCCGACTCCCTCGCGTGCCAGCGCGGTCAGCCGCGACACCGCCCGGAAGTACTTCTTCCGGTACCCGCCCTTCATCAGCTCCGGCGTGAACAGCTCGCCGAGCGGGTGGCCGCTGGCGAACACGGGGATGTCGTTGTCGTAGAGCCGGTCGGCCAGGACGACCAGCCGCAGCGCCACCATCTGGTCCGAGACGGGCCGCACCCCCTGCCAGCCGACGGAGGTGACCCCGTCGAGCAGCGCGTGGTAGCGGCTCGGGTGCACCTTCGCGAGGTGAGCCGTCACGTCGTCGAACCGGTCGCACAGCCCGCCCGCCTCCGAGACGCGGGCGGCGACCTCCTCGTCCGACAGCGGCGGCGGGCTCGGCGCAAGGCCTCGGTGCCGGTAGTCCTCGCCGTCGACCGTGACGACCTCGAACCGGTCGGCAAGTGCCTGGATCTCGCGGAGGAAGTCCTCGGCGGCGAAGCGCCCCTCGCCGAGGGCGCCGGGCAGGGTGTTGGACGTCGCCGCGAGCCCCACCCCGGACTCGCTCAGCCGGGTCAGGAGGGTGGCCATCAGCACGGTGTCGCCCGGGTCGTCGAGCTCGAACTCGTCGATGCACAGCAGCCGGTAGCCCTGCAGGGCGGTGACGGTCTCCGAGAACCCGAGCGCGCCCACGAGGTTGGTGAGCTCGACGAAGGTGCCGAACGCCTTGGGCTCGGGAGCGGCGTGCCACAGGCTCGCGAGCAGGTGCGTCTTGCCCACGCCGAAGCCGCCGTCGAGGTAGACGCCCTTGGGCGCCTGCTGACGGTTGTTCCCCCGGCGCCACCAGCGGCCGCGACCACCGCCCGCCCCGTTCCCGGCAGGGCCGGCCAGCCACGCGGCATACTCCTCCAACCGCTGCACCGCAGCGGCCTGGCTCGGCTGGGCGGGGTCGGGCCGGTAGGTGGAGAAGCGCTCCGTGTCGAAACGCGGCGGTGGCACGAGCTCGCGGATCAGCCGCTCGCGGTCGAGGCGGGGCTCGCGGGTGGTGATCGACGTGGACACACCGGCAGCGTAGTGAGTGGCACACTGCGGGGCATGCGCCTCCTCCTCGACGAGACCGGCTCGCACTCCCCCGGCGAGACCCTCGACGAGGCCGCCCTGGCCGAGGTGTACGCGCCGCCCGCCGGCCCGTGGCTGCGGGCGAACTTCGTCTCCACCCTCGACGGCGCGGCCACCGGCGCCAACGGTCGCTCCGGCACGATCAACACCGCCGCGGACGGCGTGGTCTTCCGGCTGTTGCGACGGCTGAGCGACGTGGTCGTCGTGGGCGCGGGCACGATCCGCACCGAGGGCTACACGCGGCTCGGCGCGGAGGACGGGGGCCCGCTGCCGCTCGCCGTCGTGAGCAACAGCGCCCGGGTGCCGCAGGCCCTGCTCGCTCCCGCGCCGGGCCGGGGCGACGTCCTGCTCGTGACGCACCGTGCCGCGCCGGCCGACGCGGTCGAGGCAGCTCGCCGAGCCCTCGGCGACGACGGCGTGCTCCTCTGCGGCGACGACGGGGTCGACCTGCCAGAGCTGCGCCGGCGGCTGGCCGACAGGGGTATGCCGCGCGTGCTCACCGAGGGCGGTCCGAGCCTGCTCGGCGCCATGCTGTCAGCCGGCGTCGTCGACGAGCTGGACCTCACGTGGTCGCCCGTCGCGGTCGGCGGCGACCAGGGGCGGATCGCCCGGGCCCCGGCGTTCGAGGTGCCGCTGGCGCCGATGGCCCTGGTGGAGGGCGACGGCACCGTCATGGGCCGCTGGCGGGTGCTGCACCGGGCGGCCGACCACTAGGGGGAGACGAACTCCCGCACGGCGTTCTCCCAGCGCTGCGGGTCGGTGTTCCACTCCTTGGTGTGCCGCGCCGTCTCCCACGGCTCGAACCGGACCAGGTCGGGCCGCGCCTCGGCCAGCCGCTCGGACGGCCCGACCGGCACGAACTCGTCGTCGACGGAGTGGATGAGCAGGATCCGGTGCCGCAGCTCGTCGGCCCTCGCCACCCAGTTGGTCTTGGCCACGTCGACGGGATCGTGCACACCGACGAGCCTGCGGGCCCAGCGCTTGCCCATGAGGGTGCGGCTGAGCGTCCCCACGGGAGCCGGCACGCCGTGGCCCCGAGCGTGGTGGGCGAGCACGTCGTTCCAGTCGATGACCGGCGCGTCGAGCACGACGTGGCTGACGTGCCCGGTGAGCCACGAGCGGTCGAGCGTCTGCAGCACGATGGCGCCGCCCATCGACCATCCCACCAGCACCAGCTCGCGCGCTCCCTGCTGCACGGCCCACAGGGCGGCATCCTCGATGTCGCGCCACTCGGACAGCCCGAGGTTGTAACGGCCGTCCGGACCGCTCGGCGCCCCGAGGTCGTTGCGGTACGACGGCACGAGGACGTTGATCCCGCTGTCGCGCAGGGGGGTGATGGCGCGCAGGCACTCCTCGCGCCGAGCACCCCGGCCGTGGACGAGGACCGCCCAGCGGTCCGTGGGCCGCTCGGCCTCCACGACCCACGCGGCCATCGGCCCGAGCTCGGTCGGCACCTCGACGTGCCGGGTCGGGAGGCCGAGGGAGTGGTCCGGGGACGAGCCGTAGTAGTACTGGTTCCACCGGGCGAACCCCGGCGCCAGGTGCCCGAAGTCGACGCCGAGCAGCTCGCGTCGCACCCTGCCCCGCTCCTGGTCGAGCTCCAGGACGTCACCGACCCGGCAGTGGCCCTCCGTGCCGTCCAGCCACAGCCCGTACCGCCCCGGCACGACGCTGTCGGCGGTGAGCCCCACCGTGACGCTGTGGTCGTCGACCGCGAGGACCTCGGTGTCGTCGGGCCGCTCCCGGTCGGGTGTGAGGGCCCGGCGGGCGAAGTAGGCGGCGGCGCTGATCGAGGACAGCGCACCCAGGGCTGTGACGGAGCCGCCGGTGATCGCCGCACCCAGCGCGGCGCGCCGGACGACGTCGCGACTGGCTCCCATCAGGTCAGGCCCCGCCGCTCAGCACGTCGGCGAGGTCGAAGCTGACCGGCTCGTCAAGCTGCTCGTAGGTGCACGAGCGGGGCTCGCGGTCCGGCCGCCACCGGACGAACTGGGCGGTGTGCCGGAAGCGCTCGCCCTCCATGTGGTCGTAGCGCACCTCGACGACGCGCTCCGGCCGCAACGGTGTGAACGACAGGTCCTTGCCGGCGGCCCACCGGCTCTGCTCGGCGTTGCGGGGGGTGCGGGTGCCCTCCTCCTGTCGCGCCCACGCCCAGGGGTGGTCGTCGAAGGTCGTCACGAGCGGCTGCAGCTCCTCGAAGAGCTCGCGGCGGCGTGCCATGGGGAAGGCGCCGATCACCCCCACGCTCATGAGCTCGTCGCCGCGGTGGAGCCCGAGCAGCAGGGAGCCGATGGCGTCGGGGCCGCTCTTGTGGGTGCGGTAGCCGGCCACCACGCAGTCGGCGGTGCGCTCGTGCTTGACCTTGAACATCACCCGCTTGTCGGGCAGGTAGGTGCCGTCGAGGGGTTTGGCGACGACGCCGTCCAGCCCGGCTCCCTCGAACTGCTCGAACCACTCGAGCGCCAGCGCACGGTCCCGCGTGGCACGCGTCAGGTGCACCGGCGGCTCGGCGTCGGCCAGCGCCTTCTCGAGCAGCGCCCTCCGCTCGGCGAACGGCCGCTCACGGAGGTCGTCGTCACCGAGGGCGAGCAGGTCAAAGGCGACGAAGTGGGCCGGCGTCTCCTGCGACAGCTTCCTGACCCGGCTTGCAGCCGGGTGGATGCGCTGCTGGAGCAGGTCGAAGTCGAGCCGGTCGCCGGTCGGGCCGACGACGACGATCTCGCCGTCGACGACGCACCTGTCCGGGAGGTTCGCCTTCACCGCCTCGACCACCTCGGGGAAGTAACGGGTCATCGGCTTCTCGTTGCGGCTGCCGATCTCGACGCGGTCGCCGGAGCGGAAGACGATCGAGCGGAACCCGTCCCACTTGGGCTCGTAGAGCAGGTCGCCCTCCGGCATGGCCTTGACCGACTTGGCCAGCATCGGGGCCACGTGCGGCACCAGCGGCAACCCCCACTCGGCGTCGCGGTCCGCCTTGGGCCCGAGGTAGTCGCTGTCCTGGCGGTCCTGGCGGCGCTTGCTGGGCTGCACGCGCGGCGGCTCCCCCGGCATCTTCGGGTAGTCGGGCGGGAACGGCATCTCCCCCAGTCCGCGCTCGTGCATGTCCTTGTCCCACAAGGCGATCGCTGCCGACACGTCACCGACCGCGTCGTCGATGCCCGCCCAGGTGTCGCCGTCGGCCGCGAGGATCGAGGGCACCGTCCGCACGGTGAAGTCGCCGGGACTCGCGCCCTTCAGCGCCTCCCAGCTGACCGGCATACTCACCGGTGCACCCGGCAGCGGACGCGGGCTCCAGGCCGAGGCGATCGTGCGGTCACGGCACGCCTGGTTGAAGTCGACGAAGACCTTCTCCCCCCGCTCCTCCTTCCACCACGCGGTGGTGACGAGGTCGGGCAGGCGACGCTCGAGCTCGCGGGCGATGCCGATGACGCCGTGGCGGACGTCGAGGAACTCGTGGGTGGGGCGCACGCGGCAGAAGACGTGCACGCCGCGGTTGCCGGAGGTCTTCGCCCAGCCGGTCAGCCCGATCTCGGCGAGCACCTCGCGCAGCGCGAAGGCCGCCTCCACGGCGTCGGTGAAGGTGCGGCCCGGCTGGGGATCGAGGTCGATGCGCAGCTCGTCGGGGTTGTCGACCGCTTCCGTGCGCACGGGCCAGGGGTGGAACGTCACGGTGTTCATCTGCACGGCCCACACCGCGGTGGCGGCCTCGTCGACCACCAGCTGCGGGTGCCGGCGCCCCGAGGGGTAGGTGCACATCACCGTGCGCGCCCACTCGGGCACCCCGCGGGGCGGGTTCTTGGAGTAGAACTCCTCCCCGTCGACGCCCTCGGGGAATCGCTGGAGGGTCACGGGACGGTCGCGCAGCGCGCCCATGAGGGGTTCGGCCACCGCCACCGTGTAGGCCGCCAGGTCACCCTTGGTGATGCCCGCGTCAGGCCACATCACCCGGTCGGGGCTGGAGACGCGCACCTCGCGCACCCCGTCGGGGCCGGGCACCTCCAGGACCAGCGGCTTGGCGCTCATGGCGGGAGCCTAGTCGGCGCGACCCCCGGCGGCGGGAACGTTCGGGAGGCCGTCGCGGTTGTCCCCAGCATGGAGCAGACCAACCGCACGTATGCCGTCACGAAGTCCGAGGACGAGTGGAAGGCGCAGCTCAGCCCGGCGGAGTACCACGTGCTGCGACAGGCGGGCACCGAGCGCCCCTTCGTCGGCGAGTACACCGACACCAGGACCGAGGGCGTCTACGCCTGCCGGGCCTGCGGTGCGGAGCTCTTCACCTCCGACACCAAGTTCGAGAGCCACTGTGGCTGGCCGTCGTTCTACTCCCCCCTCGCCGAGGACCGGGTCGAGTTCATCGAGGACACCAGCCTCGGCATGAAGCGCGTGGAGGTGCGCTGTGCGACCTGCGGCAGCCACCTCGGGCACGTCTTCGAGGGCGAGGGCTACGACACGCCCACCGACCAGCGCTACTGCATCAACTCGATCTCGATGACGCTGCGCCCGAAGGCCGGCTGAGGTCCCGCTCAGACCCGGCGCACCGTCTCGGCGTCCTCGGCTCCGCCGAAGTACCTGTCGAGCACCGCGCGGAACGACGCGCGCTGCTCGTCGGTCTCGGCGGCGTGGGCGAACAGCGTCATCGACGACTTGAGCTTCATCGCGTCGACGGTGCCGAGCACCGCCACCGGGTCGTGCGTCGACAGGCCTGCCAGGGTGTCGGCGCACTCGAGGAGCCGCGGCCCCAGCGTCGGGTGCGCGAGGTAGGCCCGCGCCTCGTCGAGCCCGGACAGGGCGTAGAACCGGGCGGTCTCGCTGCGGCCGAGCCCGGCGACCTGGGGGAAGACGAACCACATCCAGTGACCCGTCTTGCGCCCGGCCCGCAGCTCGCGCAGGGCCAAGGCGTACCTGCCGCCCTCCTCCTGGGCCGTCACGAACCGGGTGAGGTCGAAGGGCGCGCTCATGCCGCCCATCCTGCCGGGTGCGTGCTGCCTGCGTCACTGATGCGTCCAGGGCATCAGTGAGGCACTGCCGGACCCGCCCTACGTCCTGTGGCTCGCCATCAGCTCCGCGGGAGGGGCGGGAGGCTGCGTCAGGTCGACCCCGTGGACCTTGGGGATCACGACGTCCCGCACATACCGCTCGTGGTCGGTCGTCGGGTTCTGCAGCATGTCCGCGAAGAGCTGGCTCATCTGGTCCTGGTCGACGCCCTCCCACACCAGCACCATCAGGTCGCCCATCGGCGTCGGCTGGTGGAAGACGTGCTCCGCCGACACCCCGCCGCGACGCAGCAGCTCGCGCTGCGCGTCACCGCGGGCACCCGACGTGGCCTCCTCGAGGAACTGTTTCCAACCCCCCATGTCGGCGATGGGCATGACTGCCACGGCGAACTTCTCCATCGGAGACCTCCTGTGCTGGTGTCCCCTGCTCCTGCAGTCTCGTCGCGAGGTCAGCACCGAACCATGGCTATTCGGGATGGCACATCCGAGCGAGGTGGACCAGTGACCGCCCTCAGCGCAGCGACTGGAGCAGCTCGCCGACCTCGACGCGGCGGCCGGTGTGGAACGGCACCTCTTCGCGGACGTGCATCCGCGCCCGGGACGCCCGCAGCTCGCGCATGAGGTCGACGATGCGGTGCAGCTCGTCGGCCTCGAACGCCAGCACCCACTCGTAGTCGTTGAGGGCGAAGGACGCGATGGTGTTGGCCCGCACGTCGGGGTAGTCGCGCGCCATCTGCCCGTGCTCGCGGAGCATGTCGCGGCGCTCCTTGTCCTCGAGCAGGTACCACTCGTAGGAGCGCACGAACGGGTAGACGCAGATGAAGTCCTTGGGCTCCTCGTCGGCGAGGAAGGCCGGGATGTGGCTCTTGTTGAACTCCGCCGGGCGGTGCAGCGCAGCGGCCGACCAGGTGGGCTCGAGCAGCTGCCCGAGTCGCGTCCTGAGGAAGCGCCGGTAGGCGCCCTGCACGTCCTCGATGCGCTCGGCGTGCCACCACACCATGAAGTCGCAGTCGGCCCGCATGCCGCCGATGTCGTAGACCCCGCGGGTCAGCACGCCCTCGGCCTCGAGCTCGGCGAAGAGCTCGTCGACCTCCTTGGCCATGACGTCGCGCTCGTCACCGAGCGGCGCGGTCACGGCGAAGACGGACCACATGGCGTAGCGGATGGAGGCGTTGATCTCGCGGATGCGCGACGGGGAGGGCTTGCCGGTCATGTGCCCCATTGTCACCCGTGCGCCCCGGCGACGGTCAGGTGGGTCGCGACCCCGGCGGCCGCTGCCCGCCCGCTGGAGATGCACGCCGGTATGCCGACGCCGTCGTAGGCGGCCCCGGCGACTTCCAGCCCCGGCAGGTCCGCCACGGCTGCCCGCACCCGGGCGACGCGCGCCGTGTGGCCGACGGCGTACTGCGGGAGCCCGCCTCCCCAGCGCTGGACGTGGGCGTCGAGCACCCGGGTCAGCGGGCGGCCCAGCGCCTGGCCGACCTCCTCTGCGGCCAGGGCGACGAGGCCGTCGTCGGGGCGCTGCAGGTCGGCCTCCTCCCGCGCCCTGCCGACCGACGCCCGCAGGAAGAAGACGTCGTCGGACAGGGCGCCGACCCACGCCCACTTGTTCGACGAGAACGTGCTGGCCTTGATGCCGCGGCCGTCGACAGGCGGCACGAGGAAGCCCGACCCGGGGAGGTCGCCGAGACCGTCCCTGGCGACGGCGAGGGTGACGATGGCCATCGACGCGTACTCGATCGCTGAGAGCTCCTCGGCGGCGGCCGGTGCGTGCTCGCGCAGCAGGCGGGCCGCCGGCGCAGCAGGCACGGCCAGCACGACGGCATCCGCCTCGAGCCGTTCGGGAGCCGGACGCGGGCCTGTGACGACGGTCCACCCACCGTCGGGGCGCCGGTGGAGCTCGCGAGCGATCAGCCCGGTGCGGATCTCCACGCCTCTCGCCCGGAGCTCCTCGACGAGCAGCTCCGCGAAGCGCCCCATCCCGCCGACCACTCCGGCGAAGACGGGGCTGGTGTTCGCCGCCCCGGCCGCCGCTGCAGCGCGAGCGGCGGCGCTGAGGCTGCCCCCGGAGCGGGCCACCTCGAACAGGCCCGGCACACACGCCTGCAGGGACAGGCGGCTGGCGTGCCCGGCATACACGCCGCCCAGCAGCGGCTCGACCAGGCGGTCCACGACCGCGGTCCCCAGCCGCGCGCCGACGTAGTCGCCCACCGCGACGTCGTCCTCCAGCGCCCCTGCGGGCCACGGCTGCTCGTCGGCTGCGCGGGCCACCTCCTCGTCGGTGAGCAGGCCCCGTGCCGCCTCCGGCTCACCGGGCACCCCCATCAGCGTCCCCTTCGGCAGCGGGTGCAGGTCGCCTCGCGACCAGACGCTCGCCGCCGTGGTGGCGGGGTGGGTGAGCAGGCCTCCGGCACCGGCCTCCTCCATCAGCTCGACCGCCTCGGGTCTGCGCGCGAGCACCGACTCGGCGCCGACGTCGATGCGCCGGCCCGCCACGGTCTCGAGGCGGAGCTTGCCGCCCGGCCGGTCCGAGGCGTCGACCACGCAGATGTCGCAGTCGGGCAGGCGGTGTGAGAGGTCCCAGGCAGCCGAGAGCCCTGCGATGCCCCCTCCGAGCACGACGACGCGGGGGGCGGGACGGGAGGTGCTGGACACGGGCCCACTCTGCCAAGGCCGTGACCGAATCGACACCGCGGGGTGGGAACCCGGGACCTGCGACCACCCCTCCCACCGGTGTCCAGCCGTGCAGCGCCAGTCGAGCCCAGGGGGCCGCCATGAACGTCAACCGTCATCTCCGCCGGACCACCGCAGCGCTCGTCGCCGGGGCAGCAGCCCTCCTGCTCGCGTCCGCGTGCAGCGGATCCGGGAGCGACGCCTCGACGGGCGCGGTGGCCCGCGACAGCGCCGGCAGCGAGGCGCAGCCCCCCAGCGCCGGGCAGGACAGGTCCGGCGGCGCCAAAGGCGGCTCCGACAACGGCAGCTTCGGCCGGGTCGACCCCGCAGCGGTGACCGCCCAGTCCGAGTACCTCGCCCGCAGCGCCATGCTGGCCCTGAAGGTGAAGAGCATCGCGGCGGCCGCGGCCTCCGTGCGCTCGATCAGCACCGCGCACGACGGGGTCATCCTGAGCGAGAGCATCGGGGGCGGCGGCGAGACCCCCGTGCCCGACCGGGGCAGGATCACGGCGATGAACTACGGCCAGATCACCATCTCGGTGCCCGGGGACCGGCTCGACCGGGCGCTGGCCGCGCTCAGCGAGGTCGGGACCGTGATCCGGCGAGAGTCCACCAGCGAGAACGTCCGCGAGCAGTACATCGACACCGAGAGCCGGGTCAAGACCATGCGGGCGAGCGTCGACCGCGTGCGGGCGCTGATGGCGCGAGCCACCGACATCGCCCAGATCGTGACGCTGGAGTCCGAGCTCAGCCGGCGGCAGGCCGACCTCGAGGCGCTCGAGGCGCAGCTCGCCTCGCTGAAGGACCGGGTGGCTCGCGCCCCCATACAGGTCAGCCTGACGACCGAGTCGGACGTGATCGTCGCCGACGACAACGACGGCTTCCTGGCTGGGCTCCAGGGTGGCTGGAGGGCCTTCACCGCGTCGGTGGTCGTGCTGCTGACCGCGCTCGGCGCCGTACTGCCCTTCGCCGTCACCGCCGCGGTGGTCGCCCTGCCTGTGTGGTGGGGGGTTCGACGCCGTCGGGCCCACCGCTCCCCCGTGAACGCCGCCGGCTGACAGACTCGGGCCCCATGGATAGACGCGACGAGGGGTGGTGGCGCTCAGCCGTCGTCTACCAGGTGTACGCGCGGTCGTTCACCGACAGCAACGGCGACGGCGTGGGTGACCTGGTCGGTGTGACGAGCCGCCTCCAGCACATCGCCGACCTCGGCGCCGACGCCATCTGGCTGACGCCGTTCCAGCGCTCACCCCAGGCGGACCACGGCTACGACGTCAGCGACTACTGCGACGTCGACCCGCTGTTCGGCACCCTCGACGACTTCGACCACCTCGTCGCTGCGGCGCACGCCCGGGGACTGCGCGTCATCGTCGACCTCGTGCCCAACCACTGCTCCTCCGAGCACCCGGCGTTCCGCGCGGCGGTGGCCGCTGGGCCAGGCAGCCCCGAGCGAGCCCGGTTCCACTTCCTGCCCGGGCGCGGCGTGCGCGGTGAGCTGCCGCCCAACAACTGGCCCAGCGTCTTCGGCGGCCCCGCGTGGACGCGCGTGACCGAGCCGGACGGCAGCCCCGGCCAGTGGTACCTGCACCTGTACGCGCCCGAGCAGCCCGACTGGAACTGGCGGCACCCGGCCACCGGGGCGCTCATGGACGACGCCCTGCGCTTCTGGCTCGACCGCGGGGCCGACGGCGTGCGCATCGACGTGGCGCACGGTTTGTTCAAGGCCGACGGCCTGCCCGACCACCACGCTCCCCATGAGATCGAGCCCATGCGCCTGCGCGGCAACCCGCTTGCCTGCGACCAGGAGGAGGTGCACGAGGTCTACCGTCGCTGGCGCCGCATCTGCGAGGAGTACTCCCCCGAACGAGTCCTCGTGGGCGAGGTCAACCTGCTGCCGGAACGAGCGGCCCGTTACCTGCGGCCCGACGAGCTCCACCAGGCATTCGCGTTCGCGTTCCTCGCCGCGCCTTGGGACGCCCGGGCGTGGCGGACCGCGGCCACCGAGCTGCTGGAGTCGGCCGAGGCAACCGGCTCGCCCGTCACGTGGGTCGTCGAGAACCATGACGTCGTGCGCACCCCCAGCCGCTACGGCGGCGGCTCGCGGGGCACGGCCCGAGCCAGGGCCGCCGTGCTGGCCGTGCTGGCCCTCCCGGGTTCGGCCTACCTGTACCAGGGGCAGGAGCTGGGGCTGCCGGAGGTCGAGGTGCCGGTCGCGGCACGGCAGGACCCGGCGTGGCTGCGCTCCGGCGTGACGCGGGACGGCGCACGGGTGCCGGTTCCGTGGACCTGCGACCCCGCGGGCGCCCACGGCTTCTCGTCGGCGCCCACCGCCCAGCCGTGGCTGCCGGTGCCCGTCGACGGCTGGGCCGCCCTCTCCGTCGCCGCCCAGAGCGGTCGGCCGGAGTCGACCCTCGAGCTGTGCCGGCGGGCGCTGGCGCTGCGTCGCCGGCTCCACGCCGAGGGACGGCTCACCCCCGACGACGCCACTGCGGTCGTGGTGCAGGGCGAGGGCCTCCTGGTGGCCGACCGCGGCAGCCTACGCCTCGTCGTCAACCTCGGCGAGGCGCCTGAGGTGCTCCCGCCGGGCGAGGTGCTCCTCACGAGCGGATCGCTCGAGGTGGTGGACCAGCTGCCGCCGGACACGGCCGCCTGGCTCAGCGAGTGGTGAGCGGCCAGCTCAGCGCGTCGCGGGCAGGGTCGCTCAGCGCGTGGTGGGCACCGCTCAGCGGGCGCTGATCTCGTGGACCAGCTCCGTGACGCGGGTGAGGACGTCGGGGTCGGTGTCGGGCAGGACGCCGTGGCCGAGGTTGAAGATGTGGCCCGGCGCCTGGCGACCCTGCTCCACGATGTCGCGCACCTTGGCCTCGAGGGCGTCCCACGGCGCGAACAGCAGGGCCGGGTCGAGGTTGCCCTGCACCGCGTAGTGCCCACCGAGCCTGGACAGCGCGTCGGAGAGGGAGATCCGGAAGTCCACGCCGACGACGTCGGCTCCGGCGGCCCCCATGAGTGGCAGGAGCTCGGAGGTGCCGACGCCGAAGTGAATCTTCGGCACGCCGAGGTCGGCCACGGCCGCGAGCGCCCGCGCCGAGTGCTTCTGCACGAAGCGCTCGTAGTCGGCCCGGGGCAGCGCCCCCACCCAGGAGTCGAACAGCTGCACCGCCGATGCCCCGGCCGAGGCCTGCACCCGCAGGAACTCCCCGGAGATCTGGGCCAGCCGGGCGCACAGGTCGTCCCACAGCTGCGGGTCGCCGTACATGAGCGCCTTGGTGTGCTCGTGGTTCTTGCTGGGCCCGCCCTCCACGAGGTACGAGGCGAGGGTGAACGGCGCCCCCGCGAAGCCGATGAGCGGCGTCGTGCCCAGCTCGCCCGTGAGGATCTGCACCGCCTCGGTGATGTAGGGCACGTGCTCGGGCGTCAGCTCGGGCAGCCGGTCGAGGTCGGCACGGGTGCGGAACGGCTCCGCAACGACGGGCCCGACCCCGGGCTTGATGTCGAGGTCGACGCCCACGGCCGCCAGCGGGACGACGATGTCGGAGAAGAAGATCGCGGCGTCGACGCCGTGGCGGCGGACCGGCTGCAGCGTGATCTCGGCGACGAGGTCGGGCCGACGGCACGACTCCAGCATGGGGATGCCCTCGCGCACGCGCCGGTACTCCGGCAGGGACCGACCGGCCTGGCGCATGAACCACACGGGCGTGTGCGTCACCGGTTGCTGGCGCGCGGCCCGCACGAGGTTGCTGTCGTCGAGCTTGGGGTTGTCGAGCATGTGGGAGGCGGTCACCGGGCGAGTCTTTCACGCCCCGTTCCGCGACGGCTCAGGCGGCGATGACCGCGACCCCGACCAGGCTGAGAGCCACCCCGACGGACTGGATGAGCAGCAGCCGCTCGTGCAGCAGGAACCGCGCGAGCAGCACCGTGACCACCGGGTACAGCGACCCCAGCACGCTGGCGACACTCACCAGGCCGCGGGAGGAGGCGAACGCGAACAGGCCGTTGGCCGCGAGGTCGCCGACCCCGATCGCGAGCAGGCCCGGCATGTCGCGGGCCACCATGCCGCCGGCGGTGCGCAGCGCGAGGGCCGCCACCACGAAGACGGTGACCGAGGTCAGCCGCATGCCCCACAGCGTGTGCAGCAGCGACTCACGCGCGCCCCGGTCGAGGCAGTAGAGCGCGAGGCCGAAGCCCACGGCCGCCACGCTCGCCAGCAGCACGGGTCGGGCTGACACGTCCCCGGACAGCTCCGGCCCGGAGGCGAGCGCGATGCCCAGGACGGCCAGCAGCATCCCGAACCACGTGCTGGCGGGCGGCTGCTCGCCGCCGAGCAGCCCGAGCAGCACCGGCACCACCACGCCCAGTGACGCCACCGGCGCCACGACGCCCATGGTGCCGCTGCTCAGCGCCGAGTAGAAGCTGACCAGGCCGATCGTGCCCGACGCCCCGGCCGCGACCGACCACAGCGGCCAGCCGTCGACGGACAGCTCGTTCCACTGGAGCAGGACGACGACGGAGACCACGACCAGGCCCAGCCCCTGCGACCAGGCGACCACCGCTGCCGCCGGCCGGCTCTTGGACTTCAGGCCCGCGAAGAAGTCCGCGGTGCCCCAGCACACGCTCGAGGCGACGGCGAGCAGCGACAGCATGGGCGGCACGGTACCGATCCGCGCCGGTGCCGGGCGACGACGCCCCGCGCCGCCCGGCTCGGCTCAGCTGGCTGGTTCGGTGGTGCCCCAGACCTGCTTGCTGTGCTGGTAGGCGCTCTTCTCCAGCTTCAGCGCGGCGGCCCTCGCCTTGGCGAGCGCGGCGGAGTCGAGCGTCTCCGCCGACACCAGCTCGAGGGTCTCCCTGGTCGGGTCCGTGCCGCCCCAGCCGACCCGCACGTTGCCGACGCCGGGCGCGTAGTACTTCAGCTGCAGGGCCCCCGGCTCGTCGTCGCTGGACTCCTCGGTGACCTTCACCCCCTCGTAGCAGCCTGCCTCGACGCACGTCCGCTGGTCGACCTTGATGACCCGGGCCCGGTCGGACCAGCCCACCTCAGGCCCCCAGCCCTGCGAGTAGCTCGGGTCGCCCGCCTTGTCGCCCTCCCGGATGGTGATGCCGGCCTCGGCTCCCTTGACCCCGTGGACCCAGGCGGGGGTCTCGACGACCTTGCCCTCCTCGTAGGCCTCGGGGTACTGGCCCAGGTGCCAGATCGTCTTGTCGTCGGCCTGCGCGAAGAGCGCCAGCTCCGCCTCCTCGAGCTGGTCATCGGAGTAGTCGAGCTCCAGCACCACGACCGCTTCGACTCCCGCGACGACCTTCGTCAGGTCGGTCACGGTGAACTCGACCCGGTGCGGGATCTTCTCGTCCTCCTCGATCGTCTCGCCGCGGTAGACCATGTGGGTGCCGGGCTTCATCGGCAGCCAGGTGCTGTCCACCGTGGTGGGGCTCGTGAACGTGGCGACGTCGAAGCCCTTGGCCGGTCCGGTCGTGGGCTGCTCGACCGGTGTGGGCGTCGCCGTCGTGGTCGTCGACGACGTGGTCGTGCCCGCTCCGGCCGTCTCGGGGGTGTCGCCGCAGGCCGCCGCCGCGAGGGTGAGTGCCGTCCCCAGCACGATGGCCGCGGGCGTTGTCGAACGTGGTTGTCGCATCTGGCCCTCCCTGAGGTCCATCGGCCCCGGCCCTGCGGGCCCACGGCCGGGGCGACTTCGGGTACGCCTTCAGGTTCACCCCAGGGCCGTGGCACCGGGCAACCTCCACAATGCCTAGCGCGGCTCCGCGGAAGGGTGGAGTACGGGGTCGCAGGGGCGACACGAGCGCGCGGACCTCCCCGGGAAAGGCGCCCTCGCGGCATACGCTGTGGAGGTGGGCAGCAGATCGGTCACCGGTGACCACTCACCCGAGTTCGCGCAGGCGCTCAGCGAGCTGCGGGGCGCACGGCTGCGCCCCGAGGTGCGCCTGAGCGAGGTGCCCGCACCGCAGCGCATCGCACCGTATGCCGTGGCCCTCACCGCCGAGGTGGTGGGCAGCGCCGGGTCCGAGGACGAGCTCGCCTCCGGCCGATTCGTGCTGTTGCACGACCCCTCCGCGCCGGAGCCGTGGGACGGGATGTGGCGGGCGGTGACGTTCGCGCGCGCCGAGCTCGAGCCCGAGCTCTCGAGCGACCCCATGCTCGGGTCGGTCGGGTGGGCCTGGCTCATCGACGCCCTCGACAGCCACCGGCTCCCCTACACGGCCGAGGCCGGCACCGTCACCCGTGTGGTCTCGGAGAGCTTCGCCGGCCTCTCCGACCGCCCGGCCAGCGTGGAGATGGAGGTGCGCGCCTCGTGGACCCCGCTGGGCGGGAACCTCGGCGACCACCTCGAGGCCTGGTGCGACCTGCTCTGCACGATCGCCGGGCTGCCCCCGCTGCCCGAGGGTGTCATCGCGCTGCCCGGGCAGCGGCGCTGACCTCCCGGGCGCGTGGCCGGTAGGTTAGCCGCGTGACACCATCGGAACCCGCGGCGGCGGCCGCGGTCGAGCCCGCGCTCGAGCCAGCGGTCGAGCCCGCGCCCGAGGCGCTGACGCCGCTCGACGCCCCCGCCGAAGGTGTCCCCGACGTCGTCGCCGACGAGCGACGGCTCCTCGAGGCGGCAGAGGCGATCCGCGCCGGCGAGGGCCCGGTGGCCCTCGACGCCGAGCGGGCCTCGGGGTACCGGTACGGGCAGCGCGCGTACCTCGTCCAGCTGCGCAGGGAAGGTTCCGGCACCTGGCTGATCGACCCCATCGCGGTGCCCGACCTCTCCCCCGTCGGTGAGGCCATCGGCGGCGCGGAGTGGATCCTGCACGCCGCGACCCAGGACCTTCCCTGTCTCGCCGAGGTGGGGCTGCGACCCCGGCAGCTGTTCGACACCGAGCTGGCCGGGCGGCTGCTCGGCCTCCCCCGCGTCGGGCTCGCCGCGGTGGTGGAGCACTACCTCGGCCTCTCGCTGGCCAAGGAGCACTCGGCGGTCGACTGGTCGACCCGACCGCTGCCCGAGCCGTGGCTGCTCTACGCGGCTCTCGACGTCGAGGTGCTCGTGGAGCTGCGCAACCTCATGGGCGTCGACCTCGCCCGGCAGGGGAAGGCCGGCTGGGCCCGCGAGGAGTTCGAGGCCCTGCTGGGCTTCACCGGACCGGGGCAGCGGGTCGACCCGTGGCGCCGCACCTCCGGCATGCACAAGGTGCGACAGCGGCGCGGGGCCGCTGTCGTGCGCGAGCTGTGGGAGACCCGCGACCGCATCGCCATGGACCGTGACGTCTCCCCCGGCCGGGTCCTGCCCGACGCGGTGCTCGTCGAGCTGGCCATGGCGGCGCCCCGGAGCGTGCACGACCTGCCGCGCGGGCACCGCGCCATCCAGCGCTACCAGCGGCAGTGGCTCGAGGCGGTGCGGCGGGCCCAGGCGATCCCCGAGGCCGACCTGCCGCCGCTGACGCTGCGCTCCGACGGGCCGCCACCCCAGCGCGCCTGGGCCGACCGCGACCCCGTCGCCGCCGAGCGGCTCACCGCCACCCGTGCCGCGCTCACCGCGTTCGCCCAGGAGCACGACATCCCGGTCGAGAACGTCATGTCGCCCGACCCCCTTCGCCGGGTCATCTGGACGCCGCCGGCGGACCGTTCAGCCGCCGGCTTCACGGCCGCGCTGCTCGAGCTCGGCGCCCGGCAGTGGCAGGTAGACATCGTGGCGCCCATGGTGGCTGCGGCGTTCGAGGCGCACCCCGACGCCTGACGTCACGCGAGCACGCGGACGCTCGCACGAGCGGCACCAGGCCCCCTCGTGCCCCCTTCCGAGGTGACGGCTCTCACCCGAGGGACTGACTGACTCCGCGGTTACCGGCAAGTAGCATCGCTGGAGTACCCACCGGCTCGCCGGTGACGTCCCACCGACCACCTAGCCAGGAGGCCACCCGTGCCCCGCACTCTGCGTGAGGTCGTGTTCGTCGACGGCGTGAGGACGCCGTTCGGCAAGGCCGGGGAGAAGGGCATGTACGCCCAGACCCGTGCCGACGACCTCGTCATCAAATGCATCCGCGAGCTCATGCGCCGCAACCCCGGTCTGCCGCCGGAGCGGGTCGAGGAGGTGGCCATCGCCGCCACCACCCAGATCGGCGACCAGGGCCTGACCATCGGCCGCATGGCCGGCCTGCTGGCCGGTCTGCCCAAGACCACCCCCGGCTACTCCGTCGACCGGATGTGCGCCGGCGCCCTGACCGCGGTCACCACCACGGCCTCCTCGATCGCCTTCGGCGCGATCGACGTCGCCATCGCCGGCGGTGTCGAGCACATGGGCCGCCACCCGATGGGTGAGGGCGTCGACCCCAACCCGCGGATCGTCGCCGAGAAGCTCGTCGACCCCTCTGCCCTGGTCATGGGCAAGACAGCCGAGAACCTGCACGACCGCTTCCCCGAGCTGACCAGGGAGCGCTCCGACGCGTTCGCCGTGGGCTCGCAGGACAAGCTGGCCAAGGCCTACGCCAACAACCAGATCCAGCCCGACCTCGTGCCGGTCGCCACCCGCCACGACGAGCTCGGCTTTGGCCTCGCCACGGCCGACGAGCCGCCGCGCCCGGGCACGACCACCTCGGACCTGGCCGGCCTGAAGACCCCGTTCCGCCCGCACGGCAAGGTCACCGCAGGCAACAGCGCCGGCCTCAACGACGGCGCCACCGCGTGCGTCCTGGCCAGCGCCGAGGCTGCCGAGGAGCTCGGCCTGACCGTCAAGATGCGCCTGGTCGACTACGCCTTCGTCGGTGTCGAGCCCGAGGTCATGGGCATCGGCCCGGTCCCGGCCGCCGAGAAGGCCCTGAAGAAGGCCGGCCTCACCATCGACGACATCGGCCTCTTCGAGCTCAACGAGGCCTTCGCGGTGCAGGTCCTGGCGTTCCTCGACCACTTCGGCCTCGCCGACGACGACGAGCGCGTCAACCGGTACGGCGGCGCCATCGCGGTCGGCCACCCGCTGGCCTCCTCCGGCGTCCGCCTCATGAACCAGCTGGCCCGCCAGTTCGAGGAGCACCCCGAGGTGCGCTACGGCATGACCGCGATGTGCATCGGCATCGGCATGGGCGCCGCCATCATCTGGGAGAACCCGCACCACGCCGACTACGGCAAGGAGGTTGCCGCGTGAGCGAGCAGCAGACCCCCCAGAACGCGAACAACGAGGGCTTCGAGGAGGTCGTGACCCACGCACACGTGCGCGACGTCCAGCTCCCCGGCGGCGCCGGCACCCTCGCGCTCATCACCCTCGACAACGGCTTCGACCACACCAAGCCCAACACCTTCGGGCCCCAGGGCATCGCGGGCATCCACGCGGCCGTCGAGGCCCTGCGCGGGCGCGCCAAGGCCGGCGAGGTCCAGGCCGTGGGCATCACCGGCAAGCCGTTCATCTTCGCCGTCGGCGCCGACCTCAAGGCGGTGGCCGGGGCGGCCGAGCGTGAGCAGGCGCTGGCGGTGGCCCGCGCCGGCCACGCGGCATACGCGGCCATCATGGACCTGCCGGTCCCGACCTTCGCCTTCGTGAACGGCGCCGCCATGGGCGGCGGGGTGGAGATCTCGCTCGCGTGCGACTACCGCACCATCTCCTCCGGCGTGCCGGCGGTGGCGCTGCCGGAGACCTTCCTCGGGCTCGTCCCCGGCTGGGGCGGCTGCTACCTGCTGCCGAACCTCATCGGTCCGGCGAACGCGCTCAACGTCATCATCGAGAACCCGATGAACATGAACCGGATGCTCAAGGGCCCGCAGGCGTTCTCGCTCGGCATGGCCGACGTCATGTTCGAGCCTGCCGACTTCCTCGAGGAGTCGCTGCGCTGGGCGGCCGGTGTCGTCTCCGGCGAGGTCACCGTGCAGCGTCCCGAGGTCTCGCGCGAGGAGGCCGAGTGGGCTGCGGCGGTCAAGGCCGCCAAGGGCCTGGTCGACCTCAAGACCGGCGGCAAGTCGCCGGCGCCGTACCGCGCGCTGCAGCTCGTGCAGGCAGCCCGCACCGCCACCCGCGACGAGGCGTTCACGGCCGAGGACGAGGCGCTGGCCGACCTCGTCATGGGTGACGAGCTGCGCGCCGGGTTGTACTCGTTCGACCTCGTGCAGCGTCGCGCCAAGCGACCGGCCGGCGCGCCCGACAAGGCGCTCGCCCGCCCGGTCACCAAGGTCGGCATCGTCGGGGCCGGCCTCATGGCCAGCCAGCTCGCCCTGCTGTTCGCGCAGCGGCTCGAGGTGCCGGTCGTGATGACCGACCTCGACCAGGAGCGCGTGGCCAAGGGCGTGGCCTACGTCCGGGGCGAGGTCGACAAGCTGCTCGCCAAGGGCCGGCTGGGACAGGACAGGGCCAACCGCCTCAAGGCGCTGGTCACCGGCTCCACGTCCAAGGACGGCTTCGCCGACGCCGACTTCGTCATCGAGGCCGTCTTCGAGGAGATGGGCGTCAAGAAGACGGTGTGGGCCGAGGTCGAGGCCATCGTCAGCCCCGAGTGCGTGCTCGCCACCAACACCTCGTCGCTGTCGATCACCGAGATGGCGGCCGACCTGGCGCACCCCGAGCGGGTCGTCGGCTTCCACTTCTTCAACCCGGTCGCCGTCATGCCCCTGCTCGAGATCATCAAGGGCGAGCGCACCGACGACGCCACGCTCGCCACGGCGTTCGCCACCGGCAGGGCGCTGAAGAAGACGACCATCCTGGTGAAGGACTCCCCGTCCTTCATCGTCAACCGCCTCCTCGGCCGCTTCATGGGCGAGGTCGCGAAGGTGGTCGACGAGGGCACCCCGATCGAGGTGGCCGACAAGGCGTTCGCGGGCCTGGCCCCGATGCCGCCGTTCGTCCTGCTCGGCCTGGTGGGTCCGGCGATCGCCCTGCACAACAACGAGACCCTCGCCAAGGCCTTCCCCGACCGCTTCTACGTCTCGGAGAACCTGCGCCGGGTCGTCGCGGCCAAGAAGCCGGCCATCTACGTCTGGCCCGAGGGCAGGCCGGTCGTCGACCCCGAGGTCGAGGCGCTCTTCGAGAAGCCGGCCGACCCGGTGGTACTCACCGTCGAGCAGGTGCGCGAGCGCGTGCTGTCGGTGCTCGCCGAGGAGGCCCGCCTCATGCTCGACGAGGGAGTCGCCCAGGCACCGATGGACATCGACCTCGCGATGATCACCGGCGCCGGGTTCCAGTTCTGGAACGGCGGCCTGACGCCGCTGCTCGACCGGGAGGGCATCTCCGAGAACGTCGCCGGCAAGCGCTTCCTTCCCCCTGGTGTGGCCAGCGTCCCCGCCTGACGCACCTGACCCACATGGCCGGCACACCGTCACTGACGGTGTGCCGGCCACGTGCGTGGCTCAGTCCTGTGCCCCCTGACGGAGCGGTCGCTCACCAGCTGAGATCGCACTGGGCTGCGGTCCTGGTTGCGGGTACCGTGCTCTGGGTTGCGCGCCCGGGCCGGCTACCCGGGCTTCCGGCGCGTCGGTGTGCATCTATCTCATATGTGAGTTACCTTCCTTGGCGTGACTTCGACCTACCTGACGCGCATCGGCACCCTCATTCGTGACGCCCGCCGCCACAAGGGCATGACCCAGAACGAGCTTGCCGAGTCCCTCGGCACGAGCCAGAGCGCCGTGGCCCGCATCGAACAGGGCAAGCAGAATCTCAGTCTTGAGATGCTTGCCCGCATCGGCGAGAGCCTCGACTCCGAGTTCGTCTCGCTCGGCCACAGCGGGCCGCAGCACCTGCGCATCGTCGGCGGCACCCCCCTGTCGGGGTCGATCGACGTCAAGACCTCCAAGAACGCCGCGGTTGCCCTGCTGTGCGCCTCGCTGCTCAACAAGGGCCGCACCACGCTGCGCAGCCTGGCCCGCATCGAGGAGGTCAACCGCATCATCGAGGTGCTCACCTCGATCGGCGTGCGCACCCGCTGGCTGCCGGACAGCAACGACCTCGAGATCACCCCGCCGGCCCAGCTCGACCTGGCCAACATCGACATCGCCGCCGCACGTCGCACCCGCACCGTGATCATGTTCCTCGGGCCGCTCCTGCACGAGCTCGAGCAGTTCCAGCTCCCCTACGCCGGCGGCTGCGACCTCGGCACACGCACCGTCGAGCCCCACCTGGCCGCGCTTCGGTCCTTCGGGCTCGGCGTCACGGCCACCGCCGGCTTCTACGACGCCTCGGTCAACCCCCAGATCACCCCCGGCAAGCCGATCGTGCTCACCGAGCGCGGCGACACCGTCACCGAGAACGTGCTGCTCGCCGCCGCCCGCCACGAGGGCGAGACCGTCATCCGCAACGCCAGCCCGAACTACATGGTCCAGGACCTCTGCTTCTTCCTCCAGGAGCTCGGCGTCGAGATCGACGGCATCGGCACGACCACGCTCACCGTGCGCGGCCGTCGCCACATCGACGTCGACGTCCAGTTCTCTCCCTCGGAGGACCCGATCGAGGCGATGAGCCTGCTCGCCGCAGCGGTCGTGACCAGCTCGGAGATCACCATCAAGCGGGTGCCGATCGAGTTCCTCGAGATCGAGCTCGCCACGCTCGAGGGCATGGGCATGAAGTACGGCATCACCGACGAGTACCTCTCCGCGAACGGCCGCACCCGACTCGTCGACCTGACGACGATGCCGGGGCAGCTGCACGCGCCGATCGACAAGATCCACCCGATGCCGTTCCCCGGCCTCAACATCGACAACCTGCCGTTCTTCGCCCTGATCGCCGCCTGCGCCGAGGGCACGACGATGGTGCACGACTGGGTCTACGAGAACAGGGCGATCTACCTGACCGAGCTCACCAAGGTGGGCGCCAAGGTGCAGCTGCTCGACCCGCACCGGGTGATGATCGAGGGCCCCACCCGCTGGCGGGCCGCCGAGGTCATCTGCCCGCCGGCGCTGCGGCCGGGCGTGGTCGTGCTGCTCGCGATGCTGGCGGCCCCCGGCACGTCGGTGCTGCGCAACGTCTACGTGATCAACCGTGGCTACGAGGACCTCGCCGAGCGCCTCAACGCCCTCGGCGCGACCATCGAGACCTTCCGCGACATCTAGGACGAGCCGCGGGCGCCCGCCCACCCCGAGGGCGGGCCCACACACGATGGGGTCGAACTGTGGGGTCGGCGCACACGCCCGCCGCCGGGGTCGCTACCTAGTCTTCGGCGCATGTCGACGACGACCGAGCCAGCCCCGCAGCTCGACCTCACCGGGCGCACGGCCCTGGTCACCGGCGCCGCCAGCGGCATCGGCGCGGCCTGCGTGACGCGCCTCGCCGGGGCCGGCGCGAAGGTGTATGCCGTCGACCGCGACGGGGAGGGCCTGCGCCAGTTCGCCGACGTGGGCGCGGTGACGCCCCTGCCCGTGGACCTCGCCGACCTCGACGCCGTGGACGCCCTGCCGGCGCAGGTCGACATCCTCGTCAACAACGCGGGCATCCAGCACGTCAGCCCCATCGAGGACTTCCCCACGGAGACCTGGGACCTCATCATCCGGCTCATGCTCACCTCGCCGTTCCGCCTCGTGCGGCGCGTGCTCCCCCACATGTATGCCGGTGAGTGGGGTCGCGTCGTCAACGTCTCCAGCGTCCACGGCCTGCGCGCCAGCCCGTACAAGTCGGCCTACGTGTCGGCGAAGCACGGCCTCGAGGGCCTGTCGAAGGTCACCGCCCTGGAAGGCGCCCCGCACGGCGTCACCAGCAACTGCGTCAACCCGGCCTACGTGCGCACCCCGCTGGTGGAGCGGCAGATCGCCGACCAGGCCCGGGCGCACGGCATCGGGGAGGACGAGGTGGTCGAGAAGGTGATGCTGACCCCGGTCGCCGTCAAGCGGCTCATCGAGCCCTCCGAGGTGGCCGACCTCGTCGCCTACCTGTGCGGGCCGTCGGCCGCGTCCATCTCGGGGAGCTCGTTCACCATGGACGGCGGCTGGACCGCCCACTGAGCCCGCCATGAGCCTGACCGGAGACAGTCCTAGGATCGCCCCGATGGACACCGACGAGCCCGCCGCGCTGCGCCTGCTCCGACTGCTGGCCGAGGGAGCCCCCGTGGCCGAGCTGTCGGCGGTGGACGACTCCGACGGTGAGGCACGCGAGCTCGCCCTGCGGGTGCGCGCGGCCCTGGAGTCCCGCCGGCGCCGCGAGGCCGAGCTCACCGCCCTGGTCGACACGGCCCGCGACCTCGCCGCGCTCCGCGACCCTTCGGGAGTCCTCGACGCCATCGTGCGACGCGCAAGGACCCTCCTGGGCACCGACGTGGCCTACCTGACGCTCTACGACCCCGAGGCCGGCGACACCTTCATGCGGGCGACCGACGGCTCGGTGAGCGCCGAGTTCCAGGTGGTGCGGCTCTCCTTCGGCGACGGCCTCGGCGGCCTGGTGGCCAAGAGCCGCAAGCCGTACTGGACGGCCGACTACTTCCACGACGACCGGTTCCAGCACACCGGCCAGATCGACAGCGCCGTGGGCGACGAGGGCCTGGTCTCCATCTGCGGCACCCCGCTGCTGGCGGAGGGCGAGTTCCTCGGTGTGCTGTTCGCGGCGAACCGCTCGACCCGCCCCTTCAGCCCCGACCAGGTCGCCCTGCTGGCCTCGCTCGCCGCACTGGCCGCCGTGTCGATCGTGCAGACCCGGGCCGCCGCCGAGACGGCGGACGCCCTGGCCCAGCTCTCGGCCGCCCACGAACTGGTGCGGCACCACACGGCGGGCATCGAGCGGGCCGCCGCGGCCCACGACCGGTTCGCGGCGCTGGTGCTCGAGGGCGGTGGCGTGGAGGACATCACGGCCGCCCTGGCCGAGCTGCTCGGCGGCTGGGTCGTCCTGCTCGGTGACGAGGGCGAGCTCCTGAGCCAGTCGGACGGCTCGTCCCAGGAGGACCCCCACCTCGCCGCCCTGCAGGCGAACCCGGCCGTGCGCGACACCACCCGCACGGGCCGCCTGGCGCACGACGGCACGACGTGGGCCATCGGTGTGCAGGCCGCGCACTCGCAGATGGGGGTGCTCGTCCTCGGCGGAGTCGCGCACCTCGACGAGTCCGACCAGCGCACCCTGGAGCGCGCGGCGGTCGTCTCGGCCCTCGTGCTCCTCTTCGAGCGCGCCGCCGCTGACGCGGAGCAGCGGGTGCGCACCGACCTCGTCTCCGACCTCATCACGGGGCGAGGCGACACCAGCGCCCTCCAGACCAGGGCCCGGGCCAGCGGCGTGGACCCCACCCGCCCCCACGTGGTCCTCGTGGCGACCGCCGGCGACGACGTCCCCCGCAGGACGCTGCTGATGTCCGCACACGCCGCAGCGGGACCCGGGTCCATCGCCGGCGAGCACGACGGCCGGGTGGTCGCGCTGGTGCCCTCCGAGGACCCCCAGGGCGCCGCGGCCGAGCTCGCCCGCCGGCTGCGCCGGCTCGGCAGCATCACGGTCGGCGGCGCCGGTCCGGTGCGGGCGCCCGAGGACGTGCCCGCGTCCTGGGCGGAGGCGGCCCGCACCTCTGCCGCGCTGTGCGCGCTCGGGATGAAGGGCACGGGCGCCTCGGCCGCCCACCTCGGCTTCGCGGGTCTGGTCGTCGGGAACGACCCGGACGTCGACGGCTACGTGCGCCGCCACCTCGGACCGCTGCTCGACTACGACGAGCGCCGGGGGTCCGAGCTGGTCAAGACGCTCGCGGCCTACTTCGACGCCGGCACCAGCCCGCGCCACGCCGCCACGGCCCTGCACCTCCACGTCAACACGGTCAGCCAGCGGCTGGACCGCATCTCGGCCCTGCTCGGCGCGCAGTGGCAGCACCCGCGGCAGTCACTGGAGCTGCAGCTGGCCCTGCGGCTGCGTCACCTGATGACGTCGAGCTGACCCTCGATCGCGTCGACGACGGCCGCCACCCCGGGGCCGTCCAGCACCACGCTGTAGTGGTTGGCGTCCACCGAGCGGACGCGCACCTGCTCGGGCACGCCCAGTGTGTCGAGCCGGCCGGCGTCGTAGAGCCCCTGCGGCTCGTCGAGCAGCCCCCGGTGGGCCCAGACGAAGTCGAGCGAGACGCCCCTGACCGCCGCCTCCGCGACCGCAGCGTGGGTGCGCTCGTCGGCGAGGACGTCGGCCCCATCGGCCCGCACGGCGTCGAGCAGGCACGACGAGACCCACTGACCGTCCGGGTCGCGCACGAGGTCGTGGAGGATGTAGCCGCGCACCGCGTCGGCGCCCTCCCCCGTCAGCGCCGGACCCAGCGCCGGGTGCTCGCCCCAGAACGCGAGGTAGGCCTCCTGGCTCGGGAAGCGCATGCCCAGGCGCTGCATCGCGGGGCCGATGACCTTCTGGAGGGCGGCGTCGATGTCGAGGTCGGCGGGAGCCGGGAAGGCCAGCCCGCCGTCGACGAGCACCGCGCCGCGAAAGCTCCCCGATGCCGTGGCGACCGTCAGCGCGGCGATGAACGCGCCCATGGAGTGCCCGACGAGGACGGGGCAGTCCCCCACCTCACGGGCCACGGCCACCAGGTCGGCAGCGTGGGCCGCGAGGCCGAAGGGACCGCGGACGGCGTTGCTGGCACCACGTCCACGCAGGTCCGGTGCCAGGAAGCGCACCGCACCCTCGCCGCGACGCCGCGCCAGCTCGTCGGCCACCGGCCTCCACATCAGGCCGTTGGCGGTGATGCCGTGGGCTGCCAGGACGACCGGCGCGCCCTCTCGCGGCACACCCCGGCTGAGGTCGTGGACGGCGACGGCGCCGCCCTCGACGTCGACGCGCAGCAGCTGCTCGGTCTGGGCCATCACACTCTCTCCTTGCGCAGAACGCGCTTGCCGAGGCCGGTCAGGCCCGTGGGCGCGAAGTAGACCACGATCACGAAGAAGGTGCCGAGCACGAAGAGCGGCTGCGACACGACCTCACCCACGACTCCGTGCATCGACTGCAGCAGCGAGGAGCCGCTCAGCTCCACGAGCCGTGCATCGGCGTAGGTGTAGAGGAACCCGCCGAGCACGGCGCCCCACTTGCTGCCGGCGCCGCCGAGCACCACCATCACCAGCAGCGACAGGGTGAACTCGGCCGTGGTGAGGTGAGGGTTGGAGCCGCCGAGGACGACGGCGTGGACGACACCGCCCAGCCCGCCGAGGAACGAGGCGACCACGATCGCGATCAGCTTCGCCCGGTAGACGCTGAACCCGAGCACCGCGGCGCGCGCCTCGTTCTCACGGACCGCTGCCATGGCGTGCCCGGCCCTCGTGCGGCTGAGCCAGGACACGGCACCCCAGGCGACGGCCACGAAGCCCAGGGCGAGCCAGTACCGGTAGGGCGCGTTCGCCACGCCGAGGAAGAGCTCGGGCATCAGCTCGCGGTTGAGGCTGCGGCCCTCCTCCCCGCCCGTCAGGTCGCCCGGGTTGCGCATGACGATGATCGAGGCGGCCTGGGCGAAGGCGAGGGTGACCATCGCGAAGGCGATGCCGCCCACCCGCAGCGATATGCCACCGACGACCACGGCCAGCAACGTCGTGGCGGCCAGCGACGCCACCGCGGCCATGGGGAGCGACAGGCCCAGCGTCGACATGGAGATCGTCAGGACGTAGCTCCCCGAGGCCACGAAGAGCGCGTGCCCGAAGCTGAGCAGACCGGTGCGGCCGAACAGCACGTCGTAGCTGAGCGCGATGCCCGCCATGGTGAGGCAGGTCGCGAGGAGCTGCATGGCGCCTGGCCCGTTGACCCGACCGGGGAGCAGTCCCGGCAACCCGACCGGCACGTAGGGCAGGTAGGCGAGCAGCAGGAGCAGGGCCAGCGCGGGCAGGGCCTTGAGGTGACGGGTCATCAGTGAGCTCCCTGCATCGAGGCCGGGCGGACGAGGAGCACCAGGGCGAGCAGCAGGACGACGGACAGGTCGCCGACTCCCGAGGCCGCGTAGTAGTTCGCCAACTGTTGGACGAGCCCCACCGCCACTGCCGCGACAGCGGTGCCCACCAGCGACCCCATGCCACCGATGACGACCACGATGAAGGCGAAGATCAGCATCGAGCCTCCCTGGAGCGGCGAGACGCTGCTGGCGTACACGCCGCCGAGCAGCCCCGCCAGCCCGGCAGCCGCGCCGCCGACCGCGAAGACCACGGAGAAGGTGCGCTGCACGTCGATGCCGAGCGCCTCCACCATGGAGCGGTTCTCGACGCCTGCGCGGATGACCAGGCCCAACCGGGTGAGGTGCAGCACGGCCATCAGCGTCCCGAAGAGGAGCAGCGCGGCCGCGATGAAGAGGAACCGGTCGTTGGGGATCTGCGCGCCGGCGACGTCGGTCGTGGACGCGAGCCACCGCGGCTTCTCCAGCGGGTGGGCGTCGGAGCCCCAGATGCCCTGCACGGCCGCCACGGCCGCGAGCGACAGGCCGACCGTCACCAGCACCTGCTGGATGTGGTGCCGGTACAGCGGACGGATCAGCACCACCTCGACGAGGAGCCCGATCCCCGCGCCCACGGCGAGGGCCACGACCAGGGCCACCGCCAGGCGCACCCCCGCGCCCATGGTGTCCGGGAGCCCGGTCATGGTGAGCCATCCGGCATACGCGCCGGCGACCATGAACGCGCCGTGGGCGAAGTTCAGGACGCCCATGAGGCCGTAGATGAGGCTGAGCCCGGACGCGGCCAGGAAGTACAGCGCTCCCAGCCCCACACCGGTCAGGACGAGCAGGACCACCTCGCTCACTGCCGGGCCTCCCTTCTCATCGACACGCCGAGAAGCTCCCTCGTCAGCTCCGGGTCGGCCACGAGCTCCTCGGCGCTCCCCCGGTGCACGACCTGACCGGCGTCGAGCACCACCACCGTGTCGGCGATGCGTCGCACGACGGGCAGGTTCTGCTCGACGAGCAGGATGGGCGCGGTCTCGGCGACCCGCGCGAGGACGTCCGCCACCTCGGTGACGAGCTTCGGGGCCAGGCCCTTGGTCGGCTCGTCGACCAGCAGCAAGCGGTTGGGGCGCAACAGGACTCGCGCCAGGGCCACCATCTGCTGCTGGCCCCCCGACAGCGTTCCAGCCCGCTGCTCGCGTCGCGGCACCAGGTCGGGAAACAGCTCGGCGACGATCGGCGCGTCCGCACCGACCTCGCCACCCACCAGGCGCAGGTTCTCGTCGACCGTGAGGCCCCCGAACACCTCGCGGTCCTCCGGCACGTACCCCACGCCTTCACGGACCGTGCGGGTGACCGACCAGCGAGTGATGTCGCTGTCGTCGAGGAAGACACCCCCGGTGCGCGGCGCCAGCCCCAGGATGGCCTTCAGCGTCGTGGTCTTGCCCACGCCGTTGCGGCCCAGCAGGGCGGTCACCCCTGTCGCCGGCACGTCGAAGGACACGCCCTGGAGGATGTGCGAGCCGCCGTAGCGGACGTGCAGGTCCTCCACCCGCAGGATCGGGGACGGCCGCGTCGCCCGGCCGGCGACCGCTGGCGCGCTCACAGCGCCTCCCCCAGGTAGGCCCGCTGCACCTCGGCATCCGACGTCACGTCGGAGGCCGAGCCGCAGGCGAGGAGTCTGCCGTGGTGGATGACCGCCACCCGGTCGGCGAGCCCGAGCACGACGTGCATGTGGTGCTCGACCATCAGCACCGCCACCCCGGCATCGCGAACCTCGCCGATGATCGCCGTCAGGCCGTCGACGTCCTCTGCCGAGACGCCGGCCATGGGCTCGTCGAGCAGGAGCACGGACGGCTCGCTCGCCAGCGCCATCGCCAGCTCGAGCTTGCGCCGGTCGCCGTGGGAGAGGTCACGCGCGAGGACCGACGCCCGGCCGGGCATCCGCACCCGTTCGAGCAGGCCCTCGAGCCGCTCCGCCGGGGCCGAGCCCGAGGCGGGTCGGGCGAGGGAGAGCCGGCCGGGCATGGTGCCCTGGACGGCCAGCCGCACGTTCTCCGCCGCCGTGAGGCCGTCGAAGAGCGCCGACGTCTGGAACGAGCGTGAGAGCCCGCGCCGCGAGCGGGCAGTGGCACCAAGGCGGGTCACGTCCCGCCCGTCGAGGGTGATGGAGCCCTTGGACGGGCGGCGCACCCCCGAGAGGATGTTGACCAGCGAGGACTTGCCCGCCCCGTTGGGGCCGATGATGCCCAGGAGCTCACCGGCCCCAACGGTCAGGGAGATGTCGTCCAGGATCTGCGCGCCACCGACGTGCCAGCCGATCCCGCGTGCCTCGATCACTTGAACGGCGTGACCGGCGGGGCGACGGCCGCGGGGTCCAGGGTCTTGACCAGCTCGGGCTTGAAGCCGGTGCCGTCCTTGACGAGCTTGACCGTGAACATCGGCTGGAGCAGCGCGTGGTCCTCGGCGCGGATCTCCATCGAGCCCTTGGGCCCCTCGAACGTCCAGCCTTCGAGCGCGGAGACCATCTTGTCCACGTCGCTCCCGCCCTCGGTGAGGGCCCGGACGACCATCTGCGCCGCGGTGAAGCCGTCGTGGGTGAACAGGTCGACGGTCCCGCCCTGCTTCTTCATCCCCGCCTCGAGGGCCTGGTACGCCGGGTTGTCGGCCGCGCCGTCGAAGAAGTGGGAGAGGAAGTCGATCTTGTCGCCGGCCGAGCCGAACAGCGCGTGGGTCGCCTTGATGTCGAGCCCGGTGACCACCTTGGTGGTCGCGAAGACGCCCTGCTGGTCGAGGGTCTGCCACATGGTGGAGGCGTTGGTGCCGGCCCAGGCGACGAACAGCAGGTCCGGCTTCTGGCGCTTGATCTGGGTCGCGAACGGGGTCAGGTCGGTGGCAGCCGCCGGGGCGAGCACGGACGTGACGGTCGCGCCCTTGGCACCCAGGATCGCCTTCACACCGGCCTCGTTGGCCTTGCCGAACGCCGAGTCCTGCGCGAAGACGGTGACCTTCCTGCCCTTGACGTCACCGATCATCGAGCCGGCGGTGGTGATGTCCTGGAAGGTCTGGCGACCGGAGCGGAAGGTGTACTTGTTGGCGCCGGTCACGCCATCGGCCGCGGCCGGGCCCGAGATGAACAGGACCTTGTTGTCCTTGGCGAGCGGGGCCACCTGGAGCGCGACTCCCGAGGCCGTGGAGCCGGCGATGACCTTGGCGCCCTGGCCGACCAGGCTGGTGACGGCCGACGTGGCCTTCGCGGGGTCGCTCGCGTCGTCCTGCTCGGTGACCTCGATCTTGTGGCCGTTCACCTCGCCGCTGCCCTTGGTGGCGTGGTCGAGCCCGGCCGTGAAGCCTTGGCGGTACTGCTCGCCGTAGCTCGCGAGAGGTCCGGACTTGGAGTAGACGAGGCCGACCTTGTAGGCCTCGGCCGCCGTGCCCCCGTCGCCTTCCTGGGCCGCCGCCCCCGGGCTCCCCGGGCTGCCGCAGGCCGTCAGGGCCAGACCGGTCGCCGCCACCACCACCGCTGTCTTCCAACGCTGGGACATCGTTGTCCTCCCCTTGGACCGACGCCCGCGCCGACTGCGCGAGAAGATGCGTCCGGGCCAGTTCGGGCGTCAACCTACGGGAGGCCAAGTCGGGCGTTAGTGGGCCGCAGTCACACAAAGACGACCGCCCGGGTGGACCCGGCCCACAGCGATGAGTCGTGGGCGCGAAGGCTTCGAGGCCCGCGCGGCCGCGCCCCTCCGGCGCCTGCTCGCCGGTGCAGGGGGTCAGGACAGGCGGGCCACCAGCTCGCTGGCGATGCTCTCGGGGGTCAGCCCGAGCCGGTCGAGGATCTGGCCGCGCGAGGCGTGGTCGATGAACTCGGTGGGGATGCCGTGCTGGTGCACGGGCACGGAGAGGCCCGCCTCGGTGAGCGCGGCCGCGATGTGCGTTCCCACGCCGCCGATCTCGAGGTTGTCCTCGATGACGGCGACGGCGCGGGCGGAGCGGGCGGCCTCGACCAGGTCGGGGCTGACCGGGAGCGACCAGCGCGGGTCGACCACCTGGACGCTCAGGCCCTGGGCCTCGAGCTTCTCCCCGACGGTGAGCGCCGCCGCCGCCATGCACCCGATGCCCACCACGAGCAGGTCGATCCCATCGCGGTCGCCCGAGGGCTGGCGCAGCACGTCGACGGTGCCGAGGCGCGCCACGGCCGGGATCGGCTCGGGCGCAGTGCCCTTCGGGAAGCGGATCACGCTCGGCGCGTCGCTGATGTCGACCGCGTCGCGCAGGGCGGCGCGCACCTGCTCGCCGTCACGGGGCGCCGCGAGGTGCAGTCCGGGCACCATGCCGGTGAGCGTCATGTCCCACATGCCGTGGTGCGAAGCGCCGTCGGGACCGGTGATGCCCGAGCGGTCGAGCACGAACGTGACGCCGGCCTTGTGCAGCGCGCAGTCCATGAGCAGCTGGTCGAAGGCGCGGTTCAGGAAGGTCGCGTAGACGGCGATGACCGGGTGGAGCCCGCCGAAGGCCAGGCCCGCGGCCATGGTGGTGGCGTGCTGCTCGGCGATGCCGACGTCGAAGATGCGGTCGGGGTGGGCCTCGGCGAAGTCGCTCAGGCCGACCGGGATGAGCATGGCTGCGGTGATGCCCACGACGTCGTCGCGCTCCGCGCCGATGGCGACCATCTCGTCGCTGAACTCGTCGGTCCAGGAACGTCCGGAGATCTCCAGGGGCAACCCGGTCTCGGGGTTGATGACGCCCACGGCGTGGAAGCGGTCGCCCTCGTGGTTGCGGGCGTGGTCGTAGCCGCGGCCCTTCTGCGTGATGACGTGGACGAGGACGGGACCGCCGTACGAGCGGGCCCGGCGCAGCGCCGCCTCGACCGCCTGCTCGTCGTGCCCGTCGACCGGGCCGAGGTACTTCAGGCCGAGGTCCTCGAACAGCCCCTGCGGGGCAACGATGTCCTTCAGGCCCTTCTTCATGCCGTGGAGCGTCTCGTACATAGCACCGCCGACCACCGGGGTGCGGTGCAGCGTGTGCTTGCCCCAGTCGAGGAAGCGCTCGTACCCACGCGTGGTGCGCAGCGTGGCGAGGTGGTCGGCGAGGCCGCCGATGGTCGGGGCGTAGGAGCGGGTGTTGTCGTTGACGACGATGACCAGCGGCAGGTCCTTGTCGGCGGCGATGTTGTTGATCGCCTCCCACGCCATGCCGCCGGTGAGCGCGCCGTCGCCGATGACGGCGACCGTGTGCCGGTCGCGCTCGCCCCGCAGGCGGCGCGCCTTGGCGATGCCGTCGGCCCACGACAGGGACGTGGAGGCGTGCGAGTTCTCCACGACGTCGTGGGGGGACTCGGCGCGGCTCGGGTAGCCGGAGAGGCCGTCACGCGTGCGCAGGCCCGTGAAGTCCTGCCGGCCGGTCAGCAGCTTGTGCACGTAGGACTGGTGGCCGGTGTCGAAGACGATGGCGTCCCGGGGGCTGTCGAAGACCCGGTGAAGGGCGATGGTGAGCTCGACCACGCCGAGGTTGGGGCCGAGGTGGCCGCCCGTCTTCGACACGGAGTCGACGAGGAAGGTGCGGATCTCCTCCGCGAGGTCCGGCAGCTGCGAGGCGGAGAGCCGCTTGAGGTCGTCAGGGCCGGTGATGGTCTCGAGCACACCCACGATGAGGACAGTCCTTTCCAGGGGAACCGTCTGAGTCTATGCGCTCCCCACGGACACCTCGAACTCGTCCGGCAGCCCGGTCACCAGCGCGGTGCCGTCGTGCCCCGCCTGCACCGAGAACGGGTGGCCGTGGAACCGCAGCCCGTGGGCCGTGACGGCCCCGAAGGGCGCGGTCGGAGGCGGGGTCACCAGGAGCCCGCCTTCCCCGTCCGGCCGCAGCCCGAGCGCCACGGTGACGAGCACGGCGGCCGACGCGGCCGACCAGGCCTGTGGCAGGCAGGACGCGGGGTAGGGCGCGGGCCGGCCCAGGAGCGGCAGGCCGGAGTACAGCTCCGGGTAGCGGTAGCCGAACGCCTCCCCCGCGTCGAGCAGCGCACGGGCGACGCGTCCCGCTGCGGCCCGGTGCCCCTCGCGGGCCAGGCCCCAGGCGGCGATGGCCGTGTCATGGGTCCAGATCGAGCCGGTGTGGTAGCCGATCGGGTTGAAGCCTCCGTTGCGGCTGCCCAGCGTGCGCACGCCGAAGGCGTCGAGCATCTCGGCACTCGTGAGCACCTCGGCGACGCGCACCGCCTGGCCGCCGGTCACGGTGCCGGTGCCGAGGACGTGGCCCATGTTGGAGCCGAGGCCGTCGACGGCCGCTCCGGACCCGTCGAGCGCCATGGCCAGGTGCTCGCCGGCGTCCGTGGACACCCAGAACCGCTGCGCCACGCGGTGGCGGAGGGCGGCCGCCGCCTGCTCCGCCTCCAGCGCCCCCTCCTCCCCCAGCGCCCCGAGGAGGCGGGCCGCGTGGTCGAGGGCCTCGACGGCATACGCCTGGGCCTCGACCAGCGCGATCGGTCCGTCCGCGATGCGCCCGTCGCGCCACCGGATCGCGTCGACGGAGTCCTTCCACCCCTGGTTCGCCAGACCGGTGCCGGTCGTGTCGAGGTACTTCAACAGGCCGTCGTCGTCGGGCTGGCCCGGGCCGGTGAGCCACCCGACGGCGGCCCGCAGGGCGGGCAGCAGGTCGCGCACCTCCCTCTCGGGCAGCCCCCACTGCCAGGCCTCGCCGAGCAGGGACACCCACAGCGCGGTCGCGTCGACGGTGCCCCAGTAGACCGGCGGGAGCGACAGGCCGCTCTCCGGGTCGTGGTATGCCGTGCGGCGGAGCTCGTGGGGGATCTTGCCCGGCGCCTCCGCGGTCTCCTCGTCGAGGCGCCGCCCCTGGCGGCGGGCGAGCGTGCGCAGGGTCCCGGCCGCCAGCTCGGTGCCGAAGGGCAGCATCATCCGGGCCGTCCACAGCGAGTCACGCCCGAACAAGGTGAGGTACCAGGGCGACCCGGCCGCGGCGAACACGTCGTCCGGCGCCTGCGGGTCGCGCAGCAGAAGGTGGCGCAGGTCGTCGACGGCGGCCGTGAAGGCCCTCCCCAGCCGGGGGTCGTCGGACTCCACCACCAGGCCCTGCCAGAGGGCCGCGTCAGACCCGCGGTCGGCGTCCAGCGCCGACGCGGCCGTGCGCCGGACCTCGGCGCTGAGCACCACGGTGGCGGTCGCCTGCGGGGAGACCTCGAGCTCGAAGACGGCACGGACGACACCTCCCTCTCCGGTGACCTCCTCGGGCGCCGGGTCGAAGGCGACGGCAGTCTCGTGCCGGTCGAGCGCGAACGTGGCGCCCACCGGTGCGATGCGCGGCTCGACCGGCTGCGCAGCGGTGTGCCCCGCCTTCACCGCGGCGATGCCGCGCCCGTCGGCCGCGAGCTCGAGCTGCAGCCGGCAGCTCACCGGGTCGGGTCCCCGGTTGGTGACGGCGACCCGTTCGCGCAGGTGCGGCCCCTCCAGCCCCCTGGTGCGCCGGACCTCGACCTGGGGGTCGGCACCGGGGACGCCGAGGTTGCGGGCCGACAGGAGGAACTCGGCCGTGGCGCCGCGCGCCTCGCTCGCCACCCAGGCAGGCGCCTCGCCCTGCACCGTGAGCGCGAGGTGGCTCAGGACGCGGACGTCGTCGACGTAGAGTCCGTTCGCCGAGCCGGCGGTGACGTCACCGGAGCGGTCCGACAACACGGTGGTGTTGCCGTCGACGCAGGTCGTCAGGGTGTGCAGCCATGGCTGGCGGGCCGGTCCGTCAACCGGACCGGCTGCAGCTCGCGACTGCGGGGGCACCCTCCGACCCTAGACCTGCCCGTCACAGGCGGGGGACGAATCGCTTTCCCTGGAGCGCCTCGTACAGCAGGGCGGCGCTGCGCTTGGCCGCGAGCAGCCGCACCCCCTCGGCCTCGATGTCGGCCATGATCTGCGCCAGCCCGTCGGCGGGCACCCGGTCACCGAGCTCCACCCGCGCCTCGCGGTAGGCCTGGCGCATGGCCGCCAGCTGCGCCTCGATGTGCCGGGACGCCACCCAGGCGAGCGCCACCGGGTACCGCCGCCACCCGGCATACCCGCGGTAGTCGGGCGGGCAGTGGTCGAGCAGCCACGACATGGCGGGCACCTGCCACCCCTCGCTCTCGGGCGGGGGGACGCCATCGGGCCAACCGGGGGGCACAGCGCTGCTCACAGCACCATTGTCCGCGACGGGGCCGACAGGCCCGTCCCGGACCCGACCGCCGGCTCAGTCCTGCGGCACCCCCGTCTGGTCACGCACGTACTGCCAGAAGCGCTCGCGTGCCTGCTCGGTCTCCCGGTGCAGGGGCCCGTAGTGGGTGGGGCGTGGGCGCCGGTCCTGCCAGAAGCGGCCGGTCGGCCACGGGTCGGGCGTGGCCGTCAGCCAGACGGTGGTGTCGGCACCGGCCTCGGCGGTGCGCAGCAACGGACCCATGACGCGCACGAAGCCGGGCAGTGCCTCGTCGAGGCCGGGCGTGCGGCCCCAGCCGGGGTGCAGGGACGCCACGTCGATCCCGTGCCGGCGCAGTCGCTGCGCCCACTGCTCGGCCAGCACCACCTGCATGCGCTTGGTGCGCGCGTAGGCCGTCACCCCGGAGTACTCGCCCTGGGCGTACTCGTAGTCGTCCTCGGGCAGCCCCTGACCGTACATGCCGCCGGAGGCGACGACCAGCACCCGGCCACCACGCAGCACCTCGGCCAGGCGGAAGGTCATCAGGTGCGGGCCGAGCACGTGGGTCGCCAGCGTGAGCTCGTGGCCCTGGGGTGTGGTCCCGCGCTCCGGCGGCAGCAGGCCGGCGTTGTGGACGAGGGCGTGCAGGGAGGTCACGTCGCGCGACAGCGTCGCGCAGTAGTCCTCCACCGCCTCGAGGTCGCCGACGTCGCAGGCGGCGGAGTGCAGCCGCGCGTCGGGGTGCTGTGCCCGGATCTGCTCCTCGGCGGTGTGCAGGCGGTCGAGGCTGCGCCCGACCAGGTGCACGTCGGCGCCCAGCCCGGCCAGGCCGGCGGCCGTCGCCAGGCCCAGTCCCCCGCTGGCCCCGGTGACCACGACGTGCTTGCCGCGCAGCGCGTCAGCGGGCGGGTCGGCAGGCCACCAGTACTGCCGCACGGCGGGACCGACCCTCGACCACCCCAGCACGACGGACTTGTCGAGCAGCCAGTCCAGGGCAGCGGCAGGACGCGATGAGCTCATGACGCCAACGTAGGCGTCGTGGCCGGCAACCGCGCGCCGCCCGGTGAGCCACCGACCCCGGACACGACGGAGGGGTGTGCCGCGTGGTGACCACGCGGCACACCCCTCTCGTTGCGGTGCTGTTGGCGTCAGCCGTTCACGAGGGAACGGAGGACGTACTGCAGGATGCCGCCGTTGCGGTAGTAGTCGGCCTCGCCGGGGGTGTCGATGCGGACGACCGCGTCGAACTCGACCGCCTCGCCGCCCTCCTTCTGCGCCACGACCTTGACCGTGCGCGGCGTGGTGCCCGAGTTCAGCTCGGTGACACCGGAGACCGAGAAGGTCTCGGTGCCGTCGAGGCCGAGCGAGTCCGCGGACTCACCGGCGGGGAACTGCAGCGGCAGGACGCCCATGCCGATGAGGTTGGAGCGGTGGATGCGCTCGTAGCTCTCGGCGATGACGGCCTTGACGCCCAGCAGTCGGGTGCCCTTGGCGGCCCAGTCGCGGGACGAGCCCGAGCCGTACTCCTTGCCGGCCAGGATCACCAGCGGCACGCCGGCCTTCTGGTAGGCGGCCGAGGCGTCGAAGATCGTCGTCTGCTCGCCGCCGGCGAGGAAGTTGCGGGTGAAGCCACCCTCGACCCCGTCGAGCAGCTGGTTCTTCAGGCGGATGTTGGCGAAGGTGCCGCGGATCATGACCTCGTGGTTGCCGCGGCGCGAGCCGTAGGAGTTGAAGTCCCTGCGCTCGACGCCGTGCTCGGCGAGGTACCTGCCCGCCGGGCTGTCGGCCTTGATCGAGCCTGCCGGGCTGATGTGGTCGGTCGTGACCGAGTCGCCCAGCTTGGCGAGCACCCTTGCGCCGTCGATGTCCTCGACCGGGGTCGTCTCCATCTGCATGCCCTCGAAGTACGGGGGCTTGCGGACGTAGGTCGACTCCGCGTCCCACTCGAAGGTGTTGCCCTCGGGGGTGGGGAGCGACTGCCAGCGCTCGTCACCGGCGAAGACGTCGGCGTAGTCGCTGGTGAACATCTCCTTGGTGATGCTCTCCGAGATCGTCCGCTCGACGTCCGCGGGCGCCGGCCACAGGTCACGCAGGAAGACGTCGTTGCCCTCGGTGTCCCTGCCGAGCGGCTCGGTCTCGAAGTCGAAGTCCATGGTGCCGGCGAGGGCGTAGGCGATGACCAGCGGCGGCGACGCGAGGTAGTTCATCTTCACGTCGGGGTTGATGCGCCCCTCGAAGTTGCGGTTGCCCGAGAGCACCGACACGACGGCGAGGTCGTTGTCGTTGATCGCCTTCGAGATCTCGTCGTTCAGCGGGCCGGAGTTGCCGATGCAGGTCGTGCAGCCGTAGCCGACGAGGTGGAACCCGAGCTTCTCGAGGTAGGGCCACATGCCGGCCTTCTCGTAGTAGTCGGAGACCACCTTGGAGCCGGGCGCCATCGAGGTCTTCACCCAGGGCGCGACCGACAGGCCCTTGTCGACGGCGTTCTTGGCGAGCATGGCCGCGGCCATCATCACCGACGGGTTCGAGGTGTTGGTGCAGCTGGTGATCGAGGCGATCGAGACGATGCCGTGGTCGATCTCGAAGGTGTTGCCCTCGGCGGTGGTGACGCTCACCGGGCGCGACGGACGGTCGACGCCGTTGCCCTCGTCGGCCGGCTTGTCGCCGCCGTTCTGGCCGTCGGTGCTGCTGCCGGCCTGGGCGGTGGGGTCACTGGCGGGGAAGCTCGACGCCTGGCCCGGGTCGCCCTCGTGGTGGGAGACGTAGGTCGGCAGGACCTTGCGGAAGGCGGACTTGGCGTCGGTCAGCGCGATGCGGTCCTGCGGGCGCTTCGGGCCGGCGATGGACGGCACGACGGTCGACAGGTCGAGCTCGAGGTACTCGGAGTAGCGCGCCTCGGGCTGGTCCGGGCCGGCCTGGAGCCACATGCCCTGCTCCTTGGCGTACGCCTCGACGAGCGCGACGGACTCCTCGGAGCGGCCGGTCAGGCGCAGGTACTCCAGGGTGACGTCGTCGATCGGGAAGATCGCGCAGGTGGAGCCGAACTCCGGGCTCATGTTGCCGATCGTGGCGCGGTTGGCCAGCGGCACCTGGGAGACGCCGTCGCCGTAGAACTCGACGAACTTGCCCACCACACCGTGCTTGCGAAGCATCTCGGTGATCGTCAGCACGACGTCGGTGGCCGTGGCACCGGAGGGGATCGAGCCGGAGAGCTTGAAGCCGACGACGCGAGGGATGAGCATCGAGACCGGCTGGCCGAGCATGGCCGCCTCGGCCTCGATGCCGCCGACGCCCCAGCCGAGCACACCGAGGCCGTTGACCATCGTGGTGTGCGAGTCGGTGCCGACGCAGGTGTCGGGGTACGCCACGCCGTCGCGGACCATGACGGTCCGGGCGAGGTGCTCGATGTTGACCTGGTGGACGATGCCGGTGCCCGGGGGTACGACCTTGAAGTCGTCGAACGCGGTCTGGCCCCAGCGAAGGAACTGGTAGCGCTCGCGGTTGCGCTGGTACTCGATCTCGACGTTCTTCTCGAAGGCGTCGGGACGGCCGAAGACGTCGATGATGACGGAGTGGTCGATGACGAGCTCGGCGGGGCTCAGCGGGTTGATCCGGGCCGCGTCGCCGCCGAGCTCGGCGACCGCCTCGCGCATGGTGGCGAGGTCGACGACACACGGCACGCCGGTGAAGTCCTGCATGATCACGCGGGCCGGCGTGAACTGGATCTCGGTGTCGGGCTCGGCGTTCTCGTCCCAGCCGCCGATGGCCCGGATGTGGTCGGCGGTGATGTTGGCGCCGTCCTCCGTGCGCAGGAGGTTCTCCAGCAGCACCTTGAGGCTGTAGGGCAGGGTCTGGCTGCCCTCGACCGCCGAGAGCCGGTAGACCTCGTAGGAGTTTCCTCCCACCTTCAGCTCGCCGTGTGCATTGAAGCTGTTCGCGCTGGCCACAGCCTGCTCCTTCCGCAGCAGAGTCTCATTTATCTTGACGTCAAGATATCTAACCACATCGGCGTCGTCCAGTGCTCCCCCGCCCCGCGTACGGCGCGGCGGGGAGGCTGCGCCGCTACGAATCCAGTCGATCCTTCTCCAAAGCCTCCCGCAAGGAAAGGGGCAGCGGCTTCTTGGCCCGCACGGCCAGGCCTGCGGCAACGTAGGTGATGGTCACGACCGCGCACAGCAGGCCGTCGCCGGCCCGGTGGATCTCGTGGCGCAGGGTGAAGGACGACTCCCCCGCGCGCACGGGCCGGACCACGATGTCGGCGTGGTCCCCCGCCTGGAGGCTGGCCAGCCACTCGATGTCGGCGTGGCGCACCAGCGGCACCGCGTCATCGGCGATTGCCTTCTCCAGCGGGTACCCCAGGGACGCGAGGTAGGCCAGTCGCGCGTCATCGCACCAGGCGAGGTACCACGCGTTGAAGACCACCCCCGCCTGGTCGACCTCGAAGAAGCGCACCTCGACGGTGTGGGCGAACGGCTGGCTCACTCAGGCTCCCTGCGGCTCGAAGACGGCGAGGCACTCGACGTGGTGGGTCATGGGGAAGGCGTCGAAGGCGCGCAGCGCGCGCAGGCCGTACCCGGCCTCCCTCAGGTATGCCGTGTCGCGGGCGAGCGCTGCCGGGTCACAGGCCACGTAGGCGACGGCCCTCGGGCCCAGGCCCGCGACCTGCTGCGCGACCTGTCGGCCCGCGCCGGTGCGCGGCGGGTCGAGCACCACGAGGTCAGCGCGGATTCCCTGTCGCACCAGGGGTTTCAGCACCTTGTCCACCCGCCCCGGTCGCAGCTCGACCCACGGGTGGGTCCCCGTGTTGCGGCGGGCACTGGCCATCGCCGGCCCCTCCGCCTCGACGGCGAGCACCGCCCCGTCGGGCCCGACCGCGTCGGCGAGGGCGAGCGCGAAGAGCCCCACGCCGGCATACAGGTCGACCGCACGCTCCCCCGGTCGCGGACCCAGCGCCTGGAGCACCGCCTCGACGAAGGTCGCCGCGGCACCGGGGTGCACCTGCCAGAACCCGCGCGCGCCGACCTCGAAGGTCGCCTCCCAGGCCCCCGCGCGGACCGACTCGCGGACCACCGGGGCGGTCTTCTCGCCGCTGGGCACCGGCACCACCACGGCCTGCCCGGTGGTGCTGGGCGCGACGACGTCGACGGCCCGCTCACCCGGCCAGCTCCTGCCGAGGACCCCGGCCTCCCTCACGCGGTCGTGGGCGATGAGGCAGTCGTCGATGGCGAGGACGTCGTGCGAGCGGTGCCGGCGCAGGCCGGCTCGGCCCTCGGCGTCGACGGCGAACTCCACGCGGGTGCGCCAGCCGAGGCCGTGGCGGTCGCCCGGCACCGCCTCGACCTCCACGTCGACGTCCAGCCCCGCCAGGCGGGCGAACTGCTCGCGGACCACGCTCGCCTTCAGGCATCGCTGCTCGGTGAGCTCGACGTGCTGGAAGTCGCAGCCACCGCAGAGCCCCGGACCGGCATACGGGCAGGGCGCGGCGACCCGGTGCGGGCTGGCCTCGAGGACGTCCACGGCATCGGCTCGCACGAACCGCTGGCCCGGCTTGGCCTCCATGACGCGCACCCGGACCCGCTCTCCGGGCAGCGTGTGGCGCACGAACACGACGCGACCCTCGTGCCGGGCGACGCAGTGGCCGCCGTGGGCCACCGGTCCCACGACCACCTCGACCTCGTCGCCGGTGGCCAGCTCGCCGAGGTCCGGGGCGTCGGTCATTCGCCGCGCCGCACGGCGCCGACCGAGGGACCGTCGAGCCGCTCCTCCTGGCCCTCCGAGGAGGCGAGCTGCCACGGGACGCTCGCGACCATCACGCCCGGGGTGAACAGCAGTCGCGACTTCAGCCGCAGGGCGCTCTGGTTGTGCAGCACCTGCTCGTACCATCGGCCGAGGACGTACTCCGGGATGTAGACCACGACGACGTCACGCGGGTTGCCGCTGCGGATGGACTTCACGTAGTCGACGACCGGCCGGGTGATCTCCCGGAAGGGCGAGTCGAGCGCCTTGAGCGGGACGGGCAGGTCGCGGCGGTCCCACTCCTGCTGCAGCGCCTTGGTCTCCTCCGTGTCGACGTTGACGGTGATGGCCTCGAGCACCGAGGGCCGGGTCGCCCGGGCGTAGGCCAGCGCGCGCAGCGTCGGCTTGTGGATCTTGGAGACCAGGACGATCGCGTGCACGCGCGAGGGCAGCCGCTGGTGGTCGATGTCGCTCTCGGAGACCGCGAGCTCCTCGCGGACCCGGTCGTAGTGCCTGCGGATGCCGAGCATCAGGAAGAACAGCACGACCATGGCGGCGATCGCGTAGCCCGCGCCGTGGATGAACTTCGTCGCGAGGACGACGAGCAGCACGATGCCGGACATCGCCGCGCCGATGGCGTTGATGATGCGGCTGCGCTGCATCCGGGCCCGCGCGGCGGGGTCCCGCTCCAGGGGCAGGTGCCGGTTCCAGTGCCGGATCATGCCGGTCTGGCTGAGGGTGAAGGACACGAAGACGCCGACGATGTAGAGCTGGATCAGCTTCGTGACCTGGGCGTCGTAGAGCACGATGAGGAACGCCGCCGCGCCCGCCAGGATGATGATGCCGTTGGAGAAGGCGAGCCGGTCGCCGCGGGTGTGCAGCTGGCGGGGCAGCCAGCCGTCCCGCGCCAGGATCGACCCCAGCACCGGGAATCCGTTGAAGGCGGTGTTGGCCGCCAGGAAGAGGATGAGCCCGGTCACGATGGAGACGAGGATGACTCCGGGGGTGAAGTCGTCGAAGACCGCGTGGGCCACCTGGCCCATGATGGTCTCCTGGACGTAGTCCTCACCCACCGGCTGGCCGTTGCGCCTCAGCTGCTCGGCGGGGTCCTCGGCGTACTTCACGCCGGTCCACGTGGCGAGGGCGATCATCGACAGGAGCATCGTGACGGCGATGGTTCCCATCAGCAGCAGGGTCGTGGCGGCGTTCCTGCTCTTGGGCTTCTCGAAGGCGGGGACGCCGTTCGAGATCGCCTCCACACCGGTGAGCGCCGCGCAGCCCGAGGAGAACGCGCGCAGCATGAGGAAGCCCATCGCGAGGGCGCTCATGGCGGCGTGCTCCGGGTCGGCCACGAGCTCGAGGGAGGCGCTCTCCGCCTGGGGCAGCGTGCCGGTGAAGTGCCTGACCATCCCGACGGCGGCCATGCCCAGGACGCTGACCATGAACAGGTAGGTCGGGGCGGCGAAGGCGGCACCGCTCTCCTTGACGCCGCGCAGGTTGATCGTCGTCAGCAGCACCACGAGCCCGACCGCCACCAGCGCCTCGTGGCCCCGCACGAAGGGCAGCGCCGCAGCGGCGTTCTGCACACCGGAGGAGATCGACACGGCGACGGTCAGCACGTAGTCGACCAGCAGGGCGCTGGCGACGGTGAGACCCGCCCTCGGGCCGAGGTTCACGGTGGCCACCTCGTAGTCACCGCCACCTGAGGGGTAGGCATGGACGTTCTGGCGGTAGGACGCGACGACCACCAGCATGACCGCCACGACGCCGAGCGCGATCTCCCACGAGTGCGTCAGCGCCAGGGCACCTCCGGCCAGGCCGAGGGTCAGGAAGATCTCGTCCGGTGCGTAGGCCACCGACGACAGCGCGTCGCTCGCGAACACGGGGAGGGCGAGCTTCTTCGGGAGGAGCGTCTCCCCCAGCCGGTTGCTCTGCATGGCCCGACCGACGAGGAGGCGCTTGACGAGGCGTCCAGAAGTTGGCACGCAGACACTCTAGGCCGCTGCCGGATGGGCTTGCGCATCCGGCAGCCCGCACCGTGTAGCGTCGCTGTCGTGCATTTCGTGATCATGGGCTGTGGCCGTGTGGGCTCCACGCTCGCCCGCAGCCTCGAGCGTCAGGGACACGACGTCGCGGTGGTCGACCAGGACGAGTCCGCGTTCCGCAGGCTGGGCTCCAGCTTCGAGGGTCGGCGCGTCACCGGGGTCGGCTTCGACCGCGACACGCTGATCGACGCCGGCATCCAGCAGGCCTACGCCTTCGCGGCGGTCTCGAGCGGTGACAACTCCAACATCCTCGCGGCCCGTGTGGCGCGCGAGACCTTCGGGGTCGAGCACGTCGTCGCCCGCATCTACGACCCCGGCCGCGCCGAGGTCTACCAGCGCCTCGGCATCCCCACGGTGGCCACCGTGAAGTGGACGGCCGACCAGATGCTGCGCCGGCTCCTCCCCCAGGGCCACGTCCCCGAGTTCACCGACCCGTCGGGCAAGATCGTCCTCGCCGAGGTCCCCGTCAACCCGGGCTGGGTCGGGCGCCGGATCACCGACCTCGAGGGCGCCAGTGGCGGCCGGGTGGCCTTCCTGACCCGCCTCGGCTCCGGGATGCTCCCCGGCGCCGACACCGTCTACCAGGAGGGCGACCTGCTCCATGTCGCCACCCTCGCCGAGGAGCTGCCCGTGGTCGAGCGCGTGCTCGACTCCGCTCCCCAGCCGGCCGAGGCCTGAGGCAAGGAAGGACCCACATGCGAGTCGTCATCGCCGGAGCGGGCAGCGTCGGGCGCTCCATCGCGCGCGAGCTGATCCACAACGGCCACCAGGTGCTCCTCATGGACCGCGAGCGCAAGGACGTGCAGGCCAGCCGGGTGCCGGAGGCCAACTGGCTGCTGGCCGACGCCTGTGAGATCGCCGCCCTGCACGAGGCCGGCCTCGCCGACTGCGACACGGTCGTCGCCGCCACCGGCGACGACAAGGTCAACCTCGTGGTGTCGCTGCTGGCCAAGACCGAGTTCGGGGTGCCGCGCACCGTGGCCCGCGTCAACAACCCCAAGAACGAGTGGATGTTCGACGAGGCCTGGGGCGTCGACGTCGCCGTCTCCACCCCGCGGCTGATGACCGCCCTCGTGGAGGAGGCCGTCAGCATCGGCGACCTCGTGCGCATCTTCCAGTTCCAGCAGGGCCGGGCGACGATGGTCGAGCTCACGCTGCCCGCCGACAGCCCGTATGCCGGCAAGCGCGTCGGCGACATCACCTTCCCCGGTGAGACGGTGCTGGTGGGCATCATCCGTGAGGACCACCCCATCGCGCCGTCGCGTGACGACTCCCTCGAGCCCCACGACGAGCTGCTGTTCATCACCACGCCGGAGTTCGAGGACTCCCTCGAGGCGATGCTCAGCCCCGGAGACCGCCACCCGCGCGAACGCGACTGAGGGTCGGGCCGGCTACGGCCTGGGTTCGCCGCCCTCGTGGTGCGCGTCCTGCCAGGTCTGCTCGCTGTCGGGCGCCGGCACGACCTGCGGGGTCTGGCCGCGCAGGAGCATCCAGCCCATGACCGCGACCGCGACCACCCAGGCCGGCCACCCGAGCGCCACCTTGGCGACCCCCAGCCAGGCGACCTGCCCGGCGAAGTAGAGCGGGAGCATGATCGCCACCCGCACGGCATACAGGGCCACCAGCACCATCGTGAGCCGCTGGCACACCCGCACCAGCCCGGGGTCGCGTCGCCACGCGAACGGGTCCTCGGCCATTCGCGGGTCACCCACGCCCACCATGAACCCGACCACGGGCCAGCGCACGAGCACCGAGACCAGCGTCCCCAGGCCCCACGCGGCGCTGGTGAGGATCCCGGGCAGGAAGGCGTCCTCGGCGCGCCCGCTGCGCAGTGCGAAGAACGCCGCGATGGCGGTGGCGAACACTGCGGAGAGGATGAACTGCAGGCTCTGCCGCTGGATCATGGCCACGACGGCGAGGACCGCCGTCAGCACGCCGGCGGTGACCACGGCGGCCATGACGTCCTTCTGCCAGGTCCACACGACGACGAACGCCACCATGGGCATCGCCGACTCGATGGATCCGCGCCAGCCGCCGAGCGCCGTGGACAGGCGGTGCCGGATGACCTCTTCCACGGTGGGCGCCGGGTGGGTCGCCGCGACGGGCTCCTGCTCAGTGGCCACGTGACGGCACGATCTCGTAGGCGGGGTTGAAGATGGTCGGCATTCCTCTCACGTAGGTGACCCGTCCGGTCGCGCGCAGGTAGGTGCCCGGCTCGATGCCGCCGATCGTGCGACGCCCGAGCCAGATGAGGTTGATGGTCCGGCTGCCGTCGTAGAGGTCGACGACGAGGGCCGGCACGTTGACCCGCGGGCGCAGCGTCACGGCCCGCACGGTGCCGGTCACGGTTGCGACCTGGCGGTCCTTCAGGTCCGACATCCGGGTGGCGCCGTGCCGGGCCGTGTCCTCCTGCAGCTCGGCGGCCTCGATCTGCTGGGCCGTCTTCGTCAGCCGCTCGCCGAGCCGACCGAGGAGCGAGCGGTGGCGGCCGTCCGCCGTACTGGTGCCCGAGGATGCAGGGGTTGCCGCCATCGAAAGTCCTACCGGACCTCGGTGATCTCGGGCCCGCGCTCGAACGGGTTGAGGTCGTCGGCGCTGCGGCCGGCTCCCTCGTCGTCCGCCTCGTCCTCGACCGCGTCGGTGACCTCCTGCGGGAGGCTCAGCGGGAGCAGCTCGCGCGGCGCCATGGCGGCGTCGCCACGCACCACCACGGTCTGGCGGAGCACGTCCATGAGGGCCTCGGCGGCCTCGTCGTCGATCGCGGCACGGCCGGAGAAGACGGCACGCAGGAACCAGCGCGGCCCGTCGACGCCCACGAACCGCGCGGGAGCGAACACGGTGCGGCCGTCCGGGCCGGCGCTCGGCATGCGGGTGCGCAGCTCGGTGCCGAGGACGCCGTGCTGCTCGTCGGCCGTGCCGCCCTGGCCGACGATCGACTCGGCGATCTCGGAGCGGATGTCGTCCCAGATGCCCATGGTCTTGGGCGCCGCGAACGCCTGGAGCTGCACGGCCGAGTCGCCGAGGACGGCGGTGGCCCCCACGACGTTCTGGGTCGCCTCCTCCACCTCGAGCCGCAGCTCCATGCCCGCCACGCCCTTGATCCACAGCGCGCCGAGGTCGAGGCGGCCGGTGGGGCCGTCGACCTCGCTGGCGTCGAAGGGACCCTGCGCCTCGGCGGCACCTGCGTCGTCGGTGGCGTCGGCGGTCGACGGCGTGGGCTGGCCCTCGACGTCCTCCGGAGCACCGTGCTCCCGGGCCTCCTCGGGGGTGACGGCGTCGTCGCCGGTCGGCTGCTGGTCCTTGTTGCGTCGGAAGATGCTCACTGCCTCGTCAATCTCTCGATGGTGCGTCTGGTGCCAGTGCGTCCGGGGCGGCGCCGAAGCCACCACTGGCCCCGTGTCCAGTCTCCCCCCGAGCGCTCTCGGTGAGCGTGTCGACCTCGGTGAAATCGGCCAGGGCGACCTGCTGGACGACCAGCTGGGCGATCCGGTCACCCCGCTGGACGGTGAACGGCTCCCGGGGGTCGTGGTTGACCAGGTTCACGAGGATCTCTCCACGGTAGCCCGCGTCGACGGTGCCGGGCGCGTTCACGATGCCGATGCCGTGCCGGGCCGCCAGGCCCGAGCGCGGGTGCACCAGGCCGACGAAGCCGACGGGCAGTGCGACGGCCACGCCGGTGGGCACCAGGGCCCGTTCTCCCGGCTCAAGCGTCACCTCCCGGGCGGCCCGCAGGTCGGCGCCGGCGTCGCCGGGGTGCGCGTATGCCGGCAGCGGCAGGCCGGGGTCGAGTCGCCGGATCTGCACGGGGACGCGAGAAGGGCCAGTCACGAGGACTGACCCTATCTCTGCCGCGGCTCTGCTCAGGCGGCGCACTCCGTGCACACCATCTGGCCGTTGACCTCCTTGGCCAGCTGGCTGCGGTGGTGCACCAGAAAGCAGCGCGAGCACGTGAACTCGTCGGCCTGGCGCGGCAGCACCCGCACGGAGAGCTCTTCGCCGGAGAGGTCGGCGCCGGGCAGCTCGAATCCCTCGGCCTGCTCGGTCTCGTCCACGTCCACACTGGACGCGCTCTTGTCGGCCCGTCGGGACTTCAGCTCCTCGATGGAGTCCTCGGACAGCTCGTCGTCAGTCTTGCGCGGCGCGTCGTAGTCAGTCGCCATGGTCGCTGTCGCTCCCCTTTGCTTAGGTTTCGTGCGTCGGTGGTGTGGTGCCCGCCCTGGCCGGCGCGCGTGTCTGCTGCATCAACGCAGCCGGTCCTGCTTTTGTGCCCGGTTCTGGTGGTCGGCGTCAGCGGATTGTGCCCTATCCACGTCCCCCCGGCATCACCCGGGGCCCAGATGCCCACCGACCGGACCGGAGACCTTGGCAAACAGGGCAATCCGGGCATTGTGAGCAGGGCCACACGGGGGCGCCAAGCACGCAGGTCAGGCGGGCGCCTTGACCGTTCCTTTACTGCCCGTTCACCGAGATATCGGCAACCCGGATGCCTGCCTTGAGCGTCTTTCCCCTTAGAGTCCTTGCGCCAGCCGGGAGCGAGACGCTTGAGAAGAGGTGCACCATGACCGAGTTCCACGCCGAGATGCGCGATCGTGCCACGACCGCGGTCGAGTCGCTGAAGCAGGCCCAGGACAGCGGCGACGACTTCCTCGTCGAGGTGCGCGAGGCAGAGCTGGAGAACCTCGCCCGGCTCGCGAGCGAGCACGGGCTGCGGATTCCGGAGCTCCAGGCCTTCACCGCGGCCTGATCCCTTCGTCCAGCCCACTCAGCCCGCCGCTTCGACCTCGGGGGCGAAACGCCGTCGCAGGACCTCGGCGACAGCGCCGGGCGTGAACCACTCCGGGAGCGACTCGCCGCGCGCGAGTCGCTCCCGCACCTCGGTGCCCGAGATGACGTGGACCCGGGTCCCGCGCGAGACCTGCTCCACCGGCTCGTAGCTGCCGGTCGCCTCCACGTAGCCCAGCTGTGGGTAGGCCACCATCGAGATCTCTAGCTCGTGCTCGTGACGACGCACCAGCGCCTGCGCGGCATACGGGTCGAAGAACGGCGCCCCCGAGCTGTCGGTGCCGGGGCCCGCGTGGTCCCGGCCGACGATCATGTGGGTGGCGCCGAAGTTCTGGCGGATGATCGCGTGCCAAAGGGCCTCTCGGGGCCCTCCCATCCGCATGGCCAGCGGCAGGAGCGCCAGCGTGACCTCGCCCCGTGGGTAGCTCGGCAGGAGCTGGCGGTAGCAGGCGACCCGGGTCGCGACATCGATGTCGCCGGGCTTCGTGGGGCCTACCACCGGGTGCACCAGCAGGTGGGCCCCGGTCTCCCGGGCCGCCCGGACCGTGAGCTCCTGGTGGGCGCGGTGCATCGGGTTGCGGGTGTTGAACGCAACGACCCGACGCACGCCGAGCTCGTCGAAGTGCCGCCTCAGGGCGACCGGCGAGAACCGCAGGTCGGCCCCCTCCCGCCCGGCGGTGTGCACGGCCCGCGGCAGCACTTCCAGGGGACCGGCGACGTACCAGGGGTGGGTGTCGTTCAGCAGCCGGTGGACCGACGGGTGCGCCGGGTCGCACTTCCCGAAGACCGCCTCCGCCTCGCTGCCGGGGTCGACACGCCACGCGCTGCGGGGTTCGAGCACGGCCAGGAGGCGCCCCTGCCCGTCGCGCAGGGCGAGGCGCCCCACAGCGGTCGCCCGGCGCAGGGTGGGCTCGTCGACGTCGAGGACCACCGGCATGGGCCACAAGGTGCCGTCGGCCAGGCGCAGCCGCTCGCAGACGCCTCGGTGGTCCTCCTCGTCCATGAAGCCGGTCAGCGGCGAGAAGGCCCCGCAGGCCAGGAGCTCGAGGTCGCACTGGAGCCGCTCCGTGAGCACCCGGTCCGGCCAGTGCGCGGCAGCCCGCTCAAGCTCGCCGGCCCGCTCAGGGCTGACGACCAGGTCGACCAGCCGGTTGCCGTGTGGTCGCGACAGTCCCCGGTCAGCGTGCATCTGCCCCCTCCAGCGGTCGGGTCCGCTCGTGCCGTCATTCTGGGGCGCGGCGCGGGGCGGCGGCTCACACGTTTGACGGAGATGGCCCATCAGGGCCCACGCGCCGCACGGCATCCGCCACGACCTCCTCGAGCCTGGCGAACAGGCCCGGCGGGCCCGCGATGACCATGCGCGAGTCGGCAGGCTCCCCGGCCAGGCCCCCGAAGGCCCCTCCTGCCTCGGTGACCACCAGCCAGGCGGCTGCCATGTCCCAGGCGTTGAGGCCGCGCTCGTAGTAGGCGTCGAGCTCGCCGTCGGCCACGTGGCACAGGTCGAGGGCGGCGCTGCCGATGCGCCGGATGTCGCGGACCTGCGGGATCACCTCCAGCAGCACCTTGGCCTGCCAGACCCGCACGCTCGCCTCGTAGCCGAACCCGCTGCCCACCAGGGCCTGCGAGAGGTCTGCCTGGTCGCCGACCTGCAGCCGCTCGGGGTCCTTCCCCGCCGACCTGCGCCAGGCGCCGCCGCCGAGGCGGGAGTGGAAGGTCCGTCCCCGCTCGGGGTCGACCACCGCGGCGGCGACGGGGCGCCACCGACCCGGGGTCGCCGGGTCGCCCACCACGGCGGCGACCGACACGGCATACGCGGGGATGCCGTAGAGGTAGTTGACCGTGCCGTCGATGGGGTCGACGACCCAGGTGACGCCCGAGGTGCCCCTGTCGCCCCCCTCCTCCTCGCCCAGGAAGCCGTCGGCGGGGCGGGCGGCCCGCAGCCGTTGCCGGAGCAGGTCCTGCGCGCGCTGGTCCATGACGGTCACCACGTCGGTGGCGCTCGACTTGGTCCGGGCAACGCCGAGGCCGTCGGGCCGGTCCTCCACGATCAGCCGGGCCGCCTCCTGCGCGACCTCGACGGCGAGCCGCTCGAGCTCCTCGAGCGGCAGCCCGTCGGGGACCTCGACGTCTGGGCCGACCGGCACGGCGCCCACCGTCAGTCCTGCCCGCACAGGGCGGGCTTGGCCACCCGCAGGTTCGGGCAGCAGCCGGGACGACAGACCGACGGCCGCACGTCCGAGCCGGGCCACACCGGCCGGGTGGGCTCCTCGCCCCGCGCCTCGCCCGCCCGCTCCAGAAGCAGGTCGACCAGGCCCGAGACGAACTCCGGGTCGGTGCCCACCGTGGGGACCCGCACCATCCTCAGGCCCAGCCGCTCGGCCGTCTCGGCCGCCTCGGTGTCGAGGTCGTAGATGACCTCCATGTGGTCCGAGACGAAACCGATGGGCGCCAGCACCACGGCGGCAGCACCCTCGGACGCCAGCTCCTCGAGGCGGTCGTTGACGTCGGGCTCGAGCCACGGCTGGGTCGGCGGGCCCGAGCGCGAGCAGAACACCAGCTCGCCCTCGAGGTCGAGGTCCAAGGTGGCCCCGACCTCCTCGGTGATGGCCGCCCCCAGGGCCACGTGCTGGCGGCTGTAGAGGTGGCCCTCGGAGTCACCCGGGCCGGACGTCTCGTCCATGGCGGTCGGGATGGAGTGCGTGACGAAGAGCAGCCGGATGTCGGCTGGCGCGACGCCGTCACGCACCAGGCCGCGGACCGCCTCGGTGACCAGCCGGGCGTTGACCCGCGAGAACCCGGGGTGGTTGTAGTAGGGCCGGATCTTGTCGACCTCGATCTCGATGCCCTCCTCCTGTGCCTGGGCGACCGCCCCCGCGAGGTCCTCGCGGTACTGCCGGCACGAGGAGTAGGAGGAGTAGGCGCTCGTGACCACCGTGACGAGGCGGCGCAGGCCTCGCCCGTGCGCCTCGCGCAGCGCCTCGATGGTGAAGGGCGTGAAGTTGCGGTTGCCCCAGATGAGGGGCGTGTCGACCTCGCGCCGGTCGAGCTCGGCTCGAAGCGCGGCCAGCAGGTCGCGGTTCTGGTCGTTGATCGGGCTCCGGCCGCCGAACCGGTAGTAGTGCTCCCCCACCTCCTGCAGCCGCTCGTCGGGAATGCCCTTGCCGGCGGTCACGGTGCGCAGGAACGGCAGGACGTCCTCGGGCTTCTCGGGTCCGCCGAAGGAGAGGAGCAGGATGCCGTCGTAGGGCTGGAGCGGGTTGTCCGGGGCGGCAGCGGGCTCGGTCACGTCAGGTCTCCGGTGCGTAGGGGTTTGGGGGCGTGGATGTCGAGGATGACAGCGGCCATCCTGATGACGAATACGAGGCCGACGCAGCCCCAGATTGCCGCTGCGCTGATGAGGTCGTAGTGGTGGGCGGCCACGATGAGAGCCGAGCCGAGCAGGGCCGGCAGGGCGTACATCTCGCGCCGGAGCACCTCGGGCACCTGGCCGGCGAGGACGTCGCGCAGCATGCCGCCCCCCACCGCCGTGATGCCGCCGACCACGACGGCAGCCAGCGGGTCGACGCCAGCGCCCAGAGCCTTGAGCGAGCCGCCGACCGCGAACGTGGCCAGCCCCGCGGCATCGAGGACGAGGACCACCTTCGAGATCCGTGCCACGCCGGGGTGGAACAGGAACGTGATGATCCCGGCGACGACGGCCGCGCCCAGCAGTCGCCAGTCGCTGATGCCGACCGGCGGGGTCTCGCCGATGAGCAGGTCGCGCAGCACGCCCCCGCCCAGGGCCGCGGCGGACGCGAGGACGAGCACGCCGAAGAGGTCGAGCCGCTTCTTCACGGCGACCAGACCACCGGTCAGGGCAAAGGCGAAGATGCCCACCAGGTCGAGGGCCAGCTGGAGGTTCGCATCGAGGGTGAGCATCGCGAGCCCAACCTACCGCCGCGGCGTGGGCGCTTTGCCCTTGCGTGGCAAGGTGGCAGAGTCAGGGGTCGAGTATGGCGAAGTCGGGAGAGGCAATGCAGGACCTGCGTCTGATCGGTGTCCACGAGGACGGGCAGCACCTTCTGCTTGCCGACCCCGAGGGCAACCGCTACCGCGTGCCGCTCGACGAACCGCTCAGGGCGGCCATCCGCAGGGACCGGCCGCGCCTGGGGCAGCTGCAGATCGAGATCGAAGGTGGAATGCGACCCCGTGAGGTGCAGGCGCTGATCCGCGCCGGAGCGACAACCGAGGAGGTCGCCGAGCGCGCCGGCTGGCCCGTCGAGAAGGTCCGCCGCTACGAGGGCCCGATCCTCGCCGAGCGCGAGCACGTCGCGGGCCTGGCCCGCTCGGTGCGCCTGCGCGGGCGTGGGGGCAGCCAGGGCTCGGCGCCGACGCTGGCCGCCCGCGTCAGCCAGCGCCTGTCCGGCCGCGGGGTGGACCCCGCCACGGCCGAGTGGGACTCGGCCCGCAACGAGGAGGGCGAGTGGACCGTCACCCTCGCCTTCGCCGCCGGCGGCCGCCAACGGCAGGCCCACTGGCACTTCGACGTCTCGGCGCGCACGGTCGCCGCCGCCGATGACGAGGCCCGCTGGCTGAGCGAGGACGACCAGCCCTCCACCGGCAGCCCCATCCCGGCACCCCACCTCGTCGCCACCCCCGTGCGTGCGACCACGGTCTACGACGTGGAGGCTGAGGGAGGGGTCGCCGCGAGCGCCCGCCCCAAGGCGGCTTCGCCCGCCCCCGAGCGTCCCTCCCGCGAGGAGCCCCTCGACCTGATGACCGCCATGCGCGAGCGCGCCTCGGCCCGCGGGCGCCGCTCCGGCGGCCGTCGCAAGAGCGCCCCCGCGCAGACGCCGGTCGACGAGGCTCCGCGCAGCGACGCCCTCCCCCTCGAGGACATCGCCTACGACCCCGAGACCATGCCGCCTCCCCCGGCGGCCCGCGGCGCCCACCCCTCCGACGGGTCCGAGGCCGCCGTCGGCGACGACGTGCTGCCGGCGGCCGAGCCGCACGAGCCTGACGTCGCGGAGGCGCACGAGCCCGACGCGCTCGAGGCCGACGCGCACGGGGCCGAGGTCAGCGAACCCGACGCCGAGGCTGAGCCCGATGCGGAGCCGGAAGCCGACGCCGAGGCGGAGCCCGAAGACGAAGCCGATGCGGAGCCGCACGCCGCGGCTGAGGTGGAGCCGGAGACCGAGGCGGAGCCGACGCCCGCTCGCCCGACCCGCAAGAAGGGCCGGCCCAGCGTCCCGAGCTGGGACGACGTGGTCTTCGGCGCCCGACCGCGCGACTGAGCGGTATGCCGGGTGGTCACCACCCGGCATACGCGTGTGCGTTTGTCGGGTGACCCGATAAACGGCCGCTTCTCCCCCCCGTACCACCTGGGGGTAGCCGCACCTTTATCGGGTGACCCGATAAGGGTGCGGCGCCCGATGAGGGGTCAGCAGGGTGGGACGGGGCAGAGGTCGAGGTCGAACGGCAGCGTGTCGGGCGAGGTCGCCGCGGCGCGGGCAGCGGCGGAGTTCATCCGGCGCATGAAGTGGCGCCGGCAGAGCACCTCGTACTCGACCAGCCCGGCCTGCCCCGGCTTGGTGTCGCCCACGACGACCTGCTCGCCCTCGACGACCATGACGCCGTCGACGACGCGGGCGTTGTGGGTGGCCCGACGGCCACACCAGCACAGGGCCTCCACCTGGAGCACCTGCACCCGGTCGGCGAGCTCGATCATGCGTCGCGAGCCGGGGAAGAGCTGGGTGCGGAAGTCGGCGGTGATGCCGAAGGCGAAGACGTCGACGGCCATCTCGTCGACGATGCGGGCGAGCTGCTCGACCTGCTGCGGCGTGTAGAACTGCGCCTCGTCGCAGATGAGGTAGTCGACGGTGTGGCCGGTGGTGGCGAACTCGACGACCTCGTCCCAGAAGTCGAGCTCGTCGGTGACCTCACGGGCCGTGGTCGACAGGCCGAGTCGCGAGGAGAGCACCGACTCCCCCATCCGGTCCATCTTCGTGAAGATCAGCCCGGCACGGCCCCGCGCCTGGTGGTTGTGGTCCATCTGGAGGGCAAGGGTCGACTTGCCGCAGTCCATGGTCCCGGAGAAGAAGACGAGCTCAGCCACGAGGGGACAGCCTAGGCGCTGTCGCGCGCCGGGACGTGGAAGAGGGGCACGGCCGACTCCTCCTGTGTCAGCGAGCCGTGCAGGCCGAGCAGGGCGAGCAGCTGCGGCCGGGCACGGCGGGAGTCGACGATGGCGAAGTTCTGCCGCATCGCCACGATGATGTCGCCGACGCGCGGCAGGTTCTGCTCGCTCACGGGGCCGAACCAACCCTCCTGCACGGCCTCCTGCTTGGTGCGGATCCAGGCGCGCTCGCCCACCCGCTCCTTCCAGGTCGCCAGCACGTCCGCCGCGGCGCCCTCCTCGCAGTAGAGCTGCAGCGCCCGCGCCTCGCCGCCGACGTGGCGCACGCCGGCGGCCAGCTCCGGGTCGTGGGCCAGGTCGATCCGCAGCGCGTGTGGGGCGTCGACCATGCCGTGGTCGGCGGTGATGTAGACGGCCGTGTCGGAGGGCACCGAGCGCACCAGCCGGCTGAGCTCGGCGTCGATGGCCTCGAGCTCGTCGCCCCACTCGTAGGACTGGCAGCCGTGCACGTGGCCCACCTTGTCGAGCTCGCCCCAGTAGAGGTAGACGAGGGAGCGACGCTCGGCTCGCAGCGCTGCGAGCGCCGCGTCGACCCGGGCCGACAGGACCCCGGCCGCGCGGAACCGGCCCCCCCGCAGGGCGGCCCGGGTCAGGCCCGAGCCGTCGAAGAACCCGGGGCCGATCGAGGTGACGGCCACGCCGTCCGCGGCGGCCCGCTCGAACACCGTGGGCTGGGTCTGCCAGGTCGTGGGGTCGGGGCCGTCCTCCCACGACAGCTCGTTGAGCAGCCGGTCCTCCCCGGGCACGAGCACCTCGTAGCCGAGCAGCCCGTGCGCCCCGGGGGGCTGCCCGGTGCCGAAGGTGCCCATCGAGGTGGCCGTCGTGGAGGGGAACCCTGCGGTGATCCGGTATGCCGCCGGCAGCAGCGAGCGCAGGAACGGCGCGTGCCCGCCGCGCCGACGGACCAGCTCGTAGCCCAGGCCGTCGACGAGCACGACCACCGCGCGCCGGGCCGGCCGCATCGGCACCGACCCGACCTGCTCGAGCCCGGGCACCCCGAGGCTGGTGGCGACTCCCGGCAGCACCCCGGCGAGACCGGCGCCGTCGTACCGCGGCTCGAGGAGCCCCAGGTGCGGCACGAGCGCCCTAGCGCCCGATGCTGGCGGACAGCTCGCGGGCGAAGCCGAGCGCCTGCTCGAGCGCCGCCTCCCCCTCGGCGTCGGCGCTGATGCGCAGCGAGATGTCGTCCGAGGAGATGGTGCCCTCGAAGCCGTGGTCGGCGTCGCAGCCGGGGTCCGAACACGTCGCCGGCAGCAGGTCGACCCGGTTGACCGCGCCCCAGCCGAGGGTGAGCGTGATCTCGCGGCCGAGCGAGCCCGGCCGGTAGTCCTGCGGGCGGGGCACCACGTGCGTGAGCATCACGCCGCGCACCGCGCTCAGCGGGACACTCTCGGTGGTGGCCGTCGCCACCTCCTCGTTGCCGGTGTGCTCGTCGGCGTGGTCGTCGGCGTGGGCGATTACGAGCCGCGTGGCCGTCAGGGCCAGCACGGTGATGTGCCGACGGACGACGTCGTGGTCGAACGTCGTCTCCTGGTGGACGAGGTGCGAGACGACCTCCTCGTGGCCGAGCGCTGCCTGTACGACGTCGGCGACGAGGGCCGGGTAGTAGCCCGCCCGCTGGATGGCGCGGGTCAGGTCGTCGGGCAGGGGCACAGCGTGCGCCACGGCGCGGTGAGGAGAGGTCGAACCCATGGGGCCATCTTGCCCTAGGTGAGGGAGCGCCGCCCCGGGTCCTTGCGCCGCGGGGGTGCGGCGACGGTCACCTCGGCGCCCAGCACGTCCACACCACCGGGGTGGGCATTGACCGGGTTGAGCACGAGGGACGCCACCTCCGGGAGGTTGTCGGCGAGCACGGAGACCCGCGCGATGAGGTCGGCCAGGGCCGCGCGGTGCACCGGTGCCGCCCCCCGGTGGCCGTGGAGCATCGGGGCCGCCTTGACGGAGGAGATCAGGTCCGAGACGTCGACGTCCGTCAGGGGCGGGATGCGGTGGCCGATGTCGCCGAGCAGCTCGGTCGGTGGTCCGGCCACGCTGAAGCTCACCACGGGGCCGAACAGCGGGTCCTCGTCGCTGCGCACCACACAGGGGACACCGGGGGTGGCCATCTTCTGCACCACGAACGTGTTGGCGGCCAACGGGGCCAGGCGGTCGTTGAGGCCGGCGAACGCCGCCCGCACCTCTGCCTCGGTGGCGAGGTCGACACGGATGCCCCCCATGCCCGGCTGGTGCCGCAGCAGCGGCGCGACCGACTTGACGACCACGGGGTAGCCGAGCGCCTCGGCGGCCGCCACCGCCTCGTCGACGGTGCGCACCGGCACACTCCCCCACAGCTCGATCCCGTAGGCAGCCAGCAGCTCGGTCACCTCCTCGAGGGTGAGCTTGCGCCCCTCGGGATGGGTCTCGAGCGCGGACGTGACGACGCGCTCGGCCGCAGCGCGGTCGATGCCGGTGGGCAGCACCGGCACGCCGCGGTCGCGTCCCAGCCACTCGGCATACCGCGTGGCGGCGGCCAGCGCACGGACGGCGTCCTCGGGCATCGCGTAGGCGGGCACGACCTCGCGGCGCTCCTCGGGGTCCGACGCGCTGCCCGAGAGCCGGTCGGTGACTCCGCGCATGCCGAGGAAGGTTGCGAGGCATGGCTTCTCGGACGTCAGGGCAGCCTCGCGCACTGCGGTCGCGACGTCCTCGTCGGAGGTGACCAGCGGTGGGATGAAGCACGTGAGCACCGAGTCGACGCCGGGGTCGGCGAAGGCCTTCGCCAACGCCTCGGAGAACTGCTCCCCCTTGGCCTCCGACGGGAGCGAGACCGGCCCGTGCGCGACCTCCAGCCCCCAGCTGACGCACGCCTCGGCGGTGAGCGCGCCGAGGGCGTCGGAGTTGCCGACGACCGCGACCCGGTTGCCCTGCGGGAGCGGCTGGTGCACGACGAGCTGGGCGACGTCGAACATCTGGTGCACGTTCTCGACGCGGATCACGCCGGCCTGGCGGAGCATGGCGTCGAATGCCTCGGGGCGCACCTGGGTCTGCCGCGCGCGGTGGCCGGGCGGCACGCCGTAGCTCGAGACACCGGACTTCACGACGATGACGGGCTTGGTCGCCGCCAGCCGTCGCGCGATGCGCGAGAACTTGCGCGGGTTGCCCATCGACTCGAGGTAGAGGCCGACCGCGTGGGTCTGCGGGTCGTCGATCCAGTACTGCATGAGGTCGTTGCCGGAGACGTCGACCCGGTTGCCGGCCGAGGCGAACACCGAGACGCCGAGGTTGCGGCGGGCCGCGGAGGCGAGCACGGCGATGCCGAGGGCGCCGCTCTGCGAGAAGAGGCCGAGGTGGCCCGGCGGCGGCAGCTGTGGGGCCAGGGAGGCGTTGAGGCGCACCTGCTGGTCGCTGTTGATCACCCCGAACGAGTTGGGGCCGATGACCCGCATCCCGGCCCCCCGGGCCGTGTGCAGCAGCCGGTTCTGCAGCTCCTCGCCCGCCGGTCCGGCCTCGGCGAAGCCCGCCGAGACGACGAGCAGCGTCTTCACCCCCGCCTCGGCGCAGTCCTCCACGACCTCGATCACCTGGCTCGCAGGCACCGCCACGACCGCGAGGTCGACGTGGTCGGGCACCTCGCTGACCCGGGCGTAGGCGGCGAGCCCGAGCACCTCCATCGCCTCGTTGTTGACGGCGTAGACGGCTCCGTTGAAGCGTGCCGCGATGATGTTGGCCAGGATCTGGTGGCCGATGGAGTCGGTGCGCCGGCTGGCCCCGATGACCGCGATGGTGTCGGGGTAGAGCACCGAGCGCATGCTGACCGCCTCGGCGCGGTGCTCGCGCGAGAGCCGCACGGCCTCGGAGCGCTCGGTCGGCCTGATCTCGAAGCGGATCGAGACGATGCCGTCCTCGAAGTGGCGCTCGACCTCGTAGCCGGCGTCGCTGAACACCGACAGCATCTTGCGGTTCTGCGGCAGGACCTCGGCCACGAACTCCGTGATGCCGGCCTCCTGCGCGATGGTCGCGAGGTGCTCGAGCATCACCGAGCCGACCCCGCGGCCCTGGAACTGGTCGGAGATGTTGAACGCCACCTCGGCGCTGCCCTTCCCGACCCGGTCGTAGCGGCCGATGCCCACGATCTCGTCGCGGACGGTCGCGACCAGCGCCACCCGGTCGGTGTAGTCGACGTTGGTGAAGCGCTTGACGTCGCGGTCGCTCAGCTGCCGAAGCGGCGCGAAGAAGCGCATGTAGATCGACTCGTCGGACTGGCGCGCGTGGAAGCGCCGGATCCGGTCGGCGTCAGCCGGCGTGATGGGGCGGACATGGGCCACGGAGCCGTCGCGGAGGACGACGTCCGCCTCCCACTGCACGGGGTAGCCAGGCGGCAGCGTGGCGGCGTCCGTCATGCGGCCAAGGATGTCATGCCGGGCAGCCCGGCCGGTGGCACCACGGCGTGCCCCCGTATGCCGTGCCCGCACCGGCGACGGGTCGTGCCCGGGGACCTTGGCCTCTGCCCCGAGCGCGCCTCGCAGACCAGCATGGGCCCGTGAGGACGTGGTGGTCGGCGCCGGCAGCGACCGCGCTGCTGGTGCTTGCGGCATGCGGGGGGCAGGCTCCGGGCCCGGCACCGGCGGCACCGACCACCACATCCCCGTCGAGCACGTCGGCAGGGGCCCCCACGCCCACGGCATCGAGCCCCACGCGGCCCACGGGGCCCACCACCGCCCCGTCGACCACCCGGACCACGGGTGCGCCCCGCCCCCCGCGGCCCCCGCAGGCCCCGACCCCCAGCACCACGCCCCCGGCACCGCTGCCCAGCGCGTCCACCGCGCTTCCCAGCGCCCTGCGCGGCCGGGTGGTCACCACGCTGCCCACCTCCCGGCGGGTCGTCGCGCTCACCTTCGACGGCGGCGCCGGCAGCCAGGGCGCCGCGTCGATCCTGGCGACCCTGCGCGCGCAGGGGGTGCCCGCGTCGTTCTTCGTCACCGGCGCCTTCGCGAGCGCCAACCCGGCGGTGGTGGGCCAGATGGCGGCACTGGGGCCCGTCGGCAACCACACCTGGAGCCACCCGGACCTCACCGAGGCCACGGACGTCGCGGTCCGTCAGGAGCTGGCCACCACCCGGGCCGCCATCCTCCGCGCCGGCGCGCCGGACCCCCGCCCGTTCTTCCGCTTCCCGTTCGGCGCGTGGGACTCCCATGCCCTGGCCCTCGTCAACGCCGACGGCTACGCCGCCGTCGGCTGGACCACCGACTCGCTCGGCTGGAAGGGGACCTCCGGCGGCATGACCGTCGACGCGGTCGTCGCCCGGGTGCTGGGTGGGATGTCGCCGGGGCAGGTCGTGCTCCTTCACGTCGGCGCCAACCCGGACGACGGGACGACGCTCGACGCGAGCGCCCTGCCCCGCATCATCGCCGGCTACCGCCAGGCGGGCTACGGCTTCACGACCCTGGCGGCGCTGCGGTGAGCAGGCGCTCGGGACGTGTGAGAGGAGAATGACGCCGTGGAGTTCAGCGAAGTGGTGCGGCGCCGGCGGATGGTCCGGCGCTTCGACCCCGACCGGCCCATCGACCACAACACCGTGCGGAAGGTCCTGGCTGCCGCGCTGCGCGCGCCCAGCGCCGGCCACACCCAGGGATGGGACTTCGTCGTCCTGGACACGCCCGAGGCGCGGCAGCACTTCTGGGCCGCCACGGCCGACCGCGAGCCGGACGCCTGGCTGCTCGGCGTCAGCGCGGCCCCCACCCTCATCGTCTGCTGCTCCAACCCCGAGGCCTACCTCGACCGCTACGCCGAGCCCGACAAGGGCTGGACCGACCGCGACCTCGCCCGGTGGCCGATCCCGTACTGGGACGTCGACACCGGCATGGCGGCCCTTCTCATGCTGCTCTCCGCCGTGGACCACGGGCTGGGCGCCCTGTTCTTCGGCGTGCCCGCCGGCACCCACGACGAGGTCCGGCGTGCCCTCGGCATACCCCGCTCCCACCGCATCGTGGGGGTGGTCGCCCTCGGCCACGAGGCCCAGCGGGTCACCAGCCCGAGCCTGAAGCGGGGCCGGCGGACGCTCGAGGACGCCGTGCACTGGGGCACCTACGGCGAGTCGGCTCCGGGGCTGCACCACGCGTAGGTGATGATGGGGTGTTCCACCCCCATCCCCGCCGCAGGAGACGCACCACGCATGGCCCGCCGCACGACCGCCCCCCAGGACGCCGGAGACAGCGCGGACTACGCCGAGAAGATCGTCGACATCGACGTCGAGGAGGAGATGCAGGGGGCGTTCCTGGAGTACGCCTACTCGGTCATCTACTCCCGCGCGCTGCCCGACGCCCGCGACGGCCTCAAGCCGGTGCAGCGGCGCATCCTCTACTCGATGGCCGAGATGGGCCTGCGACCCGAGCGCGGCCACGTGAAGTCCTCCCGCGTCGTCGGCGACGTGATGGGCAAGTACCACCCGCACGGCGACTCGGCGATCTACGACGCCCTCGTGCGCATGGCGCAGCCGTTCACCATGCGGCTCCCGCTCGTCGACGGCCACGGCAACTTCGGCTCCCTCGACGACGGCCCCGCGGCCAGCCGCTACACCGAGGCCCGCCTCGCGCCCGCGGCCCTGCTCATGACGACCGGCCTCGACGAGGACACCGTCGACTTCATCCCCAACTACGACGACCAGCTGCTCCAGCCCGAGGTGCTGCCGGCCGCGTTCCCGAACCTGCTCGTCAACGGCGCCAGCGGCATCGCCGTCGGCATGGCCACCAACATGGCCCCGCACAACCTCGTCGAGGTCATCGGCGCCGCCCGCCACCTCATCGCCCACCCGAGCTGCTCGCTCGACGACCTGATGAAGTTCGTGCCCGGCCCGGACCTGCCCGCGGGCGGCAAGATCGTGGGGCTCGACGGCATCCGCGACGCCTACCTCACCGGCCGCGGCTCGTTCCGCACCCGCGCGACCACCCGGATCGAGAAGATCACCCCGCGCAAGATGGGCATCGTCGTCACCGAGCTGCCCTACCTCGTCGGCCCCGAGAAGGTCATCGAGAAGATCAAGGACAACGTCCAGTCCAAGAAGCTGCAGGGCATCTCGGACGTCAAGGACCTCACCGACCGCAAGCACGGCCTGCGCCTGGTCATCGAGGTCAAGAACGGCTTCAACCCCGAGGCGGTCCTCGAGCAGCTCTACAAGCTGACGCCGATGGAGGACAACTTCGCCATCAACAACGTCACCCTCGTCGACGGCCAGCCCCGCACCCTGGGCCTCAAGGAGCTGCTGCGCGTCTACGTCGACTTCCGCACCGACGTGGTGCGCCGGCGCAGCGAGTACCGCCTCGGCAAGCGCAAGGACCGCCTGCACCTGGTCGAGGGCCTGCTCATCGCCATCCTCGACATCGACGAGGTCATCCAGGTCATCCGCACCTCCGACGACGCCGGCGTGGCCAAGGCCCGCCTGATGGACGTCTTCGACCTCTCCGACCCGCAGGCGACCTACATCCTCGACCTGCAGCTGCGCCGCCTCACCAAGTTCTCCAAGATCGAGCTCGAGCACGAGAAGAGCGAGCTCGAGCGCCAGATCGAGGAGCTCGAGGCGATCCTCGGCGACGAGAAGCTGCTGCTCAAGAACGTCTCGACCGAGCTGGCCGACGTGGCCAGGGCCCACGGCACGCCGCGCCGCACCGTGCTGCTCGAGTCGGCCGGCAGCCCGGTCAGCGCCACCACCCCGCTCGAGGTGGCCGACGACCCCTGCTGGGTGCTGCTGTCGTCCACCGGCCTGATGGCGCGCACCACGAGCGCCGACCCCATCCCGGCCGAGGGCGGCCGGAGCAAGCACGACGTCATCGTCGGCGCGGTGCGCACCACCGCCCGCGGCGAGGTCGGCCTGGTCACCTCCCGCGGCCGCATGGTGCGCCTGTCGGCGCTCGAGCTGCCGACGCTGCCGCCCACCAACGGCTCCCCCAGCCTCTCCGGCGGGGCGCCGCTCGCCGCGTACGTCGACCTGACCGCCGGCGAGGAGCCGCTGACCATCGTCTCCCTCGACCCCGAGTCCGGCGGCGTCGCGCTCGGCACCGCCTCCGGCGTGGTCAAGCGGGTCACCGCCGACTACCCGGGCAGGACCGACTTCGACATCATCGGGCTCAGGGACGGCGACAGCGTGGTCGGCGCGGTGCAGCTGCGCACCGGTGAGGAGGACCTGGTCTTCATCACCAGCGACGCCCAGCTGCTGCGCTTCGCCGCGAGCGCGGTCCGGCCCCAGGGCCGCGCCGGTGGCGGCATCGCCGGCATCAAGCTGGCGGCCGGCCAGCGGGTCGCCTTCTTCGGCGCGGTCGCCCCCGGCGCCGACGCCGTGGTCGTCACCTCCTCCGGCTCCTCCGGGGCCCTCCCCGGCACCGAGGCTGGCTCGCTCAAGGTCACGCCGTATGCCGAGTACCCGGCCAAGGGCCGCGCCACCGGTGGGGTGCGCTGCCACCGCTTCCTCAAGGGCGAGGACACCCTCGTGCTCGCCTGGGCCGGCGCCACGCCGGCGCGCGCCGCCGGCGCCAACGGCGTGGCCCTCGAGCTCCCCGCGCCCACAGGCCGGCGCGACGGCTCCGGCACGCCGGCGCCGGCAGCCATCGCCCGGATCGCGGGTCCGGTCCCGGGCCCTGCGGGCCAGCCCGCTGCGGCACCCGCGGCTGCGGACCCCGCGACCGAGGAGTGACCGGACCCCGCCCCGAGGTGTCCGCCGGCCACGGGTCGAGCGCCCCCGACGCCTGCTCGGTGGGCTTCGACCGGACCGCGCTGAGCGCCCACGGCACCGCGGCCAGGGCGGGGTTCTGGATGGCTTTGGAGCAGGAGGGGCCGTGGGGCCGGGTGGCCGCCACCGAGTCGCACCTGCCCCCCGAGACCGGCCGCCGGCTCGACGAGGAGTGCGCCCGCCGGGGCGGCCGGCTGGCCCTCCTGCGGCGACCCGGTCGCCACCCGGACCCCCGCCACGGGGGCGGCCGCACGGCATACCTGGCCTTCTCCGGGCCGTCGCCGTGGCTGCTGGTGGCCCACGGCGTGAGCCTGGACGACCTGCTGGCCGTCGACCTCGACGCGCTGGCGCGGGGCGATCGGGCGGGTGTCACGGCGAGCGTTCCCGGCGCCGAGCCCGCCGACCCGGTGCTGCTGGTGTGCACGAACGGACGCCGGGATGTCTGTTGCGCCGTCCGCGGCCGGCCCGTCGCGATCGAGGCCGCCGCGCTGGCGCCGCAGCGGGTCTGGGAGAGCTCGCACACCGGCGGCCACCGGTTCGCCCCCACCGGGGTGCTGCTGCCGCACGGCGTGGCCCTGGCCCGGCTCGACGGAGCGCGGTGCGCCGAAGTGCTGGACGCCGCCGACCGCGGGCACCTGCCGCCGTGGGTCCTCGGTCGCCGGCACGACCGTGGCCGCAGCGCCCTGCCCGCCGAGGCGCAGGCCGCCGAGTCGTTCGTGCGGGAGCTGCTCGGCGAGACCTCGCTCACGGCCCTGGCCACCGAGGTCGAGGAGACGTCCGAGGAGGGCGCGAGTGTCGTGGTCCGGCACGTCGACGGGCGGGTGTGGACGGTGCTGGCCCAGCGCTCCGCGGCAGGAGTCGACCTCGCCGAGTCATGCGGTAAGCGGGCAATCCCGGCGCAGGAGTGGCTGCTCCGCCTGCTGTGACGTCCGCGGTTACCAGAACGTTATACAAACGCTTGCACAACGCCGTTGCGGCCCTGTGGTGAAAGCGTTTTTATTGGGGGCGGTCAACCTCAGTGCCGAGGCCAATCCCGCCTCGGCAGGACGCGAAATGGAGGCGGGCATGGCCCACCAGATGAACAAGGGTCGCCTCGCGGCCCTGGCCGGCATCGCAGCGGTGTCACTGACGGCCGCTGCCTGTGGCGGCGGGGACGACGGCGGCGGGGGCAGCACTGCGGGCGGCGGCACGACCCAGGACTGCGCGGCGTACAAGCAGTACGGCGACCTGAAGGGCAAGACGGTGACGGTGTACACCTCGATCGTGGCCCCCGAGGACGAGCCCCACCAGAACTCGTACAAGCCGTTCGAGCAGTGCACCGGGGCCACCATCAAGTACGAGGGCTCCAAGGAGTTCGAGGCACAGCTGCCGGTGCGCGTCCGCGGTGGCAACGCGCCGGACATCGCCTACGTGCCGCAGCCCGGTCTGCTGCGGACCCTCGTGGCCACGGGCAAGGTCAAGGAGGCCCCCGCCGAGGTCGCCACCAACGTCGACAAGTTCTTCGGCGAGGACTGGAAGGCCTACGGCACCGTCGAGGGCAAGTTCTACGCCGCCCCGCTCGGCGCGAACGTCAAGTCGTTCGTGTGGTACTCCCCCAGCATGTTCTCGGACGCCGGCTACACGGTGCCGAAGACCTGGGACGAGATGATGCAGCTGACCTCCAAGATCGCCGCGGACAACCCCGACGCCAAGCCGTGGTGTGCCGGCATCGGCTCGGGCGACGCCACCGGCTGGCCGGCCACCGACTGGCTCGAGGACGTGCTGCTGCGCACTGCCGGCCCGGAGACCTATGACCAGTGGGTCAACCACGAGATCCCCTTCAACGACCCCAAGGTCGCCGAGGCGCTCGACAAGGCCGGCGCCATCCTCAAGGACCCGAAGTACGTCAACGGCGGTCTCGGTGACGTCAAGACGATCGCCTCGACCACCTTCCAGGACGCCGGGCAGCCGATCCTCGACGGCTCCTGCTACATGCACCGCCAGGCCTCGTTCTACGCGGCCAACTGGCCCGAGGGCACCAAGGTCGCCGAGGACGGCGACGTCTGGGCCTTCTACCTCCCGGCGGTCGACGAGGCCAAGGGCAAGCCGGTCCTCGGTGGTGGCGAGTTCGTCGCGGCCTTCGCCGACCGGCCCGAGGTCAAGGCCTTCCAGGCCTACCTCTCCTCGGTCGAGTGGGCCAACGAGCGCTACAAGACCTGTGGCACCGGCGGCTGCGTCACGGCCAACAAGGAGGCCGACGCCAACCTGCTGAAGAACCCGGTGGACAAGCTGTCGGCCGAGATCCTGCAGGACCCGAAGGCCGAGTTCCGCTTCGACGGCTCCGACCTCATGCCGGGCGCCGTGGGTGCGGGCACCTTCTGGAAGGGCATGACCGACTGGATCGTCGGCAAGGACACCAAGTCCACGCTCGACTTCATCGAAGGCTCCTGGCCGAAGTCGTAACAGTCCGCAGTTCGCTGCTCGTGGGCGGGGGTGGGGTCACCGCCCCCGCCCACGAGCGCATCGTGAAGGAGGTGTGCCCGTGACGACGCCCGAGAAGTTCACCCAGATGTTCGTCGCCCTCGGCCTGTTCATCGTGGTCTTCGGCGGGATCCTGTTCGTCGCCTCGCGCTTCGCCGGTCGTCGCGGCGAGCGCGTCCAGGCGGTGTCGTTCGTCGGTCCCGCCCTGCTGTTCCTGGCCGTGGGCCTGCTGTACCCGGCCATCCTCACCATCATCGCGTCGTTCCAGAACTCGGCGGGCACGGAGTCGGTGGGCCTGCGGAACTACCTGGACATCTTCACCAAGCCCGAGCTGCTCATCGTCCTGCGCAACACGGCGGTGTGGGTGGTCCTGGTGCCGTTCCTGGCGACGGCCATCGGCCTCGCCTACGCGATCCTCATCGACAGGGCGCGCGTCGAGGCCTTCGCCAAGGCCCTGATCTTCCTGCCGATGGCGATCTCGATGGTGGCGGCGTCGATCATCTGGAAGTTCATGTACGAGTACCGGCCCACCCCCCGGCCGCAGATCGGCGTCTTCAACGCCATCCTCAAGGAGCTCGGGCTCGACACCTACCAGTTCCTGCTGGGCGACCCCTGGAACACCCTGTTCCTCATCGCGATCATGGTCTGGATCCAGGCCGGCTTCGCGATGACCGTGCTCTCCGCCGCGATCAAGTCGATCCCCGACGACATCATCGAGGCGGCCAAGCTCGACGGCGTCGAGGGCTTCAAGATGTTCCGCTGGGTCACCCTGCCGAGCATCCGGCCCGCGGTCATCGTCGTCCTCACCACGATCGGCATCGGGACGCTCAAGGTCTTCGACATCGTGCGCACCATGACCGGCGGCCAGTTCAACACCTCGGTCATCGCCAACGAGTTCTACAACCAGAGCTTCCGGTACGACCAGTCGGGCCTCGGCGCCGCCTTCGCGGTGATCCTCTTCGTCCTCGTCATCCCGATCGTCGCCTACAACGTCGTGCAGCTGCGGAAGGACATGTAAGTGAGCACCTCGACCCCGCAAGCCACCGCCACGCCCGAGGAGCTCGTCGCGCAGCCGCGGCCGAAGCGGCGGCGCCAGCGCAGCGCCGCGGGGAACGCCGCCCGGGCAGTCACCTCGCCCTGGGCCTCCCTGGTCGCGATCATCATCGCCGCGCTGTGGACCGTTCCCACGCTGGGCCTGTTCATCACCTCCTTCCGGCGCCAGATCGACATCCAGCGATCGGGCTGGTGGACCGTCTTCACCGACCCCGGTGAGCTGACGACCGCCAACTACCAGGAGGCCCTGACGGGGGGCACGACCGGACTCGGGCAGTACTTCGTCAACACCCTCGTCATCACCATCCCGGCCGTGCTGCTCCCGCTGCTCCTCGCGTCACTGGCGGCCTACGCCTTCGCGTGGATGGACTTCCCCCTGCGCAACACGCTGTTCGTCATGGTCTTCGCCCTCCAGATCGTCCCGCTGCAGGTGGCCCTCATCCCGCTGCTCGACATCTACGTCAACACCCTCGACCTGGCCAACACCTACTGGAGCGTCTGGCTCTCGCACACGATCTTCGCGCTGCCCCTGGCCACCTTCCTCATCCACAACTTCATGAAGGAGATCCCAAAGGAGCTGCTCGAGGCGGCGCGGGTCGACGGCGCCGGCCACGTGCGGGTGTTCTTCCAGCTGCTGCTGCCGCTGCTCACCCCGGCACTCGCCGCATTCGGCATCTTCCAGTTCCTCTGGGTGTGGAACGACCTGCTCGTGTCACTGGTGTTCCTCGGCGGCACTCCCGACGTGGCGCCGCTGACCGTGCGGGTGGCCGAGCTGTCCGGTACCCGCGGCAACGCCTGGTTCCTGCTCTCTGCCGGTGCCTTCATCTCGATGGTCGTGCCGGTGGTCGTGTTCCTCGCGCTCCAGCGGTACTTCGTCCGAGGTCTGCTCGCCGGCGGCCTCAAGGGCTGACGCCATGGCACAGGGATGCCGCAAGGAGGTGCCCTCATGAGCACCATCACCGATGTGGCGCGGGCGGCCGGGGTCTCGGTGGCCACGGTCTCCCGCGCCCTGCGGGGGCTCGACCGCGTCAACCCGGAGACGCGGGCGCGCGTGCGACGGGTCGCGGCCGAGCTGGAGTACGTCGCCTCCCCCACGGCGGCGAGCCTCGCCTCGGGACGCACCCGCGTCGTGGGCGTGGTGGCGCCGTTCCTGACCCGTTGGTTCTTCTCGACCCTCATCAGCGGCATCGAGAAGACGCTGCGCTCCTACGGCCACCACGTCCTGCTCTTCGACCTCGAGGACGAGTCGTTCGACCGCCGGATGCGCCTGACCCAGAGCATGCTGTGGAAGCGGGTCGACGGCGTCATCGTGCTCAACATCCCCATGGACGAGCAGGAGCAGGCCCTGATCGACCGCCTCGACCTGCCGGTCGTGACGGTGGGCAACGTGGTCGGCACGTGGCCGTGCGTGCGGATCGACGACCGCGCCGCGATGACGCTCGCCACCGAGCACGTGCTCGACCTCGGGCACTCCGAGGTCGCCTACGTGGGGGCGGTGCCCACCCAGAGCGCCCACCTGCAGACGCCACAGGACCGCCGGACGGCGTTCCTCGACGCCCTGGCCGCCCGGGGCCTGTCCTGCCCCGACGCGTGGGTCATCGAGTCGGACTGGACGGCGACGGGGGCCCGGCGCGACGCCCATGACCTGCTCACCGGTGAGCGCCGCCCGACGGCGGTGGTCGCCGCGTCGGACGAGATGGCCTTCGGCGTGATGGCGCTGGCCCGACGGCTCGGGCTCCAGGTCCCCCGGGACCTCAGCGTGGTGGGCATCGACGACCACGAGCTGGCCGACGTGCTCGACCTCACGACGGTGCGCCAGGACGTCGACGCCCTCGGTCGCCGCGCGGGCAGGATCCTCATCCACCGGCTGCTCGACGACGGCAGCCCCCTGCCCCCCGACACCCTCTTCCCCGTGGAGCTGGTCGTGCGCGCCTCGACCGCTCCCCCGCGCTCGTCCGACTAGGGAGCGAGTCGGAGCGCCACGCCTTCCCCCGCGGCGAGCCGAAGGTTGCGCAGGCTCACCTCTGCCGGCTCGGACAGCTCCCCGGGCGATCGGCCCGGGGCCGTCCTCAGGACCAGTTGTGCGCTGCCCCGTAGGTCGGGGGGCAGCACCGGGGTGAGCGGCTCAGCCGCGAAGTTCACGACGACCAGCACGCGCTCGCCATCGACCTCTCGCACCCAGGCCAGCAGCTGCGCACCCGCGTCGACCGTGCGCTGCCGTCCCTCGCGCAGGGCCGCTGACCCCTCACGCAACCGGGCGATCCGCCGGGTGAGGTGCAGCGTCGACGCCGGGTCGTCCTTCTGCGCTGCCACACACAGGTCCTCTGCCCGTTCCACCAGGGGCAGCCACGGTGTGCCGGTGGTGAACCCCGCACCCGCTCCGCACTCAGAGGGTCGCTCCCAGGGGATCGGCGCGCGCTCCGGGTCTCGGCCGTCGAGGTCGACCACCCGGTCCGCGGGGATCTCTGCGTCCGGCAGGCCCAGCTCCTGACCCTGGTACACGAAGGGCGTACCCCGCAGCGTGTAGACCATCAGCAGGACCGCCCGGGCCCTGGCCTCACCCAGGCCGTCGTCGTCGAGACGGGAGGCGATCCGCGGCAGGTCGTGGTTCTCCAGGAACCAGCAGGGCCAGAGGTCGGGCACCTCATCCGTCTGTGCCTCGAACCTGTCGATGAACTCGCGGTAGCGGCCTGCGTCCCAGGGGAGCTCGACGAACTCGAAGTTGTGCGCGAGGTGCATGCCGGTGCCGGTGAGGAAGGAGACGAACCGTGGCAGGTCCCTCGCCCACAGCTCGCCCACGAGCATCCGGTCGGGGTACTCGTCCACCACCTGGCGCAGCCGGGCCAACCTGTCGTGGATCGTCTCCCAGTCCTCGTGGTGCGGGACCGCTGCAGCCGGGGTGTCCCGCAGCTGCGGGTCCTTGGCCACCTTGATGATGGCGTCGAGGCGCAGCCCGTCGACCCCGCGGTCGAGCCAGAAGCGCACGGTCTGGTGCATCGCCGCCTCGACCTCGGGGTTGTCCCAGTTGAGGTCGGGCTGCTGCGGGGCGAACGAGTGCAGGTAGTACTGGCCGGTGACCTCGTCCAGCGTCCACGCCGGGCCGACGGCGCGGAACGCCGACGCCCAGTTGTTCGGCGGCCCTCCGTCGGGGCGGGGATCGGCCCACACGTACCAGTCGCGCCTGGGGTTCGTCCGGCTGGAGCGGGACTCCCGGAACCAGGGGTGCTCCTCCGACGTGTGGTTGGCCACCCAGTCGAGCACCACGCGGAGCCCCCGGGCGTGGGCGTCGCTGACCAGCCGGTCGAAGTCGGCCAGGGAGCCGAACACCGGGTCGATGTCGCAGTAGTCGCTCACGTCGTAGCCGAAGTCCGCCATGGGAGAGGGGAACACCGGCGAGAGCCAGAGAGCCTCGGCCCCCAGGCTCGCGATGTGGTCCAGGCGGCGTCGCAGGCCCCCGAGGTCGCCCACGCCGTCGCCGTCGGAGTCGGCGAAGGAGCGGGGGTAGACCTGGTAGACCGCCCCGCGGCGCCACCACGGCAGGTCGGCGCCGGCCACCTAGTTGACGCCGCCCTCTCGCTCGCTGATGTCCTCCGGGTGGCGCATGTAGGTCTTCTTGCCGAAGAAGGCGCGGTTGGCCATCCAGGTCAGCGCCCAGAGCACCACCCCGATGGCGAGCAGCACGGCGGCGATCGTGTACTGGATCGTGTCGCGGCCGGTCCACGGGGTGACGAAGAACGCGCAGGCCAGCGCCCCGACGACGGGGAGCGCCGTGGGCGCCACGAAGTGCGGGCGGTCCTTGACGTCCTTGCGCAGCACGAGGACCGAGATGTTGACGATGGCGAAGACCCCGAGCAGCAGCAGCGCCGTGGTGCCGCCGAGGGCGGTGACGGCATCGTCGGCGAGGTTGGTCACCACCACGATCAGCCCCAGGGCGATGGCGGTGGTGAACAGGATGGCCGTCCAGGGGGTCTGGCGGGTCGAGTGCACCCACCCCAGCACCGGCGGGAGGACGTCCTGACGAGCCATGCCGTAGAGCAGGCGGCTGGCCATGAGCATGTTGATCAGCGCGGAGTTGGCGACGGCGAACATCGAGATGAAGGGCAGGAGGGTGTCGATCGGCACCGCGGGGGCCGCGACCTCCACGACCTTGGTGAGCGGGGTGTCGCTCTGCCCCAGCTCGCCGACCGGCACCACCGCCACCGCGAAGAGCGCGACGAGGATGTAGACCACGCCGGTGAGGCCGATCCCGGTGATCATCATCTTGGGGAAGTTCTTGACCGGGTCGTGGGTCTCCTCGGCCATGTTGACGGAGTCCTCGAACCCGACCATCGCGAAGAACGCCAGCGACGTTGCCGCCGTGACGGCCAGGAACACGCTCTTGTCCCCGGGGCTCTCGAAGACCATCGTGCGCGAGAAGTCGGTCTTGCCGGCGAAGAGCGCGTAGAAGCCGACCATGATCACCAGCAGCAGACCGGAGAGCTCGACGCAGGTCAGCACGATGTTGGCCTTGACGCTCTCCCCCACCCCCCGGAAGTTGACCGCGGCCACCAGCGTCATGAAGCCGAGGGCGATCGCGGTCACCATCGTGGTGTTGCCGTCGTCGAGGCCGAAACCCTTGGCGAGGTTGGAGGCGAACGCCTTGGAGGCCGTAGAGGCGCTGGTGATGCCCGAGCACATGACCGTGAAGGCCACCATGAAGGTGAGGAAGTGCACGCCGAATGCCTTGTGCGTGTAGAGCGCGGCCCCGGCGGCCTGGGGGTACTTCGTCACGAGCTCGAGGTAGGAGAAGGCCGTGACCATCGCGATGGCGAAGGCCAGCAGGAAGGGCGCCCAGGCCGCACCACCGACCTCTTGGGCGACCGTGCCGGTGAGGGCGTAGACGCCTGTGCCGAGGATGTCGCCGACGATGAAGAGCAGGAGAAGCTTCGGGCCCATCACCCGGCGCAGCTGGGTCTGTTCCTCGCCTGTCTCGACGGATGCTGGAGAGCTCATGGGGGACTCCTCGGGGGCGCGGTGGTCCGGTGGTCGGCACCACAGTGGCGCACAACCCCCGGGACGGCAACGGCTGGGACCACAGCGCAAGGGCCGGTATGCCGCGTGGTCGCCCACGCGGCATACCGGCCCTGCGCGGTGGTGGCGGGACCCAGGCCGGGGTCAGGCGTCGATGCGCTCGCGGTCGAGCTCGGCCGCGGACTCGATGATGAAGTCCTTGCGGGGGCCGACGTCGTTGCCCATGAGCAGGTCGAACATCCGCTCGGCGATCTCGGCGTCCTTGAGGGTCACGCGGCGCAGGGTGCGGTGGCGCGGGTCCATGGTCGTCTCGGCGAGCTGGTCGGCGTCCATCTCGCCGAGGCCCTTGTAGCGCTGCAGCGGCTGCTTGATGTTCTTGCCGCGCTTGTTGAGGGAGGCGACCGTCTTGCGCATCTCGCCCTCGGAGTAGGTGTAGATGAGCTCGTTCTTCTTCGCGCCCGGGTTCACCACCTCGATGCGGTGCAGCGGCGGGACGGCCGCGTAGACCCGGCCCGCCTCGACCAGCGGGCGCATGTAGCGGAAGAACAGCGTCAGCAGCAGCGTGCGGATGTGGGCGCCGTCGACGTCGGCGTCGGTCATGATGATGACCTTGCCGTAGCGGGCGGCGTCGAGGTCGAACGAGCGGCCCGAGCCGGCCCCGATGACCTGGATGATCGCGGCACACTCGGCGTTCTTGAGCATGTCGGTGACCGAGGCCTTCTGGACGTTGAGGATCTTGCCGCGGATCGGCAGCAGCGCCTGGTGGTCGCTGGAGCGGGCCAGCTTGGCGGTGCCGAGGGCGCTGTCCCCCTCGACGATGAACAGCTCGGACTTCTCGACGTCGGTGCTGCGGCAGTCGGCCAGCTTCGCCGGCAGCGACGAGCTCTCGAGGGCGTTCTTGCGGCGCTGGGTCTCCTTGTGCAGCCGCGCGCTGATGCGCGACTTCATCTCGGCGACGACCTTCTCGAGCAGCAGGGCCGCCTGCGCCTTCTCGCCGCGCTTGGTCGAGGTGAGCAGCGCGGTGAGCTCCTTCTCGACGACCTTCGCGACGATGGCGCGCACGGCGTTGGTGCCGAGCACCTCCTTGGTCTGGCCCTCGAACTGCGGCTCGGCCAGGCGCACGGTCACCACCGCGGTGAGGCCGGCGAGCACGTCGTCCTTCTCGGGCTTGTCGCCGCCGACCTTGAGACGGCGCGAGTTGACCTCGAGCTGCTTGCGGAAGACCTTGAGCAGGGACTGCTCGAAGCCGGCGACGTGGGTGCCGCCCTTGGGGGTGGCGATGATGTTGACGAAGGAGCTGAGCTTGGCGTCATAGCCGGTGCCCCAGCGCACCGCGATGTCGACGCCGCACTCGCGCTCGACCTCGGTCGGGGTCATGTGGCCCTTGCCGTCGAGCACCGGGACGGTCTCGGTGAAGGTGCCGCTGCCCTGCAGCCGCCAGACGTCGGTGACCGGCGGGTCGGTGGCGAGGAACTCGGCGAACTCGCTGATGCCGCCGTCGTGGACGAAGGTCTCCTCGTGGGGGCCGTCCTCGCCCGGGGTGCCGGGCAGGGCGCGCTCGTCGCGGATGACCAGGGTGAGCCCCGGGACCAGGAAGGAGGTCTGCCGGGCGCGCCCGATGAGCTGGTCGTAGTCGAAGCGGGCGTCCTTGAGGAAGATCTGGTGGTCGGCCCAGTAGCGCACCCGGGTGCCGGTGACCCCGCGCTTGGCCTTGCCCACGACGGCGAGCTCGCTGGAGCGCTCGTAGGGGGTGAACTCGTGGTCGGGGGCCTTCTCCCCCGTCGCCACGTCGGGGAAGTAGCCCGGCTCGCCCCGGCGGAAGCTCATCGCGTAGGTCTTGCCGCCGCGGTCGACCTCGACGTCGAGGCGGGCGGACAGCGCGTTGACGACGGAGGCGCCGACGCCGTGCAGCCCACCGGACGCGGTGTAGGAGCCGCCGCCGAACTTGCCACCGGCGTGCAGCTTGGTGAAGACGACCTCGACACCGGTCAGGCCGGTGCGCGGCTCGATGTCGACGGGGATGCCGCGGCCGTTGTCGCGGACCTCGACCGAGCCGTCCTTGTAGAGGATGACCTCGATGCGGTCGCACTCTCCGGCCAGCGCCTCGTCGACCGCGTTGTCGATGATCTCCCACAGGCAGTGCATGAGGCCGCGGCTGTCGGTCGAGCCGATGTACATGCCGGGGCGCTTGCGCACGGCCTCGAGGCCCTCGAGGACCTGCAGGTGGTGGGCGCTGTAGTCGGACGAGGACTTGCTCGTCGCGGCCTTCTTCGCGGTGGTGGCGGTGGCGGTGGCCACGGTGGTCCCTTCTGCTCACGAACTGCGGCGGCCCGCGCGCAGGCGCCGGCCGGTGAGGGCAGGCTATCCCGGCGGCCGAGGTGGTCCGCGCAGGCACGCGGCCGCCTGTGTCGGAAGGGGCCTTTGTGCCCACCGAACCGGGGCGGTGGTCTGCACCGAACACCTCATGAAGTCGAGACCATGGTCTCGGGCAGCGGCGTAGGTCACTCGCCCGGCGGCTTCATCGCCTGTTCGGACAGGCCCCTTGGCCCGAACAGCGCGACATGACGCAGACCACATCGCGGGCCAATGCGAGGTGGGAAGGATTGTCCATGCTTGACTGTTACATCCAGCGCCGGGAGGCAGCGGGCTCGACCTCGGGCTCAACCCCAACCCGGCGACGGACGTCAAGGCAACAGACGTCAACAGAAGTACAACCGGTCCGCACCGAGCACATCGCGGACCCACTGACGAGAGAAGGCTGACGTGACCACTGCACTGGCACCCTCCCTGACCGCGGCTGACCGCTGCGACCGCTGCGGCGCCCAGGCCTACGTGCGCGCCCGCCTCTACACCGGTGGCGAGCTGCTCTTCTGCGCCCACCACGGCCGCGAGCACCTGCCGAAGCTGCGCGACGTCGCAGAGATCCACGACGAGTCCGACCGGCTCAACGAGACCCCGGAGTCCGCTCCGGTCGACGAGCGCTGACGCTCACCGGTGGCTGACACCGGTCTGACGCCCCCTCACCGCTCACCAGCACGAGCCCACCGCCCGTGACGGAGATCTGGGTCCCTGCGGTCCTGATCCTCATCGGGCTGGTGGGCATCGTCGTGCCCGTGCTGCCCGGACTGTTCCTCGTCCTCGGCGCGGTGCTGCTGTGGGCGTGGGAGGTCTCGACCCCCCTGGGCTGGTGGGTGTTCGGCATCTCCGCCGCCCTGTATGCCGGCGGGGTGGCCCTGCAGTACCTCGTCCCGGGCCGCCGGATGCGGCAGGCGGGGGTGCGCACGTCGACCCTCGCCCTCGCCGTGGCGCTGGGCGTCGTGGGGTTCTTCGTGGTGCCGGTGGTGGGGGCAGCGGTCGGCTTCGTCCTCGGGATCTACCTGGTCGAGCACGGTCGCTCGCGGGACGCCCGGGCCGCGTGGAACGCGACGAAGACCGCCCTCAAGGCGGTCTTCCTCAGTGTCGGCATCGAGCTGCTGGCCGGCCTGGCGATCACCACGACGTGGGTGGCTGGAGTCCTCGCCAGCCGGTAGCCGTTCCGCGCCGGCCGGTAGCCGCGAGCCGGGGGTCGGGATTGCTAGTAGCGGTCCCCGCGGCGGCGGTCCCAGCGGTGCTCGAGCCGCTGCATGAACGACTCGTGCCCACGACCGCCCCGGCCACCCTGGCTGCCGCTGCGGGGTCCACGAGCGGCCCGCATGCTTCCGCCCTTGCCCTTCGCGCGGCCCTCGGCGCGCCGGACGCTGCCGTCGGGCTGCACCGCCCCGAGCGCCATCTTGGCTCGCCGCGGCGGGGTGAGGGCGAAGACGACCGCGAGCACCATGACGGCGAACCCGGCGGCACCGACCCACATCGTCGTGCCGACGCCGACGAACACGAGCGCGAGACCTGCGAGGACCCCGACTCCACCGATGATCATGCGGCGGCGGGCAGCGGCCCGCGCCCCGGCGCCCTGCATCTGCGAGGCGAACTTGGGGTCCTCGGCATACAGCGCCTGCTCCATCTGCTCAAGCAGCTGCTGTTCGTGCTCTGACAGCGGCACGGTGACCTCCCGGTGTTGCCTGCGATGCCATCGTCTCTAACGCACGAGCGGGCCGAATCGTCCCCTGCGGATGAACCGCTGTCGTCGCCGGTCAGCAGCCTGCGTTGGGTTCAGGATAGGTCCCCCCGCTGAGTTCGGAAACCGGTATGCCCATCCTCGATCAGGCTCGCCGGACGCACGCTCCCGGCGCCGAATCGGGCGCTGGCGCGGTCGACCGCGCGGTCGGCCTCACGCCACCCGTGGTCGGGCACGTCGAGCAGTCCCTGGATGGGGGCACCGTCGGAGTCGACGAGCTGTTCGACCCGCACCCCGACCAGCCGGATGCGGGCCCGCTGGAGCCCGAGGGCGTCGTAGAGGCCGCGGGCGGTCTCGTAGATGTCGCGGCTGACGTCGGTGGGGTCGCGCAGGGTCTTGGAGCGGGTGATGGTGGTGAAGTCCGAGAAGCGCACCTTGATCGAGATGGTTCGGCCCATGAGCCCGGCAGCGCGCACCCTGGCCGCGGTGCGGTCGCTCAGCTTGAGCAGCTGGCGGTGGATGTAGGCGGGGTCGTCGACGTCGTGGGCGAAGGTCTCGTCCGAGCCGATGCTGCGCTCGCGGCGCACCGGTTCGACGCCGCGCGGGTCACGGCCCCAGGCGAGGTCGTGCAGGTGGGCGCCGGCTGCCTCTCCCATGGCGCGCTTCAGGGTGGTCACCGGGGTGTGGGCGATGTCGGCGACGGTGCGCAGCCCGAGCCGCAGCAGGGCCTCCTCCGTGCGGTCACCCACCCCCCAGAGGGCGCCGACCGGCAGCTGCTGCACGAAGCTGACCACCTCGGCGCGCGGCACGACCACCATGCCGTCGGGCTTGGCCAGGCCCGAGGCGAGCTTGGCCACGAACTTGGTCGGGGCCACGCCCACGGAGCAGGTGATGCCCTGCTCGTCGGCGACGGTGTCGCGGATGAGCTGGCCGATGGTCGCCGGGGAGCCGAGCCGCCGCACCGCCCCCGCCACGTCGAGGAACGCCTCGTCGAGCGACAGCGGCTCCACCGCGGGGGTGACGGAGGCGAAGGTGGCCATGACCGCGTCGGAGATCCGGCTGTAGAGGCGGTGGTCCGGCGGCAGGACGGTGGCCTGTGGGCACAGCCTGCGGGCCCTGGCCATCGGCATGGCCGAGGTGACACCGAACCGCCGCGCCTCGTAGGTGGCCGAGAGCACGACCCCACGGTTTCCGCCGCCCCCGATGATCACGGGGGTGCCCACGAGGTCGGGGTGGCTGAGCAGGGTCGCGGACGCGTAGAAGGCATCCATGTCGACGTGCAGGACGGTGCAGCCGGTGTCGTCCGGCGGGGTGTCGGAGGTGCGCTCGGGGAGCGCGAACTGGCGGCGGCTCACCGCGGGCCTCCCCCGGCCGGGTGGCGGGAGGGGCTGGGGGCGCTGCCGCCGCGCAGGTCAGTCGCGGCTGGCGAGGACGTGCAGGGACGCACCGAGCTGTCCGAGGAAGCCGAAGTCGGGGTGCCGGCTGGCCTCCTGCTCGAGCCGGAGCAGGGCCAGGCGGTCGGCCTCGGAGTCGACCAGGGCCGACGGGACGAGGTCGCTGAACAGGCGCACCCCGTGGGAGTCGCGGACCGTGAACCCGGCGGCGGTGACCATGGCGGTGAGGGCCTGCGCGTCGAACCGTCGTGGCAGCGGGTCCCCGGGACCCCACCGGCCGTCGGCGCTGGTGAGGGCGGTGTGGGCCTGGGAGAACTGCCCTGCCAGCACCCTGGCGAGCACCACCGCCAGGCGCTGGGCTGCGACCAGGCTGAGGTGGCCACCGGGAGCCAGGACGCCCGCGAGCGAGACCAGCGTGGCCTTCGGGTCGTCGACCACCTCGAGGGTGCCGTGGCAGCAGACGAGGTCGACCGGCTCGTCGCCGAGGAGCTCGCCGAGGGTGTCGGCGTCGCCCTGCAGGGCGGTGATGCGCTCGGCGACACCGGCCTCGGCGCTGCGCCGGGACAGCGAGGCGAGGGCGTCGGGGCTGGGGTCGACCACGGTGACGTGGTGGCCGTGCTCGGCGAGCGGCACGGCCAGGCCACCGGTGCCCCCGCCGAGGTCGAGCACCCGCAGCGGCCGACCGAGCTCGGCCTCCTGGCGGGTGACGAGGTCGAGCACGGAGGACCAGACCGCCGAGGTGCGCAGCGAGGTCTCGACAGTGCCCCGGCGCCCGCGTCGGTGCTCCTCGGCCACGGCTGGCTCCTCTGCTGGTGGGATGGCTGATGGGACGGCTGCACGTCGTGCTCCACCCTAGTGCCCCGAGCTTCCCGGGCTGGAGTGCCACAGCTTGCGCGGCGGGCTGAGGTCCTCGGGCACCACCGCGCCGGTCGCCAGGCGGCGGCTGCCCTGCACGTCGCTGCCGGCGGGCCTGGTGTCGGCGTACGGCGACTGGCGGAACCCCGAGGCGTGCACCAGCACCCGGCGGCCCCGCGGCCGTCCCTGCTGCCCCTCGCTGCCGTCCTGCCCGGCCGCTGCGGCCTCGTGTGCCTGGAACTGCGCCCGGGCGGTCGCCTCGTCGTCGTCGATGGCCGTCAGGACGGCATCGAGCCCACCGACGGCCCAGGCGTCCCAGAGCCGGGACAGCTCCCAGGCGCCGGTCGCGCGGATGGACACCCCCCGGTCGCCGGTGCGGCGCACCACGCCGCGGACCAGCAGCATCCACGAGTGGAACACCACCTCGGCGTAGGGGCCCTGGACGTCCTCGAAGAAGGTGGCGTCGACCGGCCCGGTGGAGTCGTCGAGGGTCAGGAAGACCACGCGGCGCCCGGAGCGCACCGGAGGCGTCTGGGTGGCTACCTTGACCCCGGCGACCCACACCGTGGAGCGGCTGCGGGCTCCCAGCAGGTCGCGGCTGCGGGTGACGCCGAGCGCACGGAGCATCGGCTCGTAGAACCCGACGATGTGGGCGCTGGCATCGAGGCCGAGGATGTCGAGCTCGGCCCGGACCCGCTCGGGGCCGGTCATCTCGGGCAGGCCGGTGCCGGCAGTCAGCTCGGGGCTGTCGCCGAGGTCGAGGGCGAGCTGGGTGGGCTGCTCCGCGGCAGCCACGACCGGCAGTGCCGCCTGGGACTGCGCCGCCGCGCGACCGCGCACGTCGGCGCCACCCACCTCAAGGCTCGGTATGCCGTCCTGACCCGGCCCGCCGGCATACGTCGCCCCGCTCTTTCGTCCGCTCCGCGGGCTCACCCGGCGGCTCGAGCTCGCGACCGAGCGGGACCACCGGTCGAGCTCGGAGACGTGCAGCAGCAGGTCGCGCCGGGTCACCCGGCCGCGGCGGCCGAGGCCGCCGGTGCTGGAGGCCATGCCGTAGAGGGAGTCGAACCCGCCGGCGAGCACCAGCCGCTCGGCGACCGGGCGGGAGACCCGGGCGCGGTTCCAGAAGTCGGCGAGGCTGAAGTAGGGCTGGCCGGCGACGATGCGCGCGACCTCTGCCTCACTGATGCCCTTGACGTCGGACAGCGACAGCCGGATGCCGTAGGCCCGCCCGTCCGGCAGGTCGGGGTGGGCCGGTGCCTCGCGGGAGTGGTGCTGGTCCAGGATCCGCGGCGGTGGCTCGTCCCAGGGGTCGACCTTCTCCACGCGGTACTCCCCCGCCGAGGCGTTGACGTCGAGGCCGAGCACCGCGATGCCGAGGCTGCGGGCGTCGTCGAGGATGAGGCGCTTGGGGTACATCCCCGGGTCATGGGTGAGCACCCCGGCGAGGAAGGCGGCCGGGTGGTGGGTCTTCAGCCACGCCGAGTGGTAGGTCGGCAGCGCGAAGGCCGCGGCGTGGGCCTTGCAGAACCCGAACGAGGCGAACGACTTCAGCACCTCCCAGATGCGGTCGGCGTCGGCCGGGGCGTAGCCGCGGGCCCTCGCTGCGGGCCGCCACCAGGCCTCGACCTCCTCCTGGCCCTTCGGGCTGCCCATGGCACGGCGCACCTCGTCGGCCTGGGCCAGCGTGACGCCGGTCGTCTCGGCGACGATCTTGAGCACCTGCTCGTGGAAGACGACGACGCCGGCGGTCTCCTCCAGCGCGGGCACCAGCGTGGGGTGGAGGTACTCGACGGGCTTCCACCCGTGCCGGGCCTCGAGGAACGGCGTGATCATGTCGGACTTGACCGGGCCGGGCCGGAACAGCGAGATGTCGATGACGAGGTCCTCGAAGCGCTCCGGGCCGAACTTGCCGATGAGCTCGCGCTGGCCGGGGCTCTCGATCTGGAAGCAGCCGAGGGTGTGGGCGGTGCGGACCAGGCGGAAGGTCGCCTCGTCGTCGAGGGGCACCTGGGCCTGGTCGTCGAGGTCGACCTCGACCCCGTCGACCCGGGCCACCTCCTGCACGGCGTGGGCCATCGCCGACTGCATCCGGATGCCGAGGACGTCGAGCTTGAGCAGGCCGAGGGTCTCGACGTCGTCCTTGTCGAACTGGCTCATGGGAAAGCCCAGCCAGCTGGCCTCGACGGGGGTGCGGTCGAGCAGGCCGCTGTTGGACAGCACCACACCGCACGGGTGCAGCGCGATGTGGCGGGGCAGGCCGTCGAGCCGCTCGACGAGGTCGAAGAGCAGGCGCAGCCGCGGGCTGGCCAGCCCCCGGCTGCGCAGCTCGGGCAGCTCGGCGATGGCGCTGCGGGCGTCACGGGCGCGGATGTGCGGGAAGGCCTTGGCGATCTCGTCGACCTCCTGCGGCGGCAGGCCGAGGGCCGCACCGACGTCGCGCACCGCGTGGCGCACCTTGTAGGTGTCCATCATCGACACGCAGGTGACCCGGTCGCCGCCGAACCGCTCGAGGATGCGCTCGTAGACCTCGGTGCGCCGGGCCGACTCGACGTCGATGTCGATGTCGGGCAGCTCCGCCCGCAGCGGAGAGCAGAACCGCTCCATCAGCAGGTCGTAGCGGATGGGGTCGACCCCGCTGATGCCGAGCAGGTAGTTGACCAGCGACCCGGCGCCCGAGCCGCGCGCCGCCACCCGCACACCCATCTCCTTGATGAGGTCGACCACGGAGGCGACGGTGAGGAAGTAGGTGGGGTAGCCGAGCTCGGCGACCACCTTCAGCTCGTCGGTCAACCGGCTCTCGATGGCGTGCCGGTCGCGCTCCCCCACGTCCGGGTAGCGGGTGGACACGGCGGCTCGGCAGCGCTCCTCGAGCACCGACTGGGGGTGGGTGCCCAGCTCGATGGCCAGGGCGGACGGCTCGGGCAGGTGGACGGCGCCGATGCCGAGGTCGCGGCGGGCGTCCTGGGCGCACTCCAGCGCGACCGCCAGGGTGCGTGCGACGAGCGCGTGGGCCCGGGCGGTGTCGCCGGAGGTCACCTGCCGGGCGACGGCGTGCATGGCCGGGGTGCTGGCCAGGTGGGCGGCGTCGGTGACGCGGTCGAGGTGGCGGGTCTCGAGGAGGACGAGCCGCCGGGCCGCGTCGAGCACGTCGACGACGGCGCTCTCCCCCGGGTCGACGTGCCGGACCGCCGCGGTCAGCACCGCGGGCACGCCGCTCTCGTCGGCCAGCCCCAGCAGGCGGGCGGCGTGCCCGCGCGAGGCGGGCGTGCCCTCGGGGCCGCCGTGGCAGACCACCTCGATCGCCAGCGCGTCGGCCGGCAGGAGCCGCTGCCAGGCAGCCAGCAGGGCCCGGGCCCGGTCGGGGCGCCGGGCGAGCAGCGCCCGACCGACGTCGGAGTCCGGCCCGAGCAGCACCACCAGCGGGCTGGGCTCGTCTCCGTGCGCCACGGTCACGCTGCGCGCGGCGATGGTGCCCGGGGTCGTGACCGGCTGGCCGCGCTCGCCGCGCAGGTGGGTGTCCGTGACCAGCCGGCACAGGGAGGCCCAACCCACGCCGGCGGGCACCCCAGCGCCGCGTCCTCGGGCGAGCACCGTGACCCGCGGGTGGCGCGGGTCACGGACGGCGCCGCCACGCACCGGGGTGCGCTGCTTCACCTGCTCACCGGCGCGTGCCGTGCCGTCGCCGAGGGGCTGCGGCTCGGGCTCGACGGCGAGGTCGACACCGAGGACCGGCGCGATGCCGGCGGCCGTGGCTGCCTGGACGAACCGGACCGCTCCGTAGAGGCCGTCGCGGTCGGTCAGGCCCAGAACGGGCTGGCCGTGCTGGGCTGCGCGCTCCACCAGCGCCGCCGGGGTGGATGTGCCGTAGCGCATCGAGAACCCTGAGGCGACGTGCAGGTGGGCGAAGTCACCGTTCACGCCCACGCCGTCGGGACGAGCACGTCGTGGTGCACCGGGCTCACGGGCAGGCCGAGGTTGCGGCAGACCAGCCCGATGAAGGTCTCGGCCTGCCGGAGCAGGTCGTCGGCCTCCCGGGCGCTGACCGCGAGCCGCGCAGGACGCTCGAGCCGCTCGGGTCGTGCGGTGGCGACCGCGAAGAACTCGGCCCACTCGGTCAGCTCAGGCGCTGCCGCGGGCACCAGTTCCCAGAGGCTCTGCGGGCCGCCCGGACGGGACCCCCGGGCCCGGGCTGACACCAGCGCCGCCGCGGCCCGCATGGCCCCCAGCCGGGACTGGCGGTAGCGCTCGGTGACGTCACGGGTGTGGCAGGCCTGCAGCAGGTCGGCCCGGGCGCGCTCGACCAGCTCGAGCGTGGTGGCGGCCGTGGCCCGGGGCGGGGGCGTGGCCGGTGACGGGGACCGTGCGGACAGGCTCATCGTGGTCACCGCCCTCTCAGTCCGCGACCCGCAGGAGGCGCCACTGCTGCGAGCAGGCACCGGCCCCCGGGTCGATGCCGAGGTCGTAGACCCCGGTGCCGGCCATCCGGCCCGCGCTCGCCTCGACGCGCCACACCTGCCGCTCCCGGGCGTCCCCGAGGACGTCGCCGCCGACGTGGGTGCCGGAGGTGCCGGCGTCCGGGCCGGAGCCGACCGTCGCGACTGCAGCGGGGACGCGTCGCTCGTCGAGCGCGTCGCGCCACCACGGACGGCGCTCCTTCCAGTGGTCGAGCACCTGGCGGACGACGTAGAGCCGCCCACGCCAGACGAAGGCGTCGGGAACCGCCCCGGATCCGGTGGCACCACCCGGAACGGCCTGCTCGGTCGTGGCCCGGACCTCGATGGGCTCTTCGTATCGGCGCACCACGGCAGACTCCTTCCAGGGTTCATGGGATGTGGGGCCCTGGCCCTGCGAGGGCGGGGTCGAGGCGCCTGTCGCAGGGCCAGAGCCGCACCGGCCCGGTGTCAGACCCGAGGCGGACGATGGGAGTCCGGGAGAGGACACCACTGCCGCGGGGGGCGCACGCCGGATCCGGCATGTTCGAACAGGTGTTCGAATAGAACGAATGTACACCTGCCCTCGGACAGCCCGTCAAGGGGAACGCCGGGACTACCTCCCGGCAGGGAATCCGGCGCCGAGCCAGTCGCCGCCTGACGACCAGAGGCGCACCGGCTTGCCCCGAGCGCGGTCACAGGTCAGGCGACCTCGATGGCGTGGCCGCCGGTGACCCGCAGCAGCTCCTCATAGGTGGTGCGGAAGACGGTGTGGCTGTGGCCGACCGCTGCCCACACGTAGGGATAGCGGCTCAGCGAGACGTCGACCACGGTGCGCACCGGGCTGGTGTGGCCGACCGGCGCCACGCCGCCGATCGCGAAACCCGTGGCGTTGCGGACGAAGTCGGCGTCCGCCCGGTCGATGTGCGCGATGCCCGTGAGGTCCGCCACCTTCGCGAGATCGACGCGGTGGGCGCCGGACGTGAGCACGAGCAGCGGGGTGATGGAGCCGTCGGCGTCGTGGGCACGGAACACCAGGGAGTTCGCGATCTCGGCCGGGGTGATGCCGAGAGCCGAGGCGGCTGCGGCGGCCGTGCGGACGGCATCGGGCAGGGCGACCACCTCGGGGTGGACGCCGTGGACCGCCAGTGCGGCGAGCACCCGCTGGACCGCGGGGTGCCCCAGCGGGGACTCCTGGGGTGCTGCGATGCCCTCTGCCATGGCCAGAGCGTAGTGATCACGCGTGGTGATCGGGAGGCTCTGACCGCGCCTCGCGCGCGGATGCGTGTGGCCGGGACACGACGTCCCGGCCACACGGCATACCGAGGGCAGCTCTCAGGCGGGTCAGAACCCCTGGTGGATGCAGAGGACGTTGCCGTCCGGGTCGAGGAACCAGGCAGCCTTGTCGCCGTCCATCTCGGCGATGTGGTTGACCGTCTTCAGGCCCGGCAGGTCGTAGTCCTCGAAGGTCACGCCTCTGGCCTCCAGCTCGGCCATCTCCTTCTCGACGTCGCCGACCTCCCAGCTCACGGCTGTGCTCTTCGACTGGCTTCCGGCCTCACGGGGAAGCAGCACGAGCGAGTCGCCGTGGGCGAGGCCGAACCGCAGCTCCCCCATGCTGTTCGCCCCCTCGAAGGGCAGGCCGAGCCGGTCTGCGTAGAACTCCTTTGCGCGATCGGTGTCCGTGACAGGGAGCATCGTCGCGATCGTGCTCGTGGTGAGGGACATAGGTGAGCACCTCCTTCGACGTCTTCCAGCGTGCGCCTGTCCCGCCACGCGGCACCATCCACCACAGTGACTAGCCCGCGCGGCAGAATGGGGCGCATGACGACGCCCCGACCGGTCGAGTGCTGGCTCACGGACATGGACGGCGTGCTCGTCCACGAGGAGCGGGCCATCCCCGGCGCGAGCGACTTCATCGCGGCGCTGGTCTCCTCAGGGCGCCGCTTCCTGGTGCTGACCAACAACTCCATCTTCACCCCGCGCGACCTGCGGGCCCGGCTGCGCGCCGGCGGGATCGACGTGCCCGAGGAGTCGATCTGGACCTCCGCGCTCGCCACCGCCCAGTTCCTCGACGACCAGCGCCCGGGGGGCTCGGCCTACGTCGTAGGCGAGGCGGGCCTGACGACCGCGCTGCACGACATCGGCTACACGATGACCGAGCGCGACCCCGACTACGTGGTGCTCGGCGAGACGCGCACCTACTCGTTCGAGGCGATCACCAAGGCCATCAGGCTCATCGAGAACGGCGCGCGGTTCATCGCCACCAACCCCGATCCCTCGGGGCCGTCACCGGCGGGCACCCTGCCGGCCACCGGGTCGGTCGCCGCACTCATCACCACGGCCACCGGGTCGCAGCCCTACTTCATCGGCAAGCCGAACCCGCTGATGATGCGCAGCGCCCTCAACCGCCTCGACGCCCACTCCGAGTCGACCGTGATGATCGGCGACCGCATGGACACCGACATCATCAGCGGCCTCGAGGCCGGCCTGCGCACCGTGCTGGTGCTCACCGGTTCGACCCGGCCCGACCAGGTGCACCGCTTCCCCTACCAGCCGACCCGGGTGCTCGAGTCGATCGCCGACGTGGTCCCGCTCGTGGAGCAGCTCCAGCCCGTGCCCTGAGCCGTATGCCGCGTGCGCGCCTCCAGCGCGCGGGCGCCATCGGCGACGTCAGCCGGTGGTCTCGACGCCGGCCACGGGGAGGCTGAGGTTGCCGTGGACCTCGAGGGTGGCGGTGGACCGGTTCATGGTGATGAAGTGCAGGCCGGGCGCCCCCTCGGCCAACATCCGCTCCGCGAGCTCGGTGGCGATCTGCACGCCGACCTCGCGGATCGCCGCCGGGTCGTCTGCCACTGCCTCGAGCCGTGCGACGACGGCGGGCGGCAGCGGGGTGCCCATCAGCTCGGACATGCGCGCGATCTGCTTGAAGCTCGTCACCGGCATCAGGCCCGGCGTGATCGGCAGGTCGCAGCGGGCGGCGACCGCGTCGCGCAGCCGCAGGTATGAGTCGGCGTCGAAGACCATCTGGGTCACCGCGAAGGAGGCCCCGGCAGCACGCTTGCGCACCAGCACCTCGACGTCGTGGGCGAAGTCGGGCGACTCCGGGTGCACGTCGGGGAACGCGGCGACGCCGACGGTGAAGTCGCCGAGCCCGCGCACCAGGGCGACGAGGTCCTCGGCGTGGTCGAGCCCCCCGGGGTGCGGCACCCACGGCCCCCGCACGTTGCCGGGCGGGTCACCGCGCAGCGCGAGGATGTTGCGGACGCCGGCGGCGGCATACTGCCCGACCACCTGGCGCAGCTGGGCGACGGAGGCGTTGACGCAGGTGAGGTGCGCCAGCGGGGTGAGCGTCGTCTCGCGGGCGATGCGCTCGGTGACCCGCACCGTGCGGTCCTGGGTCGTGCCGCCCGCGCCGTAGGTCACCGAGACGAAGTCGGGCCGCACACGCTCGAGGCGGCGGATCGCTTCCCAGAGCACCGCCTCGGAGGCGTCGTCCTTGGGCGGGAAGAACTCGAAGCTGATCGAGGGGCCTCGGGAGGCGAGCATGCGTGGGATCGACCGGGTGATGTTCTCCGGTCGACGCAGCCGGGAGGGCTGTCCGAGTGCCATGCGGCGAGAGTAGTTCAGCAGCCCTCACGTTAGGCTCGGGGCTACACATCCTGAGACCGCCGGCCGCAGCGACGACAGACGTGGCAGGCCCACCGCCGCCTAGGAGGCGCAGTGCGCAACCCGCTCGATGCCGCCGACCTGCGCTCCCGCGTGCAGGAGTGCGTCGACGCCGAGCTGGCCACGCAGGCAGCGGTCCTGGCCGAGGTCGGGCCCGACACCCAGGACCTGCTGGCAGCGGTGCGCTCCCTCCTCGCCGGCGGCAAGCGCCTCCGGGCGGCCTTCCTCTACTGGGGCTACCGCGCCGCCGGGCAGCCCGACTCCCCCGCCCTGGTCCGCCTCGCGACCGCGATGGAGTTCTTCCAGGCCGCCGCGCTCATCCACGACGACGTCATGGACGACAGCGACACCCGGCGCGGCCTGCCCGCCGCCCACCGGGCGCTGGCCGCGCGGCACAGCGACGAGGACTGGTCCGGCGACGCCGACCGGTTCGGGGTGGCCGGCGCCATCCTGGCCGGGAACCTGTGCCTGAACTGGACCGAGGAGCTGTTCGCCACCTCCGGCCTGCCTGCCGAGCACCTGGCCCGCGGCCGGGCCGTCTTCGACCGGATGCGCACCCAGCTCATGGGCGGGCAGTTCCTCGACGTCGTCGAGTCGGTCCGCTCGTGGGAGGGCCTGAGCACGGCCGAGCGCATCGAGCGGGCCAGCCGGGTGATCCGCTACAAGAGCGCGAAGTACACGATCGAGCACCCGCTGCTCATCGGCGCCACCGCGGGCGGCGCCGGCGAGGCCGACCTCGCCGCGCTGTCGCGCTACGGCCTCGACCTCGGCCACGCCTTCCAGCTGCGCGACGACCTGCTCGGCGTCTTCGGAGACCCGGCCGCCACGGGCAAGCCCGCCGGCGACGACCTGCGCGAGGGCAAGCGCACCGTGCTCATCGCCCACACCCTCGAGGGGGCGGACGCGCACGGCCGCGCGGTCGTCGAGGCGGGGCTCGGCCGACCCGACCTCGACGCCGCAGGCGTGGAGGCGATGCGACGGGTCATCGTCGACTCCGGGGCCGTCGACGCCGTGGAGGCGGAGATCGCCGGGCTCGCCGACGCGGCCCGGCTCGCGCTGAAGTCCACCTCCGGCCTCGCCGACGAGCCGCTCGACGTGCTCGACGCGCTCATCGACTTCTCGACGGCCCGCTCGGCCTGAGACCGCCCCGCGCCCCCCGCGCAGCGGGGACGGTGCACAGGGCGCGCCGCGGTCGGTGTGCCGGCCGGCACACCGGGCCCTCACCTCAGATGGCGGTTTCCATCGCGCGCCGGCGCACCTCGGTCTTGAACCCGGAGGCCAGGGCGTCGATCGGGGCCCCCACGACCGGCAGGGTCGCGTCCGGGGTGAAGAGCCAGCGCAGGATCTCGTCGTCGTGCATGCCGCCGTCCCCGAGCACGGTGAACGTGCCCTTCAGGTGCGGCAGGGCCCGCTCGTCGAGGAACCTCGCAGGCACGTGCACGATGCGGCGCTCACCGAGCCGGGCCGCGAGCAGCTCACGGTCCTCGATCATCCGCCGCACCGTCGCCAGCGGGACGCCGAGGCGCTCGGCCACGTCGGGGACCGTCAGCCACTCGCCGACCAGCTCCTCGAGCGGGGTGTCGGTGGGCTCATCGGGGGTCATCGGCGCCTTCTCGCTCACGCGCACAGCCTGCCAGCCATCGGCGGCAAATCAAATTACATCGATGTAAGTCGATATGACCCGTGGCCATCTGGTGTACCTTCACACCAGTCCCACTGATCACACTGACCACATTCGAGCACAACTGATTACCTGAGCCTCACCAGCCCGCCGGGACACGACCGTCCCGCGGGGGGCGCGCTGAAAGGACTCCCTCATGCCTCCGGTCTTCGCCCACCTGCCGGCCACGCCGCCGGCGGCGCTGCCCCAGACGGCGATCGTCCAGAAGAGCAAGCCTGCGCCGCACGGCTGGACGACCCACGTGGTCCGCAGCGGTGACACCGTGGCCGAGATCGCGCTGCGCTACCGCACGTCGAACGCCGTGGTCATCCAGAAGAACCGCCTGCGCGGCGGCGGCCACATGCTGCGCGTCGGCCAGCGACTCGCCGTGCCCCGCACCGCGCAGATGGCCGCCCAGGCCGCTGCCCGGGCCAAGGCCGCCCGGGTCGCGGCGGCCAAGCGGCGTGCCGCGGAGGTCCGGCGCACCACCTACACCGTGCGCTCGGGTGACACCCTGAGCGGCATCGCGGCCAAGCGCGGCGTCTCCCTGGCCGCGCTGCTCAAGCGCAACCGGCTCAAGGCCACGTCGACCATCTACGCCGGGCAGAGGCTGCGAATCCCCGGCGGCTCGTCGGGCGCCGCCACCTCGACAGCGCCTCGCCGCACGGCCTCCGCCTACGCCACCACCACCTACCGGGTGCGCTCGGGCGACACGCTCGGCGCCATCGCGCAGCGCGCCAGAATGCCGCTGGGCACCCTGCTCAAGCTCAACCGCCTGTCCATGCGCAGCGTCATCCACCCCGGCCAGGTGATCCGGGTCAAGGCCTCGAGGGCGGCAGCCGCCAGGGCCGCGGCCGCGGGCCGGACGCGCTACACGGTGCGCTCGGGAGACACCCTCAGCGGCATCGCGGTGCGGCTCGGCACCACCCAGGCGGCCCTGGCCAAGGCCAACCGCCTGCGCAACCCCAACAGCCTCCAGGCTGGTCAGCGCCTGTGGGTGCCCGCCCGGGCGGCGAAGAAGGCGGCCGCGTTCAGCAGCAACACCTTCGAGGGGCGGACCTACCCCAGCGCGGTGGTGCGGGCCGCGGCCCGCAACCGCGCCCACCTCGCCCGGGTCTCGGTGCCCAGCCGGGCCCAGACGCGCCAGATGATCATCAACACCGCACGCCGCCACGGTGTCGACCCCCGGCTGGCCCTCGCCGTCAGCTGGCAGGAGTCCGGCTGGAACCAGCGGCAGGTCTCGGTGGCCAACGCCATCGGCGCCATGCAGGTGATCCCCTCTTCGGGCGAGTGGGCCTCGCAGATGGTCGGCCGACGCCTCAACCTGCTCAGGACCCAGGACAACATCACGGCCGGCGTGGTGATCCTGCGCTCGCTCACCCGTTCGGCCAAGAACCTCGACCAGGCGATCGCCGGCTACTACCAGGGCCTGTACTCGGTGCAGAAGAACGGCATGTACGCCGACACCAAGCGCTACGTCGCCGCGATCAAGGCCCACCGGGCCCGGATGTGAGCAACCCCACGGCCGTCCTCGGGTAACAATCGCGCTGCAGAACTCCCGGCACGCGGCTCTCCCACGGGGCTGATGTCGGGGATCGGCCCGATCTCTACGTAGACTCTGCGGGTGTCTTCTGGTGTGACCGAGTCCCTCGTCGGGCGTGTGCTCGACGGGCGATACCGCGTGTTGTCGCACATCGCCGACGGTGGCATGGCGACGGTGTACCTCGCCCTCGACACCCGCCTCGACCGCGAGGTGGCCCTGAAGGTCATGCGTCCCGGGCTCGCGGCCGACGAGACCTTCGTCAGCCGGTTCCGCCGTGAGGCCCGCTCGGCCGCCCGCCTGTCCCACCCCAACGTCGTCGCCGTCTTCGACCAGGGCGAGGACGAGGGCAGCATGTTCCTGGCCATGGAGTACGTCCCCGGCCAGACCCTGCGCGAGGTCATGCAGGCCGAGGGCCCCCTGACCCCGCGAGCCGCCCTCGACTTCCTGGACCCGATGCTGCAGGCCCTCGCCTCGGCGCACCGGGCCGGCATCATCCACCGCGACGTCAAGCCCGAGAACGTCATCCTGCGCGAGGACGGCACCGTCAAGGTGGCCGACTTCGGGCTCGCCCGGGCGGTCACCACCCAGACGACCGCGGCCCAGACCGGGATGCTGCTCGGCACCGTGGCCTACCTCTCCCCCGAGCAGGTCGAGCGCGGCATCGCCGACGCCCGCAGCGACGTGTATGCCGCCGGGCTCATCCTGTTCGAGATGCTCACCGGCACGAAGGCGTTCACCGGTGACACCCCCATCCACGTCGCCTACCAGCACGTGCACGGCTCGGTGCCCGCGCCGTCGTCGCGGGTGCCGGACGTGCCCGCCGAGCTGGACGCCCTCGTGGCCCTCGCCACGTCGCGCGACCCCGACCAGCGGCCGGCCGACGCCGACGCCTTCCTCGCCGAGGTGCGCAGGATCCGTGGGGCGCTCAGCCCGACCGAGCTCGACCACCGGCCCGAGGGACCCGCCGCGGTGGCAGCCGGCGCCAACACGGTGCCCGTCGCCCGCACCACCGCGCTCCCGCTCGGTGCCGTCGGCGCCCGCCCAGCGGGAGCTGACGCCGCACCCACCGCGGTGGTCGCCCGGGGCGACGACACGAAGGACCCCACCCGGGACGGTTCAGCGGGCAAGGGCCCCTGGCGCTGGGCGCTGGCCGCCCTGCTGCTGCTCGCCGCCGTCGCCGCCGGCCTCTGGTACTTCACGATGGGGCCGGGCTCGCCCACCGTCGTGCCCGTCGTGGCGGGCAAGACCTACGAGCAGGCGCAGCGCGAGCTGACCGCGGCGCACCTGAACGCCGAGCGGGTCGACGCCTTCGACGAGAAGGTGGCCAAGGGCCGGGTGATCTCCGGCAACCCCGGGCCGGGCGCCGAGGTCGGCCGCAGCACCACCGTCACGCTCACGGTGTCCAAGGGACCGGAGCGCTACACCGTGCCCGAGCTCGTGGGCAGCACCCAGACCGAGGCCAAGGCCCGGCTGGCGGAGAACCGGCTCGCGCTCGGCGCCACCAGCGAGGCCTTCGACGAGAAGGTCCCCGCCGGCCAGATCGTCTCCACGGCGCCGAAGGCCGGCACGGCGCTCAAGCGCGGCGCGGCCGTCAACATCGTGGTGAGCAAGGGCCGCCAGCCCATCGAGGTGCAGGACTTCACCGGCAAGCCGGCCGACCAGGCGGTGGCCACCCTGACCGACGCCGGCCTGCAGGTCGACGCCACGAAGCAGGAGTTCAGCACCGACGTGCCCAAGGGCAGCGTGATCTCGCAGTCGCCGGCCAGCGGCACCCTCTTCCGCGGCGAGACGGTGGTGCTCGTGGTGTCCAAGGGTCCCGAGATGGTCAAGGTCCCGAACGTGCAGGGCAAGCAGCTCGGCGAAGCGCGCACGATCCTCGAGGGCGCCGGGTTCCAGGTGAAGGTCGAGAGCTTCATGGGCGGCATCTTCGGCACCGTCCGCAGCCAGAGCCCGGCTGCCGACGCCGAGGCGCCGAAGCGCAGCGTCGTCACCCTCGTGGTCGTCTGACCGCCTCGTCCCGGCCCCGCCCCACCCCCATGACCGTCGCCGCACCCACGCGCTTCTCCCTCGGCGCCGCCCGGCTGGCCACACTGCTGCTCATCAGCGTGACGGCGGTCTGGGGGTCGACCTTCTTCCTCATCCGCGACCTTGTCGCACACGTGCCCTCGGCGGACTTCCTCGCCGTGCGGTTCGCCATCGCCGCCGTCGTGATGTTCGCGGTGTTCCGGCGCCAGACCTTGGCCCTCTCGCGCGCCGACGTCCTGACCGGACTCGCTCTCGGCGGGCTCTACGGCGCGGCCCAGCTGCTGCAGACCACCGGGCTCGAGCACACCGACGCCTCGGTCTCGGGGTTCGTCACCGGCACCTACGTGGTGCTCACCCCCGTCTTCGGCGCCCTGCTGCTGCGCGACCGCATCAGCGGGTCGACCTGGGTCGCCGTGGGTCTGGCCACGACCGGGCTCGCGGTCCTCTCGCTGCGCGGCCTGTCGATCGGCTACGGCGAGGCCCTGACGCTGGGCTCGGCGGCGCTGTACGCGCTGCACATCATCGGCCTCGGCCGGTTCAGCCGGTCCCACACCGCGACCGGGCTGGCCACCGTGCAGGCCTTCGTCATCGCCGTCCTCTGCTTCGGGGCGGCCGCCGTGAGCGGGGAGAGCGGGGTCGTCCTGCCCGACGGTAGCGGCCAGTGGACGTCGCTGCTCTACATGGCGCTCATCGCCGGCGCGGGCGCCCTGTGGGCCCAGACCTGGGCCCAGTCGCACCTGCCGGCCACCCGGGCCGCGATCGTCATGACCCTGGAGCCGGTGTTCGCCGCGTTCTTCGCGGTGCTGGCCGGCGGCGAGCGCCTGACCGCCCGGATGCTCGGCGGTGGCGCACTGGTGCTGACGGCGATGTACGTCGTCGAGCTGCTCGGTCGCCGCAAGCCGGAGGTCACGGCCGAGGAGGACCCGCCGGCCGAGCTGCTGCACCACGAGGTGTAGCCCGCCCGCAGCTGCCCCTCAGAGGCCGAGCCGTTCGCCGAGCAGCCTGACGACCGGCCAGGCGCCCTCCGTCCAGTTCGAGATGACGGTGTAGGTGGTGGACGACGAGGGCTGGTGCAGGCTGGTGAACGACACGCCCGCGTCGTACCCCTCCAGCCAGACTGCGTCACCCGTCGCGTGCAGGTCGAACCCGAGACCGCAGCGCCTGGACTCCTGCGGCCACTCGCTGTGCGGTCGCACCATCTCGGCGACCCTCTCGCGCGAGACGATCCGTCCGGCGAAGAGGGAGTCCCAGAAGGTGCTGAAGTCGGCCGCGGTCGAGTAGATGCCCCCGTCGCCGTTGCCGAGCACGGGGAGATGGAACACGTTCGTTCTCGGGCCGTCGACCGAGAGGTAGCCCAGGGCAGCGCGTCCCGGGAGCTCGTCGGAGCGCAGGAACGTGGTGTCGACCATGCCCGCGGGCTCGCAGACGAGCGTGCGAACCAGCTCGTGGAAGCCCACACCGCTCGCCCGTTCGGCCAACAGCGCCAGCACGACGTAGCCGCCGTTGTTGTACGCGAAGCGCTCGCCGGCGGGGAACACGGTCTCGTGCCCGTCCAGCACCGGCAGGAACTGCTCGGTCGTCACGAGCTCGTGCGGCGACACCGGCAGCACGTAGTCGGCGATGTCGTCGACGGCGTCCTCGTCGAAGTAGTCGCCGATCCCGGACCGATGGGCCAGCAGGTGCTCGACCGTCACGTCGTCGGCGATGAGGGGCAGGTCGTCGCCGAGCAGCGAACGGGCGGTCGTGCCGAGCTCGAGGTTCCCCCGCTCGACCAGGCTCATGACCGCCAGCGCCGTCAGGCCCTTGGTGCCACTCGCGGTCGCGAACAGGGTCTCGAGCGTGTTCGGGAACCCGTGCGCCCGGTCGGCCAGGCCGTAGGCCGCGGCAAACTCGGTCTCGCCCGAGCGGTCGAGGCGGACCACGCCGGAGAACCCGGTGCGCTCCGCCGCCTCGTCCACCGCTTCCCTGAGTGGCTGCATCGCACCGAGCCTAGCGACGAGCCGCTCCGCGGAGCGCCCCTTCGAGGAGACCCGCTCATCGGCGCGTCGGTGCCCTGGACTAGTGCGGACCCTTGGCGAGCAGCGGCACCAGCTCGGAGATGGCCAGGTCGGTGCCGTCGTCGTCGACGTCGAGGTGCCAGACCAGGCGCACCGCGGTGCCGGACACGGCATACAGGCGCACGCCCCGCTCCGCGGCTGCGGTGACGAACTCGCCCGGTGCCCAACCGGCGGCAGAGACGTCGAGGACGACGATGTTGGTCTCGACCCGGGCGGGGTCGACGCTGGCGGGCACCGCCTCCGCCGCGGCCTGCGCGAAACGCCGCGCCCGGGCGTGGTCGTCGGCCAGGCGCTCGACGTGGTGGTCGAGGGCCCAGAGGCCACCGGCAGCGAGGATGCCGACCTGGCGCATCCCGCCACCGAACCGCTTGCGCCAGATGCGCGCCTGCGCCATCTGCTCGGCCGAGCCGACCAGCACCGAGCCGACCGGTGCCCCGAGCCCCTTGCTCAGGCAGACGCTGACGGTGTCGAAGAGCCGGCCGTAGTCGGCGAGGGCGATGCCGGTCGCGACGTGGGCGTTCCAGAGGCGGGCCCCGTCGAGGTGCATCGCCACGCCGCGCTCACGCGTCCCGGCCCGCAGCGCCTCGACCTGGTCGAGCGGCTGGATGGTGCCGCCGCCGAAGTTGTGGGTGTTCTCGACCACCACGAGCCGGGTGTTGACCTGGTAGGCGCCACCGTCGGGGATCATCAGCGCGAGCGGCTGCGCGGCGTCGAGGAGGCCGTGGGGCGCGACCCACGACCGCGAGCTGATGCCCGACAGCACGGCGGCCGCGCCCATCTCGGCGCGCAGCACGTGGGCCAGGGAGTCCGCGATGAGCTCCTCCCCCGGCTTGACGTGCATCCGGATGCCGAGCTGGTTGGCCATCGACCCGGTGGGGGTGAACAGCCCGGCCTCGTGCCCGAGCAGCTCGGCGACCCGCCGCTCGAGTTCGCGGACCGTCGGGTCCTCACCGAAGACGTCGTCGCCGACGGCGGCCGCCGCCATGGCGGCGCGCATGCCCTCGGTCGGGCGGGTCAGGGTGTCGGAGAGCAGGTCGACGGCGGGCGTGCGGATGGTGTCCCCCAGGGCAGTCGGTGGGTGTGACCGGTCAGTCGCGCGAGATCATCTCGGCGACGAGGAACGCCAGCTCCAGGCTCTGCTGGTGGTTCAGTCGCGGGTCGCAGACGCTCTCGTAGCGCAGGTTGAGGTCCTCGTCGAGGATGCGCTCGGACCCGCCGATGCACTCGGTGACGTCGTTGCCCGTAAGCTCGACGTGGATGCCGCCCGGCACCGTCCCCAGGCCCTGGTGCACCTCGAAGAAGCCACGGACCTCCTCGACGACGTCCTCGAAGTCGCGGGTCTTGTAACCCGACGCCGACTCGAAGGTGTTGCCGTGCATGGGGTCGCAGATCCAGGTCACGAGCGCCCCGGACGCCGTGACCTTCTCCACCAGGTGCGGCAGGGCGTCGCGCACGGTCTGGGCACCCATCCGGGTGATGAACGTCAGCCGGCCCGGCTCGCGCTCGGGGTCGACCCTGTCGATCAGCCGCAGGACGTCGTCGGGATGGGCCTTGTTCGACAGCTTGACGCCGATCGGGTTGCGCACCTTGGAGACGAAGTCGATGTGCGCGCCGTCGAGGTCGCGGGTGCGCTCGCCGACCCAGATGAAGTGCCCGGAGGTGTCGTAGAGGTCTCCGGTGCGGCTGTCGACCCTGGTCAGGGGCCGCTCGTAGTCGAGCAGCAGGGCCTCGTGCGCCGAGAAGAACTCGGTGGTCCTCATGGCCTCGAAGTCGGCGCCGCAGGCCTGCATGAACTTCATGGCCTTGTCGATGTCGCGCGCCAGCCGCTCGTAGCGGGAGTTGGCGGCGTTGGCGACGAAGCCCCGGTTCCAGTCGTGCACGTGCCGCAGGTCGGCGAAGCCGCCCATGGTGAAGGCCCGCACGAGGTTCAGCGTCGCGCTGCTCGCGTGGTAGGCGCGCACCAGCCGCTGCGGGTCGGGCGTGCGCGCGGCCTCGGTGAACTCGAAGTCGTTGACCATGTCGCCGCGGTAGGCGGGCAGGGTCACACCCTCGCGGGTCTCGTCGTTGCTCGAGCGCGGCTTGGCGTACTGCCCGGCCATGCGGCCGACCTTGACCACGGGCACGGACGCGCCGTAGGTGAGGACCGCCGCCATCTGCAGGATCGTCTTGACCCGGTCGCGGATGTTGTCGGCCGTGGCGCTGGCGAACGTCTCGGCGCAGTCGCCGCCCTGCAGCACGAACGCCTCACCGCGCGCGGCCGCGGCCATGCGGGTGCGGAGCACGTCGCACTCGCCGGCGAACACCAGCGGCGGATAGGTCGCCAGCGTCGCGATCGCGTCGGCGAGCTGCTCGGCGTCCGGCCAGACCGGCTGCTGCGCAGCGGGGAGGTCGGCGCCGGCCGCAAGGCTGGCGAGGGCGTCGGAGGCGTGGGTGGTGCTCACCCGTCAAGGATAGGTCGCGCCGCCCGGGGGCCCGTGACGGGCCCGTATGCCGGGACCGCGCCCCCGCGTGCCGGGAACCTCCGCCCCTTCACCCGGCATCGCGCGGCGGCGTGTGCTGGAGGCACCCGGCCCCCGGAGACCCCATGTCGAAGACATCCGTCCAGCCCACGCAGACGCCGACGCCGCCCACCCCGGCGGACCCGGCGATCCGCTGCGACGGGCTCACCACGGACTACGGCAGCGGTCGCGGCCTCTTCGACCTCGACCTCTCCGTCCACAGGGGCGAGGTCTTCGGTCTGATCGGCCCCAACGGCGCGGGCAAGACCACGATGATCCGCCTCCTCATGGGCCTGATCCGACCCGGCCGCGGCCGCGCGACGCTGTTGGGCCTCGACGCCCAGGCCGACTCGCTGGAGCTGAAGCGGCGCATCGGCTACCTCCCGGGCGGGCTCCCCCAATTCACCGGCGTCACCGCCGGCTACGTCGTCGGCCTCATGGCGGGGCTGCGCGGGGTGGACCCCTCCCGCATCACGGCACTGGCCGAGCGGCTCGAGCTCGACCTCGGCCAGCGCTTCCAGAGCCTCTCCCGCGGCAACAAGCCGAAGGTCGGGCTGGTCCAGGCATTCATGCACCGGCCCGAGCTGCTCATCCTCGACGAACCCACCCTCGGCCTCGACCCCCTCGTGCAGCACGAGTTCCGGCGCCTGCTCACCGAGTCGGCAGAGGCCGGCGCGACCGTGCTGCCCTCCTCCCACGTGCTGGCCGAGGTGGAGCGGGTCTGCGACCGGATGGGCCTGATCCGCAGTGGCCGGCTCGAGCACGGTCGCGTCGAGGTGGTCCTCGCTGCGCCCGTCTCCTGGACCCGCCTCGTCAGGGAGAGGGTCCTCACCGTCCTCGTCGGGTCCGCAGTCATCACGGCGGCCGGGCTCACCGCCCTGGTGCTGGGGGCGAACCGGCGGGGGTCGAGGTCGACGCGCAGGGGCTGGGTCGCCTCGGCCTGAGCGTCCTGCTCTTCGCGGGCGCCCTCGGCGGGGTCGCGGCACTGGTCGTGGCGGTGGCCCGCACCGGTCCGGCCATCCCGGTCCTGGCGGTCTTCCTGGCCACCTCCTCCCTCCTCGGCCTGATGACCCCGATGCTCGAGTGGCCCGAGTGGGTGGGCAGGCTCTCGGTCTTCGCCGCCCTCGGCCACCCCTACCTCGAGTGGCCCGCTGCCGGAGGGTTGGTGCTGATGGTCGGGCTCTTCGCCGGAGGCGTCCTCCTCGCAGGCGTGGTCGCGGAGCGCACCCCCAAGGTCGCCTAGCCGTGAGCTCCTCGTCCCGGACGCGTCACTCCGCGCCGGCTGCGTCGTTGTCCCGGTCGTGAACAGCTCTGGGTCGCCCGTCGCGGCGACGTCGTCCCCCCGTCTCGCCGCCCGCGGCCCGTCCCGGCTCGACGCGGTCGCCGTGGCACTCCTGTCGGGGTTCGTCGCCTTCGCCGCGCTCGGCCTCGCCGGCTGGGGCTTCGAGACGGACCCCGGGCGGCAGCTGGTGCGAGACGCGCCGCAGCTGGTGGTGTGCGGCGTCGCCGGGGCGGTGTGCGGGGCGTCGCTGGCCTGGGCGCTGCCCCGGCATCGTCGCGTCGTCGTCGTGCTCGGCGCAGTCCTCGGCACGATGCCCGCGGTGATCATGGCGACGGCGTACTTCACCCACCGCTACTGAACCCACCGCCACCGAACTCACTGCCACCGAGGCGGCGACGACCTACAGCTCTGGCGTCTCGAGGCCGCGGGCGATCGCGAACCGGACGAGCTCGACCCGGTTGTGCAGCTGCAGCTTGCCGAGGGTGTTCTGCACGTGGTTCTGCACCGTGCGGTGGGAGATGAACAGCTCGGACGCGATCTCCTTGTAGGACATGCCGGTCGCCACCAGCTTGAGCACCTCGGTCTCACGCGCGGTCAGCTCGGGGATCGGGCGCCCCGGGTCGACCTGCGGCTCGTTCGACATCCGGTGGAACTCCCCCAGCACGAGCCCTGCCAGCCCGGGGGTGAAGACCGCCTCACCACGCGCCGTGGCCCGCACCGCGTCGATGATCTCCGGGCTCGACGCCGACTTCACGAGGTAGCCGGTCGCCCCGGCCTTGACCGCGTCGAGGACGTCCTGGTGCTCGCCGCTGGCCGACAGGATCAGCACCCTGGTCTCGAGCCCACCGACGGCTCGGCACACCTCATGACCGGCCAGGCCGGGGAGGTTGAGGTCGAGCACCAGCACGTCCGGTCGCGTGGCCTTCGTCCGGTTCACCGCGCTCGGCCCGTCACTGGCCGTCGCGAGCACGCTCAGGCCCGCCTCGCTGAGGTCGCGCGCAACGGCGTCGCGCCACAACGGGTGGTCGTCGGCCACCACGACCGTGACCGGCGATCCGGCTCCACCGAGCACCTCGGCCGACTCGTCCTGCTCCGCGTCCCTCATGCCTGGTCTCCCCCGCTCACCGTGTGCGGAGCCCGCTTGGGCGCCCGCATCCGCACCGTCACTCCCGACCCCTCGCGGCCGGACCACTGTGCGTCGCCACCAAGATCCCGCAGCCGGCCGCGGATGCTCGACGCCACGCCGAGACGGCCGGCGGCGGCGGCTTCGGCGAGCCGGCCCGACGGCATACCGGCGCCGTTGTCGCGCACCGTGATCGCCACGTCCGCGCCCTCGTCCTCGACGAGCACCCAGGCCTGCGCGCCGTCGCCGGCGTGCTCGCGCACGTTGTCGAGCGCGGCGCCGACCGCCGCCTCGAGCTCGGCAGCCGCCGCCTCCGGCAGCAGCACCGGCTCGGCCGGGGCGACCAGGTGCACCCGCTCACCGCCGTGCCGCGCCAGCAGCGCCCGCAGGTCGACGTCGCCTCCCGGTGGGGGCAGCTCCTCGGCGTCGGTCGCCGTCACCAGGGCCCGCAGACGGCGCTCCTGCTCGGCCGCCATCGCGCCCAGCTCGGCCGCCTCCCCGCCGAGCTGGCCGCCGCGACGGTTGACGAACGCCAGCGTCTGCAGCACGCCGTCGTGCACCGTGCGGGCCAGCCGCTCGCGCTCGCGCACGCGGGCCTCGAGCAGCAGCGCCGTGCGCAGCTTCGCGTGGCCCTCGCGGGCCAGGTCGACGGCATACCCGATGAGGGTGCCGATCAGCAGCAGGAGGACGACGTTGTTGACGGTGTGGAAGGTGGGGTCCTGCACCTCGAGCAGGTCGACGACCCCGATGAACAGGGCGGCGAGGAACCCTCCCCGGCGGCCGAGGAGCACCGCGGCCGACACCACGGCCGCCGCCGGCCAGAACGTCGGAACGGTCGGGGCCCCCGAGTGGATGACGGCCTCGCTGTCCACGAGGCGGGTGGCCAGGATGGCGCCGGCCGCGATCCCGAGCTCGGCGAGCACCAGGGTGAGCGTGCGGCGACGGTGCACCACGAGAAAGGCGGTCCAGGCACCGAGCACCGCCAACACGGCCCAGGCCACCTCGGGACGCACCATCTGCTCGTGGCGGTCCCACGCGGCATACACGGCGTAGGCGAGCGCCAGCGGGCGCAGGACGTCGATGCCCTTCCAGAAGGCCTCCACCACGCCGGGCTCGGAGCCCTCCGGCGGCACCGCCGGGGCGCGCCCGGCCTCCGCCGGCTCCCCCTGGGCGGTCACCGGCGGGTCCCCCTGGGCGGTCACCGGCGGGTCCCCCTGGGCGGTCACCGGCGGGTCAGCTGGCCGCGCGCTGGCCCGGCGGCACGTCGCGGTCGTCCGACGTCTCGTCGCGCCCGCCGTCCGGGGTGGTCTCGTCGATGTCGGCCGCGGCGTCGTCGATCTCCGGCTCGTGCCGGTGGTGCCTGCCCTCGGCGGCGTCGAGCGCCTCCTCGAGCTCCTTGGCGGCGGTGCCGGGGCGGGCCGCCTCCTGCAGCTCGCGGGCCTTGGTCTTGGCGGCGGCGAGGATGCGGTCCTTCATCGAGGTGGCGTACATGTCGACGTACTCCTGCCCCGAGAGCAGCATCAGCTCGTACATGATCTCGTCGGTGATCGAGCGCAGAACGAAGCGGTCGTCCTCCATGCCCTCGTAGCGCGAGAAGTCCAGGGGCTTTCCGATGCGCACGCCGATCCGCATGATCTTCGGCACGACCTTGCCCGTCGGCTGCGCCTTGTCGGTGCCGATCATGGCCACCGGCAGCACCGGGCAGCCGGCTTCGAGGGCCATGCGGGCCACGCCCGTGCGTCCGCGGTAGAGCCGGCCGTCGGGTGAGCGCGTGCCCTCGGGGTAGATGCCGAGCACCTCGCCACGGCGCAGCACCTTCAGGCCGGAGCGCAGGGCTGCCTCACCGGCACGCCCGCCGCTGCGGTCGATGGGCAGCTGGCCGACGCCCTTGAAGAAGGCGGCCGTCATCCGACCCTTGATGCCGCGACCGGTGAAGTAGTCGGACTTCGCGAGGAAGGTGACGCGACGCTGCACCACGAGCGGCAGGAAGATCGAGTCCGAGAACGAGAGGTGGTTGCTCGCCAGGATCGCCGGGCCGTCCTCGGGGACGTTCTCCTCCCCCTCGACCCACGGCCGGAACAGCAGCTTCAGGATCGGGCCGAGGACAACCGTCTTCAGAACCCAGTAGAACAACGTGGCACCTCCCGCCTGTGACGCGCTGAACTCTACGACACTATCGACGCCACCATGCCTCCATGCGAGGATGCGCGCGACCCCACCGAGCGTCCCCTTCGGGCGCCAGTCCCGACAGGAGTGCCTCGTGCCCGTCATGCCCGGCGCAGAGCCCTACGCCCACGACGGCTCCGACACCGGCGTCCTGCTCGTCCACGGCTTCAGCAGCACCCCGCAGAGCATGCGGCCGTGGGGCGAGCACCTGGCCGCCAAGGGCTACACCGTGCGGGTGCCGCGGCTGCCCGGCCACGGCACCACCTGGCAGGAGATGAACCGCACCCGGTGGGAGGACTGGTATGCCGTGGCCGACCGTGAGTTCCGTGAGCTGCGCGAGCGCTGTGCCCACGTGTTCGTCGGCGGCCTGTCTATGGGAGGTGGCCTCGCCCTGGCGCTCGCGCAGGAGCACGGCCCGCGGGTGAGCGGCCTGGTGCTGGTCAACCCCGCCGTGATGTTCAAGGACTGGCGGGTGCGGCTCGTGCCCCTGCTGAAGAACGTCGTCGGCGGGCTGGAGTCGATCGCCAACGACATCAAGAAGGAGGGAGTGACCGAGCTGGCCTACGACCACACGCCGCTGAAGGCCGGGCACTCCCAGCTGGTCGCGTGGAAAAACGTCACCCGCGACCTGCCCGAGGTCACGCAGCCGGTGCTGCTGCTCCGCTCTCCGGAGGACCACGTCATCCCGCCGGAGTCCTCGGCGATGATCCTGTCGCGCATCTCCAGCGACGACGTCACTGAGATCCTGCTGCACGACAGCTACCACGTGGCTACCCTCGACAATGACGCGCCGCGCATTTTCGACGAGTCGGTGGCCTTCATCGAGCGCCTGAGCTCCTAGCCGACCTCGACCGGCCAGGACGGAGAACCATGAGCGACAGGGACGTGGACGCCCAGTTCGCGGACATCATCGCGCACTGGGACGACGTCGCGCCGCTGCCCGAGCGCGGCCCCGACGCCCCACAGACGAACGACTCGCCGGCCGCGACCGGCCTCGACGCCCTCGAGGGGGCAGACGACGACGCCCCCCGGTCGGCCCTCGAGGACCGTGCGAGCGGGGCCCCCGGCTCAGGGATCGACACCGACGGCACCAGCAGCACCGAGGACACCGGCCCCGGCGCACCGCACCGGCGGTTCAGCGCGGTCAACCCCTCGCCCCTGAACCCGGCGGTGAACCCGTCCCCCACGCTGGGCGGCATCCCCGTGTGGCGGGGGGCGACCTCCGACGCCGGGCCCGCTGACACCGCCGCGGACCGCGCCCGTGGCGCGGACGACGACGAGCACTTCGAGCCGGGGCCGACCGCGCCGCTCCCCCCACAGGAGGACCTCCACTTCTGGGGCATCGTGGTGGGTCTCGTGGCGGGGCCGCTGATCCTGCTCTGGCTCGTGATCTTCCGCCCGGACGTCAGCGACTGGTGGGTGCTGGGCGCGCTGACCCTCACGGTCGGCGGGTTCGTGCTCCTGGTGCTGCGCCAGCCGCACAGCCGGGACGAGGACGACCCCGACAACGGCGCCCGCGTCTAGCCCGCTCAGCCGCGGCTCTGCTCGGCCTGCTGTTCGGCCTGCTGTTCGGCCTGCTGTTCGGCCTCCTCGACCGCCTCCCCGGCCACGGCCACGCCGGTCTCGGTTCGCGCCGTGGGGCGCGGCTGGGGGTCGAGGTCGAGGTCGACCCACACGGGCCGGTGGTCGGTGGCGGCCACCAGGTCTGCCTCGTCGAGCTCCACCGGGGTGTGCGGCAGCACGGCCAGCTCGGGTGAGGCGAACACGACGTCGAGCAGCCGCCGTGGGCTGCGGGCGGGGTATGTGGGCGTCGTCGGCGAGACCAGCCGCAGCGGCGCGGCCAGCAGCTGCCACGCCCTGCCGGTGTCGCCCTCGTTGAGGTCGCCGGCCAGGACGACCGGGCCGCCGGCCGACAGCGTCCGCAGGATCTGGCCGGCGTGCCGTTCGCGCTCGGCGGCGTCGAGGCTCAGGTGCACGCTGGCGACCACGATCGGCTGGTGACCGGGCGGCGCGACGCGGATCACGGCATACCCGCGGGTGCGCTGCAGGCGCGCCACCCGCAGACGGTGGTGGCGGGACTCGGCCACCTGGACGCGCAGCGAGGTGAAGATCGTGGTGCCGCCGCTCCCCCGGTGCCGACCGGACCAGTACAGGCCGCAGCGGGACGCGAAGGCCGCGACGCGGAAGGAGGAGAACAGCCGCCGTGGCACCTCCTGGAGGCACAGCACATCGGGGTCGACCGCCTGGATGACGCGCGCGGCCGCGGCCGGGTCGTCCTTGAAGTCGCGCAGGTTGTACGACGCCACCCGGATGCTGGTCATGACCGGCTCAGCCCTGCGGGACCGGGTCCGGGGCCACCCGGGGGTCGGCGCCGGCGCCGACCCGGGCGAGGTCCGCGGCCCCGATGAGCCCGGCCTCGTTGCCCAGCCTGGCAGCCACGATCTCGGCCTCCGGCCGGTAGCCGCGGCCGGTGAGGTGCTTGCGGAACGTCTCGCGCGCCGGGCCGAGGAGCAGGTCACCGGCCGCACTGACGCCCCCGCCGATGACGAAGATGCCCGGGTCGAAGGCGGCCGCGAGGTTGGCGATGCCGACGCCGAGCCACTGCCCGATCTCGGCCAGGAGCTCGACGGCGGTCTGGTCGCCGGCCTGGGCCGCCTCGGTGATGAGGGGGCCGGTGAGGTTTGCGGGGTCGCCCCCGACCCGGTCGAGCAGGTCGCTCGCGATGGGGCTGTTGGCCGTCATCAGCGAGCGCGCCTCGCGCACGAGGGCGTTGCCCGAGGCGTACTGCTCCCAGCAGCCGCGGTTGCCGCACTCGCACCGCTGCCCGCCCGGCACCACCTGCATGTGGCCGAACTCGCCCGCAATGCCGAACCGGCCGCGCACCACCTGGCCGTTCATGAGCAGCGCCCCGCCGATCCCGGTGCCGAGCGTCACCATCATCACGTGCGTGTGCCCCTGGGCGGCACCGAAGCGCCACTCTGCCCACGCCGCCGCGTTGGCGTCGTTGTCGACGAAGATCGGCACCGGCACCCGGCGCTGCAGCGCGTCGCGCAGCGGCTCGTGGCGCCAGGACAGGTGCGGGGCGAAGACGACCGTCGCGCGGTCGGCGGCCACGAAGCCCGCCGCCCCGATGCCCACGGCGACCACGGAGCCCGCACCGACGACGCCCAGCAGCTCGTCGACCACCTCGACGATGGTGTTCTCCACCACCCCCGGCTTCTTCGAGCGGTGCGGGGTGTCCCGCCGCGCGCGCTGGAGCACCACGCCCCGTGGGTCGACGACACCGCCGGCGACCTTCGTGCCGCCGATGTCGATGCCGATGCTCAGCGCATCTGGCGGGCCGCTCACTCCAGCACCCCCTCGGCCGCGATCGCCGCTGCCCCGATCAGGCCGGCGTCGTTGCCCAGGGAGGCGGGCACGATGCCGGCCACCGGCCGGTGGCCCCGCCCGGTGAGCTGGCGTCCGTAGGCCGCCCTGACCGGGTCGAGCAGCAGGTCCCCCGCCTCGGCGACGCCGCCGCCGATCACGATGAGCTCGGGGTCGAGGATCGCCGCCACCGAGGCCGCACCCTCCCCGATCCAGGTGCCGAGGTCGGCGAGCAGCTCGACCGCGGCGGGGTCACCGCCCTGCGCCACCTCCGTCACGTCGCGACCCCGCAGCGCAGCCGGGTCCCCTCCGCAGGCGTCGGCGAGAGCAGCCCCGTGCGGCGTCCCGGACGCGACCAGCTCGCGCGCCTCGCGCAGCAGGGCGTTGCCCGACCCGTACTGCTCCCAGCAGCCGCGGTTGCCGCAGCCGCAGCGGATGCCGCCCGGGACGACCCGCATGTGTCCGAGCTCCCCGCCGATGCCGTACGCGCCGCGCAGCAGCTTGGAGTCGCTGACGATGCCTCCACCGACACCGGTGCCGATCGTGATGAGCACCATGTCGTCGGCCTCGCGGGCGGCGCCGAAGCGGAACTCCCCCCACGCCGCCGCGTTGGCGTCGTTCTCGATCGTGACCGGGTAGCGCACCAGCGCCTCGAGCCGCTGCTTCAGCGGCTCGTCACGCCAGGCCAGGTTGGGGGCGAAGAGCACGTGCGAGCCGGTGCGGTTGACGAAGCCGGCGCACGCCACGCCCACACCGACGACCTCCTGGTCGGTGTCCGCGGACAACGCGGCCACCAGCGCGGCGGCGTCGTGGGCGATGCGGTCCGGGTCGTGGGCCGGGGTGTCACACCGCGCCTCGGCGAGGATCCGCCCCTCCAGCGAGACCAGTCCCGCCGCGATCTTGGTGCCGCCGATGTCGAGTCCGATGGTGGCCGTCACGGTGCTGTGCTCTCCTGCGTGCGTCGGGGGCGGTCGGTGGTGGGTGCGGTGCCCGGCTCATCCTCGTCGTCGACGGCGATGTCCTGCACGCGCTGTCCACGAGGTGGTGCCGGTGGTGGGGGTGGAGGTGGCTGGCCGAACCGGTCGGCGGCGATGTCGCGCAGCGCGCCGGAGAGGGCGGCAGCCAGGTCGGCGAGCCGCTCGACCGTCTCGGGACGCACGGAGCGCAGCAGCGAAATGCCCTGGCAGACCGGGCACAGCTGGCAGGTGAGCGCCTCGCCGGCACGGCTGGAGACGCCGCAGTGCTCGCACCGGGTGGTGTGCCGGGCGCCCGCTGCATGTCCGTGGGCACGCTGGTCACGCTGGTCACGGTCGGCGCCCGGAGCGGCCGTGGCCTCGTCGTCGTGGTCGCCGTCGTCGTGGTCGCCGGCACCGTGGTCGGCGGCCGGGGCCTCCCCGGCCGGGACGCCCAGCCCCTCGGCCCACCCGCCGAGCGCCTCGAGCAGCCGGGCGGTCTCCTCGGCCACGGAGCCGACGGGCTCGCGCCCTTGCCGCTGCCCTGTGCCCTGGTCAGCCACGTGGCCACACCTCCTCGTTGGGGACGAACCGCACTTGCAGCAGGCCCTCGCGGACCGAGGCGCTCTGGACGTCGCATCGTTGCAGGGCGGCCGGCAGTGTCAAGACCCGGCGGTGGTCGCCGACCGCCACGAGCAGCTCGTGGTCGCGCCGCTGGAGGCCGACGTCGGAGGCGGAGACCAGCGGCAGGGGCAGCGACAGGGTGAACCCCTGCCGGGTCCGGGTGACGGTCAGGCCGCGGTGGGCGACCGGTTCGAGGAGCGCGGCCGTGCCGGAGCCGTCCGGGTCCTGGGCGACGGCGAGCTCGTCGAGCGCGTCGGGCCCGATGGGCTCGCGCGCGAGGTAGGGCGAGACCACGACGGGCAGTCCGGCGAAGGACTCGCGGACCTCCACCAGGCCCTCCTGCTGGGCCTCGTTCCAGGCGCTGCGCCACGGGTCCGGCGGCGCGTCGGCCCCGACCTCCTGCGCCGCATCGGGGAAGACCCGGTTGACCACCACCGCGTCGACGACGAAGCCGTAGAGGCTGAGCGAGGTCCAGGTGCGCCGCGACTCGGCGATGACCACGCGCTCCGGGGTGAGCACGAGACGCACCGAGGTGCCGTCGCCCGTGAGCAGCCGCTGCAGCTCGCGCAGGTGCCGGTGCCAACCACTGACGATGTCGACGACCTCGGGTGCCGGCAGCGGCATACCGACCGCTGCGGCGGCTGCGGGCCGCAGCGACCGGATGAGCCCCCGCTGGCCCGGCAGCAGCCGGTCGAGGTGCCAGGCGAGCGCCTCGGGAAGGGCGAGCAGCCTCAGGGTCTCCGCCGTGGGGGCGCAGTCCACGACGACGAGGTCCCACGCGCCCGACTCCACCTGGGTGCGCAGCTCCAGCAGCGCGGCGATCTCCTCAGCCCCGGGCAGTGAGGTCAGCTCCTCGGCGACCACCGCGTCGATGCCGAGCGTCGCCAGCACGGAGAGCAGGTAGTCCTGCACGACCCGCCACGAGCTGTCGAACGCGTGCTGCGGGCCGATCTGCAGGGCCGACAGGCCGGGCTCGACCTGCACCGGCGCGGGCCGGCCCTCCGAAGTGGCGCCCGACCCGTGGTGGCCCGAGAGGTCGACGTCGAGCGCGTCACCGAGCGAGTGCGCTGCGTCGGTCGACATGACGAGTGTCTTGATGCCGGACCGGGCCGCCCGCACGGCGGTGGCGGCGGCCGTCGTCGTCTTGCCGACCCCGCCCTTGCCGGTGAAGAGGATGACGCGCATAAGCGGACGTGGAAGCAGGTGGTCGGACCGGGTCCGGACTCAGCCCTCGACGCGCTTCTTGAGCTCCTTGAGCGCGGTGTCGATGATGACCTTCTCGGCCTTGCGCTTGAGCATGCCGAGCATCGGGACCTTGACGTCGACCGCGAGGCGGTAGGTCACCGTGGTGAGCTCCCGTGCCGTGGCCGTGAGGGTGTAGGAGCCGTTCATGGCCTTCAGGACGGTGCCCTGCACGAGCTGCCACGAGAGGACGCCGGTGCCGTTCTTCTGGATGTCCCACTCGTAGTCGAGGACGTAGGTGTCCTTGATGACCCCGGCGTCGAGGGTGAACTGCACCTGGTCGGCCCAGCCGTCACCCTCCTCGGACAGCACGACGACCTGCTTGACCTCTGCGGCCCAGCTCGGGTAGCTCTCGAAGTCGGCGATCACGTCGAGGACCTCGCCCGGTTTGGCGGCGATGTCGATGCTGGACTCTGTGCGGTCGGCCATGGCCGGAAGGCTACAGCGTGCCTTCTTCGAGCACGTCCTTGAGTGCGTGCACGGCGCGCTTCCACCGCAGCTGGTGACGCGCGGCGACGTCGGCGGGCGCTCCGCGGCCTCGCGAGCCCCGCACGTAGTGGTGCAGGATCACGCCGTCCCAGTACGGCTCGATCCAGACCTCCATCTCCCCCACGACGGCCCCGTCGACGCGCCACCGCAGCCCCTTGGGACCGCGGTCGCGCACGAGCGTGCGCCGCAGGTGCGGCCAGAGCCGGTCGAGCCGGTCGGCGTCGTCGAACCAGCCCCGGACCACCGCGGGAGCGGCCCGCAGGTAGGTCTCGTCGATGATGTCGACGCGCGAGGTGCTGTGGCTCATGTCGCTCTCGGGACGGGCTCGTGTCGGCTCAGGTTCGCGGCGGGCGGGTGTGAGAAGGACCGCCAGCCTCCCACGGGGAGGCTACCGGTCGGTACAGTGCGGGGCAGCACCAGAACGCGTCGAAGGAGACCCAGTGCAGGACCACGCCGTCCCCCCGCTCGTCGAGCCCACGACCGAGGGGAGCCTTGCCGACCTGCCGGCCCGCAACGCAACCCGTGCACCCCACCGGGTCGCCTTCGCCAAGAGGCTCGGCGACGAGTGGGTCGACGTGACGGCGGCGCAGTTCCACGACGAGGTGCGCGCGGTGGCCAAGGGCCTCGTCGCGAGCGGGCTGCGCACCGGTGACCGGGTCGGCATCATGAGCAAGACGCGCTACGAGTGGACGGTCGCCGACTTCGCGATCTGGACCGCCGGCGGGGTGTCCGTCCCCATCTACGAGACCTCCTCCGCCGAGCAGGTGCTCTGGATCCTCAAGGACTCGGGCGCCCGCGGCGTCATCGTCGAGACGCCGGCCCACGAGGCGACCGTGGCCGAGGTGCGCGACGACCTTCCCGAGCTCGAGCACGTGTGGCAGATCGACGCGGGCGGCCTCGAGTCGCTCGTCGAGCTCGGCTCCGGCACCACCGACGCCGACCTCGACGCGGCCCGCGAGGGCGTCGACCGCACCTCGGTCGCGACCATCATCTACACGTCGGGCACGACCGGGCGACCCAAGGGCTGCCAGCTGACCCACGGCAACTTCATGGCCCTGTCCGAGAACGCGGTGCGGCGCCTGGAGCAGGTGGTCCGCTCGGAGGGCGCCTCCACCCTGCTCTTCCTGCCGCTCGCCCATGTCTTCGCCCGCTTCATCCAGGTGCTCTGCGTCAGCGGTGAGGCGAAGATGGGCCACAGCGCCGACATCAAGAACCTGCTGGCCGACTTCGCGAACTTCAAGCCGACCTTCATCCTCTCGGTCCCCCGGGTGTTCGAGAAGATCTACAACTCGGCGGAGCAGAAGGCGACCGCCGAGGGCAAGGGCAAGATCTTCGCCACCGCCGCAGAGACCGCCATCGCGTGGTCGACGGCGCTCGACGCCGGCGGCGCCGGTCTCGGCCTGCGCCTGCGCCACGCGGTCTTCGACAGGCTCGTCTACGGCAAGCTGCGGGCCGCCATGGGCGGCCGGGTGCTGTATGCCGTGTCCGGCGGGGCCCCGCTCGGGACACGCCTCGGTCACTTCTTCCGCGGCATCGGCGTCACCGTGCTCGAGGGCTACGGCCTGACCGAGACCACCGCGCCGGCCACCGTCAACATCCCCGAGCGCGTGAAGATCGGCACCGTCGGCCCGCCGCTGCCGGGTGTCGGGATCCGCATCGCCGAGGACGGCGAGGTGCTCATCCAGGGCAACAACGTCTTCTCCAGCTACCACAACAACGACGAGGCCACCTCGGCCGCGGTGCGGGACGGCTGGTTCCACACCGGCGACATCGGCGAGCTCGACGACGAGGGCTACCTCAAGATCACCGGTCGCAAGAAGGAGCTGCTCGTCACCGCCGGCGGCAAGAACGTCGCGCCGGCGGTGCTCGAGGACCGCCTGCGCGCCCACCCCCTGGTCTCGCAGTGCATCGTCGTCGGCGACCAGAAGCCGTTCATCGGCGCGCTGGTCACCCTCGACCCCGAGATGTACCCCACCTGGGCGAGGAACAACGGCATCGAGGGCGTCAGCCTCGAGCAGGCTCGCACGAACGAGGTGGTGCTCGCCGAGATCCAGCGGGCCGTCGACGAGGCCAACAAGGCGGTCTCCAAGGCGGAGTCGATCCGCAAGTTCACCATCCTCGAGGGCGACTTCACCGAGGAGAACGGCTACCTGACCCCGTCGATGAAGCTCAAGCGCAACATCGTGATGAAGGACTTCCACACCGACGTCGAGGCGCTCTACTCCTGAGCCGAGCCGGTGCGCCGTCCGCGGCGGCGGACCTCTACGGTTCTGGGCATGCCTCCTCGCACCACCTCGCGCCAGGCCACCGCTTTCGCGGTGGCCTGGCTCGCGTACTTCCTGCCCCTGCAGTGGAGCGTGGTGCGCTTTCGGGTCCCCATCGTGCTCGCCCTCACGGCGTGCGCGGGCGCCCTGGCCCTGTGGCAGTGGCGCCGGGCCCCGGTGACGCTCACCCCGCCCGCGGTGACCGGCATGCTCGCCGGCAGCGCGCTGGCAACGCTGGTGGTGCCGCTGTTCTCCTACCTCGACGCCGCCGGCCTCGCGGTCGCGACGACCGCGCTGGTGGCCGGCCCGCTCGTCGCGGCGGCCCTCCTGTGGTCGGGCCGAGAGCGCGCAGCGCTGCCCGCCCTGGCGACGAGCATCGGTGCGTATGCCGTGGCGGGCACCACCGCGGTCGTCACCGACCCGGCGCCGAAGATCGACGTGTGGGTGACCCTCCAGCAGGCCAGCGACGCCCTCGCCCGCGGCGAGAGCTTCTACGAGGTGACCTGGTCCGGCTCACCCGGCATCCAGGACGCCTTCACCTACCTGCCGTTCACCACCGTGCTGCTCGCCCCGGGTCGCTGGCTCGCCGGCGACGTCCGCTGGGCCCTGCTCGTGTGGACCCTGGTCGCGGCCGCCGGCGCCTGGGCCCTGGCCACGCGCGTCCCCCGCGGCCAGGCGGCACACCTGCCCGCGCCCGGTCCCCGCTGGCGTGCCGCTGCGGTGGTCGCCCTGCTGCTCTTCGCACCGGGCACCCTCACCCAGGTCGACCAGGCCTGGACCGAGCCGCTGCTGCTCGCCGGCCTCGTGTGGTGGGCAGTGCTCGTCGACCGCGGCGGCAGGGCGGCCTGGTGGGCGGTGCTGCCGCTGGCCCTCGCGTGTGCGAGCAAGCAGCACCTGGCCGTGCTGCTGCCGGTGCTGCTGGTCTGGCGGCCCTTCGGGGTCCGTCGCACGCTCGCGACCGGCGCCCTCACCGGGCTGTTCATCGCGCCGTGGTTCCTCGCCGGGCCGTCCGACTTCCTGCACGACACGGTCACCCTGCTGGTGTCGTTCCCGCCCCTGAAGTTCGCCAACACCCTCTACCTGCTGGCACTGAACACCTTCGGGGTCACGCTGCCCTTCTGGGTGACCGGGCTGGTCGTCCTGGGCACGCTGGGCGGCGTCATCGTCGTGGTCCGGCGTCGGCAGCCGGCCCTGCCGGAGGTGCTGCGCTGGCTCGCCCTGGTGCTCCTGGTGGCCAACCTCGTCAACAAGCAGGCCTTCTACAACCAGTTCTGGCTGGCCGGGGCCCTCGTCGTCGTCTCGCTGGCGGTGGCCGCCCGGCCGGCGGTCACGCCCGCGCCAGCCGCCCCAGGTAGGACAGCCACTGCCGTGTGAACGCCTCCTCGGTCGTGCCGAGCACGGCCGGGAACGCCTGGCGCGTGTTCTCCTCGGGGTCGCCGGGCGCCGCGGAGGGGCTGGGCCGGGTCGCCGCCCGCAGGTAGAACCGGACGAGCGCCTGCTCCCCGTGCTGGTCGACGATGGAGCAGGCGGCCAGCCAGGCGGCGTTGTAGCTCGGCGCGATGGTCGAGGTGGCAGGGTCGAAGTCACGCTCGGTCGGCAGGGCGTTCGGGCCGCTGCCGCTGCGCACCCGGTCCAGGAGCGCTTCGGCGATGGTGGTGCGCGGCAGGTCGACCCCGCGGTAGCCGACGTAGTCGGCAAGGCCTTCCGAGAGCCAGAGCGGCACCGCGCGCGTGGTCGAGGCCCGCACCGCGACGTGCGTGGTCTCGTGCGTGACGACCACCTCCTGCCCCGTGGGGTGCAGCCGCGCGAAGGCCTGCGGGTTGAGCACGATGCGGTCGGCCCCTGCCCTGCCGTCGGCCCCGAGGGCGCCGTCGGTGACGGCGGCGACCTGGTCGACCCCGGCTGCGTCCTGACCGAGCTGCTCAGCCATCTCGTCGGCCGTCGCGGGCACGACGAGCACCACCCGCGAGCCCCAGGGCCTGGTCCAGACCTGGCCGACCCGGGAGACGGCCCGGTCACCGAGGCGCCGGTAGAGGTCCGGGTCGCGGACCTTCCCGCTCGCGACGACCAGCGTGCTGCGGCCCGCGAGCACCCGCAGGTCCGGCAGGTCCCACAGCTGGGCCTGGGTGCCGCCGTCGGAGTCGTCTGCCAGCCTCCAGCCGTCGGCCCGGCGCACGGCGGTCAGGTGGGTCTCGTAGGTCCGCAACCCGCGGTCGTAGCCCTTGAGGGCGTACCTGCCCTCGACGCGGGCGACCCATGCCTCGGGGCCGACCTGCGCCGCCCGCTCGGCGCTCAGAGCCGGGGCGGGCTCGGGTGTACCGTAGTCGAAGGTGCCGAGCGGCAGGCGGACCAGGTTGTCGAACGCCTCGAGCTGGCGGAGCCCGAAACCGGACCGGGGGCTGTCGAGGGTGGCCACGAAGCGGGCGCGGTCGCGTGCGAGGACGGCCGCGGCACGCTCGTCGAGCAGGTCCTGCAGCGCCTCGACCCGGGCGACGGCAGGGTCGGCGGTGGGGCTCTGGGGCGTCGAGTCACCGGCGGAGGCGGAGGTGGTCGCCGGGCCCGCGGAGGCGGGGCGGGGCGGACCCTCGACGCGGGGCGAGCCGGAGCAGCCTGAGACGAGGACGGCCAAGGACAGCAGGGCGACCAGGACCGTGTGCGCGGCGAGGCGCCGCCGGCCCACCCCGTCGTTCCGCCGGCCGTCGTCCCGGCCACACGACCGCATGCTCACGCGGGCCATCGTAGGCACGGGGCGCTGGCGCCGGCGGGGCTGTTCAGCCGACGGCGCGCGCCGCGTCCCACGGCTCGCGCCGCGCCCGCAGCCCCGTGGCCTCCTGGGGCGTGACGAGGCCAGAGGCGACGAACAGGGTCACCGCGGCGCGCTCAGCCGCGTCGAGCGGCAGGTCTGCGGTCGCGGGCGCCAGGAGCGCCGTCACCATGCAGTCACCGCAGTGGAGCTCACGGACCGGGCAGGACGTGCAGTCGATGATCACCGTGATCACCCCTTCCTCTTGGTTGCCCCCGACGGTAGGAGCGACCACCGACAGCGACCCCGCAGCGGACCTCCCGGCGGACCCGGCAGCGGCCCGGAGGACGCCGACGAGGGGCCGGCCGGGAACCGGCGCAGGCACCTGCAGGCGCGCCTTCGCCGGGCTGTCGGCGCCCCGGCATACCGTCTGGCGCATGCAGATGGTCCAAGGCACCTTCGACGACCTGGGCACCGCGCTGTCCGGGGTCACCTTCGTCGTCGTCGACCTCGAGACCACCGGCGGAAGCCCCGCCGAGTCGCAGATCACCGAGATCGGCGCCGTGCGGGTCCGCGGCGGCGAGGTGCTCGGTGAGTTCCAGACCCTGGTCAACCCCGGCGCGCCGATCCCGGCGTTCATCCAGGTGCTCACCGGCATCACCGACGCCATGGTCGCCACCGCGCCGCGCATCGAGTCGGCGCTCCCCGCGTTCCTCGAGTTCGCCCGGGGGTCGGTGCTCGTGGCCCACAACGCCGGCTTCGACATCTCCTTCCTCAAGGCCGCCGCCGCCCGCACGGGCAACCGCTGGCCGGGCTTCGAGGTGCTCGACACCGTCACCCTGGCGCGCCAGCTGGTCCCGCGCGACGAGACCCGCAACCACAAGCTCTCCACTCTCGCGGCGCACTTCGGCTCCCCCACGACGCCCGACCACCGGGCGCTGCACGACGCGCGGGCCACCGTCGACGTCCTGCACGCGCTCATCGGGCGGGTCGGCAACCTCGGCGTGCACACCCTGGAGGAGCTCACCAGCTACACCTCGCGCGTGGCGCCGTCCACGCGGCGCAAGCGCTACCTCGCCCAGGACCTGCCGTCGGCCCCGGGCGTCTACCTGTTCAAGGACGGGCAGGGCCGCGTGCTCTACGTCGGCACCTCCGTCAACATCCGCACGCGGGTGCGCAGCTACTTCACCGCCTCCGAGCAGCGCACCCGCATGGCCGAGATGGTGCGCCTCGCCGAGAGCGTCACGCCCATCGTCTGCGCCACCACCCTCGAGGCCGAGGTGCGCGAGCTGCGCCTCATCGCCGAGCACAAGCCGCGCTACAACCGGCGGTCCAAGGCACCCGAGCGGGGGGTGTGGGTGAAGCTGACCGTCGAGGCCTTCCCGCGCCTGAGCATGGTGCGCGAGGTGCGTCCCGACGGGGCCCGCTACATCGGCCCGTTCTCCGGCCGCGCCGCTGCCGAGGCCGCGATCGCCGCGGTGCACGAGGTCATCCCGCTGCGCCAGTGCGTGCAGCGGCTCTCCCCGTCGAAGCCGGTGAGCGCCTGCGCGCTCGCCGACATGGGCCGGTGCGGCGCCCCCTGCACGGGGGCCCAGAGCGTGCAGGAGTATGCCGTCGTGGCCGGACGGGCGATGGCCGCCCTGGCCGGCGACAGCCGCGACGTCGTCACTGCCCTGCGGGCGCGGATGGTCACCCTCGCCGAGCAGGAGCGCTTCGAGGACGCCGGCACGCTGCGCGACCGCCTCCTCGCCCTGGTGCGCGGCATGGCCCGCACCCAGCGCATTGCCCCGCTGGCCACCAGCGCCGAGATCGTCGCGGCGAGGCCGGCCGCCCTCGGCGGCTGGGAGCTCGTGTGCATCCGCCACGGCCGGCTCGCCGGCAGCAGCGTCTCCCCCCGAGGCGCCGACCCGATGCCCTACGTGCAGGCCCTGCGGGCCAGCGCCGAAGCGGTCCTGCCCGCGCCGGCACCGGCACCGGCAGGCACGGCCGAGGAGTCGGAGAAGATCCTGCGCTGGCTCGAGGCGCCCGGCGTCCGGCTCGTCGACCTCGACGGGCAGTGGACCTGCCCGGTCGGCGGCGCCGGCGCCGCCCGGGCCCAGCTCGAGCCCCAGGCCGTGTCACGCCACGAGGCGGCCGGCTTCGTCGCCGCGTCCTGACCGGCCGCACTACTGTGGCCCCGTGATCTCTGCCATCGTCCTCATCAACGCCGAAGTCGACCGCATCCCCGAGGTGGCCCAGGCCATCGCCGAGCTCGACGGCGTCAGCGAGGTCTACTCGGTCGCCGGCGACGTCGACCTGATCGCCATGGTGCGCGTGCGGGCGCACGAGGAGCTCGCCGACGTCATCGCCGACCGGCTCAACAAGGTCGACGGGGTGACCGGCACCTCGACCCACATCGCCTTCCGCACCTACTCGCGGCACGACCTCGAGGCTGCCTTCAGCCTGGGCCTCGACGACGAGTAGCCGCGCCGCGCCACCGGCCCGCGGTCCGGCGATGTGAGTACGAAGCCTCATGCCGCCGAGCCCTCCTCGGCCCGACACTGCCCCCAGAGGGCGTGGTGCCCGTGAGCCCCGGAGGTCGACGATGAGCCCCGTAGTCCCCTGTCCGTCCTGTGGGGCCGCGCTCCCACCCGGTGGGGCCGCCGAGTGCCCGAGCTGTCACCTGCCGCTGCAGGGACCGGTCGCGAGCCGCCTGTGGGAGGTGGACCAGAGCCTCGCGGCACTGGCCCGCGAGCGCGCACGGCTGTTGCAGGCGCTCCGCGAGCAGCGGTCACCCGCCGGCGCGGTGGCCGCTCGCAGCGCTTCCACCGGCCCGACGAACGCCCGACCACCCCACCTGCGTCCGCGCTGGAGCGGGCAGCAGGTGCTGCTGGGCACCGGTGTCCTGCTCGTGCTGGTGGCGTCCCTCGTCTTCCTTGCCGTCGCCTGGGACGTCATCGGCGTCGCCGGCCAGGTCCTGGCCATGGCGACCCTGACCTGCCTGACGGCATACGGTGCCCTCCGTCTGTCGCGCCAGCGCCTGCACGGCAGCGCCGAGGCACTGGGCGCCCTCACCGCCGGCCTGCTGCTGCTCGACGTCGCCGCCGCCCGGTCCCTCGGGCTCGGCGGCCTGGAGGCGCTGGACGTGCGCACCTACTCCGCGGTGACCGGCACCCTCGTCGCGGTCGCCCTCGCCGCGCTGCACACCCGGGACCGCCGGGTGAGCGCCTTCGGCATCGGGTCGCTGGTGGCGGCGACCACCGCCTGGGCGGCGGTCCTCGGCTGGGCCACCGGGCCCGTGGCGGGCTTCGCCGCGGTGGCACTGGCCGGAGCCGTCGTGTTCGCCGTCGCGGCGGCGCTCCTGCCCACTCGGCTCGGCGTGGTCAGGGCCGGAGCCGTCGTGCCCGCCGTGATGTACCTGCTCGTCTCGCTGGTGGTTGCGGTCCTCGCGGGCTTCGACGACCTCTACCGGGACGGGTTGAGCCCCGAGGACGCGGGGGCCGTGGTGGTGCTCGTCGTCATCGCGACCGGTGGCTACGCCGTCCTGCGGGAGGTCCTGCGACGGCGGTCCCGCGGGCTGGGCACCGGCCGCGCGGCGGACGCGTGGCTCGCGACGCCGCTCGCGGGGACCTGGTGGCCCCTCAGCGCCCTGGCTGCCGCCGTCGGCGTCGCTGCGCCCGCCGCCCTCACGTCTCTCGCCTGGCAGGCTGGACCCGTCACGACCGGCGTGGCCTCCGTCCTGCTGGCCACCGCTCTGGGCACCCTCGCCTGGCGGTCCGGAACCCGCTGGTCCCGGACCCGCTGGACGCTCCTGGGCCTGGGCGCGACCACTCTGGTGGGGCTGGTGGGTGCCTCGGACCACTGGGGCTCACAGGCCACGGCGAGCGTCGCTGTGGCCGCGGTGGCGGCGGTGTCCGCGGCACTCTGTGTGCTCCGTCCCGACCTCCGCGCGATCGGCAGCGCGGTGGCCGCCCTCACCGGCGCGGTGAGCGTCGGGCTGGCCGCCGAGCTGCTCGGCGCCGGGTGGCTCGTTGCGGCGCTCACTGTCTCGGCTGTGGGGCTGACGGCCCTGGCTGCCTGGCGCCGTGGGCACGCCGATGAGCTCTCCCTGGGGGTCACCGCGGTGCTGGCGGCCACGGCCGCGCAGGCGTGGGCGGCCGGCGAGGGCTGGGCGGGCACGACGTCGCTGCTGCTGGTCCTCGAGGGAGGCGTGAGCGCGAGCTATGCCGTGCTGCTGCGCCGCCGGCCCCTGGTGGTCGTGGCCGCGCTGGCCTGGACGGGTGCGGTCTGGGTGCTGGTGGCCGACTCCGACGTCACGACGCCGGAGGCCTACTCCCTGCCCGCTGCTGCCTTCGCCCTCGCGGCCGGGCTGTGGCTGCTGCACACGACACCGGGCCTGTCATCGTGGGTGTCGGTGGGTCCAGCCGCGGCGCTGGCGCTGCTGCCGTCGGCGCTGGTCTCGGTCGACGAGGAGGGCCTCGTCCGGCCGATGCTGACGCTGGTCGCCGCCGCCGCGGTGCTGGCCTCGGCGTCCGGCTGCGCTGGCAGGCCCTGGTGGTCGTCGGCGCTGCCGCTGCAGCCGTCGTGGCGGTGAGCCAGCTCGCGCCGTATGCCGTGGGGCTCCCGCGCGCTCACCCTGGGGCTGACGGGCGCAGCGCTGCTCGCTCTCGGCGCCCGTTACGAGTGGCGCCGCCGTGACGCGGTGCGGGCGGCACACTGGTTCGCCCACCTGCACTGACCTTGGCCGGCGCTCAGAGGTCGTCGCGCTGGCTCGCCTGTGCCCAGGCGTCGAGCCGGCGCAGCGCCTCCCCGGAGTCCAGCGCCTGCTCGGCGCGGTCCATCCCGCGGCGCACGCCGGAGAGGAAGTCCTGAGCGGTGGGGCCGCCGTCGGGCTCGGTGAGCGCGAGCGCGATGCCGGCGTTGAGGACGACCGCATCCCGCACCGGTGAGCGCAGGCCCTCGAAGAGCTGTCGGGCCACGCTCGCGTTGTGCGCGGCGTCGGCTCCCCGCAGGCTCTCCAGGGGGTGCAGCTCCAGGCCGAGGTCGCGTGGGTCGAGCCGGTGCTCGCGCACCTGGCCGCCCCGCACCCACCACACCCGCGAGGTCGTGCTGATGGTGAGCTCGTCGAGGCCGTCGTCACCGCGGAACACCGCCGCGTCCTTGCCGCGCCCGGCGAACACACCGGCCACCAGCGGCGCCACGCGGGCGTCGGCGACGCCCACCGCGGCATACGTGGGGCGGGCCGGGTTGGTCAATGGGCCGAGGAGGTTGAACGCGGTGGGGATGCCCAGGTCGCGCCGGGCCTCGGCAGCGTGCCGCATCGAGGGGTGGAACGTCTGGGCGAAGCAGAAGGTGATGCCGGCGAGCTCGGCCACCCGCGCCACCTGGCCGGGGGTCAAGGTGAGGTTGACCCCGAGGGCCTCCAGGACGTCAGCCGAGCCCGAGGACGACGACGCGGCCCGGTTGCCGTGCTTGACGACGCGGATCCCGCACGCCGAGATCACCACCGAGGACATCGTGGAGATGTTGACCGAGTGCGACCGGTCGCCGCCCGTGCCCACGATGTCGAGGCTGGGCTCGGCGACCTCGATGGGGCGCGCGTGCTCGAGCATCACGTCGGCCAGTCCGCGCACCTCGTCGACGCTCTCGCCCTTGGCGCGCAGGGCCACGAGGAAGCCGGCCTGCTGCACCGGTGAGGCCTCCCCGGACATGATCTGGTCCATGGCCCAGGCGGCAGCCTCCGTGCTGAGGTCCTCGCCGGCGAGCAGGGAGGTGAACAGGTCCGGCCACGTGAACGCAGCCGGCGCCGACGAAGCCATCGGCGTCAGGCCGTTGCCTGGCGGCCGCGGCGCCCCAGCTCGGCCACCGCGGAGGCCAGGGCGATCGGGTCGAGGGGGTGCGGCACCGCGAGGTCGGCCTGCGACCACGTGGCCAGCCAGCCGTCCTGCGGGCGGCCCGTCAGCACGAGGACGGGCGGGCAGTTGAAGAGCTCGTTCTTCAGCTGCCGGCACAGGCCCAGACCGCCGGTGGGGGCCGCCTCGCCGTCCAGCACCAGCACGTCGAAGTGACCGTTCTCCACGGCCTCGATGACCGCGGGGGCGGTGGCGCACTCGCGCCACTGCGTGACCTCCACGTCGCGGGCCGGACGGCGGCCGACGTTGACGCGAACGGCGTCGCGGGTGGTGATGTCGTCGCTGTAGAGCAGCACCGAGATCTGGCGGGCGGCAGAGCCGCCGGTGGCCGGGTTCGAGGCTGCGGTCGCGTGCGGAGCGGTCATGGCGTGAATCCTAGCGGGGCCGCCCGGACCGGCCGGAGACACACCCGCCGGTCGAAGGGCAGCAGGCCGTGGGCGCAGGCACGTGCCGACCCCGTCCGCGCGGTTCGGGCACACCGCGCGCGCCCGTCCCGCACACCGACGACACCCAAGGGGGGGTCGACGGTGTGCCGCGATGCGAATGTGGCAATAATGGCGCACGTGGCGACAGCATCCGCAGTGCAACCAGGTACCCCCGGCCCCGTAGGGTCCATCCCCGGACACGGTCCCGTGACCCGCCCGAACATGGTCTCGGTCGGGACGATCGTGTGGCTCGCCAGCGAGCTGATGTTCTTCGCGGGCCTGTTCGCGATGTACTTCACGATCCGCGGGGTCGAGCCGCAGCTGTGGGACGAGCGCACGAGCCAGCTCAACATCCCCTTCGCCACCATCAACACCCTGATCCTCGTGATCTCCTCGGTGTGGTGCCAGCTCGGCGTGCACGCCGCGGAGCACGGCAAGGCGCACCGGGGTGACGCGACGCTGTTCAACATCAGCGCCTGGGGCATGCGCGAGTGGTACGTGCTCACCTACATCTTCGGCGCGGTCTTCGTCTCCGGCCAGGTGCTCGAGTACGCCGAGCTCGTCCACGAGGGCGTCACCCTCGCGTCCGACGCCTACGGCTCGGTCTTCTACCTCACCACCGGCTTCCACGCCCTCCACGTGACCGGCGGCCTGCTCGCCTTCCTGCTGATCATCGGCCGCACCTTCACGACCCGGACCTACAGCCACAACCAGGCAGCCGGCGCTGTCGTGACCTCCTACTACTGGCACTTCGTCGACGTCGTGTGGATCGCGCTCTTCGCGACGATCTACCTGCTGCGGTGAGAGCCATCCGGAACAGCCCCCGTAACCGAACAACTCGACGACAGCACACGTTCAGGAGCGCACTGTGAACGCACTGGCCGCCCGCCGACGGCACCCGGCCGCCATCGCCCTCCTCATCCTGGTGGGCCTCCTGGTGACCGGCGCGGCCTATGCCGCCCTGGCGCCGAAGCCGGCCCAGGCCTCCACCGCGAGCGCCGCCCAGGTCGAGGAGGGCAAGAAGCTCTTCCAGGCCAACTGCTCGACCTGCCACGGCCTCAACGGCGAGGGCACGCAGGACGGCCCGAGCCTTGCGGGCGTCGGCGCCGCCGCGGTCGACTTCCAGGTCGGCACCGGTCGCATGCCCATGACGCGCCCCGACGTGCAGGCCCCCCGCAAGGAGGTCCAGTTCAGCGACGAGGACATCGCCGCCATGGCCGCCTACGTCGCGTCGCTGGCGCCGGGCCCGGCCGTCCCCGAGGAGGAGTACGCCTCCGGAGAGGGCGGTGACGTCGCCAAGGGTGCCGAGCTGTTCCGCGTCAACTGCGCAATGTGCCACAACTTCGCCGGCTCCGGCGGGGCCCTGACCCGGGGCAAGTACGCCCCCTCGCTGCGCGACATCGAGGGCAAGCACATCTACGAGGCGATGGCCACCGGCCCGCAGTCGATGCCCGTCTTCAACGACACCAACATCAGCCCGGAGAGCAAGCGCGACATCATCGCGTTCCTGCACACCCTCGACGAGCAGGAGAACGTCGGCGGCATGGCGCTCGGCAACCTCGGCCCTGTCTCCGAGGGGCTGTTCATCTGGGTGTTCGGCCTCGGCATCATGATCGGCTTCGCCGTCTGGCTCGGACAGAAATCGGCCTGATGCCCACCGCACTCGACCACTGCGAACCGACAGGATCGACCACAGCATGAACGAACACGGCACTGAGCACGGCGGCCAGGTGGCCCAGCCGGGATCCGAGGGCTACGGCAGCTCCGCGGTGCGGCTCGACCAAGGGCACATCGAGGGCACCGGCGGCCTGCCGGCGCGCTTCGAGAACCCGGGCATGCCCCCGCACATCCACCGCGCCGCCGACCTCGACGAGCGCGCCGCCAAGCGCGCCGAGAAGCAGGTCGCCTCGATGTTCGGCCTCTCGATGCTCGGCACCTTCGTCTTCATCGTCGCCTACTTCGCGATCCCCATGGAGAACCAGGTCTTCATCCCGGGCATCGGCAAGGCCAACCTGTCCAACGTCGTCCTCGGCGTCTCGCTTGCCCTCGGTCTGCTCGGCATCGGCATCGGCGCGGTCCACTGGGCCAAGACCCTCATGCCCGACGAGGAAGTGGTCGAGGAGCGCCACCCGCTGCGCTCCCCCGACGAGGCCCGTGGCGGCTTCGTCAAGACGATGCTGACCGGTGGCACCGACGCCCAGCTCGACCGTCGTCCCCTCATCAAGTACAGCCTCGGTGGCGCCCTCGGCCTGTTCGCCCTGCCGATGGTGCTGCAGGTGGCCGGCAGCCTCGGCCCCCTGCCGAAGGACGAGCTCTCCAAGACCATGTGGAAGAAGGGCGACCGCCTCGTGCGCGACCCCGAGCACACCCCGATCAAGGCCACCGACGTGACCATCGGCTCGGTCTTCCACGTGCTGCCGGAGTCCATCAAGGAGTCCCACCACGTCCTCGAGGACAAGGCCAAGGCCGCCGTCCTCCTCATGCGCCTCGAGCCGGGCATCATCCAGGTCGCCAAGGCACGCGACTGGGGCTACGAGGGCATCGTCGCCTACTCCAAGATCTGCACGCACGTGGGCTGCCCCGTCGGTCTCTACGAGCAGCAGACGCACCACCTGCTGTGCCCGTGTCACCAGTCCACCTTCGACGTGACGCAGGACTGCAAGGTCATCTTCGGCCCGGCCAAGCGACCGCTGCCGCAGCTGAAGATCACCGTTGACGCCGAGGGTTACCTGGTGGCCGACGCCCCCTTCCAGGAAGCAGTCGGCCCGAGCTTCTGGGAGCGTGGATGAGCACCGCAGACAACGCATCTGGCGCAGACCGACTGCGCGCCAACGACGCCCGGGCCGAGGCCCCCGTCGGTGGCGGCCTGAGGAAGGTCGGCGGCGTCGCCGGCTGGGTCGATGACCGCACCGGCGCCGCCAAGGGCGTCGGCTACCTCATGAAGAAGGTCTTCCCCGACCACTGGTCGTTCATGCTCGGGGAGGTGGCGATGTACTCGATGGTCATCTGCCTCCTCACCGGCGCCTTCCTCACCTTCTGGTTCGTCCCGAGCGCGGGGCAGGTCGTCTACGAGGGCTCCTACCTCCCGCTGCGCGGCGTGACGATGTCCGAGGCCTACCGCTCGACGCTGGACATCTCCTTCGACATCCGCGGCGGCCTGATCATCCGGCAGATCCACCACTGGGCGGCGCTGCTGTTCATCGTGGCGATCAACGTGCACATGATGCGCGTGTTCTTCACCGGCGCCTTCCGCAAGCCGCGTGAGCTCAACTGGGTCCTCGGCGCGCAGCTGTCGATGCTGGCGCTCGTCGAGGGCTTCGCCGGCTACTCCCTCCCCGACGACCTGCTGTCGGGCACCGGCCTGCGGGCCGCCGAGGGCTTCATGCGCTCCATCCCCGTGATCGGCAGCTACGTCTCGTACTTCGTCTTCGGTGGAGCCTTCCCGGGCGAGGCGATCATCCCCCGCCTCTACTCGGTGCACGTGCTGCTGCTCCCGGCGATCCTCGTCGGCCTGTTCACCGCCCACATCGTGCTGGTGGCCGTGCAGAAGCACACCCAGTTCCCCGGGCCCGGCCGCACCAACGAGAACGTCGTCGGCTTCCCGGTCATGCCGGTGTATGCCGCCAAGGCCGGCGGGTTCTTCTTCATCGTCTTCGGCGTGGTCGCCCTGATCTCGGCCCTGGTGACGATCAACCCGATCTGGGCGTACGGTCCCTACGACCCGTCGCCCGTGACCGCGGGCTCGCAGCCCGACTGGTACATGGGCTTCGCCGACGGCGCCCTGCGACTGCTGCCGGGCTGGCTCGAGTTCGAGGCGTTCGGGTTCACCTTCAGCTTCAACGTCATGATCGGCGCCATCCTGCTGATCCCGGTGATGTACGGCCTGATCACCCTCTACCCGTTCCTCGAGGAGTGGGTGACCGGCGACAAGCGGGAGCACCACCTGCTCGACCGCCCGCGCAACAACCCGACGCGCACCGGTATCGGCATGGCCGGCATCGCCGCCTACGCCGTGCTGATGTTCGCCGCGGGCAACGACCTGATGGCGATCAAGCTGGGCCTGTCCATCAACGACATCACCATCGCGCTGCGGACGCTCTTCTTCGTCCTGCCCGTGGTCGCCTTCTGGGTCACCAAGCGGATCTGCCTGAGCCTGCAGCGCCGCGACCGCGACCTGGTGCTGCACGGCCGGGAGACCGGACGCATCATCCGCACCGCGGAGGGCCGCTTCTACGAGCGGCACGAGCCGCTCGACCCCTACACCCGCTGGAAGCTGGTGCAGCACGAGCAGCACCGGCCGCTGGAGCTCGAGTCGGGTGTCGACGAGAACGGTGTGGCTGCGCCCAACGCCCGCAGCCAGCGTCTCCGGGCGAAGGTGTCGCACTTCTTCTTCAAGGACCGCGTCGAGCCCGTCACCCCGGCAGAGCTCGAGGCCGCCCACCACGACGGCCACCACGCGGAGGAGATCGAGCACCAGGAGCCCGGTGGCACCCCGCTCGTCGAGATGGCGTCGTCCACCTCCGGAGACAACCCGGACACGGCGGAGCCCGGCCGACACCGCGGCCACTGAGCCCGCAGCACGGCTGTCGCGAGAGGTGTCGCACCCCTTACCGGGGTGCGGCACCTCTCGCCTTTCCCGGCCCGCTAGGCGTCCCCGTTGAGCGCCGCTCAGCGCCCCTCGAGCAGCTCGTCCAGCCGCTGCTCGGCCCCGGCGGGGGCGGGGTCGATCTCGAGCACCTTCGTGCGGCTGCGCTCCCCCGTCACGAGCCGGACGTCACCACGACGCGCGCCGAAGGCCGCGGCCACCGCGTCGAGGACCGCGGCCGTCGCAGCGCCCTCCACGGCCCGCTGGGCCACCCGCACCACCAGCGCAGGCGCCTGTCCCCCGGTCCCGTCTCCGTAGCGCCCTCCCACGGCCGTGCGGGACGCGCCGGGCCGGACCCTCACGGTGATGCGCACGCAGCCAGCATGGCAGGCTGGTGCGCGTGCAGGAGATGAGCCGTCAGGAGTTCGAGGACGCCGTCGGTGACGCCCTCGATGCCGTGCCCGCCGAGCTCATGGCCCTGCTCGACAACGTCGCCTTCTTCGTCGAGGACGAGCCGCCACCCGAGGACCCGGACCTGCTGGGGGTCTACGACGGGGTGCCCCTCACCGAGCGGGGTGACGCCTGGGCGATGGGCGCACTTCCCGACCGCATCACGGTCTACCGCGGACCGCTGCTGCGCATGTGCGTCGACCGCGACGAGCTGCTCGACGAGATCGCGATCACCGTTGTGCACGAGATCGCCCACCACTTCGGCATCGACGACCACCGCCTGCACGAGCTCGGCTGGGCCTGATGCCCCGTCACGAGGACACGAGTACCAAGCTGCCCCGCCCGGACAGCAGGACGCCCCGCCGGTCTCCCGGCGGGGCGTCCTGGTCGGCGTGCTCGGCGGTCAGACCGCCTCGTCGCCCGTGAAGTACTCGAAGGTCCAGCCGATGAGGGCGACGACTCCGAAGGCCGCACCGATGATGAACATCCACCAGCCGATGGCCAGGCCGAGGAAGCAGATCGAGGCTGCGGCGGCCAGCGGCAGCGGCCACCACGAGTGCGGGCTGAAGAACCCGTAGTCACCCTCGAGCTCGGCGATCTCCCCGCCGGGGTTGTCCTCGGGGCGCTCGGGCAGCCGGCGCCCGGTCGCCCAGAGGTAGAAGGCGATCATGCCGCCGAGGCCGGCGCTCAGCAGCAGCGCGACCGGTCCCACCGGCTCCGACCAGTCCGTGACGATGCCGTAGATGATCCCGACCGGGACGAAGAACGCCCCGACGATGAGGAAGAGCTTGTACTCGATCTTCACAGGGGGTCAGCGCTCCTCGTGGAAACGGCCGTGCTTGTCCGTGCCGTCGAACTCGCCGGTCTGGTGGGGGTGGCGGCCCTGGCCGAGGTCGGCCGGACCGAGGACCTTGGCCAGCGTGTCGGCGTCCGGCTGCGGCCCGGCGACCGGGGCCGCCTCGGGGTGGTGCAGGTCGAAGGCCGGGCGCTCGGAACGGATCCGCGGGATGGTGTCGAAGTTGTGCCGCGGCGGCGGGCAGCTGGTGGCCCACTCGAGCGACGCGCCGTAGCCCCACGGGTCGTTGGTCTCGACCAGCGGCGCCGTGCGCCAGGTCTTCCAGACGTTGTAGAGGAACGGCAGGGTCGAGGCCGCCAGCAGGAAGGCGCCGGCGCTCGAGACGCGGTTCTCCCACGTGAAGCCGTCCTCTGGCAGGTAGTCGGCGTAGCGGCGAGGCATGCCGTCGACGCCGAGCACGTGCTGGATGAGGAAGGTCGTGTGGAAGCCGATGAACAGCAGCCAGAAGTGGATCTTGCCGAGCGTCTCGTCGAGCATGCGGCCGGTGAACTTGGGCCACCAGAAGTAGAAGCCGGCGAACATCGCGAAGACCACGGTGCCGAACACGACGTAGTGGAAGTGCGCCACCACGAAGTAGGTGTCGGACAGGTGGAAGTCCAGGGCGGGGCTCGAGAGGATGATGCCCGTCAGGCCTCCGAAGAGGAAGGTCACGAGGAAGCCGATGGTCCACAGCATCGGGGTCTCGAAGGTGACCTTGCCGCCCCACATGGTGCCGATCCAGTTGAAGAACTTCACACCGGTCGGCACGGCGATGAGCATCGTCATCACCGCGAAGAACGGCAGGAGCACTTGTCCCGTGGCGTACATGTGGTGCGCCCAGACCGTCACGGACAGGGCGGCGATCGCGATGGTCGCGAACACCAGCGTCTTGTAGCCGAAGATCGGCTTGCGGGAGAACACCGGCAGGATCTCGGTCACGATGCCGAAGAAGGGCAGCGCGATGATGTAGACCTCGGGGTGCCCGAAGAACCAGAACAGGTGCTGCCACAGCATCGGGCCGCCGTTGCCGGGGTCGAAGACGTGCGCGCCGAACTTGCGGTCGGCGCCCAGGGCCAGCAGCGCGGCAGCCAGCACCGGGAACGCCATCAGCACGAGGATCGAGGTCACCAGGATGTTCCAGGTGAAGATCGGCATCCGGAACATGGTCATGCCGGGGGCACGCATGCAGATGATCGTGGTGATGAAGTTGACGGCGCCGAGGATGGTGCCGAAGCCACCGAGCGCCAGACCGAAGACCCACAGGTCGCCGCCGAGACCGGGGCTGTACGTCGCGTCGGACAGCGGCGCGTAGGCGAACCAGCCGAACGAGGCCGCACCGGAGGGGGTGAGGAAGCCGCCGGCCGCGATGAGCCCGCCGAACAGGTACAGCCAGTAGGCGAACATGTTCAGGCGCGGGAAGGCGACGTCGGGCGCGCCGATCTGGATCGGCATGAGCGCGTTGGCGAAGCCGGCGAACAGCGGTGTCGCGAACAGCAGCAGCATGATCGTGCCGTGCATGGTGAACAGCTGGTTGAACTGCTCGGGGCTGTCCACCACCTGCAGTCCGGGGTTGATGAGCTCGGCGCGGATGACCAGCGCCATCAGGCCGCCCAGCATGAACCAGATGAACGCCGTGATGAAGTACAGATTTCCGATGACCTTGTGGTCGGTCGTCGTCATCCACTTCACGACAGTGGCCCCGGGGGCAACCCGTCGGCGCGTGACGGTCTCAGCCGTCCGCAGGTAGGTCGACTCGCTCGTGGCGCTCATGCTCAGTTGCTCCCAGCGTTCTCAAGTTTGTCCGCGTCCTCGTCCATGATCTCCTCACGGTTGAGGCCGTTGTCGAGCTGTCCCTCGTTGCCCTTGGCCTTCAGCTCGGCGATGTGCCGGTCGTACTCCGCCTGCTCGACGACCTTGACGTTGAAGAGCATCTGCGAGTGGTAGGCGCCGCACAGCTCGGCGCACTTGCCCTGGAAGGTGCCGGTCTGGGTCGGCACGACCTGGAAGCGGTTGACCTTGCCCGGGATCATGTCCAGCTTCTGGAGGAAGGCCGGCACCCAGAACGAGTGGATGACGTCGCGCGCGGTGAGCTGGAACTCGACTCGCTTGTTGACCGGCAGGTACAGGGTCGGCAGCGTCTCCTCGACACCCGGCTCCCCCGTCAGCTGGGCGTGGGTTCCGGTCTCGTAGACCTGCTCGTTGACGTAGTTGAAGTCCCAGCTCCACTGCTTGCCGACCGCGTTGACCACGACGTCGGGCTGCTTGGAGGTGTCGAGCAGCGCCGACTCGTCGCGCTGGGTGTAGTAGAAGAGCACCGCGATCATCAGGACCGGGACGACGGTGTAGAGGATCTCGAGCGGCACGTTGTAGCGCAGCTGGACGGGCAGCGTGCCGTCGTCGTCACGCCGGCGCCGGTAGGCCACGGCGCACCACAGGATCAGGCCCCACACCAGGACGCCGACCGCCAGGGCCGCGATCCAGGACCCGACCCAGAGGTTGGTCACGCGCTCGGCGCCCTCGGTCGCCCCCCGCGGGAGGAGTCCGTCCTCCACGCGTCCGGCGCACCCGGTCAGGGCCAGCGCGCTGAGGCCGGCGGTCGCCGCCGTGAACCAGGTCCGACGCCCTCGCGGGCGCGGCACAGAGTCGTCGTGCGGACGCAACGGTGCACCTTCTTCTGACGAGAGACCAACCACGCGGCAAACCCTACTCCAGCCCGTTCCGTGAGTCCGGTCAGGGTGGGACTAACGTCGGGGTGTGGCGAACACCCGTGGCGAGCGCGCGATCCTCGACGCCGCAAGCACCCCGATGCACCCCCTCGCGCGCGACACCCTCATGGCCGCGCTCGACGCCGGCTGGGCCGATCCGCGGCGCCTCCACGCGGAGGGTCGCGCGGCCCGCCGGCTGCTGGACGAGGCGACCGAGGTGCTGGCCTCGGGCCTTCGCGTCCGGCCCTCCGAGCTCTCCTTCGCCCCGTCCGGCCCGGCCGCCGTGCGGTTGGCCGTCGACGGGGTGCTGCACAGCGCGCGCCGCCGCGGCTCACGGCTGGTCGCCACCGCGGTGGAGCACTCCGCCGTGCTGGCCCCCGGGCGCTACCGTGCCGCGCAGGCGCAGGACGAGGCGCTCCTCGCCGAGGTGCCCGTCGACCACGCCGGCCGGGTCGACGTCGACGCGCTGGCCGCCGCCCTGGACGCGCCGGGCACGGTCGTCGCCGCGGTGCAGCACGCCAACGGCGAGGTCGGCACCCTCCAGCCGCTGGCCGCCGCGCTCGAGCGGTGCCGGGCCGCCGGTACGCCGCTGGTCGTGGACGCGCAGTCGTCGCTGGGCCGGGTGCCGTCCCCGGACGCCTTCGACGTGCTCACCGGTGACGCGCAGTCCTGGGGTGGTCCGGGCGGCCTGGGCGTGCTGGCCGTGCCCGAGCGCACGCGCTGGGCGCTGCCCGGTCCCTCCGGTGAGCCGGGCTACGGACGCAGCGGGCACGTGCCCTGGGTGCCTCTCGCGCTGGCTGCCGCGGAGGCGTGGCAGCAGGCCGGCGCGGCCCTGGACGAGGAGACGACCCGGGCCCGAGCCTTGGTGGACCGGGTGCGCGCCACCGCCGCTGCCGTGCCCGACGTCGAGGTCGTGGGCGACCCCGACGAGCGGCTCCCGCACGTCGTCACGTTCAGCGCGCTGTTCGTCGACGGCGAGGCCCTCGTGCACGAGTTCGACCGGCGGGGCTTCGCGATCGCCTCGGGGTCGGCCTGCACGGCGAGCACGTTGGAACCGAGCCACGTGCTGGCGGCCATGGGGGTGCTGACCCACGGCAACGTGCGGCTCACCCTGCCGCTCGAGTCGGTCTCGCCCGCCCGCGCCGAGCACGTCGAGCGGTTCTGCGTAGCCCTTCCCGAGGTCGTCGCCTCGGTGCGGGCGCAGCTCGGCGCGGAGCACCTGTGAGGGATGACCCGGTGGACGGTGGCGCGGCTCGACCACCGGAGGCGGCCACCGTCGTCGACGCCCGGGGCCTGCGCTGCCCCCTGCCCGTGATCCGGCTGGCCCAGGCGGCCCTTGGACGGCCCGCCGGGTCGCTGCTGGAGCTGTGGGCCACCGACCCCGCTGCCCGGGCCGACGTCCCGGCGTGGTGCCGCATGCGCGGGCACGAGCTGGTGCAGGTCACGCAGGCGGCCGGCGCCGGGGCGGCGGGCGCCGAAGGCGGGCACACGGCATACCGGGTCCGCCTGGCGGACCCCCGGCGCTAGTCCTCGTTGGCCCCGATGCGGACCTGCGGCACCTGCAGCGCGCGCTCGAGGCGACGCAGGTACTGCTCGCGCGGCATGTCCTCGATGCCGAGGGTGCGCAGGTGGTCGGTGGCCCACTGCACGTCGATGACGCGGTCGGGGTGGCCGTCGGCGAAGAAGAAGCCGGTCAGCGCCACCAGCGCCGCCTTGGAGGCGTCGGTGACGGAGTGGAACATCGACTCCCCCGCGAAGAGGCCGCCGACGGCGACCCCGTACAGCCCTCCGACGAGCTGGTCGTCCTGCCAGGTCTCGACGCTGTGCGCCCACCCCATCCGGTGCAGCGTCCCGTAGGCGAGACGGATCTCGCTGGTGATCCACCGGCCCTCCCGGCGCGGGTCGGCACAGCGCTCCACGACCTCGTCGAAGGCGCAGTCCACGCGGAACTCGAACCGCCGGCAGGACTTGCGCAGCGACCGGCTGACCGAGATGCGGCCCGGCAGCAGCACGCCGCGCGGGTCCGGCGACCACCACCCCATGGGCCGGGCGCCGTCCTCGCCGAGCCCCATGGGGAACACACCGCTGCGGTAGGCGGCCAGGAGCGTCCCGGGTGCCAGGTCGCCGCCCACGCCCACGAGGTCCTCGCCCGGGTCGACCTCGGTGAGGTCGAAGTCCCAGGGACTCGCGGCGGGTTCCTGCGGCGGCCAGGGCACGCTCAGCTGCCTACGGGGCGAGACAGGTGATGTGGGGCTCGATGGCGTCAGCCGAGTCCTGGCCGTAGGCGTCCGCGAGGCGCGCGAGGAAGCGCGCCTTCCCCAGGGTGTACTCCTGCGTGCCGACCGTCTCCAGGACGTAGGTCGCGAGCATCGACCCCAGCTCCGCGGCGTGCTGGTGGCTCAGGTTGGCGGCCAGGCCGGTGAGGAACCCGGCCCGGAAGGCGTCGCCCACGCCGGTGGGGTCGAGCCGGCGCACCTCGCGGGCCGCCTTCACCTCGATCGGCTCCTGGCCGCGGGTGGCGATCACCGCGCCGTCCTTGCCCCTCGTGATGACGCGGGTCGTGACGCGGTCGGCGATCTCCTCCGGCGACCAGCCGGTCTTCTGCGAGGTCAGCGCCGCCTCGTACTCGTTGGTGAGCAGGTAGTCGGCCCCGTCGATGAGCTGGCGGATCGTCTCGCCGTCGGCAAACGCGAGCTGCTGGCTCGGGTCGGCGGCGAAGGGGATGCCCCGGGTGCGACACTCCTGCGTGTGGCGCACCATCGCCTCGGGGTCGTTGGCTCCGATGACGACCAGGTCGAGCCCACCGACGCGGTCGGCCACCGGCTGCAGCTCGATCTGGCGCGCCTCGGACATCGCCCCGGCGTAGAAGGTGGCGATCTGGGCCATGTCGTCGTCGGTGGTGCAGACGAAGCGGGCCGTGTGCCGGGACTCCGAGACGTGCACCGACTCGCAGTCCACGCCGTGCCGCTCGAGCCAGCTGCGGTAGTCGGCGAAGTCCTCCCCCACGGCCCCGACGAGGACCGGCCGCTGGCCCAGGTTGGCCATGCCGAAGGCGATGTTGGCGGCCACTCCCCCGCGCCTGACCTGCAGGTCCTCGGCGAGGAACGACAGCGAGACCTTGTCGAGCTGCTCGACGACGAGGGAGTCGGCGAAGCGTCCCTTGAACGTCATCAGGTGGTCGGTGGCAATGGATCCGGTGATGGCGACGCGCACACCCGCAACCTACCGCCAAAGCGAGCGGATGCCGCGGGCGCACCTTCCCGCGCCGGGTGGCGGCCCGGGCGACCACGGGTTCGGCTACCGGCAGGTGTTACCTCGTGGTACCGGTGTGTCGACCCGGCCCCCGCGCCTACGGTCGAGTCATGAGCACCCCCACCGAGTTCCCCACCCCTCGCGAGGGCCTGGACAACGGCAGCATCACGGAGCTGGCGATCGACGGCAGCGCGGTCGAGGTCGAGGTCGCACAGCCGCGCACCCTCGGCGGCGCGCACCGCGACATCGACGTGCCGGACGACGCGTCGGCCCTGGTCGAGGGGATGGAGGCCTACGGCGCCTGACCGATGCGCCCGGCCCCCGACGGGATCACAGTCGGGGGATGACCACTCCTCCAGCAGGGACCGCGCGGCCGCGCTTCGACACCGACGCCGCAGACTTCTCGGACCTGCGCGCGATGTTCATCAACTGCACGCTCAAGCGCTCTCCCGAGCTCAGCCACACCGAGGGAATCGTCGACGCCAGCGCGGCGATCATGATGAAGCACGGCGTGCAGGTCGAGGTCCTGCGGGCGGTCGACCACGACATCGCCACCGGGGTCTACCCCGACATGACCGAGCACGGCTGGGCCACGGACGCGTGGCCGCGGATCTTCGAGCAGGTCCTCGCGAACGACATCCTCGTCATCGCCGGCCCCATCTGGCTGGGCGACAACTCCAGCATCACCAAGAAGGTCATCGAGCGGTTGTATGCAGGCTCCTCGATGACCAATGACAGTGGCCAGTACGTCTACTACGGCCGGGTCGGCGGCGCCATCATCACGGGCAACGAGGACGGCATCAAGCACTGCGCGAGCAACATCCTGTACAGCCTCCAGCACATCGGGTACACCATCCCGCCCCAGGCCGACTGCGGCTGGATCGGCGAGGCCGGCCCCGGGCCGTCCTACCTCGACCCGGGCAGCGGGGGTCCGGAGAACGAGTTCACCCAGCGGAACACGACGTTCATGACCTGGAACCTCATGCACCTCGCGGCCATGCTCCGACGCCGGGGCGGCTTCCCGGTCGGCGGCAACCAGCGCGCCGCCTGGGAGGCAGGGGCGCGGTTCGACTACGAGAACCCTGAGTACCGCTGAGGGAACGTGGCCGCGACAACGCGAGCGGCCGGCATACCGCCCGATGAGGGGTATGCCGGCCGCTCGTGTCAGCGACGAAGCGCTGGTCCCGGCGGGGCCGGGACCAGCGCTGCGGATCAGCTGAAGGAGTCCCCGCAGGCGCAGGAGCTGCCCGCGTTGGGGTTGTCGATCGTGAAGCCCTGCTTCTCGATGGTGTCGGCGAAGTCGATCGTCGCGCCCTCGAGGTACGGCGAGCTCATCCGGTCGACGACGACCTCGACACCGCCGAAGTCGCGCACGAGGTCACCGTCGAGGGTGCGCTCGTCGAAGTAGAGCTGGTAGATCAGGCCGGAGCAGCCGCCGGGCTGCACGCCCACGCGCAGGCGCAGGTCGTCACGGCCCTCCTGCTCGAGGAGCGACTTCACCTTGTCGGCGGCGACGTCGGTCAGGATGACGCCGTGGGCAGGTGCCTCGGTCGTGGCGTCCGCGGCGACCGGGGTCTGGTCCTGAACACTCATCGGGTTGCGTCCTTCATGTCGTCGGCGTTGAGTCTGCGTGCGTGCAAACCCGCGGTCTGCGGGAATTGTTCCCCGCGCTGCCTAGCCTACGTCGTCCTCAGCGCTGGGGTGACCAGGTGGCCGCCACGCGGGCGGCGCGGGCGGCCAGGGTGCCCACCGGGTCGGCCACCGCGGCCTCGACCTCCTCGGGGGTCTCGGCCACGGCATACGTCCCGGACAGGCCGAGCGTCATGGCCTCGCGGCGCCCGACCAGGGTCTGCCCGGCGATGACGACCGCGGGCGTGGCCGCCTCGAGCGCGGCCCGGGCGACCCCGGCGACGACCTTGCCGCGCAGGCTCTGCCAGTCGAAGCTGCCCTCCCCCGTCACGACGAGGTCGGCGGCACCGATCACCTCCGGCAGGCCGACGGCACGGATCACCTCGTCGACGCCGCTGACCCGGCGACCGCCGAGCAGCATCAGCCCGTAGCCCAGCCCGCCGGCAGCACCGGCCCCGGGCTCGCGGTCGAGGCGGCGCGCCTGGCCGGTGAGCAGGTCCGGCACCTCCGGCAGCGTGCGGCGCACCACCTCGGTGAAGCGGCCGAGGGCTGCCTCGAGCGCCTGGGCGACCTGCGGCGAGGCGCCCTTCTGCGGGGCGTAGACGGCCGAGGCGCCGTGGAAGCCCAGCAGGGGCGAGTCGACGTCGGTGGCGACGAGCAGCTCGATGCCGGCGAAGCGCTGGCGCACCACCTCGAGGCCGTGCAGCCCGCCGTCGTCGAGGTCGGCGAGCGCGAGTCCGCCACGGGCCAGCGCGCTGGCGCTGCCCGCCCCCAGGCTGGCGAGCATGCCCGCGCCGCCGTCGTTGGTGCCGCTGCCCCCGAGGCCCACGACGACCCGTTCGGCGCCCTCGCGCAGGGCGGCGTCGAGCAGCTGTCCCACGCCCCAGGTGCTCGTGACGGCCGGGTTGCGCTCGTCCGCCTCCAGCAGGTGCAGGCCCGCCGCCTGGGCGGACTCGATGTAGGCGGTGGGCACGCCGTCGTCGGCCTCGCGGACGAGCAGCGCGGCCGGCACCTCGCGGCCGAGCGGGTCGGCGGCCGTCGTCAGCACGGTTCGGGACTCGCGAAGGGCGGTGGCGAGCACGTCGATGAAGCCCGGCCCGCCGTCGGAGAGGGGCATCAGCGTCAGCAGGTCGTCTGGCGCAGACCGCCGCCACCCCTCGGCCATGGCCTCCGCCGCCTGCGTCGCGGTGAGGGTGCCGGTGAAGGAGTCCGGCGCGATGAGCACGTGCACGAATCGGACTGTACTCGCGGGGGGCCGCCGTCAGCGGCCGCCCCGGGAACCGGCGCGCGAGCGGGTCGAGAACGCGGCGGCGCCACCGCTGCTGCCACGGCTGCCCCCCGACCCGGGGGTGGAGGTGCTGTATGCCGTGGTCGAGCCGCTGCGCGCGGCTCCCCCGCCGCTGCGGGCGCGCCCGGACCGGCCGGGCTGCTGGGCCTGACCTTGCTTGGCCTGGCCCTGCTTGGCCTGGCCCTGCTTGGCCTGACCCTGCTTGGCCTGGCCCCGCCCGGGCTGGGCCGGCCCCTGCTTGGCGCGGCCCGTCTGGCTGGCCCGGCCCTGCCTCGGCTGGCCCTGCTTCGGCTGGCCCTGCTTCGGCTGGCCCTGCTTCGCCTGGTCGTCACCCTGGTCGAAGACGATGCCCCCGGGGAAGCTGCGGTGGCCGGGTGCGACCTCGAGCAGCAGCGGGTGCGAGGCGTCGAGGCGCGTGGTGGTGGGGCGGATCCCCGCCTTGCGGGTCAGGTCGCGCACGTCGGCGACCTGCTCGGCGGTCATGAGGGTCACGACCGTGCCGGCCGCCCCGGCGCGGGCCGTCCGGCCCGAGCGGTGCAGGTAGGCCTTGTGCTCGACCGGCGGGTCCGCGTGCACGACGAGCCCCACGTCGTCGACGTGGATGCCGCGGGCGGCGATGTCCGTGGCGACGAGCGTGGTGGCCGTGCCCCCGTGGAAGGCGTCGAGGTTGCGCGTGCGGGCGTTCTGGCTGAGGTTGCCGTGCAGCTCGACCGCGGGCACGCCCGAGGAGTTGAGCTGCTTGGCCAGCTTCTTGGCGCCGTGCTTGGTGCGGGTGAAGACCACCGTCCGGCCGGGGGCCGCGGCCAGGTCCAGCAGCACGGGGAGCCGGTCGTCCTTGTGCACGTGGAAGACGTGGTGCGCCATCGTCGCGACGGGCGACTGCGCCGAGTCCGCCTCGTGGGTCACCGGGTCGGTCAGGAAGCGCTTGACCAGGACGTTGACGCCCGCGTCGAGGGTGGCGGAGAACAGCATCCGCTGGCCGGTGCGCGGCGTGCGCTCCAGGATGCGGCGCACCCCGGGCAGGAAGCCGAGGTCGGCCATGTGGTCGGCCTCGTCGAGCACGGTCACCTCGATGCTGTCGAGGCTGACGTGCCCCTGCCCGATCAGGTCCTCGAGGCGGCCGGGGCAGGCGACGACGACGTCGACACCCCGGCGCAGCGCCGTGACCTGCGGGTTCTGGCCGACGCCGCCGAAGATGGTCTGGCTGGTGAGCCCCAGCGGGCGGGCCAGCGGGGCCAGGGCGGTGTCGATCTGGAGGGCCAGCTCGCGGGTGGGGGCGAGGACGAGCGCCCGGGGGCGCTGCGACCGGCGCGGGGTGCCGCTCGCGGCCAGGCGGGCCAGCAGCGGCAGGAGGAAGGCGTAGGTCTTGCCCGAGCCGGTGCGGCCGCGGCCGAGCACGTCACGGCCGGACAGGGAGTCCGGCAGGGTGGCCGCCTGGATGGGGGTGGGCACGGTGATGCCTGAGGCCGCAAGCACGTCGGTCAGCGCGGCAGGCACGCCGAGGTGGGCAAAGGTGGTGTCAGCAGACACAGGGGTACTCCCGAGGTTGTGCTCTCGAACAGAGCTGCTCACCAACCGATGAGCGCTGGTCGTTCTGCCCGGCGCGAGCCGTCACGGGTCGCGGCGCATGAGCATCGACATGAGAAGGCGGCCCGAGGCAGAACGGAGCGGACCGCGTGTCCCCACCCTACCGCGGGGCTGACAGACCCGCTGACCACAGCACCGATCTATGAGAACCCGGGCGAATGGCGCACACTGGACTGATGCGCCCCCGACAGAAACAGCCCGACCGGCCCCGCCCCGCCAACAGCCCGTTCCGCTCCGAGGCGACGCCCATCCACCCGGAGTACGCCGTCGACGACCGGGTCACCCACGACCGCCACGGACTCGGCCGCGTGGTGCGTGTCGACGGCGACCGGGTCAACGTGCGCTTCGGCTCCCAGACCGTGAGCGTGGCCGTCTCCAGCCCGCGCCTGCACCCCCTCTGAGCACGCAGCCGCAGGCGTCGACGGGTATCGCCCGGGCGGCAGACCGGCGCCACGGGGTGTGACAGGATTCCATCGTGAGCACCACCGCAGACCCCGCCGCCCGGGCAGGCGCCCCCCTTCCCCTGCTGGTCCTGGGCCACGGCCGCGACCTGGCCACCGAGCGGGGCGTCGAGTGCCCAGGCGACCTCCCGGCCCCCTCTGAGCCCGGCCTCGTCGAGCGCGCACGCGCCGCCCGCGCGGCCCTCGGTGAGAAGGTGTTCGTCCTCGGGCACCACTACCAGCGTGACGAGGTCATCGAGTTCGCCGACGTCACGGGCGACTCGTTCAAGCTCGCCAAGGAGGCGGCAGCGCGCCCCGAGGCACCGTGGATCGTCTTCTGCGGCGTGCACTTCATGGCGGAGTCGGCCGACATCCTCACCAGCGACGAGCAGACCGTGATCCTCCCGGATCTCGCCGCCGGCTGCTCGATGGCCGACATGGCCCAGATCCACCAGGTCGAGGACGCCTGGGACGACCTCGTCGAGGCCGGCGTCGCCGACGACACCGTCCCCGTGACCTACATGAACTCCTCCGCCGCGATCAAGGCCTTCACCGGCCGGCACGGTGGCACCATCTGCACGTCCTCCAACGCCAAGAGCGCTCTGTCGTGGGCCTTCTCGCAGGCCGGTGACGGCCGGGTGGAGGGAGGCACCGGCAAGGTGCTCTTCCTGCCGGACCAGCACCTCGGCCGCAACACCTGGGCTCGCGACCTCGGCGGCTCCCTCGAGGACTGCGTGGTCTTCGACCCGCACCGCCCCCTCGGCGGGCTCACGAAGCAGCAGCTGCGGGACGCCCGGATGATCCTGTGGCGCGGCCACTGCTCGGTGCACGGCCGGTTCACCCTCGAGGCCGTCGAGCAGGCGCGGCGGGAGATCCCCGGCGTCAAGGTGATCGTCCACCCGGAGTGCCGACACGAGGTCGTCGAGGCGGCCGACGCCGTGGGCTCCACCGAGAAGATCATCAAGACCATCGCCGCCGCCCCCGACGGCACCAAGTGGGTGGTCGGCACCGAGCTCAACCTCGTCAAGCGGCTCGCGGCCGAGTTCCCGCGCCAGCAGATCGCCTTCCTCGAGAAGAACGTCTGCTACTGCTCGACGATGAACCGCATCGACCTGCCCCACCTCGTGTGGGCGCTGGAGTCCCTCGTCGACGGCCGGGTGGTCAACCCCATCCGGGTCGACCCCGAGGTCGCGCACTTCGCCCGCGTCGCGCTCGACCAGATGCTCGCCCTGCCGGGCGAGACCCACCGCGACTAGGCCGTATGCCGTGGGCGCGCCGTGGGCGGGCCCGCCAGCTCCTCCACCGTGAGGGTGAAGCCGCGCGCCCGCAGCCGCTCGAGGAGCACGTCGCCGAACGCGGTGGCGGGGGTGAGCACGCCCGCACGCGCCGGCAGGCGCGGCTCGTCCTCGGCCAGGCACAGCGCCGACTCCGCGAGCATGACGGCCGTGCCGGCATACCCGGGATCCGCCTGGGCCGCCACGACCGCGAGGTAGCGCCGCCCGCTGGAGGTCGCCGTGCGGACCTCCATGCGGAAGCTGCCGCGCCGGCGCACCTCCTCGCTCGGCCCCTCGCCCGGCGACGGGAGCAGGACGCCGAGCAGCGGGCGGGTCAGCGGGTTGGCCATCCCCACGACCAGGGCGCCGAGTCCGGCCGAGACCGCGGCCGCGCGCAGCTGGCCGGCGCGTCCCCTGCCGCAGGCCATCCGCTCGCGGTAGCGGAACCGGCGCCCGTAGGCGTGGACCGCCAGCGCATTGCTGCGGCGCACGATCCGGGTGTTGAACGAGCCCATGACGAACGGCGCGGTCCACTGACCCGTCTCGCCGTCGCGCGTCACGCCGCTGACATCGCTCTGGCGCCCCAGCTGCGGCTCGGCCTCCCGGTCCGGGCTGAGGGCGTAGGGGTCGAGGACGACACGGCGAGCCGCGGCGTCGGAGGTGGCCGCCGCCACCATGGTGCGCATCGAGTCGACCGTGCCGCCGCTCACGCCGCCACGCAGCTGCCGCACCAGCAGCGTGGTGTCGCCGAGGTCACCGGCGCCGTCGGCGGCGGCCCGCTTGTGGAGCATCAGCACGCCGAGGTCCGAGGGCACCGAGTCGAACCCGCAGGCCGTGACCAGGCGGGCGCCGGTCCCCTGCGCCGTGCCGTCGAGCCGGTCGACGAGCTCGCGCACGAAGAGCACCTCGCCGGCCAGGTCGGCGTAGTGGGTGCCTGCCTCTGCACAGGCCCGGGCCAGCCCGAAGCCGTGGCGGGCGTAGGGGCCCACCGTCGTCGCGACCACGCGCGTCGAGCGGGCCAGCCGCTCGAGCGCTGCGTCGTCGCTGCTGTCGGCGACGACGAGCGGCCAGTCGCGAGCGGACCCCGGAAGGGTGGCTCGCAGGTCCTCGAGCCGGGTCGCGCTGCGCCCGGCCAGCGCGATGCGCAGGTGCCGCGGCGCGTGGACGGCGAGGTCGGCGGCGAGCAGCCGCCCGACGAAGCCGGTGGCGCCGTGGACGACGAGGTCGTGCTCGCGCTCGCTCACCGGCGCCGCTCGCGCGGCTGGTGCCCCTCCGCCACCCGCTCCTCGGGTCGCGGGGGGCCGGGCGGCGTGCCGTCACCGAAGGGCCGTCCGCCGAGCGCCTCACGGCCGTGGGGCAGCAGCCACCCCGACAGGTCCGGCCCCTTGGGGATGATGCCCGTGGGGTTGATGTCGTGGTGGACGACGTAGTAGTGCGCCTTGATGTGCTCGAAGTCGACCGTGTCGCCGAATCCCGGCGTCTGGTAGAGGTCGCGCGCGTACGCCCACAGCACCGGCATCTCGCTCAGCTTGTGCCGGTTGCACTTGAAGTGGCCGTGGTAGACCGCGTCGAACCGGACGAGGGTCGTGAAGAGCCGCACGTCGGCCTCGGTCACGGTGTCGCCCACCAGGTAGCGCTCGTCGCGCAGCCGGTTGGTGAGCCAGTCGAGGCTGCTGAACAGCCGGTCGTAGGCCTCGTCGTAGGCCTGCTGCGTGCCGGCGAAGCCACAGCGGTAGACGCCGTTGTTGACCTCGGAGTAGACCCTCCGGTTGACCTCGTCGATCTCGGGGCGCAGGTCCTCGGGGTACAGGTCCGGCGCCCCCTCGCGGTGGAGGTCCCGCCACTGCGTCGAGAAGTCGAGCGTCATCTGCGCGAAGTCGTTGGTGACGACCTTGCCCGAGGCGATGTCCACCATGGCCGGCACGGTGATGCCCCGCGGGTAGCCGGGCTGACGCGCCTCGAAGGCATCCTTCAGGCGCGGGATGCCCAGCACCGGGTCGACGCCGCCGGGGTCGAGGTCGAAGGTCCAGCTGTCCTCGTCGTGGGTCGGTCCGCAGACCCCCATGGGGATGGCGTCCTCGAGGCCGAGCAGCCGGCGGACGATGATGGCCCGGCTGGCCCACGGGCAGGCCCGCGAGACGACCAGCCGGTAGCGACCCGGCTCGACCGGCCACGCGTTCTCGCCGGAGGCGTCGGCGGTGATGCGGTCGTGGATGTAGTGGGTGTCGCGCTCGAAGGTCGGCTCGACGTAGCCCTTGCGGGTCGTGCTGGTCGCTGTCTCGGCCATGCCCAGAACCTAACCCGGGCGCCCCGTCCGCGCCCGCCCGCCCGTCAGCGGGTCATGGCCCCCAGACGGGCCAGCAGGAGGGCCTCTGCCTCGCAGACCCGCTGGAACTCGCCAAGGTGCAGCGACTCGTTCGCGCCGTGCGCGCGCGCGTCGGGGTCCTCCACGCCGGTGACGAGGATCGCCGCGTCGGGGAACCGCTCGGCGAAGGCTGCCACGAACGGGATCGACCCTCCCACGCCGATGTCGACGGGCTCGACGCCCCAGGCGTCGGTGAAGGCGGCGCGGGCCTGGTCGTAGACCGCTCCCGTGGCGTCGGCGGCGAAGCCGGGGCCCTGGTCGTCGAGGCGCAGTTCGACCTTCGCACCCCACGGCGTGTGCTCCTCGACGTGGCGCTGCACCGCGGCATACGCCTCCTTCGGGTCCTCGTCGGGCGCGAGGCGGATCGAGATCTTGGCGCTCGCGCTCGGCACGAGGGTGTTGGAGCTCGTCGCGACCGACGGGGCGTCGATGCCGATGACGGTGGCGGTCGGCTTGTTCCAGATGCGGGTGAGCAGCGAGCCGGTGCCGATAACGTCGACGCCGTCGAGCAGGCCCGACTCCTCGCGCAGCCGCGCCTCGTCGTAGTCGAGGTCGGAGGCGACCCCGGACCGCAGGCCCTCGATCGCCACGTCGCCGTTGTCGTCGTGCAGGCTGGCGAGCAGGCGCACCAGCGGCATCATCGCGTCGGGCACGGCCCCGCCGAACATGCCGGAGTGGACGCCGTGGTCAAGCGTGGTCACCGTGACGACCACGCGGATCAGGCCTCGCAGCGTCGTGGTGAGGGCCGGCTCGCCGATCGCCCAGTTCATCGAGTCGGCCAGCACGATGGCGTCGGCCCGCAGCTTCTCGCCGTGGCGCTCGAGGATGGCGGGCAGCGACTCGGAGCCGATCTCCTCCTCCCCCTCGACGAAGACCGTGACCCCGACGGGCAGGTCGCCGCGGTGGGCGCGCAGGGCCGCGAGGTGCGCCATGATGCCGGCCTTGTCGTCGGCCGCGCCGCGTCCGTAGAGGCGGCCGTCGCGCTCGGTCGGCTCGAACGGCTTGCTGTCCCAGAGCTCCTCGGCGCCGGTCGGCTGGACGTCGTGGTGCGCGTAGAGCATCACCGTCGGTGCTCCGGGCGGGCCGTCGACGTGTCCGATCACCGCCGGGCGGCCGCCCTCGCGCACGATCTCCACCTCGAGGCCCTCGGCGCGCAGCAGCTCAGCGGTCGCCTCCGCGCTCGCCTCGACGTGCGCCTGGTCGAAGGCGTCGAGGGAGATGCTCGGGATGCGGGTCAGCGCCTCGAGGTCGGCCCGGATCCCGGGCATGAGCCCGGCCACGGCGGCCTTGAGGTCGGCGATCTGGTCAGCGGTGAGGGCGTCGGCGGTCACGGCGGGGAGCCTAGTGGGTGCCGTCGGTGGCGATGCGGGAGAACCCGGCCGCACGGCATACAGTTGGCCCGTGTTTGGACGCAACAAGACGCTGAACGAGCAGCAGGCCGAAACCATCGCCCGCCCCGAGCGGGAAGGCGCGAAGAACCGGCCCACGCCGAAGCGACGCGAGCAGGAGGCGGCGCGCAAGCGTCCCCTGGTGGTGGCCGACCGCAAGGCCGCCAAGCGTGAAGAGCAGCGGGGGCGCCGTGAGGCGTCGGCGCGCATGCGCCAGGCCCTGCTCACCGGCGACGAGGCGCACCTGCCGGCCCGCGACAAGGGCCCCGAGCGCCGGTTCATCCGCGACTACGTCGACGCCCGGTGGAACGTCGGCGAGTTCATGCTCCCGGTCATGCTGGTCGTGCTGGCGCTGTCGTTCGTGCGCCAGTCGTGGGCGCTGCTCATCGTCTTCGTGGCCGTCTACGGTGTCCTGCTGGTCGCGGTGGTCGACGCCGTGCTCATGTGGCGCAAGGTGAAGAAGCGCCTCGTGGCCAAGTTCGGCGCGGACCACCTCCCCCGCGGCGGCGCGATGTATGCCGTGATGCGCGCCTTCCAGATGCGCCGCTCCCGCATGCCGAAGCCCCAGGTGGCACGCGGGCAGTACCCCTCCTGAGCCGCTGCGGGCGGCGCCCGCAGCACCCCCCGGCGCCCGCCCTGCCGTCTCGCCCTACTCGGCCGGCTGCAGCGCCATCGGGCCGTAGACGAGCTGCCCGTCGCGGTAGAGGCTGACGGCGTCGACGCCCTTGGCCGCGAGCTCGTGCCACGTCTCGCCGAACCAGTTCTCGGCGTCGGACTGCGACGGGAAGGCCGTGGTGGGCAGCCCCTCGCCACTCATCTCGTTGGCCTCGGGGTCCAGGTAGGTCCAGGTCCAGGCTTCGCTCATGTGCCCACTGTAGGCCGGTGGGCAGAGCTGGCGCCTCAGGTGCTGGCGACCCCGGCGGAGTCGAAGGTCGCGACCTCCGTGAGCAGGCGCGCCGCCGACTGGACGAGCGGCACCGCGAGCGCCGCGCCGGAGCCCTCGCCGAGCCGCAGGCCGAGGTCGAGCAGCGGCTCCATGCCCAGGTGGTCGAGGGCCGCCCGCGCGCCGGGCTCGACGGAGACGTGGCCGGCCACCCAGTAACCGGCCGCGGCCGGGCTGACCGCGCTGGCGACCAGGGCCGCCGCGACCGCGATGACGCCGTCGAGCACGACGGGCACCCGGCGCGAGGCCGCCCCGAGCAGGAAGCCGGCGAGGGCCGCGTGCTCGAGCCCGCCGACCTCGGCCAGGACGGCCAGGGGCTCGGAGCGGTCGAGACGGGCGAGCGCGCGCTCCACCACGGCCGTCTTGCGCTCGAGCATCGCGTCGTCGATGCCCGTGCCGCGCCCGGTGACCTCCCCCGGCTCGCTGCGGGTCAGTGCTGCGACCAGGGCCGCCGAGGCGGTGGTGTTGGCGATGCCCATGTCGCCGGTGACGAGCAGGTCGGCGCCGCCGTCGACGAGGTCGTGGGCCACGGTGATGCCGGCCTCCAGCGCCTGCCGTGCCTCGGCCCGGGTCATGGCGGGCCCCTCGGCCAAGTCCTGCGTGCCGTGGGCGACCTTGCGGTGCAGGAGGTTGGGTGCGGGGGGCAGGTCGCTGGCCACCCCGACGTCGACCACCGTGACGCTGGCCCCGGCCTGCCGCGCGAGGGCGTTGACGACGGCACCGCCGTGCGCGAGGTTGGCCACCATCTGCGCGGTGACCTCCTGCGGCCACGGCGTGACGCCCTGCGCGTGCACGCCGTGGTCGGCGGCGAACACGGCGATGGCCGGGCGCAGCGGCACCGGTGGCGGACAGGTCCGGGCGATCCCGGCGAGCTGCGCGCCGAGGTCCTCGAGGCGGCCCATCGACCCCGGGGGCTTGGTGAGCTGGCCCTGGCGCGCATCGGCCTCGCCGACCGCCCGCCGGCAGATGGGCGAGATGGCCTCGAGGGTCTGGGACAGCAGCGACATGGCACTCCTTCGTCGATGGCGCGGCCACCCTAGGCGCGGTGGTGCCTGCCCGGCATACCCGGGTCACGTGGGAGCGAGATCACTTTGACAGCACCGCGGGGCGGGTGGGACGGTTCGCACGTCGAACCAGCCCTTGGTGAGGGGAAGCCGGTCAAAGTCCGGCGCTGTCCCGCAACCGTAGGTCGTCCCTGGCATTCCACCGGGGCGACGAGCCGGAGCACCTGCCCTGGGCCTCGACTCCATCAACAAGTCCGTCGTGGAATGCGGACCGGAGTCAGGGACGTCGCCGGCAGGTCGGCCACGTCTCCTCGCCGGTCGCGAGGAGGAAAACCATGTCTCGCACCACCCGGCCCGTCGTGGCCGTCCCGTCCCTGGTCGCCGCCGTGCTGCTCGCGCTGGTCGCCGCCGTCGTCGCCCCGGCTGCCCCCGCCAGTGCCGCGGCCTACCGCTACTGGGGCTACTTCCAGCTCCAGGGCACCACGTGGGCCTTCGCCAGCAAGGGCCCCGACCAGCTCACCCCCGCCGACGGCGCCGTCGAGGGCTGGCGCTTCGCCGTCGCCGGCGAGACCGACGCCCGCATGCCGCGGGCGACCGCCACCTTCGACGACCTCTGCGGTGACGCCGCCGCCGAGGCCGGCAAGAAGCGCGTCGGCGTCGTCATCGACTACGGCCGCGCGGCCGACAGCGAGGACGGCGCGCAGCCGCCGACCCCGGTCGGGAAGTGCGCCGTCGTCGACACCAAGGCCACCGGGGCCGAGGTGCTGGCCGCCGTGGCGTCCGTGCGCGCCGAGGGCGGCCTGGTCTGCGGCATCGACAACCACCCCGCCAAGGGCTGCGGCGGTGAGGTGAAGGAGGTCAGCCCGCAGGCGCAGGCCGCCGACACCACTGTGCCGCTCTCGGCAGCCACGGCCACCGCCACGGTCGAGGCCGGACGGGCGCCGGCCGCCGACAAGGGCGGCGAGGACGGCACCAGTGCGCTGACGTATGCCGGGCTGGCCCTCGGGCTCGCGGCGATCGCCCTGGCGATCGGGGCGGCTGCGCGTCGACGCCGCGGCCACTGAGGTCCGGGCACCGCGCCGTGGCCCCCAGGTCCCACCCCACCCCCGCCCCCCGGCTGCTCCACCCGGCAGCCTGGTGGGTGTGGGGCCTGGGACTGGCCGTGGCCGCCTCGCAGACGACCAACCCGCTGCTGCTGGCGCTCATCGTGGCCGTCGCGGCGTGGGTGGTCCTCGAGCGGCGTGAGGTGGGGGCCACCAACTCCCTGGTCCCCTTCCTGCTGGTCGGGCTCTTCGCGATCGCCCTCAGGGTGGTCATGGTCGGCCTCCTCGGTGGCGGGGTCACCGGCCGGGTCGTGCTCTTCCGGCTCCCCGAGGTGCCCCTGCCCGCCTGGACGAGCGGGGTCCGCATCGGCGGCGCGGTCACCCTCGAGGGCCTGCTGGCCGCGGTCTACGAGGGCCTTCGGCTGGCTGCCATCCTGGCCTGCCTGGGCGCCGTCAACGCCCTCGCGAGCCCACGACGCCTGCTGCGCTACGTGCCGGCCACCCTCTACGAGGTGGGCACCGCCGTGGTCGTGGCGCTGACGTTCGCGCCGCAGATGGTGGACGACGCGGCCCGGGTCAGGGCGGCCCGCCGGCTGCGGGGCCACTCCGGGCGGGGCCTGCGCGAGCTCGGCCGTCTCGCCGTGCCGGTGCTCGTCGGGTCCCTCGAACGCTCCCTCAGCCTGGCTGCCTCCATGGAGTCGCGCGGCTACGGCCGGGTCGTGCGCCGCAGCGCCACCTCGAGCCGGCTGGCGGCGCTGTTCACCCTCGTCGGGTTGATCGGCGTGGTCGTCGGCCTGTACGGCCTGCTCGACGCGACCAGCCCTGCGGTGCTGGGCGTCCCGATGCTCGTCGCCGGGGTGCTGTGCGCGGCGGCAGCCCTCGTGGTGGGGGCCCGGCGCGACCCCCGCACGCGCTACCGCCGCGATCCCTGGGCAGGTCCGGAGTGGCTGGTCTCGCTGAGCGGGCTCGTGCCCGCCCTCGTGCTCACCGCAGGCGCCGTGCTTGCCTGGCCGGGGCTGGTGCCCCAGCAGGTTCCGGCAGCCCTGCCGCCGGTACCCCTCGGTATGGTTGCGGCGATCGCCGTGGCTGCCCTGCCGGCGGTCGCCGCACCCGTCCCTCCCCTACTCGCCCGCGCACGTGAGGCAGCCACATGATCGAGTTCGATGCCGTCGGCGTGAGCTACGCGGACGAGGGCGGCAAGGGCGCCGACGAGACGGACAGCACGACCACGGTCTTCACCGGGGCGAGCTTCCGTGTGCCGGAGGGCGAGCTGGTGCTGGTGGTCGGCCCGACCGGCTCGGGCAAGTCGTCGCTGCTGCGCTGCATCAACGGGCTGGTTCCCCACTTCTCCGGCGGCACCCTGCACGGCACCGTGCGGGTGGCCGGCCGCGACACCCGCACCCACCGCCCGCGCGACCTCGCCGACCTCGTCGGCTTCGTGGTGCAGGACCCGATGTCGTCGTTCGTGACGGAGACGGTCGAGGAGGAGATCGCCTACGGCATGGAGGCACTCGGGGTGGACGCCACCGCGATGCGCCGCCGTGTGGAGGAGACCCTCGACCTCCTCGGGCTGGCCGACGTCCGCGGCCGCCCGCTGCGCGACCTCTCCGGCGGCCAGCAGCAGCGCGTGGCCATCGGTGCGGTCCTCGCTGCCGGCCCGCGCATCCTGGTGCTCGACGAGCCGACGTCGGCGCTCGACCCGGTGGCGGCCGAGGACGTGCTGGCCACCCTGCACCGCCTCGTGCACGACCTCGGCATCACGGTCGTCGTCGCCGAGCACCGGCTCGAGCGCGTGATCCACCACGCCGACCACGTGGTCCTCATCCGTGACGGCCGGGTCTCGGGCCTCCTCGACCCGGCCGAGGCCATGGTCACCTCCCCGATCTACCCGCCGATCATCGGTCTCGGGCGCGCCCTGCGGTGGTCGCCGCTCCCGCTGTCGATCCGTGACGCCCGGCGCCGCGCCGGCGACGTGCGGGACAGCCTGTCCGCGCTCGGGCCGACGCCCGCCGAGGCGGCTTCCGCAGGCGGCGCGACCCTGGCCGAGGTCGACGGCCTGACGGTGCGCCGCGGGTCCGTCGTCGCCCTGCGGTCGGTGAGCCTGGCCGTCGGCGGCGGTGAGGTCGTGGCGGTCATGGGCCGCAACGGCGCCGGGAAGTCGACCCTCCTCGCCGCGCTGGTCGGCCAGGTCCACCCGGTCTCCGGGACGGCTCGGCTCGGGTCGCTCGACCCCGCCCGGGCGCAGCCCGCGCAGATCGTGCGCCGAGCGGGGATGGTGCCGCAGGACCCCTCGCTGATCCTGTACGCGGAGTCCGTCGGGGACGAGTGCGCAGCCGCCGACCGGGACTTCGCCCTGCCCTCGGGCACCACTGCCGCGGTGCTCGGCCGCATCTCCCCGGACCTCGACCCCGCCCAGCACCCGCGGGACCTCTCCGAGGGCCAGCGTGTCTCGCTGGCCCTGTCGGTGATCCTCGCCTCCGAGCCGGAGGTCGTGCTGCTCGACGAGCCCACCCGGGGGCTGGACTACGCGGCCAAGCGCCGCCTGGTGGAGGTGCTGCGCCAGATGGCCGGCCGGGGGCACGCCGTCGTGCTGGCCACCCATGACGTCGAGCTGGCCGCAGAGGTGGCCTCGCGTGTCGTCGTCCTGGCCGAGGGCGAGGTCGTCGCCGACGGCAGTGCCCAGGCGGTGCTCTCGGGCTCGCCCGCCTTCGCCCCCCAGGTCTCGAAGATCCTGCACCCCCTGCACTTCCTGACGGTCGACCAGGTGGTCGCCGCGACCGGGGCCGCCTCGTGAGGGCACGCCGGTGGCAGCAGGGCGTCGTCATGGCACTGGTCATGGCGGTCGGGGTCGTGGCCTTCGGCTGGCCGTTCCTGGTGACACCGGGCTCGGAGATCTCCCAGCTCGGCCACTCCGGCGACGCGTCCCTCCTCTTCGTGGCGCTGATGGCCCTGCTGGCCCTGGTCCTGCTGGCCGAGATGTCCTCCGGGCGACTCGACGCCAAGGGCGTCGCCGTGCTCGGGGTCCTCGCCGCAGCCGGGGGCGCGCTGCGGGTGCTGTCGGCGGGCACCGCCGGTCTGGAGCCGATGTTCTTCCTCCTCGTCGTCGCCGGCCGGGTGCTCGGCGCGAGCAAGGGCTTCCTGCTGGGAGCACTGGCCCTGCTGGCCTCCGCCTTCCTCACCGCGGGGATCGGCCCCTGGACGCCGTTCCAGATGCTCGCGTGCGCGTGGGTGGCCATGGGCGCGGGGCTGCTGCCGAGGGCGTCGGGCTGGGGCGAGCGGGTGGTGCTGGCCGGCTACGGCCTGGCCTCGGGCATGGCATACGGTGCCGTCATGAACCTCTGGTTCTGGCCCTTCATGGGCGATACCGCACCCGAGGGCGCCGGCTACGTGCCGGGCGCGGGTGCCGCCGCCAACCTCACCCACTACGCCGTGTTCTACGTGCTGACCTCCCTGGCGTGGGACCTGCTGCGCGGCCTGCTCACCGCAGCCCTGACGCTGCTCGCCGCCGCGCCGGTGCTGCGTGTCCTGCGCCGAGCCCTGCGGCAGGCGCGCTTCGACGCCCCCGTGCGGTTCGCGACCCCGTCATGACGACGACGCTGGTCCTCGGCGGCGTCCGCAGCGGCAAGAGCCGGTATGCCGAGCAGCTCCTGCGCGAGCGCGAGAAGGTCACCTTCGTCGCGCCCGGCTACCCCGCGGACCCCTCCGACCCGGAGTGGGCGGCACGGGTCGAGAGCCACCAGGCCCGCCGGCCCGAGAGCTGGACGACCCACGAGACGCTCGACCTCGCCGGTGCCATCCGGGAGGCCACCACCCCGCTGCTCATCGACTGCCTGGGGCTGTGGCTGACCCGCTTCATCGACGGCATCGGCGGCTGGGGCAACCCGCGCGAGTCCTCGATCGCCGTCGCCTGGGCCCTGCGGGACCTGACCGACGCGTGGTGCAACGCCCCGACCGACATCGTGGCTGTGACCAACGAGGTGGGGCTCGGGGTCGTGCCCTCCACCCCCGCCGGTGGCCTCTTCCGCGACGAGCTGGGTCGCCTCAACGCCGCGCTCTCGGCCCGCAGCGACCACGTCTTCCTGGTGGCCGCAGGACGGGTGCTCGACCTGAGCGACGCCCCCGTCGTCGGCGAGTGAGCGCCGGCCCGGCGCGCGGAGGGCATCGGTGAACGCCCTGCGGCTGGCCTTCGGCCTTCTCACCGCGGTCCCCGTCGGGCGACTCCCCCGCGTCGACCGCCGGTCGGCGGGGCGGGCCGTTCTGCTGGCGCCCCTCACCGCCGTCCCGCTGCTCCTGGCGGTCGTGGGAGCCCACGCCGCGGTGGCGGCCGGTGCTCCCCCGCTGCTGCTGGGCGCGGTCGTCGTCACGGCCGGGGCACTGCTGAGCCGCGGCATGCACCTCGACGGGCTCGCCGACACCGCTGACGGCCTCTCCGCGGGCTACGACGCCGAGTCGTCCCTGCGGGCGATGAAGGCCTCCGACACCGGTCCCTCCGGTGTCGCGGCCGTGGTGCTGGCCCTGCTCCTGCAGGTGGCGTCCCTCGCGACGCTGCTCCCCTCGGCGGCCGGCACCGCGCTCGCGGCCGCGGCGTGGCTGGGTTCACGGCACGCGATCGCCTGGGCCTGCCGAGCCGGGGTGCCGGCGGCACAGGAACGCGGGCTCGGGGCCCTCGTGGCGGGCACGGTGAGCCGGGGCTCCCTGGCCGTGGCGACCGCCCTGGTGCTGGCATCCGCCGTTGGCGTCAGCACCCTTGCCGCCCAGCAGGACCGGTCCTTCGTGCTGTGGGGGGTGCCGGCCGTGCTCGCCATCGGCCTCGGGGCGGCCGGCTGGCTCACCCGGCGCTGCCGGGTCAGGCTGGGCGGCGTCACCGGCGACGTGCTGGGGGCCGGTGTGGAGGTCTCGCTCACGGCGGCTCTCGTGACGGCGGCCCTGCTCGTCTCGACCTAGTCAGGCCGGCGGCCCCTGCTCGACCCGTCGCCGCACCTCGGCCAGGCCTTCGACGCCCGCCGGGACACCCCACCAGCTCTCGACCCACCACGTGCCGCCTGCCTGCGCCCAGTCGGAGGGCGTGCCCTCGAGCTGGGCGAACTCGCCGCTGGAGTCGGCTTCCACCACGACGTCGTAGCCCTCCCACGGCAGGCCCTGGCGCTGACGCTCGGCCCGCACCAGGCCCACGACGTGGGCGAAGGAGTCGAGGTCGTAGTTCGAGCCCGGTCCGGCCTGGGACCGGTCGACGACGTAGGGCAGCAGGCCGTCCCAGCGCGCCGCCCGCTCCAACGAGGGCTGCCGCTCGCGGCCCGGCACCCAGGCGCCCACCACCCACACCGGCGGCCGGGGCTGCTGCACCGGGGGCGGCGGGAGCATGAAATCGGTCGGTCTGGCGCGGTAGTGCCTGCCCTCGAACGAGAACGGCTGGCCGCGCATCAGCCCGTCGTAGACGGCCAGGCCCTCGTCGAGCTTCTCGGCCCGCACCCGTCGGCCCTCGTCTGCCTCGAACGCGAGCCAGCCCTCGTGCAGCGCGCCCAGCCCGGCGCCGACCACGGCCCGGCCACCGCTGAGCCGGTCGACGGTGCCCACGCGGGAGGCGAGGTCCCACGGGCGCCAGCGAGGCACCGGGGTCAGCAGCGTGCCGAGCCGGATCCGCTCGGTGACCATCGCGGCCGCGCCCAGGGTCACCCAGGCGTCGACGCCGAAGACGGCCTCCCACGTGAAGATCCCGTCCCAGCCGTGCTGCTCCCCCAGGGCCGCCAGCTCGGTGAACTCACGGGTGTCGGCATACGGGACGACGAAACCGAAGCGCATGACTCCACGCTAGGCCGCCCCACCGACACACCTGGGGTGCTCCGGCGCTGACGCCGGCAAGCCGGCGGCGCGGCACACCCGGCCACGCGGCACACCCGGTCCTCGCCGGGGGCGCTCAGGACTCGCGCACACCCACCTCGACGAACGGCGGGCGCACCACGCGTGCCGGCACGTCGCGGCCGCGCACGTCGACGACCACCTCGTCGCCCTCGGCCACGGTGGGAGCGAGCAGCGCGAGGGCGATGCCCTGCTTCAGCGTCGGCGAGAAGGTGCCCGAGGTGACCTCGCCGATGGTCTCGCCGTCGGCGTTCTTCACGGCGCAGTGCGAGCGTGGGATGCCGCGGCCGGTGGCGAGCAGGCCCCAGGCGACGCGGGAGGGGCCGGCGGCCTTCTCGGCCACGAGCGCCTCCTTGCCCCAGAAGGTGTCCTTCTTCCAGCCGACCGCCCAGCCGACGCGTGCCTGCACCGGGGTGATGTCGGTGCTGAGCTCGTTGCCGTGCAGCGCGTAGCCCATCTCGGTGCGCAGGGTGTCGCGAGCGCCGAGGCCGCAGGGCAGGCCGCCGTGCTCGCGGGCGGCTTCGAGCAGGGCGTCCCAGAGCTGCGCGGAGACCTCCCACGCCGGCACGAGCTCGTAGCCCCGCTCGCCGGTGTAGCCGGTGCGGCACACGATGACCGGCTGCCCCTGCCAGGTGGTCTCGACGAACGACATGTAGTCGTGGCCGGTGGGCAGGCCCAGCGCCTCGAGCACCTCGTCGCTCTTGGTGCCCTGCACCGCGATGACGCCGTGGCGGTCGTGGAGGTTCTCGACCTCGATGCCCTCGGGGGCCGCCGCCTTCAGCATCTCGACGACCTCCGCGGTGTTCGCGGCGTTCGGGATGAGGAAGACGTCGTCGTCGCTGCGCAGGTAGGCGATGAGGTCGTCGACGACACCACCGGAGTCGTTGCAGCACAACGTGTACTGCGCCTTGCCCGGCTCGATGCGGTTCAGGTCGTTGGCCAGGCAGGCGTTGACGAAGTCCCTTGCACCGGGACCCCGGACGCTGGCCTTGCCGAGGTGCGAGACGTCGAAGACGCCGACGGCCGTGCGCACCGCGGTGTGCTCGGCGACGACGCCGCCGCCGGGGTACTCGATGGGCATCTCCCAGCCACCGAAGTCGGCCATCTTGGCGCCGAGCGCCACGTGCTTCTCGTGCAGGGGGGACGTCTTCAGGGCACCGTTGCTCATGGGCCGAACCGTACCGTCACCGAGCCCGGGGTGATGGCCCGTGGCTATCCTGCGGGGGCAGGCGCCCCCGCCCGAGACCCTCTCCCCGACCGCGAAGGACCGCGCACCCCGTGACCACTGTGAACCTCTCCGACCGCTCCGCCCACGACGTCAAGGCCGACGTGCTCGTCCTCGCCACCGTCTCGTCCGACGGCTCGGCCGCCCTCGCCGAGGGTCACGGGCTGCCCCGCGAGGCCGAGGGCCACCTGACCTCCGCGCTGGGCACGCTCTCGGCGAAGGGCAAGGCCGACGAGGTCCTCAAGCTCGCCGCCGTGCCCGGCGTCAAGGCCCCGCTCGTGGTGCTGACCGGCCTCGGTGACGTCTCCGAGGGCCCCACCACCGAGGCGCTGCGCCGCGCCGCCGGTGCCGCCACCCGCGCGCTGTCCGGCGTGGGCTCTGTCGCCGTCGCGCTTCCCGCCTCGGGGGTCGACGAGGTCGCCGCGGTCGCCGAGGGCGCCGCGCTCGGCTGCTACCGGTATGCCGGGGTGCGCGGTCAGAAGGCCGGCGCCGCGAAGGCGGGCAAGGAGAAGGACTCCGCCCCGTCGACCGTCACCGTCGTCACCGGCGAGGCCAAGGACAAGGCGGCCAAGGCCGCGGCCAAGCGCGCCGGCATCCTCGCCGACGCCACGGCGTACGCCCGCGACCTGGTCAACACCCCGCCGAACCTGCTGTTCCCGCAGTCCTTCGCCGACTCGGTCAAGGAGCGCGCCGGGGCCTCGTCCGCAAAGGTCGCGGTGAAGGTGCTCGACGAGAAGGCTCTCGCCAAGGGCGGCTTCGGCGGCATCGTCGGCGTCGGTCAGGGCTCGGCCAACCCGCCGCGCATCGTCGAGCTGTCCTGGAAGCCCGCCCGCGCGAAGGCGTCGCTGGCCTTCGTCGGCAAGGGCATCACCTTCGACTCCGGCGGCCTGTGCATCAAGCCCCCGGCGAGCATGCTCACCATGAAGTCCGACATGGCCGGTGCCGCCGCGGTCGCCGCGACGGTCCTCGCCGCCGCCGAGCTCGGCCTGCCGGTCGCCGTCACCGGGTACCTCTGCCTTGCCGAGAACATGCCGAGCGGCACCGCCCAGCGCCCGGGTGACGTGGTGACCATGCGCAACGGCACCACCGTCGAGCTCATCGACACCGACGCCGAGGGCCGCATGGTGCTCGGCGACGGCCTCTGCCTGGCCAGCGAGGGCAAGCCGGACGCGGTCGTCGACATCGCCACCCTGACCGGCGCGCAGATGGTCGCCCTCGGCGCCCGGGTCGCCGGCATCATGGCCAACGACGACGCCTTCCGCGAGACCGTGCGCGACGCCGCCGGCCGCGCGGGTGAGGCCGCCTGGCCGATGCCGCTGCCCGACGACCTGCGCTCGCAGCTCGACTCGACCGTCGCCGACCTCGCCCACAAGGGCGAGCGGTGGGGCGGGATGCTCACCGCCGGACTGTTCCTCAAGGAGTTCGTCGGTGAGGGCCTGCCCTGGGCACACGTCGACATCGCCGGCCCGTCCTTCAACGAAGGCGGCGCCTGGGGCCACACCCCCAAGGGCGGCACCGGCTACGGCGTCGCGACGCTGCTCTCCCTGGCCGAGGGCTACGCGGGCTGACCGCGTCCCCGCACACGCGAGGGGCCCCGTTCCGCTGTGGAACGGGGCCCCTCGGCATACCGGCCTGCGCTGCTGTCAGCCGCCGCTCTTGCGGCGGAACATCTGCTGCGTGGCGCTCGTGGCCGCGCCCTGCTCGTGGTCGACCTTCGAGCCGCCGTGGCTGTCGGTGACGTCCTTGCCGCCGTGCGCATGCTTGCGGTCGAGGGCCTCGCGGAACTTCTTCTTCAGGTCCTCGCTCGCGGCCGCACGGCCGGAACCCTTCGGCGTGTTCGACATTCGTCACTCCCGTTCGGTCGGTGGTCCTGACAGCCTCGCACCTCGAGGCTGCCAGCGCCCACACCATTTCTTCCCGGTGTGCCGCGTCAGGCCTTGCGGCGCTGGCGCGAGTTCCACTCGCGCATGCGGTTGGGGTAGCCCGTCTGGTTCACGTCGTAGACCGGCACACCGAGCCGCCGGGCGAGCTCGAAGGCTGCTTCACGGCTCCCGGCCGCACGCCTGGTCCACTCCCCGTCGTGGGCGATGAGGATGACGGTCGTCGCCGTGACGTTGGTAGGTGGCTCGATGTAGGCCTCCACCCCGCGCCGGCTGGCGGCGAACTCCGAGAGGTGTCGACGGACGGCCTCCCGGTCGACGGTCATGTCGGGGCCGTCGGAGCGACCCACGGTGCGCCGCCCCCCGCGGCCGCGTCTCCACCACGCCATGGCACCACCTTAGGTGGCCGTCCTGCTGCGACGGTGCGTTTCAGGGGGTGTCGCGGCCACGCCGCCACCGCTGCCGGCACGCCGTGGCCATGGTGGGACCTGCTTGCGCCTGCGCGAGCAAAGAGTGACAAGATGCACCCAAGTCGGTTTTGCGCCGCGGCATCGACCTGCCGGGTGAGCGGCCGGCAGACCGTTCACGCGACACACGCTAGGAGCGAGACGTATGTCGGCTGATGCCGAGAAGACCTTCGACATCGTGGTTCTCGGAGGCGGCAGCGGCGGCTACGCGTGCGCCCTCCGCGGCGCCGAGCTCGGGCTCAGCGTCGCGCTCGTCGAGAAGTCGAAGCTCGGGGGCACCTGCCTGCACCAGGGCTGCATCCCGACCAAGGCGCTGCTGCACGCGGCGGAGGTGGCCGACAGCGCCCGCGAGGGCGAGAAGTTCGGCGTGAAGACGACGTTCGAGTCCATCGACATGAGCGGCGTGAACCGCTACAAGGACGGCGTCGTGAGCCGGCTGCACAAGGGTCTCCAGGGCCTGGTGAAGTCGCGGTCCGTCGAGTACGTCGAGGGCGAGGGGCGACTCGTCGCCCCCAACACCGTGGAGGTCGCCGGCCGCCGGCTGACCGGCAGGAACGTCGTGCTCGCCACCGGCTCCTACGCCAAGTCCCTGCCCGGCCTGGAGATCTCCGGCCGGATCATGACCAGCGAGCAGGCCCTCGTGCTCGACTTCGTGCCCCCGCGCGTGGTCGTCCTCGGCGGTGGCGTCATCGGCGTCGAGTTCGCCTCGGTCTTCAAGAGCTTCGGCTCCGAGGTCACCATCGTCGAGGCGCTCCCCCGCCTCGTCGCGGCCGAGGACGAGTCCGTCTCCAAGCAGCTCGAGCGCAGCTTCCGCAAGCGCAAGATCGCCTTCCGCACCGGCGTGAGGTTCGAGGGGGCCACGCAGAGCGGCGACACGGTGACCGTCGCCCTCGAGGGCGGTGAGAGCATCGAGGCCGACCTGCTGCTGGTGGCCGTCGGCCGTGGTCCCGTGACCGAGGGCCTCGGGTACGAGGAGGCGGGTGTGCGCCTCGACCGCGGCTACGTCGTGGCCGACGAGCGCTGCCGCACCGGCGTGCCCGGCGTATACGCCGTCGGCGACATCGTGCCCGGTCTGCAGCTCGCGCACCGTGGGTTCGCCCAGGGCATCTTCGTCGCCGAGGAGATCGCCGGTCTCGCCCCCGCACGCATCGACGAGCTCGGCATCCCGCGGGTCACCTACTGCGACCCCGAGATCGCCTCGGTCGGCCTCACCGAGGCGCAGGCGCGCGAGAGGTACGGCGAGGTGGACGTCTTCGAGTACAACCTCGGCGGCAACGGCAAGTCCCAGATCCTGCAGACCCAGGGCTTCGTCAAGCTCATCCGCGAGAAGGACGGCCCGGTGGTCGGGGTCCACATGATCGGCGCCCGCATGGGCGAGCAGGTCGGCGAGGCCCAGCTGATCTACAACTGGGAGGCACTGCCCTCCGACGTCGCCAGCCTGATCCACGCCCACCCGACCCAGAACGAAGCGCTGGGAGAGGCGCACCTGGCCCTGGCCGGAAAGCCCCTCCACGTGCACGCCTGAAGCCAGCGAAGAACAACAAGGAGATAAGAGCCCATGTCTGAACGCGTGACCATGCCGGCCCTGGGTGAGTCGGTCACCGAAGGCACTGTGACGCGCTGGCTGAAGAACGTCGGCGACACCGTGGAGGTCGACGAGCCGCTGCTCGAGGTCTCCACCGACAAGGTCGACACCGAGATCCCCTCCCCTGTCGCCGGTGTGCTGCAGGAGATCCTCGTGAACGAGGACGACACCGTGCCGGTCGGCGCAGACCTCGCGGTGATCGGCGACGGCGCCGCGCCCTCCGGCGACCAGGGTGGCCAGGGCGGCGAGGAGCAGCCGGCTGCCGAGCCGCAGGCGGAGGAGGCGCCGACCCCCGAAGCCCCCTCGACCGAGCAGCCCGAGCAGCCCGAGCAGCCTGCCACCTCCGAGCCCGAGCGCGCGCAGGCCGAGGGTAGCCAGCAGGAGCAGGCGCAGCAGCCCTCCGGCGCGGCCCAGGGCGGCGGCGAGACCGTGAAGATGCCGGCACTCGGCGAGTCCGTGACCGAGGGCACCGTCACCCGCTGGCTGAAGGCGGAGGGTGACGAGGTCGCCGTCGACGAGCCGCTGCTCGAGGTCTCGACCGACAAGGTCGACACCGAGATCCCCTCGCCCGTCGCCGGCACGCTCACCAAGATCCTGGTGAGCGAGGACGACACCGTCCCCGTGGGGGCCGACCTGGCCGTCATCGGCGGCGCCCCCGGCGGCGCGGCCGCGGCTCCTCAGGAGGAGCCCAGCACCGAGCCGAAGGAGGAGCAGCAGGCTCCGCAGGAGGAGGCCACCCCGCCGCAGGCCCCCCAGCCCGAGCAGCGTGAGGAGCAGGCCGCGCCGGCCCAGGCCCCGCAGGCTCAGGCTGCCCCTGCGCCGACCCAGGCCCCCGCGCCTGCACAGGCTCCGGCTCAGGCCGAGCGCGGCGGCGAGGACGCCTCCGCCTACGTGACCCCGCTGGTGCGCAAGCTCGCAGCGGAGAACAACGTCGACCTCGCCAGCCTCCAGGGCACCGGCGTCGGCGGGCGTATCCGCAAGCAGGACGTCCTCGACGCCGCCAGGGCGGCGCAGCAGGCGGCCGAGCCCGCCGCGGCACCCGCCGCGGCGCCCGCCGCGCAGGCCCCGGCTCCGGCCGCCTCGGTTCCCGCCGCCTCCCCGAAGCGTGGCACCACCGAGAAGATGTCCCGCCTGCGCAAGGTCATCGCCACGCGCATGGTGGAGTCCCTCCAGGTGTCGGCCCAGCTGACGACGGTGGTCGAGGTGGACGTCACCAAGATCGCGCGGCTGCGGGCCCGGGCGAAGTCCGAGTTCGAGCGGCGTGAGGGCACCAAGCTGAGCTTCCTGCCGTTCTTCGCCCTCGCCGCCGTCGAGGCGCTCAAGGCGCACCCGAACGTGAACGCCAGCGTGGAAGGCGACCAGATCACCTACCACGGCCAGGAGAACCTCGGCATGGCGGTCGACACCGAGCGCGGCCTGCTGGTCCCGGTGATCAAGAACGCCGGCGACCTCAACATCGCCGGCCTGGCCCGTGCCATCGCCGACCTCGCCGACCGCACGCGCAACAACAAGATCACGCCGGACGAGCTGGCGGGCGGGACCTTCACGCTCACCAACACCGGCAGCCGCGGTGCGTTGTTCGACACGCCCATCATCAACCAGCCGCAGGTGGGCATCCTCGGGACCGGCGCGGTCGTCAAGCGGCCCGTCGTGGTCACCGACGCCGAGGGGGGCGAGACCATCGCGATCCGCTCGATGATGTACCTCGCGCTGTCCTACGACCACCGGATCGTCGACGGCGCCGACGCCGCCCGGTTCCTCACGACGATGAAGAACCGCCTGGAGGAGGGGGCCTTCGAGGCCTCGCTGGGCCTCTAGGTCAGGAGCAGGAATGCCGCAGCGCGTTGCCATCACCGGGGCCTCGGGACTGATCGGCAGCGCGCTGTCGGCTTTCCTGAGCGAGCGCGGGGACGAGGTCCTGCACATCGTGCGCCGGCCTGCCCGAACGTCCGCCGAGATCACGTGGGACCCCAGCAACCGGCAGCTGGAGGCGGCGGCCCTGGCCAACGTCGACGCCGTCGTGCACCTCGCCGGCGCCAACGTCGGCGAGAAGCGCTGGACGCCGAGCCGCAAGCAGGAGATCTTCGCCTCGCGGGTCGACGGCACCCACACCCTGGCTGCTGCGCTGGCCGAGGCCGACCACCCGATCCGGCTGGTCAGCCAGTCGGCGGTCGGCATCTACGGCAGCGACCGTGGTGACGAGATCCTCACGGAGAAGTCCGAGAGCGGGCACGGGTTCCTCGCGGAGGTCGTGCGGGCCTGGGAGGCGGCCGCAGAGCCGGCCCGGGCTGCCGGGCTCGCCGTGGCGCACCCCCGCACCGGCATCGTCCTCGCCCCTGGCTCGGGCGCGATGGGGCCGCTGCTGCGGCTGGCCCAGCTCGGGCTCGCCGGGCCGCTGGGCTCCGGCCAGCAGTTCTGGCCGTGGATCACCCTGCGTGACACCGTGCGCGCGCTGGCCTTCCTGGTCGACCGCCCGGAGATCACCGGACCGGTCAACGTGGTCGGTCCGGCGCCCGCGCGGCAGAAGGACATCGCCGCCGAGCTCGCCCGGCAGCTGCACCGCCCCGCCCTGCTGCCGGCGCCGGGCATGGGGGTGCGGCTCTACCTCGGGGAGTTCGCCAACGACATCCTGGGCAGCCAGCGGGTGGTGCCCGAACGGCTCTGCGAGAGCGGCTTCGCGCACGAGCACGACTCCCTCCCCAAGGCCATCGGGTGGCTGCTGGCCCACCAGTGACCGAGCCGCCCGGAACGAAAGCGGCTCCTGCTCCGGACCACGGCTCAGGCCGGCGCGATGCTCTCGACCAGCCAGCCGCCCGGCGACCAGCGCAGGCGCACGAGCAGCTCCCCGCCCGGCTCGGCGGGCCGGGCGGTGCGGGCGCTGCCCGGCCCCGTGACACGGTAGGCCTCGGTGTCGACGCGCGCCCTCAGCGTGGCCCGCTCGCCCTGCGCCGTCGCCAGCCGCGCTGAGCGCACCGTGAAGCGCAGGCCCTCGTAGCGCTCCCCCCTGCCCGACATCTCGCGGAGCAGGCGGGCGTCGGCCTGCCAGGCAGGCGAGGAAGGGACGTCGAGCTGCCCGAGCATCGCCGGGTCGCCCGACGTCAGCACCGCAGCCCGCAGGTCGGCCAGAGCCTGCATGAGCTGCTCCGGGCGCCGGTCGGGGGCCGCAGGGTCCGACCGTGCTGTCGCACGAGCAGCAGGGGCCGGGTCCCCGTCCCGGCTCGCGGCCCAGGCCGTGCCGGCCAGGCCCACCGTGAGCAGGAGCAGCGCGACGGCTGCGAGCCGTCCGGCGAGGACCGTCGAGGGCCCCTGCAGTCGCCGCGACAGCCGAGGTCGCCACGGCATGCCTCCCGCAGGCTCGGCGGCCGGCGGCTCGTCGCGAGGCGCACTGCGGAGGCGATGCGTGATCAGGGAGACCTCGTCGTCCCCGGCGACCAGCCTCAGCGGCTCGCACGGCGCGGCGTCGAAGAGCCGCAGGGCCACCTCGGCGGCACCCGGCCGCTCAGCGGGCATCGGCGACAGGCACTGCAGGACCACCTCCACCCAGGCCGGTGGCAGGCCGGGAGCCAGCCCCGCCAGCGGGCGGCGCAACCCCAGGGGCGGCGGCGGCTCGCCGGTGACGCAGGCCCACGCGAGGGCACCCACGGCATACACGTCGGACGCCGGTGTGGGCTGCTGACCGGCCTCGACCTCGGGGGCGGTGAAACCCGGTGTGCCGTAAACCTCGGCGGGCGCCTCGACCGCCAGCCGGGAGACCCCGAGGTCGGCCAGCAGGGGGCGCCCACTCCTTTCGAGGAGCACGTTGCCGGGCGCCACGTCGGCGTGCACGACACCCGCGGCGTGCACGCTGGCCAGCGCCCGGGCCACCGGGGCCACCACCGTCACCGCCTCCCCGGCACTGAGGTGGCCGCGCGCCCGCAGCACCGCGGCGAGCGAGCCGCCCTCCACGAAGTCGAGCACCAGGACCACTGCCTGGGGGTGATCGGGCAGCGAGAAGGCGTCATGGACCCGCACCAGCCCCTCGAAGGGCAGCCGGCGGAGCAGGACGGACTCCCGGACGGCGCGGTCCCCGTCACCGTGGGCCACCACGACCTTCACCGCCACCACCGTGCCGTCGGCGACGCGCGTGGCGCGCCAGACGACACTGCTGCCGCCGGCTGCGACGCGCTCGTGCAGCTCGTAGCCGGGCACCCGGGGGCGGGCCGGCACAGGCATCGCGTCCATGGACTCCACCCTGCCCGAGAGGCCGACCGACCCCGCCGGGATGTCCACAGGCCCCCTCTTGCCGGGACGCGAACCACGCGGCCTACGCTCTGCCCCATGCCCGCACCCCAGCCGACCATCGTGGCGACGTCGGGAGGCTACCGCTACGGCGAGCGCATCCAGATCGAGTTCAACGCCCTGCTGCACCACGCGATGGACCTCTCCGGCACCACCAGGTCCATCCCTCGCCTGACCCACCTCGGCACGGCCAACGGCGACCAGCGGTACTGGGGCGACCACATGCAGGAGGCGGCGCGTCACGCCGGCTGGGACCTGACCAACCTCAACCTGTTCCCGATGCCGAACCTCGACGACGTCGAGGGCCACCTGCTCGAGCAGGACGCCGTCTGGGTCAACGGCGGCTCGGTGGCCAACCTGCTGGCGGTCTGGGACGTGCACGACCTGCGGCCGGTGTTCCGGCGGGTCTGGGAGGCGGGCGTCGTGCTCGCCGGTGTGTCGGCCGGGTCGATCTGCTGGTTCCTGGGCGGTACGACCGACTCCTTCGGCCCGGAGCTGCGCGCGGTCACCAACGGTCTCGGCCTGCTGCCCTACGGCAACGGGGTGCACTACGACTCCGAGGAGCGCCGCCGCCCGCTGGTGCACCGCCTGGTCGCTGACGGCACCCTGCCGACGACGCACTGCACCGATGACGGCGTCGGCCTCGTCTACCACGGCACGGAGCTCGTCGAAGCCGTCAGCGAGCAGGACGGCAAGGGCGCCTACGTCGTCACCCGGGACGGCGACGGCGCGCGCGAGGAACGCATCGAGCCCCGCCGCCTCTGAGGCGCCCACGGTCACGCCCGCAATGTGGGCGAAATGCCATTTTGTGACGCAGATCACACCGGTCGTCGAAATGCGCAGGTCACACGCCTTTGGGCGATTCCGCCCGACCGCACGGACTCACGCAAACATGCTCAAACGCAGGATCGCTCGCGGGGCCGTTACTTTCCCGTGACCCATGTCTCCTTGTACCTTCGCGCAGGCCGCGGACGCTCCGGACCCCTGGCGACCCCCACCCCGGGGGGCACACCGCGGCCTGTGACACCCACCCCCTGTTAGGAGCAGCACGCATGCCCTCTGTCCCCCAACGCCACGTCGGCCGTCACCGCGGCAGCAAGAAGAGGACGCTTGGCGTCATGGCCCTGGTGACGGCTCTGCTGGGCGGATTCGGACTCGCCTTCGTCTCCTCGGTCGCCTCGGCACCGCCGTCCCAGGCCAAGGCCAAGATCAAGTGCAAGGAGACCACGGGCACCGACGACGTCGACCCGATCGTGCACCACAACGAGCCCGCCCAGGGCTCCGCCCACATGCACCAGTTCTTCGGCAACAACAGCTTCCTCTCCCTCGCCAACCCCAACACGGCGAACTACGAGGACCTGCGCAACGGCGGGACGAACTGCGAGAACCCGGCCGACACCGCCGGGTACTGGACTCCCGTCCTGAGGTACAAGAACACCGGCGCCATCGTCCCCACCCGCGCCTTCACCGCGTACTACCGCAGCTGGGACTTCAAGGACTTCGGTGAGGGCGTCCCGCTGCCCGACGACGTCCGCCTGATCGGCACGAAGTTCAACTGGACCTGCGGACAGTTCGAGAACGTCGCCCCGCAGCAGTCCGTCCCCGACTGCTCCATGGCCGACGGACGCCCCGGCTCGACCCTCACCGCCCACATCGACTTCCCGTCGTGCTGGGACGGGGTCAAGCCCTCGCACAGCCCCGACGAGGTCGGCGACACGCGTGACAACAAGCACTTCGCCTACCGGGTCGGCAAGTCCTGCCCCGCCGGCTTCCCGATCAAGACCGTCCAGCTCCGCGAGACGATCCAGTTCCAGTACACCGGCAAGGGCGACGACGTGGAGCTGTCGAGCGACCACGAGAAGGGCACGACCGACGGCCGCTCGATGCACGCCGACTTCTGGAACGCCTGGGACCCGAAGGGCTTCGCCTCGATGGTCCGCAACTGCGTGAACCCGGGCGGGAACTTCACCACCGCCGAGTGCGGCTGAGCTGGACGTCCGCCCGGCCCGCGGAGGTGGAGGGATGCAGGGGATCCCACCACCCTGACGGCACCGGCGGCTGACGACGGGCCCCGGCAGGGCGAACCTGCCGGGGCCCGTCGCGTTGCCGGCCTAGTCGATCCGCTCGCCGGGGGTGATGACGTCGACGACGCGGCGGCCCTCGGCACTCACGCGGGCAGCGTCGATCACCGCCGCCGTGTGCACGGCGTCGCGCGGGTCGACGGGCATGTTGCCGACCGGGTCGTCACTGGTGAGCGCCGCCGCCACGGCGCGGTAGAAGTCGGCCTGGTGCGACTGCTGACGCACCACCGGCTCGCGCTCCTCGCCCCGGTAGATCCACCCCGCGTAGCCGTCGTCGTCGCGCAGCTCCGAGAAGATGTTCGGCTCGGACTCGAACTGGTTGAGCAGGAAGGCACCCCGGCTGCCGAGCACGCGCACCCGGGGACCGGGCGCCCCTGCGACCGACGTGGCGCTCAGGTGCGTGACGACCCCAGAGGTGTGCCGGCACGCCAGGAAGGCGTCGTCCTCGGCGTTGGTGGTGCGCGCGTGCACCTCGGCGTAGACGGTCTCGACCTCGCCGAACAGCTGCACTGCGGCGTCGACGAGGTGCGAGTGCAGGTCGAGCAGGATCCCGCCGCCCTGCTCCGGCTCCGCCTGCTCGCGCCACCGCTGCTTGGGCACGGGCCGCCACCGCTCCCAACGGAGCTCGGCGCGGTAGACGTCACCGATCGCACCGGAGCGCACCACCTCGGCCAGGGTGGCGTGCTCGGCGTCGTAGCGCCGGTTCTGGAAGACCGTCAGCGGCACCCCTGCCTGCTGGGCCGCGTCGACGACCTCGAGGGCCGCGTCGGAGTGCACGGCCAGCGGCTTGTCGACGACCACGGGACGCCCCGCCTCGATGACGGCGAGGGCGTGAGCGGCGTGGTCACCGCTGGGGGTGGCCAGCACGACGAGGTCGACGCCCTCCACGGCGAGGAGTGCCTCGAGGTCGGGCACCACTGCGGCTCCGGGGTGGTCCGTCTCGACGGCAGCGCGTCGCTCGGGGTTCGCAGTCGAGACCGCGGCGATCTCGAACCCTGCGTCCACCAGCAGTGGGGCGTGGATGTCGCGCCCCGCCATGCCGTAACCGGCCAGTCCCACGCGCATCGTCATGCGGTGACCCTAGCCGTCGCCTCGCTCTCCTCCGGGGAGGCCGGCTGCCGGTCCTCACGGGCGAGCCGGCTCGGCCACCAGATGCGTGGGCCGATGTCGTAGGCCAGTGCCGGTACGAGGAGGGAACGGACGACGAGGGTGTCGAGCAGCACGCCGAAGGCCACGATGAAGGCGATCTGGGCCAGGAAGAGCAGCGGCAGGATGGCCAGGGCGGAGAACGTCGCGGCCAGCACGATGCCGGCGCTCGTGATGACCCCTCCGGTCACGGCGAGCCCGACGAGGATCCCTCGGCGGGTGCCGACCCTCGTCGCCTCCTCCCGGACCCGCGTCATGAGGAAGATCGAGTAGTCGATGCCGAGGGCGACGAGGAAGACGAAGCCGTAGAGCGGCGTCGACGGGTCGGCCCCCGGGAAGTCGAGCACGTGGTTGAACACCAGCGCCGAGATGCCCAACGTGGCCGCGAAGGAGATGACGTTGGCGACGACAAGCAGCAACGGCGCCACGAACGACCTGAGCAGCACGGTCAGCACGAGGAAGACGACGGCGAGGATGGCGGGGATGATGACCCGCAGGTCGCGGTCGCTGGCGTCGCGCACGTCGACGTTCATCGCCGTCTGTCCCCCCACGAGCACCTCGGTGCCCACGGCGTCGAGGTCGGCGCGCAGCCGCCGCACCACGTCGTCAGCCTCGGGGCTGTCGGCCGATGCCGTCAGGGTCGCCTGCACGAGGACGTTGCCGTCGACGACCTTGGGCGGGGCACCCGGTGCCAGCCCGGCATACGGCTCGTTGACGCCCTCCTCCTTCGAGAGCACGTCGATCACCTGCTGGGCCTTGGCCTCGGGCGCGAGGACCTGCACCGGGCTGCCGGAGCCGGCCGGGAAGTGCTTGGCCAGCACCTCCTGCCCGGTGACGGACTCCACCTCGGTGAGGAAGGTGTCGGCCTGCGTGATGCCCTCGGCCTTGAACGTGGGCAGGAACGCCGCCGCGGCCAGCAGGGCCGCCAGGGTGAGCACCCAGGTGCGTCGTGGGTGGTTGCCGACCAGCGAGGCCACGCGGCCCCACACGCCGCGCCCGCCGATCTTGTCCTCCTTGTGGACGTGGTCGACCCGGGGGACCGCCGGCCAGAAGATGCGCCGCCCGAACAGCAGCAGGACGGCGGGAAGGAAGGTCAGCGCCGCGACCAGGGCGCCGACGATGCCCAGCGCGCCCACCGGGCCCAGCCCCGAGGTGCTGGCCAGATCGGAGAGCAGGAGGCACAGCAGGCCCAGGACCACCGTGGCGGCACTGGCGGCGATCGGCTCCACCGACCCGCGCCAGGCCCGCTTCATCGCCGCCCAGGTGCTCTCCTGGTCGTGCAGCTCCTCCTTGTAGCGGGAGACCAGCAGCAGCGCGTAGTCGGTGGCGGCGCCGACGACGAGGATGAAGAGGATGCCCTGCGACTGGCCGGACAGGCCGATGACGTCGTTGTCGGCCAGCGGGTAGACCACCAGGACCGCCAGGGCCAGGCCGAAGATCGCCGTGATGAGCACGGCGAAGGGCAGGATCGGGCTCCGGTAGACCACGAGCAGGATGACGAAGACGACGCCGAGGGCGACCAGCAGCAGAATGCCGTCGATGCCGCCGAAGGCGTTGACGAGGTCTGCGGTGATGCCGCCCGGGCCCGTGACGTAGGTGGCGAGGCCGACCGGTGCCAGCGTCTTCTCGGCCGCGGCCCGCAGCGCCTCGGTCGCCTCGAAGAGGGCGCTGGTCTCCTCCACCGTCGCCGTGGCCGTGGCCTCGTCGACCGGCACGACGAGCAGCAGGGCCTCGCCGTCCTGGCTCGGGATGGCGGCCCGCGGTGTCTCGGTGAGGTAGTCGCCGAGTGTCTTGCCCTCGCCGACACCCGGGAGCTCGAGGTCCGGCAGCGCGGTGACGTAGTCGGCCGCGGCCTGCTGCTGCTCGGGCGTGACCTTCCCGTCGGACTCCATGACGATGACGAAGGGCAGTGACTCGCTCTCGCTGAACCGGGCCACCTCGCTCATGACCTCGGTCGACTCCGCGGCCTCGGGCAGGAACGAGGCGTTGTCGTTCTTCTGCACCTCGGAGAGCTTCCCGACGAGCGGGCCTCCCACTCCCCCGATCGCGAACCACAGCAGCACCATGACCAGTGCACCAAGACGAACGACCCAGCGAGATCTCATCAGGCTCCCCAGCTCTGTCAGGCCACGTCCGGTTGGCTGCAGCCGCGCGAGCACCACCCTATGCGGATGCCGCCCACCGGCATTCGGAGGGCGGCCGCGGTCGGATTGGCGGGGCGTACCCTTGCGCCATGCGTTTCGAGCACCTCGGCTTCGCCCCTGACTTCGTGGACTACCTGTCGGCCTGGGAGCGCCAGCGCGAGGTCCACGCCGACGTCGTGGCGGGCGCCGAGGACACCGTGCTGCTCCTCGAGCACGCGCCGGTCTACACCGCCGGCAAGCGCACCGAGCCCCACCAGCGCCCCTTCGACGGCACCCCCGTCGTGGACGTTGACCGCGGGGGCCTCATCACGTGGCACGGCCCGGGCCAGCTCGTCGGCTACCCCATCGTGCGGCTGCACGGGGTGCCGATCGACGTGGTCGCCCACGTCCGGCGCCTGGAGGAGGTCATGATCCGGGTGTGTCGCGAGTTCGGGGTCGAGACCGAGCGCGTCGAGGGCCGTTCGGGCGTGTGGGTGCTCGCCGACGACCGCGGGCCCGACCGCAAGCTCGGCGCCATCGGCGTGCGCGTCAGCCGGCAGGTGACGATGCACGGGTTCGCCCTCAACTGCGACGCCGACCTCTCGTGGGCCGACAACATCATCGCGTGCGGCATCGACGACGCCGGCGTCAGCTCGATCAGCCGGGAGGCCGGGCACACCGTCAGCGTGCAGGACGTCCTCCCCTATGCCGAGAAGCACCTCGCGGACGTCCTCGACCCCTCCTGAGCCCAGCCCCCTGGCTCGGGAAGACACCACCGTCCCGTGCCGGTCGAACCCCGCATGCGCTTCCGGGTCCTCCAACTGGGACTGTCGTGTGTCGTCCTCGGCGCCGGAGTGGCCCTGCTGCTCGACGCCGCGCTGGGCTCCGACGGCTACTCCTCCCTCGTCTCCGGGCTGTCCCTGGCCACCGGGGTCTCCTTCGCGCTGGTCAACATCGCGATCGGCGTCGCCCTCATCGCCCTGGCCTGGAGCCGCGGCACCCGCCCGGGTCTCGGCACGCTGGTCCAGCCGGTCGTCGTCGGAGGCGTCGTCGCCCTGCTGCTCCCGGCGCTGCCCTCCCCCGAGGACCTTGCCCTGCAGTTCGCCGAGCTCGCGGCCGCATTCGTCCTGCTGACGCTCGGCGTCGCCGGCTACCTCGCGACGCGCACCGGGGCGGGGCCGGCCGAGGCCGCGGCGCTGGCCTTCGACCCGCCCCTGGCCTTCCGCTGGAGCTACACCGTGCTCCAGGCCGGCGGAGCGCTGGGCGGCTGGGCGCTGGGCGCGGCAGTGGGACCGGGGACGGTCATCACCGCGTTGCTCGTCGGGCCGGCCGTCGACCTGACCACCCGCACGGTCTTCCGCGGGTCGGGCGCCCGGGCGAGGGCCTCCTCATGGGCTACTGGCCGGGCTGACCTCTCTGCGGCAGCAGGTCGTCGTTCCCGGTGAGCGCGGCGGCCACGCGAAGGTAGACGAGGGCCTCGTCGTGACGGCTCTGCCGCTGCAGCGACCGGCCCAGGATGATGTGCGCGTACGCGTCGACGGGTGAGCGCTCGATGAGCAGCCGGGCCTGCTCCTCGGCGCTGCGGAGCATCGCGGCGTGGAAGTACGCGCGCGCGAGCAGTGTGCGCACCTCCGCGTTGCCCGGCACCTCCTCGATGATGCCCTCGAGGATCGCCACGGCCTGGCGGTAGTTGCGCTGCTCGAAGTTGAGCTCGGCCATGCCGAACTGCAGGCGCAGCGAGTCGGTCATGCCGTCAGAACACCACAGGCCTCGCCGGTGTTCCACCCGTATGCCGGGGGCGGAGACCGCGGGAATGCGGCGGTTCCCGCAGGCGTACTCTTGAAGGACGCCCGGTGACCTCCGGGCACAGCCGTGCCCGACGGCATACCCGCTGTCGGGGCACCACCGAGGAGAAGGCAAGGGAGTCTTCGTGACTGTCGCACCCGAGGGCCGTCGGCTGCTGCGCGTCGAGGCGCGCAACGCCGAGACGCCGATCGAGAAGAAGCCGTCGTGGATCCGGACCACCGCCAAGATGGGCCCGGAGTACACGTCGCTGCACTCGATGGTCAAGCGTGAGGGCCTGCACACGGTGTGCCAGGAGGCCGGCTGCCCCAACATCTTCGAGTGCTGGGAGGACCGGGAGGCGACCTTCCTCATCGGCGGTGACATCTGCACCCGCCGCTGCGACTTCTGCGACATCGCCACCGGTCGGCCGCTCCCCCTCGACCGCGACGAGCCGCGCCGCGTCGCCGAGTCGATCGCGCAGATGGACCTGCGCTACGCCACCGTCACCGGTGTCGCGCGCGACGACCAGCCCGACGGCGCCGCCTGGCTCTACGCCGAGACGATCCGCGAGATCCACCGGCAGAACCCGACGACCGGTGTCGAGATCCTCCCGCCCGACTTCGGCGCCAAGCCCGAGCTCGTCAGCCAGGTCTTCGACGCCCGTCCCGAGGTGTTCGCCCACAACCTCGAGACCGTGCCGCGCATCTTCAGGAAGATCCGTCCCGCCTTCACCTACGAGAAGTCGCTGAGGGTGCTGAGCATGGCCCGTGAGGCCGAGCTGGTCACCAAGTCCAACCTCATCCTCGGTATGGGCGAGGAGGAGCACGAGATCGAGCAGGCCATGCGCGACCTGCACGACGCCGGCTGCGACATCCTCACCATCACGCAGTACCTGCGCCCCTCGAAGCTGCACCACCCGATTGACCGGTGGGTCAAGCCCGAGGAGTTCGTGCACTGGAGCGACCTCGCCAAGGAGATCGGCTTCAAGGGCGTCATGGCCGGACCGCTGGTGCGCTCGTCCTACCGCGCGGGCCGTCTCTACGCCCAGGCCATGACCCGATGGGGCAGGCCCATCCCGGAGCACCTCCAGCACCTCGCGACCAAGGCCGACGGCCCGGCCCGCCAGGAGGCGGCCTCGTTGGTGGCGCGCGGCTGACGACCCGTATCCTGACCCTCATGGCCCGCAAGGAGAAGCAGCAGTCGACCGCGCCCAAGAAGCAGGGGCGCGCCGGACAGATCCGCCAGGTGTTCACGGCTGCCCGCCGGGTCGACCGGCTCATCGGCTGGTGGATGCTGCTCGCGTTCGTCGCCACCCTCGCGGTGGTCGTCGGCATCGGCGTCCTGGTGGGCCACTGGGTCTACGCGCTGATCCTCGGCCTGCCGCTGGCGGTGCTCGCGGCGACCATCACCATGAGCCGCCGCGCCGAGCGGGCCGCCTACAGCGCCATCGAGGGGCAGCCGGGTGCCGCCGGCGCCGCCCTCGGCGCGCTGCGCCGCGGCTGGTTCTTCGAACAGCAGCCGGTGGCCCTCGACGGCGCCCGCGGCACCCGGCCCGAGGACATGACCGGCGCGGCCTTCGTCTTCCGCGCCGTCGGCCGCCCGGGCATCGTGCTGGTCGGCGAGGGTCCGCAGGGCCGCGTCACCCGCCTGCTCGAGGCCGAGCGCAAGAAGACCGCCCGCGTGGCCCCCGGCGTGCCCGTCCACCTGCTGACCGTCGGGGACGGCGAGGGCCAGGTGCCGGTGCGCAAGCTGTCGGGCAAGGTCCAGCGCATGAAGCCGGTGCTGACCAAGCAGGAGGTCTCGGTCGTCAACAAGCGGCTGAAGTCCCTCGGCGGCGTCCGGCCCCCGGTGCCCGCCGGCATGGACCCGATGCGCGCCCGCGTCGACCGCAAGGCGATGCGTGGCCGCTGAGGCCGCTTCTCTACCTGAGCTCGGCGAGCACCGCGTCGGCGAACCGGCCAAGCGCCCGGTCGGCGAGGCGGAGGAACAGGTCGGGCTCGATGACCTCGAGCTCCATGAGCGTCGGAGCGCCGTCGACGTCGATGAGGTCGACGCGGGCGTACGTGAGGGGTCCCGGCGCGCACCCCATGGCACGGCGGGCGGTCTCGAGTTCGGCCGCGCTCGGCGCGTGCGGCTGCTCGGTGCCGCCGTGGTGGGCCTGCACCCGGTAGTCGCCCTTGGCCGGCACCTTGCGCACGGCGTGGGAGAACGCGCCGCCGAAGAAGAGCAGCGACGTCTCGCCGGCCTCGATCTGCGGCGCGTAGGGCTGCACGACGACGTCACCACCGGCGACGAGGCGCTCGACGTGAGCGGCGGCTTCGCCCGAGCACGGGTCGGCCCGCAGCGTCTGTCGTGCACCACCGTCGACGGCTGGCTTGACGACCACGTCGGCCCAGCCGCAGTCGGCGAGCCGCTCGGCCGCGTGGGTGGTGCCGCCGGCCAGCAGGATCGTGGGCAGCACCGGCACGCCCCGCTCCCCCATCTCGGTCAGGTAGCCCTTGTGCGAGTTCCACCGGATCACGCTGGCGGGATTGACGATTCGTGTCGCGGCGGCGACCTCATCGACCCAGCGCAGGAACCGGTCGAGGTGGTCGAAGTAGTCCCAGGGTGAGCGGACGACCACGAGGTCGTAGCCGGTCCAGTCGACCGTCGCGTTCCACGCGTGGAGGTCGGCGCGAGCCCCCGCCTCGCGCAGGGCCTCGACGACGAGCGGGGCCTCCGGGTCGTGCTCGGCATACGCGAGCGAGTTCACGAAGGCGATCCAAGGCGCCCGGTGCGACATGCCCGCAGTCTCCCAGCGCGCCCGGGGGTACTGACCTCGGGGTGGCCAGCGGGTCACAACATCGCGCACCCGACAAGACCCTTGCATCGGCGGAGAACGCGATATAACGTGACGGGAAACGCGATATAGCGCGATCGGAGACAGGAGCAGGCCATGCCGGAGAAGTGGAGCGTGGAGGGCCCGCGGGTCCTCGACATCGGTGGGGACGGTGAGCAGGTCCGAGCCCTCAAGGTGGGCATCGTGGGCGGGCGGGTCGACGTCGTCACGCACGACGACTCCCCCACCGCCCGGGTCGAGGTCCTGGAGGTCGTGGGGCAGCCGGTGCTGGTGCGCTGGGACGGCTCGATGCTGAGGATCACGCACGGGCCGGACAGCGACGTGGGAGTCGTCGACCGGGTGCGCCAGACCGTCGAGGGCATCGACCACAACCGGGTCGTCGTCAGCGTCTCCATCCCACAGGAGGCGACGGCGACCGTCAGCACGGTCAGCGCCGACGCCCTGGTCGCGGGCGTTCGGGCCGCGGTCAGGACCAACACGGTCTCCGGCTCGCTCACCCTCGACGACCTCACCGGCGCAGCCTCCGTCAACACCGTCAGCGGTGCCGTGGAGTGCAGCCGGCTGAACGGTCCCCTGTCGGTGAACTCCGTCTCCGGCTCGGTGACGGCGCAGCGCAGCGACCTGCCCGACGTCAGCATCCACACAGTCAGCGGCGACGTGGCGCTCGACATGCTCAACGGGACGGCGAGCATCTCGTCGACGTCGGTGTCCGGCGACGTGACGGTTCGCTCCCCCATCCGCGGCTACGATGTGCGGGCCACCTCGCCCGGCGGCCAGGTCGTCGTGGACGGCCGCGAACTGCGGCACGGTCCGTACGCCGCCGGTGGGCAGCTGACCGAGGGCGACGGCGCGCTGCGGCTGAGGGCCAACGCGGTCACGGGCAACGTCGTGGTGCTCAGGGCAGCGCACGGCCCGGCCACGGGTGGGAGCGGCCTGGGCGAGTTCGGCAGCACCGGCGAGCAGGCGGTCTGACGGATGAGCCCGGTCTTCGCCCACGGCCAGCTGCGGCTCTACCTGCTGGCCCTGCTCAACGAAGGACCACGGCACGGCTACGAGGTGATCCAGGACCTCGAGCAGCGGTTCAACGGGCTCTACACGCCGAGTGCGGGCACGGTGTACCCGCGCCTGGCCAAGCTCGAGGAGGAGGGCCTCGTCGAGCGCGCCGACGAGGGGCGCAAGGCGGTCTACCGCATCACCGACGCCGGTCGCGCCGAGGTCTCCGCGCGGGCCGAGGAGCTCGCCACACTCGAGAGCGACCTCGACCACTCCGTCCACGAGCTCGCCGAACAGGTCCGGTCGCGGGTGAGCACCCAGAGCAGCGACCTGCGCACCGAGCTGAAGGAGGCCGCCCGCCAGGCCCGAAGCACCGCGACGCCCGCTGGTGGGGCCGACGCATGGCGAGGCTCGGCGCCGTCGGTGCGCCAGGACGTGGAGACCGCGGTGGCCGAGCTGCGGGAGGAGGCCCGGCGCGCGTGGCGCCAGTACGGGCTCACCTCGGAGCAGGGCCGCGAGGTTGTCGAGATCCTGTCCGACGCGTCACGCCGCATCCAGGAGGTGGTGCGCCGGCACTGACGGCGCGCCACCGCACGACCCCGCCCCGCGGCATACCTGCCCGAAGACGCGGCGGATCAGAGGCGCACGATGACGGTGCCGGCGGCTTTGTCGTGCAGCCCGCGCCCGTCGCGGTCCCAGAACATCGCCGGCAGGAACAGGCACAGCAGCACGGTGCGGACGAGCACCTGCACCGGGCGCGCGGCGGCACCGTTGATGCTGCGCACCTGCAGGCCGACCACGCGGTGGCCGATGGTGAAGCCGAGGGTGCCGACGAGGAGGAGGTTCTCGACGGCGAAGACCGCCAGGGTGATCCACGCGCCACCGTCGGCGGTGTCCGTGAAGGGCAGGGGCACGTCGAACAGGCCGAACGCGATGAGCGTGCACAGGGTCCAGTCGATGAGGACCCCGAGCACGCGCCGCCCGACCCGGCCGATGGACCCGGCGCCCTCGCGCGCGAGACCGAGGCGCTCCCCCGGGTACTCGGTGCTCTCCGGCGCCCGCGAGCCCGGGCCCTCGAGCCAGGAGCCGATGTCCTTGCGATCCACCACGTGGCCAGCCTAGTTCGTGGCCCTGTGACGAGCCCCGGCCGGTATGCCGCGTGCGCGACCCTGTGCCGCGCCCAAGTCCGGTGAGTGGGCGCCGACATCCGGATCGTGAGACGGTCTTTCCGTAACACCGGCGAAACATTTGGGTCATGGGTGGGAAACCCGCGGCCGTTACGGTGGGTCGCGACGCACCGGGTGGCTTCCCGCCGCCCCTTCACAGGAGGCTAGATGTTCAGCAACGCTGACGAGGTCCTCTCGTTCATCAAGGACGAGGACGTCAAGTTCGTCGATATCCGTTTCTGCGACCTGCCGGGCGTGATGCAGCACTTCAACGTGCCTGCCCACAGTGTCGACAAGGACTTCTTCACCAACGGCCAGATGTTCGACGGCTCCTCGATCCGCGGCTTCCAGGCGATCCACGAGTCCGACATGAAGCTCGTCCCCGACGTGCGCACCGGCTTTGTGGACCCGTTCCGCAAGGAGAAGACGCTCGTCATGAACTTCTCCATCGTCGACCCGTTCACCGGTGACTCCTACAGCCGCGACCCGCGCAACATCGCCGCCAAGGCGGAGGCCTACCTGAAGTCGACCGGCATCGCCGACACCGCCTACTTCGGCGCCGAGGCCGAGTTCTACGTCTTCGACGACGTCCGCTTCGAGACCAAGGCGAACGCCAGCTACTACTACATCGACTCCATCGAGGCCGCGTGGAACAGCGGCCGCGAGGAGGAGGGTGGCAACCGCGGCTACAAGACCCGCTTCAAGGGCGGCTACTTCCCCGTCCCGCCGGTCGACCACTTCGCCGACATCCGCGACAAGATGTGCCTCAACCTCGCCGAGGTCGGCCTCGAGGTCGAGCGCTCGCACCACGAGGTGGGCACCGCGGGCCAGCAGGAGATCAACTACAGGTTCAACACCCTGCTGCAGTCCGGCGACGACATCATGAAGTTCAAGTACGTCATCAAGAACACCGCCTGGGAGTTCGGCAAGACGGCCACCTTCATGCCGAAGCCGATCTTCGGTGACAACGGCTCGGGCATGCACACCCACCAGTCGCTCTGGAAGGACGGCGAGCCGCTGTTCTACGACGAGCGCGGCTACGGCGGCCTGTCGGACCTCGCCCGCTGGTACATCGGCGGCCTGCTGAAGCACGCCCCTGCCCTGCTGGCGTTCACCAACCCGACGGTCAACAGCTACCACCGCCTGGTGCCCGGCTACGAGGCCCCGGTCAACCTGGTGTACTCCGCCCGCAACCGGTCTGCCTGCGTGCGCATCCCGATCACGGGCAGCTCCCCCAAGGCCAAGCGCATCGAGTTCCGCGTGCCGGACCCGTCGTCCAACCCGTACCTGTGCTTCGCCGCGCAGCTCATGGCCGGCCTCGACGGCATCCGCAACCGCATCGAGCCGCCGGAGCCCGTGGACAAGGACCTCTACGAGCTGCCGCCGGAGGAGCACGCCGCCATCGAGCAGGTGCCCGGCTCGCTGCCCGAGGTGCTGAACGCGCTCGAGGCCGACCACGAGTTCCTGCTCCAGGGCGACGTGTTCACCGAGGACCTCATCGAGGCCTGGATCGAGTGGAAGCGCAAGAACGAGGTCGACCCGATCCGCTTCCGCCCGCACCCGCACGAGTTCGAGATGTACTTCGACATCTAGCCGAGCGCCAGCGAGGCAGATGTCGAACGAAGAGCTCAGCGACATCTGACAAGCACGGGTCTCTGACCTGCTGAGTGTCGCCTGAAACGGCGGCTGACCTGCGAACGTCTACGGACGCCCCGCAGCGTCAGCCGCCGTTTCGCGTTGGGTGCGACCTGCGCGTCCTCAAAGCTCCCCATGCCACACAATGGCGTCGTGACGACGAGTTCCGAAACCCCTGGGTCGTCGCGGGGGCCCGACCAGGTCGAGCCCGACCACTACGTTGTCGACGATCGATCAGACTCCCCTTCCGCCTTGTGGGCGCGCCGTTGGGAAGCACCGGGCTTTCGGCTGATCATGTGCGTCGGCTTCAGCATCATCTCGATTGTCAACTCACTCGAGCACGATGGCGTGTGGCGCCTGTTCTGGTGGGTCCTCGCTGCTTTCTTCCTGGTAGGGGCCGTAGTTCAACTGCAGACGTTTGCCAGGTGCCGCCGAGCGCCACGACAGCCCAGGCACCACTCGCGGGGCCCATGAGCGGGGTGGCGTGAGCCTGGTGAACGAGTCCGCGTCTGCCGCAAAGCGGGCTGCTGAGGCCGATGCTCTCCGACTGCTACATCATGTGAATGTTGTTGACCACCAGTCGGATACCGTCGGCCTGCTCAGACGCAGCACCCTCGAGGCTGTAGTCGGTTCGACCTTCAGAGTCCCAGAGGTCGACCACAAGCCACCAGGTCCCAGGCTCGCCGTCCATCGGCCCTGCGATGGACGACGCCCACGCTTCGGTGGGAAGGGGTGTCAGCTCGACGGCGTCTTCACGAAGCCAGAGAAGTGGATCGTCTCCGACGAAGGAGATCCGATCGTGCGATGCGAGAGCTCCAGGGTCCCCATCTCGGATCAGCCCCACGGCCACTTCAACAAGTCCACGAAAGCGCTCAGGGACAGGCTGGTCCTCATCCATGACTCACACGCTAGGGCAGCGTGGCGGTGAGTAGTGGCGAGCCTGTGGCGGGTCAGGCGACAACCATCCGGATGGCCCGCAGTCACCGGCACGAAAAGGCCAGCACGAGTGTTGACCGCGTGAATCGGTTTGGTGTGCTCACTCAGGAGATGAACGGGAGTCGTGCTCGTCCCAGCGCAGGTCCAGAGCATCGAGCCAGCCAAGATCGGTCTCGGACGGCGCAGCGGCCACAACCCAGTGCGCCTGCTCGGCTGCACAGATCATCAGGACCGTCCGATCCCGCACCCTGATCCGCTGCCTCGTGCCTGGCCAGCTCCACTCAGCGCAGGGCAGAGGGCTGGTGAGCTCCTCCAGGCGCCGAACCGCGTCCGTGCCGAACTCCTGCGCGCTGCGATGGGCGGGCAAAGCCCACACTGCCTCGAAGCCTGCGTGATGAAGCCAGAACGCCTCATCGTCCTCCTCGATCTCACGCCAGGGCGCTTCAGGCTCGTTCTCCCGCTCGACGAACCTGCCATCCGGGCGCCGCCCCCACAGCCACACCCCTTGGTTCTCGACCACCAGGACCTCGACGTCCCCATCTCTCCATGGTTCCGAGGGGACAGCGTTGAAGGACAGAAGAGGCTCGACCATCGCCCGCGGTTCCAAGCCCTCGTTCGAGGACCCGAACCACAGCGCGACGAACTCCGGCAGCGAACCTGACACCACGCCATCGTCGTGCATGTCGTCCCACGATGGTTCCGAACGCACTCACAGGCCGCGAAGGGCGTTCCCGGTCTCGTGATTGCGCACGGCGTGCGAGCTGAGCGTCGAAATTGGGGCAGGCCTCCGCGAGCACACTGGGCCAGCGGTCCGAGATCTCACGGACGTCTCCCCGCACGCAGCGCTCCGGGGCATGGCGGTCGTTCCTGCCACCTCTTCGCCGCGAGACGGAGAGCAGCCGCACCACGGCCCGGGTCGGAGGCCGCCTGGTGAACGACTGCGGTGCCGGATAGCCATCTCGTCCGCCGCTACAGTCCCTTCGTGAGCGGGATCAAGAGAGTCTGAAGGCGTACTACGACGGTGAGCAGAAGGACCGCGCGGGCCGTGCGCTCGGTGACGAGCGCACCGCCCGCGTCAGGACTTTCGCCGAGCACCTGCGCACCACCGGAGCACGTTCTGTCCTCGAGGTCGGATGCGGAGCCGGGCGCGACGGCCTCATCCTGAGTGAGAACGGATGGGCCTACACCGGAGTCGACCTGTCGCCCGTGGCCGTGCAGACCTGCCGCGACTTGGGACTCGACGCGGTCGAGGCCTCAGCGGTGGCTCTTCCCTTCGACGACCACGCCTTCGACGCCGCCTGGTCCATGAGCACCCTGATGCACCTGGCCGGAGACGGTTTCGCACTGGCTGTCCAAGAGCTTGCTCGGGTGGTCCGATCCGGTGGGACGGTCGAGATCGGCGTGTGGGGCCACACGAGCAACCGCGAGTGGACCAGTTCGGACGGCCGTTACTTCAACCACCGCTCCGACGAGCAGCTCCAGCACGACCTTCAGGCTGTGGGAAGGATCGTGGCCTTCGACACCTGGGACTGGTTCGAGGACGGTGGGCACTACCAGTGGGCTCGCGTCCTGGCCCGCTAGCTCGGCGCCAGCGAGGTCACCTGCCGCTCCCACCGGAGGCGAGGCTCCGCAGCCGCTCCCGTCGGGCAAGGTAGCGCGCGCCGAACCGCTCCTCAGACTTCACCATCTTCCGCTCGGGGTAGAAGCGCCTGGCCCAGAAGGACTCCGGCTTGGCCAGACGCAGTGCACCGACGAGGGCGACCAGTGGCACCGGAAGACTGATGAGCCCGGTGGCGAGCTTCCCTTTCAGCAGACAGATGATCGTGTAGGAGATGTGGATGACCACGCCGATCGAGGTGATGACCAAGCCCTGAGCCTCCACAGAGCCCGGCTCAATGCCGAACGGCGACGTGCCCGCGAGAAGAGCCAGGCCCACCACCCCGGCCACCATGACCGCGTCGATGGACTTGCGCCCCTCCTCGGTCCAGTAGACGTCCTTGAGATACAGCCACAGGGCGAACTCGTCGAGGGCGAGTGCCGCGCCCGCGCCGAAGAGGGTGCTGAGCACCTCGTGCCACGGAGAAGACGGACTGAACCGGAACTCCAGCATGCCCGTCACCAGCACCAGCAGGATTCCCCAGACCTGGTGGTGGACGTGCACGCCGCCGATGTAGACGTTCTTGACCGCGGTGCCCTGCTGTCCGGACTCCCTCGCCGTCCGCGAACGGATCCGCAGCGTGACCCACCGGGTGGCGGCATACGTGAGCACGAACCCGAAGAGGAGCCACAGCATGGCCGACCTGCCGGTGTCGACCAGATAGCGCTGGTACCAGTCGAACATCACGACAGACAAGGTGCGTCGGGCGTTGGCCCACGCACATCATCCGCGGGAAGTGAGAACTGCCCGACATGCGGCAATGCCTTAGCGTGTGGGGGGAAGGCCCTGCTTGGGGGTGGACATGCTCAAGACGCTGTGGGAGACCCTCCGAGCCGAGCGCGGCGGGGAGGCCACCGTTCGGCGACTGCAGGGCGAGCGCTTGCACCGGCTCGTCCATCACGCACGCACCGCCTCGCCGTACTACCGTTCGCTGTACGAAGGCCTACCGGCGCGAGTCGCAGCCCCAGAACTGTTGCCACCGGTCACCAAGCGGGACCTCATGGCGCACTTCGACGCCTGGGTAACGGATCCCGAGGTCACCTTGGCGGGGCTGAGGCGGGATTTCCTCCCCGACCTCTCGCTGGTCGGCAGCCCCTACCTGGGCCGCTACCACGTCTTCACCACCTCGGGGACCACCGGAGAGCCCGCAGTCGTGGTGCACGACCGCGCGTCGTGGCAGGTGCTGCAGGTCGTGGCCCGCCTCCGCGCCCGGCAGGCCCTGCAGACGTGGCGTCTCATGCCCGCCTTGGCCCGGCACGGCCTGCGCTCGACCGTCCTCTTCGCGACCGGCGGCCACTACGCCGGGGTCGTCCTCGCCGAAAGCGTCCGCCGGCGCAGCCCCATCCTCGCGCGACGGATTCGCGTGCTCTCAGTGATCCGTCCGGTGGAAGAACTCGTCGCCGGGCTGAACGAGTACCAGCCAACACTGATCAGTGCCTACCCCAGCGCGCTGGCCCTGTTGGCGGAGGAGCAGATCGCGGGCCGCCTGAGCATCAGCCCGCTCTTGGCGATCACTGCGGGCGAAGCGATGACGGACGAGTACCGGCGTGAGATCGACAACGCATTCGAGGGCCTTGGGGTCGTGCAGGGCTATGCAGCCTCGGAGGCACCTGGTCTCGCCATCGGCTGCACCCATGGCTCGTTCCACGTCAACACCGACTGGTACCTCTTCGAGCCGGTCGACGAGCGCTACCAGCCGGTCCCTGCGGGTACGACCTCCCACACGGTTCTCGTCACCAACCTGGCGAACCTGGTGCAGCCCTTGATCCGTTACGACCTCGGCGACCGCGTCGAAGTCGCGACGACCGCCTGTCCCTGCGGCAACGTGCTGCCTGCGGTGAAAGTCGAGGGTCGGGCGAACGACGTGCTGACTTTCCAGTCGCCGGACGGCCGCGCCGTCAGAATCCTGCCTCTCGCGCTGGGAGCCGTGGTGGAGGAGACGCCCGGGGTGCACCGTTTCCAGGCTCTCGGCACGGGCCCGAGAACCCTGACCGTGCGGCTCGACACCCGGCAGGACGCCGATTCGGACGAGGTGTGGCATGCCGTGGTGGCACGGTTGACGCAGTTTCTCGCGGCCCACGGGGCGTCCGGGGTCGCAGTCGAACGATCACATGACCCGCCTGCCGTCGACGCTCGGAGCGGCAAGTTCCGGCAGGTATGGGCCCTCTGAACGGCCCCGTGGCGCGGTTGCGCCCTGAGCTCACCCGGGCGGCGGCCGGGGCTAGCTCGCTACGCGGGGCCATCATTGGGGGACGTTGCTGGTCCGAAGACGCTCACGCCCTCAGGACCCTGTCCATCGGCTTGCCCTTGGCAAGCTCGTCGACCAGCTTGTCCAGGTAGCGAATCTTCTGCATCAACGGATCCTCGACGTCCTCGACGCGCACGCCACACACCACGCCGGTGATCATCGACGCCTGCGGGTTGAGCCGTGCAGCCGCGAAGAAGTCCTCGAAGGTCGTGCCCGCGGCCAGATGACCACTCAGTGCTGACTCGTCGAAACCGGTCAGCCACTCGATCACCTGGTCCAGTTCCACCTTCGTGCGCCCCTTCTTCTCAACCTTCGTCACGTAGTGGGGATACACCGACGCGAAGCTGGTGGTGAAGATTCGGCTCATGCGGTGAGCGTAGTGCCTCGCCGACAACAGGCTCAGGGGTGGAACCACGAGGCCCGCTTCGCCCCGGGTGGTCACGTCGAACTGTCGCAATTCCGACCGCCAACCCGTCTGCGTGACGGCGACCGCTCAATACGCTTGGCAGGTGGAGGTTCTGATCGTCGACGGGGCCAATGTCGTGGGCAGCCGTCCCGACGGCTGGTGGCGTGACCGGGCCGGTGCAGCCCGTCGGCTGCAGGAACGCCTTGCGGCCACCGATCTGGCCCACGACGAGGTCGTGCTGGTCCTCGAGGGTGCCGCGAGGCATGGGCCGCGGGCGGGCGAGGTGGGACGCGTGCGAACCGTTCACGCAGAGGGCTCGGGCGACGACGCGATCGTGGACGAGGTGAGGAGGCAGCTGGGCATCGGGGACGGGCGTGGTGTCACCGTGGTGACCGCCGACCGGGGGCTGCGCCACCGCGTCGAGGTGTCCGGCGCCAGCAGCAGAAGCCCGCGCTGGCTGCTCGACCAGTTGTGATCGGGGACAGCCGGTCGCAGGAGCTCTCGGATGGGCCAGCGGCATGCGGATCCGCCGGAGCCAATGGTTGCGTACCATCCGTGCGGACCACCACGAACAGGGAGCCTCGTGAACTTCTCCACCGCGACACGCACCGCGCTGCATCAGTACGTCACCTTCTCCGGCCGCGCCCGGCGCAGCGAGTACTGGTGGTTCTTCCTCTTCACGTTCCTGGTGTCCATTGCGGCCGCCTCCATCGACACCATGGTCTTCGGGACCAAGGTCGAGGACAACGGACCGGTCAGCATCATCACCGGTCTCGCACTCCTCCTGCCATCGCTGGCCGTTGCGGTTCGCCGACTCCACGACGTCGATCACCGCGGCTGGTTCCTTGTCATGGGGCTCATTCCGATCGTGGGCTGGATCATCCTCCTGGTTGCCCTCGTCAAGGACAGCGGCGCAGACAACGCGTTCGGCCCTTCACCGAAGTACCCCACCCGCCCGACGGGTCTGGGTCTCCGCGCGCAACCGCACCAGGCCGGGTGACGTCGAGCTTCCTGGCCCGAACCGCAGCAGCAGGCACGTGAGCCCTGCTGGGAGGAGTCATCTCCTCGATCAGGACCCCCGTCAGTCGGCTGCCCGGCTGAGGATGTCTTTCACATCGCACCCGAGCGCATCGCAGATGGCACTCAACGTGGAGAAACGAACTGCCTTGGCGCGGTTGTTCTTGAGCACCGACAGGTTGACGATGGAGACCCCCACCCGGTCAGCCAGCTCAGTGAGGGTCATCCCCCGATCGGCAAGCACTCGGTCGAGGTGGCAGACGATGCGGTGCCCCTCGTCGAGTTCGGCCGGCGGCGTCACACGAGCCCCTCGAGGTCCGAGCGCATGGCGACGCCACGACGCCACACCGCGGCGAGCACCAGGAGCGCGAGTCCTGCGCCGAGCGGCCAGACAGGGATCCATTCCCAGCGGAACCAGACGTCTGCCTTCCCGGCGGCCGTGGACTCCGCGAGCATCCACCGCAGAACCGCCTGCTGCGAGAGCAGCGCCAAGGTCGGGCCGACGAGAACCAGGGCGCCGGCCCACGCGAGCCGCTTCGCGTTGGTGGCGATGAATGGGTCACCGTTTCGAGCCGAGCCGGCAATCCGCGACAACGCCCACCACAGCCACGCAAGGCCAAGCGGTACCAGCGCGAGCGCAACCACCCAGGCGGTGCGCGCCGCGAAGCCTGGATCCCAGAAGGTGAGGTCCCCGACCCGGCCCACGGAGTCGACGGGCCCGCCACTCAGCTCGGCCCATCCTTGTGGGGTGACGCCACCGTTGGGGTACATCTGGTTGAACTCCTCGTGGGAGTCCTCCCAGTGCGCTGGGCGGACCAGCACCGGCGCGGCAGGGACCTTGCTGCTCTGGGGCCACAGGCGCTGGACCTGCTCAGTCACCACCTGCGGGACGTGCCGGTCGAACAGTGACTGGGTGCCGTTGCCACCCAACACAACGGCGAGTGCCCCGAGCAGCGAGAACACCGCCAAGGCTCGAAGAACCCACTGCGCCAAGGTCAGCACCATGTCTTGTCGCCGACGCATCGCTCCCCCTTTATCGACCATCGTTATTATCGAAAAACGATAATAGACACTGGAGGTGACGTCAATGACTCCAACGGCAGGAGAGCGCTGACCGAGGTCCGGTGTGCTGGAATGGCCGAGAACGGCCGGACCGCCGAGCCGAGGGCGCTGTTTCCCGAAGACGGCGACCCAACGGTTCGCGCTGTCGGCGCGTCTCTACCAGTGTGACGGAGAGGACCGCCGGGTGAGCCGAGCCAGCGACGCCGCATTTCACGAGTTCGCGGAAGCCGCCATTCCGCGGCTCCGGCGCCTTGCCCGCAGCGCCTGCCGCGACGCGCACCGAGCGGATGACCTCGTCCAGACCACGCTCGAGAAGATGTATGCGGCCTGGCCGCGCATCCACGCCGCCGACGACCCGCACGCCCACTCGCGGAAGGTGCTCGTGCGCGCCCTGATCTCGGAGCAACGCCGCCCTTGGTGGGCTCGTGAGGTCGCAACGGCACACTCAGAGCTCGAGGGCCCCGCGCCGACGGACGGCAACAGGCGGAGGCCCGCCTCACCGTCACTGCTGCCCTGGCCGGCCTGCCGCCACGACAGAGGCTGGCCGTTGTCCTGCGCCACCTCGAGGAGCTGCCTGTTGCCGGGGTCGCCCGACTCATGGACTGTTCGGAGGGAACCGTGAAAAGCACCACCAGCGACGGGATGCGCAGTCTGCGCCGAGCACTGACGCCGATCGCGGAGAGGACGTGGACTTCGTGAACGATGCCTTGGGACACATCCACGAGGACACCGCCGACGCCGACGTCCTGACCCTCCTGCGGCAGGCTCACCACAGTCCCCTTTCCCCGGCGCAGTACACGCCTGCGGCGATCATGGGAGCCGGCAGGCGCCGACAGCGCAACCGCCGCATCGCCGCGGGTGTCGGCGCGGGCCTGGCTGCGGCATCGGCGGGCCTGCTGTTCATGGCCGTTGCCAGCCCTCAGCCGCCGAGCACCGGGACCGCACCGGCGCGGCAGGTCTCCCAGTCCCCGACCTCCGTGTCGACGCCACGCTCCTCCGACCCTGTGCGCCCGGCCAGTCCGGGCTGCTCCGCGCGCGTCAGTCGGTGCCTCGACGCGACGTTTTCCGCGTGGGCCACCTCCGTCCTGGGCGAGAAGCCACACCAGGCGCCATGGATGTCCATCGTCTTCCAGGAGGGGCCCCCTGAGCGCATCGGCCAGATGAAGCAGCTGCTGTTGTTCCATGGTGACGCCGGCACCGCCGAGGTCGTGGTCAGCATCGGCACTGGCCTCGGGCGGCTCGGTGGGGTGGACAACGACCGAGACATACCGGCAACCGCAAGCAGGCGAACCCTGCCCCTGAGCTCAGGTGGAAGCGTGACGGTGCTCCAGTGGGAGTACGTCGGTGATGTCCAACAGCTCTGGATCGCCCCCGCCCACAGCCCGGGGCAGGGTGACGTGCGGCTGCAGCTGGGAACCAACGGTGGCCCCGGCACCTCGGCCGACCAGCTGGCCAACATCGGCTGGGACGACGAGGCCGCGCTGGCGCTGCTCGACGCCATCCGCTGAGGGCTGTCCAGCGCTTGACCGCACGAGTGCCCCTCCCTACGGTCCGACCATGGCCAACCGGGCGACACCGAACCTGCCGTCACGCGATCTGCAGGCAACGCTGGCCTTCTACACCCGGCTAGGATTCGTCGAGGAGTATGGCGACAACGGCTGGTTGATCCTCACCCGGGACGGCGCAACCCTCGAGTTCTTCCCGTTCCCCGAGCTCGACCCGGCCACGAGCTCCTTCAGCTGCTGCCTGCGCCTGGACGACGTCGACGCGTTCTACGAGACGTGTGTGGCAGCGGGCCTGCCCATCACGACCCAGGGATGGCCGCGACTGCATCCGCCCAGACTGGAGGAGTCGGGGTTGCGCATCGGAGCGCTCATCGACCTGGACGCCACCCTCCTGCGCCTCGTTGCGAACCCCGGCACGTGACTCCGGCACACCCCGCGCCATCGGACATCGAGACGGTGCAGGCGAGGGCTGTCGAAATCGCCGATCCCGTTCGACAAAGAGGTGTCAGGACGAGAGACAGACCGACAAGGAGAACACCATGGCTCAGTACGCCGTCCTCATCTACGCGGCGGACGCGGCGCACCGCGAGAACCCATCGTTGGAGGAGCTGGACGTCCACCAGAGGCACGCGCAGGAGCTGGAGGAGGCCGGCTGCATGACGGCCGCCTTCGCGTTGGAGTCGCGTGCCACCGCGACGTCGATCCGAGGCGACGCGATCACCGACGGCCCGTTCGTGGAGGCCAAGGAGGTGGTGGCCGGGTTCTACATCATCGAGGCACCCGACCTCGACGCAGCACTGGCGATCGCCGGTCGCAACCCCGTCACCCGCCAGGGCGGCGGGGTCGAGGTCCGACCTGTCGCAGGCAGCTTCGTGCGGGAGCCGGTGGCCGGGTGAGCGGTGCCGACCCGGATGCCGTAGCGACAGCGGTCGCTGACGCGCACCGTCGCGGCTGGGCGCTGGTGCTCGCCGCGACGGTGCGCGTCGCACGCGACCTCGACGTCGCCGAGGAGTGCGTCCAGGAGGCGTATGCCGCGGCCCTGGCCACGTGGCCGCGTGATGGCCTTCCCCAGAACCCGGTCGGCTGGCTGACCACCGCGGCGAAGCGGCGGGCGATCGACGTGGGACGCCGAGACCACGTCGTGCGCTCGAGGCTGCCCCTCCTCGTCGAGCCGGAAGACACCGCAGCTGCGGGTCCCGAGGAGCCGGCACCCCGGCATACCGATGAACGGCACCCAGATGAGCTGACCCACCACGTGCCGGACGAACGGCTCCGGCTGGTCTTCCTCTGCTGCCACCCCGCGCTGGCGCAGGAGGCGCAGCTCGCGCTGACCCTGCGGCTGGTGTGCGGGATCTCGACGGCCGACATCGCCCGAACGTTCCTGGTGTCCGAACCGACGATGGGCGCGCGACTCATGCGGGCCAAGAAGAAGATCGCTGCTGCACGGGTCCCCTACCGCGTGCCGAGCCCGGCGGAGCTGCCCGACCGTCTCCACGGGGTGCTGGGCGTCGTCCACGTGCTCTTCACCATCGGCCACACCGCACCGTCGGGCGCCTCCCTGGTGCGCGGCGACCTCATGAACGAGGCCATCCACCTGGCGCGGATGCTCCGCGAGCTCGTGCCCGACGAGCGTGAGGTGCAGGGGCTGCTGGCCCTGCTGCTCGTCACCAACGCCCGACGAAGCACACGGGTGGACGAGCAGGGACGGCTGGTGCGGCTCGCGGAGCAGGACCGTTCGCGGTGGGACCGGTCCGCGATCGCGGAGGCGCACGACCTGCTCGTCGAGGGGCTCCGCGGTGGCCCGACGGGCCGGTTCATGCTGCAGGCGGCCATCGCCTCCCTCCATGCGCAGGCCGAGTCCTTCGACCACACGGACTGGCCGCAGATCGTGCGCCTCTACGACGCGCTGCTGTCGGTGTGGCCGTCACCGGTCGTGGCGTTGAACCGCGCAGTCGCCGTCGCGGAGGTCGCGGGACCGGCCCGGGCGCTGGCCGAGATCGACGAGCTGGAACGGGACGGCGCGCTCGACTCCTACCAGTACCTCCACACCGTCAAGGCCGACCTCCTGCAACGCCAAGGGCGCTCGGAAGAAGCGGCCGCGGCATACCGAAGGGCGTTCGAGCTCACGAGGAACCAGGCCGAGAAGGCGTTCCTGGCCGAGCGCCTCGACGAGCGCGCCGCCGAACGCTGACCAGCGTCCGGCGGTGCGCCCAGTGACCTGGCCCCGGGTTCCCGATTCACCGAGTTCCCGTCGGGACGCGGTGTTACGGTCGGGCCACGGGACGACGGCCGCTGGACGGGAGGGCGGATGGAGCCGGTTCCAGCACGTCCGGAGGACCCGCCGCGCAGCGAGGACCACCCGGCACTCGAGGCAGAGGAGCGCTACCGCACGCTCTTCGAGACCATGTTGCACGGCGTCGTCTACCAGGACGCCGAGGGCTCCATCATCACGGTCAACCCCGCCGCCGCGGAGATCCTCGGAGCACCTGCCGAGGCCCTCATGGGGCTGCGTTCGGACGACCCGTCGTGGGACGCGGTCCACGAGGACGGTTCGCCGTTCCCGGGCATCGAGCACCCCGCGATGGAGGCACTGCGCAGCGCGGACGTCGTGCGCGACGTCGTGATGGGCGTGCGGCACGGGCGGACGGGCGAACGGCGATGGCTCCTCGTCACCGCGGTGCCCGAGGCACGCGACGTCCACGGTGTGCCACAGCGGGTCTACACGATGTTCACCGACGTGACCGAGCAGCGCCGTGCCGCTGCCGCCCTGCGCGAGTGGGACCGCTTCCTGGGGCGTCTGCGCGACGCCAACGTCCTGGGCTTCGTGCTGGCCGACGAGCGGCGCGTCCTGGAGGCCAACGACGCGTTCCTGTCCATGGTCGGCCAAGACCGCGCCGACCTCACCCACGGGCGGGTGGACTGGCGGGCCATGACGCCGCCGGAGTGGAGCGGGCACGACGACGACGGCATCGCCCAGCTCCGCCAGCGAGGCGCGTGCTCGCCCTACGAGAAGGAGCTGGTGCACTCCTCGGGCCGCCGGGTGCCGGTGCTCGTCGGCGCGGCCGTGGTCGGCCGCGACCCGCTGCACTGGGTGACCTTCGTGGTCGACCTGTCCGAGCGCCGGCACGCCGAGGAGGAACGCGCCGCGCTGCTCGCGAGCGCCCGCGCCGCACGGACCGACGCCGAGGAGGCGGAGGACCGGCTGCAGCTCCTGCTGCGGGCCGGGGCGCTCGTCGCCGCGACCGGCGACAGCGACGACCTGCTCCAGCACGCGACGCGTCTGGTGGTGCCCGCCCTCGCCGACTTCGCCGCGGTGTTCGTGCCCGGCAGCGACGGCGCCCTCCACCTGGCCGCCGGTGAGCGGCTCGGCGCACCGGAGGAGCGGACCCTGTCGTCGTCGCCCGAGGGGCAGCTCACGACCGACGAGGTCACCGCGCTCCAGCACACGCTCCGCACCGGCCAGAGCCAGCTCCTCGACCAGCACGACAGCACCATCTCGGTCGCCCTCGACGTCTCAGGTCGCAGGCTCGGGGTGCTGCTCGTGGGCCGGACCCGCCCCGTGGCCGCGTTCACCGAGGCCGACGTGCTGGTCGTCGAGGAGCTCGGGCGCCGGCTCGCGGTCGGGCTCACCAACGCGGAGGCCTTCGCGCGCGAGCACGGTGTCGCCGAGACACTCCAGCGGTCGGTGCTTCCCGAGCGGCTGCCGGCGACCCCGGGACTCGACCTGGCCGTCCGCTACCTCCCCGCCACCGAGGGCGTCGGTGTGGGCGGCGACTGGTACGACGCGTTCCCCCTGGGCGGCGAGACGTTCGCCCTCGTGATCGGGGACGTCGTGGGCCACGACCTCGCGTCGGCCACCGCCATGAACCAGATCAGGAACACCCTTCGCGCCTACGCCGTGGACCACCCGGACCCGGCGCTCGTGCTGGAGCGCACGAACAACGCGCTGGTGCGGCTCCTCCCGGAAGCGCTCGCGACGGTGTTCTGCGCCATCCTGAACCGGGCCACCGGAGAGCTCACCTTCGCCAACGCCGGCCACCCGCCGCCGCTCGTGACCACGGCCCACGGCACGGCATACCTCGACGAACCCGCCGGCCTCATGCTCGGCGTGGAGCAGGGAGCGACGTTCAGCAACGGCACGGTGCGCCTGGGCCCGGAGTGCGCCCTGCTGCTCTACAGCGACGGCCTCGTCGAGGACCGCACTCGCTCCATCGACGACGGACTCGCGGCGCTGGCCGACGTGTTCGCCGGGCACCGGCGGACCACCGCCGAAGCCGTCTGCCAGAAGGTGGAGGACGCCCTGCTGCGCGGGTCGGCCAGGGCGGACGACACCTGTCTGCTCGCTGCCGTGTGCGACAGGGACCCCCAGCCGGCGAGTGGGGCCGGTGACAGGGACGGCGTCACGGGGGCCCTGGTCCCCCACTGACCCGTCTCTCACCAGGTGGCCTCCAGGCGCCTCGCCGACGCCTCGAAGGCGAGGTGGTCGCGCGCGTCCCTCCGGCGGGGCGGCTCCACGCCCGTGTTCTCGAGGAGGAGCACCGCCAGGTCGTCGGCGAGACGGCCGTCCGGCACGTGCTCGCGCACCTGGTCGAGCACCGCGTCCAGGGCCTCCTCGACGGCCCGCTCCACCAGCAGGGGCGTCAGCTCCGCCACCGGCAGGTACTCGTCGTGCCCGTCACGCGCCTCGCTCAGGCCGTCGGTGTAGAGCAGCAACCGGTCGCCGGGCGACCACGACACCGAGGCTGCCTCATAGGTCGTGCCGAGGCCCAGCGGCAGGCAGACCGGAGCTTCGACGAAGCCGGCCATCCCTCGGTGGGGCACGAGGAGCGGGGCGGGGTGCCCGCAGTCGACCAGCGTGACCTGGCCGTTGGTGCCCACCTCGAGCAGGGCGGCCGTCGCGAACTCCTCGTCGTCGAAGAACGGCACGAGGTAGGCACTCATCTGTCCGGCGATCGTGGCCAGGTCCTCCCCAGCAGCTGCCGACTGGCGGAACGCCCGGATCACGCGAGCGGCCTGCTCGACAGCGCCCACGCCCTTCCCCCGGACGTCGCCGACCAGGAAGCAGGTGCGGCGTTCGGAGTGGAACCAGTCGTAGAAGTCGCCGCCGACGAGCGTGTCCTCGGCCGCGGACAGGTAGCGCGCCGCGGCCGAGACCGAGCCCACCCGCGCCGGGATGAGGGGGAGGATCGTCCGCTGCGCCACCTCTGCGATGCGCTCCACCCGGGCCAGGCGTTCCTCCCTCCGCACGCGCACCGCGGCGATCGCCACGGCTGCCGCGCTCACCAGGGCAACGTCCAGGAGCCGGACCCACATCTGTGGCACGCCCCACTGCCCGTTCCACGTGTGTGACGCGGCCGTCAGGGCGAGAGCCACCACCGCGAAGGTGGCGGTGGTCGCCGTCGGCAGCCACGCGCAGGCGGCCAACGGGGCGAGGGCGTAGAGGGGTGAGAAGTTCACCGACGGTGACGTGACGGCGAGGTCGACCAGGACCAGGCCGACCAACCACAGGCAGGCCACGAGCAGTCCGGTCCTGACGCCGCGGTCTTCGCTGTTCACCAGGTGTCACCCGCTTGGCTCAACCGGCCCACCGGTGGGTGGCCGGGGGCGGACAGGCGCCCCTCGGGCGAGCACCCGTTCCACCTCCATGCTCCCCCAAACTCAACCGGCCCGGAGGGCATCTGCGATCATCCGGTGTCCTTGGGTCTCGAACGACGTGTCGCCGACCTGGTTGGCCCAGCACGCCGTCCCCACCGCCTCGCGCAGCTGGTTGCTCCGCCAGGCGTCAGGGTCGCGGGGATCGGTGCCGTATCCCGCCAGGAAGGCAGCCTCCAGGTCGGGCCGGTCGGCGAACTGCTGCACCGCCAGCCGGGCCAGGTCCGAGAAGGCGGGCCGCCAGTCGGCTCGGCCGAAGTCGATCGCGCGGATGCAGCCGCCGTGGGCGAGCCAGTTGCGGGGCTGCCAGTCACCGTGGGTCGGCACGAGCAGCGCCGGCGGGCAGTCGAAAGTGGCCACTCGAGCACGGATCTCGGCAGCCGTGTCGGCGTCGATGCGGTGTGGCCCCTCGAGCCAGCGCAGCGTCCTGGCGTTCTGCTCGCGTTCGAAGTCCGGGTCGGTTCGAGAGGCCTGGCCGTGGAGCAGGGCGAGCAGGCCACCGGCCTGCGCGTAGGTGGCAGACTCCCCCTCGGCAGCCGTCCCGAGGACCAGCTGTCCCTCGAGGTGGCCGGTGACCAGCAGGTTCGCGGACTCCTCCGCATGAAGCAGGCGAGGAGCCAGGCCCCGGTCGGCGAGTGGCCCCACCCACTCGCGGTGGGCACGGATCTCTCGCGGGCGATGTGGTGGTTCTGCGGGCCAGCCGCCTTCACCACCAGGTCCCGACCCCCGGAGCGCGCGTGGAGCACGACCGTGTCGGTCAGCCCCCAGCTCCAGTCCGCCACGACCTCGAGGTCTGCCAACCACTGCTGCAGCAGCACACGCTGCCCGGGTGTGAGGTTCGAGGCGTCCGGCACGCCCGGGACGATATCCGGGCATCGGCCAAGCCGGGACCATCGGCCCGGGCTGCACCTCGCGCGTGCTGCCTAGCGTGGAGGGAGCCTGCAAGACCAGCCACCCGGGGCCGGCCCCGTGCCGGGCCCAGCACCGATGGAGGTGAGCGAGGTGTTCCACACCGCAGCCACTCAGAGCCGAGGCGACCATGTCAGCGCGTAAGGCCACCGCGCCCCCTGCCCCGGTCGAGGTCACGCAACGCGGCGAGGTGCCCACGGGCGCGGCCGACTACGCCAAGGGCAAGGTCGAGCACGTCACCCGGCTGGCCCGCGAGCCGATCCTCGCGGCCCACGTGGTGCTGACCACGACCGCCGACCCAGCCGTGCAGCGCGGGTCCCGCGCCGAGGCGGTGTTCGACGTCAACGGCACGCCCGTGCGCGCCCACGCGGTGGCCGCGGACATGTTCGCGGCGGTCGACCAGCTCGAGGAGAAGCTCGAGCGCAACATCGTGCAGCACGCGGACCGCCTGCGGACGCGGCACCGCTGGATCGGCGAGTCCAGCGCCCACCAGTGGCGCCACGGCGACCTGCCCACCCGCCGTGAGGCCTGCTTCCCCCGCCCTCCGGAAGAGCGAGAAGTCTTGCGGCGCAAGTCTTTTGCCCTCCAGGAGCTGACGCCGGACGAGGCCGCCTTCGACATGGACCTGCTCGGCCACGACTTCTACATGTTCACCGACCTGCAGTCGGGCAAGGACGCCGTCGTCTACCGCAACGGCGACGGCCGGTTCGCCATCGTCGGCGACGTGGTGCCCCATGCCGAGCAGGACACCCTGGTGACCTTCGCCGGCGCCGCCCCCACCTTGTCCGAGGCCGAGGCGATCGGGCGGCTCAACGTCTCCGCCGAGCCGTTCCTGTTCTACCTCGACCCCGACACCGGGCGGGGGCGGTTGCTCTACCTGAGGTACGACGGTCACTACGGGCTCGTCACCCCGGCCGAGACCTGAGGCGACGGCGGTGGACGCACCAGCCAGTCGGGTCCCGAGTCGCTCCACGCACCGGGTGCGGGACACCATCAGGGCCTTCAACAAGCGGGTGCTGAACCCCGCCATGCTGACCATGGCGGGACGACGGCACTGGTATGCCGCGGTGCTGCGGCACGTGGGCCGGCGCAGCGGCCGGCGCTACGCCACCCCGGTCGTGGCCGTCCCGGTGTCGGGGGGTTTCGTCGTGCCCCTGCCCTACGGCGAGCAGGTGGACTGGCTGAGGAATGCCGTTGCCGCCGGTGGCGCGACGATCCAGTTCCAGGGTGAGATCGTCGCCGTGGGCGTGCCGGTTCTGCTCGACGCCGACGAGGCGCTGCCCCTGCTCGACGCGCGCCACCGCCGTGCCTGGCAGCGCTTCCGGATCGACAGGTTCGCCCGCTTCCCGATCACGCAGGCTCGGCGGATGTCGGCCGCCTGAGCGGCAGGCGTGAACGCTCGGGACCTCTTCCCTTTTCTTTACTTTGTCTTTACTCTTTCTTGAATCGCAGCATACGGGGGCGGCAGCGGCCGTCAGCGTGTCGATTCAAGCAGGGGGTCACGATGCGCGCGATCAGCCACAGGGTGTCCAGGATCACGTCACGACGAGCACCACGCAGTGGTGACCACGTCCTCGGCGCCGAGGTGCTTCCCGCCGCTGAGGACCTGCGCCACGTCCCGACCACGGAACGACTCCCGCTCCCTGAGCGCCTCCTGGGCCTCGAGGGAGCCGAGGCCGATGGACTGCTGATCACGCGCCAGCGCGCCGGGCTCTACGTCCTCTCGGACGCCTCCGGCCAGGTCGTGGGCCGCATCAGCGGTGACTACGTCGTGGGCTTCACGGCCGAGTACCGGGGAACCTCGGAGCTCTACGAGGACCTCGAGGAGGCGAAGGCGACCATCGCCGAGCTGCACGCACGCGAGGCCGGGCTGGCCAGCTGAGCTCTCGCTGGGCGGCCCGGCCGCTGCTCCGGCAGGGCGTGCTGCGTCACTCCCAGCGGTCACCCGTCGAGGTCGCCCCGACCTCCACCTCGAACCACACCGTGGCGCCGTTGGCGGTGCGGTGCGAGCCGAAGGCGCTGCTGATGCTCTGCACCAGCCGCAGCCCCCTCCCTCGGGTGGCCGATCCGCCCTGGGACGCGGTTGTGGGCAGTCCGCGACTGCCCGTGTCGCTGACGCTGCAGGTCAGCCGGGACCCGTCGAGCTCCAGGCTGACGTGCGCGTCGGTGCCGGCGTGCAGCACCACGTTCGTGACCAGCTCCGACAGGCCGGTGACCACGGCGAACTGCGCGTCCTCCTGGATGCCCCAGAGCAGCAGCTGGCTGCGTGCCCAGTCGCGTGCGGGGCGAACGGCCTCCGGCAGCGGAGGCACCATGAGGGTCGCCCGACGGTGCTCGAGCGAGGTTCGCCCCACCGCGAGCAGGGCGCAGTCGTCCTCGAAGCCCCCTGACGCAGCCATCGCCTCGAGGACCGCCTGGCAGACGTTGCGCGGGTTGTCCGAGGACACCGCCTCCAGCACCTCAAGCAGCCGGCGCTCACCGTCGCCGAGGGTGCTGGAGCGGCGCTCGAGCAGGCCGTCGGTGAAGGTGAGCAGCACCTCCCCCACGTCGAGCTTGATGGTCTGGACGGGGCGTGGGCCGCTCAGGCCGAGGGGCGGCCCGGTGACGAGGTCGACGATGTGCGGCCGGGGTCCGGGACCGCTCCCGGCCTCGCGTGGCCGCGTGGACGGCACGAGAGCCGGTGGGCAGTGCCCGGCGCTCGCCAGGGTGAGCTCTCCGGTGTGCGTGTCGAGCAGCCCGTAGAGCATGGTGACGAACAGCTCGCCCCCGAAGCCTCCCCCGAAACCGCGCCCGGCCCGGCCGTGGGACTGCCCGGTCGACACCGCGTCGGGCCAGAGGTGGTCGAGTCCGGCCACCATCTCGTCGAGCGTCGACAGCACCGAGTCCGGCTCGGGGTCGGAGATCGCGGCGCCCCGGGCACCCGCGCGGATCTGCCCCATCACCGTCGCGGCCGCGACACCCCGGCCCATGACGTCGCCGATCACCAGCACGAGGCGGCCGTCCGGGATGGAGAACGCGTCGTAGAAGTCGCCGCCGGCGACCGCTCCGGTGGCGACGGGCTCGTAGCGCCCGGCGAGGGCGAAAGAGCGCGACTGCGGCAGGAGCTGCGGGAGCAGGGCCCGCTGGAGCAGCTCCGCCGTGCTGCGCTCGCGGTCGAGCAGCTGGGCACGGGCGATTGCCTGGCCCACGAGGGCGGCGGCGGAGGACAGCATGGTGCGGGCATCCGCAGCGAGCGGGCCATGGGGTCCGTCCAGCCTCTCCAGGCGCAGGACGACGGCTCCCATGTGGCCGTCGGTCGGCATGGGCACCACGACGAGGTCGTCGTGCTGGGCGACGCCGCCACCGGCCAGCGCCCGCTGCACGACCAGGCGCTCATCACCGCTCAACGCCGTCCAGATGAGCGGCAGACGCTCCTCCAGCGGGGAGACCACGTCCTCCACCCGGTGACGCGTGACGCGCAGCTCCCCCGCCGACTGACCGCCTCCGGACTCCTCCGGCAGGCAGATCAGGACCTCGACCACCGGCAGCGTGAGGGAGGCGTGCTGCAGGGCCACCTTGCAGACGTCGTCGACGGTGGCCGCCACGGACAGGGAACCCGCCAGGCCGGCGAGCTCACGGATCCGCTCGACGCCCTCGGTGGTCTCGAGCACCATGTGGAGCACACCGATCACCGCGCCCGTGTCGTCACGGACCGGGGAGGCGGCTCGCGTGTAGTAGCCGTCGTCCAGCCGGTAGGGCGTGGGTCGCCCACGGCGCAGCGTCAGGCGCACTCCGTGCTCGAGGAACGACTCGCCGGTCTCGAGCACCCGCAGGAAGGCCGCGCCGACGTTGGGCTGCTCCCACACCTCGGCGACCGCCTCCCGCGTGGGGAGGCCGAAGACGTCCGGGTGCTTGACGCCGAGGATGTGGGCGAACGCGTCGTTGTAGACCATGTCCAGCGTCGGGCCGTGCTGGTAGCACAGCGGCAGCGGCGACTCCATGACCGTGGCGACGACGTGCTCGACGGCGGCCGGCCAGCGCGAGCGCGGGCCGAGCCCGGTGGTCGACCAGTCCCGGGCGCGCAGCAGCTCCGCTGCGGTCATCGCGGCGCCTCGTTCCACGAAAAGCCCACCCCTTACAGGCCCCTGCTTCCCAGACGAGAGTAGACCCGCCGCGTCACCCGCGCGACGTTATGGACAGATCCGCCGGACTTGCCAGATCCGCCAGTTCCGTCACTCCGCGGGGGGCGGCTACCTGCCGTCACCGGTGCTCGGCGCGGCCTCCGGGGCGACCTGGTCGATGAGGAAGGCCCACTCCCATCCGACCTGCCGCCAGGCGTCGTAGCGGCCGCTCTTTCCGCCGTGTCCGGCCACCATCTCGGTGCGCAGGAGGATGGGCCGCTGCGCCGGGTCGTTGGTGACCGTCTCCCGTAGGCGGGCCACCCACTTGGCCGGCTCGGTGAAGAAGACGCGGGTGTCGTTCAGGCTCGTGGTCGCGAGCACCGCGGGGTATCGCACCGGGCGGAGGTTCTCGTACGGCGTGTACTCCTTCATGTAGGCGTACACCTCCGGGTCCTCGAGCGGGTTGCCCCACTCCTCCCACTCCACCACCGTGAGCGGCAGGCTCGGGTCGAGGATGGTGGTGAGCGCGTCCACGAAGGGCACCGAGGCGTGGACCGCCCGGAACCTCTCGGGGGCAAGGTTGACGGCAGCGCCGATGAGCAGCCCGCCGGCCGAGCCGCCTTCTGCCGCGAGGCGGTCCGGCGCGACCCAGCCGGAGTCCACCAGGTGCGCAGCGCAGTCGACGAAGTCGGTGAAGGTGTTCTTCTTGGAGAGCAGCTTCCCCTGGTCGTACCACGCCCGGCCCATCTCCCCGCCCCCGCGGACGTGCGCGATGGCGTAGACGAAGCCGCGCTGCAGCAGGGACAGCCGCGCCACGGAGAAGTACGGGTCCGAGGACGCCTCGTAGGAGCCGTATGCCGTGAGCATGCCCGGGTGGGTGCCGTCCGGCTCGGTGCCCCGTCGGTAGACGAGCGACATCGGCACCTTGGTGCCGTCGCGGGCGGTCACCCACTCGCGGCGCTGCTCGAAGTCCTCTGGGTCGTAGCCGCCACGCACCTCCTGGCGCTTGAGCACGGTGAAGCCGCGGCTTGCGACGTCGTAGTCGGAGACCGTCTTCGGCGTCACCATCGACTCGAACACCACCTGGATGCTCGGCGTCGAGCTCTCCGGGTTGTCGCCGAGACCGACCTGGTAGACCGGCTGGTCGAACGGCAGGTCGTGGCCCGCGCCGAAGCCGGCCTCCGCCGTCTCGTTGCGCGGGAGCAGGCGAAGCGCCGTGAGCCCGTCGCGGCGCAGCGACAGCACGGCGAAGTCGTCGAAGGCGTCGACGCCCTGGAACCGCTCGCCCTTCTCGGCCTCCAGCAGCGGGCGCCACTGCTCGTGGCTGGTGCAGTCGAGCGGCGCCCAGGCGAGGTCCGAGTCGGGGTTGTCGGCGTTGTGAACGATCAGCAGCCGGTCACGGGCCGGCTCCACCTCGTACTCCACGCCCTCACGGCGAGGCGCGACGATGCGGAACTCAGCCGTCGGGTCGGCGGCGTCGAGCAGCCGCACCTCGGAGGTGGTCTTGGAGCCGATGCCGATCATCAGCCACCGGTCGTCGCGCGAGGTGCCGACACCCATCCAGAACCGCGGGTCGACCTCCTCGTAGACCAGCACGTCCTGCTCCGCCGGGGTGCCCACCTCGTGGCGCCAGACCTGATGTGGGCGCCACGACTCGTCGACCCGGGTGTAGAGGACGTGGTTCGCGTCGAGGGAGAACGCGCAGCCGTAGCCGATCTGCGTCACGGCCTCGTCGACCACGGAACCGGTGTCGAGGTCCTTGATGCGCAAGGCGAACCTCTCGTCGCCCTGGGTGTCCACGGCATACGCGAGCCACCGGTGGTCGGCGCTCACGGTGAGCGCCCCGAGCGAGAAGAAGTCGTGGCCCTGCGCCTCGACGTTGCCGTCGAGCAGGACCTGCTCGCCCTCGACCTCGCTGCCCGGCTCCGGCTCGGGACGGCTGGGGTGTGCGCTGACGGGCGCCCGGCAGTGGGCGGCGTACTGCGCTCCCTCGAACGTGCGTGTGTAGTACCACCAGCCGCCGCTGCGCACCGGCACGCTCAGGTCGGTCTCCAGGGTCCGGGACCGGATCTCCTCGAACAGCGCCTGCCGCAGCGGCTCGAGGTGCGCCGTCATCTCCTCCGCATAGGCGTTCTCGGCCTCCAGGTGCGCGATGACCTCGGGGTCGGACTTGTCGCGGAGCCACGCGTAGTGGTCGATGACGCGGTCGCCGTGGTGCTCGCGGACGTGCTCGCGGCGGGGCGCGGAGGGCGGGGTCGGCATGGGAGCACTGTATGCCGCGGGGCTCGGCGGCCCGGCCATCGCTCCCTGCGTGGCCGGGGCGGCTACCCGGAAAGGCAGCGCGAGCCGAGGATGACCTTCAGGTCGCCGAACAGCGCCTCGGTGGCGTTGACCCGGTAGCTGTCGTCGAGCTTCATCAGGACAGACCGGCCCGCCTGGCTGAGGCGGACGTGCACCTCCGTGGAGCCCGGGTGCGAGCTGAGCACGTTCTTGAGCTGCTCGATCTTGCCCGTGGTCGCCCGGGTCGTCTCCATGGTCACCACCACGGGACCGCGCGGGCCGTCGGTGATGTCGGGGAGGATCAGGTCGGAGGCGTAGATCGAGACCGAGTCGTCGCGGCGGTTGACCCGGCCCTTGACCGCCACGACCTTGTCGTGGCCGAGCATCGTCGAGACGGTCATGTAGGCGGACGGGAAGAACAGGCACTCGATGGCGCCCTCGAGGTCCTCGACCGTGACGATCGCCCAGAGGTCACCCTTCTTGGTGCGCTTGACCTGCAGGCCGGTGATGAGCCCGGCGATCTGGACGGTCGACCCCTCGGGCTTGCCGTCCTCGCCGGTCAGCGAGGCGATCGAGGTGTCTGCGTGCTGGGAGAGCACGTGCTCGATGCCGAAGAGCGGGTGGTCGGAGACGTAGAGACCGAGCATCTCGCGCTCGAAGCCGAGCAGGGTCTGCTTGTCCCACTCGGTCGTGGGGATCGGGGGCAGCACCGACACGTCGAAGGCGTCCCCACCGGCGTCGTCGTCGCCGAACCCGCCGAACAGCGAGTCCTGCCCGATGGCCTCCTGGCGCTTGATGTCGATGAAGTGGTCGATGTAGTCCTCGTGGACCCGGGCGAGGCCCTGGCGGGTCTCGCTCATCCCGTCGAACGCGCCGCCGCGGATCAGCGACTCGACGGTGCGCTTGTTGCACACCACCGCAGGACACTTGGAGAGGAAGTCCTTGAAGGAGGTGAAGCGGCCCTTCTCCTCGCGGGCTGCGACGATGGCGTCGACGACGTTGCGGCCGACGTTGCGGATGGCCTCGAGGCCGAAGCGGATGTCGGTGCCGACCGCGGCGAAGTTGGCGACCGACTCGTTGACGTCGGGCGGGAGCACCTTGATGCCCATGCGGCGGCACTCACCGAGGTACAGCGCCGACTTGTCCTTGTCGTCGCGGACGCTGGTGAGCAGGGCGGCCATGTACTCGGCCGGGTAGTTGGCCTTCAGGTAGCCGGTCCAGTAGGAGACCAGGCCGTAGGCGGCGGTGTGCGCCTTGTTGAACGCGTAGTCCGAGAACGGCAGGAGGATGCCCCACAGGGTCTTGATCGACTCCCTGGAGTACCCGTTGTCGAGCATCCCCTTCTCGAAGTTGACGTATTCGGCGTCGAGCACCTCCTTCTTCTTCTTGCCCATCGCGCGCCGGAGCAGGTCCGCGTTGCCGAGGGTGTAGCCCGCGAGCTTCTGGGCGATCTCCATGACCTGCTCCTGATAGATGATCAGGCCGTAGGTCATGCCCAGGATGGGCTCGAGCGCCTCGGTGAGCTCGGGGTGGATGTAGTCGATGTCCTGCTTGCCGTTCTTGCGCAGCGCGAAGTTGGTGTGCGCGTTGGCGCCCATCGGGCCGGGGCGGTAGAGCGCGAGCGCCGCCGAGATGTCCTCGAAGTTGTCGGGCTGCATCAGGCGCAGGAGCGAGCGCATGCCGCCGCCGTCGAGCTGGAAGACGCCGAGGGTGTCACCGCGGCCGAGCAGGTCGAAGGTGGCGCGGTCGGTCATGTCCTTGGACAGCGCGTCGAGGTCGATCTCCTCGCCGCGGTTGGCCCGGATGTTCTCGATGGCGTCGTCGAGGATCGTGAGGTTGCGCAGGCCCAGGAAGTCCATCTTGACCAGGCCGAGCGTCTCGCAGCTCGGGTAGTCGAACTGGGTGATGATCTGGCCGTCCTGCTCGCGGCGCATGATCGGGATCACGTCGATGAGCGGCTCGCTCGACATGATGACACCGGCCGCGTGGACGCCCCACTGCCGCTTCAGGCCCTCGAGACCCAGCGCGGTCTCGACGACCTCCTTCGCGTGGGGCTCGGCCTCGACGAGCTGGCGGAACTCCAGGCCCTCGCCGTAGCGGGGGTGCTCGGGGTTGTAGATCCCCGAGAGGGGCACGCCCTTGCCCATGACGTCCGGCGGCATGGCCTTGGTGAGCTTCTCGCCCATCGAGAAGGGGTGGCCCATGACGCGCGAGGCGTCCTTGACGGCCTGCTTGGCCTTGATGGTGCCGTAGGTGACGATCTGGGCGACGCGCTCCTCGCCGTACTTCTCCGTCACGTACCTGATGACCTCGCCCCGCCGGCGCTCGTCGAAGTCGACGTCGAAGTCGGGCATCGACATGCGCTCGGGGTTGAGGAAGCGCTCGAAGATCAGGCCGTGCGGGATCGGGTCGAGGTCGGTGATCTTCATGGCGTACGCGCACATGGAGCCCGCACCCGAACCACGGCCCGGGCCCACCCGGATGCCGTTGTTCTTCGCCCACTGGATGAAGTCGGCGACGACGAGGAAGTACCCGGCATACCCCTTGCTGACGATGACGTCGATCTCGAACTTCGCCTGGGTGCGCGCGTAGTCGGGCACGCCCTCGGGGAAGCGCTCGTGCAGGCCCTTCTCGACCTCCTTGACGAACCACGACTCCTCGTTCTCCCCCGGCGGGCAGGGGAAGCGCGGCATGTAGCGGCCCTCACCCTCGGTGAACGAGACCTCGCACATCTCGGCGATGAGCAGGGTGTTGTCACAGGCCTCCGGCAGCTCGCGCCAGACGTGGCGCATCTCCGCGGGGCTCTTGAGGTAGAAGTCGTCGGCGTCGAACTTGAACCGGTTGGGGTCCATCAGCGTCGAGCCGGACTGCACGCACAGCAGCGCCGCGTGGGACTTGGCGTCCTCGGCCTTGGTGTAGTGCAGGTCGTTCGTGGCGACCAGCGGCAGGTTCAGCTCGCGGGCCAGGCGGATGAGGTCCTTCTGCACCTGCCGCTCGATGCCGAGGCCGTGGTCCATCAGCTCGCAGAAGAAGTTCTCGGCGCCGAAGATGTCACGGAAGTCCGAGGCCGCCTGCACGGCCTGCTTCCACTGGCCCAGGCGCAGGCGGGTCTGGATCTCGCCGGACGGGCATCCCGTCGTGGCGACCAGGCCCTGGCCGTAGGTCTGGAGCAGCTCCTTGTCCATGCGGGGCTTGAAGTAGTAGCCCTCGAGGCTGGCCAGGCTCGACATGCGGAAGAGGTTGTGCATGCCGTTGTTGTTCTTCGCCAGCAGCGTCATGTGGGTGTAGGCACCCGAGCCGGAGACGTCGTCGCGGCCGCCGTCGCCGTACTTGACCCGCGTCTTGTCGGTGCGGTGCGTGCCCGGCGTCAGGTAGGCCTCCACGCCGATGATCGGCTTCACGCCGTACTTGCGCGCCTTGGACCAGAACTCGTAGGCCCCGAAGACGTACCCGTGGTCGGTGGTGGCCACCGCCGGCATGCCCATCTCGGCCGCCGTCGTGAACAGGTCGTCGATCCTCGCCGCCCCGTCGAGCATCGAGTACTCGGTGTGGACGTGCAGGTGGACGAAGCTGTCCTTGGACGAGGGCGAGGCGGGCTGTGCTGACATCGTCGACGATCATAAGCCGCCGCACCGACACCCTTCGGCGTGTCGCCTCGAGTGTCGCCCAGGTCTCGCAGAGAGCGCCCCTGCGGGTCGCTGGGACCTTTATCGGGTCACCCGACAAAGGTGCGCCTCACCCGAGGTGCCACCAGGGGGCAAGTGCCTCTTCATCGGGTCACCCGACAAAGGCACACGTATGCCGCGGGGCTGGGCCCCGCGGCATACCGTCGCCTCTCAGAGCAGGTCGAGCGCCTTCTGCAGGTCTGCCGGGTAGGGGCTGGTGAAGCTGACGTACTCCCCCGTGCCGGGGTGCTCGAACCCGAGGCCCACCGCGTGCAGCCACTGCCGCTCCAGGCCGAGCCGGGCCGCGAGCTTCGGGTCCGCCCCGTAGGTGAGGTCGCCCACGCAGGGGTGGTGCAGCGCCGCGAAGTGCACCCGGATCTGGTGGGTGCGGCCCGTCTCGAGGTGGATGTCGATCAGGGACGCCGCCCGGAACGCCTCCATGACCTCGTAGTGCGTCACGCTCGGCTTGCCGGACTCCATCACCGCGAACTTGTAGTCGTGGTTCGGGTGGCGGCCGATCGGCGCGTCGATGGTGCCCACGACCGGGTCGGGCAGGCCCTGCACGAGGGCGTGGTAGGTCTTGTCGACCGTGCGGGACCGGAAGGCCTGCTTGAGGCGGCTGTAGGCGTACTCGCTCTTGGCGACCACCATCAGGCCGCTGGTGCCCACGTCGAGGCGCGAGACGACGCCCTGCCGCTCGCTGGCGCCCGACGTGGCGATCCGGTAGCCGGCGGCTGCCAGCCCGCCCACCACGGTGGGGCCGGTCCAGCCGACGCTCGGGTGGGCGGCGACGCCCACGGGCTTGTCGACCACGACGATGTCGTCGTCGTCGTGGATGATCGTCATGCCGGGCACGGGCTCGGCGATGACCTTCAAGGTGGGGCTCGCGTCGACCGCCGGGAGGGTGACCTCGAGCAGGTCTCCGGCCGCGACACGGTCGGACTTGCCGGCAGGCTGGTGGTTCAGCTGCACGTCACCGGACTTGGCGAGGTCGGCCGCACGGGTTCGCGAGACGCCGAACAGGCGCGCCAGCGCGGCGTCGACGCGCTCCCCCTCGAGCCCGTCGGGGACGAACAGGGTGCGGGTGTCACTCATGTCCGGCCTCGTGCCTGCCGTGCTCGGGCCGTGCGCCGTCGACACCGATCCCCATCGTCGCCAGCACCGCGATGACACCGGCGGCGCCAACGATCGCTATGTCGGCGACGTTGCCGATGAACCAGCCGAAGTAGTCGATGAAGTCCACCACGTGGCCACGACCGGGACCGGGCTCGCGGAAGACGCGGTCGGCCAGGTTGCCCAGCGACCCGCCGAGCAGGAGCCCGAGCGCCCACGCCCACGCGGTGCTGCCGAGGCGCCGCGCGGTGACGAGGATGAAGACGAGCACGCCACAGGCGATGAGCGTCAGGACCCACGTCGCCCCGGTGCCGATGGAGAAGGCGGCCCCGGGGTTGCGGATCAGGTTGAGCCGGATCAGCGAGCCGACGAGGTCGACCGGGTCACCGGGGGTCAGGGAGCGCAGCGCCCACAGCTTGCTCAGCTGGTCCAGCAGCAGCACCACGGCGGCGGTGCCTCCGAGGACGGCGAAGAGCCGGCTGCGCTGAAGGGCGGAGGTGTCGGTTGTCTGCTCGGGCGGGGTGGTCTCGTCGTGCGCAGCGATCAGCGGCGCTCCTGCTTCATCTTGCATGGCATGCATAGGGTCGCACGAGGAGCGGCCTGAAGGCGAAGTTTGCCGATCGGGTTGCCGCAGGACTCGCAGATCCCGTACGTGCCGTCGTCGAGGCGCTCGAGCGCGTGGAGGTTCTGGATGAGCATCTCGCGGGCGTTGTTGGCCACCGAGATCTCGTGCTCGCGCTCGAACGTCATGGCTCCGGCGTCGGCCTGGTCGTCACCGGCCCCGTCGCCTCCGTCCCGCATGAGCCCCACGAGGTCGGCCTCCGCCACCTTGATCTCCTCGCGCAGGTGCGCCACGTCGCCCTCGATGGAGGCCCGCACCTCGGCGAGCTCCTTGGCGGTCCACGGCGTCTCGTCCTCGCGCACCCGGAGCGTCGCCGCTGCGGCGGGCTGCTTCGACCGGCCGGCGGCTGCGCTCTTCCTCGCCGCAGTGGCCTTCTTGACGGGTGCGGCCTGTGCCGGGACGGCCTTCTTGGCGGGCGTCGTCTTCTTCATGGGAGCGGCTTTCCTTCCAGGAGGAGCCTGGGTGGCTGGGGCCTTGGTAGCGGTAGTGGTACCGGACCGGCCGGTTGTGGGGGCAGGGGCCTTGGTACCGGGTTTCGCGGCCGCGGCGGTCCTGCCGGCCGCCGCGGTCTTCTTGGCCGGGGCCGCCTTCTTGGCCGCCCCGGTCTTCTTCGCCGTGGCTGCGGACTTCGCGGCCGGGGCCGCCTTCTTGGCCGCCGCGGTCTTCTTGGTCGGGGCCGCCTTCTTGGCCGCCCCGGTCTTCTTCGCCGTGGCCTTCGGGGTCGTGGCCTTCTTGGCCGCGGTCTTCGTCGTCGTGGCCTTCTTGGCCGTGGTCTTCGTCGTCGTGGCCTTCTTGGCCGTGGTCTTCGTGGCGGCGAGCGTCGCAGCCGTCGAAGCCTTGACCCCTGGGCGTGACGTCGTTGCCTTCTTCACCGCGGCCTTGACCGCAGAGCGCGCCTTCTTCGCCACCGCACTGGCCGGCGAGACCTTCTTCGACGCGTTCGTGCCACTCCTCGTCCCGGCGGCGTCAGCCGTCCGTGCAGCCATAGCAGGCCCCTTGGGTCGCAGTGCGCCCGTCCCCACGAGCGCGGTCAGGTCCCGCGAGGATAGATCCTGGGGCGCCGGTACTCAACGGCAAAACGCGTTGGGTTTCCGCAAAAACGCCGAAGGCGCCGACCGCGCACATCCGTGCTGGTCGGCGCCTTCTGGCGACTGCTTGCGTGGAAGGCTGCTCAGCCCTGCTGCTCGTCCTGCCCCTCGCGCTTGGGCTCGAGGTCGACCCCCGTGTGGTCGAGCTGCTCGAGCTGGCCCTCGATGTAGGACTTCAGGCGCGCCCGGTAGTCGCGCTCGAAGCCGCGCAGCTCCTCGATCTTCTTCTCGAGAAGCCCGCGCTCACGGTTGAGCTGCTCGAGGATCTGAGCCTTCTTCTGCTGCGCTTCGTGCACCATGCCGGTGGAGCGCTCCCGAGCCTCGGTGATCATCTGCTCATGGCGCGTGGTGGCGTCCTTGATCAGCTCGTCGTGGCGGGTCTGCGCCGTGGCGAGCAGCTCGTCGTGGCGCGCCTGACCGGTCTCCACGAGCTCGTCGTGGCGGGCCTGGCCCTCGGAGATCAGCCGGTCACGGGTGGCCTCGCCCTCACCGACGTGCTCGTCGTGCAGGCGCTGCGCCAGCGCGATGAGGCTGGCAGCGCTCGCACCGCCGCCGGCGGCGGCGGCACCGAGCTCGGAGGCAGTCTCGACCGGCGCGGCCTGGGCCTGCTGGGCCCGAGCCTGCTGCTGGGCCTCGGCCTGCTGGGCCAGCTGCTGGGCCTGCTGCTGAGCCTGCTGCTGGGCCTGCTGCTGGGCCTGGGCGGCCTCGGCGGCCCGCTGCTCGGCCGCAGCCTGCTGCTCCGCCGCCGCGCGCATCCGCTCCTGCGCCGCCTTCTCGGCCTCCTCCGCGCGGCGCGTGGCGGCCGCGATGCGCTCCTGGGCGGCCTTGTCGGCCTCCTCGGCACGCGCCTGCAGGGTCGCGATGCGCTCCTGGGCCTGGGCGGCAGCCTTCTCCTGGGCCGCCTCGGCCTCCTTCGCGGCGGCGGCCTTGCGGGCCTCGGCCTGCGCGTCGGGCTTGGCGACCGGAGCCATGCCCTTGCTCTGGCGGCACTCGTTCAGCTGCTCGCGGAGGTCGTCGTTGTCCTTGATGAGACGACGCATCTCCGCCACGACCTCGTCGAGGAAGTCGTCGACCTCGCGTTCGTCATAGCCCCGGCGGAACTGGGTCGGCGTGAAGTTCTTGTTGAGGACATCCTCGGGCGTGAGCGCCATGTAGTCACCTCGGTTGGCAGGTCAGAAGCAGTGCAGTCGCAAGCATCCCAGAGACTGGGGCGCCCTTCACCCTATTGGATGGCCGCTCAGCTCTGGATGACCCCCATGAGGATGGAGACCCCGAGCATCAGGATGAGGAAGGCGAGGTCGATGCGCACCGACCCCAGGCTCAGGGGCGGCACGACCCTGCGAATCGCCTTCAGCGGCGGGTCGGTCACCGAGTAGATCAGCTCGGCGATGACCAGCATGACCCCGCGTGGCCGCCACTCGCGGGCGAACACCTGCACCCAGTCGAGGATCAGCCGCCCGATGAGCAGCACGAAGAAGATGTACAGCAGGAAGTCGAGGATGCTGCCGACGACGCCGAGTCTCATGGCGGTCAGCGTGCCACGTCAGGCGGGGGCCCGGGTGGGCGGGTCAGCTCTGGTTGAACAGGCCGCGCGCCGGGACGGCGCTCGAGCCCTCCTCGGCGGAGACCTCGACGTGCGACGGCGAGAGCAGGAACACCTTGGAGGTCACGCGCTCGATGGACCCGTGCAGGCCGAAGACGAGACCGGCGGCGAAGTCGACGAGGCGCTTGGCGTCGGCGTCGTCCATGTCGGAGAGGTTCATGATCACCGGCGTCCCGTCGCGGAAGCTCTCACCGATGTTCTTGGCCTCGTTGTAGGTGCGCGGGTGGATCGTCGTGATCCGGTTCAGCCCGCCGACCTCGACGTCGCGCACGACTGCAGCCACCGGCGTGCGCTGAGGCAGCGGCGTGACGGCAGCTGAGCGCTCCTGCTGCGGCTCGCGGTGCGCCTCGCGGTGGGGCTCGTCGTAGTCGTACTCGTCGTAGCCCTCGTAGCGCTCGTCGTCCTCAGCGAGCCCGAGGTACACCATCGTCTTGCGCAGCGCCCCTGCCATGAGAGCTCCCTTTGGTCTGTCGTGCGGTCGTTCACGAGAACGATCGGGTTCGCGCCTGAAGTTACCGAAGTGACGGACGAGATCCGAGGATTGCGCTGCCGACACGCAGGTGTGTCGCCCCGTGGGCGATGGCGGCCTCGAGATCGGCGCTCATCCCCGCCGAGACCCACGTGGCCCGCGGGTGCGTCGCCCGTATGCCGTCGGCCACCTCTCGCAGCCGGCCGAACGCGGGTGCCGGGTCGGCGCCGAGCGGCGCGACCGCCATCACGCCGAGGAGCTCGAGGTCCGGCGCCTGCGCGACCGCGTCCGCCACCAGCGGGGCGTCCTCGGGCCGAGCGCCGGCGCGCCCCTCGTGGTCGCCCTCGTCGAGCGAGACCTGAACCAGCACGCCGAGGCGCCTGCCCGCGCGGTGGGCTCCCCTCTGCAGTGCCTCGACGAGGCGCAGCCGGTCCACGGACTGGACGACGTCGGCATACTCCGCGACCGCCGCCGCCTTGTTGGTCTGGAGCTGACCGATGAAGTGCACCGTGAGCAGGTCGCGGTGCCGCAGCCGCGCCACCTTCTCCACCGCCTCCTGGTGGCGGTTCTCCCCCACGTGCCGCACGCCGAGCTCGGCGAGCAGGTCGGCATCAGTGGCCGGGAAGAACTTCGTCACCGCGACGAGCTCGACGTCGTCAGGGCTGCGGTCCGCGGCGGCGCAGGCCCGCTCGATGCGTCCGCGGACCCCTGCCAGTCCGGCCGCCAGCTCGTCGCGCCGCGTCACGCCGCCACCAGCTGCACCACGCCGGCGAACCTGCCGGTCTGGCGGTCCCGCCGGTACGAGTACAGCCGCGCGGACTCCCGGGTGCAGCCCGGAACCCACTGCACGGCAACGTTGTTGGCGCGCAGCTGCGACACAACCCCCGCGGCGACGTCGATGGCCGGCGTGCCCGTCCACGAGACGGCGCAGGTCTCGGGCGAGACCTCGGCCGCCGCGTCGCGCATCTGCGCCGGCACCTCGTAGCAGCGCCCGCACACCGACGGGCCGACGGCAGCGGTGATGGTGCGCGCACCGGCCTCACGCATCACCGTCACCGCCCGGTCGACGATGCCGCCGGTCATGCCCGGGCGCCCGGCGTGCACCGCGCCCACCACCCCGGCCTCGGCGTCGGCCAGCAGCACCGGGGTGCAGTCGGCGACGAGCACGGCGAGGGCCAGGCCCGGGGTGGCCGTGACCACGCCATCCGCCACCGGCGCCTGCCCGCCCGGCCACGGACCGTCGGCCACGACGACCTCGACCCCGTGGCACTGGTTGAGGTAGAGCACCTGCTCGGCCCCGCGGCCAAGAGCCCCGGCGAGGGCTTCGCGGTTCGCCGCCACGGCTTCGGGCTCGTCGCCCACGTGGCCGCCGAGGTTGAGCGAGTCGAAGGGTGCGCCGCTGCGGCCACCCTCCCGGTCGGTGAAGGCCCACTCGACGGGTACGGAACGCTCACGCCAGAAGAACACAGGCGACACCGTATGACACCGGGGGTGACGCGCGGCCCGCGCACACCCCCCACAACGAGGAGGCCGCCCGGATGACTCCGGGCGGCCTCACCACCGTCGCGGACGACGGCGCGCTGGGTGCTACTTGAGGAAGTCGGGCACGTCGAGCTCGTCGGCGTCGTCGAACGTGACGGTGCGCGGCGGCCGCGCCGCCTGCTCCTGCTGGGCCGGCTGCACCGCGGGGGCAGGGTGACCGGCCTGGCCGTTGCCCGGGACCGGCTGCGCCTGGCCGTTCGAGTGCTGCACCGGCTGGGGCACCTGCTGCGGGGCGGGCCGCGGGGCCGGCTGCTGCTGGGCCGGCGGGAACATCGGCACCTGCTGCTGCGGGCGCTGCTGGGCCTGCACCTGCTGCGGCTGCTGGACGGGGGCCGGCTGCTGCGTGCGCTGGGTGGCTCCCTGGATCTGGCCGATGGCCCGCTCGTCGTTGCGCTTGATCGGCGCCCCGCCGTCGAAGCCGGCGGCGATGACGGTCACCCTGACCTCGTCGCCGAGCGCGTCGTCGATCACCGCGCCGAAGATGATGTTGGCCTCCGGGTGAGCCGCCTCCTGCACCAGTCGCGCGGCCTCGTTGATCTCGAAGAGGCCGAGGTCGCTGCCGCCCTGGATCGAGAGCAGCACCCCGTGCGCGCCGTCGATGCTGGCCTCGAGCAGCGGCGAGGAGATCGCGAGCTCGGCAGCCTGCACGGCGCGGTCGTCGCCGCGGGAGGACCCGATGCCCATGAGGGCCGAGCCGGCGCCCTGCATGACCGACTTCACGTCGGCGAAGTCGAGGTTGATCAGGCCGGGCGTGGTGATCAGGTCGGTGATGCCCTGGACGCCCGAGAGCAGCACCTGGTCGGCGCTGCGGAACGCGTCGAGCATGGAGACGGCCCGGTCGCTGATCGACAGGAGCCGGTCGTTCGGGATGACGATGAGGGTGTCGACCTCCTCGCGGAGGTTGAGGATGCCCGACTCCGCCTGGTTGGCCCGACGGCGGCCCTCGAAGGTGAACGGGCGGGTGACGACACCGATGGTCAGCGCCCCGAGGCCCTTGGCGATCTTGGCGACGACGGGGGCGCCACCGGTGCCGGTGCCGCCGCCCTCGCCGGCGGTCACGAAGACCATGTCGGCCCCCTTGAGGACCTCCTCGATCTCCTCCGCGTGGTCCTCCGCGGCCTTCTTGCCGACCTCGGGGTCGGCGCCGGCGCCGAGGCCCCGCGTGAGCTCGCGGCCCACGTCGAGCTTGACGTCGGCGTCGCTCATGAGCAGCGCCTGTGCGTCGGTGTTGATGGCGATGAACTCGACGCCCTTCAGGCCAACCTCGATCATGCGGTTGATGGCATTGACGCCACCACCGCCGATGCCGACGACCTTGATGACGGCCAAGTAGTTCTGTGGTGCAGCCACGTCGGTGGGCCTCTCCTGAAAGCGTTTCTGGGTGGTTCGTGCCGGCACGATCGCACTTGCAGCCCCGAGCGGTAACGCCGAGCCAAAGTCTCAGTGTCCACTAGAGGGTTAGAATTATGTCAACCCTGCCGTCGCAGACGCTATGCGCAAGGGGTGGGGCAAGCAACCGCCGCCCCCGCGTGTCGCGAGACTGGTGGACGGACTTTTTGCCAGGCCCCTGCCCGACTGCGGATGGCGTGTCACAGCAGCCACACAAGCCTCTACCGTCACTCTACGTCGAGGCTCCCCCGGCCCCGCAACCGGCCCCGCGACCGGGCCCGGCTCCCGCATCGTGTCAGCGGGTCACGGGGGTGTCGGGTGCACTCACGTCGATGAGCTTCGGACGCGTCTTGAGCAACGCGACCATCACCGTCAGCTTCTTCTCGGGCTGTCCCACGCCGCCCCAGACGACCGTGGTCCCCCGCACGCGCAGGGTCACCAGGTTGGCGCCGCTCACGGTCACCTTGGTGGTCTGCTTCTGCAGCGCCGGTGGCAGCACCTCCATGACGTCGACGGCCGCGAGCAGGGCGTCCTTCGAGAGGGCGTCGTCGGAGGCCGCGTCGACCATCGGCACGCCCTTGGGCGCGGTGCGGACCTGCGCGTACGCCACCCCACGCGAATCCACAACGTGAAGTTGACCTTGAGGGTTCTTTGCGACGAGGACCGGAACCCGCGGGCTCGCGTGGATCACCAGGGTGCTCGGCCACGAGCGCTCGATCGAGACGTTGGCCAGCGTCGCCCGCTGCCGCACCCGGTCGGCGATCGCCTCGTCGTCGACCCGCACCATGGGCGTGCCCATGGGCACCGCCGCCAGACGGGTGATGGGTGCGACCTCGGCCGAGGGGACGCCCACCACCTCCACCGCGCGCACGGCGAGCACCGGGCTGAAGGCCACCAGCCAGACCAGGCCGGCCAGCACGAGGACCGTCCCCACCGCCCATGCCGTCAGCCGCCACGGCCGGCGCCGGACCTGGTCGGCGCGGCGCTGGAAGCGGGCACGCGAGGATGCCAGCCCCCGCTGGGGCAGGGTTGCGCGGCCGCTCATGCGCCGTGGAGGGACCGCAGGATCTCGGGCCCGAGCATGGTGACGTCACCGGCGCCGACGGTCATGACCAGGTCGCCGGGGCGGGCGCGGCCGGCAGCCTCCCCTGCCACTGCGGACCAGGACGAGACCACCTCGATGTCGGCACCGGGTCGCAGCGCGCGCAGCTCCTCGGCGATCAGCTCCGAGGAGACCCCGGGGATCGGGTCCTCGCGGGCGCCGTAGACCTCCATGAGCACCACGCTGTCGGCGGGGGCGAGGGCGGCGGCGAACTCCTTGGCGAAGTCGCGGGTGCGCGAGTACAGGTGGGGCTGGAACACCACGATGAGCCGGCCGTCGCCGACCAGCTCGGCGGCCGTCTCGACGACAGCGGCAACCTTCCCCGGGTTGTGGGCGTAGTCGTCGACCACGCTGACCCCGGCGGCGGTGCCCTTGGGCTCGAACCGCCGGCGCGTGCCGGTGAAGGAGAAGAGCCCCTCGAGGACGCTCGCCGGGTCCTGGCCGAGGCCCTGCGTCGCCGCGGTGAAGGCCGCCGCCGCGTTGAGCAGGTTGTGGCGACCGGGGATGTTGACCCGCAGGTCCCAGGACCTGCCGCCGGCGTCGCGCAGCGGCACCTTCCCCATGAGCCCGTGGGTGACCGGCTCGCCGAGGACGACGTCCGCCCCGGGGGCCCAGCCGTAGGTGAGCACCCGCAGACCCGCCGCCCGCGCGCCCTCGGCGAGGGCGAGCGAGCCCGGGTCGTCGTGGCAGGCCACGAGCAGGCCGCCGGCCTGCACGGAGCCGGCGAACTCGGCATACGCGGCCTTGACGTTCTCGAAGGTGCCGTAGAAGTCGAGGTGGTCGGGCTGGACGTTGGTGACGACTGCGACCTCGGGGCGGTAGACGAGGAACGACCCGTCGCTCTCGTCGGCCTCGGCGACGAACACCTCGCCGGTGCCCCAGTGGGCGTTGGTGCCGTGCTTGGCCAGCTCACCGCCCGCGGCGAACGACGGGTCGGCGCCGCAGTGCTGGAGCGCGACCGTGAGCATCGACGTGGTCGTGGTCTTGCCGTTGGCGCCGGCGACGGCGACGCGGCGCGAGGACGCCATCGTGCTGGCCAGCGCCTGCGAGCGGTGCAGCACCCGCAGCCCACGCTCGCGGGCGGCGGCGAGCTCGACGTTGCCCTCGCGGATCGCTGACGAGATGACCACCGTGTCGACGCCCTCGAGATGCGCGGGGTCGTGGCCGACGTGCACGTCGGCACCCTCGGCCGCCAGCGCGGCCATGACGGGCGAGTCCTTCGCGTCCGAGCCGCTCACCGCGCAGCCGCGGGCCAGCATGACCCGCGCGACCCCGGACATCCCGGCACCGCCGATGGCGATGAAGTGCACGCGCCCGAGCTCGTCGAGGGTGGGCACCGGGACCCGGAAGTCGAAGCGGGAGTTGGCGCCGTTCATCGACGGCTCCTCGGGGACTCGGCGAAGGCACGGGCCACCATGTCGGCGAGCAGCTCGTCGGCCCCGCGCTCCCCCACCCCTGCCGCTGCCTCGCCCATGGCGTGCAGGCGGTCGGCGTCGCTCACCAGCGGGATGAGGTGGGTGTCGATCCACTCAGGGGTGAAGGCCGCGTCGTCGACGAGGATGCCGCCGCCGGCGGCGACCACGTCGGCGGCGTTGAACCGCTGCTCGCCGTTGCCGATCGGCAGCGGCACGTAGACCGCGGGCAGGCCCACGGCGGTCAGCTCGCACACGGTGTTGGCCCCGGCTCGGGCCACGACGAGGTCGGCCGCGGCATACGCCAGCTCCATGTGGTCGGCATAGGCCGCCACGACGTACGGCGGGCCGGAGACCTCCGAGACCGGTTCGAACTCCTTGCCCAGCCCGGTGACGTGCAGCACCTGGATGCCGGCCGAGCGCAACGCGTCGACCCGCTCCTGGAAGGCGTGGTTGAGCCGCTGCGCACCGAGCGAGCCGCCCGTGACGAGCAGCGTGGGCCACTGCGGGTCGAGGCCGAAGGCGTCGAGTCCCTCCCCCCGTCGGGCGCTCCGGTCGAGCATCGCGATCTCCTGCCGCAGCGGCATGCCCACCACCGTGGCTCCGCGCAGGGCGGTGGAGGCGAAGGTCGTGGCGACGTGCCGGGTGAAGCGGGCCCCGAGCCGGTTCGCGAGGCCGGGCCGGGCGTTCTGCTCGTGGATGACGATCGGGATGCGGCGCCGGTGGGCGGCGAGGTATGCCGGCGTGGAGACGTAGCCGCCGAAGCCCACCACCACCTCGGCACCCGTCTCGTCGATGGCCCGGCCGGCGGCGTCGACCGCGGCCCGCAGGTTGCGGGGAAGCCTGGCGAGGTCACCGGAGGGCCGGCGCGGCAGGGGCACCTTCGGGATGGTGCGCAGCTCGTAGCCGCGCGCCGGGACCAGCCGGGCCTCGAGGCCCTGCTCCGTGCCCAGCGCGGTGACCCGGATGTCCGGCTCACGACGGCGCAGGCAGTCGGCGAGGGCGAGCAGGGGTGAGACGTGGCCGGCTGACCCCCCACCAGCCAGCAGCACCGAGGGGGGAAGAGCGGTCACCGGTCCCCCTTCCGGGCTCGGCCGACGGACAGGGCGGGAAGCACGGCGAGCGAGCGGCGCACCACCGAGGGCCGCGCGGCGAGGGCCTCGGCGCAGCCGGGCTCGCTGCGGGCGAACGACAGCAGCATCCCCAGGGCCAGCATCGTCGTCACCAGCGATGAACCACCGGAGGAGACGAGGGGCAGAGGGACACCGATGACGGGCAGCAGGCCGATCACCGCGCCGATGTTGACCATGGCCTGCACGACGATCCACGCCATGACGCCGCCGGTCGCGACGCGGATGAAGAAGTCGTCGGTGCGCAGGACGATGCGGTAGCAGACCAGCGCCAGCGCGGCGAACAGCGCGAGCACCACGAGGGTGCCGGGCAGGCCGAGCTCCTCGCCGATGATGGCGTAGATGAAGTCGTTGTGCGGCTCCGAGAGCCACTGCCACTTCTCGCGGCTGGCGCCGAGGCCGACGCCCCACCAGCCCCCGTCGGCCAGTGCGTACCGGCCGTGGAGTGGCTGTCGGGCGGCGCCGAACGGGTCGGTGTCGCGGCCGAGCCACACGTCGAAGCGGGCAAGCCGGTTGGGGCTGGTGAGGATCATGGCCCCGGCCATGAGCGTGAAGGCGACGATGCCACTGGCGAACAGCTTCCAGGAGACGCCTGCGGTGAACAGCACGGCCGCCACGATCGCGCACATGACGATGACGGTGCCCAGGTCGTGCCCGAGCAGCACGAGCCCGATCGCCACGACGGCGAAGGGGAAGAGGTAGGGCACCACGACGTGCTTGACGCTGCCGAGCAGCTTGCGCTTGCGGGTCAGCACCGCGGCGCCGAACAGGACGAGCCCGAGCTTGCCGAACTCGGACGGCTGGAGGGTGAACGAGCCGACGCCGATCCAGTTGGTGTTGCCGTTGACGCTCTTGCCGAGCGGGGTGAACACGAGCAGCTGCAGCGCCATCGCCCCGAGGAGCGCAGGCACGGCCAGCAGCTTCCACCGGGACACGGGGATGCGCGAGGCGACGGCCATGAGGACGGCTCCGACCACCGCGAACTGCGCCTGGCGCATCGCGATCGTGTAGGAGGAGTCGCTGCTCTTGTACGACACGATGGCCGAGGCGGACAGCACCATGATCAGGCCGATGACCACCAGCACCGCGGTGACGCTGAGCAGCACGTAGTAAGAGGTCACCGGGGACTCGAGGCGCTGCAGCCACGCGGACATGCGGCCGGTCTCGGTGTGGCGTGCCTTCCCCGCGGAGGCTGTGGCACTGCTCACGGCTACTCCCCCTCGGCGCGGGACGCCCGTCGGGCGACGGCCTCGGCGAAGGCATCACCACGGGCGCCGTAGTTCTCGAACATGTCCATGGAGGCCGCCGCCGGCGCGAGCAGGACGACGTCGCCCGGCTGGGCGAGGCCGGCCGCGTGGGCCACGACGAGGTCCATGACCCCAGTGTCCGTGGTGGGGACGTCGACCACCGGCACATCCGGCGCGTGTCGGGCCAGCGCCTCGGCGATCTGAGCCCGGTCGCGGCCGATCAGCACCACCGCGCGCAGGTGGGACGCCGCGTCGCGCACGAGGTCGTCGACATCGGCGCCCTTGAGCAGTCCACCGGCCACCCAGACCACGTGCTCGAAGGCCCGCAGCGAGGACGCCGCGGCATGCGGGTTGGTGGCCTTGGAGTCGTCGACGTAGCGCACCCCGTCGACGATGCCGGCGTCGGCTATCCGGTGCGGGTCGGGCGTGAAGCTGCGCAGCCCGTCGCGGACGGCCACGGGCGGCACGCCGTAGGCCCTGGCCAGCGCGGCGGCGGCGAGCGCGTTCGCAAGGTAGTGCGGCGCGAGCGTGGCCTGGCTCCCCTGCACGTCCTTGAGGGTGGCGAGCTCGGCGGCCGACGTCTGGCGCTGCTCGACGAAGGCGCGGTCGGCGACGACGTCCTCGACGACGCCCACCATCGACAGCCCGGGCACCCCGAGGGTGAAGCCGACCGCCCGGCAGCCCTCCTGCACGTCGGCGTCCATGACCAGCTGCTCGGTGACCGGGTCCTGCACGTTGTAGACGCAGGCGACCTTGGTGTTCTCGTAGACCCCGCCCTTGGCCCGGGTGTACTCCTCGAACGAGCCGTGCCAGTCGACGTGGTCGGGGGCGACGTTGAGGCAGGCCGACGCGTGCGGGGCCAGCGACTGCGACCAGTGCAGCTGGAAGCTCGAGAGCTCGACCGCGATCACGTCGAAGGGCTCCGGGTGCAGCACCGCCTCGAGGATCGGCGTCCCGACGTTGCCGGCGCTGGTGGCCCGCAGGCCGGCCGCCCTCAGCATCGAGGCGAGCATGTTGACGGTGGTGGTCTTGCCGTTGGTGCCGGTGACCGTGAGCCACGGGGCGGCGCCCACCTCCGGACGCATCCGCCAGGCCAGCTCCACCTCGCCCCACACCGGTATGCCGGCCTGCGCGGCCTGCGCGAGGAGCGGCTGGTCCGGGCGCCACCCTGGTGAGGTGACGACGAGGTCGAGCGGCGTCTCGTACGGCAGGTGCGCCACGTGCTCGGCGCCGAGCCGGACGTCGACGCCGAGGATGTCGAGGATGTTGGCGCGCTCGCGCAAAGCCTTGCTCTGCTCCGGGTCGCCGCCGTCGACGGCGATGACCCGGGCGCCGCGTTCCTGCAGCGCGTCGGCGGCCGCGAAGCCGCTCAGCCCGATGCCTGCGACGAGCACCCGCAGCCCGCTCCAGTCGGCGCCGGCGCTGGTCAGCCCGTCCAGTCGTCCCCCGAGAGGTGCACTGCTCACGTTGTTCCCACTACCCACTCTGCATAGAACAGCCCGAGGCCCAGGGCCACGAACAGCCCGGCGATGATCCAGAACCTGATGACGATGGTGACCTCGTTCCACCCCACCAGCTCGAAGTGGTGCTGGAGGGGCGCCATCCGGAACACGCGCTTGCCTGTCAGCTTGAACGACCCGACCTGGATGATCACCGACAGGGTGATGGCGACGAAGAGGCCGCCCAGGATCACGACGAGCAGCTCGGTGCGGGTCGTGATCGCCAGGCCCGCCAGCGCGCCGCCGAGCGCCAGCGAGCCGGTGTCGCCCATGAAGATCTTCGCCGGCGAGGCGTTCCACCAGAGGAAGCCGAAACAGGCGCCCATCCCGCAGGCGGCCACGACGGCGAGGTCGTGGGCGTCACGCACCTCGTAGCACTTGATGCCGGGGTTGGTCTGGCAGTTCTGGTTGAACTGCCAGATGCCGATGAGGACGTAGGCGGCGAAGACCATCACCGAGGCCCCGGTGGCCAGGCCGTCGAGGCCGTCGGTGAGGTTCACGCCGTTGGAGGTGCCGGCGATCATGAGGTTGGCCCAGATGACGAACAGGATCAGGCCCAGGATCGTCCCGGCGAAGGCCAGGTCGAGGTTGGTGTCGCGGACGAACGAGATGTGCGTCGAGGCAGGGGTGCGCGACTTCTCGTTGGGGAACTGCAGCGCCAGAACCGCGAACAGCACGGCCACCAGGGTCTGCCCGGCGAGCTTCTCCCCCGAGCGCAGCCCCAGGCTGCGCTGCTTGCTGATCTTGATGTAGTCGTCGAGAAAGCCCACGAGGCCGAGGCCGCCCATGAGGAAGAGCACGAGAAGCCCGCTCATCGTCACCGGTGTCAGGGTCACCAGGTGGGCGACGCCGTAGGCCAGCAGCGACGCCGCGATGATGACCGCCCCGCCCATGGTCGGCGTGCCGCGCTTGGTGTGGTGCGAGGTCGGGCCGTCGTCGCGGATGAACTGGCCGTAGCCGCGACGCACCAGGAACTTGATGAACATCGGCGTGCCGAAGAGCGCTGCGACCAGGGAGACCACGGCCGCGATCAGGACAGCCTTCACGTCGTGCTGCCTTCCTTCGTGTCGGCCAGTCGGTCTCCGAGCCACCGTAGCCCGGCGTCACGGCTGGACTTGAGCAACACGACGTCGCCGGGGGCGAGTTCTCGCTCCAGGAGGTCGTAGGCGGCGTCCGCGTCGGGCACCCAGGTGGCCTCGTCGCCCCACGACCCCTCGTGCTGGGCGCCGGTCGCCATCGGGCGCGCCGTCTCCCCCACGACCACGAGGCGCGAGATGTTGAGCCGCACGGCGAGCCGGCCGATGGCATCGTGCTCGGCGGTGGACTCCTCGCCCAGCTCGAGCATCGAGCCCAGCACGGCCCAGGTGCGCCGGCCGTGCCCCATGGCGACGAGGGCCTTCAGGGCCGCCCGCATGGAGTCGGGGTTGGCGTTGTAGGCGTCGTTGACGACGGTCACGCCGTCGGGCCGGTCGGTGACCTCCATCCGCCAGCGGCTGGCGGGCGTGGCGGTGGCCAGGGCCGCGGTGGCGGTGGCGGGCTCGAGGCCGCACTCCAGGGCGACCGCCAGCACGGCCAGCGCGTTGCCGACGTGGTGCTCGCCGTGCAGGGGCAGCGTCACCCGCAGCGGCGCGTCGAGCCCGTGGCCGGAGACGGTGAACGAGGGGCGGCCGGCGCTGTCGAGCTCGATGTCGGTGGCGCGCAGCCCGGCCTCGGGGCTGGTGCCGACGAGGAGCGTGCGGGCGTCCGTCGTGGCGGCCATGGCTGCGACCACGGGGTCGTCGGCGTTGAGCACGGCCAGCCCGTCGGGCCGGAGCGCCGCGACCAGCTCGGACTTGGCTCGCCCGATCGCCTCGCGGGAGCCGAACTCGCCCACGTGGGCGCTGCCGACGTTGAGCACGACGCCGATGTCGGGGGCGGCGATGCCCGTGAGGTACTCGATGTGCCCGATGCCCCGGGCGCCCATCTCGACGACGAGGAACCTGGTCTCCGGCGTGATGCGGCAGACGGTGAGCGGCACGCCGACCTCGCTGTTGAGCGAGCCGACCGGTGCGACCGTGGTGTCAGCCGCCGAGAGCACGCTCGCGAGCAGGTCCTTGGTGCTCGTCTTGCCCGACGAGCCGGTGATGCCGATGACCGTGACGTCGGGGTGCGCAGCCAGGACCCCCCGGGCGAGCGCGGCGAAGCCCTCCTGCACGTCCTCGACGACCACGCACGGCAGCTCGTCCACCTCCCGGGTGGTCAGCGCGGCGACCGCGCCTGCCTGCCCCGCTGCACCGACGAACCGGTGGCCGTCCATGGCCTCGCCCACGCGAGCGACGTAGAGCCCGCCGGGCCCCGCCTCGCGCGAGTCGGTGACGACCGGGCCGTCGATGACGAGGGCGGCCGCGCGCTCGTCGTCGACGCCGTGCAGCCGTCCCCCGGTCAGGTCTGCGATCTCCCTCAGCGACAGGGGGATCATGCCTCTGCCCCCAGGGTGATGAGCTGCTGCAAGGCCTTGCGCACTTCCTCACGGTCGTCGAACGGGTGGATGGTGCCGGCCACCTCCTGGCCGGTCTCGTGGCCCTTGCCCACGACGGCGACCGTGCTGCCCGGACCGGACCGGTATGCCGCGTGGACGGCCTGCGGGATGGCCAGCGACCGGCGCTCCACGTCGTGGAGCTCCGCAGCCGTGCCGGCCTCCCGCGCCCCGGCGAGGACGGCGGCGCGGATCGCGGCCGGGTCCTCCGAGCGGGGGTTGTCGTTGGTGACGAAGACGAGGTCGGCGTGCTCGGCGGCGGCACGGCCCATGGCCGAGCGCTTGCCCCGGTCGCGGTCTCCTCCCGCACCGAGCACGACGACGAGGCGGCCCGGCGTCGTGGGGCGCAGGGCCCGCAGGGCAGCGGCGACCGCCTCGGGGGTGTGGGCGTAGTCGACCACGACCCGCGGCAGGTGCTCCCCGCCTTCGACCGTGACCTGCTCCATGCGACCCGGCACGTGGGGGTCGGCGGCGCAGGCGCGCTCGACCTCGGCCGGGCCGTGGCCGGACACGAGCAGCGCCAGGGCCGCGAGGGCCGTGTTGACCCGGTTGAAGTCGCCGGGCAGCGCCGAGCGCAGCCGCAGCGTCGTGGTGCCGTCGGCCAGGGTGAACGCCATGGGGTCGGCGTGGTCGGCGACCAGCTGCCAGTCGGCGGCCACGTCGGGTCGCGAGGAGAGCGTGGTGACCGGCACCGTGGCCAGGCCCGCCAGCTCCCTGCCCCACTCGTCGTCGACGCACACGACGCCCTGCCGTGAGCGCTCCGGGGTGAACAGGGCCGCCTTGGCCAGGAAGTACTCGCGCATCCCGCCGTGGAAGTCGAGGTGGTCCTGCGAGAGGTTGGTGAACAGGGCCACGTCGTAGACGACGCCGTCGACGCGGTGCAGGTCGAGGGCGTGGCTCGAGACCTCCATGACGCAGGCGTCGAGGCCGCGCTCGGCCATGACGGCCAGCAGGGCGTGCAGGTCGGTGGTCTCCGGTGTCGTGCGCACGCTCTTGACGCGCTCGTCGCCGATCCGCGTCTCCACGGTGCCGATGAGCCCCGTGGTCTGCCCCAGGGCTCCGAGGGCGGAGCTCACCAGGTAGGCGGTGGTCGTCTTCCCGTTGGTGCCGGTGATGCCGTACAGGCGCAGCGGCAGACGCTGCGTGCCGTAGACGAGGGAGGACACCGAGCCCAGCACCGCACGGGGTTCGTCCACGACCACGCGGGGGACGTCGACGCCGCCGTCCTCGAGCAGCGCCCCTCCGGCCGGGTCGGTCAGCACCGCGACCGCCCCGCGCTCCACCGCCCCGGACGCGAAGGCGGCGCCGTGCGCGTTCGCGCCCGGCAGGGCGGCATACAGGTCCCCCGGGACCACGGCCCGCGAGTCGAGCGTGACGCCGGTGACCGCCGCCTCGGCGTCGGGCGCCCGCACCCCCAGCAGGGCTGCCACGTCCGCGAGCAGGGTGGCTCGCACGGTCGCGGGGCGGGGGGTGGACACGAAGGAGGAGACTACCGGCCTCACCTGCGGCGGACGTCGTCGGACTTGGTGTCGCGGAGCACGGTGGGGTCCCCCTTGGCGGGTGTCTCCTCCGCCTTGACCCGGACCTTGGGCGGCGTCGTGGCGGTCGGCGGGATCTCGAGCTCCTGCAGGGCGTAGGTCATGACGTCACGGAACACCGGCCCGGCGACGACACCGCCGAAGTACCCCTTGATGGGTCGCTGGAGGGTGACCGACACGACCAGCTGGGGGTCGTCGGCGGGGGCGAAGCCGATGAAGCTCGCCGTCTTGCCCGAGTAGCCGCGCGCCTTGGCGTCGTAGCGGTCGGCGGTGCCGGTCTTGCCGGCCACGCGGTAGCCCTCGATCTTCGCCTCGGGAGCGGTGCCCTCCTTGCCGACGACACCCTCCATCATGTCGCGGACCTGCTTGGCGATCTCGGGCGAGACCACCCGCACCGGCTTGGCCGGCGTGGCCGGGGAGAAGCCGCCCCTGCCGTCGCCGACCGAGGCGATGAGGCGCGGCGGGACCCGCACGCCGTCGTTGGCGATGGTCTGGAACACCCCGGTCGCCTGGAGGGCGTTGACCGACAGGCCCTGGCCGTACAGGACCGTGACCTTCTGCGAGCCGTCCCAGTCCTTGGCGGGCTCGAGGATGCCCTTGCCCTCGCCGGGGAAGCCCATCCCCGAGGTCTGGCCCAGGCCGAACCGGTAGAAGTAGTCGTGCATCTTCGAGGACGGGATCTTCTCCCCGGCCAGCACCGTGCCGATGTTGCTGGACTGGGCCAGCACGCCGGCGAAGGTGAGGTACTCGGTGGGGTGGTCGTGGCTGTCCATGAACGCCCGGCCGTCGGCGCGGTAGATCCGGTTGGGCACCTCGACGACCGTGTGGGGCGTGACGACCCCCTCCTCGAGGGCCGCCGCCGACGTGATGACCTTCGCGGTCGAGCCCGGCTCGTAGACCTCGTTGAAGGCCTTGTTGGTCCAGTTGCCCTGGCTCTGCCCCGGGGTGTTGGGGTCGAACGTCGGGTAGGACGCGACGGCCAGGAGCTCACCGGTGCGGGCGTGCTGCACGACGACGGTGCCCGACAGGGCTCTGGTCTCGATCACCTTCTGCGCCAGGGCGTTCTGGGCGAACCACTGGATGTCGGAGTTGATGGTCAGCCGGATGTCGCGGCCGGGGATCGCCGGCGTCGTCTGCTGGTGCCCGGTGGGGATGACCCGGCCGTCCAGCGCCTGCTCGTAGACCGTCTTCCCCGCCTGGCCGGAGAGGGCCTTGTCCATGAGCACCTCGACACCGGCGCCGGCGCTGCCGTCGTCCCGCAGGAACCCGACCAGTGACGCCGCGGCGGTCGAGGTGGGGTAGTTCCGCTCGGACGTGGGCTCGCTGTAGATGCCCGGGATGCCGAGGGCGGCGATCTTGCGCCAGTTCAGCGGCGTGATGTTCTTGGCCACCACGCGGTAGCGGGCCTTGCCGGTGAGCACGGGCTCGAGCTCCTTGGCCGGCACGCCGAGCAGCGTCGAGAGGTCGGCAGCCGCGCCGGCGACGCCGACCTCGGTGTAGACGCCGTCGACGGTCTTCTTGTACTCGACCACCGCCGTCTGGTCGACGGTCACGGTGCGGCGCTCGATGCTCGACGCCAGGACGGTGCCCTGGGAGTCCAGGATGCGTCCCCTCATGGCCGGGATGGGCACCGTGGCCATGCGGGAGTCGAGCGCGTCCTGCGAGGTGGCCGAGGCGTCGAACCCCTGCAGGCGCAGCAGCTGGGCGGCGAAGATGCTGAACACGAACAGCACCGCCACGGTCATCACCCGCATCCTGCGCCGCGGGCTGGCGGTGCCGACGCGAACGCCCTTCGGCGGGCGCCCGGCCGGACGTCGCGGCGGCGTGGCTCGCTGCGGGGGCCGCGGTGCCCGCGGCACCCCGGCTGCGCCCGTGGCCGTGCCGCGCGGGGAACGGGCCGGCGCCCCCGGGGCCCGTCGCTGGCCCGGACCACCCGTGGAACGGGGCTGCCCCGCCTTCGAGGATGCCTTCGGGTGCAAGGTGCCGTCACCGCGCGGCGCGCCGCGGCGCGCCGCGCTCGACGTCGGCGCAGCGGGCCGTGGCGCGCGCGTCCGGGAGCCGCCGGCCGAGCCGGCCTTCCCCGCCGAGCCGGGCTGGCCCGGGCGAGTGCCTCGGGGCTGCGTCACGTCGATACCTCTGGTCGCTGCTGTCGGGTGGTGTCGGGACCGGCTGGTCCGGGGCGGAAGGGCGTCCTACCGGGAGGGGGTCGGCGCCTGGGCCGGGGCGGCCCCGCGGTTCTGCTGGCCGGTCGCGGCGGCCCCCTGGCCCCGCTCGGCGGCCTGTGCCTGGCTGGGGCGGGCCGTGGCCGTGGTGCTCGTCGTCGACTTCGTGCGGGCGTTGACGCTCGTGGTGGTGGTCACGACGGATCCGTCGGGCTTGGTCACCACCACGGTCGTCGTCGTCACGTCCCCCTTGCGTGTCATCGTGGTCCTCGGCTCGGCCGGCAGACCCTGGGACCCCCCGGCCTGCGCCCGCGTCGGCTTGGCCTGCGGGGCCGTCACCACGGTAAAGCCGGGGCGCTTCTTGGCCGGCGTCGCCACGCCGAGCACCGCGCCGTCGCTGAGGCGGAGGAACGCCGCGGAGTCCGCCGGGACCATGCCGAGCTCCGCCGCGCGCGCTGCGAGGTTGGCCGGTGCCTTCTGGGCGTCGATGGCGGCCGTCAGCGCCTGCTCGGTGTCGGTGAGCTCCCCGGAGGTCGCCTGGAGCCGGTGCAGGGTGAAGGAGCCCTCGGCCATCGAGGTGTTGAGCATGAGCAGGCCCATGAGGCCGCCGATGAGCAGGAGCATGCAGAGCGCGGCGAACATCGCGCTGCCGGGGTGGCCGGCCCTGCCCGGGACCACCCGGAGCGGCTGGGGTGCCGCGGCGCGGCGCTGGGGTGCCCGTGATGCGACCCTCGCCGTCGCAGTCATCTGGCTCATCGGTGCTGTCCCTTCGTGGTGCGGGTCTTCTCGGCGACCCGGAGCCGGGCCGACGCAGATCTGGGGTTGGCGGCCTTCTCGGCAGCGCTGGGCTCCTCGGCCCCGCGCGTCAGCAGGCGCAGGTAGGGGCGGTGCTCCGGCAGCTCGACCGGCAGGCCCTCCGGGGCGCTGCTGCGCGCGCCGGCGGCGAAGACCCGCTTGGTGATGCGGTCCTCGAGCGAGTGGTAGCTGAGCACCGCCACCCGGCCTCCGACGGCCAGGGTGTCGATGACGGCGGGCAGCGCGGCCGCCCAGGCCGAGAGCTCGGCGTTGACCTCGATGCGCAACGCCTGGAAGGTGCGCTTGCCCGGGTGGCCGCCGCTCTTCTGGGATGCCGCGGGCACCACCTTCTTGAGCAGTTCCACGAGGCGGCCCGAGGTGACGAACGGCTCGGACCGACGTTCGCGGACGATGGCGGCGGCGATCTTGCGGGCGAACCGCTCCTCGCCGTACTCGCGCAGGATCCGCTCGAGCTCGGCGGCCTCGTAGGTGTTCAGGACGTCCGCCGCGGTGAGCCCGCGGCTCTGGTCCATGCGCATGTCCAGCGGCGCGTCCTGGCTGTAGGCGAACCCGCGGTCGGCCTCGTCGAGTTGGAGGGAGGAGACGCCGAGGTCGAAGAGCGCTGCCTGCACCGCGTCGACGCCGAGGTCGGCCACGACCGCGGCGACCTCGTCGTAGACGGCGTGCACCAGCGTCACGCGATCGCCCCAGGGAGCGAGCCGCTCCCCCGCCAGCGCCAGCGCCTCCGGGTCGCGGTCGATGCCCACGAGCCGGGCGTTCGGGCAGCGCTCGAGCACCGCCTGCGCGTGCCCGCCCATGCCGAGCGTGCCGTCGACGTAGACCGAACCGGGCTCGGTGAGGGCAGGGGCGAGCAGGTCGAGGATGCGGTCGCGCAGCACAGGGATGTGCCGGTCCTCGGCTCGTCCTCTGGTGCTCATGCGCGTCTCTTCCTGGTGTGGTGCGTGGTTGTCGCGTGGTGCGGGGCGGTGCGGGGGTGGTGCGTCTGCAGGCTGGCTGGGTGCGGCGGGTGGTGGGCCCTGCGGTCAGGTCTCCATCCGCTTTGTCGCCCGAGACGGGGGAAGTCGCCTCGGGTGGCGAAGCGGCTGGAGACCTGGCTCCAGGGACCGCGCCGGCTAGAGGAGTCCGGGGATCACCTCCTCGCTCTGGTCGGCGAAGGCCTGCTCGGTGCTCTCGAGGTAGGAGTTCCACGCGGCGGTGTCCCAGACCTCGACGCGGGCGCCGGTGCCGATGACCGTGCAGTCCTTGGCCAGGCCGGCGTACTCGCGCAGTGCGGCGGGGATGGTGACGCGGCCCTGCTTGTCGGGGACCTCGTCGGAGGCACCCGAGAGGAAGACGCGCATGTAGTCGCGGGCCGCCTTGCTGGTCGTGGGGGCCTGCTGCATCTGGTTGGCGAGGCGCACGAACTCGTCCATGGGGAAGACGTAGAGGCAGCGCTCCTGCCCCCGCGTGACGACCAGGCCCTCGGCGAGGCGGTCGCGGAACTTGGCCGGGAGGAACAGGCGGCCCTTCTCGTCGAGCTTGGGGTTGTGGGTCCCGAGAAACACGCCGCGCACCTCCCCTCTTGGCGTCTGTGCCGCACCACCGACCTCTTGTGCACCCCACTTTACTCCACCGTTATCCACTTTGCTGCCCAAACTGGCAGATTCTTCGATATGAGTCTCACGTTTTCGCAGGTCAGCAGCGGTGGTGCAAAGTGGAGGGACTGATCGACAAACAGGGCCCGACGGGGGCCCACGACGCCGTTCCGGTAACCGACCGGTGACGATCTGGAGCGGATCGGCGCGAACCCGACCCGCAAACCCGCCGAAACGGGCACGATGACGCCCCGCAGCGCGTTCCCCGGACGTCACTTCCGCGGCATACCTCTGTCGCGGTGGAGCGTTGTGGGGGAAGATCGATCGACATCGAACGAAGGGACGGCGGACGTGGCGATCACGGAGCCGACGGAGGGACGACTCGTGCACGACCAGATGGCCGCAGCCGACGACGGGCACCCCCACGGCCACGGGCACGAGGTGGCCTCGCTCGACCTGGTGACCAAGGTGGCCGGACAGCTCGCGCAGGCCATGAACTCCGTGATCGAGGGCAAGCCCGACGTGGTGCGCACCGCCATCACCGTGCTGCTGGCGGAGGGTCACCTGCTGCTCGAGGACGTGCCCGGCGTCGGGAAGACGATGCTCGCCAAGACCCTCGCACGGTCCATCGACTGCTCGGTGCGCCGGGTGCAGTTCACCCCGGACCTGCTGCCCAGCGACATCACCGGTGTCAGCGTGTTCAACCAGGACGTCCGCGACTTCGAGTTCCGGCCGGGCGCGATCTTCGCCAACGTGGTCGTCGGCGACGAGATCAACCGCGCCTCGCCCAAGACGCAGTCGGCGCTGCTGGAGTGCATGGAGGAGGGCCAGGTGACGGTCGACGGCCAGACCTACGGCCTCCCCCGCCCGTTCATCGTCATGGCCACGCAGAACCCCATCGAGATGGAGGGCACCTACCCGCTGCCCGAGGCGCAGCGCGACCGCTTCATGGCCCGGATCTCCCTCGGGTACCCCTCGACCCGGGCCGAGCTCGCCATGCTCGACACCCACGGCCAGTCCAGCCCGCTCGAGGACCTGACCCCGGTGACCGACGCGGAGACGGTGTCGTCGATGGTCAGGGCGGTGCGCGAGGTCTACACCAGCCCGTCGATCAAGCAGTACGTCGTCGACCTCACCGCCTCCACCCGCTCGAGCAGCGCCCTGCGGCTCGGCGCCTCCCCGCGGGCCACCCTCCAGCTGCTGCGGGCCTCTCGCGCCCACGCGGCTCTCGAGGGTCGCGACCACGTGCTGCCCGACGACGTTCAGTCGATCGCGGTGCCCGTCCTCGCGCACCGGATCATCCCCACCGGCGAGACGCAGCTCGCGCGCAAGACCACGGCCGACGTCCTGCACGACCTGATGCGCAGGGTGCCGGTCCCCTCGGCCAACCGCTGAGAGGCGGGTGGGACGTCGTGCGCCGGCTCCGTGACCTGCTGACCACACGCGGTCGCGCCTTCGTCTCGGCGGGCATCACCCTGGGCCTGTGCGGGGTCGGCCTCGGGTTCTCCGACCTGACCCGGATCGGGGTGCTGCTCATCGCGCTGCCCCTTCTCAGCGCCCTGCTCATGCGGCGGCACGACCTGCGCTTCGCCCTCGACCGCACGGCTCGTCCCGGGCGGGTCCAGGTCGACGAGCCGTCGACGGTCACCCTCACGATCGAGAACGCCGGGCCCAGCACCAGCCCCCTGATCATGGCCGAGGAGCAGCTCGACTACGCGCTCGGCGACCGCCCCCGCTTCGTGATCTCCCGGCTGCGCCGCGGCGACCGGCAGGACGTGCACTACACAGTGCGCTCGCACGTGCGCGGCCGTCACCGGCTCGGTCCGCTCGGGGTGCGGCTGCGCGACCCGTTCGGCCTCAGCACCCGGGTCGCCGCCATCAGCGGCGCGGGCGACATTCTCGTGCTGCCCCGCGTCCTCGAGCTGGGATCCAGCCGCCCGCCCGGCAGCGGCATCGGCGCCGAGGGGGCCATCCCGCACATGGTGGCGCTGCACGGCGAGGACGACGTCTCGATCCGCGCCTACCGGGACGGTGACGACCTGCGTCGCATCCACTGGCCGGCGACCGCGAAGACCGGCGACCTCATGGTGCGCCAGGAGGACCGCCCCGCCCGGCGTCGCGCGGTGGTCGTGCTCGACTCGCGCGCCTCGGGTCACCGCGGCAGCGGGAGCTCGAGCTCGCTGGAGTGGGCGGTCACCGCCGCTGCCTCGATCACGGCCCACCTGTGCGAGCAGACGTATGCCGTCCACCTGGTCACCGACGAGACCGCCGACAGCGGCCGAGCCGGGGCGGCGATCGACCTCGACCACGCGCTGGAGGTCCTGGCCGAGGCGCACGCCGGACAGCTCGAGCAGTTCGCCGAGGTGATCCACAGCGCGCACCCCCTCACCTCGTCCGGGGGCCTGGTCATCGCGATCGTCACCGAGCTCGACGAGGACCTGGCCCGACAGGTCGCCGCGCTTCGTCAGCCCGGAGGCACCGGGCTCGCCATGGTCCTGGACGCGCCGAGCTTTGCCGCGCAGCGTCGCCCGGAGGCAGCGTCCCCCGCGCCGCCGTGCGTGTCGGTGCTGCGCACCGCCGGCTGGACCGTGGCGGTCGTGCGCGCCGACGACGCGCTCGCCACCGTGTGGACGGCTCTGGCTGGGGCCTCGAGCCCGGTGCCGGCATGAACCGGACGCGCCTTCCCGAGACGGCCCTGGCGGCCCTGGCCACGATCGTGGTCAGCTGGCCGCTGACCACCCTGTTCACGCCCAGCACGTGGGTCCGCCCGACCATCCTCATGGTCGCCTTCGTCGCCGGCGCCGGACTGCTCGGCCGTCGGCTCACGACCTCGAAGACGGGTGTCGTGCTGCTGCAGCTGGCTGCCGTCGTGGTCGGGTCCGGCTGGATCTACGGGCGTGGCCACCTGTGGCACGGCCTGCCCACCGTGGACATGGTGCTGGCGTTCAACAACCTGCTGGTCCTGGCCCGCGAGACCATCCAGAACCACGCCGCCCCGGCCCCCACCAACCGCGGCATCATTCTGGGCATCGGGCTGGCCATGGCCCTGGTGGCGATCCTCGTCGACCACCTCGCCGTCATGCGCCGCTCCCCGGCACTGGCCGGCCTGCCCCTGCTGACCGCGTTCCTCATCTCCGCCTCCAACTCCGGCAGCTCGCTCCACCCGGTGTACTTCCTCATCGCCGCCACCGTGTGGCTGGTGATGGTCGGCCGACAGGGCGTCGCGTCCTTGCGGCGGTGGGGCACGACGGCCCCGCTGCAGAGCCGGGGACGCGGTTCCCTCGACCGGGACGGGTCCATGAGCTTCGCGGCGCTGGGCCGCACCCTCGGCGTGGCCGCGCTGGCGGCGGCCGTCGTCCTGCCCGTCGTCACGCCCCACCTGCCCACGCGCTACCTCGTCGACGGCCTCGGGCGCGCCACGGACGCCACCGGCTTCAGCGACGGTCAGATCGGCATCACCAGCACCCTCGACCTCACCCGCAGCCTCGAGGACCGGTCAATGTCGCCGGTCCTGTCCTACACGACCACGGCCCCGAGCCCGACCCCCCTGCGCGTCGGCGTGCTGACCAGCTACCGCGACGGCGAGTGGCGGCCCGAACGGCCCGAGGCCGAGCTCAGCCGGCGGCCCGAGGTCACCCTCCCCCCGGAGATCGGCGACGACGTGCCCCGCAAGCGGTTCCGGCTCAATGTCGACGGCTCGCGGCTGCAGGCCCCGCAGGTCGCCACGCCCTACCCGCTGGTGGCCGGCGACCTCGACGGTGTCGCCTGGGGCCTGGACCGGCGGACCCAGGTGGCGACGACCAACCGGTCTGCCGAGTCCTACACGATGGAGTACGTCGAGCTCGAGCCCCCGCGCTCGCTGCTCGAGCAGCCGCCCACCGACCGGCTCACCGACCTGTCCCACTCGGAGGAGCTGCGGCTGGACCGCGAGTCCGCGCCCGCCGTGCAAGCCCTCGCCCAGCAGGTCGTGCCGGGGGGCGCCAGCCGCATCGAGGCCGCCATGGCCATCCAGGAGCACCTGCGCAGCAGCGCCTACACCTACTCGCTCAAGCTCGCGGGCCCGGTGCGCGACGACGCGGGCCGGGAGGTGGCACTGGACCCGGTCACCCACTTCCTCACGACCCGCACCGGCTACTGCGTGCAGTTCGCCACCGGCATGGTGATGCTCGCCAGGGCCAGCGGCATCCCTGCGCGGATGGCGATCGGGTTCCTCCCCGGCACGCTGGACAAGGGCGTCTTCACGGTGCGGGCTGCCGACGCCCACGCGTGGCCGGAGCTGTACTTCGAGGGCGCGGGGTGGCTGCGCTTCGAGCCCACTCCCCCTGCGCGCAGCGGCTTGGCGCCGGGGTACTCGCTGGAGCAGGCGACCACCGAGGATCCCGAGGCGAACCCGACCGACACGCCCACGACCTCGGCCACCTCCGCGCCCCGGCGCGACAGCGGCGCCAACGACCCCGGCGCCCAGGACCCGCTCGACCCCGCGAACGCCTCCGACACCGGCGTGCTCTCGATCTGGTGGTCCTCCGGCCGCCTGACCCTCCTGGGCTGGCTGCTGCTGGGGCTCGTCGTCGGGGTCGCCGGGACGCTGGCCGTCCCGGTGGCCGCCCGCCTCCGCCACCGGCGCAGGCTGCGGGAGGCGGACGACGACGCCCACCGGGTGGAGGTCGAGTGGCAGAGCATGGTCGAGCGGATCGGCGACCTAGGAGTGGTGGCTCCACGGGGCAGCACCCCACGGCAGGCAGGCCGCTTCTACCAGCGCGAGGCCTATCTCGAAGGACCCGAGGTCGAGTCCCTGAGACGGGTGGTCGACACGGTGGAGCGCTCGCGCTACGCCCGCCCCGGCGCAACCCTGACCGACATCCGCGCTGACACCGACCGCGTCGTCCACGCGGTCTCGGGTGTCCGCCGGCGACGCGACCGGGTGCGGGCCCTCCTCTGGCCCCAGGACGGTCTCGTCGAGTGGCGGGAGCGCCGCGTCGCTGCCGCCCGCCCGGTGCAGCGCGCATGGGACACCGCCAAGGCCCGGGTCGGCAGGGACTGACCGCCCGCTCCGACATGGGGCCGGTCCCGGGTTCTCAGGGATGCCGGGTGGTGCCGGGCGGTTCCGGGCGGTTCCGGGCGGGGCACGCCTAGGTGCTGCTGACCGCCTTCGGGACGGTGCCCCGGCTCACCAGGTCGGCGTAGGCGGAGCGGTCCCAGGTGTGCTGGAAGCCCGGGTCCGGCATGCGCCAACCCGGGCCGTAGAGGACCTCGAGGTAGCGCAGCGGGCTCCGGGGCAGGCGACAGGGCACGCCGAGCAGCGAGCCCTCCGACACGGGGAACATGGTCTGCCGGTCCAGCGCGCCCCGCGTCCCGGGGTACCACGAGATCGTGTCGCCCTCGAACAGCCCCACGAAGACGTCGACGTGCTTGCCGGAGCCGAGCCGCACGTGGCGGTGCGCCGAGAAGTTCCCGGAGACCGTGTAGCCGAGCGGCCTCAGGTGGTCCTCCACCCGCTTGAGGCCGGCCGGGAGGTTGGCGGCCTCGTCGGGGTCGAAGCCGATGATGATGTCGAGGTCGTCGTCGTGCGGGATGAGGTCCCCGTCACGGACCACGCACAGTGCGGCGCCGAAGCCGAAGCACACGTGGGGCGTCAGGCCCGAGAGCGCCTGCGCGACGTCGGCGGCGAACCGGACGTAGTCACGCTTCTCCTGCTCGGCCCAGAAGCGGAAACAGCGTTGGGGCCCGTGCACGGTCCACTCCAGGCTCCGTGACGCCAGGAGGTCCTCCGTCACGACGGACCGGAAGATCCTGCGGCTCTCCGGCGAGAGCGCGGCGGCATCGAAGGCCTGACGGGCCGGTGCGTAGGAGCCGGCGACGACCAGCGGCAGGACCGGGAGGACGGCCGTGGTCTCGGGGTCGAGGTCCCGGTGCCGTGGCAGCTGCCGCACGAAGCGGTCCAGCTCCGCCGTCCTCGCGGCGTGGTCGTAGACCACGGTCCACTCCCCACCCGAGCGGGCGAGGACGCGCAGACCCCAGTTCTGGGCTGCGGTCCTCGCAGCGACGTTTCGCACGAGGATCCGGGTCAGCTCCGCCGGTCGTCGCAGCGTGACCTGGCACCAGCCCTGTTCGTCCGGCGGGGTCTGCACGCCCGGACCCGTCGGGTCGTCGAAGTCCAGCAGCTGACGAGCATCGCCGCGGCGTCCCCCGGCGACCTCGGCACCGCTGACCTCGACCGACGCCCGTCGGGACACGTCCGAGCGATCCGCGGCCACCAGTCCGACGGACTGCAGCCGCAGCACCCCGGCCGGGCCAGCCTCGATGCGGATCTGGTCGATCGGCCCAGGTGGTGCTGCGACGCTGAGAACGCCCGACGGCGCCGTCAGCTCGAGGTCGGGAAAGTGCAGACGAGCCGCGGCGAGGAGGCCGCGCAACACCTCCGGCTGCACAGCGGGCCGCGTCCCCTCAGCGTCGCGTGAAGATCTCGCGGGCAACATACGCGTCGTCCTGGCGGTACTTGGCGAACCCGAAGCCCTCGACCGCGTAGGCCACCTCGAAGCCACGGCCCAGGGCCCGAGCCTGGAAGGTCGCCGGTGTGACGAAGCGGCGGAAGTGGGCACCCGTCACCTTCACACCGCTCTGGTCGCGGACGGTGCGGTACTCGACCGCCAGCATGTCGCCCGGTGACGTCACCTCGGCGGCGAGGTCGAGGAAGGTCTCCTCCTCGTCGTCGGTGATCGCGTGCACGAAGAACCGGGCGTAGATCGCGAGCGGTCCGCTGCCGGAGCCCAGCCGACTGGCGAGGGACTCGTCGTCGACCATCGCGTTGACGAAGGTGGCCGGAACCCCCAGTGCCTCGCTCAGCGCGCGGCAGTTCTCGACCGCGGCGGCGGACCCGTCGACACCGGTCACGTCGTGGCCGTAGGAGGCGAAGAAGATGGAGTCCCTCCCGCTGCCACACCCGAACTCGACCACCCGCTGACGGCCCTCGAGCTCGCCCGCCACGAACGTGGCGAACTGCGAGGGAAGCGGGCGCGCGTGGCTGTGCTGCTGCCCGTAGTAGGCATCCCAGTAGCCGGTGCGCTCCTTGGTGGAGCTGCTCTGCGACGTCGGCGTCAGCGTCACGATCTTGACCCTCCGTGTGGGACGAGGAGTTCACGCTCAGTTCATCTCCCGGCCACCATAGAGCCCACGACGTCCGAATTGGCGTCAGATGCAGGACGGCACGCAGGGAGCCGCCCCCGGCAGAGCCGCACCTGCTCTGGGTGACCTTCGCCCCTTCGCCGCCCCTTCGCGCCACTGCACAGTGCCCGTGGGGGCCTGCGTGCCGATCCGCGCAGCCCTGTCGACCACACCCAGGGAAGGGCCACGACCATGACCAGGATCTTCATCCCCTACGGGACCACCGAAGGGCAGACCGCCACGATCGCCGAGGTCGTGGCCGACGTGATCCGCGCGCACGGCATCGAGGTGGACGCGGTGGACGTCAAGGCGTCACGAGGCGTGATCCCCGACGGCTGCGACGGCGTGGTCATCGGCGCCTCCATCCACATGGGCAAGCACGACAAGCACGTCGTGGAGTTCGTGCAGAGGAACCGCGACGACCTCGACAGGCTGCCGTCTGCGTTCTTCTCGGTGAGCCTGGCGGCCCACGGGGACACCGCGGAGGCCGAGGGGTACGTCGAGCAGTTCGAGCAGGAGACGGGCTGGCGCCCCGACAGGGTGGCTCTCTTCGGTGGCGCGCTCCTCTACACCCACTACGGGTTCGTCAAGCGCCACCTCATGAAGAAGATCGCCCAGGACAAGCCCGGCCAGCTGGGGACGGACACCTCGCGCGACTACGTCTACACCGAGTGGGACGGCGTCAGGCGGTTCGCAGAGGACTTCGTGACCGACCTCGCCACCGCGGCGGACCGGCCACAGCCGGAGTAATCACGCGCCGGCTTGTCGCGCTTCGCAGGCCACACACAGGTCAGGTGCCCGCTGGGGCACCTGACCTGTGTGTGAGGACCGGACTCCGGTGGACTTCTCAGTCCAGGTAGTCGCGCAGCACCTGTGAACGGCTGGGGTGGCGCAGCTTGCTCATGGTCTTGGACTCGATCTGGCGGATCCGCTCACGCGTGACGCCGTAGACCTTGCCGATCTCGTCGAGCGTCTTGGGCTGGCCGTCGGTGAGGCCGAAGCGCATGGAGACGACACCCGCCTCGCGCTCGGACAGGGTGTCGAGCACCGAGTGCAGCTGCTCCTGCAGGAGCGTGAAGCTCACGGCGTCGGCCGGCACGACCGCCTCGGAGTCCTCGATGAGGTCACCGAACTCGGAGTCGCCGTCCTCACCGAGCGGCGTGTGCAGCGAGATCGGCTCGCGGCCGTACTTCTGGACCTCGACGACCTTCTCGGGAGTCATGTCGAGCTCTTTGGCGAGCTCCTCCGGGGTGGGCTCGCGACCGAGGTCCTGCAGCATCTGGCGCTGCACGCGGGCGAGCTTGTTGATGACCTCGACCATGTGCACCGGGATGCGGATGGTGCGCGCCTGGTCGGCCATCGCGCGGGTGATGGCCTGGCGGATCCACCACGTCGCGTAGGTCGAGAACTTGTAGCCCTTGGTGTAGTCGAACTTCTCGACCGCGCGGATCAGGCCGAGGTTGCCCTCCTGGATCAGGTCGAGGAAGAGCATGCCGCGACCGGTGTAGCGCTTGGCGAGGGAGACCACGAGGCGCAGGTTGGCCTCGAGCAGGTGGTTCTTGGCCTTCTTGCCGTCCTGGGCGATCCACCAGAGCTCACGCTTGAGCTTCATGTCGATCTTCTCGCCCGAGTTCAGCTTCTCCTCGGCGAACAGGCCGGCCTCGATGCGCTTGGCGAGCTCGACCTCCTGCTCGGCGTTGAGGAGCGCGACCTTGCCGATCTGCTTGAGGTAGTCCTTGACCGGGTCTGCGGTGGCACCGGCGGTGACGACCTGCTGGACCGGGGCGTCGTCCTCGTCGTCGTCGCGCAGGACGAAGCCGCCCTCCTCCTCGGCCTCCGCGGTCTTGGCGGTGGCGGCGCCACCCTCCGCGTCCTCGGTGTCGTCCTCGATGACGACCTCCTCGAGCTCGGACTCGACGACGTCCGTGGGCTCGGCCTCGAGGTCCTCCTCGACGTCGCCGGGCTCGGCGGCCTCGGCGCTCTCGGTGCCGGGCGCGGCCTTCGAGGCTGCGGCCTTCTTGCTGGCCGCCTTCTTCGTCGCGGCCTTCTTGGCCGGAGCCGCCGCGGCGGCGGAGGCCTCGGCGGTGGTGCTGGCCTTCTTGGCCGCGGCCTTCTTGGCGGCAGGCGCCTCGGCGGTGGCGCTGGCCGTCTTGGCCGTCGCGGTCTTGGAGACCGTCTTGGCTGCGGCCTTCTTCGTGGCGGTCTTCGCCTCGTCAGCGGAGGCGGTCTTCTTGGCGGCCGTCTTCTTCACGGCGGCCTTCTTCGTCGAGGCGGAGGCGGTGCGCCGTGCGGACGAGGTCGCCGCGACGGCGCGCGTCGCGGTGGCGGTGTCCAGGGTGATCGAGATCCCCTGCTCCTCGAGGGAGCGCAGAACAGCCTTCATCCGCTTGGGCTCGACCTCGGCGTCGACCAGGGCGGTGCGCAGCTGCTCGCTGTCCACCGACCCGTTCGTGCTGCCCAGGAGGACGAGGTTCTGCAGCGCGGGGTGCGCGAACTCCTTGGGGAGCGGACGGGCCGGGCTCTCGGAGGCGTTCTTGGACACAGGCGACACGGACTACCTTTCGTCGCGGACAGAGCAGCGCACGCCATCAGGGCCGAAGCGCACGACCTTGACAACAACAGTGGGGGCGGAAGTATTCACGACAACCGGCTCGTGGTGCCCTGCGGTGACCTGTTCGCCGGTATGCGTAGGTGACATTGTAAAACCATCGGAGGCCCTGCTCTGGCACCGGAGCCCGAAAAGGCCCCTGGGATCAGCCCCTCGCGGGGCCCCGGGGGCCTTTCACAGGCGGCGTTGAGCGTGCGGCTCAGGCCTCGGCCTTGACGGCCAGGACAGGGCACGACGCGTCGAGCAGGATGCGCTGGGCGTTCGAGCCGAGGATGAGCTTGCCGACGGGGGTGCGGCGACGCAGGCCGATCACGATGAAGTCGGCCGAGACCTCGTCCGCGACGGCGATGAGGTCCTCCGCGGGCTCGTTTCCGCGGACCAGCTGGCGCACCTCGTGCTCGATACTGACCTCGTCGAGCTCCCGCTGGACGTTCTGGAGCTCCTTCTCGAAGCGCTCTGCCTCCTTGCCGTCGTAGTCCTTGCCTCCGCGGTTGGAGTTGATGACGATCAGCTTCGTCTTGCGGAGCAGGGACTCGTCGGCAGCGCGACGAAGAGCTGCGCGACCTTCCTTCGTAGGCACATAACCCACAACGATGGCCACTGAAACCTCCTTGGTCGACGTCCGGCGCGCTTGGGGAACGCCCGGTGCGCAGACGCTACCGGATTTCCCCGGTCCCGGCCGGTCGCCCGACGGCCTTGCGCAGGATGGCGCCCACCTGCTCGGTCTCGATGAGGAAGCCGTCGTGGCCGTGGGGGGAGGCGATGGTGAAGTGCTCCGCGTCGGGCACAGCGGCGGCGAGCTCATCGGACAGCCGTGGCGGGTAGAGCCGGTCCGAGTCGACGCTGGCCACGACGAGCCGGCCGGTGATGCGTCTCAGGGCGGCGACGACACCGCCTCGGTCGCGGCCGACGTCGTGGGAGTTCATCGCCTCGGTCAGCACCAGGTAGGAGTTGGCGTCGAAGCGCCCCACGATCTTGCCCGCGTGGTGGTCGAGGTAGCTCTCCACGGCATACCGACCGCCGCCGCCGAGCGGCTGCTCGCCACCTTGGGGAAGCCTGCCGAACCGCTCGTGCAGCTCGAGCTCGCTGCGGTACGTCACGTGCGCGATCCGGCGGGCGATGCCCAGGCCGTGCTCGGGGCCCTTCGCCTGTCCGTAGTAGTCGCCACCGTGGAAGTCCGGGTCGCTGCGGATGGCGAGCAGCTGCGGCTGGCACCAGGCGATCTGCTCGGCGGTGGCGTAGGCCGTGGAGGCCAGCACGATGGCGGTGGCGACCCGGTCGGGGTGGGTGACCGCCCACTCCAGGGCCCGCATCCCGCCCATCGACCCGCCGAGGACGGCGCTCCAGCGCTCCACGCCGAGGTGGTCGGAGAGCCGCGCCTCCACCGCCACCTGGTCGCGGATCGTCACGAAGGGGAACCTGCTGCCCCACGCCAGCCCGTCGGGAGCCGTCGACGACGGGCCGGTGGTGCCCTGGCAGCCCCCGAGGACGTTGGCGGCGACGATGAAGTGGGTGTCGGTGTCGAACGGGCACCCCGGTCCGATGAGCCCGTCCCACCAGCCGGGCGTGGCGTGCCCGGGCCCGGGCCGACCCGACACGTGGCTGTCGCCGGTGAGGGCGTGCTCGACGAGGATCGCGTTGTCGCGGGACTCGTTGAGGGTGCCCCACGTCTCGTAGGCGACGGTGACCTCGGGGAGCCACCCGCCCGCCTCGAGCTCGACGGCACCGACCGAGACGAAGGACCGGTCCCCCACCGGGTCGCCCTCACGCCAGGCGCCCATCGAGAGCCGGGGGCTGGACGTCGTGGTCATCTGCGAAGAACTCCTGTGGCAGTCGCGCTTGCCGCGACGTCGAGCCACGGCCCGGTCCTCACCCGGGGCACCCCACCGCGAGGAGGGTTGCCGTCCAGCGAGCCGGGGCTTGGCACTGGAACTCGTGACCTGGGCGACAGCATAGGACGCCCTCCCCCAGCCCCCCTCCCCTGTCCGATCTCTGGACGGCTGGCTCAGGCACTCTCGCGTGGTCGGATGGCGAGGTCCACCATGCGCTCGAGAAGTCGGGCCAGCCGGTAGCCGGGCTCGACCTCCAGGGCTCGCTCGAGGGCGACGCGGGTCAGCGCGCCGTCACCCAGCCACCAGGTGAGGTTGGCCAGCACGGTCAGCGCGGGGGCTGCGTGCTCGTCCGGCAGCATCCGGCACAGCTGCACGAGGCGTGCCTGCAGGCGCCGGCCCGCGACTGCGCTCTCGGGGCTGGGCGACGCAGCTGCCCACGTAGGCGGCTGGAGGCAGCTGCGCAGCTGGTCGACGAGGTCGTCGTCGAGCGCGTCGAGGGGCAGGGTGCCCGGGCACAGCCACCCGATCAGCCCGTCGCGCAGTGCGAGGTCGCGCAGGGCCACGGCACAGTCGGCCACCTCCTCGGCGGCGAGTCCCTCCAGTGGAGGTCGGGCCGGTGACACGTCGCACACGACCGCCCAGCGCGAGAGCTGACGCAGCCGGCGGACCGCCTCCTCGCGGGTCCCCAGCACCCGCAGGTGGCGACCCGGTTCCTGCTCCGCCGTGACCATCCCGCGAAGCACCTCGGCGACCTCGGCGCAACGGGCTGGGTCTGGGGCGAGCTGGCTGCGCAGCGCAGCGCGGTCGCGCACAGGCGCCATCTCGAGGCCCACGAAGTCGGCGACGGCAGGAATCTCACCCGGCGCGGGCAGGGGCGTCCCCTCGCCGGGGCAGCACCCCGTGTCACAGTCCGGCGCGAACCACCGGCCGTCCCGGACGACGAGCCGGTCGAGCACCGCGATGCCGAGCCCGCCACACGCCGCGTCGAGTCCGTCGAGCAGCTGCATGGCTGCCCCGGCAGCGGACTCGTAGCCCACGAGCAGCACCGAGTCGGGTTCCTCGCGGGCGAGCGCCGTGAGCAGGGAGGTGACGGCGGCCTCGACGTGCTGCTCCGGCGGCAGGTCGATGCGCTGGACGAGTCCGATGGCCCGGCCCGTGAGGGCGACCACGACCACCGCCTCCTCGGGGTGGTAGCCGAGCTGGAAGGGAAGGGCGGCGAGGATGTCGGCGGGGCCGCGGAGCCGGATCGGGTTCATGGACCCAACGCTGGCGGGCCCGCCGCCACCTCAGGGAGAGCCCGCCGCGCGCCTGTGCACGACGTGGCGGGCCGGGCACCCCCTGTGCACAACCGGCCCGGTCAGCGCCTCAGCGGATGACCTCGCCGGGCACCGTCTCGGACCAGCCGGCTCCCGTGGGACGGCCCCCGGCAGCAGGGCCGTGGTCCCCGCTGGACGCGCCTGCGCGTTCCCACGCGAGGAACGCGTCCGTCTCGTTGACCACGGTCGCGGCGATCCAGGTGGCCACCATGGCGTCGTCGGCGAGCCCGAACAGGGTCAGGAAGGCCTCCGGCACGAGGTCGACCGGCGAGAGCACGTAGGCCGCGGCGGCGGCGACGAGGAACAGCTTGCCGGTCGTCGTCCCCCGGTACTCGCCGCGCAGCGTGGCGCGCAGGAGGCGAGGGAGGGCGGACAGCCGCTCACCGAGGCCCGGCCCACCGGGCCGGACGGCTGAGCGAAGGGCAGTGGCGAGGGTGCGAAGCACTCCCCAGCGGGACATGGCCATCGACGATCTCTCCCTACATCCGGGCACATTCGGCCGGACACGGTGCCAACGTGCGGGGACCCCTGGGCATTCCCGGCGCGCCGACGGCATACCGGGCCAGCTCGGACCCGCGGGCGGTCAGTGGCCCCGGCTGCGGCGCGGGAACTCGTGACGGGCCTGCTCGGAGATCCGCTTGAGCAGGTAGGCGTCCAGCCCGGCGCCGACAGCCCCGCCGACCACCGGCAGCGCCTTGCCCATCCGCACCAGCGCCTTCTTGCCGACCTGGCTGAGCAGGCGGAAGGCGACCGCCTTGTTGACGACCATCAGCGCCGGGCCGGGCAGCCGCTGGGCGGCCAGGTTGGACAGCCGGCCCGTGGCAGTGACCCCTGCCTTCTTGAGCAGGTCGTCGGAGTCGGCGCCGACCAGGGTGAGCAGCACCGCGGCGCGGATCTCGGGCTGGCGGATGTCGTAGCCGCGCGCGGAGGCGACCGCGGCCACCATGCGGGTGGCGACGAGGTAGAACTCGACGACGTTCGCCGGCAGCGCGACCGGCAGCGTGACGAACCCGCCGAGTCCCGTCGCGAAGCCACCGGCGGCCGCGAGCTTGAGGTGCGAGGAGACGATCGCGTCGATGGCCTGCTCGCTGTCGGGGTGGTTGGACAGCGCGACGTCGGCCACCTGCTGGGCCGAGTGGAACGGGCCCTTGCCGTCGATGCCCGTGTCGAGGACGGACTCGATGAGGCGCACCACGCTGTTGCCGAACGCGCCGTGGTCCTCGGGCCCCGCGCTGGCCTGCTCGAGCGCCGAGGCCCGCTTGGCGGCGGTCTTGGTGTCGTCCTTATCCATGCCCAGAATGCCCATGATCGCCCTCTCTGATGACGGTCCGCCCATCCTGCCACGGGCACCGCACGAGCGCCGGTCTATCGTTGGCTGCATGGCCGACACGCAGACCCCGGAGCCCCGTTTCGCCGAGTACGCCCACCCCGAGCGCCTCGTCTCGACCGAGTGGCTGGCGAGCCGGATGGAGGTCGGAAACCCCGACGGCGTCGTCGTGCTGGAGTCCGACGAGGACGTGCTGCTCTACGACACCGGGCACATCCCCGGCGCGCTGAAGCTCGACTGGCACCAGGACCTCAACGACCAGCTCACCCGTGACTACGTCGACGGCGAGCAGTTCGCGAAGGTGATGTCGGCGCGCGGGATCGGTCGCGACACGACCGTCGTCATCTACGGCGACAAGAACAACTGGTGGGCCGCCTACGCCCTGTGGGTCATGACCCTCTTCGGCCACGAGGACGTGCGCCTGCTCGACGGCGGCCGCGCGAAGTGGATCGCCGAGGGTCGCGAGCTGACCAAGGACGTGCCCTCCCCAGCCCCCGCCGACTACCCTGTGGTCGAGCGCGACGACGCCCCCATCCGCGCCTTCAAGGACGACGTGCTGGCCCACCTCGGCGGGCCCCTGGTCGACGTCCGCTCCCCCGGCGAGTACTCCGGCGAGCTGCTGCACATGCCCGACTACCCGCAGGAGGGCGCCATGCGCGGCGGGCACATCCCCGGCGCGAAGTCGGTGCCGTGGGCGCGTGCCGCCAACGAGGACGGCACCTTCAAGTCGCGCTCCGAGCTCGAGGCCATCTACCTGCAGGAGCAGGGCCTCAAGCCCGAGGAGCCGACCGTCGCCTACTGCCGCATCGGTGAGCGCTCCTCGCACACCTGGTTCGTGCTGACCCACCTGCTCGGGTTCGACAACGTCCGCAACTACGACGGCTCGTGGACCGAGTGGGGCAACGCCGTGCGCGTGCCGGTGGAGAGGTGAGGAGCCCGTGACCGCCGCTATTGACACCACCGGCCTCCCGGCCGCCCTCGCGGAGATCGCGGAGGACTTCGCCGATCTGCCTGTGGCAGAACGACTCCAGCTGCTCCTCGAGTTCAGTGAGGAGCTGCCCGAGCTGCCCGAGCGGTATGCCGGTGCGCCCGAGAAGATGGAACAGGTGCACGAGTGCCAGTCGCCGCTGTTCCTGACGGTCGAGGTCGACGAGGAGTCGTCACCCGAGCCCGGCAAGCGGGTCGTCTCGCTGTTCTTCTCGGCACCTGCCGAGGCACCCACCACCCGCGGGTTCGCCGGCATCCTGCACCAGGGCCTCGACCAGCTCACGGTCGACGAGATCCTCGCGGTGCCCGAGGACGCGCCCTACCGCTTCTCGCTGGCCGAGGCCGTCTCGCCACTGCGGCTGCGCGGCATGGTGGGCATGCTGGGCCGCATCAAGCGCCAGCTCGCCCTGAAGACCCGGGCCTGAGGACGCCGGCTCCTCACAGGTCGGCGCCGAGGGCCTGGGCCGCCGAGACGACCTGCGCGCTCAGCACGTCGAGGTCTGCCTCACCGCCGTAGACCACGCTGAGGGCGCCCACGCACTCGCCGGTGGAGTCGTGAACCGGTGCCGCGCACGCGCTGAAGCCGGCGATGACCTCGCTGGTCGACCATGCCCAGCCCCGGGCCCTCGCCTCGCGGACCCTCGCGCTGTCCGACTCCCGCTCCGGCCGACCCGCGAGGATGGCGATCCCAGGGGCGCCGCGGGTGAGCTCGTGGCGCGCCCCCGGCCGGTAGGTCACGTGGAGCACGGAGAACCGGGGCTCCTCGACGGCGATGGTCACCGCGTCAGGGCCGTCGGGAACCACGAGGAAGGCCGTCTTGCGGCTTGCGTCGGCCAGGCTCGAGAGGTGGGGCAGGGCGGCGGTGCGCAGGTGGGGCGCCACCCGACGCGCGAGGCCGGCGAGCCCGACGCCCGGCCGGTAGCGGTTCTCGGAGTCGCGGGCCACCAGACCGTGTTCCTCGAGGGTGCGCAGCATGCGGTAGGTGATCGACCGGTGCAGGCCCACGGCCGAGGTGATCTCGGCGATGGACAGCGGCTCGTCGCTGTCGGCGACCACGCGCAGGATCGTCAGGCCTCGGTCGAGCGTCTGTGAGGCCGGCGCCGCCACCGGAACCTGCGCGCCATCTCTTGCCACCCCGGGAAACCGCCCTCTAATCTCGTTCAATATTCGAACCGGTCGTTCGAATATAGAACACAGCGTCGTGTAGGGCCATACCGGCCGTCAGGAGACCAGGCATGACACGCATCGTCCGCTCCATCACCTCCGCCGTGGCGATCAGCGCCCTCGCGCTCGTCTCGACGGCCTGCGCAGAGTCCGAGGACACCGGCAGCTCGGGAGGGGGGACCACCACCAGCGGCCCGATCAAGATCGGCGCGGTGCTCGACATCACCGGCGCGGGCGCGAGCCTCGGGGTTCCCGAGCGGCAGACGCTCATGATGCTGGCCGAGCAGGTCAACGCCGCCGGAGGCGTCAACGGCCGCAAGGTCGAGCTGCTCATCGAGGACAACCAGTCCACCGAGGACGGCGCCGCGAAGGCCGCCAGCAAGCTGCTCAGCACCGAGAAGGTCGACATCCTGCTCGGCGCCTCGCGCACCGGCCCCAGCCTGGCGATGCGCCCCCTCGCGGAGCAGGCCAAGAAGCCGATGATCTCCCTGGCCGCCAACCAGAAGATCGTCGACGGGTCGACCTGGGTGTTCAAGACCGCGCAGAACGACCGGGTCGTCCTCGAGCGCCTCGTCGACGACATGAAGAGCCAGGGCCTGAAGAAGATCGCCGTGGCCCGCGACGCGTCCGGCTTCGGCGAGGGCATCCCGGAGATGCTCGCCGAGATCGGCAAGCCGGCCGGCATCGAGGTGGTCGCCGTCGAGAAGTTCGCGCCCGACGCCACGGACTTCACCGCGCAGATGGTGAACATCCGCAAGGCCGACCCCGACGCCACCCTCATCTGGGGCATCCCCCCGGCCGCCTCGCTGGCCCAGGTCTCGTACGAGCGCATCGGCCCGAAGGTGCCGGTCTACCAGTCGCACGGCATCGGCAACCAGGTCTTCCTCGACACCGCCAAGGGCTCGGCCGACGGCCTCCGCGCGGCGCTCGGGCGCATGCTCGTCGCCGACCAGCTCCCGGCGGACGACCCGCAGAAGGAGGTCGTCACGAAGTTCATCAGCGACTACAAGGCCAAGTACAACCAGAACCCGTCGACCTTCGCCGGCCACGCCTACGACGGCTTCATGATCGCCATCGAGTCGCTGAAGAAGGCGGGCACCGACCCGAACAAGCTCCGTGACGCGATCGAGCAGACGTCCGACTGGCCGGGCATCAGCGGCGTGTTCACCATGACGCCCGAGGACCACTCCGGTCTCACCAAGGAGGCCCTCATGATGGTCACCGTCGACGCCGGCCAGTGGAAGGTCATCGAGGGAAGCTGATGAGCGACCTCTTCCAGCTGGTCTTCTCCGGGCTGGCGCTGGGAGCGGTCTACGGGCTGATAGCGCTCGGGTTCGTGGCGATCTTCTCCGTCAGGGAGATCGTCAACATCGCGCAGGGCGAGTACGCCGCCCTCGCCGGCCTGAGCGCCATCAGCGCCGTCACCGCAGGCGTCCCCCTCCTCCCGGCCGTCGTGCTCGTCGTGCCCCTCGTGGTGCTGGTGTCGGTGGTCATCGAGCGGGTCGCGATCCGGCCGGTGCGCCGGATGACCCCGCTGACCTCGATCATCCTCACCCTGGGCATCTCGACGGTGCTCAAGGCCGTCATGCTCCTGGTGTGGGGCCCGGAGGCCCACCGCCTTCCCGACTTCCCGGGCCGGGACTTCGTCGTCGGCGGGGTCAGCATCCGCTCGCAGGAGGTGTGGATCCTGGGCACCGCGGCGGTCGTGGGGTATGCCGTGGTGTGGTTCTACGAGCACACCACGGCGGGCAAGGCGTTGCGGGCGTGCGCCGAGCAGCCGATCGCCGCGCGGCTGGTCGGCATCTCCCCCCGGACCGCCACGATGGTCGCCTTCGCCATCGCGGGGCTCGTGGGCGCCGTGGCCGGCGTGGTCAGCAGCCCCATCTACCTCAGCTCCTGGAACCACGGCCTGACCCTGGGCCTCAAGGGCTTCGTCGCCGCCACCCTCGGCGGGCTCGTGTCGTTCCGGGTGGCCATGCTCGGCGGGCTCTTCCTCGGGGTGCTCGAGAGCCTGGTTGCCGGCTACGGCGCGGCGGGCTACCGCGACGCGGTCGCCTTCATCGTGCTCCTGCTGGTGCTGCTCGTCCGCCCGCAGGGCCTGGCCCTGAAGGCGTCGGGGGTGCGGGTCTGATGGCACGCGCCCGGCGGCTCCTGCCCTTCGTCGTCTTCGCGGTCTTTCTCCTCCTCTTCCCGCTCCTGTTCTCGACCAGCCTGGTCAACGTCGGCGTCTATGCCCTCATCTACGCCCTCGCGGCCATCGGCCTGTCCCTGCTGATGGGCCTCGCCGGCCAGGTCAGCCTGGGGCACGCCGCCTTCTTCGCGGTGGGGGCCTACACGCAGGCGATCCTGGTCACGAGGACGGAGGTCCCCGGGCTCCTCGCCGCGGTGGTCGCGGTGGCCGCGGCGATGCTGCTGGCCCTGCTCGTCGGCCTTCCCCTCCTGCGGCTGCGCGGCCACTTCCTGGCCCTGGCCACCCTCGGTCTCGGCATCATCGTCTCCGTGGTCGTCCGCGAGCTCGAGGTCACCGGCGGCACCTCCGGGATCTTCGGGATCCCCAAGCCGGACTTCAACGGCCGGGTCTACGACAGCCCCCAGGAGTACTTCTGGCTGCTGGTCCCCTTCGTGGTCATCGGCCTCCTGCTGGCCCACACCCTCGTGCACAGCCGCTCGGGCCGGGCCCTCAGCGCCGTCAACGACTCTGAGGTCGCCGCGGAGTGCCTCGGCGTCGACACCTTTGCGCTGCGGCTGCGCGTGTTCGTCCTCGCTGCGGCGTATGCCGGCCTGGCCGGCGTGTTCTACGCCCACTGGCTCGCGGTGGTGAGCCCCGAGGCCGCCGGCTTCGAGCTCAGCGTGCAGATGCTCCTCATGGTCGTGCTCGGCGGCCTCGGCACCGTGTGGGGTGCCATCACCGGCGCCGTCGCCGTCGAGGCCATCGACGAGGGCTCGCGCACGATCATCCCCCAGCTGATCCCCGGCGCCTCCGGCGAGGTGCAGCTCATCGGCTTCGGCGTGGTGCTCGTCCTGCTGATCATCCTGCTCCCCGGCGGCCTGGCCCAGCTGTGGAACAAGCTGACCAAGCGCACCGGCTCCCCCGCCACAGCCGGCGCCCTGGCCGGCTCCGACGTCGAGCCCGACGTGCAGATCTCGACCGCCTCCCCCGCGGCTGTGCACGAGGCGCGCGACCACGAAGGCGGAGGGCACGCGGGCGGTGGGCCCGCGGCATACACCGGCCGCAAGGCCCTCGAGCAGCTGCTTGCCCAGGCGGACACCCCTGAGGCGGGGACCACGCTGCTGGCCGTCAGCGGCCTGACCAAGAGGTACGGCGGCGTCAAGGCACTCCACGACCTCGGCCTCGAGGTCCGGGCCGGCGAGATCCTCGCCCTGATCGGCCCCAACGGCGCCGGCAAGACCACGGCGTTCAACGTCATCACCGGCGTCCTCGAGCCCACCTCCGGCACCGTCACGCTCCGGGGCCAGCAGGTGCAGGGTCGTCGACCACACGCCATCGCGAAGCTCGGCGCCACCCGCACCTTCCAGAACCTGCAGGTCTTCGGCAGCTCCACGGTGCTGGGCAACGTCAAGGTGGCCCGCCACCTGCGCAGCCGCTCCGGGATCGTGCGCGGGATGCTCGGGCTGTCGGGACGCGAGGAGCGCGAGATCGACGAGTCCGCCCGCACCGCGGTCGAGGCGCTCGGCCTCACGGCGGACGCGGACCGTCCCATCACCGACCTGTCGTTCGGACAGCAGCGCAAGGTCGAGGTCGCCAGGGCGCTCGCCCTCGCCCCCGCCCTGCTGCTGCTCGACGAGCCCATGGCGGGGCTCAGCGGCCCGGAGCGCGACTCGCTCGCGTGGCTGCTGCGCCGCGTGCGCGAGGCCGGCATCTCCGTGCTGCTCGTCGAGCACGACGTCGACGCCGTCATGGCCCTCGCCGACCGCGTCGCCGTCCTGGACGACGGGCGCCTCATCGCGCTCGGCTCCCCCGACGAGGTGCGAGGCAACCCCGCAGTCATCGCCGCCTACCTCGGCACCGGTGAGGACGACGAGGCGCTGATCCGCGGAGCCGCGGCGGAGGTCGAGGCATGAGCAGGCAGCAGGGCACGCATCCCGGGGGTGGGCTGGAGGTCACGGGTCTCACCGCGGCCTACGACAAGCTCGAGGTCCTCCACGGTGTCGACGTCTCCGTGGCACCCGCCGAGCTGGTCGCCGTCATCGGCTCCAACGGCGCCGGCAAGACCACCCTCCTGCGGGCGGTGTCCGGCCTGATCCGCCCCACCGGGGGGACGGTCCTCCTCGGCGGCGAGGAGGTCACCACCATGGGCGCGGAGCAGATCGCCGCCCGCGGCATGGCCCACGTGCCCGAGAACCGGTTGGTGTTCCCCTCCCTCACCGTCGACGACAACCTCGAGCTCGGAGGATGGACCCGGCGTGGCGACGGCAGGCACGCACAGCGGCGGGCCGAGGCGCTGGAGCTGTTCCCGCGGCTCGCCGACCGGATCACCCTGCCGGCCGGCGCGCTCTCCGGGGGCGAGCAGCAGATGCTGGCGATGGCCCGGGCCCTCATGGCTGAGCCGTCGGTGGTCGTGCTCGACGAGCCCAGCCTGGGCCTGGCCCCCAAGGTGGTGGGCGAGATCATCGCCGCGCTCGGGGCCCTGCGCGACAGCAAGCGGCTCGCGGTCCTGCTCATCGAGCAGAACATCCGGGCCGCGTTCACGGTCGCCGACCGGGTGGTCGTGATGGAACGCGGAACCGTTGTGGCACAGGGCACCCCGGCCGACCTGTCCAGCGACGACCGGGTGCGCAAGGCCTACCTTGGTGGCGGCTCCACGTCGTCCGGGTCGGTGGCGGCCCGCAGCACCTCGGCGCCGTCGCCCGCCTCCCCCGCACCCGGCTCCCCCGCTCCCCCCGCTCTCCCCACTCCCCAGGAGGACCAGTGAGCAAGCCCTTCGCCTCGTCGGCCGACCTGACCGAGAAGACCGAGACCCTCGAGGTCCTGGCCGACGGCGTCTACGCCCTGACCGCCGAGGGCGACCCGAACGTCGGCGCCATCGAGGGCGAGGACTTCCTCGTGGCCTTCGAGGCCCGCGCCACCCCGGTGGCGGCACGCGAGTGGCTCGACCGGCTTCGCGAGCACACCGACAAGCCGGTCCGCCACCTCGTGCTCTCGCACTACCACGCGGTGCGGGTCCTCGGCGCGTCCGCGTTCGAGGCCGACGAGATCATCGCCCACGAGCGCACGAAGTTCCTCATCGAGGAGCGCGGTCAGCAGGACTGGGAGAGCGAGTTCGGCCGGATGCCAAGGCTTTTCAAGGAGCCGGAGTCGATCCCCGGCCTCACGCACCCGACCCGCACCTTCACCGACGAGCTGACGATCCCGCTCGGTGGCGACCGCGGGGACCTCGTGCTGAGGTACTGCGGCCGTGGGCACACCGAGGGCGACATCGTCGCCTGGCTGCCCAAGGACCGGATCCTCTTCGCCGGTGACCTGGTCGAGGCCAGGGCAGCGCTCTACACCGGCGACGCGTTCCACCAGGAGTGGTCCACGTCCACGCTCGACACGGTGGCGTCGTTCGGCGCAGACCAGCTCGTCGGCGGTCGGGGCGGCGTCGTGCGCGGCGGGGACGAGGTCAACGCCGCCATCGAGCAGAGCCGGCACTTCCTCGCCGTCATCATCGAGAAGGTGCGCGAGGCCCAGGGCCGGGACGGCACCCTCAAGGAGGCGTTCGACGCCTGTCACGCGGCGCTGGTCGACCAGTACGGCTCGTGGCCGATCTTCGAGCACACGCTGCCCTTCGACGTCTCGCGCTGCTGGGACGAGCTGTCCGGGATCGAGCGGCCGGTCATCTGGACGGCGGAGCGGGACCGCGAGGTCTGGGACCAGCTCCAGTCATGAGCAGCGGGGCGGGACCCGCCGGCCCCCGCTCCGCCGGTCGCGTCGCGGTCATCGGCAACGGCCCGGTCGGCCAGACGACGGCGCTGCTGCTGGCCGGGTGGGGTGTGCCCGTGGTGCTCCTGGACCGACGGCCGGCCCGCGACCCGGTGGGCAGCAAGGCCATCTGCCAGCAGCGCGACGTGCTCGACGTGTGGGCATCCTGCGGCGGCGAGCGCATCGCCCAGGAGGGCCTGACGTGGTCCCGCGCGCGCACCTTCTACCGTGAGCACGAGCTCTTCTGCGTCGAGCTGCAGGACTCTGGCCGCTCGCCGTTCCCGCCCTTCGTGAACATCTCGCAGGCGCGCACGGAGGAGATCCTCGACGAGGCCATCGCCGCCCAGCCGCTCATCGAGGAGCGGTGGGGCCACGAGGTCGTCGGGCTCGAACAGGAGCACGACGACCGCGTGGTCGTGCGCTGCGAGACCAGCGCCGGCCCGGTCGAGGTCGAGGCCGCGTATGCCGTGGCGTGCGGCGGGGCGCGCGGGCGGCAGCTGCGTGACCTGCTGGGCGTGGGCTTCGAGGGGCGCAGCTTTGCCGACTCGTTCCTGATCTGCGACATCCGGGCCGAGCTGCCCGGCTGGGAGAACGAGCGACGGTTCTACTTCGACCCCACCTGGAACCCCGGCCGGCAGGTGCTGATCCACCCGTGCCCGGGCGGGCTCTACCGCATCGACTGGCAGGTCGACCCCTCGTTCGACCTCGAGCGCGCCCGCGCCGACGGCTCCCTCGACGTGCGGATCCGGCAGGTGGTCGGCGACCGGCCCTACGAGATCGACTGGACGTCGCTGTACACCTTCCACGCCCGCGTCGCCGACCGGTTCCGTGTCGGGCGGGTGCTGCTCGCCGGCGACCTCGCCCACCTCGTCGCCCCCTTCGGCGCCCGCGGCCTCAACTCCGGCGTGGGAGACGCGGACAACGCGGCCTGGAAGATCGCGTTCGTCCTGCGGGGGTGGGCGGGCGAGGCCCTGCTGGACTCGTACGAGAGGGAGCGTCGGGCTGCGGCGGTGGAGAACCTCGAGGTCACCTCGGCCACGATGGACTTCCTGGTCCCCCACTCCCCGGAGGGAGCCGCGCGTCGGCGCGAGCTCCTCGAGGCTGCCGTCACCGACCCCACCGTGCACGATCGCGTCGACTCGGGGCGACTGGCCGAGCCGTTCTGGTACGTCGACTCGGAGCTCACGACCCCCCACAGCGCACGCCCCTGGCCCGGGCGCCCGCCCCGCGGACAGGCGCCGGCACCGGTCCCCGGCGTGATCATCCCCGATGCCCCGGTCCGGGACGCCGAGAACCCCGGCGTCACCCACATTCGGCAGCTGTGCCGCTCCGGGCTGCTGGTTCTGCTCGGGGACGCCGGCCGGCGAGAGGCGGCGGCCACGGCCCTCGACGACGTCCTTCCCCCGGAGCTGCCCCGCCGGGTCGTGTCGCTCGACGAGATCGACGCCGACGGCATACTCCGCACTGCCCTCCGCATGGAGGGCAGCCGCGAGATGTGGCTGGTGCGGCCTGACGCCCATCTCGCAGCCTGCGTGGCCACCCCGGAGGACCTGGCGGCGGCCGCCCGACGCCTGCTCCCCCGGTGAGCACCGTGTCCTAGGCTGCTCGTCGTGGGCGGCGGCAGGCAGTGGTGACGGGACCTCCCGCCGGCTCCCCTCGCGGCACCCGCGTCGCCCTCGTGGCCGCACCTCGCACCGCTGGTCAGCCTCGGCTGGTCGCCGTGGTCGGCGAGGGGGTCGAGGAGTGCGGCACCGACGAGCAGGTGGTGGGCCTCGTGGAGCGCCTCGAGCGCGAGCGCTCCCCGCGTTGGACCTGGTGGTCGGCTGCCCACGACGCCGCCCCCATCGTCGCCGCTCGGGTCCCGCTCGCCCGCTGCTGGGACGTGGCCGAGGCGCACCGCGTGCTCGCCGGTGGGTGGGAGGCGTCTCCGCAGCTGGCGTGGGCCCACTCGCAAGGCCTCGACCCGTCGACCATGCCTGCAGCGGCCGTCGGCGACCTCTTCGACTTCGGCGCCGCCGAGGCCGACACCGGCGACCCCGACAGCGCGGTGCGCACCGATGGGTACCTCCGGCCGGAGGCTGGGCCAGACGGTTCGGCGGGATGGGCGGTGACGCCCAGCCGCCTGGTGTCGTGGGCCAGGGCTGCGCTGGATTGCGCTGCGGCACAGGAGAAGGCGCTCAGCCAGGCAGGTCCGCGCGGGGTGGGCACGGCGCACTCCGAGTCCGCGGCTTCGCTGCTCTGCGTGGAGCTCGAGCGCGACGGGCTGCCGCTGGACCGCGCGACCGCTGAGCAGCTGATCGCCGAGGCTGCGGGACCCCGGCCGGAGGACGAGCGCCAGGCCCGCGCGGTGCGGGCCCAGCGGGACATGGCCGTGCTGCGGCTCGCGCCGGGCCGCGAGTCGACCGACCTGCGCAACCCGGTGCAGGTGCGCGAGCTGCTCGCCAGCGTCGGCGTCGACGTGCCCAACACGCGCAAGTGGGTGCTCGAGCCGTTCCGGGACACCCACCCCCTCGTGGCGGCCCTGCTGGAGTGGCGCAAGGCCGAGCGGATCGCGACGACCTACGGCTACGCCTGGCTCGAGGACCACGTCGGCGCCGACGACCGCCTGCGGGGCGCCTGGACCGCGTGCGACGGCGCCGCCGGGCGGATGACGGCCCAGAACGGGCTGCACAACCTGCCGGCCTCCCTGCGTCCGGCGGTGGCCGCCCACCCGGGGCACGTGTTCGTGCGAGCGGACCTCGGGCAGATCGAACCCCGGGTGCTGGCGGCGGTCTCGGGTGACCGTGCCTTCGCCGCGGCGACCCGGGCCGACGACCTCTACGCGCCCGTGGCCGCGACCCTCGGGGTGGAGCGGCCCGTGGCGAAGGTCGCGGTGCTCGCCGCCATGTACGGCCAGCGCAGCGGCGCGGCTGGCGAGGCCCTCAAGGGCCTCGAGCGCGCCTACCCCACGGCCATGGCGTTCCTCGACCAGGCGTATGCCGCGGGCGCTCGGGGACGGCCGGTGCGCACCTTCGGGGGGCGCACCGTCCCGATGGGGCCCTCCGTCGACGGCATCGCCCCCGGCACGGACCCGGCGCGGGACGCGGCCCGCGGCCGGTTCGCCCGCAACGCCGTCATCCAGGGGGCGGCCGCCGAGCTGTTCAAGGCCTGGGCCGCGACGGTCCGGGCCACGACGCGCGACCTCGGCGCGCAGATCGTGCTGTGCCTGCACGACGAGCTCCTCGTGCACGTTCCGGGCGACCGGGCCGAGGAGTGCCTGCACCGCGTCGTGCACGCCCTGGACGACAGCGCGCGGCGCTGGACGGGCTCGACCGAGGTCCGTTTCGTGGCGGACGCGAGCATCGTGACGCGCTGGTCGGACGCCAAGGAGTGAGGTGTGGCCCCCGACGTGCCACGCTGTGCCCATGAGCGACGTCATCAGCACTGCGCGGCAGGCCAGCGACCACCCTGCCCTCGAGACCGCGGCCCGGGTGGGCTACGCGGTCAGTGGCCTGCTCCACCTGCTCATCGGGTGGATCGCGCTGCAGGTCGCGTGGGGCCTGGGCGGCTCGGGCAAGGACGCCGACCAGAGCGGGGCACTGCAGTCGCTCGCGGGCAACAGCGCCGGAAAGCTCGCCCTGTGGGTGGGCGTGCTGGGTTTCCTCGGTCTCGGGCTGTGGCAGCTGGCTGACTCGGCCTTCGGACACCCCGGCTCCGACAAGGAGGCCTGGGGTGGGCGCATCAAGGCGTTCAGCAAGGCCGTGGTCTACCTCGCGCTGGGCTGGACGACGTTCAACTTCGCGCGTGGCAAGAGCTCGGACAGCGAGAGCCAGACGGTCGACCTCACCTCCTCGCTCATGAGCAAGCCGGGCGGGCAGTGGCTGGTGGCCCTGGTCGGCCTCGTCGTGATCGGCGTCGGCGCCTACCACGTCTGGAAGGGCGCCACCGAGGGCTTCCTGCGCGACCTCGAGAAGGACCCGGGCACCTGGGCGGTCCGCGCCGGCGTCGTGGGCTACATCGCCAAGGGCGTGGCCCTGGCCGTGGTGGGCGTGCTGTTCATCCTCGCGGCCATGCACGCCAACCCCGAGGAGTCCAAGGGGCTCGACGGCGCCCTGCGCACCCTGAAGGACCAGCCCTTCGGCCCGGGGTTGCTGACCGCCGTCGCGCTCGGCATCGGCGCCTACGGCCTCTACAGCTTCAGCCGCGCGCGGCACGCCCGAGTCTGAGCCCGGCGCGCCGGCAGGTGGCGCGCGTCCCGGGCGTCAGGAGTCGTCGCGCTCGTCCTCGGCGACCTCGCGCAGGAACTGCTCGAACTCGGCGCCGATCTCGTCGGCCGAGGGCAGCTCGCTCACGTCGGTGGCGAGCAGGCTCGGCTTCTGCAGCCCCTCGACGAAGGTGTCGTACTGGCGCTCGAGGGCGGCGACCACCTGGGCCACCTCCTCGGAGCCGGCAAGCTCCTCGGCGATCTCGGCACGGTTGAGGCCCGCCGCCGCGACCAGGTCGTCGATCGGCAGGTCGAGGGCCGTCGCACCGGTGATCGCGTTGAGCGCGGTGACGGCGCCGTCGGCGAACTCCGACTGCGCCAGGTAGTGGGGCACGTGGATGGCGAAGCCCATGGCGTCGTGGCCCGACTCCCCCAGCCGCAGCTCGAGCAGCGAGGAGAGGCTGCCCGGCACCTGCACCCGGCCGAACGGGTTGAGCTGCTCGGGGACCAGGCGGGGATCGGTGGCGTGCGCGGTCATGCCGATGGGCCGGGTGTGCGGCACCGCCATGGGGATGCCGTGCGCGGTGACCACGAGGTCGACGCCCAGCAGGACGACGAGCTCGCGGATCGCCTCGACCACGCGCTCCCACTGGTAGTCGGGCTCGGGCCCGGCCAGGAGCAGGAACGGCGTGCCGTCACGGTCGACCAGCCGGTGCAGCGCGAGGGCGGGGTCGTCGTAGCTCACCCAGCGGTTGGTGTCGAAGACCATCCCGGGGCGCCGGCCGCGGTAGTCGAGGAGCTGGTCGACGTCGAAGGAGGCGACCACCGAGCCGTCCGAGGACGCGAGCAGGTGGTCGGTGAGCAGGCGCTGCGTCTGGCCGGCGTCGACGAATCCCCCGAGCGTGACGATCATCACCGAGGCGCGCAGCTCGTGCGGCTCGGCGTCGGTCTCGAAGCGGTACAGCTCGGACGGGTTCTGCACGGTGTTCCTCTCTCGTGGTCCTACTCGAGGATCAACAGATCAGTGTGCCAACCGATTCCTCCGCCGCTCAGGGCGGGGCATCACGATCCGGTGACGGGGCCTCAGGCGGTGAGCGCCGCCATCGCCTTGTGGATGCGCTTCTCCGAGACGGGCTGGGCCGTGCCCAGGCTGTTGGCGAAGAGGCTCACCCGCAGCTCCTCGATCATCCACCCGACGTCGAGCACGGGCTGGGAGCGGCGGTCCACCGGGGCGAGGGACTCGAGCAGGTCGGCGTAGGCCTCCTCCACCCGGTCGACGACCTCCTGCCCCTGGGCGTCGCGTACGAGGGCGCCGGGGGCCTTCTCGATGCGCAGGAGCATCCCCCGCAGGTAGCGCCGCAGGTGGGGCAGGCGGGCGAGGCCGGTGTCGGCGACGAAGCCTGGGTAGACGAGGCTGCGCAGCTGCGCCTGCAGGTCGGCCGCGAGCGAGGCGACCGCAGGGGCGCGCAGGGAGGCGAGCCGCTGCTCCACCTCGCGGGCCAGGCCGAGCACCGGCTCGACCTCGTCGACGACGTTGAGCACCCGGGTGACGACGTGGGTGCGCACCGCCGCCAGGACCTCCTCGAAGGCCTCCGGGTCGCGCACGGGCCCCGGCTGCCGCTCGGCCACGATCGCGTCGACCGCGCAGGCGAGGCAGTCGTCGAGCAGGGCGGGCACGCTGCCGTGCGGGTTGCTGCCCAGCGCCAGCTTCTGCGCGTTGGTGAGCCGGGCGAGCACTCGCTTCCAGGGCGCGGAGGTGTTGAGCAGCAGCAGGCGACGCACCCCCAGCCGGGTGGCCGCCTCGGCCTCCCGCTCCCCCGGCAGCACCACGAGGTCGACGGAGTCGCCGCGGTCGACCAGCGCCGGGAAGCCCTGCACGGCCTGCCCGCCGGACCGCGTCTCGAAGGTCACCGGCAGGGCGCCGAAGTCCCACTGCCGCAGGCCCTTCCGCTCGATCGCTGCCCCGGCCCGCGACATCCGGCGCTGCACCTGGCCGGCCAGCTGGGCCTTGAGCTGCTCGAGGTCCTTGCCGCTGGCCAGCGACCGACCGCGGTCGTCGTCGACGCTGAACGTGATGCGCAGGTGGTCGGGCACCCGGGCCACGTCCCACTCCTGCGCCGGCACCCGCACACCGGTGCGGGCCTGCAGGACCCGTGCCATCTCGTCGACGAGCCGGCGTCCGCCGCCCGGCTGGGCGTCGGCCAGGGCCGCGGCCGCGTGGTCGGGCGTGGGCACGAAGTGCCGACGGGTCGCCTTCGGCAGCGACTTCAGCAGGGCCGTGGCGAGGTCGGCCCTGAGGCCGGGCACCTGCCAGTCGAAGCCCTCGTCCTCCACCTGGTTGAGCACCTGCACCGGGATGTGCATCGTCACGCCGTCAGCCGCCGCGCCCGGCTCGAACTGGTAGGTCAGGGGCAGCTCGAGACCACCCTGCCGCCAGGTGCGGGGGTAGTCGCCGGCCGAGACCTCCTCGGCCGTCTCACGGGTGAGGAGCTCCTCGGTGAAGGTCAACAGGTCCGGCGTCTCCCGGCGGGCCCCCTTCCACCAGCTGTCGAAGTGGCGTGCGGAGACCACGCCGGCCGGGATGCGCTGGTCGTAGAACTCGACAAGGGCCTCGTCGTCGACGATGAGGTCACGCCGCCTGGCCCGCTCCTCGAGCTCCGCGAGCCGCCCCAGCAGTGCCTGGTTCGCACGGAAGAACTCGTGGTGGGTCTCCCAGTCGCCCTCGACGAGCGCGTGCCGGATGAAGAGGTCGCGCGACTCCTCGGGGTTGATCCGCCCGTACTGCACCGTGCGAGCCGCCACCAGCGGGACGCCGTAGAGGGTGACCCGCTCGGTGGCCAGCGCGGCTCCCTGCTTCCTCGACCAGCGCGGCTCGCTGTAGGTGCATTTGACGAGGTGGGCGGCCAGCCGCTCCGCCCAGACCGGGTCGATGCGGGCGTTGGTGCGGGCCCACAGGCGGCTCGTCTCGACCAGCTCGGCCGACATCACCCAGGTGGGCTGGCGGCGGAACAGGGTCGAGCCGGGCGAGATCGCGAACCGCGCGCCGCGGGCGCCGAGGTAGTCGCGCTTGGCCTCGTCGCGCAGGCCGATGTGCGACAGCAGGCCGGCCAGCAGGGCCTGGTGGATGACGTCGGCCTTGGGGTCCTCGTCCTTCGCAGCGGTCGCCCGGTCGGGGTCGATGTCCTGCTGGCGGCACGCCTGCCGGAGCTGGGTGTGCAGGTCCTGCCACTCCCGCACCCTCAGGTAGTGCAGGAACTCGGCCTTGCACATGCGCCGAAACGCGCTGCCGCTCAACGCTTTCTGCTGGTCCTTGAGGTAACGCCACAGGTTGAGCAGTGAGATGAAGTCGGAGTGCTCGTCGCGGAACCGCGCGTGGGACTGGTCGGCCTGGGTCTGCTGGTCGGCCGGGCGCTCACGCGGGTCCTGCATCGACAGGGCCGCGACGATGACGAGCACCTCGCGGGTGCACCCGAGCCGGTCCGCCTCGATGAGCATGCGCCCGAGCCGCGGGTCCAGCGGCAGCCGCGCCAAGGTCCTGCCGTATGCCGTGAGCCGGCGCCCGCGGCCGCGGCCCCGCTGCGGTGCGGTGCCCGTGGGGGCCGGCTCCGCGGCATACCCGCTGTCGAAGGCCTGGAGCTCCTCGAGGAGCCGGATGCCGTCGGCGACCTGGCGTGAGTCGGGGGCGTCGACGAAGGGGAAGGCGGCGATGTCGCCGAGGCCGAGGGAGGTCATCTGGAGGATGACCGAGGCCAGGCTGGTGCGCTGGATCTCGGGCTCGGTGAACTCCGGCCGTCCGTCGAAGTCGTCCTGGGAGTAGAGCCGGATGCAGATGCCGTCGGCGACCCGGCCGCACCGGCCGGCGCGCTGGTTGGCGCTGGCCTGCGAGACCGGCTCGATGGGCAGGCGCTGCACCTTGGTGCGCTGGCTGTAGCGGGAGATGCGGGCGGTGCCGGCGTCGACGACGTAGCGGATGCCGGGCACCGTCAGGGAGGTCTCGGCGACGTTGGTGGCGAGCACCACCCGGCGACCGCTGTGCCGGCCGAAGACCCGGTGCTGCTCGGCCGCGGAGAGGCGGGCGAACAGCGGCAGGACCTCGGTCTGCGGCAGGTCCATCGACGCGAGCGCGTCTGCGGTGTCACGGATCTCGCGCTCGCCGGAGAGGAACACGAGGATGTCGCCCTCGCGGTGCTCGGTCCACAGCTCCTCGACCGCGTCGCAGACGCCGGTGACCTGGTCGCGCTCCTCGGCGTCCTCGCGGTCCGGGTCGACGAGGGGCCGGTAGCGGACCTCGACGGGGTAGGTGCGACCGGACACCTCGATGATGGGCGCCGGTGTGCCGTCCGGTCCGGCGAAGTGCTTCGCGAACTTCTCGGGGTCGATCGTCGCCGACGTGATGACGACCTTGAGGTCGGGGCGACGCGGCAGCAGCTGCTTGAGGTAGCCGAGGATGAAGTCGATGTTGAGCGACCGCTCGTGGGCCTCGTCGATGATGATCGTGTCGTACTTGCTGAGCAGTCGGTCGTGCTGCATCTCGTTCAGGAGGATGCCGTCGGTCATGACCTTGACGAGGGTGTTGTCGCTGCTGAGGTCGGTGAAGCGCACCTGGTAGCCGATCGCCGTGCCGAGCTCGACCTCGAGCTCCTCGGCGATGCGCTCGGCCACCGACCTCGCGGCGATCCTGCGTGGCTGGGTGTGGCCGACCAGCCCCTCACGCCCGCGCCCGAGCTCGAGGCAGATCTTCGGGAGCTGGGTCGTCTTCCCCGAGCCCGTCTCTCCGGCCACGATGACGACCTGGTGGTGGCGGATGGCGTCGGCGATGTCGTCCTTGCGCTCCACCACGGGAAGGTGCTCGGGGTAGTGGAGGTCAGGCACCGGGATGGCCTGGCGGGGCGGACGCTGGGGGACGCGGCGGCGATCGCCCCGGGTCCGCGCGGACCTGCCTCCCGTGCGCGCCGAGCGCACGACCGAGTCGGGGCTGTTCCCCCCACGACCAACACCCCTGCGGGCTCCCTCGCTGCCGCGGCCGGACGGGGAGTCGCCGGGACGCGGGGTGGACATGCGCCCCAGCATACGGGCGCACGACGGACCCTCCCCGGTCACCCAATTGGGCGACTGGGGCGCTGCCGCGGGCTAGTGGCGATGCTGTACCCCGCCCCCGGTGGCCGTCGTTAGCGTCGGGGGCAGGCCTGTGACCCACCACCGGTCCCTGATCGGAGGCACCATGCGCGCCAGCCGCCCGACCGCCGCGGTCGTCGCCCGGGCGGCCACCGCGCTCGCCGGCATGTCCCGAGGCCCGGAGCGGCCCGCTCGGTCATGACCCGGCGCCGCTCCCGGGCCCAACCCGTCGCCGCCCTCCGGGTGGTGCTGGCCGGTGGCTCCGCCGCCTTCCGCCAAGGGCTGCAGGTGCTCCTCGAGGCGGGAGGGGTCGACGTGGTGGCCTCGGTGCAGGAGCCGTCAGCGCTCGGGGACGCGGTGCGCAGCCTGGCACCGGACCTCGCGATCGTGGATGCCCGGCTCTCGCCCGGGGCGCTCGACTCCGGCGTGGAGGCGGCGCTCGCCCTCAAGGGCGAGCGCCCGGATGTCGGGGTGATCGTCGTCGCCAACCACCCCGAGCCGCAGGACATGCAGCGCCTCGTGGACGGGGCTGAGAGCGGCCTGGGCTACCTCCTCAGCGACACGGTCCAGGACGTGCTCGGCCTGCTCGACGCCCTGCGCCGGGTCGCGGGCGGCGGGCTCGCCCTGTCCCCCGAGGTGGTGAAGCCCCTGATCCTCGAGCGGGGGCAGGCGGCCCCCTTGTCACGGCTGAGCGCGCGCGACCACGAGGTGCTCTCGCTCGTGGCCCAGGGCCACTCCAACTCCGGGATCGCCTCGGCGCTGCTGCTGTCGGCGAAGACCGCCGACAGCCACGTCACCGGCCTGCTGCAGGAGCTCGGCGTGGAGCACGACGGCACCGAGAACGGTCGGGCCCGGGCCACGCTCTCGCTCCTGCGCTCGTCGTGAGGCCCTCGTCGTGAGGCCCCCGTCGCGTGCCCGTCGAGGTCCGGCTCAGCTCAGGGAGCCTGCGCGGGACGGCGCTCCCGCACCAGCCAGCGCTCACGGGCCATCATCACCCGCTCGTAGGCGGCGTTGACCTTTTTCGCCCCGGTGTAGGTGGTGCTGCCCGCCTTCAGGCCCCACGCGGTCAACAGCATCGCGCGGGCGTCGGCACCGTTGCGGGTCGCCACTCCCCAGTCGCCCCGCAGGCCCTTGACCGTGCGGTCGACCCGTCCGCGCACCTCCCGTTTCACCCGGCCGCCCAGGGGCAGCGCCCCCGCCGCGGGGAGGGACCGCTGCGGCGGCCTCACCCGGGCCGGCCCGACGCGCCATGGGTCGTTGGCCGTCGCCTGCTCCTTGACGCCCGCGCGCAGCCGCTGGGAGGAGCTGGCGAACCCGCTCGGTCCGCGGTGGGCGGCACTCGGCAGGCCCCTGGCCAGGCCCGCGGTGCGCAGCGAGGCCGCACCGAACCCGAGCACGCCGAGGCCGAACTCCTCCACCATCGGACCCCAGTCGCCCTCGTCGAAGGCCACCTTGACCATGCCGTCGAGCAGCAGGCCCGCAGCCGCGGACGTCGCACCCACCGCTTTCGCCGCCGGCGCCCAGACCGGGACCAGCGCGACGTAGCCGGCGGACCGGGTCACGTCGTCGGCCAGCGCCCCGGCGCCCTTGATCGTGTCGTACTGGAGCGAGTCGGTGAGCGAGTCGTGGTCGAGGGCCGCCAGGGCCCGCCGGCAGCGACGGTCGGCCTGGTCGAAGCGTTCGCAGGCCACGCCGTAACGACCTTCCGCGTCGAGCACCTCGGCGGCACCCTCCACCATCAGCCGGTGCAGCCCGGGCACCTGGGCGAGGTCGGCCGGCGAGGCGCTGGTCTCCGCCCGGGCCAGCGCCTCGGCGTGGCGGTTACGACGCCAGGCACCCCGTTCCCGCAGGCTGATCGCGAGGTTGCACTCGAGCTGGGCTTCGCGGAACTCGGAGGCGAACGCGCGCAGGGCGGCCGCCGCGCCGGCATACCTCTGGGCCACCAGGTCGAGCACCCGCGGCAGGAGCGCCAGCTCGGCGGCGAAGGCGCGGCCGGCGGGGCTGTCCCAGGAGGTGTGGGTGCGCAGGGCCAGCAGCCGCTCGTGGGTGGAGGCGATGCGCTGGGCCTCGTCGCGCAGCGCGGCTGCGACTGCCTCGACCACGTCGGGGCTTCCGGGGATGGGGAGGTAGCCGCTCACCTTCGCAGGCCCTCGAACCCCTTGGTCACCGTGGCCTCGACCTCGGCGTAGCCGGCCCCCGCCGCCCGCGCCGCCAACGCGAGGGCGTCCAGCTGCCGCCCGAGCAGCAGCCGGTAGCGCTGCCAGTTGCCGAGCACCGCGAGCAGGGCGCCCGGCGTCTCTCCGGGGCCGAACGCCCACGGCTCGATGGTGCTCACGCGGTCGAGCGCCGCGAGGAAGGCCCTGACCTCGTCGAGCTCCTCGGCCAGCCGGACGAGGTCCTCGGCGCTCACCGCGATCTCAGGCATGCCGTCAGGCTAGGAGGGGCGCGAGTGAGCCCCTGGCGTTGTCCACAGCCCAGGGGGCGTGGGCGGTGCCGGGCGGCGTGGGCGGTGCCGGGCGGCGCGGGCGGGGGTGTGCCGGCGCCGCCCGGCACCTGGTCAGGCGCGCAGGAAGCGGAGCCGCCAGGTCTCGGGGCCGCGCTCGAGGTAGTCGATCGCGAAGGCCCCGGGCTCACGCTCCTCGACCTGCCTCAGCAGGGGCAGCGGGTCGTGCGGGGCGAGCAGCACCATGCCGGCGCCCGGGCCCAGCGCATCCAGGGCGCCGAAGATCGTCGCGTGTCGGATGGCGTGGGGCACGGCGCGCGCGTCGAGTTCGGGCAGGTCAGGGCCGTCGCTCTCACCGCAGGCACAGCCCCCGCCACATCCACCGACCTCCGGCTCGGCGGCGGCGTGGTCACCGCTGTGGTCGTGGCCCTCCCCATGGCCGCCGAGCAGCTCGTGCATGCCCGTCAGGGCGCCGGCGAGGGAGACCCCCGGTGACTGCGCCAGCAGGGGCAGGACCTGGTCGTCCTCCTTCGCGAGGTGGCTCTCGAAGGTGACGGACAGCGCCTTGGCCCAGGCTGCCGCCTCGACCTGGGTCGTCGCGCCCCCGAGCCGGGCGACGAGGTCCATGATGAGCGCGTGCTCGGCCAGCATGGCGTCGATGAGCAGCCGGGCGCGGCTGTCCTCGTGGGCCAGCGGGTACATCGCCTTCTCCTCGGCGAGCGCGTGGGGCACGAGGTCGCCCTCCGCCCAGCGAACGAGCTCGTCCCGGGCGGCGAGCGACGACCCGGTGTCGGGCGCAGAGGCAACCCGGCCGGCGAGCAGGGACAGGGTGCCCGCCATCTCTGCGTGGTGACCCTTGACGGCCTCGACGGCCGCAGCGTCCTGCTCGGTTGACGCGATGACGACGGTGTCCACGGTGACCCTCCTGCGTGGTGCCCGCCGGCTGGCGGAGCGACTACCTATTTAATACACTTCTTTCCGTGAATATTCCAACCAGCGTCGAGCAACGGCTGGCCACCCCCGGACTGGGCCCCCGCGCCGCCTCCGCCGCGGTGACGGCGGAGGGCGCCCCGAGCCGTGCCGCGGCCGCCGTGCACGACCTGCTCGTCGGCCACGGGGCACCCGTCACGGCTGCCGAGCTGGCGCGCAGGTCCGGCCAGCACCCCAACACCGTCCGCGAGCACCTCGACGCGCTGGTCGAGGCCGGTCTCGCGAGCCGCCAGCGTGCCAGCGCCACCGGTCGCGGGCGGCCGGCCTGGCTCTACGCAGGCACGTCGGCCGAGCAGCCCGTCGTGCGCGAGTACGCCGGCCTGGCAACGGCGCTCGCGATGCAGCTCGCCCGAACGAGCTCTCAGCCCCGCGAGGACGCGGTCGAAGCGGGACGGGTCTGGGGAGAGCAGCTCGCAGCGCAGCGGAAGACCCCCACCTCCCCCTCCGGCGCACGCCGGGAGGTGGTCGACCTGCTCGCCGGGCTCGGCTTCGACCCCCAGGCCGACCGCAACACGCAGACGGTGCGGCTGCGCCAGTGCCCGCTCATCGCGGCAGCGCGCCAGGAGCCAGCGGTGGTCTGCTCGGTGCACCTCGGCATCGTGCGCGGGGCGCTGGACACCTGGCACACGCGCAGCGACCGGACGAGCCTGGTGCCGTTCGCGGAGCCCGGGGCCTGCCTGCTCCACCTGACCGGCGCCACGACCCGCACCCCGGAGCAGCCGGCTGGCGGGTCCGGGCGATGACCTGGCGGCGCCTGCCGTTCCTGGTCCCGGCCGGGCTGGCCCTGCTGCTCGGGGTCGACGCCGGCCTGGCCCTCCTCGGTGTGCCGGTCGCCCCAGTCCCGGAGCGGCTGCCGGAGGTCCACGGGCCACTGCTGGTGCTGGGCTTCGTGGGGACCCTGGTGTCCCTCGAGCGGGCGGTGGCGCTGCGCCGCCGTCCCGGATTCGCAGCGCCGCTGCTGCTGGGGGGCGGCGCCCTGCTCCTGGTGGCCCCCGTGTCGCCACGGGTCGGCCAGGCGGTGCTGACAGCCGGCACCGCCGCCCTGGTCGCCGTCTACGTCGCCCTGTGGCGCCGCCAGCGCGATGACGCGGTGCTCGTGCAGGCGGTCGGCGCGGTGCTGGCCATCGGAGCCGCCGTGCTCTGGCTCGGTGGGGTCCCGGTGCCGCGCCTGCTGCCGTGGCTCGCCGGCTTCGTGGTGCTCACCATCGCGGGCGAGCGCCTGGAGCTCGCCCGCCTCGAGATGCTCGGATCGGGCGGCGCCGCAGCGCTGCTCGGCGCCAGCACCGCGGTGGCCGCGTCGGTCGTCGGGTCGCTGCTCTGGCCGGCGGCGGGCTTCACCTTGCTCGGGCTCTCGCTGCTCGCCCTGGTGGCATGGCTCGCTGCCCACGACGTCGCGCGTCGCACCGTGAGGGCGAACGGGCTCCCCCGGTTCATCGCCGTGTGCCTGCTGGCCGGCTACGGGTGGCTGGCCGTCGCCGGCGCCCTGTGGCTGGCTGCGGGGGCAGTGCTCGACGGCCCGGCCTACGACGCCGTGGTGCACGCCGTCTTTCTGGGGTTCACGCTCTCGATGATCATGGCCCACGCGCCGGTCATCCTCCCGGCCGTGCTGCGGGTCCGCCTGCCCTACCGGCCGGCGATGTACGCGCCGGTCCTGCTCCTGCACACCTCGCTCGTGGTGCGGACCCTGGTCGGCGACGCCCGAGGGCTCCGGACCGCCACCGAGGTCGGTGGGCTCCTCAACGCCGTGGCGGTGCTGCTCTTCCTCGGCACCCTCGTCTGGTCCGCGGTGCGACCCGCTCCCCGGCGGCGGTGGACCGCAGGTCCTGCCTCGTCGTCGACGGCGCCGCAGGCGGTCTCCGTCGGGGTGGTCCGGTGACCGCCGCGACGCCCGGCCCGGGCCGGCTGCGGTGGCACCTTGCCGCCAACGCCCCCGTGATCGTGTGGCTCCTCGCCCTGGTGGTGGTCGCCTTCGCCCACCAGCTCGTGCCTGCTGCCCGATGGCTCCTCGTCCACCTGCTGCTCCTCGGAGCGGTCACCAACGCGATCCTCGTGTGGAGCGCGCACTTCGCCCGGGCGCTGCTCAGGACCGCGTCCGGCTCGCGCCGCGGTGAGGTGGTCAGGCTGGCGGCGCTCAACGCGGGCGTCGCCTCCGTGGTGGCCGGGATCCTCACCGCCACCAGGGCGATGACCCTCGTGGGCGCGGTGGCCGTGGGCGTCGCCGTGGCTGCCCACGGCGTCGCGATCGCCCTGCAGGCCCGCGCTGCCCTGCCTTCCCGGTTCGGGGCGTCGGTCCGCTACTACGTCGCCGCCTCCGCCTGCCTGCCCGTCGGCGCAGCCCTCGGCACGGTGCTCTCCGGTCACCCGGCGGAGGCGCTGCACGGCCGGCTCGTGCTGGCCCACGTCGCGGCCAACGTGCTCGGCTGGGTCGGGCTCACGGTGCTCGGCACGCTGCTGACGCTGTGGCCCACGATCCTGCGCACGAGGATCTCACCTGGTGCTGAGCGGTGCTCGCGTCAGGCCCTGCCGCTGCTCGTCGCGGCACTGGTCCTGGTCGTGTGCAGTGCCCTGGCCGGCGCGCTGACCCTGACGGCCGTCGCCGTGGCCGCCTACCTCGCCGCCGCCCTGTGGTCGCTGCGGCCCGTGTTCGAGGCCGCCCGAGCGCGGCCACCCCGCTCGTATGCCGCGTGGTCGGTGCTCGCGGCGGTGGCCTGGCTCACCGTGGCGCTGGCGTGGCTCGCCGTCTCGCTCCTGCGGGCCCGGGACTGGTCGGCTGTCGACGAGGCGGTCAGCCAGGTCGCCGTGCCCCTGGCCGCCGGGTTCGCGGTGCAGGTGCTGCTCGGGGCGCTGAGCCACCTGCTCCCCGTGGTGCGCGGCGGTGGACCGTCGGTCGTCCGCGCCACGGGCGCGGCACTCGACCGCGGGGCCGCGCTGCGGGTGGTCGTCGCCAACCTCGGGCTGGTGCTGCTGCTCCTGCCCGCCCCGAGCCTGGTGCGGGTGTGCGTCTCCGTGCTCGTCCTGGCAGCGCACGCCTCGTTCCTGGTCCTGCTGCCCATGGCGCTTCGTGCCGGCAGGTCGGACGACGCGGCCCCGACGACACCGGCTCGACACGTGCCGGAGCCGCCGGAGCAGGTGCGCGCGCGTCACACCGGCCTTGCCGCGGTGGGGCTCTCGGCCGTCCTGCTCGCGGTCGCGGTGGGGGTGGCGGCCGACCCGGCAGCCCTGGGGACGGGCGCCTCGGCAGCGGCGGCCGCCGCAGCCACGGGCGAGACGACCACCGTGCGCGTCGAGGCGAGGTCGATGCGGTTCCACCCAGCCTCGGTCGTCGTGCCCGCGGGCAACCGGCTCGTCATCGAGGTGGTCAACCGCGGCAGCGACGTGCACGACCTCGCGCTCGAGTCCGGGGAGCGCAGTGGCCGGCTCTCCCCCGGCCAGTCGGGACGCGTGGAGGTCGCCGTGGTCGGGCGCGGCCTGGATGGCTGGTGCACCATCGCGGGTCATCGGCAGATGGGAATGGTGTTCTCCGTCAACGTGGTCGGCGCGACCGATGGGCACCTCGCCCAGCACGGGGGCGGCACCGAGCCAGCCGAGCACGGGGCGGCGCCGAGCCCGACGAGGACCGGTGGGGTGGCCGCGGTCCCCGACTTCATGGCCGAGCCGGGAGAAGGGTTCACCGCTCGTGACGCACGCCTGGCCCCGCCGCCGGCGGAGCGGGTTCACCGTGTCACACTCTCCGCCCAGCAGGTGGAGCGCGACGTGGCTGTCGGTGTCCGGCAGCGGCTGTGGACGTTCAACGGCACGGCACCGGGGCCGGTGCTGCGTGGCCGTGTGGGCGACCGCTTCGAGGTGACCCTGCGCAACGACGCGGGCACCGGGCACTCGATCGACTTCCACGCCGGTGCACTGGCCCCGGACCAGCCGATGCGCACCATCCTCCCCGGGACCTCGCTCACGTTCGCCTTCACGGCCGAGCGAGCCGGCATCTGGATGTACCACTGCAGCTCGATGCCCATGTCGCTGCACATCGCCAACGGGATGTTCGGCGCCGTGGTGATCGACCCACCCGCCCTGCCGCAGGTCGAGCGCGAGTACCTGATCGTGCAGTCCGAGCTGTACCTCGGTGACCAGGGCGAGACCGCCGACCCGGCCAAGGTCGCTGCCGAGAGACCGGATGCGGTGGTGTTCAACGGCTTTGCCAACCAGTACGACCACGACGAGCTCACGGCGCGGGTCGGCGAGCGGGTGCGCTTGTGGGTGTTCGACGCCGGGCCGAACCGCCCGAGCTCCTTCCACGTCGTGGGAGGCCAGTTCGACACCGTGTTCAGCGAGGGCGCCTACGCCCTGAGGCGTGGCCAACGGGGCAGCATCGGGGGTGCGCAGGCGCTCGCGCTGCAACCCGCACAGGGCGGGTTCGTCGAGCTCGAGGCCACCGAGGCGGGCCACTACCCGTTCGTCTCGCACATCATGGTGGACGCGGAGCGAGGCGCCCACGGCATACTGCGAGTCACGCGTTAGGAGAGACATGGCCGATCTGCAGTGCCCTGCCCGGATCATCCTGGCCCGCCACGGCGACGCCGCCACCCCGGACGGCGGTGGCCCGAGGTTGCTCACGCCGACGGGCGTCAACCAGTCCGAGCAGCTCGCGGAGCGGGTCTTCGAGATGCGCGTGGCCGCACTGTGGGCGAGCACCATGGAGCGGGCCCAGCAGACGGCCTCGGTCGTCAGCGAACGCCTGGGCCTGCCGGTCGTGTCCGACGACCGCCTGCGCGAGCTCATCAACGACGAGCGCTGGACGCCCCCGCTGTGCGACAAGGACGAGCCGGGCGACGTCTACGCGGCCTGGCTCGAGGGTGACCTCGACGGCACCATCTTCGGGGAGACGGGACACGACGTCATCGCCCGGCTGCGCGACGTGGTGGAGGAGGTCGCCGACCTGTTCCGCGGCGAGTCCGTCCTGCTGGTGTCGCACGGCGGCATCATCGAGCTCGGGCTGAGCCACCTGTGCCGCAACGTGACGGCCTCGTTCGTCGACCGCCACCCGCTCGGCAACGGTGAGGCCGTCGAGGTGGAGGTGGACTCGTCGGGCTGGGTGTGCACGAGCTGGGCCGGAAAGCCCCTGCCCCTCCTTCTCTAGCAAGGATTCTCGTCTCGTCCGGGTACTCGCGGCATGCCCGGGACAGACCCGTGGGGCTGGGTGGCGACGCGCGCTCGGTCCCAGCCCCACGGCATACCCCTGCTTGTCCCCCTGCTCGTCCCCTGATCCCCCGTCAGGCGTTCTTGGCGGCGGTGAAGCCCTGCTCGAGGTCGGCGATGATGTCGTCGATGTGCTCGATGCCCACGGCGAGGCGAACGAGGCCGGGCGTCACGCCGGCGGCGAGGCGGTCCTCGTCAGGTCCCTGTGAGTGGGTCGTGGACGCCGGGTGGATCGCCAGCGATCGGACGTCGCCGATGTTGGCCACGTGGCTGTGCAGCGTGAGGGCCTCGACGAAGCGCTTACCCGCCTCCAGGCCACCCTTGATCTCGAAGGCGAGCACGGCGCCGGCACCCTTGGGGGCGTAGGTCTTTGCCTTGGCGTAGCTCTCGTGCTCGGGCAGTGAGGCCCACACGACACGCTCGACCTGGTCGTTGGCCTGGAGGAACCTCGCGACCTGGTGCGTGTTCTCGAGGTGTCGGTCGAGGCGAAGGCTGAGCGTCTCGATGCCCTGCGCGATGAGGAAGGCGTTGAACGGGGAGATGGCCGCACCGAGGTCGCGCAGCAGCTGCACCCGTGCCTTGAGGATGAAGGCGAGGTTGGCCCCGAGCGCGCTGCCGACCCCGAGGTCCCGCGCGAACACCAGCCCGTGGTAGCTCTCCTCGGGGGTGTTGTAGTTGGGGAACTTCTCGGGATCCCTGCCGTAGTCGAAGGTGCCACCGTCGACGATGACCCCTGCGATCGAGGTGCCATGTCCCCCAAGGTATTTCGTAGCGGAGTGCACGACCACGTCGGCGCCCCACTCGAGCGGGCGGATGAGGTAGGGCGTGGCGATCGTGTTGTCGACGACGAGGGGGACGCCGTTGTCGTGGGCGACCTCGGCCACGGCCTGGATGTCGAGCACCTCGGACTTGGGGTTCGAGATGGTCTCGGCGAAGAACAGCTTGGTGTTGGGCCGCACCGCTGCCTTCCAGGACTCGACGTCGTTGGGGTCGTCGACGAAGGTCACCTGCAGCCCGAACTTCGGCAGCGTGTGCTTGAGCAGGTTGAAGGTGCCGCCGTAGAGGCTTGGGCTGGCGACGACGTGGTCGCCGGCTTCGGCGATGTTGAGGATCGCGAGGGTCTCGGCGGCCTGGCCCGAGGCCACGAGGAGCGCGCCGACACCGCCCTCGAGCGAGGCGATGCGCTGCTCCACCGCGTCCTGCGTCGGGTTCATGATGCGGGTGTAGATGTTGCCGAACTCCTTGAGCGCAAAGAGGTTCGCAGCGTGGTCGGTGTCCTTGAAGACGTAGGACGTGGTCTGGTAGATCGGCAGCGCGCGGGCGCCGGTGGCCGAGTCCGGCTCCTGGCCGACGTGGATCTGCCGGGTCTCGAAGGACCAGTTCGGGGTGTCGCTCATCAGTGGTGTCCTCTCACATCAAGTTCGGTATGCCGTGTGCACGAGTCGGGGCTTTGGGCCCGAGACGCCCGTCGGGCGTGCGGTCGTCGAACGTGCCGGAGCCCTTGGGGGCGTCACCGACGGCGGTGATGAGCACCGTCGGTGACGGTGCGGGACACGTGATGAGGTCTCCCGCGCTTGCGATCGACGTCACGCCGATCGCCAGGTCTTCACCCGGGGCACCCCACCGCGGTTGGAGGGTTGCCGGCCAGCGAGCCGGGGCTTGGCGCTGACACTCATGACCTGCCGTGATGATAGGCATAACTGTCTGAAGCGGTGCACGCCTGTCTCTCATGCCGGACGGCGGAATCCGGTGGCGCGAGGGCTCCAGGGGGCGCAGACTCCACGTGGGGACACCTCACAGGGGATGCAGAGGGGCCGGCCCCACAGCGGACCGGCCCCCTCTGCACTTGACGTCGGCTCGGACGTGACCCGAAGCCGCCCCCACTCGTTGGCCCAGGTGGGAGCGAGTCGGCGAGGACTCGGCTGTGGAAAGACCAAATGGTCCAAATGCGACAGATCCGTAGACTCGGCTCCACAGTGCTGTGAAGGGCAGTGCCTCCAAGGGTCGAGATGGGGAGAGTTTTGGCCGGATACGCGAGAGCCACAGTCTTCGGTGTTGGGGTTGCCGCGGCGCTTGCGCTGGCGGGTTGCAGTGACGGTGCCGGCGCGCAAACGGGGCCTGCCTCTTCGGGACCGTCGAGCAGCGCGACAACGAGCGCGACGGTGTCCAGCTCGGCCACGACGTCTCCGCCCTCGCCCACTGTCGCCGTCAGCATCCCCGCCGCCGCGCGTCAGCACACTGAGGAAGGCGCCAAAGCCTTCGCCGAGTTCTACACCCTTGAGATGGATCGGGCCACAGTGTCCGCTGATGCCACGCGACTCAAATCGCTTTCGCTCCCTAGTTGCACCGCGTGCAAGGGGGTAACTGATGTGGTCGAGGGATACCGGAGCCGCGGTGAACGCCAAGAGAAGCCATCAGTCGTCGTGGACTTGGTGCAGGTTCGTTCCTACTCGGAAACAGGCGCTTGGATAGAGGTGCTCGTAGAAGAGAAGGCTCACCGCGTCGTCAATAGGAGTGGGCAGGTGATCTCAACGTCTCAGGGCACACGCATCAACTTCCGACACAAGGTCACCTGGGTCAACGGAACATGGATGGTGGCTGATTCGGAGATCATCCAATGAGTCCCCGACCGCGGAGAAGGTTCCTAACCCTATTGGCTTGCGTGACTTTGGCACATGCAGTCTCGATCCCAGCGGCGTCTGGGGATCCTGCGCCGGTAGTGACGGACAAGTTCGTCGGAGCCTATGGCAAGCAGGGGAAGGTGAAGAGTAGCGCCCCGAAGGCCCCGGACGAGCCTGCGGTGGACTCCGCATCGAGTGGCAAGAGTGCCTTCAACTACAGGCTCACTCTCGCTTGCGGGTATGACCGCCTCACCGGGGTTGATGGCAGCGATGACGTCACGAACTGTCGGTACGCATTGATCGCCTGCCAGTACCGGAATCCGCCGTCCGATCAACCCCTCTACTATCTGTGGCGACAGTACGCCGACGACGCGGATGCCCCATGGCAGTTCGTTCGCGACATGTGCGGGACCGAGGCCGCCCCTGCCGCTGCTGCGCCCCCGCCCATCCCCACGATGGGGCAGATTCAAGAGGCGTTCCGGCGACTTCCCTTCTCCAAGCCCACGGTTCGCATCGAGCCCAAGGGCAACGTCACCCTGGTCAACCTCCCGACCTACTACGAGGCGACCTGGCCGAGTGACAGCGGCCTGCAACCCGGCGAGGTCAGCAAGCCCGTCCAGCTCCTGTCCTGGTCGGTGGAGTTCAAGATCGACTCACAGTCCTACAACTTCCACTACGGCGACGGCTCCTCCTCCGGCACCGTGAAGGAAGCTGGCGGCGGCTACCCCGACGGCAGCGTCAAGCACACCTACACCCAGCCGATCGAGGGCGCGCAGGTCCGCGTCGACTCACGACTGACCGGCCAGTTCCGCGTGAACGGCGGCGCCTGGATCGACATCGACACCGTCGCAGACCTGCAGAACGAGCCCGTCACCACGCTCGAGGTCCGTGAAGCCAAGGCGCGCCTGTACACCAGCTGAGGATTCAGGGGAGCGTAAGCGGTGCCCCGGTACGCAGGGCGATGACGACGTCGTGGATCGCTCGGGTGACGGCTGCGGCGTGGACTGGGTCCTCCACAAAGCCAGCGTGGGTCGCCCCTGGGACGACGCGATGGAGGCTGTTGGTGGACAGCGTGACTGTCTGGCTCTGGTCAGCCATCCACCCCTTGGAGTTCCCGCGTTCGGCCGTCAGGACGATCAATGGCTTCGCATCGAGGCTGCGCAGGCTTCCCGCCTCAGCCGCGGATCGACTTGCGACGCCGTACTCATCGAGGACTCCGGCCATTTCCTTCGCGGTGGCGGCGGTGGCACGGGCATCGTCCCGGTACTGCGGCGGTAGATCCGAGAAGCTTGTGTCGGCGAGAATCCGACCAATCCCGAGCCGAGAGGTCGTCGCGAACAACGAAGACGCGTGCTTCACAACGCTGTACGAACCCGGCTTGGGTTGGGACACGGGCTGGTCGTTGGAGGCGGTGGAGTCGACCAGGACGAGTCCGGCGACGTCGTCGGGATACTTCGCGGCATATGTCCGCGCGTACAGTCCGCCGAAGGAATGCCCGGCCAGCACGTAAGGACCCGGAACATGTGCGCGGGTCAGCAGCGCATGGAGATCTGTGGCGATCTGCGCACCATCGGGCGGACTCGCAGCAGGATCGCTCCAACCACGCCCCGCTCGGTCGTACACGCAGACCCGGCTGTCACGGGCCACCGCGGGAGCGATCAACCCCATCGACGCCGCCGAGCCGCCCGCACCGGGCTCGAGAATCACGCTCGGACCGCCAGAGCCAGTGCACTCCAGGTGAAGTCGGTACGGTCCCACGTCGACGAGCTGCCCGCGCATGGCCACCGCCGGTGCGGTGGACTGGCTGATCCTCTCGTACGCCCCGCCCAAGACGAGGAGCACCAGGACGACCAACACCGGGTTCAGCAGCCACACCCTGGCCCGGCTGTGCATGTCGCGCCTGGCGCGGGCCCATACCCAGACCACCACGACCAGGAGAGCGGGCGGCCAGACCCATCCCAGCGCGTCCACCACGGAGTCGGGGGCCACGAGCACCATCACCCCAGCCACCGCCATGAAGACTGCGGGCGCTACGGCCCAGCGTTGTGGCTGCTCGGTGAATCGAGTGGACAGCACCGCCAACAGCGCCCACCCGATCGCAAAGCCGAACAGCACCATCGCGGTGGAGAAGTCCACGTCCACCGCGCCGACGGGCAGGAACGGAAGGACGACCGCCGCTACGAAACCCGCAGCCAGCGACCCGACCACGACTCCACCCAGATGCCTGCGCCGTGACCCTGGCCCAGCGGCAGCAACCCGGGCGGCGTCCGAGGTCTCAGCCGCACTTCGCTGGGTCATGACAGACCATCTCCCCTTGGTCGGGTCCACGCCCCCCATCGAGCATGCGCCCGGCGGCGCGGACCCGGAATAGCCCGACCGGGCCCACGCGGTGCCATCCGGAACGCATCGCCGGGGTATGCCTGCAGCAGGGACGAAGGAGATCGCCCTGCCACAGCCCAAGCGGCCAGTCTCCGCGGTCCCGGCTCGGCCCCCGACAGCGTCACCAACCGGTGCGGCTCAGCGGGTCCGGTAGCGCGCGTAGATCAGCCCGCTGCTGAAGGCACGCTCCTCGACCAGCTCGAGATCGAGGCGCACTCCGCCGGGGAAGAACCGCTTGCCGCCGCCGACCACGCTCGTGGTGATGAACAGGTGGTACTCGTCCACCAGGCCGGCCGCGATCGCCTGGGCCGCGAGGTTCGGGCCGTCGACGGTGAGGTCATGATCAGCCTCGGCTTTGAGCTCGCGCACCGCGTCCGGGTCGAACGCCCGCACGATCTTGGTCTTCTCGCTCGACACCGACGCCAGCGTCGTCGAGTACACGATCTTCTCCGCTGCCTGCCAGTCGCGCGCGTACTGCAGGATGTGCGGCGGCACGTCGGGCAGTGTGTGCGCGGTCTCCCAGTAGACCATCGTCTCGTACATGCGTCGGCCGTAGAGGTACGTGCCGACGGGACGGAAGAGGTCGCCGATGAAGGTGTGCACCTCCGGGTCCTCGGCCCCGAAGCCGAGGTCACCCTCCGCCGCCTCGGCGTAGCCGTCGAGCGAGGTGATCATCGAGTAGATGAGCTTTGCCATGCGTCTCCCCCGGGTACGAGCGCGTCAGTCTGCCAGCGGTCCTGCAGGCTTCGACCTCCGAACGACCCGGAACTCATCGTTGCCCGGCCACTAGCTCTGGCCACACCGTCATCCCCCGGAGTGACCGAGCCCTGCACTCCCAGTGCATCGAGCAGCGGCCTGAGGCCGCGCTCAGATGGTATCCCTCAGGCCCCGCCCACCCGTTAATGGCACGAGCACTCCTGGCCCCGCTACGTTGCCGCAATGAGTGGTGACGATGACCGTGGGCGCATGGTTCGGCAGCTCTGGACCCACATCCGGTCGCTCAACGCCGAGAACGTCAGGAACTACCCAGCCGCCGCGCGAGCCATCGACAGCGGCGCGAGCCCCGAAGACGTCGTGCTTGCCATGGCGGCAGCGAGCTACGAGGCGACGTTCAACACCCTCTTTCTTCTGCCGGCGAGGAAGACTTCGCAGCCCTTGCCGAGTCTGGCGCGGCGAACATGCTCCACGAGGACTTGCTCAGCGCCGACCCGACCGGTCGAGAGGGCCGGGACCTGTTCCGCTGACCATGCTCGGTCATGCCGCGATGCTCGGTCATGCCGCGATCCTCGATCGGGCCGCCATCTTGCGGTGCAGGACCCAAGAGACCTACGACTCCGGGCTGACCAGTCCAGGGCTTGACGAGACGTCGGGCCGACGAAGCGTCACACCGCATGGAGAAGGCGCCAAACCGCCGAGAAGTGGACGTCCTGCCGCGGTGCGGGTGGGCGTGGTGCGGGTGGGCACGCCGCAAGCCTCACGATCGCGATGGTGTTGATCTCAGACGTTGACATTGAAGCCGAGGTCGTAGTCACTGGCTGCCTGCCCACCGTTGAGACCCCAGTTCTCTGGATCGCTCTCTCGCAGCAGGATCGACACACCGTCGCGCGGGATTCCAACCAGCTCCAGACGTTCCACGATCTCGCGGTAGAGCTCGCGCTTTGCCTCTATGGAACGACCCGTGAAGCAGTCGATGGTGACGCGCGTGTAGTGGTCAGACCGCCCGGCCTCGAGGCCGTTGACCATGCGGTGTGGCTCATAGGAGATGAGCCGGATGTAGCGGTCCTCGTTGGGGATCTTGAAGGCCGCGACCAGGCTCGCATGGACGGCGTCGATGATGGCAACCTCCTCGTCCGGGGTGTAGGGCCGGCGAACTTCGATCAGCGAACTGGGCATGCCCCAACGAATAGCAGCCTCGGACACCCGCGGGTGCCATCGCGGTCTGGGCACCTGTGCCACCTTGCGGCAGGTGGCACCGCGGCGGTGCCGCGTTCCAGTGGGATGAGATCGGCTGCTCAGAGGTTCTGAAACGCTCCGTTGCCGCGAACAGGAGAGGGACGTGCCGTGACCGGGAACGGTGGGTTGGTCCCAGGAACGATGGTCGAGTGGCACCATCCACGTCATGGGTCGTCACGGTCGCACCGATGTGATCTTCTCGGGCGTCGTCAAGCACCGACTGGTCGTTGGAATCGGGGCGCTGGGTGCGCTCGGAATGCTGGTCAGCGCCTGGAGCCACAGGGGTGACGGCGAAAGTGGGCTGCTGTGGCTCGGAATGGGGGTGTTCACGGCCTCGGCGACCATCATCGTCGGCAGCCTCAGCATCGGCCCCAGACCGCTGCGCAGCTTCGGTGTTGGCGCGTGGCTGCTCGTGATGGCAGGTGGCGCCCTCATGGTGTGGCTGGGCAGGGACGCGTTCGACTCGACCAAGCCGCGCTACGTGGTCCTCCCGCCGTTCATGTTGTTCCTGGCGATCGTCCTCGTCCCACTCGCGCTGTGGATGATGATCTGGCGCCCTGAGCAGAACTGGGAGAAGGAGCTGCGCTCCGAGCGTGAGAGGGACCAGCTCGAGCGAGACGCACGCTGAGATCGCGGCGCCCATCGACCAGGCATCGCAGAGGACGCGGCCCGTGACGTCACGAAATGGCAGTCGTGTCCTCACGTCGCCAGCGGCGAACGGTCACCACGCCCAGCACGATCATGGCGATCAAGATGAGCACCGACTGCCAACGGGGACCGGGCGGGTCCGGATCGCGCAACCAGAGCAGGTTGAGGACGAACATGGCGGCATACGGGAGGACAACCACCCCTCGCCACGTCCACCTCACGGAGGGATGGTACGCCCACCGGAGGTGGCGGAAGCTGCACAGCGAAGCCGCGATCCGCGCCTGGCGCTGGTGGCTCTGTTCGTCCTCGGTGGGTGCAGTGGCTCCTTCAGCACGTCCGGCGGTGAAGAGGCACGTTCGGTAGCGGGGAGCATGATGCCGGGCAACCGGAAGGACCGGGTGTCCCCGCAAACGGCGGGCAGGTCGACGCCGTCACCATCACCATCGGCACCCCGCAGCCGGCTCGTTCAGGGACGACCCACGACCTGCCGCACCAGACGAGCGATCTCGACGTCCTCGCGGGCCTCCACGACTGCCACCGCCACCGAGCTCTCAGGAGCGTGAACCAGCGCGTCGAGCTCGGGGGCCTCGTTGTCTGACAACGAGATCCGCGCGCCTGTGAAGCCCAACCCGGCGACGGCCCGGGCCCGGATCGAGGCCGCGTTCTCCCCCACCCCACCGGTGAAGGTGATGGCGTCGACGCCACCGAGCGACGCGACCATCGCACCCATCTCACGCACCAGGCGGTGCACGTAGACGTCGAGGGCCGCGGAGGCCTCATCGTCACCCGCCTCGGCCCTCGAGAGCACCTCCGCCTGATCCGAGCTGCCGGCCAGGGCCTTCACCCCCGACTCGTGCTCCAGCGCCTCGTTCACCTCGTCTGCCGACAGCCCGCCCTCGCGCAGCAGCCACAGCACCATGCCGGGGTCCACCGTCCCCGACCGCGTCGCCATCACCAGTCCCTCGAGCGGCGTGAACCCCATCGTCGTGTCGACACTGCGACCGCCCGCCACCGCGCACAGCGACGCACCCGCCCCGAGGTGGCACGTCACGATCCTCAGTGAGGAGAGCGGCCGCTCCAGCAGGTCCGCGGTGCGCTGCGCGGCATACGCGTGCGACAGCCCGTGGAAGCCGAACCGGCGCAACGGCCACCGCTCCCGCCACGCCGCCGGCACGGCATACGTCGAAGCGGCCGCGGGCAGGGTGCCGTGGAAGGCCGTGTCGAAGCACGCCACCGAGGGCACGTCGCCGAACGCCTTGCGGGCGGCGTCGATCCCGGCCAGCGCCCGCGGCTGGTGCAGCGGCGCCAGCGAGGTGAGCGCCTCGATCTGCGACCGCACGGCATCGTCCACCACCACGGGGTCGGTCATCTCAGCGCCGTGGACCACCCGGTGGCCGATCGCGTCGAAGGCCCAGTCCCCCGCCACCGAGTGCAGCACCGAGGCGTCGCCGTCGTCCCAGTGGTCGATCTCGTGCTTCTCGACGATGGAGTCCGACTCGTCGAGGACGCTCAGCTTCAGGCTCGACGACCCGGCGTTGACGACCAGCACCCGGCCGACCGTCATGACGCGGGCCACGTCCAGTCGCGCACCTCCGGCATGTCCTCCCCGTGCTCGCGCACGTAGCGGTGGTGGCTCGAGCGCTTGTCCGCCATCTGCTGCCTCACCACCGCAGCCCTCGTCGCGAGGCCCGGCACACGGTCGATGACGTCCATGACGAGCTTGAAGCGGTCCATGTCGTTCATCACCACCATGTCGAACGGCGTTGTGGTGGTGCCCTCCTCCTTGTAGCCGCGCACGTGCAGGTTGTCGTGGTTGGTGCGCCGGTAGGTCAGGCGGTGGATCAGCCAGGGATAGCCGTGGTAGGCGAAGATGATCGGCTTGTCGGAGGTGAAGATCGCGTCGAACTCGGCGTCCGGCAGCCCGTGCGGGTGCTCGCTCGCCGACTGGAGCTTCATGAGGTCGACCACGTTCACGACCCGCACGCGCAGGTCCGGCAGGTACTGACGCAACAGGTCTGCCGCCGCCAGCGTCTCCAGCGTCGGCACGTCCCCGGCGCACGCCAGCACGACCTCGGGGGACCCCTCGTCGTTGCTCGCCCAGTCCCAGACGCCGATGCCGCGGGTGCAGTGGGCTGCCGCGTCTTCGACCGTGAGCCAGTTGGGCTGCATCTGCTTGCCGGCCACGACGACGTTGACGTAGTCGCGGCTGCGCAGGCAGTGGTCGGCCACCGACAGGAGGCAGTTGCCGTCCGGCGGCAGGTAGACCCGGATGACCTCTGCCTTCTTGTTGACCACGTGGTCGATGAACCCCGGGTCCTGGTGCGAGAAGCCGTTGTGGTCCTGCCGCCAGACGTGCGAGGTGAGCAGGTAGTTCAGCGACGGGATCGAGGCCCGCCACTCGATCCCCTGCGTGGTCTTCAGCCACTTGGCGTGCTGGTTGAACATCGAGTCGATGATGTGGATGAACGCCTCGTAGCAGCTGAACAGGCCGTGCCGCCCGGTCAGCAGGTAGCCCTCGAGCCACCCCTGGCACAGGTGCTCGGACAGCACCTCCATGACCCGCCCGTCCGGGGCGAGGTGCTCGTCGGTCGGCAGCACATCGGCGTTCCACGTCTTGTTGGTCACCTCGAAGACGGCCGAGAGCCGGTTCGAGGCGGTCTCGTCCGGGCCGAACAGCCGGAAGTTGCTCATGTTGCGGCGCATCACCTCGGCGAGGAACCCGCCGAGCACCCGCGTCGCTTCGGCCTCGCTGCCACCCGGTCGGGGCACCTCCACCCCGAAGTCGCGGAAGTCCGGCAGGTCGAGGTCGACCGTCAGCCGGCCACCGTTGGCGTGCGGGTTGGCGCCCATCCGGCGCTCCCCCTTCGGCGCCCAGTCCTGCAGCAGCTGCACCGGCCGGCCGTCGGCGTCGAACAGCTCCTCGGGCCGGTAGCTGCGCAGCCAGCCCTCGAGCACCTCCATGTGCTCGGCGTTCCCGCGCACCGACGCCAGCGGCACCTGGTGCGAGCGCCAGGTGCCCTGCACCTGCACGCCGTCGACCTTGTCCGGCCCGGTCCAGCCCTTGGGCGTCTTCAGGACGATCATCGGCCACAGCACCTCGGGGTCGCCCGGCGTCGGCGTCGAGCCGTCCTCCGAGCGGGCCTGCTGCTGGATGGCGCGGATCTCGTCGAGCACCGTGTCGAGGGTCGCCGCCATGTCGTGGTGCACCCGGGTCGGGTCGTCGCCCTCGACGAGGTAGGGCTTCCACCCACACCCCTCGAGCAGCTTCGCTAGGGCGTCGTCACCGATGCGAGAAAGCACCGTGGGGTTCGCGATCTTGTAGCCGTTGAGGTGCAGGATCGGCAGCACCGCACCGTCGCGTGCCGCGTCGAGGAACCGCGTCGACTGCCACGACGTCGCGAGCGCACCGGTCTCGGCCTCGCCGTCACCGACCACGCAGGTCACGACGAGGTCGGGGTTGTCGAAGGCGGCGCCGAACGCGTGGGCCAGCGAGTACCCGAGCTCGCCGCCCTCGTGGATCGAGCCGGGCAGCTCGGGCGCCACGTGGCTCGGGATGCCACCGGGGAACGAGAACTGGCGGAACAGCCGCTGCATCCCGCGCACGTCCTGGCGGATCGAGGGGTAGGCGTCGCTGTAGCTGCCCTCGAGCCAGGCGTTCGACGCGATCGCCGGGCCGCCGTGCCCCGGGCCGATGATGTAGATCATGTCGAGGTCGCGCTCCCGGATGACCCGGTTGCAGTGCGCGTAGATGAGGTTCAGGCCGGGCGTGGTGCCCCAGTGCCCCAGCAGCCGCGGCTTGATGTGCTCGGTCGCGAGCGGCTCCTTCAGCAGCGGGTTGTCGAGCAGGTAGATCTGCCCGACGGACAGGTAGTTGGTCGCCCGGAAGTACGCGTCGACCCCCTCCAGCGCCTTCTCGTCGAGTGCCACCCCGTGCTCGCCTGCCGTGACTTTGCGCATCACCGCTCCTCACCCACCCCCGGCACCGCGCGGTCGCGCGACGCCGTATGCCGTGCACGCCCACCCTGTCAGGGGTCACCGCGCGGGGCCACAGGACTTCCGACCCGTCCGCATTTGTCCGGGACGGTGACGTTCCTGCGGCTCGCCTGTTTGGATGGGGGCATGGCCATCGAAGGTGAGTACGTCCCGAGCCCGCGCGGCTGGGTCCGCAAGCAGGTCGAGACGATCGAGGCGGAGGGCACCACCCGCGCGGTGCACATCATGAACCGCCCCGTCGTGCTGCTGACGATGTTGGGAGTGTCGGGCAAGGTGCGGAAGGTGCCGCTCATGCGCGTCGAGCACGAGGGCGTGTATGCCGCCGTGGCCAGCCAGGGCGGCGCGCCGGAGCACCCGAAGTGGTACGCCAACCTCCGCAAGAACCCGGTGATCGACCTCCAGGACGACACGAGGACGTGGACCGCCCGGGCCCGGGAGATCCACGGCGCCGAGCGTGAGGAGTGGTGGCAGCGCTGCGTCGAGGCCTACCCGCCGTACGCGGAGTACCAGGAGAAGACCGACCGGGTGATCCCCGTGCTGCTGCTCGAGCCCCACCCGGAGGACGAGGCGCAGAGCCCCTCCCACCGGCGATGAGCGCGGCCGGTGGGCAAGGAGGCCGGCGACGAGGTCACCGTGCAGCTCCTCGAGCAGCTCAGCGGGTCGGCTGCCGCGTCCGGTTGAGCCACCACAGACCGAGGACCGGCAGCACCAGCGGCACGTAGCCGTAGCCGGACCCGAAGTGCGACCACACCGTCTTGTCGGGGAACGCCTCGGGCACGACGTAGGACGCCAGCCCGACGACGAGCACCCCGACCAGCTCGATGAGGATCGCCGCCAGGGCGACCCGCCAGGAGGTGCGGCTCCCACGGGCCAGTGCCACGGTGGCCACGATGTAGACCACGGCCGCCAGCGCCGAGAGCAGGTAGGCCACGGGTGCTCGCGAGAAGTACTCGCTGATCTGCAGCACCGAGCGACCGGTCGCGGCCAGGGCCAGCACGGCATACACCGCCACCAGCACGACCCCGGGACCCGACCGCGTGCTCGTGCCGGCCTCAGCCATGGAGGTCCCAGATCTGCTGCAGGCGGCCGGTCATGATCGCGACCGCGAAGGCGCCCGCGGCGATGACGCCCATCGCCCAGCGGGTCTTCTCCTTGATCGCGAGCAACGCGACGGCCGGCGGGATGAAGGGCAGCGTCAGCCCGTATGCCGCGTACGTCGCCTTCTCGGCGCCGCCCCCGCCCACGTCGCCCACGGTCACGAGAACCACCGCGGCCTGGACCAGCAGGCCGAGCTCGAGCAGGCCCGCGACGAGCAGCAGCCGGTCGTCGATGAGCCGGTCACGCCATGCGTACCAGCCGGCCATCACGGCGAGGACTGCCGAGACGGCGTAGATGGCGACGGTCAGGGGGAACAGCACGCGGGCAAGGCTATCCGGCACCGGTCTGCGCAGCGGTGGCCGGGCAGCAGACCCGGTCGCAGGCCCAGGCGGCCGGCGGATTCAGGCCGAGGGCTGGGCCTCGTCGAGGGTGTCGCGCAGCGCCTCGAGCAGGATGTCGATCTCCTCCTCAGTCGCGACCAGCGGGGGTGCGAGCCGGATCGTCGACCCGTGGGTGTCCTTGGCCAGCACCCCGCGCTCGAGCAGGCCCTCGCAGAGCTCGCGCCCGCTGAGCAGCGCGGGGTCGACGTCGACCCCGGCCCACAAGCCGCGCACCCGGATGCCGACCACGCCCTGGCCCACGAGCTCGCGCAGGCCGGCCTCCAGCCGCTGCCCCAGCACCGACGCGCGCTGCTGGTACTCCCCCGTCTGCAGCATGGCGACCACCTCGCTGCCCACGGCTGCTGCCAGCGGGTTGCCGCCGAAGGTCGAGCCGTGGCTGCCCGGCGTGATGACGCCGAGCACCTCGGCGTCGGCCGCGATCGCCGAGACCGGGTAGAGGCCGCCGCCGAGCGCCTTGCCGAGGATGTAGATGTCGGGGGCGACGTCCTCGTGGTCGCACGCGAACGTCGTGCCGGCGCGACCGAGGCCCGACTGCACCTCGTCGGCGACCATGAGGATGTCGCGCTCACGGCACAGGGTCCGCAGGTCCCGGAGGAAGCCGTCCGGCGGGATGATGACGCCACCCTCACCCTGCACCGGCTCGAAGAGCACGGCGACCGTGGTCTCGTCGACCGCGTTGGCGATGGCGTCGATGTCGCCGTACTTCACGCGGGGGAACCCGGGCGTGAACGGGCCGTAGTCGGCGGTCGCCACGTGGTCGGTCGAGAAGCTGATGATCGTGGTGGTCCGGCCGTGGAAGTTGCCGTCCATGGTGATGATGCTGGCCTGGTCGGCGGGGACACCCTTGACCTGGTAGCCCCACCTGCGGCTGACCTTGATCGCGGTCTCGACGGCCTCGGCCCCGGTGTTCATCGGGAGCACCATGTCCTTGCCGCACAGTGACGCGAGGTCGCGCGCGAAGGGCCCGAACTGGTCGTTGTAGAACGCCCGGCTGGTCAGGGTGAGCTTCTGGAGCTGCTCGGCCGCCCGGGCGACCAGCCGCGGGTGGCAGTGCCCGAAGTTGAGGGCCGAGTAGCCGGCCAGGCAGTCGAGGTAGCGCTGGCCCTCCACGTCGGTGACCCAGCAGCCCTCGCCCTTCTCGAGGACCACGGGCAGCGGGTGGTAGTTGTGCGCGGCGTAGCGTTCGGTGAGCTCGATGTGCTCAGCCGACGAGTGCCTCACGGCTCAGCCCACCGGACGCTCGAACGTGACGAGCACACCCTCCGTGCCACCGGGCCCCACCCGGCCCTTGACCTCGGCCGAGGTCATGGCCTTGACCCGCCAGCCCTGGGACGCCCACTCGTTGAGCACCTTCTCGAGCTTGTCGGCGGACATCTTCCCCCCGATGAGGCCTTCGCGAAGCTGCACGACCTTGTACTCGTATCGCATGAGCCGACAGTAACCGCCGTCGGCGCACGCCGCCCGGGCCTTTAGGACTGTCGGCCAGCGACCCGCCGCGCGCCGCGCCGAAGACAGCCACGCCCCTGACATGCCGGAGGCCCCGCCGGCGTCGGCGGGGTGTGGGGCGGGGTCGTCAGAGGTGCCAGGTGACGTGGGTGGCGGTGATGGTGCAGGTCAGGTCGCGGTCGTGGACCAGGGTGTGGTGCCGCCCGCAGAGCAGGGCGGTGTTCGCCAGCGCCGTGTCGCCCCCTGCCCACCAGGGGACGCCGTGGTGGGCGTCGCACCACTGGGCCGGCACGGTGCAGCCGGGGTAGGTGCAGCCGCCGTCGCGCACCTAGGCGGCCAGCCGGATGGCCGGGGGGACCAGGCGTTTGCGGCGGCCGACGTCGAGCAGCTCGCTGCGGGTGCCGAGCACGGCGGGGATCAGGTCGGCGTCGCAGGCCAGGCGGCGCACGGTGCCGGCGGTGAGGAGCTCCTGGCCGAGGGTGAGCCCGGCTCCGCGGGCGGCGCCGGTGAGCTGCTCCAGGCTCAGGGTGACCACGAGGGCGGCTTTGCTGGTCTTGGGGGCCTTCCCGGGTGAGGAGACGCCGCGGCCGATGACGGCCAGCAGGGCGTCGGCGCGGCGGGCGGCCGGGGTGCGCAGGTCGGGGTCGTCCTTGGCGGGCCGGGGCCGGGCGAGCGGGTCGATGGCGGCGTCGAGGATGGCCGCCCCCTCGGGGTCCAGGAGCAGCCGGTAGCTGGTCATCCCGGCCGGGCCGGGGGACTTGAACAGTGAGCGTGCGGCCCGGCGGCGTTCCTCGAGGTGCTCGGCGTCGCGCTCGGGCCGCAGCAGCGCGGCCGCGTGCCGGGATCGCGATGGCCAGCTGCTTCTCGGTCAGCGCCGGGACGGCCTGGAGGAGGGTGGCGGTGTCGGCGGCCAGCTGCTCGGGGTCGGCCACCGGCGCGGCGGCCTGGTGGAACCGGGCCAGCTGCGCGGCCTTCGGAAGGCTGATCGCACCGGACTCGAGGCCGGCCGCCAGGTCGGCCAGCCGGGGGTCGCGGCACGCGTCGGCGACGACCTGCAGGGTGCCGGCGTGCCCGGCCGACATGCCGGGCGCCGCCTGGGTGGACCAGTCGACCCCGGACCAGCCCTGCTCGCTGCCCAGCCCGCGGGTGCGGGCCTCGGCGACCACGGAGACCTGCTGTGCCTCCGCGGAGGCCCGGACCCGCTCGAGGTGGCCCAGGGCCTCGGCGACCTCGGCGTCCGACAGCGCCCACAGCTGCCCGGCCTGCCCACCGGCCTGCGCCCCGGCCAGCGCGGCGCCCGCGGCCCGGGCCGCGGACAGCACCGGCCGCGAGCCGAACGCCGACGAAGTAGCAGGAGTGAACATGCAGACAACCCTAGGAGAGACCACCGACAACCCAACTGATCAGAGGGCAACGGAATCTGTTGCAGCACAGCGTGATTCGACGGCATACTCGCAACTCCGGGGCAACCCGGGCACCCACCGCCTGTGGACAACGTGACGACAGGCGCCACCCCTGTGGACGACCGCATCGAGAGACAGTCTCCGGACTCGCCTGCCTGCCCCGCCGACTCGTCCGATACTCGTGGTTGGACCCGACTGCGAGAGGAGGAGTTGACCGTGGGCGCCGACGACGTCGCACTGGCCCGGCTCAGCGCGGCCGAGCTCGTGGCCGGGTACGCACGGGGCGACTTCTCCCCTGTCGAGGTGCTGTCGGCCGTGCAGCACGTCATCGACCGACGCGAGCCCGAGCTCAACGCCCTGTGGAGTCCCGACCCCGAAGGCGCGCTGGAGGCGGCGCGCGCCGCCGAGGACCGTTGGCGGACAGGTGCACCCCGAGGCGCGATCGACGGCGTCCCCACGACCGTGAAGGAGAACCTCGCCCGCGCCGGCGTCCCGATGCCGCTCGGCTGCGCCGGGGTCGAGCCGACTGTGCCGGAGGCGAACTCGCCCGCGGTCGACCGGATCCTGGAGGCTGGCGGCGTCATCCTCGGCTCCACCGTGATGCCCGACTGGGGCATGCTCTCCTCCGGCGTGTCCAGCCTGCACGGCATCACCCGCAGCCCGTGGGACCCCCGGTGGACCTCCGGCGGCTCGTCCTCGGGAGCCGGCGCCGCCGCGGCCGCCGGTTACGGCCCACTGCACGTCGGCACCGACATCGGCGGCTCCATCCGCCTGCCCGGCACCTGGCTCGGGCTCGCCACCCTCAAGCCGAGCGCCGGCCGGGTGCCCCTCGACACCCCCTTCCTCGGGCGGGCAGCCGGGCCGATCACGCGCACGGTCGACGACGCGGCCCGGCTGCTCGGCGTCCTCAGCGGGCCGGACCCGCGCGACTTCACCAGCCTGCCGCCGCAGCGCCTGGCCCTCGACGAGACGGACCTCGAGCTCGACGTGCGCGGCCTGCGCCTGGCCCTGCACCTCGACGCCGGGTGCGGCACACCGGCCGAGCCCGAGGTGGTCGCCGCCATCGAGCGAGCAGCAGCCCTCTTCGAGGAGGCCGGTGCGGTCGTCGAGCCGCTCGCACCCTTCATGGACGACGCGCTGCTCGCTGACCTCGACCTGTTCTGGCGGGTCCGTTCCTGGGTCGACTACTCCGCGCTGCCTGACGAGCGCAGGCGCAGGGTGCTGCCGTTCATCGTGCAGTGGGTGCACGGCGGCGCCGACGTCTCGGGCGCGCGCGTCATGGAGTGCTACCGCAGCACCATGACCATCCAGCAGCGCACCGTCGCGGCCACCCTGGGGTTCGACGGGGTGCTCTCCCCCGTGGCGCCGGGCCCGGCCTTCCCAGCCGAGTGGCCGATGCCGTTCGGCAACGAGGACGCGGGGATGGTGCACATCGGGTTCACGGCGCCCTACAACCTCTCGGGACAGCCCGCCGGCACGGTCAACTGCGGCTTCACCGAGGACGGCCGGGCCATCGGGCTGCAGGTCGCCGGACGGCGCTTCGACGACGTCGGCGTCCTGCGGGTGCTGCGGTGGTACGAGCGGAACCGGCCGGAGGGCGCGCGCCCGCGCTGGCCCATCACCGCGTAGGCGAGCCCGCGGCATACCGCTGCTGTTGTCGCCGCGCAGGCCGCTGACCTGCGCGTTAGTGTCCGGTCATGGCCAGGCTGCGCACCGTCTCCCCCAACTCGAGGGGCTGGACCCGCCGACGCGCGGGCAAGGGTTTCGTCTACCTCGACAGCGACGGGCAGCGACTGCCGGAGGAGGACGTCGAGCGCATCCGTGCCCTGGCCATCCCGCCGGCCTGGAAGGACGTGTGGATCTGCCCCTTCCCCAGCGGCCACATCCAGGCGGTCGGCACCGACGACGCGGGTCGACGGCAGTACCTCTACCACCCCGACTGGCGGATCAAGCGCGACAAGATGAAGTTCGACCGGGTGAGCGAGGCGGCGCGCAAGCTGCCCGACGCCCGCCGGCAGGTGCTCGAGCACCTCGGCCTCGACGGCATGCCGCTGGAGCGGGCGAGTGCGGCGGCGGTGCGACTGCTCGACCTCGGCTACTTCCGCATCGGCAGCGACAGCTACGCCGACGCGAACGGCTCGTTCGGGCTCACGACGCTGGAGAAGCGCCACGTGCGCGCCCGGGGCGGCAAGCTCGTCTTCTGCTTCACCGGCAAGTCGGGCATCGAGCACTGCGTCGAGATCGACGACGCCGACGTCATGGCCGCGCTGGAGCGGATGCGCAAACGGCGCGGTGGCGGCGATCGCCTTCTGGCATACCAGAACTCACGTCGTTGGAGCAGCCTCGACGCCGCCCTGGTCAACACCTACCTGCGCGAGCTCCTCGCCGGCGACCTGACCGCCAAGGACTTCCGCACCTGGCACGCCACGGTCATCGCGGCGACCGCCCTGGCGATGTCGGAGGAGCCCGGCGACACCAAGCGCTCCCGCCAGCGAGCCATCAAGGCCGCGGTGCAGGAGGTCTCGGACTACCTCGGCAACACCCCCACCATCGCCAAGAACTCCTACATCGACCCCCGCGTCATCGACCTCTACGAGGACGGCACCACGATCGCGCACGTCGCGCGCAAGGTGCACGAGACCCCCGACGTGCGCCAGGCCGAGCTGGAGAAGGCCGTGCTGGAGATGCTCGCGGCCGACGGGTCGGAGGCTGCGGCGCGGGCGGTGCGCAGCCGGGCGCGGAAGACCTCGCCTCGGAGCGCGGTCACCGGCGCTCGGGGCTGAGGGTATGCCGCGTGCCCACTGCCGCGGTCAGGCCGGCTTCAGCCGCTGGCCGAGGAACGCGAGGACCCGGTCGACGGCCACCTGGCTGCGGTGCACGGTCAGCGTCGCGTGGTCCATCCGGCCGCCCGGGCACAGGTCGACCCGGAGGAACCCGTCACCGAGCTCGCGCTGGAGGGTGTCGAAGCGGGTGCCGGTGGCCCGGTCACCGTCGTAGCGGACCCCGAGGACCGGGCAGCCTTGCGCCACACGGGTTTTCACGGAGGCCAGGTCTGTCGGGCTCAGGTTGAGGTCGCCCCTCCGACGCCGTCCGACGGGAAACGGCGTCGACGGCTGCGCGACCACCGGGGCGGCCACCGACGGGTCGACCATGGCCGCGAGCGCGAAGCCACCGGTGAAGCACATGCCCACGACGCCCACGCCCGGGCCACCAGTTTCCTGGTGCAGGTGGCGGGCCAGGCTGCGCAGCCAGCCGGCCACAGGTGCCGTCTCGCCCACCGCGAGCTTGGTGAACTCGCTGCTGACGCAGACCCGTGGGATCACACGCAGCACCTCCCCCACCGTGCCCGGCGCACCGGGGGTGCCGAACAGGCTCGGCAGCGCGACCGTGAAGCCCGCGTCCACCACCTCGTCGGCGAACGCGACCACGTCCGGGGTCAGTCCCGGCAGCTCGTGGATGACGATGACACCCGGACCCTCACCACGCCGGTAGATCGGGTGGCTGCGGCCGTCCGCGGTGTGCTCGCCCTCGACCCAGCCCTGCAGGGCCGGGGTGGCCGTCACCGCGCCCGGCCCCGGTCGAGGTCGTCGAAGGGAGCGCAGTAACCCGACACCTGGGTGGCCCCACCGGCGGCGTGCGCGAGGTTGCGGAACGCGAGAGCCGTGGCCACGTCGTCGCCCCGCTCGGCGGCCCGGTCGAAGGCCTGGCACAGGCCGTAGGCGGCGGGCACGTTGGTGCCCCGGCCCGCCGCCGAGGTCGGCGGTGCGGACACGGCGGGTCGTGGCTGCGGCCGCTCGGTCGACAGCGGGAGCACCCCGGTGAGGGCGGCGGCCGCCGCCCCTCCCGCCACCAGTGCGGCCGAGGCGAGCGCGACGGCGACCCGCACCCAGTGGGGGCGCTGCCTCCCTGCGGTCGCCTGCGCACCCAGGCGGCGGCGGGTGAGGTGGACGACCGTCGGCGAGTCGCTCGGCTCGACCGGGTCGGGGCCGGTGCGCCGGCCCGCCTCGTCGCCGACGTCGCGGTGCCCCCGGAAGGGCAGCAGGGTCCCGCCACTCTCAGGCGACAGCGAGCGGACGTTCACGTGCCCGAGTATCCATGGTCGGCAGGGGCCACTGGGTCTTTATGCCGCGTTTTGGGCCGGGCCGCCGTCCGTGCGCTCAGGCCCGTTCCGGCACCGCCATCTCGCCCAGACGCGACCACTCGGTACCCGGGGCGGTGACGTTGACGATGTGCGGGGTCTCGGCGAGGTATGCCGGCAGCTGCGCCGTCGCCTTCTGGAAGTGCGCTGACTGCACGTGGGCGGCACCCGCGGCGTCGTCACGGAAGGCCTCGACCAGCACGTACACGTTCGGGTCGTCCAGGCTGCGCGACCAGTCGAACCACAGGCAGCCCTCCTCCCCCCGGGTCGCCTCGGTGAACTCACGGCTGAGCTCGGGCCAGGCCTCGGCGTGCTCGGGCAGGACGGGGAACTTGGCGGTGATGAAGATCAACGAGGCACTCCTTCGCGGGTGGTCACGGTTGCCCCATGCTGCCACCGCCACCGCCACGCACGGCGGAGGGCCGGCAGCTGCGGCGGCGCGCACGGACGGTTCGGCCGGGTCCGCACGGACGGTGCGGCGTGGGTATGCCGGCGTGCGCCCGGCATACCCACGTCCGTCCGTGTCAGGAGGCGCGGCGGGATCCCAGCCCGCGCACCTCCGGCGCCCCGAGCCGGGCAGCGTCGGCCGTCTGGTCGTCCGGCTCCTTCTGCGACTGCAGCTCGGCCTCGACCCGGGCCAGGTAGTGCTCGACCTCGTCGTCGACCCTCGCCGCGTCCCAGCCGAGGACCGGGGCGACCAGCTCGGCGACGTGCCGTGCCGAGGACTGGCCACGGTCGAACGTCTCGATCGAGATCCGGGTCCGCCGCGTGAGGACGTCGTCGAGGTGGAGCGCCCCCTCGGCCAGCGCCGCGTAGTACGCCTCGACCCGCAGGTACTCCGGAGCGCCCTCGATGGGCTCGCCGAGGTCGCGGTTCTCTGCGATGAGCTCGAGGAGCTCGTCGGTCAGCGTCCCGTAGCGGCGCAGGAGGTGCTCCACCCACGCGACGTGGATGCCGGCCCGGTCGGCCCTCGCCTGCCGCTGGTTCCACGCGGCGTGGAAGCCGTCGGCCCCGACGATCGGCACCGAGTCGGTGCACGACTTGGGCACCTTCCACGGCAGCGCGTGCGCCACGACGTCGACCGCATCCTTGGCCATGACCCGGTACGTCGTGTACTTGCCGCCGGCGACCATGACGAGGCCGGCCACCGGGCTGACGACGGCGTGCTCGCGGGAGAGCTGGCTGGTCGCCTCCGACTCCCCGGCGAGCAGCGGCCGCAGGCCCGCGTAGACGCCGGTGATGTCGTCGTGCGTCAGCGGCGTGGCCAGCAGCCGGTTGGCGTGGTCGAGCAGGTACTCGATGTCGCTCCGGCTGGCCGCCGGGTGCGCGAGGTCGAGGTGCCAGTCGGTGTCGGTGGTGCCGATGATCCAGTGCGTGTCCCACGGGATGATGAACAGCACGCTCTTCTCGGTGCGGCTGATGATCCCCGTGCTGGCGTGGATCCGGTCGCGGGGCACGAGGATGTGCACGCCCTTGGAGGCACGCACGTTGAACTGCCCCCGCCCGCCGACCATCTCCTGGATCTCGTCGGTCCACACGCCGGCCGCGTTGATCGTCGACTTCGCCCTGACCTTGTGCGTGTGGCCCGTCTCGAGGTCCTCCACCTCGGCGCCCACCACCCGGTCGCCCTCCCGGAGGAACCCGACGACTCGGGCGCTGGTCGCACACAGGGCGCCGTACCGGGCCGCCGTGCGCGCGATCATCATGGTGTGCCGCGCGTCGTCGACCTGGCCGTCGTAGTACTGCACGGCTCCGACCAGCGCGTCCTTGCGCAGCGACGGAAACGCCCGCAGCGCCTGCCTCCTCGTCATGTGGCGGTGGCCCGGCACACCGTGCCGGCCGCCCATGGTGTCGTAGAGGAGGATGCCGCTGCCGACGTACGGCCGCTCCCAGACCCGGTGCTGCAGGGGGTAGATGAACGGCACGGGACGCGCCAGGTGCGGGGCCAGGCGGTTGAGGATGAGCGACCGCTCGTGCAGGGCCTCGCGGACGAGCGTGAAGTTGAGCTGCTCGAGGTAGCGCAACCCGCCGTGGATCAGCTTGCTCGAGCGGCTCGACGTGCCCGCCGCGTAGTCCCGTGCCTCGACCAGCCCGACCCGCAGGCCGCGGGTGACGGCGTCGAGGGCCGCCCCGGCACCGGTGACACCGCCACCGATGACCAGGACGTCGAGCTCCTCGGCGGCCATGCCCTCCAGCGCCTGCTCCCGGCTCTGCCGGTCGAGTCGGGCCACCTCTGCGGGCATGGTCAGACCTCCACCCAGTCGAGCGTGCGCTCCACAGCCTTGCGCCAGCCGCGGTAGCCCTCCTCGCGCTGGTCGTCGTTCCACTCCGGCGTCCAGCGCTTGCTCTCGTTCCAGTTCTCTCGCAGGTCCTCCGGGTCCTCCCAGAACCCGGTGGCGAGTCCGGCGGCGTACGCGGCGCCGAGCGCGGTCGTCTCCGCGACCACGGGGCGGCTGACCGGCACGCCGAGGACGTCGGCCTGGATCTGCATGCACAGGTCGTTGGCGGTGACGCCACCGTCGACCTTGAGCACCTCGAGCTTGACCCCGGAGTCCTTCTCCATGGCGTCGGCCACGTCGCGGCTCTGGTAGCAGATCGCCTCGAGCGTGGCCCTCGCCAGGTGCGCGTTGGTGTTGAAGCGCGACAGGCCGACGATGGCGCCGCGCGCGTCCGAGCGCCAGTAGGGCGCGAACAGACCAGAGAAGGCGGGCACGAAGTACATGCCGCCGTTGTCCTTGACCTGCCGGGCCAGCGACTCGCTCTGCGACGCGCCCGAGATGATGCCGAGCTGGTCGCGCAGCCACTGCACGGCGGACCCGGTCACCGCGATCGATCCCTCGAGCGCGTAGATGGGCTTGGCGTCACCGAACTGGTAGCAGACGGTGGTGAGCAGGCCGTTCTCGGAACGGACCAGTTCCTCACCGGTGTTGAGCAGCAGGAAGTTCCCCGTGCCGTAGGTGTTCTTCGCCTCCCCGGCCGCCAGGCAGACCTGCCCGACCATGGCCGCCTGCTGGTCGCCGAGCGCTGCGGCGAGCGGCACCGTACCGCCGAGGGGGCCGTTCTCGAGCGTCTCGCCGTAGAGGCGGGGGTCGGAGGAGGGCCGGATCTCGGGCATCATCTGCCGCGGGATGCCGAAGATCTTCAGCAGCTCGTCGTCCCAGTCGAGGGTCTCGAGATCCATGAGCATGGTGCGGCTGGCGTTGGTGACGTCGGTGACGTGCACCCCCCCGCGGGTGCCGCCGGTGAGGTTCCACAGCAGCCAGCTGTCCGTGTTGCCGAAGATGGCCTCGCCCTTCTCGGCCGCCTCGCGAACACCGTCGACGTTCTCGAGGATCCACTGGATCTTGCCACCGGAGAAGTAGGTTGCCGGGGGCAGGCCGGCCTTGCGCCGGATGAGGTCTCCGCGCTCGTCACGGTCGAGCGCCGCGGCGATCTTGTCGGTGCGGGTGTCCTGCCACACGATCGCGTTGTAGTACGGCCGGCCGGTTCGCTTGTTCCACACCACCGTGGTCTCGCGCTGGTTGGTGATGCCGAGGGCTGCGAGGTCGGAGGGGCCGAGCTCCTTGCTGTTCATGACGGTCTGCAGCACCGAACTGGTGCGGTCCCAGATCTCCACGGGGTTGTGCTCGACCCAGCCCGGGTTGGGCATGACCTGCTCGTGCTCGAGCTGGTGGCGGGCCACCTCGTTGCCACCGTGGTCGAAGATCATGAACCGCGTGCTGGTGGTGCCCTGGTCGACGGCGCCGACGAAATCTGCCATGACGTGCTCCTTGCTCTGGGTGTTCGGGACGTGCTTGTGATGGGGTTGGTCAGCTGACCGACGACTCCTTCGCGTGCGGGTTGGGCCCCCCGGTGGGGACCTCGCCGACCTCTTGCTCCTCCTCCACCGGCGGGAGGAACTTCTCGATGAGGAAGACGTATGCCGCCGAGCCGAGCAGGCCGCCCACGATCGGGCCGACGATCGGCACCCAGAAGTACAAGGCGCCGTTCTGGTCCTCGAACGCGGTCTCGTAGCCCGTGAGGAAGGACGCCAGGCGTGGCCCGAAGTCACGGGCAGGGTTGATGGCGTAGCCGGCGTTGGTGCCCCAGGCCATGCCGATGGCGACCACGATGAGGCCGACGATGAACGGTGCCATCCAGGCGACGGGCGCGCTGTTGCGGGTGTCGGTGACCGCGAGGATCAGGAACAGCAGGATCGCGGTGCCGACGACCTGGTCGAGGAGCGCGGTCCCCTGGCTGATGTCCAGGGTCCCGTTGCCCGGAAGCGTCGAGAAGATGCCCTGGGTGGCAATGGTGTGGTCCGGGTCGACGAGGTTGATGGCCTCGGCGTAGACGAGCCGGACGATGAGGGCCGCGGTGAAGGCGCCGGCGACCTGCGCCAGCGAGTAGGGCAGCACCTTGCGCCACTCGAAGTCACGGAAGACGGCGAGGGCGATGGTCACTGCGGGGTTGAGGTGGGCGCCGCTGATGCGTGCTGCGGTGTAGACGCCGAACACCACGCCGAGCCCCCAGGCCCAGGCGATGGAGTCGTGGTCACCGAAGGCACCCTCGCTGGTGACGACCTGGGCCACCACCGCCGTGCCGAGGATGATGAGGATGAGGGTCCCGATGAACTCGGCGATGAGCTCGCCGACGAGCGTTCGTCTTCCGAGCGCTGCCATGTCAGTACTCCTTTGTACGAGTGGCTCTGCTGTGTGCGAAGTGCGCTGCTGTGTGAAGTGCTCTGTTGTGTGAAGTGCTGGTGCTGCGTTGGCCCTGCCGGCCACACCTGTGGCTGGTTCGAGCCTCGCCCGTGATCGGCGATCGTGCATCCGGAGGGGCTCTCGGCGACCGTAGGCCGCTCCCCTGCACCCGGACAACGACCGGCGTTCGACATCGTCGAACGCCTCCACGTTTGACAATGTCGAACGCCGTGGGACGGTGGGGCCATGCCCGGGTCTGTGCAGTCGGTGGAGCGTGCCGCAGCGATCGTGCGCCTGCTCGCCGCCGAGAGCGAGCCGCTCGGCCTGGCCCAGATCTCCGGGGCCCTCGGGCTCGCCAAGCCGACCGCCCACGGCCTGCTGCGGACGCTGTGCGAGGTCGAGTTCGTGGACAAGGACGAGGTGACGGGTCTCTACCGCGTCGGGCGCGACCTGCTCCAGCTGGGGTCCACGCAGCTCGACGTCAACGAGCTGCGCTCACGGGCGATCAACTGGACCGACGCGCTGGCGGCCCGCACCGGCGAGTCCGCGCGGGTGGCCATGTTCCGCGGCGGCGCGGGGGTGATCGCCCACCACGTGTTCCGGGTCGCGGCCGGCCACCAGACCCTGGACACGGGGGCGACGATCGCGCTGCATGCGACGGCACTCGGCAAGGTGCTCATCGCCTTCGATCCCGGGGCGGCGCGCAGCGTGCTGGACGGGCCGCTCGAGGCCCTGACCAGCCGCACCCTCACGGATCGTCCCGCCCTCATCCGCCAGCTCGCCGACGTCCGCGACGCCGGCTACGCCGTCGCCGTCGAGGAGTCGGAGCGGGGCCAGGCGGGCATCGCCGCCCCCATCCGCGACCGCGGCGGCTATGTCGTGGCAGCTGTCGGCGTCACCGGCCCGGTCGACTCCCTCTGCGACGGGCGCGGGCACCCGCGCGCCGCCCTCGCCGACGACGTGCTGTGGGCCGCCCGGGCGATCTCCCGCGAGTTCGGGCACGGCCGCTCGTGACCGACCGCTACGTCGCCGCCCTCGACCAGGGGACGACATCGACCCGGTGCCTGCTGTTCGACCGCCAGGGGCGGCTCGTCTCGCTCGCCCAGCGGCAGCACCACCAGCACTTCCCCCGCCCGGGCTGGGTCGAGCACGACGCCGCGGAGATCTGGGACATCGTCCAGCGCCTCATCCCCGAGGCGCTCGACAACGCCGGCGCCTCCCCCCAGCAGGTGGTGGCCCTGGGCGTGACGAACCAGCGGGAGACCACCGTGGTGTGGGACCGCCGCACGGGGGAACCGGTGTCCCCGGCGATCGTGTGGCAGGACACCCGGACGGCCCCGCTCGTCCAGGAGGTCTGTGCGGACCTCGGTGCGGAGACGATCTTCGAGCGCACCGGTCTTCCTGCGGCGACCTACTTCTCCGGCCCCAAGCTCCGGTGGGTCCTCGACAGCGCGCCGGGCCTGCGCGAGCGGGCCGAGCGCGGCGACCTGCTGTTCGGCACCATGGACACCTGGCTGCTGTGGAACCTCACCGGTGGCGTCGGGGGCGGCCTGCACGTCACCGACGTGACCAATGCCAGCCGCACGATGCTCATGGACCTGCGCACCCTGGAGTGGGACCAGCAGCTGCTCGACTGCATGGGCGTCCCCGCGGTGATGCTGCCGCAGATCCGCCCGTCGATGGCCCACCTCGCGCACACCCGCAGCCCCGTGCCCGGCATCCCGGTGACGGCGGTCATCGGCGACCAGCAGGCGTCCCTCTTCGGGCAGACGGCGTTCGAGCCGGGCGAGGCCAAGTGCACCTTCGGCACCGGCAGCTTCCTGCTCCTCAACACCGGCACCGACATCGCCCGCTCCCGGCACGGACTCATCACCACGGTCGCGCACAAGGCCGACGGCGAGCCGGCCGTCTACGCCCTCGAGGGGTCGGTCGCGATCGCCGGCGCCCTGGTCGAGTGGTGCCGCGAGAGCCTGGGCCTCATCCGCTCCCCTGCGGAGATCGAGACGCTGGCGATGACGGTCGAGGACAACGGCGGCTGCTTCGTCGTCCCGGCGTTCTCCGGCCTGTACGCGCCCCGCTGGGAGACCAAGGCCCAAGGCATCGTCGCAGGGCTCACGTCCTACATCACCAAGGGGCACATCGCGCGGGCGGTGCTCGAGGCGACCGCCCTGCAGATCAGCGAGGTCGCGCGCGCCATGAACCTCGACGTCGACGTGCCGCTGAGCAGCCTGGCGGTCGACGGTGGCATGACCGCCAACAACCTGCTCATGCAGGCCGTTGCCGACTTCGTCGACGTGCCGGTCGTGCGGCCGATGATGGCCGAGACCGTTGCCCTCGGGGCGGCCTACGCGGCCGGGCTGGTGGCGGGCTACTGGCCGGACCGCCAAGTTCTCAAGCGTCAGTGGCACAAGGCCGCCGAGTGGCACCCGCGGATGGAGCCGGCGGTGCGGCAGCACCACTTCGAGCGCTGGGACCGCGCCGTCGAGCTCTCCATCGCCTGGGGCGCCCCACCGTCGACCGCGAGCTGACCGATGGTGGGACGCCTCGTGAGGCGCCCTGTGGCAGGACTCAGCTGCACATGCCGTCGCGCGGCTCGCACCAGCTCCAGCCGGTGAAGGCCGTGGTCTTCCGGTTGGCGCCGCGCAGGTTCTGGCCGATGTGGACGTGGTCGCGGTGCGCGATGGTGTCGTTGCTCGTCGGGCAGGCGCCGTAGGGCCGCAGGCCCTCGCTCGCCCGCTCCGCCGTCCAGATCTTGCAGTTCCAGATGATCTCCTGGACCCCGAACCGCTTGGCCAGGGCGTACTTGTTGCCCTTGGTGTCGGCGCGCAGGAACGCCGCGACGAGGGAGTCGCCGGCCGCCTTGTCCTTCTCGTTGTGGACGGACAGGCGGTGGTCGTAGGCGCGGCCGCCGGCGTGCAGGCTGTAGCTGCTGCTGCCGGAGACGGTGCGGCAGTTGTAGATGCCGGCGCTCTCGCCACGCGGCCACCAGTACTCGATGTAGTTGGCCAGCCGCTCGGTGCCTGCGGCCGGGCCGCCCGAGCACTGCGTGACCGACGCGGAGCCGAGCTTGTCCGGCCGTGGGTTCCCGTGGTGGATCTTCACCTTCGGGTTCACGCTGCCCGGCCGCGCGGCCGGCTTCACCGTCACGTAGTGCGGCTCGGACGCGACCGCGACCGCGGACGGCACTGCCACCGCGGTCGCTGCGAGCAGGCCGATCCCGATGCGGCGAATCCTGTTGCTGTTCATGGCTTTCCCCTCGTCTGCTGAGCCCGGCTGACCGCCGATGGCCCGGTTTGTCCTCTTCTGCGGGCGGGGAAAGCGTCGTGGCGCAGGGGCCGCACCGGCAATGGGGAGCACTCCCCCGCCGGTCACTGGCCGACCGCGGCGTGCCACCCCTGGCGGGACGCCGGAGCGATCTCAGCAGGCAGCAGTCAGGGGTCCGGGCAGCGCGAAGACGCCCTCGCTGGTGGCGAGGTGGAAGCCGAGCAGCCGGACCCCGGAGGCAGCGCAGCAGTCGATGGCCTGCTGGTGCCACTCTCGGTCGAGGTCGTTCGGTGCACCCCCGCCGCGACGGCCGCGGCCGACGAGCACTGAGCCGCCCTCCTCGGCGACGGCCGGCAGGAAGAGGTCGAGGAGCTGGCGCAGGACGGTGCACTCGGCGTCGGCTGGCACGTCGGCCAGCACGACGGGCTGGACGCCGCGGTCCTGGCCGTCGCAGAGCATGAGCCCGATGCTGCCCCGGGACCGCGCATCGTCACCGATGATGAGGTCGATGACGTCGCCGGCAAGCCGCGAGTCGGTCAGCGGGAGGTTCCGGATGTCAGGTGGCAGGTCCTTGAAGGTCATGCGGGCATCGTTGCCCGAAAAGGGTATTCGGCAGCGGAGTTATCCCCAGCCCCCGACCTCGACGGCCTCGTCGACGTAGCGGCACAGGGCGTTGACGGCTCGGAGCTGCTCGGGCGTGTGCACCTGCGCGTCGAGCAGCGCCGGGTTGGCGACGGCGATGCCCAGGGCCTTCGCCCGCGAGATCGCGACGTTGAACCGGTGCAGGTCGTAGAGGAAGCCCACGCCGCGCGGGGCATCGGCTGCGCTGGAGCTCGCCATCGAGTAGATGACCACCGGCGCCTCACGCCCCTGGAACCGGTCGACCGTGCCGACCCGTATGCCGTCGGGCAGGGCGGCCTGCAGCCTCGCCACATGCGCGTTGAACGGGGCCACCACGAGGATGTCGTCCTCCGTCATCGGATGGGTGACACCTTCGACGTCGGTCCACGACCGCGACAGCAGGTCCTTGGCGAGGCCGGCGACCACGGCGGCCTCCTCGTCGCTGGCGGAGGAGCAGCCCACGTGCTCGACGGGCGCCCAGCGCAGCCCGGATCCCGAGAGCGGCCCCTGCCCACCGACCGCCTGGCGCTCACGCCCCCGCTGCGCGTGGAGGCGGCCCTCGTAGGAGAGCTCGGAGACGAAGGCGGTCACCTCGGGGTGCATGCGCCAGGTCGTGCCGAGGAAGATCCCGCGGTCGGAGGGCACCGTGTCGTGCTCGCCGATGAGGTGCTCGAGCGCCGAGACGCCGGCGCCGTAGGGGTGCGTCGCCTGGCTCGGCTGCGTCAACTGTTGTGGATCGCCAAGCAGGACAAGCGACTTCGCAGCAGGCGCCACGGCGACGGCGTTGGCCAGCGAGAACTGCCCTGCCTCGTCGATGACGAGCACGTCGACCGACTCGCGCATCTCCTCGCGGGCCCAGAGCCAGGCGGTGCCACCGAGCAGCTGGACCTCACCGTCCTGCAGCGCAGCGCGGGCCTCCTCGTTGACCGTCGTCAGGCGCACGTGACCGGCCGGCAGCTCCTCCGGCAGCTCGGACACCTTCTGCATCGCCGGACGCTCGACCTTGTCGAGGACGTGGCGGATCACGGCATGGGACAGCGCCGTCACGCCCACCCGCAGCCCGGCATCGAGCAGCGCGCGGACCAGCTGCGCGGCGGCATACGTCTTGCCGGTGCCGGGCGGGCCCTGCACGGCCAGCACCTCGCCCCGCAGCGACCTGCCCACGCGCACCACCGCGTCTGCGGGCGCCTCCCCCGGGCGCGGCCGCAGCACCTCAGCCGGAGGCACCACCCGGTCGAGCAGGCGTGCCGCCATGCCGCGCTCCCCCGCCAGCAGGCTCTCTGCGGTGGCAGCGATGGACCTGCGCAGCACCGCGTCGACCACCGGGCCGGGCGGCTTGAGCCCCCGCGGCAGCGGCGGGTCGACGGAGGCGCGCATGGACAGCTCCACCCAGCCCTTCACGCCGTCGACGGCACAGACCTTCCCCACCGACGTGTGGGTGTCGACGTCGTGGACGTACTTGTCGACCGGCAGCTTGCAGTCCTGCGGCTCGAAGGGGTAGCGCCAGACCTTCGAGGTCACCGTGCCCCGGGCGTTGGCGACGTCTCGGGCGAACAGCGGCGCGCCCAGCCCGCCGACCGCGGTCGCGTCCTCGATGAGCTCGCGGGTGTCGAGCCCCTCGTAGCGGAAGTAGTCCCACCAGCCGGGACGGGCCTCGCGCCGGTGCCAGCCGACGCAGCCCGCCAGCAGGTGGTGACCGGCCTCGAGCAGCTGATCGGCGAGGGCGGTCTCGGCGAGCTCCTCCTCGCCCACCTCGCGCAGTTCGGGCGGCACCGGCCGGCCGAGCTCGTGGCCCTGCCGCCCGAGCTCGTCCCGTCGCTGCTCGAGCCAGCCGTGCAGGTCGTGCGTGGAGCGCACGTCGTCCTCGTTGTAGCTGCGGATCCGCTCGAGGATCGTGTCGTCACCGTCGACGAGCCAGCGCTCGTACTCCACGACCGAGGTCATCGCGTCGGCCACCTCGAACCCGTCGCCCCTGCGCACGTGGCCCCAGTAGAAGTCCTCGAGCTTCTTGATCGAGTACGACGGCTTGCTGATCCGCAGGCCCTGGCGGACGACGGCGTAGAGGTCGACCAGGCGCTCGCCGCGCAGCAGCTGGTCGAGCTCGGTCTCGCGCGTCCCGTGCCGGCCGGTGAGCCGCTCGAGCGCGGTGCGCTCGTAGGCCGCGTAGTGGTAGACGTGCATGCCCGGGTCGGCCCTCCACCGCCGCATGAGCTCGTCGAGCAGGCGCTCGGTGAGCACCTTCTCCTCCTCGGTGGAGTGCGCCCAGAAGCCCGTGAAGGTCCCCGAACGGTCCCAGAGCCCGGCGAGGTACTCGCGCCCGCGGCCCTCGTCGGCCCACGGGTCGCCCTCGAAGTCGAGGTAGACGTCACCCGGGCTGGGCTCGGGGAGCCGCTGCAGCCCACGGGCCGGCTCCGGCGGCAGCAGCTCGAATCGTGGCACGCCGGTCTCACGCTCGTGCGCCTGCAGCCGCGCCTGCTGGAGCAGCCGTCCGGCCGTGCCGCTCCCCACGGCGGCGCGGACCTGCTCGAGTGGTGCCACGGCGAGCTCGGCCAGGGTGCGGATGCCGTTGGCGCGCAGCGCTTCGCGCTGGTCACCGCGCAGTCCGGCCACCTGGACGAGGTCGTCGGCGAGCTCCCACTCCTTTGCGCACCGCTTCTGCCAGCGGCACTGCGAGCACTGGTGGCTCGGCACCGGCTCGGTCGGCGTGCCCCGCTCGATCGCGGCCAGCAGCGCTTCCCGGCGCCGGCGGGCGTAGGCGGCGACGTCGACGAGCCGCCACGGGTGCTCCGCCTTGTCGCCGGTCACCACGACGAGGCGCTGGGGGGCGACGCCCTGCAGCGTCTCCAGCCGCGCGGCATACGTCGCCATCTGGAGCAGGGCCGGCACCTTGAGGCGGCGGGCGAGCTTGGTGTCGGCGATGTCGTAGGACCAGCCGCCGAGCCGGCTGGGGCGGTCGGTGCGCAGCAGGAAGTCGGCGTGCCCGACCCACTGCCCGTCGAAGAGCGTCGCCTGGTAGACCACGTCGGCGCCGCCTCGCATCGCGTCGAGCGTCGCGGCCTCGGCCGCCTCGCGGTCGGACCCGAAGCCGTCGATCTCGACGATGTGGAGCCCGCTGTCTCGCAGCACCTGGAGGTAGTCGGCCTCGTGGGCCAGCCCCTTCTCGAACACCAGGTTGAGGGCGTCGTCGGCGGCCGTGGCGCCCAGCTCGGCGGCCGGCGTGTCGAGGGCCTGCCGGTCGAGGGTGGTGATGTGCGGGCACGCGACGTGCTTGGTGAGGTCTGTGGGGCTCAGCACCAGGCGACCGTCGACTCGCTGCATGCGGCGATCATGCCACCGGGGTCGGACAGCCCCTCCTTGAGCAGTGCGTCGGGATCGGTGGCTCCACCGCGGGACGGCGCTGCTCACGTGTCGAACACCAGTGACACCGCCGGTTGCGGTCGACTACGCCATCTTGCTGATCCTCAGCGCGTTCTCCCGGCGTAGCCTCAAGAGTTGTCCAAGGTGGGCCGTTGGCGTCGGGCGTCTTGGGGGCCGCAGGGACGGCCACGATCGCGGACGGACCCCGTGAGCGACGAGAGATGGGCAGTGGACCATGGCGTCTGACAGGGCATTCTCACGAGACGAGTTCCAGCGCCGCCTGGAGGCGGACGACCTCGAGCCACCATTCACCGTTGCAGGGATGGTGAAGAAAGCCGAGGACGGCGGGGGCTATTTCCTCTTCTCCATGGGTGACTGCGAGTCGTGGGCGAAGGTGCCGCTCAACGCCATCGCAAGCGCGGAACCCCTCGGGGTCCTCCCCTGCCGTGAGCACTCACACGCCGTGGTCAGGCTGGAGTTCGCGACGCCCACCGACGAGAACGCCTGGGCGTTCTCCTTGCTGAAGGGCATGAGGCGCACCGCAGCGCGGCTGACTTTCTTGGACGCGTACGGTGAGGGAGGCGGCGACCCCGAGACCAAGAAGCCGGAGTACGCGGCGACGTCGGGGTGCACCCGGTGCATCAGGCGGTGCGGAACCACGCATCAGGGCGACCCGATCGGTTACATGCTCTGCGCCCTGAACTGTCCCTGCCCGTAGCGTCAGCCCGGGCGACAGACCTCCTGTTCCCCCTGCTGCCCTGACGGTCACCGGTGTGGGTCTTGTGGTGAACGGAAGGGGTCCCGGGCCTTTCGCACCTGTCGAGAACCGCCCACCCCTGGGCCACACTGGGAAGGACGTGCGGGCCCACCGGGGGCCCGCGGGCCGCGCACAGAAGGAGGACAGCATGACCGCGTCGCGTGATGACATCCCCCTCGCCGACCTCGAGGAGCAGCAGAGGGGTCTGGACAGCGAGCCCGAGCCGACCCCGGGTGAGGACCTTCCCGACGAGGAGCCGCCCCACACGGCCGAGGTGGAGGCCAACGAGGCGGACCTCCTCGAGCAGAAGATCTCCGTCAACGAGAGCGAGGACTACCCCCACGCCGGCGCCGAGGGCTACGAGGAGTAGCCCGCCCGCGCAACGGGCGCCCGGTCACCACCCGCCGTTGGGGACGGTGATGACCTCGAGGTCGTGGCCGCTGGGGTCCTTCCAGTAGAGCCCCCTGCCACCGTCCTCGGTGTTGACCTGTCCCTGGCGGCTGTGGAACGGGTCGGCCCAGTAGGTGATGCCCCGCTCGGTGAGGCGCCCGAGCACCTGGTCGAACTCCTCCTCGGAGACGAGGAAGGCGTAGTGCTGGCGGTGCGGGGTGCCGAACTCGTCGGCGAAGTCGAGCGTGACCCCGTTGCCCAGCCGCACCGCGACGAAGGGCCCGTAGGCCGTCGGCGGCTCCAGGCCGAGGATGTCGGCCAGGAACTGTGCCGACGCCTGCTTGTCGTGGCTGTGCACGATCGTGTGGTTGAACTGCGCGCTCACGCTGCGAGTGTCCGACGCCGCGCGGGTCGTGCGCCACCCCACCGCGGCGTATGCCGAGTGCCCGCCTCCGGCGGCCGCCTCCTCCGTTCGGCCCGTGTTGGCCCTTTCGGGCGATGCGGCCGTCGCCCCGTCGGCAGCATGTCGGCGTGCGTGTGGGGGGACTCTGGGATGCGGCGACGTTCGGGCCGGCGCGACGTCGGCGGTGGATGCGCCGCCAGCTCGCCGAGCTCGACCGGCTCGACGTGCTCGCCCTGCAGGGAGGCGCCGCACGCCGCCGTCCCGCCCGCGCGTCCGGGCCCCAGCGTGGTCTCGCCATGGGGGTGGCGGGGGTGCTCCTGGGCAGCGGGGCGCTGTTCTACGACGAGTGGTGGGAGATGGCGGGCCCGATCATCACGGGCCGGCCCCCGGAGGTGCGCACCGTCACCAGCGACGTGCCGCTCGGGGTGGCGCCGACCAAGGCGTCGAACTCCACGGACTACGCCTTCATGGACACCCGCTCCGGCTTCCGCAGCGAGCCGGTCACCTTCGACCCCTGCAAGGTCATCCACATCGTGGTCAACACCGCGGATGCCCCGACCGGCGCCGAGGGGCTGCTTCGGGAGGCCGTCGCCCGGGTCAGCGCCGCCTCGGGACTCGTCTTCAGCATCGAGGGCACCACGACCGAGCCGCCCTCGAAGAACCGCCCGAGCCGCGATGTCGGCCGCTACGGCAACCGCCCCTCCCCCGTGCTCGTCGCGTGGACCAACCCCACCGTCGTGCCGGAGCTCGAGGGCAACATCGCCGGCATCGGCGGCCCGGTCCCCGACCGGAGCGCGATCTCCACGAGCAAGCGGTGGGTCAGCGGGATCGTCTACCTCGACGGACCGAGCATGTCCAAGCTCCTCCAGCGCTCGTCGCGGGGCTGGGCCCAGGCACGCGCCATCGTCATGCACGAGCTGGCCCACGTCGTCGGGCTCACCCACGTGCAGTCCCGCGCGGAGCTGATGCACGCCAAGAACGACGCGGGGATCCTCGACTGGGGGCCTGGCGACCGCGAGGGGCTGCGCCTGCTCGGCTCCGGTCCCTGCGGCTGAGGCCCGCTCCCCCTCCTAGCCGAGAGCCTGCGCGATCGCGACGTCGCCGCTGTTGAAGTCGATGACGCGGCCGACCGTGCTCGGGTGGTCCAAGACGTATGCCGCGACCGCCGCGACGTCGTCGCGGCTCACCGACGAGCCCCGGACGCCCTCGCCGGTCTCGATGCGGCCGGTCCCCGGCTCGTCGGTGAGACTGCTCGGCCCCAGGATCGTCCACCGCAGGCCGCTGCCCCGGAGGTGGGCGTCGGCGGCGGCCTTGGCCTCGGCATACGCGAAGAAGGGGTTGTCCTGCGGCACCCCGTGGTCGGGGCGGTCGTAGAAGTAGGACACCATCACGTAGCGCCGGACGCGGGCCTCCTGCGCCGCGTCCATGGAGCGGATGGCGGCGTCGCGGTCGACGGCATACGTCCTGCCGGGGTTGCCGCCACCGGCCCCCGCCGACCAGATCACGGCCTCCTGGCCGCGCAGCCGCTGCACCATCTCGTCGGTGTTGAGCTGCTCGACGTCGGCCTCCATGACGCGCGCACCGGTCGCCGCCACCTCCGCGACGTGCTGTGGGCTGCGGATCCAGGCGGTCACGTCGTGGCCCGCGTCGATGAGGAGCGGGATGAGCCGGAGGGCCACCTTGCCGTGGCCGCCGATGACCGTGACGTTCGCCATGGCTGCCACCCTAGAGGCCGAGGCGGGCGGCGACCTGGTCGCCGCCCATCCCGCGGACGACCTCCGGGTCGCCGACGACCACGAGCACGTCGGTGGCGCGGGACATACCGACGTACAGACGCTCGCGCGAGCGGTCGGTGACCTCGGCCTGGTTGACGCAGAGCACCACCGCGCGGCGCTGGAGCCCCTTGCAGCCGAGTACGTGGCCGTAGAACACGTCGTCGTTCTCCCAGAAGGAGCGCCAGTACTCGCGCTGGTCGGTGCCGTCGGCCCGCTCGACCTGGATGGGGTGCCGCCTGCCCGTGGTGACGAGCGCGACGTGCTGGGGCTGCCAGCCGTCGGTGAGGAGCTTGTCGACCTCGTCGTCGGCGGCACTGACCGCGTCGTCCGCGCTGGTGGCGACGAACCGGACTTCGACGCCGTCGCCGCCGCGCAGCGTCATGCGCATCGGCGCCAGAGGACCGAAGGACTGCGCGATCTGGCGGCTGTTGCGCAGGTTGTGGTCGAGCACGAGCGGGACCAGGGGCACGGGAGGCTGGCCGAACCGGGCGAAGATGCGCTGGTTCTCGTCGCTGTAGAGGAACAGGCCGCCCGCCTCCTCGTCCTTCAGCGAGCGCAGCAGGGGCCGCCACCACAGGTCGGCGAAGTCCTGCGCCTCGTCGACGATGATCGAGTCGAACCGCTCGTTCGGCGGCAGCGCTGCGGCCAGCTCGGCCATCCGCTCCGGCAGGTGGTGCTCCCAGAAGTCGCTGTCCTCCCGGCTCCCGTCCGGCGCGCCCCACGACCGGCCGAGCTCGTGGAAGGTGCCGACGAACGCCGGCCGGTGCCTGCGCGGCGCGAGGGCGATCTCACGCTTGAAGTACTCCGCGAGGCCGATCGAGTAGCAGACGAGGGCGACGCGCTGTGCCGGGCGCTCGCTCGAACCGCGGCTGAGCTCCTTGGCCTGCGTCAGGGCCAGCACCGTCTTGCCGCTGCCCGCTCCGCCGCGCACCTCGACCCGGTTGAGGAGCCGCGTCACCTTGAGCAGGGTCGCCTGCTCGGCGGTGAGCCGGTCGGCCTCGCGCTCGCGGTCGTCGGCGACGGAGGCGGGGTCGTAGGCGGGCAGGTGGCGGCCTCGGAGGATCTCGATGATGAGGTCGACGTCGTCCTCGTCCGGGACCCGGTGGCCGCCCTCCTGCTGCGTCGGGATGTCCCAGATGCGGCCGGCGAGGTCGTCCTGGTCGGCGTTGCCGTGCACCGCCCACCGCGGGCAGTCGGGCATGCAGAAGTCCTCGTGGATGTCCGAGTAGGGAACGACGACCGTGTGGCCCCAACGGATCCGCTTGCGGGAGCTGTTCTTCCAGCGCGGGTCCTTCTCGACGTACTCCCTCAGCGCGTAGAGGTTGCTGCGGGCCTGGTCGACGGGGTCGATCTTCTTGGTACTCGAGCCACGGGTCTGCACCCACTGGCCGTCCTGCACCCAGACGCTGCCGCCCTTGACCTCGACGACCACCACCCCGGCGCCGGGCAGGAGGGCGACGAGGTCGATCTCGTGGTCCTTGCGCTCATCGGTCAGGCGCACGTTGGCCAGCACGACGTCCTCGGGGCGCAGCTGCCCGACGAGCCGCTCCCAGACCTCACGCTCCGAAGCGGTCGTGAAGGTCGGTGCCTCCGGCAGCGCTCGAGCACCCATGGCCTGCCTCCCGTCTGACAGCGTGTCGTCCCAGTTCCTCGGTGATGCTGCCACGTGAGCAGGCTGTCGAAGGGCCAAACCGGGTCACGCAGGTGCCGGGGTCCCCGAACCGGCACGTCGTCCGCCCGTTCGATCCACCGGGTGACCGCGCGACGCGCGACGCGCGACGCGCGACGCCGAGGGGGCGAGCGTCGGATGCGCACGCAGGATTCCTGCCCACCGGCGGTGGATGCGCCGCTACCGTGGCGGGATGGGGGTTGAGCCGGTAGCTCCCCGGCAGGTCAGGACGCGCCGGTACGCCATGCTTCTCTCCGCCTCTGTCGCCCTCCTGTTGGCGTGGGTGTTCACGCTCCTCCTGCCGTACTACATGACCGGCATGCATCACCATCCTCTGGACGAGGTCGCGATGGGGGCGCATGGAGATGACCTGTGGCCGCAGGTGGGGCCCGGAGGAGTACTGCCCTGGATCCTGGCCTTGGGCCTGCTCACCGTCGCCTTCGCGCCCGTCTTCGGCCCTGTGTGTGTCTTCGTCGCTGGGGCCTGGCTAGTGCGCGAACGGCGGCTCGCCACGGCCTTTCAGCGGGCGGTTCTGATTGCCGCCCTGGTGGTGTCCCTTGCCACAACTGCCCTCGCCCTGTCGCCCCTTGGCCAAGCGCTACTGACCTGGGCGCTGGATTGACGGCTCCGGGCCTCCTCGGGCCCGGGTGGCGGGTTGGGCAACTCGCTGCCCGACGCGAGGTCAGTAGACCGGCGGTCGGTGACGTTGGCCTCTAGCGCGCTTTGAGGCCCGGGTTCGAGACTGTCGACGCCGGGAAGCCGCAGGGGCCTTCCCCGGGATCGCCGGTCGTGCTCCCGCAGAGAGCGGGGAGCGGTGAAGGGGATGACCGTTGATGAGCTGCACGTCGAGGACCTCTGCCCACCCTTGGCTTCGCGCCACCTGGATCATCGGAGCAACCGTGCTGGCGGGAAGCCTGGTCGGCGCGTGCGAGACTCCTGACCCCTGGCCGCCGACGAACCGCACGAGCACGACGAGCACGACGGGCCCGACGACGAGCACGTCGCCTGCGCCGCGGGCCGAGGGCGAGATCTGGCAGTGGGCCATCGGACGGAACCTGTGGGACGACCCCGCGCTTCAGCGGTACGCGCGGGATCTCGGCACGTCCTGGGAGCACACCGACGCCCACGTGCAGTCGCAGGGGTTCGCACTGACGGCTGACGGCTCGGGGGTCGTCACTGCGGTGACACTCTTCAACGACGAGACCGCGCTCGGGCTGCCGGTGTCGGAGACCAGCTACCGCGCCTACCAAGGCCGCCTGCCACTCGGGCTCACCTGGCGCACCACGGCCGACGACCTGATTTCGATGTACGGACCCGCGAACCAGTCTGGTGGCTACGGCACGAGCATCACGTTCAGCTACCGCGAGGCAGGCCACGCGCTGGAGGTGGCGTTCGCGGCGCGGCACGAGCGAGACCTGCCCGGTTCGCCCATCCACAGCATCGTCGTGCGCGAGGTGCCCGAGGGCTGACAACCCATCCAGCCCCGACACGCCGGGGCCGCCTCGGCCGAACGGTCAGGGATTCGTGAGAAATGCGACAAATGGCCGGGGCGGATGTCACCCTCACTGACGTCTCACCAGCCCCGACTCCCCCTCTGGACCCTCTCGTGCGCCGACTCCTGTCCTCCACGCTCGCCCTGGCCCTCACCCCCGCCTTCATCGCCCTCCCCACGGTCTCCTTCGCCACGACCGACAAGCCGCACCCGGTGGCTCCGCGCGTGACCTCGACCGCGGTCGTCGGCGTCGACACCTCCGCGGCGTCGGCCACCGACCGCAGGGCCGCGCGGCCCGGGCACGCCGTGTCGGCCCTGACCGCCGGGCAGTCCCGCCCGCGGTTCACGGTCGCCGGCGTCTCCTGGGCGCGCGGCAGCGGGCTCACGGCGGCCGACGTGACGGTGCGGGTGCGGGTCAAGGAGGACACCGGCTGGTCGGGCTGGGAGACGCTCAGCGCCTCCGACGACGGCCCTGAGGCCGGGTCGGACGAGTCGGCGGCGGCACGGGTCGGCACCAGCCCCCTCGTCACCGACGGCGCCACCGGCATCCAGGTGCGTGTCGAGACCCCCGGCGGCAGGACGCTGCCCGACCTCAAGGTCACCACGATCGACCCCGGCCGCTCCGCAGCCGACGACGACCTGGTCAACCGTGCCCCGGCCTCCTCCGCGTCGGCCACGGCGCTGACCCCCGCCATCATCACCCGGGCCCAGTGGGGTGCCGACGAGTCGCTGCGCGGCGCCACGACCTACAACACGACGGTCAAGGCGGTCGTCATCCACCACACCGCCGGCTCCAACGACTACACGGCCGCGACGGCCGCGGCCCAGGTGCGGGGCATCTACGCCTACGACACCCGGGGCCTGGGCTGGTCCGACATCGCCTACAACTTCCTCGTCGACAAGTACGGGCGCATCTACGAGGGCCGGGCCGGCTCGATCACCCGCGCGGTGCGGGGGGCCCACGCCATGGGCTTCAACACCGACACCATGGGCGTTGCCGCGCTCGGCAACTACGAGACGGCCAGCGCGCCCGCCGTGATGGTCGACGCCCTCGCCAAGGTCGCCGGCTGGAAGCTGTCGCAGTACGGCGTGGACCCCAGCGCCAGCACGCGGCTGACCTCACAGGGAGGGACCGGCGCGAAGTTCGCCAAGGGCGTCACCGCCACCCTGCCCACCGTCAACGCCCACCAGAACACGTCGTACACCTTGTGCCCGGGCCGCTACCTCTACCCGCAGATGGCGACCCTGCGCAGCAAGGCCGCGCTCTACGCGAAGTACTCGACCACCTCCGGTCCGGCACCGGTCACCACGAGCAGGCTCTACGCGGCATACGGCACGCTCACGCTGGCGAGCGGCTCGACCGGCTGGGCCGTGCGCGACCTGCAGCTCGAGCTCAACCGGCGCGGGTTCTCGGTCGGCACCGCCGACGGAGCCTTCGGGCCCGCGACCCTCGCGGGGGTCCAGAAGTTCCAGCGCGCAGCGGCCCTCGCGGTGACCGGGAAGGTCGCAGCCAACGACTGGCGAGCGCTGTCAGGCCTGTCGTACACGAAGGTCACCACGACCACCACGACGCCGACCGCCGTGGCCGGGCTCGACCCCGACGGTCGCGGCGACGTGCTGGGGCGCACCGGGATCGGCGACCTCTACTACTACCCGGGCCGGCTCGGCGGCATCGCCGCCCCCGTGCGCATCGGGCCGGGCTGGAACATCTACCGCCAGGTCGTCTCACCGGGCGACCTCACCGGCGACCGTCGTGCCGACGTGCTCGCCATCACCCCGGCCGGTGACGTCTACCTCTACAAGGGCACCGGCACGAGCCGACTCCAGAGCCGGGTCCTCCTCGCCCGCGGGTGGGCTGCCTACACCGACCTCGTCACCCCCGGGGACTGGACCGGCGACCGCAAGCCCGACCTGCTGGCCCGCAAGGCGAACGGCGAGATGTGGCTCCTCGTCGGCACCGGCACGGGCGGCTTCACCTCCCCGCGCAGGATCGGCACCGGCTGGCAGGCGTTCACGCAGATGATCACCCCGGGCGACGTCACCGGCGACGGCCGCGTCGACCTGCTCGGGCGCACGCCGGCGGGCACGCTCTACCTCTACCGCGGCACCGGGGTCACGTACCCCACCGCCCGGGGCTACCAGGCGGGCACGGTCGTCTCGCACGGCTGGCGGTCGTTCAACACCGTGCTCTCGGTCGGTGACCTCACCGGCGACGGGCGGGCCGACCTGCTCGCTCGCACGCCGGCCAACGTCAACTACCTGTTCCCGGGCACCGGCAAGGGCACCTTCACGACGGCCAGGCGGATCAGCGCGCCGTGGGGTGACACGACGCGCATCGTCGGGGTGCGCTGAGGCTCAGCCCTACAGGCCGCCGGCGAGCCGTCCCAGCGCCTCCTGCCAGTGCTGGTGGTCACCTCGAGGGTCACCGGCGATGCCGCGTCCCTCGTGGTAGAGGTCGACCCGGGTGCCGTCACCGTCCGCGCGCAGCTGCACGTCCAGCATGCTCAGCGGACCGTCCTCGTGCGGGTGCCAGCTGACGCGCACCTGCTCGAGCGGGTGGAAGCTGCGCATCACGCCGTAGGAGCCGTCGCTCGCGCGCCAGGGCTCGCCCTTGCTGCCGAGCCGGGCGCCCTGCCCCAGCAGCGCCTCGGTGCCGGCGGGGCTGATCAGGTGCTCCCAGACCCGTTCCACCGGGGCTGACATGGTGACGCCGGCGTGAACGCCCGCTTCGGGCTCGCCGGCGTCGACGTCGTCGGTGAAGGTGTCGACCTCACTGCTCATGGAGACCTCCGTTTCGGCGGGCCGCCCCGGGTGGGCGGACCCACGAGGACAGTCGACCGCGTGGAGGGTGGTTCGGGCAACAGGTCTGAGGGCCCCATCGACGAACGGTATGCCGCGTGGGCGGGCGGGCGGGGGTGAGGTCGCCCACGCGGCATACCCGGGAAGGGCGCGTGGCGGTCAGGCGGGCAGCGGCTCGCCCTCCCTCTTCCCAAGACGCGCCCTGGTCTCCTCGACGTCCATGCCGTGGAGACGCATGAGGTTCTCGCCGAGGATCTTCTTCTTGGCCTGCGGGGTGAGCTGCGGGTAGCCGTAGCCCTCGACGAGGTCGGGGGGCAGCTGGAAGTTCCAGAACGCCCGAATTGCCCACTGTGGGTGGAAGATCGGCGCCTCGGAGCCGTAGACGATCTTGTCCTCGCCGCACCAGAAGAGCAGCTTGCCGAGAATCTCGGCGAACATCCGCGGGGCGCGCACGACGAAGTTGATCGTGGCCGCGAGGCTCGCGTGCAGGTTGGGGTAGCGGATGAGCTGCCAGCAGGTCTCGTCGATGAACGGCAGGCCGACGTGGTAGATCACGAAGTTGATGTCGGGGAAGTTCGCGGCGGCGCCGTCCATGTCCCAGGTCTGGGTGAACTCGACCGGCTGCGGGCCGAGCGGCACGCCCTTGTGCACGCCGACGAGGTTGATGCCCAGCTTCTGAAGGTGCTCGAAGACCGGGAAGGCCACCTTGGGATCGTCCATGCGCCACGGCACCGGGCCGCCGTCCTCGTAGCGGACGTTGTAGAACTTGAAGCCCTTCGCCCCGAACTCCTCCACCTGACGGGTGATGTCGTCGAGCGCCTTCTTGCCCTCGAGGGGGTTGCAGGTGCCCCAGAAGACGGTGCGGTCGGGGTCGAGCGCGGTGAGCTCGGTGCACCGCTGCCACGAGCTGAGGCCGTCGCGGTAGAGGTCGGTGAGCGGCAGCGGCATCGCGATGCAGATGTCGGTGTCCGACTCGTTGTAGACCATCTGCCGGATCTCCTCCGGGGTCCACTTGTGCAGCCACTCCTGGGAGGGCATGACGGTCTCGTCGTCGGGCGTGAGGGTGGCGTGGAAGGCGTAGAGGTGGTTGGAGAACATCTGCCCGGCCGTGCCGTAGGCGTTGTCCGCCTCGAAGTTGAAGGGGTGGGCCACCCCGTCGAAGACGATCGCGTCACCGATCATGGCTCAGTGCTCCTTCGCTGCGGGTCTGCCTGTGGTCCAGTGCTTCTCGACGTATGCCGCGGGGTCGCCGGCACGCGTCGGCGGCGGGAGGAAGCGCAGCTTCTCGCGGGCGCTGGGGGCGAGGCGCTCGGTCGACCACGCCTCGTCCCAGACGATCTCGACGTCGGCGCGCGTGATGCCCGGCATGTCCTCGACGCTGGTCTTGATCTCGGTGAGCACAGTGCTCGCGAAGGGACACCAGCCGCTGGTGAGCAGCAACTCGACGCGCGCCCGGCCGGCGTCGTCGACGTGGGCCCGGTGGAGCAGACCCATGTCGACGACGCTGATGCCCTTCTCGCGACAGCAGGGGTCGTAGACGCCGGTGAGCCGCTCGCGGATGGCGGGGTCGACGGCTGGCACTGTCGTCATGAGGGTCAGTCTCGGCGCTCGCCCGGGCTGCCATAAGCCCCCGGGATTTCCCATGGCGAAACGCCTGTTCTGGCAGCCTGCTCCGCGGTTACCCTCGATCGGGACGGCGTCGTCGGGAGGAGGCCGCGCCATGAGCCAACCCGAGGTGACGCTGGCCCGCGGCCCCGAGCCGGAGGACCTCGTGCAGAGCGTCTCGCGGGCGCTGCGGGTGCTCGAAGTGGTGACGACCTCCCCCGGCCTGCCGGTGAAGGCGATCGCCCGGCGCAGCGGGCTCAACCTGTCGACGACCTACCACCTGGTGCGCACCCTGGCCTACGAGGGCTACGTGCGGCGGCTGCCCGACGGCTGCTACGACGTGGGCACCGAGCTGCCCCGGCGCTTCCACGACGTGGTCGAGTCGCTCGGCCGGCCGCCCCAGTCACGCGACGTGCTGTCGCACCTGGTGCAGGCGACCGGACTGTCGGCGTACCTCGGCCGGTTGAGCGCGTCGGGCATGGTCGTCGCCGAGGTGGTCGAGGGACCTGGCTCGCCCTACCTCGAGGACTTCGAGGTCGGGCTCGAGGTGGCCGCGCACGCCACTGCGCTGGGCAAGGCGCTGCTGGCCGCGATGCCGCGGGCCACCCGCAGGGAGTACCTGCGGTCGCAGGGTGGGCTCCCCGCCTTCACCGCGCAGACCATGACCGACGCCGAGGCCCTCGAGGGCTGGCTGCGGTCGGTCGACACGGCCGGTCCGGTGGTCGAGCACGGCGAGTACCGCGACGGGGTCTCGTGCGCGGCCGCGCTGGTGCCGCAGACGGTCTCGGTGCCGCAGCTGTCGCGGGGTGGGGCGGCCGCGGGGTCGCCGGTCCCTCCCGCGGAAGGGCCGGTCTGGGCGGTGGTGGTGTCGACGCGCACCGACGAGCTGTCCCCGCAGGTCGGCGCCGAGCTGATGCGCGCCGCCCGCGACCTGGCCCACGCCTGACCGGCGCACCCGGCTTTGTCCGGCCGTCTGTGCTGCTGCGCAGGCTGACCGGTGCCCCGCTCATCGGGGCAACGGTTAGGCGGTCCTGACGTCACTCTCTGGGGTTCCTCCCGTGATGCATCTCGCTCGGTGGCGCGTCGTCGTGCAGATCAAGGGTCGGCGCCTCGATGCGCGTCCAGTCCCGGAGTCAGGCCGAGCGCGCCGGAAGGATGCGACCGCGCACCTCGCCGCAGGCGCTCGGCCGCCCCACTGATGGTGCCCGCCTCCGCCACGGCCACGAAGGCAGCCAGCTGGTTCATGGTGAACGCCGGTGCGCCCTCAGCCCTTGCCACGCTGCGACGCTAGTGCCCGGGGGCTCCCTCCTGCCAGCCACCGGCGCGTTCGGTCAGCCCGTGGGCATCTCAGCGACCCCGATGATGTTGCCGGCGGGGTCCTTGAACCACGCGATGGCGCCGCCCAGGTCGCGCGAGATCCCCTTCGCGTCGGTCTTGATCGGGTCCTCGGTGTACTGCTCGAAGGTCACGCCCTTGGCCGTGAGGTCGTCCACCGCCTTCTCGACGTCGTCGACGACGATGTGGAGCACGGTGAAGGTCGCCGGCTCGTGGTTGTCCTTGGGGTAGACCATGGCCTGCCCGCCTCCTCCGAACTTGAGGAGCAGGCCGTCGAACTGCTCCTCGACGTCGAAGCCCAGGGTGTCGCTGTAGAAGGCCTTGGCGGCGGGGATGTCGTTGCTGGAGAAGCTGCTCATCACCTGGTTGCTGCCGAACATCGGGCTGTCCTTCCTGGGGCCGGAGCTGGTCACCGACCCAGTCTTGACCCGTCCCCGGGCGGGCACCTCGGCCCAATGACGCACGCCCCTCCGGAGGGCGCGCCGGTCACCGGTCGAGATGGGCGAAGTAGTCGTCGTACTCACCGAGCTCGACGAGCAACCGCCCCAGTGGGCTCTCCCGCAGGGGTGGACCGACGGCGAACTCCACCTCGCCCGGGGATGAGGCGAGCGTGCTGGCTCGTGCCCAGCCGTGCAGGTGCCGGTGCAGGCGGTGCCCGCATGCCTGGCACGGCTGCGCCAGGGCGGCCACCTTGCCCGTCGTGCGACCAAGGCGGCGGGCGAGCTCGGGGCGTCGCGCGCAGGTGGCGCAGTCCTCGCACGTCGTCATCCCACTGCCCCTCTTTCGACGTAGATCTTGAGAGCCCCGTGTCCCTGACGGGCTTCGTGAGCCTCTCGGAACCACCCGGTATGCCGCGTGGCGCACCATGGGCGCGCACGCGGCATACCGCTGTCCGGTGGCGCTCGCGGGGAGGTCGCGGAGAAGACTACGACCGGTCACCGACAACGTCCGCGCGCGGATCCGACAACCGGTGTCACAGCCGGGAGGGCTGCTCTGTCTTGGTTGGTACAGGACCATCGACGAGGGAGTGAACGATGAAGGTGTTCGTCGCAGGAGCGACCGGCGCGATCGGGCGGCAGCTCGTGCCGCGTCTGGTCGAGGCGGGCCACGAGGTCCACGGCATGACGCGCAGCGCGTCGAAGCAGCAGCTGCTGCGCGGCCTCGGCGCCGTGCCGGTGGTGGCCGATGCGCTCGATGCCGAGCAGGTCGCCGAGGCCGTCGGACGGGTGCAGCCCGACGTGATCGTCCACCAGCTCACGTCCATCGGGCCGATGGACCTGAGGCACTTCGACCGCGCGTTCGCGATGACCAACCGGCTGCGCACGGAGGGCACGGACCACCTGCTCTCCGCCGGTCAGGCCGTCGGGGTGCAGCGCTTCGTCGCGCAGAGTTTCTTCGCTGCCTACGAGCGCACCGGCGGGCCGGTCAAGACCGAGGAGGACCCGTTCGGGCCCCACCCGGCCAAGGAGATGCGGGAGACCGTCGCCGCGATCCGGCACGTCGAGGACTCGGTGCTCGCCGCGACCTGGACCGAGGGGATCGTGCTGCGCTACGGCGGGTTCTACGGGCCGGGCACCTCGCTCGGGCCGGACGGCGAGCAGACCGAGGCGGTGCGCCGGCGCCAGTTCCCGGTGGTTGGTGACGGTGGCGGCGTCTGGTCGTTCATCCACATCGCCGACGCGGCCTCGGCCACCGTGGCGGCCATCGACCGGGGCCGTCGCGGGATCTACAACATCGTCGACGACGAGCCGGCGCGGGTTGCCGAGTGGTTGCCGACGCTGGCGCGTACGTTGGGGGCCAAGGAGCCGAGGCACGTGCCCCGTTTCGTGGGGCGGCTGCTGACGGGTGAGATCGGAGCGGTGATGATGACCGAGCTGCGGGGCGCGTCCAACGCGAAGGCCAAGCGTGAGCTCGGCTGGAGCCCGGCGCACCCGAGCTGGCGGCAGGGCTTCCGCGAGCTGACCGAGGCCGGGTCTGACGATCCGCGGCCTCGCGCAGGTCGGGCGACAGGCCAGGAGGTCACGTGACGTCCCGGGACGAGCTGCTCGAGGAACTGCGGCCGACGTCGTTCGCCATCGCATACCGGATGCTCGGCAGCGTCACCGAGGCCGAGGACGTGGTGCAGGAGTCGCTGCTGCGGGTGCACCAGTCGCTCGACGCGGGCCAGGAGATCGCGTCGCCGCGGGCCTTCATCGCGACGGTCACGACCAGGCTGGCGATCAACGAGCTGCGCTCTGCCCGCGTTCGGCGCGAGCGCTATGTCGGCGAGTGGTTGCCGGAGCCGATCATCACCGACGGCTTCGACGAGGCGGGCGACCCCGCTCGGCAGGCCGAGACGGCCGACTCGCTGTCGATGGCGATGCTGGTGCTGCTCGAGAGCCTCTCGCCCGAGCAGCGTGCGGTGCTGCTGCTGCACGACGTGTTCGGCTACGGCTACCCGGAGATCACCGACATCGTCGGCAAGACCGAGAACAACGTCCGCCAGCTGGCGTCCCGTGCCCGGCAGCACGTCAAGACGCGCCGGCCCCGGTTCAGCACGACGCGCGAGCAGCAGCAGGAGCTGGCCCAGCGGTTCTTCGCCGCAGCCCAGGAGGGCGACCTCGCCGGGCTCGAAGCCCTGCTCGCCCACGACGTCGAGCTCACCGGCGACGGTGGCGGCAAGGTCCCGGCGCTGGCGCGGTCGCTGCGGGGTCGCAGCCGGGTCGCCCACACGTTGACGAACTGGCTGAGGCTGCTCTCCCGGTTCCCTCAGGTGTCGGTCCGCCCGGTCGAGGTCAACGGCGACCCGGGAGCCGTGTTCCTCGACGACCAGGAGCGCCTGCTGGCCGTGTGGGCGCTCGACGTCGCCGATGGCCAGATCGTTGGCATCCGCTCGATCGTCAACCCCGACAAGCTCGCCCACCTCGGCCCGGTCGGCGACGCCACCGCCATCCTCCGCTCGGCTCGCTGACGAAGCGTGCCCCGCGGCAACGCAGGCAAGCCAGCGCTGCGTTCGCCGCGCGCGAGGTGAGGGTATGCCGCGTGCTGACCACGCGGCATACCCTTCGGCAGAGTCACTCCTGCACGGTCAGCCGCAGGAGGATCTACCCCCCGGGGTCAAGCTCTCCTGTCGGAACGAACCCGAGCCGGGTGTAGAAGCCGGATGGCCCACCGTCTCCGGGCACATAGCTGGTGAGCAGCTCGGTGCCACCCTGAACGCGCACCAGCTCCACGACCTGTCGCACGACCTCTCGGCCGTAACCCTTGCCCTGGTGGCGGTGGTCTATGAGCAGCTTCCAGAGGAACCAGGGTCCGTTGATGTCGGGCGGTTGGGGCTCGACGTCCCAGCTGAGCATGACGAACCCGACCGGCTGCCCGTCGGCGTAGACGGCTCGGAACCAGGGGTTCCCGTGCGGGTTCGCGTCGGCTTCCGCCAGCGAGTCGGCCACCGTGGAGACGAACCGTTCCTGATCGGGAGTGGTGCGCAGCGCGAGGACGGACTCGGTGTTGTCCTCGGTGATCTCCCGCAAGGTGATCGTCACAGGAACACGATAGGGCGGGTGACGGCGCCAGGCGGACGGCAGCAGCGTGAGCGCCAGCAGCCCAAGGCCGCTGGCGCCGATGCCGGCTGAGATCTCCACGTCGTCCGACGTCGTCCACCTGGCAATGTCACCGAGCGTCATGACATCGACGTTGCGTTCGACGCGGTACACGACCTCCAGAGGCGGGCGGTAGGTGGTAGCCCCGGTGGGCTCCTGCCAACCACGGCGCCAGAGGGAGCCTTCCACGTCGGGGTTCATCTCGAGGTTGTTCAGTCCGTACACGTCGACCCAGGCACCGTCGGCCACGCCGGGGATCCGCACCTGGACCCGGTCAACCTCGTCCCAGCCACCGCCGTGCCTGGCGAAGCGGTGGCCCACGTGCACGCGGACCTCAGAGACGGTCGCGGTGCGCCCGGAGGACTCGAGCGCGAGGGCACGTCGCTCGTCGGCCCAGTCGAAGGGGAGCGAACCGAAGCCGAGACCGATGGCCGCGACGGCCAGGATGCGCAGCAACCCAGCCGGACCACTGAACCAGCTCTCCCAACGGCGCTTCGGGCGGCTGGGATCCCCTCCGCTCCGCCAGAGTCGCCAACGCTGACCACGGGTCAACGGGCGCGCATGCCGACCGGTGGGCCGATCCTGATCTGGTCGTGGGTCCCTCATGCGACGCAAGAGCCCGGGACTCAATCGCTGCAGCCGCGTTCGGCGGGACGGATGTCACCATCGACCAGAAAACGCGTGACGGCGGAGTCGACGCACCCGTCGCCCTGGAAGGCTGCGGTGTGCCCGAACAGGCCGGTGCGCAGGTGCACGGCACCGGGCATCAGTGCCGTGAGGCGGTCGGCCGCGGCCTCCGGGGTGGCGGGGTCAGGACTGTTGCTGAGCACCAGCGCCTCCACGCGTCCCGGCAGACTGCTCGACGGCGCGTCGCGGGGTGGCACCGGCCAGTCCTGGCACGCCACCGCGTCCGCCGCCAGGAGCTTGCCGAAGGCCCCGGACGTCCCCTGGATCCTGACCCGGTCGGCGTCGCTCACGGCCACCCGCGGCTCGTCCAGGCACTGCGTGCCGGCGGCGGCCCCGTTGACGGCCAGCGTGTCGAGCACCGGCCCCTCGCCGGCGAGCTCGTCGAACACCTCGATGAACGGTGCCGGGTCCCCCTCACCGAGTGCGACCAGCACGTCGTCGAACTCGTAGGCGTATCCGGGGTGGTAGAGGGCCCGGAGCATCGTGCCGGTCAGGAGGTCTTCGTCGATCTCGGCCAACAGGTCATGGGAGTCGACGGGGATGGGGTTGGCGTCGAGGCGGTCCTGCAGCTCGACGATGGAGGCGAGTACCTCATCCTCGGTGTCTCCGAGTCCGCACCCGCCCTCGACGCAGTCGGCGGCGACCTCCCACAGCGCGTCCTGGGCGGTTCGCGCCTGTGCCAGCGCGCTCTCCGCGGGCGCAACGCCCGGAGCCACCGCGCCGTCCAGGACGAGCCGCTCGACCCGCTGGGGGAACAGGCGCGCGTAGTGGTAGCCGAGGAGGCTGCCGTAGGAGTAGCCGAGCACGCTGAGCTCGGGCACCTTCAGCGCCGAGCGGAACAGGTCGACGTCGCGGGCGAAGTCCTCGGTGGCCAGGTGACCGATCAGGCTGGGCTGCCGCTGCGCGCAGGACTGCCCGAGCTGCCGCGTTGCCGCTCGCAGCGCGTGTCGTTCCCCGTCGGTGTCCGGGGCCAGGTCCAGGGCGTCCATCGCCTGCGTCGAGTCGCCGCCCTGACAGCTCAACGAGCCAGACTCCCCCACCGCCCGCGGGTCCATGACCACGACGTCGAAGGCGGCTCGGACCGCCTCCGGCAGGTCCCCCGCGAAGGGACGGGCGAAGGCGGTGGCCGGCTCCCCGGGCCCTCCCGGGTTGACGAAGAGCACCCCGGACGCCTTGCCACTGCTGGCCGGCACCCGCAGCACGGCCAGCTGCTGCTCGCCGGCGTGCGGGTCGGTGTAGTCGGTCGGGACGCGCAGGTAGGCGCACTGCGGCTCGCCGGGCTTGGCCTCCCCCGCCTGGAACGACTGCCCGTCACCGCAGCCGCGCCAGGCGATCGCCTGACCGGAGAAGCCCGTCACATCCGCTTCCGCGGCCGGCCCGGCCTTGCCTGCATCGGTGCAACCGCAAGCGAGAGCAGCCACGAGCAGGGCGCCGGCCCACGCCTTCAACCGAGCCACCACTTCCCCTGTCCCACTGCCGTAGACCCACCGCCGGTGGAGTGTAGAGCGCATCGTGCCGCCGCCCATGGCGACGCAACACGCGTCTGCTCGCGAAGCGTGGGGACGCATCAGTCGTCGAGGGCAGCGGCGATGGCGAGGGCCTTGCGGCGCGCCTGGTCGTCCGTCAGCCCGAGCTCGGTAGTCGAGACGACGACGTGGGTGTCGGCGGGCGCCTTGACGTGTCCTCTCCCGGTGCCGATGGGCTGCCCCGTCGCCACCCAGAGGGCGGTCGCCGGCCGATAACCCGGTCCGTATGCCGTGCCGAAGACGACACGTCGCTGCTTCTCCGACGTCTGGAACTTGGAGTCAAAGACACTGCCGCTGAGACTCATCCGGATGGTCACCAACACCGTGGACGGGTCGTCCAGCCTTGTCCCCCAGGCACATCCTGCACTGACCGCGACCGGCTGGACTGTGCGACCGAGCACCCTGGCGACCTCCGCGCCGGTGGCGCGAGCGCAGTCCGTCGGCGGGAGCGCCGGCACCACCGGCGTCGGCCTCGGCGTGACCTTCGGGACCGGGGCCTTCGTCGGCGACGCCTTCCCAGTTGGGGACGGCTTTGCCTTCGCCGCGCCTGACGGCTTCGCGGATGGGGCCACTGGGGTTGGAGCCACGTTGGTGGGAGCCGCGTTCGGATCGCCGACGTCGACCAGCGAGGTGAGCAAGGCAGTCAGGAGCACCGGCATCACCGTGACGAGGAACCACAGGCTCGCCAGCATCATGAACAGGCCGACGATGGCGCGCACCAGGCGGCCCGCGAAGGAGCGCCGCGCGCGGCCCCGACGAGCGGACGGACGACGCCGCCGTCGCGTCGCCTGGTTGACCCGCTTTGGCCGCGCCGCCTGGCCGATCGCTGCCAGCAGCGCCGGATCGGTCGTCGTCGAGGGGAAGTCGGTCATGGCACGTGTCACGACCCGTCCCGCCGTCTCACGGTCCAGCTCGTAGGGCTGGGCGTTCAGCCAGTCCACGAGCTTGGAGACCGGGACGACCCAGACTCCCTGCACCATCTGCGGCTCGCCGAACTCTGCCTCGTGGGTTCCGGCGAGGCAGAGCACCGGGGTGACCGGCCGGCCGCTCTCGACCGCCATGTAGGCAGCCATACCGTGCACCTTCTTCAGCTCGGCCGCGAGGTTGAGCGAGACGCGGTCCCCAGCCTGCACGGTGTGCTGGAAGAGCCCGCCCTCCCACGCCATGACCCGTCCCGCACGGTTCTTCGCGTCGACCAGGAACATGCCGCCCGGCCCGATGACCACGTGGTCGAGGTTCGCCTCCGACTGTCCCGGCCGCAGCAGCCGGTCGTGCAGCACGGTCCACGCCTCACGCAGGTTCGACAGCTCGGCCGCCACCCGCCGCTCGCCCTCGGCGCCGGCCGCCCACGCGCCCGCAGCCGAGTCCGCCGACGCACCGAGCTCCTCAGCCCTGCGCTCGGCGCTTCCTCCCCCGACAGCCATGACGGCCAACCCCTCTCGACACCATCGACCGTGATGCTAGGAAGACGCCAGGTCGGCACGCAGGCGATCAAGCCGACAGTGCGACAAACCTGACCAAAGGTCTGACCGCTGCCCTACTCTGCACCCGTGGAGCGATCCTCGATGCGCCCGCTGGAGCAGGCGCTGCAGCGCCTCACGTCGCTGCGCCAGTACCAGCACCACGGGACGCGCGTGCCGCACAAGCCGCTGCTCGTGCTGCTTGCTCTCGGGCAGCTCGAGGCCACCGGCTCGAGCGCGGTCACCTGGGAGCAGGCCCAGACGCGCCTGGCCGATCTCATTCGCGAGTTCGGGCCGCAGACCAAGACCGGCGCCAAGCAGTCGGCCGCCTACCCGTTCACCCGGCTGCGCTCCGACGGTGTCTGGGCGCTCGACGCCGATGTGCCCAATGACGTCGTGGGCGACCTCGACCGGGCCCAGCCGACCGGGCGCCTCGACTCAGCGCTCGAGGCCCAGTTGCGGGATGCGACCACCCGCGCCGCCGTGGCCAGGGCTCTGGTCGAGGCGCACTTCCCGGACACGGTGGCACCCGACGTCCTCATCGCCGCTGGACTCGATCCCGAAGCCGTCCTGCACGCCGGGGCGCTTGTTGGCGCAGCAACACCCCAACGGCAGCGGAGCCGGCGGTGGGTCCTGGAGATCCTCAAGGCGTGGGACGAGAGCTGCGCCTTCTGCGGTTACGACGGACGGCTCGGCTCAACGCCGGTAGGTCTCGAGGCAGCCCATGTCCGCTGGTTCAACCTGGGCGGGCCTGACGACCTCGACAACGGGCTCGCGCTGTGCTCGCTGCACCACAAGCTCTTCGACCGCGGCGCGCTGGGCCTGTCGCCCGACCTCACCGTCGTGGTCTCCCCCGGCTTCACCGCCCGCACCGAGGCGAGCAAGCGGGTCTACGATCTGCACGGCCGCGAGCTGCGGCCACGCCCGGGAGCGGCAACCCCGGCGGAGCACCACCGCGCCTGGCATCAAGAGCAGGTCTTCAAGTCCGCTGCGTAGGCGTCACGCCTGGCCGACGGGGTTGACCCGCCGGCGCGACGGATGCCCGGGCGGTGGCGGAGCGACGATGTATCCGGAGCGGACGTCCCCATACACCTGCAGCGCGCCCAGACGATTGCTCCAGAGCCACGCCAGGTGCGCGCAGACGATGGCGTCGACCTCGTCCTCGATGCGCTCGAGCTCCGCCTTGCGCTGGGGGTCTGCCGCGGTGGTGCGCAGCTGCGCCCACCGCTCGCTTCGCGGGAGCTCGAGCTCGGGCAGGTGGCGCTCCATGGAGTCCAAGAGCACCTCGTATGCCGCTTGGAGGCTGGCGAGGTCGCGTCCCTTCTTGCCCTTGTAGGGCAGCGTGTAGGGCAGGGAGAACAGGCCGACCATGGCCGGGTGCGGGTAGACCTCGATGCAGCCCGGTGCTCCGGGACTGCCCGCGTGGGCAGGGTCGGTGTTCCAGCCGAACGCAGCTGCCAAGGTCGCCGCGCGAGGCGGGTTGAAGTGCGGGTTCGAGGTGTTCGCGGGATAGGCGCCAGCGCCGTACCTGCCGAACACCGCACCGATCTCGCGCTCACACGGCCGCTGGCCGGTCGGGTTGGTGACGATCAGCGGTGCATCGACGGCCACGGTGGCAAGGGCGGCGGCGTACGGAGCGAGGAAGTCCCGGATCTCGGCGTCGGTGTGCACCGAGGCGGACGCCAGTAGAGCTCCCTCGGCCGTGACGACAGCCACGCCGGTGCGGGCCCGCTGGCCCCACGCCAGGTCGATGCCGGCAAGGATCGGGGTGTCAGCCCCCCAACCGGTCACGGACACGGGATCGGCGTCCATGTCTGGCCACCGGGTGCGTAGCGGCGGCATCCGGTGTAGCCCGACAGGTCTGACGAACCCGAGGAACTTGACGAGCTGGACGAGCTGGACGATGAGGTCGAGCTGCTGGTTCGAGTACGAGGGCTCGCGGCGGATGCTTGACGACGCGCTGCCGCTTCCGCCTCCGCCTGTGCCGCAGCGCGCGCAGCCGCCTCACGAGCCTTGGCAGCCGCGGCCGCCTTGGCCCTAGCTGCGGCTGCGGCCTTGGCTTTCGCCACTGCTCTAGCTCGTGCCGCTGCCTCGGCGCGGGCCTTGGCCGCGGCCGCACGCTCAGCGCGGATCGTGGCTGCGCGGGTGGCTGCCGCATCGCGACGCATCGTTGCCGCCTCTCGAACACTGGCAGTCGTCGCCAGGAGGGCTGCGCGCGCCGAGGCCGTCAGAGCTCGGCTGGCGAAGCTCGCCTTGGCGTGCACGACCCCCTCCAGGGCCAACGCCGTGCCGATGAGCGCGGTCGCTTGGGCAGCAGCGGCCTCGGCCTGTTCGGGGGATGCGAGCGCGGCGGCATCCTGCAGTCCCGCGGCCGTCTGCTCGAGTGCGGCGGCCTGGCCCGGGAGCGTGCATGTCACCGTGCTTGCGAACATGCCCACCTCATTTGTCTGGGCGGCTGCATAGGCGGCATCAACCTGGGCTCGGAACTTGTCGTTCGAGTCAAAGGTCACAGGCATGGCCAGGCCTGCCCGTGCCATCTCCGCATTGACCATCTGGCCGTCTCGGAAGACCGCTGCCAACGTGCGACCGTAGCGATCCTCGCGCTCCTCGTCGTAGCGCAGTTCGACGCTGGTGCCCACGGGCAGCAGCGCCTTGAGCTTGGTCGCCGCCTCGGGCCCCAGGCACTCCACAGGAGCATTCGGGTTGACGGACTCGGGAGCGTCCACGTTGAGCAGCCGGACCCTGACCACGTCCCCGCCCAGGCTCACGTCAACCGTGTCCCCGTCGACGACCTTCGTCACGGTCCCCTCGGCCGCACTCGCCCCTAACGCGGAGGCGACGAGACCTAGACCTGCAATTCCTGCTGCGACAACCCCAAGGGCCACCCAGCGTCGAACGGGACGCGCTGCCACCGAGTTCCTTCCATCATCTACTCAACGTTTCGCGATGGAGTCTCTCAGCGCGGTCAGACCCTCGAGGACTCTGAACGGTCAGCCGTTCGGACATTTCCGCAGATATCGGGCCCGCGAATCGCTGTCGCACCATTGGTCAGAATCGATCCGCCGTTCGGTCGATCGAATGCCCCAATGTCCGAAGTGCCCGATTTGAGCGTGTGAAGATTTCCACCGCTCAGCCCAACGAAGGGGAAAACATTGACGGATCGGCCGTTGTTCGACGGTCCCTCACGCGACCCCATTCTGGTCACTTGGCTGGTCCTGTTGGGCATCATTGCTGCCCTCGCACTCAACGCCAACACCACGTGGGCCGGGACCCTCGAGAGCGACCGCGTCGCCGGATTTCTCGCAGACTTTCTTGCAGGAGCCATCCTCAGCCTGATGCTGTTGCTCGTTCCTGCCTACATTCGATGGTTCTGGCGGTACAGCCACACCCTCCATCTCCCCCGACGGCGGTGGTGGCGCCCCAGCTTCTGGGGAGCGGTCTTCGAGTCCTTTTCCAGGGACATCCGGGGCGGGTCCTCCGCAACCCCGGATGGCACCGCCAGACCGGTTGGTGTTCACGACAGGACCGACTGGCTGCCGCAATTACATGGACGACGTGACCACGGGTTCGGCGCCGCAAACCGGCCCGGGGTCTGGCCTCTCAATGGCGGACGGCTGTTCAAGTCGGCGGTCGGGGGCGGGTCGGGGGCCGCTTTGTCCGGACAGGATCGGCGACGAACAAACCTACCTGCGCCCCGTTTCTCCTCGATCGCACTGGATGGAGACGTCGCGGCACCCGGGGTTCCCACTCGGATCACCTGGCATGCAGAGAACGCTCAGTCCGTGTCCATCAACGGGATTCACGGCTTTCCCCCTTCCGGATCGGGCCAGGTTCAGCTGCATGCCTCTGGACCCGTGGAGCTCCGTGCCATGGGCGCTGGCGGCGCAGCGACGGGCCTGACATCCGAGGTGCTCTATCTGGCGTTGCCCGAGATCTCGAAGGTCACCATGCCCCCCGGCCCGGGCGTCAGCCTCAGAACCGCCCTGCAACTCAGGCCAGATGACGACTGGGTGCTCGAGCGCCAGATTCACGGGATCCTCCGCTCGCATGATCAGGCAACGCAACGACTCATGGTCGACGCGCAGAGCCAGCCGAAACCCCTCGTGCCGGAGGACGTCAAGCAGAAACTGATGCACAACCTGCTGCCGACCGACGGGCTCCTCTCCGCCATCACCAACATCCTCAGCCCACGGCCGCGTCTCGACTCGGCCGACCGACTTCACGAGCAAGGCAGACAGAGCCTATGAAGAAGTTCCTCCTGACCGTTGCCGGCACGAACATGGCCATACTCGCGCGCGCGCCGCGTGATGAGGCGAAGCAGGCGTCGCTTGGCGGTGTCGTCCTCATGACAGCCGGGCTGGCCGCCTTGTCGAGCGCCTTTGCCATGCACATGGCCCTCCACGCCTCGCTGCCTGTCTCCATCGCGGTCGGCCTGCTGTGGGGTGTGGCGATCGGAAACCTCGACCGCTGGCTGATCACGGCAACCCCGCGCCAGAGCACGGTCATGCAGAACATCCGGATGGCGGCACCGCGGCTCCTGCTCGCGCTGGTCATCGGGATGGTCGTCTCGACTCCACTGACACTGCAGATCTTCGACAAGGAGATCGAGGCGGAGCTGACCGTCATGAAGCTCGAGGAGCAGGCTGCCTTCGAGGAGCGGATCAACACCGACCCTCGATACCGGGACATTCCGAAGCAGCGGGCGCGCATCGCGGAGCTGAAGCAGTTCATCGCGCAGGGCGGCGCGGCGGATGCGGTCTTGTCGCACCCGGAAGTGAAAGAGATCAGCCAGGAGCTCAGCAGCGTGGAGAAGGCGCTCACCCGGGCGGAGCAGGCCGTCATCTGTGAGCGCGAGGGCACCTGCGGCAGTGGTCGAATGGGCGCCGGGCCGGCTTCAGCCGAGAAGGAGACGGTGAGAGACCGCCTGCTCGACCAGCGGGAGCAGCTTCGTGCCGCCCTGGAAGCGAAGAAGGCTGAAGTGCGCTCATCCGCGGATGCCTCACTTCAGAAGGCTCGCCTGAATGCTCAGACCGAGCTCGAGAGCCTGACCGCTACCGTCCAACGCAGCCAGGCAGCACGCGACTCCGAAAGCGCCAACAACGCTGCCGCGGTCAACGATGGCGATGGCCTGCTGGCCCGACTCAAGGCGCTCCACCGAATCGGTGAGGACGACACCACCCTTCTCTTGGCGCACCTCGCCCTGTTCCTCTTCTTCACATCGATCGAGTGCCTGCCCATCCTGGTCAAGCTCATGCTTGCCCTTGGCAAGCCGTCCCTCTACGAGCAGCTGATGGCTATGGCGGACGAGGAGCAGTACGAGAGGGCGCGGCTGGAGGCGCACGCCGCTCAGCGCACCCGCGAGATGGAAACCGAGACCGCCCTCGACTCGCTGGAGTCGCGACTGCGGAGCCAGGCGGAGGCCGAGACCGAAGCAGCCCGCATGATCTCGGAGGCACAGCGCGACCTCGCCGAGCAGGCGATTGCCGATTGGAAGGCCCGTCAGCGCAAGCTCATCGAGGAGGACCTCGAGGCGTTCGTCTGGACTTCCCAGCGCGACCTCCAGTCCATGGACGATCACCGTCCGGGGTCGGCAGCACCGGCGCATGCCACCGCTGATACGACGGTAGACGATCGATTTGCAGCATCGGTTTGACGCTCGCGGCTCTCTCCCTGGCGAGACCACGATCCAAGGTCTTCGCCTGAAGGGCAGCAGTGCCTCGCACATCAGCCAAACCCGCCACCTCCCGACCCTCAGTTCGCGACAATCCAATGTGAATGGGAGGGGCTTATGACGGATGACGCTATGCACGACCTGTGAGGGCGGAAACCGAGCCACCGTGCTGATCCACCTCGAGTAGCCGGCCCCGGATTGGGCTCTGGCCATCTACGGGTCACCGCTCGCGAAGGAGTGGCGGGTGCAGCATCGTGTCGGGCTGCGCCGTGAAAAGGCGCGCCGGCCGCCCCCGCCCTTCCCGCGTGTACTCCCCCGTCGGCCGCAGGAACCCCTCCGCGCCGGTTACCTTGCGGTGGAAGTTGGCCTTGTCCAACGGATGCCCCCACACCGCCTCGTAGACGCCGCGCAGCTCTCCGACGGTGAACTCCGGTCGACAGAAGGCCGCCCCCAAGCCCGAGTACTCGAGCTTGGCTCGGGCCCGCTCGACCCCGTCCCGCAGGATCTCGCTGTGGTCGAAGGCCAGCCGCTCCTCGGGGTCGCCGAGCACCTTGTCCACCGCTAGCCACATCGCGTCGGCAGCGTCCGAGCCTGCCTGCGGTTCGGGCAGGTCGGCCCCCATGGCCAGCCACGCCACAGTGACCACACGTCCGCGAGGGTCACGGTCGGGAGCCCCGTACGTTCGGAGCTGCTCGAGCACCACATCCCCCGGGCCCACCCCTGCCTCCTCTTCGAGCTCGCGGTAGGCAGCCGCCTCCAGGTCCTCACCGTCGTGGACGAAACCTCCCGGGAGAGCTAGCTGGCCGGCATACGGCTCGGCGCCGCGCCGCACGAGCAGTACCGAGAAGACGTCATCTCGCAGCGTGAGCACGACGAGGTCCGCGGTGACGCTGAAGATCGGGTGCTTGCTGGAGTAGCGACGAGCTGCCATTGACACACCATATCGTCAGATTGACTTTTATCCAGATCCCGCATTAATGTCGCACTGACCACAAAAGGGAGGGTGCCATGAGAATGACGACACAGCAGACCGACCGGGCCGCGGGGGTGCTCCTGGGACAGGCATGCGGGGACGCCCTGGGCGTCCCGTACGAGTTCAGCAATCCCCCACGCGACGAGCCGCAGATGATCGGCGGCGGCCTCGGCCCGTACGCGCCGGGCGAGTGGAGTGATGACACGCAGATGGCCGTCTGCATCGCCCGGGTCGCCGCCACCGGCGCAGACCTCACCTCGTCGCCGGCCCTCGACCAGGTGGCCGATGCGTTCGAGCAGTGGGCACGGCAGGGAGCCAGCGACATCGGCAACCAGACGCGCTCCGTGCTGTCCGCCGCCCGCAGGGGCGTCGGCACCCCGGGGGAACGGCTCACCCGGGCGGGTGAGGCGTTTGCCGTGGCGCACCCCCGCAGCGCCGGTAACGGCGCTCTGATGCGCACCGGGATCGTAGGCCTCACCCGGCCCGACAGCCGTGAGCGGACGGCGGCCTCTGCGAGGGCAGTCGCCGCGCTCACCCACGCCGACCCGCTGGCGGCCGACTCCTGCGTGCTGTGGTCCGAGGCGGTCCGACTGGCCGTCAGCGAGGGGAGGCTCGACCTCCTCAAGGGCCTCGACCTCCTGCCCGCCGAGCGACGGGCGCAGTGGTGCGACTGGATCACGGAAGCCACCGAGGCCATGCCGCAGCACCTCTCCCCCAACGGCTTCACCGTGACCGCCCTGCAGGCCGCCTGGGCAGCCATCACGTCCACCGACCACCACGACGGGTCGCCACTGCACCTGCAGCGGGCTCTGACGGCAGCCGTGCAGGCGGGCGATGACACCGACACCGTGGCGGCGATCGCCGGCGCCCTGCTCGGCGCCCGCTACGGTGCCTCCGCGGTTCCGTTCCGGTGGCGCCGCCGGGTCCACGGCTGGCCCGGCCTGCGGGGCCGCGACCTCGTCGGTCTCGCCATCGCGACCGCCCGCCGGGGCAACGTGTTCGGACGGGGGTGGCCCGAGGTGGACACCATGCGCGCCGGCTACGAGCAGGAGTGCGCCATCCCCCACCCGCACGATCCTGAGGTCCTCCTCGGGACGTTCGCCGATCTCCACGACGCGCCTCGGCTGGGCGTGGACGCCGTGGTCTCCCTCTGCCGAGTGGGTCGTGCCGACCTCGAGGCTGCAGGCGTGTCCCCCGAGGACCACGTCGAGATGTGGCTGGTCGACAGCGAGCTCGCCGACGACAACACGCATCTGGCCTTCGTGCTCGACGAAGCCGCCGCTGCGGTGCAGGCCTTCCGCTCCGAAGGCAAGCGGGTGCTGCTGCACTGCGTCGCCGCGCAGCAGCGCACGCCCAGCGCGGCGGTGCGGTATGCCGTGCGGCTGGGCATCGATGCCAACGTCGCCGCCGAAGCCATCGTGTCGGCGCTGCCCAGCACTCGAGGCCGTGGTCTCCTGTGGCAGACCGCCCTCGGCGCCGACCTTCCCACCTCTGCGAAAGGAGCCTGACGTGGCTCTGGTCTCCTGCCCCACCTGCGCCTCGGACGAGGACATCCACGTCGACGAGAAGCTCGGCGACGGCCGGCTGCAGGTCCGCTGCGGTGAGTGCGGCACCGGGTGGGTCCACGGACAGCCGGCAGCGCCGACACCGAAGGCGATGAGCTCCTTCGACAGGGCATGGCTGAAGTTCCCCACGCCGGCGATGGTGTCCTCCGGTCGCCACGCACGGGTGGAGGAGCTGAAGCAGCAGTTCCTGACGATGAAACCGGTGGAGGACCCGGCGGTTGCACCGTACTGGCGTCAGTACCAGCAGGTGTTCTCTCGCGACGGCCTCTGGACCTGCAAGCCGCAGGACCTCAAGGACTTCGCCAACTCCGACGTCGGCGCCAACCCCGGCAACATGTCCGTCTTCAACACAGCCTGGAACCAGATGGGCACAGCCGCCGCGGCCGAGCAGGTGCGGTCCACGATCGACTACCTGCTCTACGGCCCCGACGACGTCCCGCTGGAGGACCGTCTCACCCACCTGATCGTGGGACACAAGGGCATGGGCATGACTGGCTTCCGCGAGTCCCTGCTGACGCGGGTGCTCTGCGTCGTCAAACCGAACCAGTTCCTCCCGATCCTCACTTACTCCGGTACCGGAACCGGGAAGCGCGACATTACGGAGGCGGTCTTCGGCCTGAAGATGCCGAGGCAGGACCAGGTCAGCATGCAGATCGGTCGGCTGGCCGTCTGGAGCAACAACCTGCTGCTGGAACTGGTGGGTGGCGGCTTCGAGAGCTGCCAACACGCGTCGGCCTTCCTGTGGTGGGCCAAGGACCAGCACTTCGGAGGGGAGACCGCGTGAGGCCCGACCAGACGGCCGTCGAGCGCGGGACCGACTCGGTGCGCGGGCTCATGCTCGGCCTGGCACTCGGCGAGTCCGTCGGCCGAGGCAACCACCGGCAGGAGCTGATCCGTGCCGGCGTCTCCACCCAGCTGGCCGCTTTCACGGTTGAGGGCTACATCCGTGCGTCGATGCGCATGTCGCACAAGGGCATCTGCAACCCGGCCGCCGTGATCTGGCGCGCCTACCTGCGCTGGGGCATGGCGCAGGGCATCTCGGGCATCGAGCCGGACGGTGACATCAACGCCGCCTTCGCGGGCAGTCCGGACGGGTGGCTCCACGCGGTGCCCGCGCTCGGCCAACGCCGTGGGTCATCGCCCACGACGGTGACCACCCTGCAGAAGGGCACGCTGGGCACTCCTGAGCGGCCCATCAACCAGAGCATGGGCTGTCAGGGACTGGTTCGCGTCCTGCCGCTGGCGCTCATGGCGCTGGAGCGCCGTAACGACCAGGCTGTGGACCTCGCTCGGCGGGCGACAGCGCTGACCCACGGCAGCCCCGTTGGCCTCGGGGTGACGGCAGCCGCGGTGACCATCGCCGCGGAGTGCCTTCGTGCGGACGAGGCGCTGGACGGGCTGCACGAGGGCGCGAACGCGACGCACAACCTCGGCCTGCCGACCGCCGTCTCGAACAGCTACGTGGAGGTGGTCGGCAGGTCGTACGGCGCCGGCGACATCGGCTACCTGAAGGAGATCGCCCCGGACAAGACCTCGCGCTCCGCACTGATGGGAGGGCTCTACGTAGCGTCAACCTATCCCCACCGGCACCAGTTCCTTGAGGCTGTGGAGTTCGCCGCGCAGGCGCCGGACGGCGACTCGGTGGCCGCCGTGACGGGCGCCCTGCTCGGCGCCAGCCATGGCGCTTCGCAGCTGCCGTTTGACCTCATCAGCCGGCACGAGCTCGCGTGGGTGGTGGACACGTTGGCACGTGATGCCGTTCAGGAGCTGGTCGACTCCCCCGGCGGTGCCGAGATGGAGCCGCCGCGGGACCCGCACTGGTGGTCCCGGTATCCCGGCTGGTGATCGGGATGATGTCGCTCAGATTGGACGAATATCAGCCAGCTCTGGCGCAGCGCGTCAGTCGCACCAGCATGCTCCAGCAGCAGTGACCTCGTTCCAACAGTTGGGACACACTTCCGGCTCGTGGGCATGCTTCGAGTTGTGCCCGCCCCCAAGCGTCGTCTGCGGTCCCTGCGCGCGCCAGTCAACCGACTCAACCGCGAGTTCCAAGACGTCGTCGAAGTTGTGGGCCAGCAAACCATCACCGACGACGATGTATGTCGTCGCAGGCGTCTTAGGGATCTGCTTCTGATACGTGGTGCTCGCTCGCAGGACCTCGGCCTTCGGAGGGTCCACGGCAATTGAGATATGCGCCGCGTGGCAATAAACGGCGATGGCGCCGACAGGAATCGGTCGAAGGCTCATGTAATTGGCCCGGCGGTCAGTTCCCAAGCTTCTTCGGACAACCATCTCCCTGACGAAGCGCTCCACGGTCGGCGAAGCTTTGAGGCTCAGGAGTTGCCCATTAATTGGCTCCATGTGCATATTCAACTCCGATCCCCTGGGGCTCCTGTGTGGACACGCTGTCGCGGTGCTGCCCGACATCGCGAAGGACCGTTCGGAGAGCACACAGGATGCAGAAAGGCCCCGCACTCGCGGAGGGTATGCGCACACCAAAAGATCGATCTGGCTGCAGGGCAGCGAAGAGTTGTCACTGGTCACCGACATAATGCTTGTGGCCCGGCACACGCGCGGCAGGGGATGCTCCTTGACCGCCCCGTCGATGCAGGATGCAGCCATGACCAATCCCAAACACACCCACCTCACACACTGGTGGGTTAACCGCTCATAGCGGCCGGGCCGCGTGAGTCGCTCGGCGTCGTCACGACCCGCTACTCGAACACTGCGGTCGGCAATGCCGGCGTGTTCGTCTGTGTGTCCGAATCGATGACGGCCTCCGCGGAGCGCCCACCGGCTGCGAGGCTTGCGTGCCAGAGGAAGGGACGCTGGTCTGACCTGACCGACGAAGGTCACCTACGCCCGGTCAGATCCAGTGGCTCGTTGCGCCAAACCCCACGTCTGCCGTTTGGCTGCTCCCGCACAACGCGGCAGCAGACGCCTCAGCGCTCCGCTGCGCTGTCTCGAACAGGTACTGTCTGGGTGTCGGTGTTTGAGCTTCCCCCGGGGGGCTGGGCAATGGGCGCTCGGGGGTGTTCCTCGTGGAGACGGCGCGCACACCGGATCAGCGATTCACCGCCCACAAGCTCGGCGGCTGAAGTCGCCCGTCATCGTGACCTTCGGGGTGCTCGCCCGAGGCCCAATCAGTATCCACCTGGAGGACCCGTTCGCGAGTCGCGCAAAGGCCTTGGGCGACATCCACCCGCGCGACCCGTTCGACGACTGGGCTGTGAACGCTCGAGGCCGTCAGACAAGTGAAGAGGAAGAATGAGCGAAGTGTTGCATGCAGGGTCGCCTGGTCTGGCCCGGCACCTAACCGGTCACTCCTCGTGCTTCCGTTGTTCGAACCAGTCCTCGCCGGCGAACCTGCGGTCTTTCAGCTGTTTCGCTGGCAGCAGTGCCAGATGAGCTGGCTTTGCGTCCGAGACTGGACGCGACACGACCACCACCGGCGCCCCGACGTCGATCGTCCCCCGGCGACGCGACCGACGGCGCTTCGGTTGCTGCTGCGCCGGTTGATTCAAGCCGTCAGCCGTCTTCACCGAGCCCACACCACCTGGTCGCCCACGCCTCTCGCCTTTCCTCCGCTCGGGCTCGGGCTGCCTCGCGGGAGTCTCTTGAGGCGCGGCGCGGGCGACCCTCGGGGCGTCATAACTCACCTCAGCGGCCAAGGAACGCAAAGCGGCGGCCACGTCGGCTCCGATCCGCGAGCCGAGTGTGCTGTCGAGCCGTCGGTTTCCCAAAGTAGTTCCCCCGTTGTCTGGTCTTGTCCCTCGACGCTCCATCTACAGGAGAGTGGTCAGGGTCTGAAGTCGTCGTGAAGTCGAATGCTGGAAAGCTCGACAGTGCCGTCGCTGAGCTGCCAATAATGCAGTCGGCGCGCCTGTGGAGTCTTGGTCTGCAGTGCGACCCGCCAGCACGTTGCCCCGTCGTCCCGTCGCACGAACGGCGAGTTACCTGCCTCGGACTCCCGCAGCTGATGGGTTTCCCTACCAGCGACATCGTGGACACGACCCGTGACGATGTCGACGATGACATCGACAACCTTCTGGCGGTCAATGCCGTCCACCCCGGCCCAGGAGGACAGGAACTGCTCCGCCAACACGTAGGGCCGAATGGGGTAGTCACGTTTCTCCCCCGGCGCGGTGCGTCTGGCCCAGGCCAGCTGAACCTCGAACTCGAGCTGCTCATCCGCCTCCCTGAACAGTGCACCGTCGCCCGCGGACGCGGTGGCTTCCTCTCGCAGACGGCCCACCTCCCGTTCGAGACGGTCTACCCGGTTGCTCGCTTCGCGGAGACGCTGCCGGAGTCGCCTTCTGTCGTTTTCGAGGCGGTCGACTCGTGCCGTTGCGCGGGAGAGTTCCTCCGAGAAGCCGTCACGCTCCAGTCGCATCGCCTCCAACTGCGACACGAGCTGGACAGGAGAGACCATGGCGTCGACCGCGTCCCCTGGGGGGATCCTCGTTTGGGGCGCCTCGGCTGGAGCCGCGCCACCAGAGGCGGCCGCCGGTTGCTGCCGCGGCTGCGGTTCGACCTCGGGATGGGGATCGTCGTCAGGGGCGCGCAGCTCCAACCACGGCGGACCGCCCCGCAGGAGAGCGGCCGCATATGGAGGGTCTTCTCCGTCGACATCGGTCAGGGTGAGCTTCCAGCCCTTGCCCTTGGCTTCGCCCGTCCGTGTCACCGTCGCGGCCACGACCTCATCGACGGAGATCAGCGACGTCAGAGGCAGGTCGGTGCCTGCGCTCACATCCCGCGCATCCACATACACACGGCAGCCGGGCACCAGCTCAACGTGAGCGCCGCCGGCATCCACTCGGGTCACTCTGCCCAGGACGGACCGCCCCAGGGCATATGCGGCCAACAACTCTGCGAGGGGGCGCAGGGAGGCCCGGACATCGAGACGCTTGTCTGTCGAATCCAGCCGGAGACGTTCATCCCTTTGCCAAAGAGGCGTTCGGCACTCACCCCGGGCACGGTCAGCTCGGGCCAGATCGTGGCCAAGCCTGCATCAGTCTTCACGAAGGCTCGTCCACCGGCGACGCCGAGTACCTCCCCCTCAACAGCTCGTTCGCCCGAAAAGTGATGTGCTGTCAGGAGGCCAGCTGCCATAGCCATGGCCATGGCATCGCTGACGAGGAGTTCCGTGACTTTGGAACAGTCACCCGCGCCGAAGGCGAAGCGCAGCGGTGAGCGACTGGGCATGGTGACCCATTCGAGGTCGGTGGGATAGACCCTCGAAGCGCCGCCGTACACCTGGGTCATGGGCGGCATGGCGTTCGAGAAGGCCCAGGACACATTTCCCGTCGGCAGCACGAAGACGTCTGCAAGACCGTGGAGGCTCCTCGCGATCTCCTCGTGGTCCACGAACGGCGAGGGCTGCCCCGCAGCAATGCTCACCACGACGACCGGTCGGAGCCGGCTGCCGTCGTTGAGTCGTGCCGCGAGCGTGCGAGCCTCGTCCTCACTGGACAGGCGTATCGCACCGCTGGGCTCTGTTGGCCCCGCCACATGAACCCCCCTCCCTCGGGCGAACCACCACGGCTGACGCTAGGTGAGACCACCGACAACGGAGGCACGACCCGACAGAACCGACCAAAGGGACGATGTCGGGTTCGGCGACGACCTTGCACGCTGGCTGCCTTGGCGACGTCCTGTGTCCTAGGAGAGGCGATGAATGACCTGCCTGAGTACTGCGGCGAGCTCCACCTCGTGTTCGGGTTCCACGGGATTCTGCTCGTCGACGCCGAGTCGCACATCGACGCTCAGGCCCAGTACACCGGCTTCCACAGCTGTGACGTCACCATGGTGGAGCACTGCATGCTCGCACCTCGGCCTGAGCGGTGGGGCATCCGATGGCAGGAGCCACCAGTGCCCGTGCACGCATGTGGGTACGACATCGATCCTCACGGCGACGACCTCTGCGAAGTCTGCGACGTTCCGCTGCCCTACATGGAGTCGCGAGAGATCGACCCGAAGGACGAGCGACTCGCCGACATCGACCTGGAAGCCGACAAGGCCAGCGTCGCAGCAAGGATCGACCAGATGCTGGCCCACTGGCGAGACCGCTACGGCTCGGGCGCCGGCGACTAGTGGCGCCCACCGCATCGGATCGAGTGACCTCTTTCGGCAGTGCTGGTGCTGAAGTGAGCGAACGCGTGATCGACATCGCCGTCGAGGAGGAGATGCAGGGGGCGTTCCTGGAGTACGCCTACTCGGTCATCTACTCCCGCGCGCTGCCCGACGCCCGCGACGGCCTCAAGCCGGTGCAGCGGCGCATCCTCTACTCGATGGCCGAGATGGGCCTGCGACCCGAGCGCGGCCACGTGAAGTCCTCCCGCGTCGTCGGCGACGTGATGGGCAAGTACCACCCGCACGGCGACTCGGCGATCTACGACGCCCTCGTGCGCATGGCGCAGCCGTTCACCATGCGGCTCCCGCTCGTCGACGGCCACGGCAACTTCGGCTCCCTCGACGACGGCCCCGCGGCCAGCCGCTACACCGAGGCCCGCCTCGCGCCCGCGGCCCTGCTCATGACGACCGGCCTCGACGAGGACACCGTCGACTTCATCCCCAACTACGACGACCAGCTGCTCCAGCCCGAGGTGCTGCCGGCCGCGTTCCCGAACCTGCTCGTCAACGGCGCCAGCGGCATCGCCGTCGGCATGGCCACCAACATGGCCCCGCACAACCTCGTCGAGGTCATCGGCGCCGCCCGCCACCTCATCGCCCACCCGAGCTGCTCGCTCGACGACCTGATGAAGTTCGTGCCCGGCCCGGACCTGCCCGCGGGCGGCAAGATCGTGGGGCTCGACGGCATCCGCGACGCCTACCTCACCGGCCGCGGCTCGTTCCGCACCCGCGCGACCACCCGGATCGAGAAGATCACCCCGCGCAAGATGGGCATCGTCGTCACCGAGCTGCCCTACCTCGTCGGCCCCGAGAAGGTCATCGAGAAGATCAAGGACAACGTCCAGTCCAAGAAGCTGCAGGGCATCTCGGACGTCAAGGACCTCACCGACCGCAAGCACGGCCTGCGCCTGGTCATCGAGGTCAAGAACGGCTTCAACCCCGAGGCGGTCCTCGAGCAGCTCTACAAGCTGACGCCGATGGAGGACAACTTCGCCATCAACAACGTCACGCTCGTCGACGGCCAGCCCCGCACCCTGGGCCTCAAGGAGCTGCTGCGCGTCTACGTCGACTTCCGCACCGACGTGGTGCGCCGGCGCAGCGAGTACCGCCTCGGCAAGCGCAAGGACCGCCTGCACCTGGTCGAGGGCCTGCTCATCGCCATCCTCGACATCGACGAGGTCATCCAGGTCATCCGCACCTCCGACGACGCCGGCGTGGCCAAGGCCCGCCTGATGGACGTCTTCGACCTCTCCGACCCGCAGGCGACCTACATCCTCGACCTGCAGCTGCGCCGCCTGACCAAGTTCTCCAAGATCGAGCTCGAGCACGAGAAGAGCGAGCTCGAGCGCCAGATCGAGGAGCTCGAGGCGATCCTCGGCGACGAGAAGCTGCTGCTCAAGACGGTCTCGACCGAGCTGGCCGACGTGGCCAGGGCCCACGGCACGCCGCGCCGCACCGTGCTGCTGGAGTCGGCCGGCAGCCCGGTCAGCGCCACCACCCCGCTCGAGGTGGCCGACGACCCCTGCTGGGTGCTGCTGTCCTCCACCGGACTCATGGCGCGCACGACCAGCGCCGACCCCATCCCGGCCGAGGGCGGCCGGAGCAAGCACGACGTCATCGTCGGCGCGGTGCGCACCACCGCCCGCGGCGAGGTCGGCCTGGTCACCTCCCGCGGTCGCATGGTGCGCCTGTCGGCGCTCGAGCTGCCGACGCTGCCGCCCACCAACGGCTCCCCCAGCCTCTCCGGCGGGGCGCCGCTCGCGGCGTACGTCGACCTGCCCGCCGGCGAGGAGCCGCTGACCATCGTCTCCCTCGACCCCGAGGCCGGCGGCGTCGCGCTCGGCACCGCCTCCGGCGTGGTCAAGCGGGTCAGCGCCGACTACCCGGGCAGGACCGACTTCGACATCATCGGGCTCAGGGACGGCGACAGCGTCGTCGGCGCCGTCCAGCTGCGCACCGGCGAGGAGGACCTGGTCTTCATCACCACCGACGCCCAGCTGCTGCGCTTCCCCGCCGGCGCGGTCCGACCACAGGGCCGTGGCGGTGGCGGCATCGCCGGCATCAAGGTCGCCGCCGGCCAGCAGGTCGCCTTCTTCGGCGCGGTCGACCCCGGCTCCGACGCCGTGGTCGTCACCTCCTCCGGCTCCTCGGGTGCCCTCCCGGGCACCGAGGCCGGCTCGCTCAAGGTGACCCCGTATGCCGAGTACCCGGCCAAGGGGCGCGCCACCGGTGGCGTGCGCTGCCACCGCTTCCTCAAGGGCGAGGACACCCTGGTGCTCGCTTGGGCCGGTACAGCGGATGCCCATGAGAATCCAGCACTTGGCATGCCCCTTGACGTGGCGCGGGCGCAGGCACGCGCCACGGGGGTCCGGTCATCAACCACCAGACCTGTGGAGGCTTTGGAACGCATCCACGCAATGCAGGCTCAAGGTTCTGCTCCCAGAGCGAGCGGCGCGATCCTCGAGTCGAGCAATGCCGTGCGCAGCGAGCCACGTGGCCCACAGGATCGACCCACACCCCTCGATGTGTTCGGATCGCGCAACGGCGGACCTGCACCCAAGCGAATTCAGGGCGCACAAGTACGGCCCAGGTATCTCGTCAGCGAGCGGCCCCAGCCCGCCGACGTCGCAACTGGGTCCGAAGCTGGCCCGTCTCTCCATGCAGACGCGATGTGGGCAGCCATCCACCTCGCGCACCCCTTGGCGCACTCGCTTGGCCAACGAGGCGCACTATCGGACACGGGTGTGTTCGCTGAAGTCGGCGCCCTGTACACGTTCGACGTCGCAGCAGGACAGATCGTCGTTGCCCTTGCGAGGAACCTCAAGACAGCCGCTTTCGCCGTGGAAGCCACACCAGACGCGGTCCGGCTGTCGCGGGCACGGGCCCTTTGGGTCCCGGGAGCGGAAGAGGACATACGCACCGCCAGCCCTCTCCTCCGAGCACCCCGCAGCGCGCTTCAGCGGGGGCGGCCGCTGAAGGTCGGTGGGCCCGATGACTGGGCGAGAGTCCCTCGAGTGGCGGGCATCTACCGCATCCACCTGCTCATCTCAGGTGAGCCGTGCGTCTACGTGGGGAGGAGCCGGGACCTCCGCGCGCGTCCCTTCAAACATGAGAAGACGGCCGGCCGCGAGTGGGGCGGGTATCCCGACGGCATCCGATACATCGAGCTCATCCCTGTCAAAGGGCAGAAGCGCTTCGACGTGTGGACTGTCACAGACCTCGATGAAGCGGAGGAAGAGCACATCGCCCGGGCGCGTCGACGGGAGCTGGAGGAATCCGGACCGAGAGTCATCAACGTGACATCCGGACGCAACGGCCCACCCAGCAGACCCCCGTCAAGGGCGTTTGTCTGGACCGCAAGCGCCGGTGGGGAGTAGTCGCTCGGCCGCCTGACGGCTCATGGCAAGGCCGCGAAACAAGCCGTTCACTGAGGCTTGGCGCCGCGCCAACGTAGACTCTCGGAGTGGATCACCGACAGCCTCACCGCGTGGCCCCGACGGATGCACGCTTCAGCCGCCACATGTCCACCTACCCGCGTGGCGAGACGGCTCCCGAGATGCATATCAGGCGTCTTCTGCACGCATCAGGTCTGCGGTATCGCATCCACTATCCAGTGCCCGGTCGACCAAGACGGAAGATCGACATTGCGTTCCCCAAGGCGCGCGTGGCCGTCTTCGTCGACGGTTGCTACTGGCATGCCTGTCCGCAGCACGGCACCATGCCCAAGTCCAACACTGAGTGGTGGCAATGGAAGTTGTCAGCCAACACCTCCCGCGACGAAGACACCAACCGGGTGCTCGCAGAAGCGGGATGGCGAGTCATGCGGTTCTGGGAGCACGAGAGTCCAGAGCAGGTCGCCACGGCCGTAACCCGTGCTGTTCGTGACGCGCCCTGACTGGGCGCGACGAGCAGGAGCCCGGGAGGGTGCACGCGACCGCCCCCTGATCCCTCATCTCGGTCAGACTTGGTAAATGGACCCAATGTCATGAGTAACCGAGAGACTCCACGAGCTGTGCGACATCACTGTCACCACGGTCGCCCAGCGCTTTGAGAGTCCTCGACTCCGACGCGTGAATGGCGTGGGCGATCTCAGACCTGGAACAACAGAGTTCGTTCGGTAGTCCGGTCAGCGCGGCGATGGCTTCGGGGGGCTGTAGTCCCTGTCCAAGTGGCAAGACTCTCTCGCAACTGATCGACCTCTTACGGCGATCAAAGCGAAGGCGCAGCAGATCCCCACGCTCTGCGGCCACGGCATCGGCGAGCGCCTTGATCGAGCCAAGCGCAGGTCCAGTGTTACTCGTCTCCAGCCAGCTCACCGGAATGGGGCGGAGCGGGTTCTCCAGAACGACCCGAGTTCCCGGCACGACTCCCAAGCGGATGGCAATCTCGGAGGGCAGCGCACGGCCACTGCCTCGCAAGATGTCGCTGTCCGCCGGTAGGTGCCAGATCGCCACGTCTTCCCCGACAAGGTAGAGCCCTCGGACCGACGCGGGATCGTTGCGCGGCGTGAATAGTTCCTCATCGCCACGGAGCCTCAGCACCCCCGCTTCGAGCACGAAGATGGGCGCGGGCGCGTAGAGGTGGACCGAGGCCGTTGACACGTCGTACTCGGCCGCCAGCTCAGCCGCCAACTGCGCAATCGGTGTTGGACCGCGCTCCTCAAGCCGCCTGACCATGAGATCGGCGACGCGGGTGTACTCGGCGTTTCCCCACTCCCGCAAACCCACCGTGGTCTTGGTGACTCGTCCGATGTGCTCGGCGTTGAACAGCCGGTCCCTGAATCCAGCGCGGCTGAAGTCTCCACCGATGGTCTCGGCCAGCTCCTCGGGGGTCATTGGCGTCCCGCGCACTGCGAGGACGGCGTGGGCCTTGTCGACAAGGTTGCCAGGCCACAGCACAAGAGTGTCTGCAAGGCGACGCACCCCCTTGATGGAGGCGACGGCAAAGTCAAGGTGAGGGGGCACGACCCCTGCGTCAACCAATTGATCGCGCAGCGCTCCCTCGTCGATGACGGGGCCGTGCTGGAGTGGCAGGTCCGCCGCCTTGGGCAGCTGGAAGCCTCTCCGCGTAAGGACCTTCGCGTTGTGATCGCGCCCGACTTCCGCCAGCCAGAGCAGAATCCCGAACTCGTAGGAGGCCAGCCCTTGCTCATCGACCAGGGGCACCTCCTCTTCAGGGGCGAACGCGCCGAGGCCCACGCGCAGCTGATGAACGGCCCAGCGAACTGGCGTCCAATCGGCTGTGACGAGCTGTTGGTTGATACGCGTGATGAGCTTGCCCTCAAGCTGCCGCACACGCTCGCGCGTGATGCGAAACTGCGACCCGATCTCGTCGAGTGTCAGCGGCTCGAACTTGACCAGCCGGTGCCGCAGGATGGCCGCATCACGCGGCTCCAATGCCGCAATCCACTGCGCCAGAATCTCCACCGGACTTGACTGCGCGGCGGCGTTCACGGGCAGCGCGCGCAGCGCTTCGACGCTCGCAGCCACATCCGCCGGCAGCTTGTCGCCGCGCAGGGCCTCGATGACTCCTCCCGCTGTTGTGGCGCTTTGGGCGAAGAAACCCCACTCAACGAGCAGCTCGAGGTCCGCTGTGACGTGGGAGGTGTCCACGACCGAAGGATCGGCCTCTCGAGCGCCGGCCGGGAAGGCCAAGGAACTAAGGATGGGCAGTGCTGCATCGTCCACATCGCGCACAGCATCGAAAATCCGCGCAGCTTTGCCCACACCGATGCCGCGCCAACTGAGCAGGTCCGCGAAGCTCAGTTCCAAGAGATCCCTGACCTTGCGCACGCCCTCGCGACTCAGCCAAGAGAGCACAAGCTGTCGTTCATGAGCTGCGAATCGAGGTGCGAGCTCGCTCCCTCCCAGTTCCAGATCGCCGATCCAGCGGAGATTCGGGAAACGCTCCCCAAACGGAGGGGTGGGACTCTCGTCTTCCCACGTCTCCACTTCGTCCACCTCTGCAGTCACGGCTGCACCGTAGACCACCTCACCGACAGTGTCTCGCGTTGCTGCTTCGCTAGGACCTGAGATCTCGAGCCCGCTGCAGATGAAACTAGAGCCGATTTGCGAGAGCATCTCGGACGTGAGCAATGTCGAGTCGTATGGATGGGTTGGCGCCGGGCGCTACCAGGACCGGAGCAGCGGCCGCCGACCGGTGGTCGTGCATGCGACCCGTGAATGCATTGAGCGTCGCAGAAACCCGAGAACGGGTGAGGGCGCCAAGGCGAGACCCGCGGCGCGCGAGGAGGCAGCACGCGCTCGCAAGTGCGCACGCTGCTACAACTGATTCCAGCAGCCGCTGCGGCGGTTGCAGGAGCCTCGCTTATCCGCGCCTGCGCCCTGCCGTCTCCAACGCCTTCACTGCGCGATGGATCGTCCTGGCGGCTTCCTTGAGAACACCCCACTCATGCAAGGTCTCGAGGAATCTCACGACCGACTGCCGCGTAGTAGTGCCGGAGGTGTCCCATGCCGTCCTCAGTGATCCAGCGGTTTCCCTGGTCGTCCTTCTCCCAGCCAGTCCACTGGTTCCACGCACGGCCATCCCGGTACCCAGCTCGCTGCGCGAACTCCACACTCTCCTCAGGTGTGGCCCCCCTCCCCTCACGAACGTTGAAAGCACGAAGCTGAGCCCAGAGCATGAGGCAGCACCAGTCCCGCTGGCCGCGATCACCGTCTACGAGTGGCTTGGCGGCCGGTGCGTCGATGTCGGGGTCGAACGACGGCATCTTGCGCTCCGGCCAACGGCCATCGTCCTCAAGGGTGGCCAAAGCAGATTCCAACTTGTCGGCCTGTGCGCGAAGGCTGGAGATTGCCTCTCGGATTGAAGTCTGGACGTTCATAGCACCTCCGGATCGCTGTTCTGTAGATACAACTGTGAATATACTCTGTATTCATAGATGGCGCCATAGATCGATGGACAGTCCGATCCGGTCGACACGCCCCTGACGCTGAGCGTCAGGGGGTGACGACACGTCTGGCCACCATGTCCTGGAGCACGGGCCGCCCCTCTCCCAAGCTGGATGTCCCGAGACCCTCGGGGACAGAGCCGCGCTCATGCCGGCCGAGTCGTGAGGAGCCCCCACGGTGCAAGCTTCCCAAGCCAGCGCGATCAACCCGTGCCTAGTAGTGAAACGCGGTGACGGGCCCAATTTCCGGTCGGTCGACATGCACGACGGCATGCGCGCATTCCGCCACAAGTTCCTCTGGCGTCCGATAGTGCTGGTAGATCTGCTGCAGCAGGGCACCGGCGGCGCTGTCGTCGAAGTCCTTCTCCAGCTGCATGTACACCGCCGTCCGCACCACCGCCGCGAACTCACCCTCGAAGATGTCGGTGCGCATGGTTTGCACCAGCCCCGTGGTCGCATCGACCAACACGGTCCGCAGATGGAGCGGCTCCTCCGGCTCACCCGCAGGAACTCCCTGCAGATGCGTTTCGAGACGCCCCACCTGGAACGGGGTGTCGCTCCAAGCCAGGGAGCCGAACTTGTAACCGAAGAGGAACAGATCCGCTGAAGCCACGACTGCTGCGAACGAAGCAGGCCCGTCGTGCGCGGCAACCTCCGACGGCGAAGGGGCTGGCCAGAAGCGCACCAGCTCACAGTACGACGGCGTGAGCCGAAGCCCTTCACCCTCGGGGTAGTGGCTTCGGCTCGTGTTGTACGGCCGACCGACCGCCAGCGTAGTCATATCAAGTGCTCCTTGTCGTTGAGGTCGAACCATCACAGTCAGGGCACCGCCCGACTGCCGGCAGTTCCACGTTGCACGCGTGGCACACAAGCACCCTCCCGCGTCCTCGCTGCTGAGGGGACGCCACAGAAGGCGCTGAGGATCGGCCGCCCCTCGTGGTCGGCTTGGCGGTCTTCGCCTTGCTGCGCGCTCGAAGGGCGGCCAAGGCATCCTCGCCGCGTCTGCGCACCTTGTGACCGGGCGATCCCTTGGCCGCCCTCGCGCCGACCGGGGGCTGGCCGAGCATGCGCAGCTTGATGTTGGCCAACCGCACCACTTCTTCGTCCCTCCAGCAAGCCGCGCAGCGCCTCTTCCGCACCCCTTGGACCAGCCGGTCGCTCGACCCACAGTTGGTGCAGACCCTCGGTCCGGGATCCGGCGCGATGTCGCGAATATCCCTGCCAGGAGCTGTCTTTCGCTCGCTCGCGCCACTTCGTCTGAGTCGGATCTCGCCGGCGCCAATGCCTCCTGAGTGCAGCCGAACCCTGCCCCTCATGCGCCCGCGCCTTCGGCCCCGTGGTCAGCTTGGAACTCTGCCAACGCCTTCATCGCGAGGCGCTCCTGCTCCCGCTCAACGATCGTCTTGGCCAGGGCCGCCTCTGAGATGTCCAGCGCTTCGGGGCTGGCGCTCGCGATGTCACTTCGTCGTGCATACTCGTCGAACAGCGCTTGTTTGCTGTCCAACATCTCGACCATCCGCTGGTCAATGCTTTCTGCGGTCAGCAGGCGGTGCACCTGCACACTCCTCACTTGTCCCATCCTGTGTGCCCGTGCGATGGCCTGTGCCTCGAGCGTGGGCTTCACCTGCGGCTCGCAGATGACGACGACGGACCCGGCCTGCATGTTGAGGCCGACACCTCCAGCTTGGATCTGGCTCAGCAGCACGGCGTTGCTGTTGGCTCTCGAGAACGCATCCACAAGTTCCTGCCGCTTCGTCGCAGCCAAGCTGCCGGTCAACGGTCCGAATGCCCGGCCGTCAAGTTCGGCCCGGATGCCCTCGAGCACGTCCCTGAAGTAGGAGAAGACGATCGTCTTATGTCCGTTCTCCCCCGCTTCAGCCACGATCTCCTTCAGGCGCGCCATCTTGGCGGACTTTCTCGGATCCGCAAACGCCGCGCGCCGCATCGCCATGAAGTTCCCTTCAGCCACCGCTTGCCGGTAGGCGGCTGAGTCCTCCGCGGTGAACTCCTCCCACTCGTCGGTGACGACGAGTTCGGGGAGCTCCGCCAAGACGTCCTCCTGATTGCGGCGCAGGTACGCGGGCGCGATGAGCTGGCGGAACCGCTCTGGCGCGACATATGAGCGTTCCGTCAGGCCGTCCACGAGCCAGGGCTGCAGGAAGGTGACGAGTGTTCGGAACTCATCGACGCGGTTCTCCATCGGCGTGCCCGTCAGGAACAGGGCACGGTCGGAGCGGGCGAGCAGCCGCAGCACGTTGCGCGACCGCTGCGTCGCCGGATTCTTCAGGAAGTGGGCCTCGTCCACCACCACCATCGCGAAGTCGAGAGTCTCCGTGCTGAGCGAGCGCAGCGTCTCGAAGGTCGTGACGCCCACGTCGCCGTACTGCTTCCACCTCTTGAACGCCCATGCCCGCTCGGGCCCATGGATTTTGTGGACACGCAAGGTGCTCCGCTCCGTGATTTCCCGCGTCCAGTTCACCAACACGCTCGCCGGGCATACGACCAGAAGTCGGCCCGGGGCGTCGATACTCTTCAGGTGTGCGAGGACGGCCAGCGCCTGGATGGTCTTGCCGAGCCCCATCTCATCGCCGATGATCACTCGTTTCTGCACCAGCGCGAAGCGCGCACCGAAGGACTGGTAGCCGCGCAGCGACACCCGGCGATGGGCGTCGTCCAACGGTTGCGCGTGCACCTTCTCAACGATTTCGGCCGGCAGGAATCCGACTTCGGCTTCCTCGTCGAGGTTGAGGTCGACCAGGGTCCCCAGCAGGGTGTAGTAGTCGGCCGAGCGCTTGGCGAAATCGCTCCAAGCCTCGTCAGGTGTGACGGCCGGAGCCGAAAGGACGGCCGCCGCACTCTCGATGCGTTCCCAGCGGCCGGACTGGGACGCCCACACGACGGCTCGAAGCACCGAGTCGGCGAGGGCGGACCCCTCGGCGTTGGCGAGGACCACTGAGAGCCCACCCTGGGGAGGCCGAATGCCCCGCAGCGAAGGCAGGCTCGCGGCGATACGGTTCAGCTCGTCGTCGTCCAGGCCAAGGGTGAGACGGTGAACCCGTTCCCATTCGCACAGCCCCATGACGAGTTCGGTGATCATGCGGTCGCCGGGGTCCAGATTGATCCGGAACCGGAAGTCGTCTTCGACGGCCTTCGCGAGCTGCTGCGCCGCGGCATACACCTGCTTGGCCGTCTGCTCGCCCACGCCCTCGACGTGGATGAGCTGTGACGGTGTGGAGTCCAGCACCGACTGAATCGTCGGGTATCCCGACTTCTCCAACACGCCGAGGCGCAGGCGTCCACCCGTGACGTCCTTGACCCGCGCAATGGGCATCTGCTCGAGGTCCGCGCGGATCATGCCCTTGCGCACGGCCTCGAAGCGCACTCGGACCCGTGTGCGCGCCTTGTCCGTCGCCTCGGCGACTGCCGGCAGATGCACCGCGAGAGTGCTGGCACGTCGCAGGTCGTCACTGGCAAGGACTCGGCCCACGAACCCGCGGGTGGCGGCGATCCGGTCGGCGCACCACTGCGACCGACGGGTGATGTCCGACCAGAAGTCCTCCCGGTCAGACGCGACGTAGCGATCGGCAGCCTGACAGACCGCGGCGAACTGCGCGCCGACGCGGTGGTCGTCCGCCCAGGTGCGGTAGGCATCGAGCCGCGCCAGCGACTCCGTGACCTCACGGCGCTTCTCGGATCCAGCTAAGCGCATCCGCAGGCGTCCACGCCCACTGCTCCCCTGCTTCTCCAAGGCCGTGAGGTCCGCGGACACGCGCTGGGCGAGGTCGATCGCTGTCCGATGCGCGGTGGCAACACGCTCACGTCGGCGGAGAGCAGCCACAAGCTCGGCGCTTGCCGGGCTCGTCGGCGCCAGGTCGAAGCGCGCCACCCGCCCCGGGTGGGTTTCAGCTCCGTCTCGCGCCAGGGTTTCAGCGCCGAGCCGTTGCACCACCTCGGTCAGCTCGTCGTCGAGGGCAGCAACGGCCTGCAGCGCCGCGTCTGCCTCTGCCCGGAACTGCGATGCCCATGCGACCAGCTCTTTCGCCTGGGCGCCGTAACGCGAGTCCACCCCTCTACTCGTCGTCGAAGGAGTACTGCTGGAACTTCAGGGTCCGGGCGTTCTCGAGAACGACCCTCACCTTCTCCGGTGCATATCCCTGAGGGGCGGATGCGTGGATCTCCAGCGTCACCTCCAACGTCGAGCCATCGACGGCGGCAAGCTGTTGCAGGACTTCCTGGCTGACACGCGTCAGGTCCCGCGCGTAGCGCTCGGGGTCGAGCGTGAACACGCCGAAGAAGCGAGTGTTCTCAGCCGCAGGCGGCACCCCGGGACCCGGTGCGGGCAGGACAGCTGGGCCGGGAGGCACGGGATTGTCAGGCTGGTCGGGGCCGGGCGCCGGCTCCGTCTTCTCCCGCGCCGTCTGCTCCTCGGCCGGACCATGCGCCACCAGGAGAGTCGCGTCGGTCACGGTCCCGAAGTGGGCGTCGCCGCCGGGCAGGACGAGACCGGCATACCGGCCGTTGGCCTCGTCGTAGGAATCGGCCAGTGCGAAGCCCTCCAGCTGCCAGGCCAGCGTGGACAATGTGGACAGCACGCCGTCGACGAGCACCGAACGGTCGCGCAGCCGGGTCAGGTAGGGGTACTTGCAGTAGTAGCCCCACAGCTCGCCCACCGAGATGTGTCCGCGGTCCCACACTGCGCGCAGCCGCTGGTCGAGGTCGAGCCGGACCGATCGGGCCGCCACCGACCCGGCCAGCAGGCCCGAGCGGGTGAGCTTCTCGGTGACCCGCTCGGCTAGTCGCGCGTTCGCGCCCTCGGCCTTCTCCGGGGTGATGACGGCCGGGCGCGCGGGATGCGGCTGCTCGGGCACGAGCGCCCAGTGGTATGTCTGGGCGACCCGCGAGGCGACATCGTCGTTGAAACGCGTGATGTTGCCCTCGACCTGGCTCACCTGCTGAGGCGACAGGTCCAGCTCCACCCTGCGGGAGCCGACATGGCTCCACGCCAGGTAGTGCCGGACCGAATCCGCAAGCTCCTCCATCCGCTTGGAGTCCGGGGCCAGGAAAACGACCATGTTGCGGTTGCTCCGCTGTGCGCTGCCACGCCGCTCGAATGCCTCTCCGGCAAAGCGCATGGCGTCGGAGTCCTGGCTGCCCCGCGAGTGCGTCTGCGACGGGTGGAGGATGACGAGTGAGACCTCCTCCCGGTCCTGGATGTCGGCGGAGGTCTCGGGCGCGGTCACCACCGCCGCGAACCCGCCACGGTGGCTCGCCTCCGGTCGCAGGCGGTGCACGATCTCCGCCCACGCCTCCTCGGGCTTCTCCCGGAGGCCATCTGCGTAGTCAGCAGCGGTGCGCGTCACCGATGCCTGAGTGTCGTACCAGTACCTCGCACCCTCGGCATACAGGTACGTCGCCCGCTGCGAGAGGAGGTCAAGGCCGGAGCCGAAGTTGCCGACGGTGTCTCCGGGCACCGCTGTGCCGAGCCAGATGCGCTGCCTCTCGACGCCCTTGTGGCCCGAGCGAAGTGTCGGGGCGGAGGCTATGAAGATGGAGCGTGCGAGCCGGCGGGTCACGGCTCGCGAGCCGAGGAGCGGCCGCTCGGTGTCGATCCGGATCGGCGTCGAGCTCTGACCGTCGATGTCGGTGTCAATGATCGGCTTCCACGAGTCCGGCAAGTACTGCGTCATCTCGCTGGCCACCGTGGCGACGTCGAGGGGCACCGTGCCGGGCAGGATCATGGGTGCAGCGTCCTGGGCCGTCCACAGGGCATGAACCACAGCGCTCATCAGGCGCAGCACGCCGCGGGTGCGCTGGAACCGTTCGAGTGTCGACCAGTCCTCGTAGAGCCGATCGAAGAGCTCCGGGTGCAGCGGGTACGCCGCCTTGATGCGGGCCTCGTATGCCGGCTCGCTCACCTCGCGGGGGAACTCGCCGATGTGGCGGGCGTAGAACTGGGTGAACTGACGGGCCACCGCAGCGATGTCGGCGGAGGCCGCGGCGCTCGGCTCGGTGAAGAGCCGCCGCCGCACGATCTCGAAGGACTCCTGGGACGATGCGGGCCGCCATTGGTCGGCGACGCGGCGCACGACGTTCTGCAGCCGCTGCAGGGCTTCTTGCCCGTTGGGTCCGCCGACCTCGATGGCGCTGCCGCCGGCGCCCGGCTCCTTCTCGGGGTCGTGGGAGGCCGGGATGGAGATGACCAGCAGGGCGCCCGGGACGGTCTTCACAACCTCGGTGAGCGACTGGGCGAAGGTGAACTGGGTGTCAAAGGTGCCGCCGACAAGGTCTTCCCGACCCCAGAGCTGGCGCGCGTAGGCGACCCACTCGTCGATGAGGATGAGGCAGGGCGCGTGCGCCGAGATCAGTTTGCGGAGCACGTCGCCGGGGTTGGTCTTGGAGCGGTCCGCGTCGGCGATGAGGTCGTATGCCGCCCTCCCGCCCAGCTGCCAGGCCAGCTCGCCCCAGAGCGTGTGAACCTCCGTGCCGTCGTCCTTGATCGTGGCTGAGCCCGGCGACAGATGCGTGCCGACCAGCACCACCCGGCTGACGTGGTCCGGCAGGGCGCGGCCGGCGACGAGCTCCTGGATGTCCTGCGGCAGGCTGCTGACCGGGGTTCCGGACAGCAGGTGGTAGAGCGCCAGCATCGAGTGCGTCTTGCCGCCACCGAAGTTGGTTTGGAGGTTGATGATGGGGCTGGCGTTGGCGTCGCCGCCGACCCTGCGAACCGCCCGGTCGAGGAGCTCACGCAGACCCTCGGTGAGGTAGGTCCGCCGGAAGAACTCGACCGGATCGACGTACTCGCGGCCCAGCGTCTCGTCATCGCCCGCGAAGGCCACCATGTGGAGGTCCGCTGCGAACTCGCTGGCGGAGAAGTTGCCGGTGGCCACGTCGTCGTGCGGCGCCAGGACCTCGCGCCACGGCTTGAGGCCCTGCCCGGCGACGGAGACGCCGGCGTCCTGCTGCTTGACGAGCTTCTTGGTCTCAGCCTCGAATACGCTGCGCTGGTGGTCGGACTTGGAGCGCCGGACCTCCTCGCTCTGCTCCACAGCGCCCACGAGCGTGAGCAGGCGCTCGGCGTTGTCGAGCATGCGGTGCGTGTCGTCGTTGGAGAACGCCTTCAGGTGGGCCCACGCGTTGCGCTGGTCGCGCAGCTCGTTGGCGTAGTTGCGCGCGGCGTAGGGCAGCTGGTCCTTGAACAGCTGCGGGAAGCGCTCAGTCAGCAGCATCAGGTGCGCCTGCACGTCCTCGGCGTCGACCTTCTTGCCCTTGACCTCGCCCAACATGGCCGCCCAGTCCGCCCCTGGGGCCAGCCGACCGATGGTCTGGTCGATGAACGGGCGCAGACCGTCCCGCAGGAGTTCGAACGCCTTGCCGACCCTGTCCCTGTTGCTCAGTGCCATTTGCCGCGGTTCCTCAGTTCGTCTGGGTATTGGTCAGGTGGGGACCGATGTACCCGATGTAGACCCGACCCGTGTTGGTGTAGTCGTCGAAGTAGTACAGGCGAGGGCTGACCATGCCGATCTGGGCCAGCTTGAAGTGGGCGGTCATCGTCACGCAGCCGCTTGGGTCCACATCGAGGGGAACCGGGAAGATGCGCTCTCGCCCGTACCGCTGCATCGTCATGGCGCTCTCTGTGGTGGCGTGCTTCCCAGGAGTGAGTCCCCGGTAGCCGCTCGGAGTGTGCCGCAGGTAGTGGTCCACGCCCTGCTGACACTGATCGTCGTTGCGAGCCCTGACGTAGTCGGTGAGCGCAAGGCAGACGTCCCAAGCCGTTCGGACAGCGAGTTGCAGCGTGTCGGACGCATCGACGGAGCAGGCCACACCTCGGTCGCCCGTGAAAACCAGTGCGCCGCCGCCCTCGGCGAGACGGTCGAGCAGGTGCTCCATCGAGTCCGGGTAGTCGGTCCCAAGCCCATCGGGCACCAGACCATAGGCAGCGTCGTGGTCCCCCTGCTCAGCGAGGCGGCTGCGCAGCCAGCGGACCTCGGCCCTGGCATCCTGGAGGTCCTCGTAGATTTCTGCCCGCTCGAGCAGGTCGTCCTCGAGCGCACTCTCAGCGAAGCGGAGCTCGTCTTCCAACCGTTCGGCACGAGCCTGGAGAGCCTCGATCTGCTGAGCCGCCCGCTGCACCGCGACGAGATCGGTCTTGGGCGACAGGGCCAGATCAGCGATGCGGTGTAAGGAATCCGCATCGACGGACCGGATGCCGAGCACCGCCTTGACCAGCTCGATCTGCTCGAGGTACCGCTCAACGGACTCGGTCGTGGAGTCCACGGCAGGTGCCGGCTCGAACGTGTCGACGGATGGTTCGACCTCGCGGCCAACCAACAACTGCTCTGCCTCTGATCCGATCGCGTTGACGATGGCTTGGTTCTCGAGCCGGTCAAAGGCGCGCCTGACCGAGACGACTTCGTGGGGCAGCAGCCGAGTGGTGGCGTGCGCGCGTGCGATTCCGCCGAGCATCGTTCGCACGCGGCCATCGGGGTCCCGAGCCAGTCGCCCCGTGCCGAGGATGCGGTGGCGCCGGGCGTCGATCGCCGATGCCGGGTCGACGCCGGGAAGGAACGTCCGGATGGCCCACGGCGGGACTGAGTGATCCGCACCGAACTCGACCCTGAGGCGAGCGGTCGCGGCCGGGTCGAGGACGACGACCTGAGCCAAGCCGTACACCTGGCGCGTCCACCTCTCGATCTGGGCGAGAAAGGGATCGAACGCGATGCCGTCCGTGGACGTGGTCCCGGCCGCAAACACCAGCCCGTGGCGCTCCTCATCACAGAGGACGTCAATGAGGTCGTCGACCCGCGACTCGGTGATGATCCGCGGGCCGTCCATGAACTCGATCGACCCGTCCGCGAGGGGCAGCGTCTGCATGAGGTACCGCCCGAGGCGGGGGACGTCGACGAAATTCCCGCTGTCGTTGGTGACGGACAGCGTCAGCCAGTCGCCCTGGCCCCTCCTGTCGTGAGCGATCAGCTCAGTCGTCCACGTTCCCCTGGGGGTATCCGACTCGATGAGCCGCGCTTTCAGACTGTTGGAGTCACCGCTCTGGCGACGGATGATGGAGAAGTGACGCGAGTCGTCCTCGTATCGCGCGCCAGCGGACAGGTCGACATCGATCCGCTTCTCTCGCAGCCAGCTTGTGAGCTGCGCCTCGGCGTCACTAAGCCAACCATCGCCGGCAGCACACGTCATGAACGCCCGGTAGTCGAGGTGGACCGTTGGCTGCTGCACCTCTGCAGTGGTGGCAGTCATCACTCAGCCTCGTCGAAGGTGAAGGCGGACTGGGTCGCCGGACGGCTCGCGGCCTGCTGACGCGCCGCGCCGTCGAGGTCCGACCACGTGGTGCCGAGCGCGTTGAACAGGATGGCGGACTGCGTCCAGCCGCGACGCTCGCAGACGCTGTAGAGCAGGTAGGCCAGTTCCTTGACGGTGTCGAGGTCGACCCGCTGGCCAGCCGCCGCCATCAGAGCGGCTGCGGCGCCGGTGCCCTGCTCGCTCAGCGCCTTCGCGATGTGGAGCGCAACCTCCCACACGCTGGTGCGGTCGTCCGTCAGCGGGTCCCAACCCTCCCGAAGGTCCTCCGGCGCGACGAGGCGGGCCTTGCCGGCTGCAGCATGGAACACGCCACCACGCTGCAGCCCCGCCACCGAGGTGTTCTTGGCGCGGGCGAGATCGTCGGCGCGGCCGAACTGCCCCTCGTTCCAGCCGAACTCGCTGAACCACGCCACGCAGAAGCGCGTATCGGCGTCGAAGTCGCCCTCCTGCTCTGACAGCGTCTCGTCGAGCACCTGGTTGATCAATGCAAGCGCGGTGCGCACCGTCATGATCGACCCGTCGGCCTCGAGCACCTGTCCGTACCGCGTGAAGACCGCCATGCCGGGGCCGATCGCCGCCTGTGCGAGGTCGACCGGCGCGACACTCCCCTGCTGCAGGTGACGCAGCGCCTCCGGCAGCTCCCCCTTGAGCGCCGCGATGAAGCCGCGCCGATTCGTCGCCTCTGCCGCCGCTGGCCGTGGGCGGCAGGCGAGGACGATCGACGACGCGAGCGCGTTAGCTCCCAAGCCAACCGCTCGATCTGGACGCTCCGTGCGCATGGGCCACGTGGCTGTGATCATCAGGCCGGCCTCGATGAGGCCGTTGAGCATGGTCTCCCAGCCGGTAGAGGCCACTCCAGTGTCATCGGACTCAGCTTGCTTGAAAGCGTAGAACACCGCTACGGGTACGTCGTCTGCCTGGTTCTCGCGGATGCGTGTGAACGTACGCACAAATCCACGCTCGAAATGCTCCTCAGCGCTCTTCTTGCTGCCTTCGAAGCGGTACGGGGTGGCAACCAACTCTTCGCTCTTCGGTGTCAGCATCGTGCCGGTTACGTCGCTGAAGGCTGACCCGAGGGATCGCCGTAGCCAGACATAGAAGAAGTCAGCTAAGTCGGCGTAGCCAATGTTGTCGTAGTAGGGCGGATCGGTGCTTACGGCGACCTTGCCCGGGTAGGTGATCCGTTCCGCGTTTCCCTGCCTCACCTCCGCCTTCGGTGACTTTGACAGGTCAGCAAGCCCTTCAATGCTCTCCACCGTCCAGTCAACAGCGCCTGAATACGAACCAGCCCCCAGGAGCATCATGTTCATTTCAGCGAAGTCCCACGTCATGGGAATCGCTTGACGAGCAAAGGTGTTTCGCACGGACTCTCGCTGGAGCACCCAACTGCAGATGGATGAACCTCGGTCCGCCATTTTCGAAAGTGCGAAGGCCAGATAGAGGGCGACAGCGTTGGCGTAGGAGTCAGCGGCCGCGGATGCACGTCCGGCTTCCTTGGCGTCGGCGGCGACTCGGTCGCGAGCCTCACTGACAAGGTCGCTGAACGTGGTCAGCGCCGTCAGCTGCCGACTCGTGAATATGTCGGCGAAGTGGGGCAGACCGTAGCTGGGCGGTGAGAACCAGCGCGGGTTTGTTGGCATTGGAGCATCCGGCACATCGAGAGGACGAGCCACATCGGCAGCCTTGATGTGCTCTTCGGTTGCGGGGAGGTAGACGCGTTGGCGATTCCCCTCTGCGACAACCGCGAGCAGCCGCTCGCCCATCTGACCTGCCATTGCCTCCGACTTGATGTACGCGTCGGTGGTGGTGTCGTGACAGACCAGACATGTGAACTTGGCTCCGCGGCCCTGCTTCGGCGGGTCAGGAGGACCGGCCTTGTCGACCCTGATGTCGAAGTCGACGCGCTTGCCGGTAACGACCGGCTGGACCCACGTGGGCCGGTGTCTATTCTTTGACAGCCACCAAGTGCTCGCGAGGGGGATCTCGGCTCCGCAGGCGGGGTTGGGACAGGTAACCGTCCGCGCCCAGATCCAGGCGATGACATTCGCCGTCGAGCCGTCCGGGAGTTTTGCCATGGGGTACAGGTTCCCAATCCGCCGCTCCGCCTCGTCGCGCATCCACTTCCCGTAACGTCTGACGTCTTCGGCGAGTCCTGTGGCCCGCGGCCAGTGCTGGGCGGTGCCCTCGGCCGCGCCGGGGAACACGGGTGCCTGCCCGGCATACCTCGGCGGGATCTCGATGAGCGCCTTGTTGATCAGCACCGCAACAGGGTTGAGGTCGGAGGCGTGCGCCTCCAGCCCGAGCCGCTGTGCCTCGAGGGGGATCGAGCCGCCGCCGGCGAACGGGTCGAGGATCGGTGGCGGGTTGCCGTCGGTGGACTTGAGGATCTCCGCGTGCGCCTCCGCGAGGAGCCTCTCGTCGCCCGCGTTCTCCCAGACCACGAGTCGCTCGATGAGGTCGAAGAGGCGCCGGCGCTCGGCGTCCTGCGCCTCCGGCGTCGGGAACTCCTCGGGACGCGAGGACGGGTCGTCGACGAGCTGGGCGAAGAGCACCGCCCGGGCTGCAGCCAGCGGGCGACGCGCCCACCAGAGGTGGAGGGTAGACGGGTGACCGTGCCGGATCGACTTCTCCCGCGCGGACTCCCTGTTGATGGCCTCCAGCGGCAGCGCCACCTCGATCAGCTTGCGCCGTTGCTCCACTCTGCTCTGCTCTCTCTAGTTCAGATGTACCTGCGGCCGCCGAAACGGGCAGCCGCTGCAAGTCGCATCATGAGTTCTGATGCTTCATCGGGGTCGAGCTGAAACCTCAGCCGTCCACCGCCTGCCAAGGGGACCAATACGGTCACAGCCGTGTTGTCGTCGACGACGGCCATGGGGCCGTCATCCTCCCGGGGGTGAAGAGTCGCCATTCCCGCTCCTTGAGTCGTGACCTGATCAGTGAGGCTCGCGCCCCTGGGCCCAGGTGCGGCTCCAATTCAGCACGAGCTTCGTGATGCGGAAGTCATTTGTACCTGTGTCGTCGAACGGCCTGGCGAGGTAGCGGACCTCGTCGTCAGCCGGTCCCGTGTCACTGACCCGCACCAGAGCGAGACGGTACTCGTCGCCGAGGTTCTTGGCGGTGAGGACCTCGTTGTGAGTGATGGTGAAGTCGTCCGCCCCCTCGACACGGCCCTTCACCTCGATGCGCACCACGGACCCGTCGCTGGCAACCGAGCGGATGTCGTAACCGGGATGGTTGTGCTCCATCTCGTGCGGGACGCGGCCGAGGGACCGCTCGGCGGCCATGACGGCCTCCACAGCTCGACGCTCGACGAAGCGGGTCTCGCGCGCGTACGAGGACGCCGGCTGGTCCCGCTGGCCGCGCAGCCGTTCCAGCAGCCCTTGGGGGATGACCAGCGCAGCGCCGGCCACGACGGGCGGGCGGACCGAAAGTCGCTCGTCGGCGTCGAGCTCGTTGCGGCGCCGCTCGAGGCGGCCTTCCAGGGCGCGGGCGCGCCTGAAGGCCGTCTCCGGCCTGATCTTCAGAGTCCGGCCGGCCGCCTCCTGGTCGAGCAGCTCGGCGTGGCGGGTATCCCAGTAGTTGATCTCCGCGCTGAGGCGACGGACGACCTCCTCGCGTGTGCGCTGCACTGCCGGGATCACCCGGGCGCGGACCGCAGCCTCGTGGTCCTGCAGGGAGTGCTCGATGGCCCACCCGATGGCCACGTCCTCGGCGCCGCGCTCCAGCCAGGGCTGGTCGAGCACCGGCTCGATGAGCGACTCAGCGTCGTCCGCGAGGGGGTCGTAGTCGAGGTAGGGCGCCGGCCCTGCGTGGCGCATCCGCTCGTCGGGCTGGAGCTCGACGAAGTCGAAGCGCTTGGACACGGTCAGAGCCGGCTGGCGGCCGTTGGTGATCTCCTCGGTCAGCGCGACCAGGAGCCTAGGCGTCTCCCCCGGGTCTGCCGCGTCCACGAGGACCACCCCGTGCTTGAGGTTGGCGTGATGACGCTCGATGGTCAGGTCGACGACGGCGTCGAGAAGCGGGTGCCCGGGGGCAACGAGGTGCGCCAGCGGCATACCCTGCCCGCGGACCCGCTCGCGCTGGAAGGTGACCCGCTCGTAGCGGGCGAGCACCGGCCCGCCGACGCCGATGACGCGGTCGCGGTCGCGGACCGCCTGGGGGACGTGGGTGACCTCGTAGCGGCCGGCCTCTCGGCGGCTGACCCGGCCCCCGAGGCGGCCGAACGCCTCGAGGAAGAAGGACTCGATGAAGTGCGGCTGCAGCCGTCGCGCCTGTGCCTCCTCGAGACGCAGCCGCATCTGCTCGACATCGCCCTCGGCGATCACCTCACGGTGCAGGGCGCGCTCGGCGAGCAGCTCGTCGAGGCCCTCACCGACCCGCTCGTCGATCACCCGGTCGAGCTCGGCCCGCACCTCCGGCCGGTCGCCGTACTGGATCGCCTTGATCAGCAGGGTCCGCAGCGGCTGGTTCTCGAAGGCGTCGCCGAGGACATCGAAGACCTTGCCGGCGTATGCCTTGCGCTGCTCCTCGATCTTCTCCAGAAGGCGGATGAACACCTCGCCCTCGCGTGTGTTGTTGGCGACGAGGTTCCACAGGTGGCACACCTCGGTCTGCCCGATGCGGTGGATGCGGCCGAAGCGCTGCTCGATCTTGTTCGGGTTCCAGGGCAGGTCGTAGTTGACCATGAGGTGGGCGCGCTGGAGGTTGAGGCCCTCCCCCGCAGCGTCGGTGGCGACCAGGACCCGGACATCGGGGTCCTGCGTGAACCGCTCCTGAGTGGCGCGGCGCTCCTCGCGGCCGACGCCACCGTGAATGGCCACGACGGCCTCGTCCCGACCGACCAGCGTGCGGATGCGGTCGAGAAGGTAGTTGAGGGTGTCACGGTGCTCGGTGAAGATGATGACTTTGCGCAGGCTGCCGTCGGCCTCTCTCGTGAGGTCGTTGTCGGTGAGGATGTCGCGCAGCTCGGACCACTTGCGGTCGGTGCCGGAGTGCCGGACCTGACGTGCGATCTCGGCCAGGTCCGCGAGGTCCCCGATCTCGTGCTCGAGCTCGGCAACCGTGCGGGCGGCAGTGGCCGCATCCACGACGTCCTCCTCGAGCGCCTCGACCTCCTCGCTGCTGAGGTCCTCGAGGTCCTCGTCGATGTCCTGCTCGTCCCGATTGAGGAGCTCGTCGACGCGCTGGCGGAAGGAGCGGTCGCCGCTGCCCCCGCCGACCATCTCGCGACGACGCTTCTCCAGCCTGGCCTTGCGGCGCTCCAAGCTCCTGAGGATGGCCTCGGGGCTCGAGGCCAGTCGCCGCTGGAGGACCGTGAGCGCGAAGCCGACGGTGTTGCCCCGGCGGCCTTCGCCCTCCTGCTTGAGGCGGTCGGCGCGGTTCATCTCCTCGCGCACATACTGCGTCACGGCCTCGTAGAGGCTCTGCTCGTCGTCGGAGAGGTCGTAGGGCACGGTGTAGGCGCGCCGCTCGGGGAAGAGCGGTTTGCCCTCCATGGTGAGGAGCTCCTCCTTGACCATGCGGCGCATCAGATCTTGAGGCTGCACGGAGTGGACCCCGTCGCGGAACTTGCCCTCGAACCGGTCGCCGTCGAGCAGGGCCAGGAAGAGCTGGAAGTCCTCCTGCTTGCCGGCATGGGGCGTGGCCGTCATGAGCAGCAGGTGGCGACTGACCCGCCCGAGGAGCTCGCCGAGCTCGTAGCGTCGAGTCTTCTTGAGCTCAGTGCCGAAGTAGTGGGCGGACATTCGGTGCGCCTCGTCGACGACAACGAGGTCCCAGTCAGAGCGCTCGAGCCTTGCCTGGAGCTCCTCGTTGCGGGAGAGCTGATCCATGCGTGCGATCAGGAGCGGGTGCTCGTCGAACGGGTTGCCGTCGAGACTGGCGTCGACCAACGACTTCGTGAGGATCTCGAAGCGGAGACCGAACTTGTCGTAGAGCTCGTCCACCCACTGGTCCACGAGACTGCCCGGGGCCACGATCATGCAGCGTGCGAGGTCGCCGCGGAGGATGAGCTCCTTGACGTAGAGCCCGCACATGATGGTCTTGCCGGCGCCGGGGTCGTCCGCGAGGAGGAAGCGAAGGGGGGTCCGCGGCAGCAGCTCGCCGTAGACAGCCTTGATCTGGTGCGGCAGCGGCTGGAGGTCGCTCGTGGTGATGGCGAGCATCGGATCGAACAAGGCGGCATACCGAATGCGCAAGGCCTCTGCGGCCAGGCGCCACGCCTCAGCCTCGCCGTCGAACGCCCGGGTCCGTCCGGTCCTCTGGAGTGTGAGGCGCGGCTCGTGGTCGCGGCCGAGCACGGTCTGGTCGGTGCGGCCGTCGGCGTGCTGGTAGGTCAGGGTGATGAAGTTGCTGCCGTGCCAGCGGGTGGTGACGACCTGCACGGGCCCGTCGCCCGTGATGCCAAGGACGCCGACTCCGGGGACCAAGTCCTCCAGCTTCGCGTACGCGCGCTCGAGATTGGACTCCGACTCGGAGGTGCTCACAGCTTCATCTTTTCAACCCATTCGCCCACGTTCGGCACCCTAGCTGAGCGACTCTGGATCGGTTGCCGTCTTGGGCCGATTCCGGCTACAGGGGAACCTCAACTAAGACGCCTATCTGGAAATAGCCACCTTAGTTGACAGCAGTCCGCTTATTCATCTAGATTGTCCTCTTGTCCGAGAACAACGATCAAGCAGGGGGCCCTCATGGCTGAACAGCTCGACCTCAGCGGGTACGACGACCGCAAGCAGCTGCTCGCGCAGCGCTACACCCGGGACGGGAAGTCGCTCTTCATCGTCTCGCTTCCCATCCACCTGGTGGCTACGCACCTCCCCATCCCGGACCCGGCCCAGCCGTTCGAGGGCAACCGTCGGGTCAATGAGACCCACGCGGCCAAGTTCGGCGAGTACTGGCGCGAGAACACCAAGTGGGCGACCCCGCCCCTCCTGCTGGACACGACCTTCCCGCTCACCAGGGAGTTCGAGCCCAAGTTCAAGGCCGGCGGGGTCGAGTTCGGCGTCCTGTATCTCCCCCACAACTCGGCTGACGAGCTCGAGATCCTCGACGGGCAGCACCGCATCCTCGGTTGGAAGCTGATCACTGGCCGAATCATCGAGGAGCTGAAGCGTGCACGCGAGGAGCTGGTGAAGTCCAAGCAGGCTGAGGACCCCGTGGGCATTCAGGTCTACCAGGAGAAGGTCGACACGCTCGAGGCCCAGGTGCGCCGCATGCGCAACGAGTACATCACTCTCGAGATCCTCGAGGGTGTCACCATCGCGGAGCACAAGCAGTACTTCCACGACATCGCGGTGAACGCGAAGGGCATCACCAAGTCGGTCACCGTGGGCTTCGACCGCCGCAACCTCATGAACCGCGTGGCGATGACCCTCGCCGAGTCCGATCCGCTCATCGACGGCCGGGTGGAGATGGAGAAGGACCGCGTCGCGGGCAACAACGAGAACCTCATCTCCGGCAAGAACCTGGTCGACATCATCAAGGCGGTCTCCATCGGCATCGACGGCCGTATGACGAACCGCCGGGAGAAGACCTTCAAGGAGTCCAACGTCGAGGCGATGGCGGATCGCTTCTTCAGCGCGGTCCGCGAGTCCTTCCCCGTGCTCGAGAAGGTCGCCAACGACGAGCTGCACCCCGTCGACCTTCGGGCCAAGAGTCTCCTGGGCAGCACGACGGTCCTCCGTGTTCTGGCCGGGGCGTACCACCAGCTCGCCGTGGACATCTCCGACGAGGACAGTCCCCACGTGACCGACGCCGGGGACAAGAAGGCCCGCCTCCTCTTCGAGGCTCTCGCGCCGAACATGGGTCTGCCCATTGGGGACGGCTGGTTCGCCACCGGATTCTTCCCCGACCCGGACAGCAAGGCACCGAGCTCGCGGGCCCAGGACCTGACCGGCCTCACGAACCTCATCGCGGAGTGGGGCAAGACCGGCAAGATCTTCGAGAAGACGAAGAAGAAGTAGCCGGTTCGCTTTGGCCGCCCCGGGCCAATGCCCGGGGCGGCCATCATCAGGAATGCCTGCGCGCCTGGCGACCGTCCACCTGGTTCAGGGACCCTGGAGCGAAGCCACCTCCGCCTCCACCCAATCGCGCGCAACGGGATGCAACATCTCCCACAGGACGTCGCGATCCTGGATCTTCAGCTGCTCTCCGTTCCGGAAGCGTCGGGTGGCCCCGAAGGGCGCCCGCCCCGACCATGCGGGATGCAGTGCCACGCGGGCTCCGTCGATCCACCACTCGCGTGGAAGGCGCCAGAGAATCCCGGTGCAGTGATCGACCGTGCCACCGGGTTCTCTGACGCTGCTGGGAGTGTCGTCGAAGACGATGAGACCAGCGAGGTGCCCGAAGCTGCCGTCCGCGCGGTGTATCCAGCCGACGCTGCCCGGGCCCACTCGGTCGCGGTTGCACGCGATGCTCCAAGAGGCAACGCCAAAGTCCCACGTGACGAAGTCGTACTCGCGCTGCGAGAGCTTCGCCCACCCGGTCTTGGACGTGGGCTTCGGATTGTTGCTCAGGAGGACGTCGTCGAGCTGCGGACGCGGAGGGACCCTCATCGGCTTCTCCAATCGTCGGGCCGAGCCACAAGCGGGTGGACGGCAGTCCACCAAGACCCAAGCTCGGGCACTCTAGCCACCCCGAAGACAAAACATGCAGATATCAGGACACATTGGCCAAGCGTTCACTAACGTGGCGCGAACAACCACCCCCGAGACATGTCGTCACACGGGTGCCCGCGAGGAGTCACATGACTGGCACACCACAACCTGAGTGGGTCTTCGACCCCACACCGCCCTCTGGCGCTTTGAGCGGCGGAGACCCGGCCTCCTACGTCTTCAACCCGGATCTGGACTCGTTGGTTCGGGAGGTCGTGCAGAACGCCACGGACCAGCAGAAGGGCGAGGACCCCGTCGAGGTCACCTTCACGCTCCACGAGCTGTCCGCATCGGCGCGCGATGACTTCCTGACCGCCCTCGACTGGCCGCGTCTGCGTGAGCACCTCGAAGGGGTTGCAAGCAGCCAGTCTCTGATCAATGGACGCGTGCGCGACGCCATTGATCGCATCGAGGCTGGTCATCTGACGATGATGACCATCGAAGACACGGGGACGTACGGCCTCACTGGCCCCGAAGAGGGCACGGAGGGCAACTTCACTGCGCTGTGCAAGCACGTGCTCGTCACCACGCCCAAGAAGGCCGCCGGCGGAGGTTCGTACGGACTGGGAAAGGCCGTTCTGTGGAGGTTCTCCTCGTTGTCGACCGTGCTGTTTGGATCGGCCTTCGACGAAGACGGGCTCCGGGACGGACGTGTGTTCGGCCGGGCCGAGCTGCCCTTCCACGACGCCGAAGGTCAGCAGTGGGCGGGTAGTGGTTGGTTCGGTCAGCCACAGGCCAGCCACTCCGGGCGCCGTGCGGTCTCGGTCCGAGGCAACCTGGTCGGCGACCTGTCCGACAGACTGGTGCTTGGCCGTGAGGAGCCTGTGCGAACGGGAACGACTGCCCTCATTCTGGGCTTCTCCGAGCCCGGGGCAGAGCGTGCAAGACCCAGCGCGGAGATCGCGCAGGAGGTTCTGATTGCCGCGTCCAAGTGGTTCTGGCCGCGGCTGCTGGACCGCTCCCTCACCGTAAGGGCCAGGAGTGTCGTGGACGGTGTGCCCACCTTTGATGAGCAGGCCTTCGCCGACGATGCAGACCCATTCGTCATTGCGGCGAGCGCAACCGCGGGCGGTGAGGTGGCCGCCAAAGAGGGTGAGGTCGCTCAACGAGAGATCGCGGTACGTGTGCCGGGCCTCCGCAACGAGCAGCCAGCCGAGGTCGAGGGCCACGTGAGCCTGCGGTTGTTCCGCACCTCCGATGAGGACTCGTCCCTCAAGGACGAGAGAACCAACACTGTCGCCTTGACGAGGGGCGCCGGGATGGTTGTGCAGTACCGACGCCCGCGGCAGACGGCACTGCTCAACGGCGGCTTCCGTGCAGTCCTGCTCGCCGGTACCGCGCACGGGACCACCGACGAAGACGCTGCGATCGAGGAGTTCCTTCGTGCGGCGGAACCGCCGGCACACGACCAGTGGGTTCACAGCACCAACAAGCTGGCTTCCAGGTACCGCCCTGGAGCCGGGGCCCGGCTGCAGGAGCTGTTCGCCAAGATTGACTCCACCATCGTGCAGATGTGTGACGCGGCGCCTCCCACAGGGGAAGCCGGCCCCCCTCTGCTCGCCAAGTTGTTCCGCGTGGGTGGGACATCAGGCTCCACAGGCGCTAAGCACAAGTTCGAGGTCCGATTCAGCAAGGCGCGCTTCGACGGCGAGCAATGGTCAGTAGAAGGAAAGGTCAATCGGACCAAGGGCGCAATGCCTTGGGCAGTCGATGTGGATGCCAGCTTGGAGGGGGTGGGCTCGTTCAAGGCCAGCCTCCCAGTCCGATCGGTGTTTCACTCCGGCGCCGGTGTCGCTCCACAGTCGGTCAAGGACGGAGAACTCATTCGTTACGTCGTCCCAGCCGAAACCGACGAGCTCCACTTCGAGATCACGGCCCGTCCCGATGCGTCAGATCACGCGCTGGTGAGCGAGAGTCGGTTCAGGGTCGATGCGAGACCGCACGAGAGGACAGCCTGACATGAGCACCTTGAGGGCACTCCCCTACCGCACGGCCGACGATGCCCTCCAAGTTTCGTTGCGCACAGAGGACACGTCGATCGTCGAGCGGTCTGACGAGAGCTTGGATCTGTACACGGAGTTCAGCGGGACAGCTCGTTTCACCCTTGAAGCCAAGATTGACGAGGCGGGTCTGCTGCCGACCATCCCCGAGGGCACCGAGGCTGCTGACGAGCTTCAATTCGTCGTCGTCACTCGCAGCGTCTCCTCCCGGACCCGGTCGGTGCTCCTCACGGCGCCGGCCCAATCAGTCACAACGACGCTCTCGATGGATTCCTCTGCCTACAGGGGCAAGGTTGAACTGAGCGCCCTGATTGTTCGAGCCGCCGAGTCCGTGGGGCAGGCGACTGCCGGGCTGGCGCACCGAGCGGGGGCAGTCGTTGCCGAGGCGTCCCTGGCGACACTCTGGTTTGACGAGCCGCCTGTGGAGTCCGGCAACGCCATCGACATCCAATGGGTGGACTTCCGGGAGCAGGATCGCCTGCCGGATGACCACCTCTTCGCCGTCCGCATGGAGGAAGCACCTGCGATCTTCTTGAACACTGCGATTCCGCATGCCCACTCGGTCCTCACCTCCAGAGGCACCCATGGTGCGAAGGCGCGCATCCGGGATGCGGTGTTCGCCCAGATCGTGCATCAGGTGTGGTCTGGAATCTTGGCGCACTGCTTCCTGGAGGCGGCTGCGGTGATCGCAGACGATCCCGAAGAGCGCTTGGCGGGCCTGGCGGATTGGGAGCGGCAGGTGCTGACCGACTGGGCACTGTACTTCCATCCCGGGGAGCAGAGCACGACGACGGCCACCAGGAGATTGATGGAGCAGATCACGGAAAACGACGGGCTTCTCGCCCTCGAGCGGATGACTGACGTGATCCAAGCTCGCATCGATGCATTGAAGCCCTTCAACGGTCTGGTGAAGGACGCTCACTTGTTCGGATTGGGGAACACGGAATGAATCAGCTGCAGCGGCTGTCGCCCGCTCTCAGCCGCCACGGCCTTTGTCAGGCCTTGGCCGGCGAGAGAACACCGACAAGCGTCCCCTTGGAGGCGACGGCAGACCTCGACAGGGTCCGTGCTGCGATCGAGGCTCTGACCGAGGAGCTGGACAGTCCACTCTCCAGCGCCACGGACTCGATCCTTGCACCCGTCGTCCACCAAGCTCTGGGTCACCTGCCCCGCAGAGTCCTGCTGGACATGCAGTTCTGGCAGTGGTTGACGGTTGTGGAATTCCGGGAGTACACGCAACGCCGGTGGGCGCATGGACTGGTTGTGACAACACACAGCGAGTTGAGCAGCGGCACTGCCGAGCGCTTTCTGGGCCGACCGAATCTCGTTGGGGTCGCTCGCAACGCCCTTTCGCGCCTGTTCTGGTGCGTGGAAACTCTTGACGATGCATCGTCCAACTACGAGTTGACCCAGCGCATGCTGGGTCGTCAAGACTTGTTCGTGGGAGTGTTCGAGCGTGAGATCGGGCTCATCCCCGCTGTAGCTCGGGCTTGCGCACGGACGCTGCCGGATCTCAGTGAGGACGAGCGCCGGATCGCATTGCGACGACTACTTCTTCGCGGATCAGCGCTCAGCTTGGAAACTGTTTCGGAGGACGAGGTTGCGGCGCTTCTGACCGGTTGATCATGAGCGCGGCCAGTCATGGCTCCAGGAGGTCGGCAACCACTTCCCCGATCTGCGCAGCCAGTAGTGGTGGCACCGCGTTTCCAACCTGGTGATACTGCTGAGTCCGTCCGCCGATGAACAGGTAACTGTCCGGGAAGGTCTGCAGCCTCGCAGCTTCGCGAACGGTGAGGCTGCGAGCCTGCATCGGATCGGGGTGGATGTAGTAGTGGCCGTCCTTCGCGATGTGGGAGACGACAGTCGTGCTGGAGTCATCCGGCAGCTGCACTCGGAAACGGTCAGTGAAGGGCGTATTGGGCAGGTCGACGTTTCGGTGCGCCGGCTTGAGCTTTCCGCGAAGGTCGCCCACCTTGAGAGAACCTCTGCCCATCAGTGCGCTGAGCGACAGGAATGCGTAGCGCTCGATGTCCAGCATCATGTGGCTACGGGGATCGTGAAGCGTCACAGCACCCTTGCTGTCCAGCAGCCACTGCTGCAGACGCTCGGCCGCTGGTGACGCTTCGCCATGGTTCAAGAGTTCGTCCACCGACGCCAAGGCCTTCTCGGCGTCCTCACGTGGCTCGACGGCGGAATGTCCACGGTCACGTGCATCGGTCCATCGCTGCTCGTTCGGCCCGAGGGACCTGGCGCTGAGGGACGATGTGACTTTGGGGAGGCCACCAATGGCATCCCATACCGTCACTGGGTGAATGCTGGCTGTCAAGGTTCCGGCGGGGGGAAGGCCGGCGGAACGCAGGACTCCCAGCAGTATGACCCTGTGCCTCTTCTGAGGCACACCGTAGTGTTCAGCACGAATGACAAAGTCGGATGGCTTGGCGTCGGGAAAAGCTCGTGGCACGACCAGCGAGCGGACTTCGTACTCGAGGCCGCGAAGAGGAGTCTGCAGGTCCCGCATGATCTGATCGAAGATCAGAGAGCCCGCATGCGATGAGGACAGCATGCCCTTCACGTTCTCCATGACAAAGACCGTGGGTCTGAACTCGCGAATGATGTGCAGGTACTCCTGGTAGAGCACGTGCTTGTGATCATCCGCGAAGGTCGCATCGTTCCTGCGGCGAGAACGACCAGCGAGTGAATACGCCTGACACGGCGGCCCACCGATGAGCACCCAAGGCTCGTCACCACTCCGCGCGGCCGCCGGTAAGGCGGCCGCGATGATCTCCTCCGCCCCCTTCCGCGCGTTCTTTCCAAGCGTGAAGTCCCGGACCTCCCTCTCGACGTCGGCCAGCGCGGCACGCTCTTCGGGGCGGGAGAAGTAGCTAGAGGCCTCCTCAAAGTCCGTGACGTGCCCATTGGGACCCAAGTTGCGCAGCAGGGCCGCGTAGGCACTTGGCAACTCTGGAGATCCCCCACGCAGCGTCCGGACAGCAGCCCGCAATTTAAGCGTGTCGCAGGCCTTGGGATCCATCTCTATCGACGTGACCGTCTTGAAGACCTGATTGCCTTCACCGTCAAGCACATGAGAGAACCCCTCGTTCAGGCCTCCTGGCCCCGCGAACACGTCAATCACCGGGATCGGCATCGTCCATCAACCTTCTTCTCCGAGTTGGCTGGTGCCAGGTTAGCCAACTGCGCTACACGGGCTGCCCCACAATCCACAGGACCTGAGACTCGTCCACGGCGAAGGGGAGGGCCTGAAGCGTGCCCTCCCCTTCACCGTGCCGGATGATCAGCTGCAGCCGCTGGTGCTTCCGCAGCCCTCGCAGACGTAGCAGGACCCAGCCGGGCGCATCTTCGTGCCGCAGGTCATGCAGATCGGCGCGTCAGCAGCCTTGCCCTGGAACTTCTCCAGCAGCTCGGCCGAGCTCGCCACACCAGACACCTCACGAGCAGACGCGGCACCGGCGCCGAACTTCACCTCAGACGACTTGTCGTCCTTGGCCTCGGCCGGCTTGGCGGCCTTGGCGACCGGAGCCGACTGCTGCAGGCTCTCGAGCTCGTCCTCGATCTCCTCGTCCGACTCCTCGGAGGTCGGCGCGTACGAACCGGTCTCGAGCTGGCGGGCGCGCTCGTCGGCGGTGTGGATCCCCATGAACGAGCGGGTCTCGAAGTCCATGTGGTCCAGCGCCAGGCGGCGGAAGACGTAGTCCATGATCGACTGCGCCATGCGCACGTCCGGGTCGTCCGTGAGGCCGGCCGGCTCGAAGCGCAGGTTGGTGAACTTCTCGACGAAGGTCTCCAGCGGCACGCCGTACTGCAGGCCGATCGAGACGGCGATCGAGAAGGCGTCCATCACGCCGGCCAGGGTCGAGCCCTGCTTGCCGAACTTGAGGAAGATCTCGCCGAGCTCGCCGTTCTCGTAGGTGCCGGCGGTGAGGTAGCCCTCGGCGCCGCCGACCGCGAACGAGGTGGTCTGCGAGGTCCGGCGCTTCGGCAGGCGCTTGCGCACCGGGCGGTACTCGACGACCTTCTCCACGGCGGGAGCAACCTCGGCCGAGGCCGCGGCAGCCTTGTCCTTGGCGGCGGAGCCACCGTCGGACAGCGGCTGGCCGACCTTGCAGTTGTCGCGGTAGACCGCGATCGCCTTCAGGCCGAGCTTCCAGCCCTGCATGTGGACGTCCTCGATCTGCTCGATCGTGGCGTCCTCCGGCAGGTTCACGGTCTTGCTGATCGCGCCGGACAGGAACGGCTGCACCGCGGCCATCATGCGCACGTGACCCATCGGGGAGATGGCGCGCGCACCCATCGCGGTGTCGAACACCTCGTAGTGCTCCGGCTTCAGGCCCGGGGCGTCGATGACGTGGCCCTTGTCGGCGATGTACTCGACGATCGCCTCGATCGACTCCTCCTGGTACCCGAGCTTCTTCAGCGCGCGCGGGATGGTCAGGTTGACGATCTGCATCGAGCCGCCACCGACGAGCTTCTTGAACTTCACCAGCGAGAAGTCGGGCTCGATGCCGGTGGTGTCGCAGTCCATCATGAAGCCGATGGTGCCGGTCGGGGCGAGCACCGACGCCTGGGCGTTGCGGTAGCCGTTCTTCTCCCCCACCTTCACCACGGCGTCCCACGCCTTGGTGGCGGCGCGGTGGATGTCGGAGTCCATCGCGTCGAGGGTGCGGATCGCATCGTTGGCGGCCTGGTGCTTGCGCATCACGCGCTTGTGCGCGTCCGCGTTCCGGGCGTAACCGGCATACGGGCCGACGACGCCGGCGAGCTCGGCGGAGCGCTTGTAGGCGGCGCCGGTGAGCAGCGAGGTGATCGCGGCGGCGAGGCTGCGGCCGCCCTCGGAGTCGTAGCCGTGGCCGGTGGCCATGAGCAGCGCGCCGAGGTTGGCGTAGCCGATGCCGAGCTGGCGGTAGTCACGGGTGGTCTCGCCGATGCCCTCGGTCGGGAAGTCGGCGAAGCAGATGGAGATGTCCATCGCCGTGATGACGAGCTCGGCGACCTTCTGGAACGTCGCCACGTCGAAGGTGTCGTCGTCCTTGAGGAACTTCAGCAGGTTCAGTGACGCCAGGTTGCACGAGGAGTTGTCGAGCGACATGTACTCCGAGCAGGGGTTCGACGCGGTGATGCGTCCGGTCTCGGGGTTGGTGTGCCAGTCGTTGATGGTGTCGTCGTACTGCAGGCCCGGGTCGGCGCACTCCCACGCGGCCTTCGCGATGTCGCGGAAGAGCTTGCGGGCGTCGACCTCCTCGATGACCTCACCGGTGGTGCGGGAGCGCAGGCCGAAGTCGGTGCCCTCCTCGACCGCGCGCATGAACTCGTCGGAGACGCGCACCGAGTTGTTGGCGTTCTGGTACTGGACCGAGGTGATGTCCTTGCCACCGAGGTCCATGTCGAAGCCGGCGTCACGCAGCGCGCGGATCTTGTCCTCCTCGCGCGCCTTGGTCTCGACGAACTCCTCGATGTCGGGGTGGTCGACGTCGAGGACGACCATCTTCGCCGCGCGGCGGGTGGCGCCACCGGACTTGATGGTGCCCGCGGAGGCGTCGGCACCGCGCATGAAGGAGACCGGGCCGCTAGCCGTGCCGCCGGAGGACAGCAGCTCCTTGGAGGAGCGGATGCGGGAGAGGTTCAGGCCGGCACCGGAGCCGCCCTGGAAGATCTTCCCCTCCTCCTTGTACCAGTTGAGGATCGAGTCCATCGAGTCGTCGACCGCGAGGATGAAGCAGGCGGAGACCTGCTGCGGGCTCGAGGTGCCGACGTTGAACCAGACCGGGCTGTTGAAGCTGAACACCTGGTGCAGCAGGGCGTAGGTCAGCTCGTGCTCGAAGATCTCGGCGTCCTCGGGCGTGGCGAAGTAGCCGTGGTCCTTGCCGGCCTTGACGTAGGTCAGCACGACGCGGTCGATGAGCTGCTTGAGGCTCTGCTCGCGCTTCTCGGTGCCGAGCGCGCCACGGAAGTACTTGGTGGTGACGATGGTGGAGGCGTTGATCGACCAGAAGTCGGGGAACTCGACGCCGCGCTGCTCGAAGATCGTCGCGCCGGTCTTCCAGTTCTGCTGGACGACGTCGCGCTTCTCCCAGGTCACCTCGTCATAGGGGTGCACACCAGGGGTCGTGTAGATCCGCTCGATGGCAATGCCCTTGCCACGACCGTTCTTGCGGGCACCTGCACGTGCTCCGGCGGTTTCTGTCATTTGGTAGGCCTCCCTGACCCCTCGTGGTGGTGTGTGCTCTTCGTCAATCATCGGTCCGACCACTGACAGTCGACGCTGTCCGTGGTCCTCCCCCGTGCGGTCCTGCTGGTGGTGCCGTGCTGTTGGAACTGGTCCGTGCGTTGGTCCCGGTATGCCGCTTGCTCTGGGCCGGGCGGCATACCGGAGCTCTAGGGCTGCTTGCCTGCGGCAGGCGCGTCGCCGGGCTCGACGCCGGTGGCGTCGCGCTCGGCACGCAGCAGCGTGATGGCGGCCTCGAAGTCCTCGAGGGAGTCGAAGGCCTGGTAGACGGAGGCGAAGCGCAGGTACGCCACCTCGTCGAGCTCGCGGAGCGGGCCGAGGATCGCCAGGCCCACCTCGTGGGCGTCGATCTCGGCGTGCCCCTGCTGGCGGATGCACTCCTCGACCCGCTGGGCCAGGAGGGCGAGGTCGTCCTCGGTGACCGGCCGGCCCTGGCAGGCCTTGCGGACCCCGGCGAGGACCTTGGAGCGGCTGAACGGCTCGGACGCACCCGAGCGCTTGACCACGGTGAGGCTCGCGCTCTCGATCGTGGTGAAGCGGCGGCCGCACTCCGGGCACTGGCGGCGACGGCGGATCGAGCTGCCGTCGTCGGTGGTGCGCGAGTCCATCACCCGGGAGTCCGTGTGGCGGCAGAAGGGGCAGTGCATGTGGGGCTCCTTCCGCTGCGCTTCTTGACGTGCTTCCTGGGGACGACCATGTGGACCGTCTGGGGACAATCTGTGGGTAACCGGCCTGCGCCTGTGAACTACATGTGGACGAATGACAACGGTGTAACCACTAGATGTAGGGATATCTTGTCCCACCCCGACCCCCGATGCAAGCGGCTCGCTCAAACATCAGCCGAACGATGTATCGCCGCAGGTCAGAGGCGTGGGAGGCGCGCCGCGCCGTGACGGATGGGGCCCGTGTGACGTCGCCGGCGACCCCACATCTGGGGTGCGGGCGCCCGCCCCCACCCCAACATGTGGGGGCATTGGGGTGGCACAGGGGTGGGTATGCCGCGTGCTCGCCCCCGCGGCATACCTCGCCGCCGTGCTCCCTCACCTTCACCGCGTCGACACGCTGGGAAACGGCCCCTCAGCGCCCCTCGAACGGCCGTTTCCCAGCGTGTCGTCGCCCAGCGTGTCGTCGGCCCGTCCTCAGCCCGGGGCCAGGGCCGGGTGCCTCCGGCGGGCCGGTCGCTCCACCTGCGCCGCCTCCCCCACCGCGGCGTGCAGCGGCACCGCGACGCCGAGGCACAGCACGGCGAGCAGGCCGAGGTAGAGCACGCTCGCCCACAGGCCGTGCGGGGTGTCGAGGGCGAAGCCCGGCCCGCCGACGGCCGTGGCCGTGAAGACCCACACCGACATGGCGCCAAGGGTGACCAGACCCGCGAGCGCTCGCGGCACCGCCCGCCCACGGCCGCACACGGCATACCCACCGAGCAGGCCGATGAGGGGCACGGCGAACGCCCCGGCGCCCACGCCGTCCTCGAGGATGGCGAGCGGGTCCGACAGGTCGGAGAGCAGCACCGCCGCGAAGAGGAAGGGCGAGAGGGCCAGCCGGCGGCGGAATCGAGGGTCACCCGTGCGGCGCAGGTGCGCGGCCCACCCGAGCAGCCCGCCGGCCACCAGCCCCGGCAGCAGCACGAACCCGAAGGTGCCGACCCAGTCGACTCCCGACTCGTCCCCCGCCACCTCGGCCATGAAGCCCCGGAGGGCACAGGCCCAGGCGAGGCCGACGAGCGCACCGACCGCGACATGGCTCAGCACCACCGACCGCGGGTGGGCGGAGGAGGGCTCGCGCGCCGGGTAGGGCAGCGTGGCAGCGACGCACAGCACCAGGACGTGCGTCAGGCCGAAGAGGGCCACCCACGCCCCTCGGGCCGTGCTCATCGGCGCGTCCATGGTGCCGATGAGGGTGAGAAGAACCAGCCCGAGAACGGCGACGACCCCAGCCACGACGCGCAGCACCGACCAGCGACGGCGGCCGAGCACGAACCCGCCGGCGAGCGCGGTCGCGACCACCATCAGCGACCCGCCGCCGATGCCGCTGGTGATGAGCTGCTCGAAGATCCTGGGGTCGAGCAGGGCCGCCGACAGCAGCAGCGGTGAGAGCGCCAGCCAGCGGGCCGTCGTCGTGCGGCCGGGGCGTCCGTGGGCAGCCCAGCCGAGGAGTGCCCCCACGGCCGTCCCCGGAAGCAGGAGGAGGGTGAACGTCATCCAGCTGAAGGTCGAGTCGTCCCCGACGAGCTGGACCATCCACGAGCGGAACCCTGCCGCCCACACCAGGCCGGCCAGACCCCCGACCACGACGAAGGGAGCCACGCTCGTCGCTGGCCGGGTCCGTGCCGGCGCCGTCGCCTGCGATATCGAGACCACTGTGTCCTCCCGCATCAGCGGAGCTGGCCCCTCGAGGTCATGGTACGCATCCAGAGCCCGCGCGCGTCGGGCGCTGACGGTGTCGGCGCGTGGTGGTTCGCTGGTGCCATGACATCCTCCGCAGCGACGCCGACCTGGCAGACGCACCCGGTGACGCCCGACCGGTTCGAGGACTTCGCCGACGTCATCAACGCCAACCGCCGGGCCAACCACTGCTGGTGCCTCTCGCACCGGCTGGCGGCCAAGGAGATCGCCGAGCTGGGCGGCACCGGCGCCGACGCCCGCGAGCAGGCCATGCGCCGGCTCTGCGAGCGCGAGCACCCGCCCGGCGTGGTCACCTACCTCGAGGGCGAGCCGGTCGGCTGGTGCAACATCGGCCCCCGCTCCGAGATCACCCGACTCAACAGGTCGAAGCTCATGCCGCCCACCGACGACCTGCCCGTCTGGAGCATCGTCTGCGTCGTGGTGCGGTCGGGCTTCCGCAAGAAGGGCGTCACCCGTCCGCTCATCGAGGGTGCGGTGGCGTATGCCGCGGCCCACGGCGCACCCGCCGTCGAGGCCCACCCCGTCGACCCGCAGGGCCGGATGGACCTGACCATGGCGTTCGTGGGCACGAAGGCGATGTTCGAGAAGGCCGGGTTCCGCGTGGTCGGCACCACCGACGCGGTGGCGAGCGGTATGCCGCGGCTCACCATGCGCCGCGACCTCACCTGACCGCCGCACCAGCCGAGCAATGCGACGACACGCTGGGAAACGGCCCCCGGAGAGAGCTCCAAGGGCAGTTTTCCAGCGTGTCGACCGCGAGAAGAGCAGGTCAGTGGGTCGCGACCGGCTCCTGCGCCGATGCGTCCTGCTCGAGGCGCGCGATGAGCCTGTCGCCCTCGACGTCGAGGTCGGGCAGCACCCGCTCCATCCAGCGCGGCATCCACCAGGCCCGCTCCCCCAGCAGCGCCATCGAGGCCGGGATGACGAGCATCCGCACGAGGAACGCGTCGATGACGATGCCCGCCGCGAGCGCGAGGCCGAACTGCTTGATCATCGCGTCGTGGCTGAAGATGAAGCCGGCGAACACCGCGGTCATGATGATCGCCGCGGCGACGACCACCCGGCTGGCCTGGTCGAAGCCATGCACGACGGCGTCGACGCCCTTGCAGCCGTGGACGTGCGCCTCGCGCATCGAGGTCACCAGGAACACCTGGTAGTCCATGGCCAGGCCGTAGAGGATGCCCGTCACCATGATCGGCAGCATGCTGATCACCGGCCCCGGGCTGTCGATGCCGAAAACGCTTCCGGCCCAACCCCATTGGAACACCGCGGTCGTCAGCCCGAAGGTGGCCACGATGCTCAGCAGGAAGCCGAGCGTGGCCACGACCGGGATGACCAGCGAGCGGAACACCAGCGTGAGGATGATGAGCGACAGGCCCACGATGATCGCGAGGTAGACCGGCAGCACGTCGCCGAGCTTCTTCGAGATGTCGATGTTGATCGCGGTGAGGCCGGTGACGCCGAGGTCGACGCCGAACTCCTGCGCCACGGCCGAGTCGGAGGCGCGCAGGCCCTGCACCAGGTCGACGGTCGCCTCGTCGTCGGGCCCGCTCTCGGGGATGACGCTGAAGATCGCGAGGTCGCCGGCCGGCAGCATGCCCATCGGCGTCACGGTCTTGACGTCGTCGACGGTGCCGATCGCCCCCGCCATGGCGGCGAGGTCCTGCGGTTTCATCGCGGCACCCGGCGTGGTCGGCTCGGCCGTCACCAGCAGCGGCGCGTTGTAGCCCTCACCGAAGCCGCGGGTGATCGCGTCGTAGCTCTGGCGCGCGGTGGTGTCGAGGTTGGCGGAGGCCCCCGACGGCATACCGAGCGTCATCGACGCCATCGGGACGGCGGCGACGCCCATGACCGCGACGGCCGCCAGCATGACCACGATCGGGCGGCGCACGATGCCCCTGACGACGCGGTTGGCGAGGCCGTGGTCCTCGTTGGCGATCATCTCGGCGCGCTTGGCACGGGCCTTCGCCGAGGCGATCTTCTCCCCCACCAGGCCGAGCAGCGCCGGCAGCAGGGTCAGGGCGATGAGCACCGCGAAGAGCACCGTGGCCGCCGCGACGAACGCCATCGTCGTGAGCATCGAGATGCCGATGATGCTGAGTGACGCGAGCGCGATGACCACCGTCAGGCCGGCGAAGAAGACGGCGCTGCCGGCGGTGCCGACCGCACGGGCCGCCGCCTCCTTGGCGTCGAGGCCCTGGAAGAGGATGAGCCGTCGCTGCCGGTTGACGATGAACAGCGCGTAGTCGATGCCCACGGCCAGGCCGACCATGAGCGCGAGCGCCGGCGTGGTGGCCGACATCGTGAAGCTGTGCGAGAGCGCGAACGCACCCCCGACGCCTGCGGCGACACCAACCAGCGCGGTGAGGAGCGGCAGCCCTGCGGCTCGCAGCGACCCGAGCGTCAGCACCAGCACGAGGGCGGCGATGATCAGGCCGAAGCCCTCGGTGGCCCCGACCGGCGGCTCCATCTTCTGCAGCGACTCGCTCGGGGTGGCGGTGATGCCGGCCCGCTCGACGGCGGAGTCGGCCGCCTCGACGACCCCCGCGGTGGCGTCCTCGGGCAGGTCCTGCACCTGCTCCTTCAGCTGGAACGAGAACAGCGCGACGTCACCCTGGGCAGAGACGAGTATGCCGGGCACGGGCTGCCCGCCCACGACCAGCGGCCGCGGCTGGTCACCACCGGCGGCCGCCTGCTCGGCAGCCTGACGGGCGGCCTGCTGCGCCGCCTCCTGCTGCGCCTTCAGCGCGGCCTGTGCCTCGGGGCCGGCCTGGACCGCCTGCTTTGCGGCCTCCTCAGCCTGCTGCGCCGGGTTGACCACGAGGTCGTCGCCGTGGACCGCACCGGCCGCCCGGGCCAGCGCCGTCTGGCGCTCCGGGGTGTCGAGCCGCTCCCCCTCGGGCACCGTGAAGACAATGCTGCCCTGCGACCCCGACGCGGCGGGGAGCCGCTCGGCGAGGGTGTCGAGCACCCGCTGGGACGGCGTGCCCTCGATGGTGACGCTGTCGGAGATCTTGCCGCCGTTCACCGCAAGGGTGCCGAAGACGACGCCGAGGATGACGGCCCAGGCGCCGATGAAGGCCCAGGGCTTGCTGAAGCCGAGCCGGCCGAGCCGGTGGAGGAACGTGGACATCGTTGGTGCGCCGCTCTTCTCGTGGGGGTGGAGCTGTGGGGGTGGAGGTGTGGGGGTGAGGTCTCAGAAGCCGTCGCGCAGGTGCGCGAAGGTGGTGGCGAGGAACGCGTCGACGTCGAGCGACCCCGCCTGCTTGCGCTCCCCCGGCAGGCGGAGGGTGAACGGACCGTCGAGCACCGCCGACAGCGCTCCGTAGAGGGCGCCGACGAGCAGGTGCACGTACAGCGCGTCGTAGCGCTCGCCCGCCCGCTGCGACACCACGTCGAGGGCGACCTGGCGGATGGTGCGCTGGACCTCGAGGAACCACGGGTCGAGGCTCGGGTGGGCCTCGGCCAGCGCCTGGACGCTGCGGATCGTCTCGAGCATCGGACCGGAGAGCTGCTGCCGAGCAACCCCCGACAGCCAGTCGAGCAGCGGCGCGTCGTCGGGCACCTCGGGCATGCGCCCGACGCCCTCACGCACCGCCTCGAGGACGACCGCCGCGACGGCTTCCTCCTTGCAGGAGTAGTGGTTGGCGAAGGTGCGGCGGGAGTAACCCGCCCGGGCGGCGACGTCGTCGATGGTGAACCCGTCGACGCCGCGCTCGGTCGCCAGCGCGAAGGCTGCCTCGGAGAGGGCCCGTGCGGTGGCGGCCCGCTTGGCGTCGCGAAGGCTGGGCTCGGTCACGCGGTCGGTCACCCGGCCAGCATGCGCCACTGATTGCCCATTGGGCAAGTTTGCCCTTCAGGCAGCGACTCTGGTGGACCGTCAACCCGACGTATGGGCCCTCCCGGAGGGCATAGGACGGATGGGGGTGTGCGCCCGCACGCAGCGGGCGAAACATGCGGAAGGAGCAGGGGAACCAGACCTGAAGCAGGAGGTTCTCATGGGCGAACTCACGATCAACCGGCGCCAGGCCGTACGAGCAGCAGCAGGAATGGCCGCCGGAGGGCTGCTCGTCACCGGGGCCGGCGTCGGGTCCGCATCGGCCACCGGCAGCAGCAACGGCCTGGTCGGCAGCTGGCTCGTCACCGTCAAGGACGAGAACGGCGACGAGGGCCTCGTCGTCGCGAGCTTCATCGACGGCGGCGTCATGATCAGCAACGACATCCGTCCGGCCGGCGGCGTCGGCACCGGGTCCTGGGAGGACAAGGGCGACGACAAGTTCAAGGGCACCTTCTGGGCCGGAAACCCCGCCGACGACACCTCGGTCAAGGTGGAGGTCTGGGGCAAGCTGAAGGACGACGAGATCTCCGGCCACTTCGAGTTCACGGCCTACGACTCCGACGGCGAGGAGGTCGCCTCGGGCAAGGGCACCTTCACCGGCGAACCCCTCGACGCCTGAGCGTCGAGCACCACACAGTCGATCCAACCACCTGAACGCGCAAGGAGATTCGCATGAGTGAGATCACCATCAACCGGCGGCAGGCCGTACGCGCCGCGGCAGGCGTCGCCGCCGGTGGCCTTCTCGTCACCGGGGCGGGCGTCAGCGCCGCGTCGGCCAACAGCAGCAGCAACGGCCTGGTCGGCAGCTGGCTGGTCCACTACGAGGACGAGAACGGCGACAAGGGCATCAGCGTCGCCAGCATCATCGACGGAGGCGTTTTCATCACCAACGACATCCGCCCAGCGGGCGGCGTCGGCACCGGCTCTTGGGAGGACAAGGGAGACGACAAGTTCAAGGCCACCTCGTGGATCGGCTATGCCGCTGAGGACACCTCGGCCAAGCTCGAGGTCTGGGGCAAGCTGAAGGACGACAAGGTCTCGGGCCGGTTCGAGGTCACCGTCTACGACTCCGACGGCAACGAGACCGACACGGTCAAGGGCACCTTCGAGGCCGAGCCGCTGGACGCCTGACGACGGTTACGGGAACCCCTCTGGCTGAGGACTGGAGCTGGCCTGCGTACATCCCGTACCGGGCCAGCGGTCCGAGCAGCTCACGCTCCTCGTAGGCGAAGTGCGAGAGCAGCCTGGCAGCAGCCGCCGAGCGTCCAGTCGTTCTGCCGCAACGACATCCGGTTGATGGCCGACCGCGCGTCACCGATGTCGCGCGCGTCGAGCACGTCCACCAGGTGCCGGCTCACCTGTCGCCCCGCTCGGTGTATGCCGTGCCCGGCACCTCGGGCGCGGACGGGCGCGCGGACTCGTCCCACGACCCCGACGCCACCGGGTCGGCGGTGGGTGGTGGCTGCAGGCCGTGACGCTCCGCCTCGACCAGCTCGCGCACCTCCGGCGCCACCTCCTCGCCGAACCGGCGCACCAGCCGCGGGTCGTCGCCGGCCAGGATGAACCCCGAGACGCCGTAGGCCAGGGCGAGCTCGGACAGGAAGCCTGGGTCCGCCTCTCGGGGTCCGATGTTGAGGAGTCGTCGCACCGCCGCCGGGTCGCGGCCCGCGGCGGTGGCGGCCTCGTCGAGCACGGCGTTGCCCGTGCCGATCGCCTCCACCCCGTCGAGGCGCGACAGGCTGGGCAGCCAGCCGTCCGCGCGCCGGCCCACCAGCCGGAGCATGCGAGGCTTGAGCGCCCCGACCCAGATGGGGATGTCGTGGGCCGGCGCGGGGCCCCGCTTGGCGCCCACCACGCGGTGGTGGCGCCCCTCGACCCGCACTCCCCCACGCGTCCCCGTGTCCCACACTGCGCGGATGACCTCGATCGCCTCCGCCAGCGCCTCCACCGCCTCGCCCGGGGTGTGCCGCGTTCCGCCCATGGCCTCGATGGCGTCCCAGAACGCACCGGCACCCAGGGCGAGGTCGACCCGGCCACCACTGAGCAGGTCGAGGCTCGCGGCTGCGCGGGCGAGCACCGCCGGCGGGCGCAGCGGAAGGTTGATGACGTTGGCGGACAGCCGGATTCGCGAGGTGCGGGCCGCGGCATACGACATCAAGGTCCAGGTGTCGAGGAACGCCGGCTGGTAGGGGTGGTCCTGGAACGTCGCGAGGTCGAGCCCCGCCTGCTCGCTGGCCTGCGCGAGCAGCACCGCCTGCTGCGGCTGCTCGGCGGTCGGCGTGATGAAGCTGCCGAACAGCAGGTCGTGTCCGTAGTCGCCCACGTGCTCACCTCCCTGTCGTCGTCCATCCGGGACGCTTGGGGTCCAACCACCCCTCGCCTCCACAGCATTCCCTCCATGGCCTGAGCAGGCGCGGTGAGGGACACCGCCCTAAAGGGTGGCCTGGCTCGCCAGCGACGGCTCGTCCTTCGCTGCCGGCGCCTACTACCCCATCGACGGCGGCTACCTGGCCCGTTAGCAGCTCCGCGTGCCACCCGTGGTGTCGGTGCCCTTCGACATGATGGGTGGCATGGACCGCACGAGGGCGCTCCGCCAGCGGCTGGCCACCCAGCGCCTCAGCTCGGCGCCGCTGCCCCGGGCCGCCGACGTCGTGCGGCTGCTCACCTGCGTGCAGTCGCAGGAGCGCGACCACGCGTTCTTCTCCCTCGCCCTGAGGTCGAGGGCTGGGACGTATGCCGCGGTGCGGGCGGAGTACGACAGCGGCGCCTTCCTGCGCACCCACCTCCTGCGGCCGACCTGGCACTTCGTGCTGCCCGAGGACCTGCGCTGGGTGCTGACGGCGACCTCGGAGCGGGTCATCAGGAGCATGGCCGGCCGGCACGCCCAGGTGGGGCTCGACGACCCGCGCCACGTGGCGCGGTCGCTCGACGCGCTCACCGACCTCCTGAGCGGCCGCCACTTCGCCACCCGCCCGGAGGTCACGACCGAGTTCGAGCGCCGGGGCGGCCTGCCCGCCAAGGGCGAGCAGCTCGGGCACCTGCTCCTGCTCGCCGAGCTGAGGGGACTGGTCTGCTCCGGCCCGATCCGCGGGGTGCACCACACCTACGCGCTCGTCGACGAGGTCGTGCCCCCGCAGGCCGAGGTGGACCGCGAGGAGGCGCTGGCCCGGCTGGCCCAGCGCTTCTTCGCCGGCCACGGCCCGGCCGCCGTCAAGGACTTCACCCGGTGGGCCACGCTGACCATCGCCGACGCGACCACCGCCATCGCGGCGGCCGGCGACACCCTGGAGCAGGTCGACGTCGACGGCGTCCCGCACTGGTTCGACCCCGCGGTGCCGCGCCGCACCACGGGCGGGCGCGCGGCATACCTCCTGCCCGTCTACGACGAGGTGGTGCTCACCTACCCGGCCACCGGCTTCCCGGCCCTGGACGGACACCCGAGCGCCGGCGGGGTCGACCCGTTCTGGGCGCCGGTGGTCGTCGACGGCACGGACGTCGGGCTGTGGAAGCGCACGGTCGGCAACGGCACCGTCGGCAACGGCACGGTCGCCGTCGAGACCCGGCTGGCGCCGGCGACCACCGCCGAGCAGCGCGCCCTGGTGCGGTCGGCGGCCGAGCGGCTGGCAGCCTTCCTCGAACGCGAGCTGGTCTACACCGAGGCCGAGGGGCGCCCGAAGCTGTGGCGGGAGGGCCGCGGCCTGCGCGCCGCGCGGTGAGCCCGGCCCCGGGGACTCACCGGTGGGAGAAGAAGAGCCGGATGGCCGTGCCAGGGCCGTGCGGTCGCACCACGGCGTCGTCGGCCAGCGTGCGGGCGATCCAGAGGCCGCGACCGCCCAGCTCCTCGGCCGGCGGTGGCACGTAGCCGGCGGTCGTCTGGTGCATGCCGGGGCCGTCGTCGCTGACCTCCCACACCATGGCCACCCCGTCGCGCCAGTGGCTTATCTCGGCGGCACCGGCGGCGCGCACGGAGTTGGACACCAGCTCGTTGACCGCCAGTAGCACGTCGTCCTGCAGCCCCTCTGGAGCCCAGCCGGACAGGGCCGACGAGACCAACGCGCGGGCCTGCGCGGCTGCCGTGACCGTGTGGCGCTCCCGGCGCTGGGGCGCCGGGCCCCACGACGGCTCGACCTTGCGCAGGAACTCCTCGGTCGGGACGTAGGACGGGGAGGCCACGGCCTGCGTGCCGTCCCACACCAGCGGGTGCACGCACAGCCCCTCCTCCAGCAGCGACGGGGGGACGCTGCGGCGGTCGTGCAGGCACAGGATCTGGCAGGGCTGGTCGGCGAACACCTCGTTGACCACCGCGTCGTAGCGGCTCCAGACCGCGCCCCACGGGTGGGCCATCCAGGTGGGCTCGGCCACCACGCGGCACGGCCGGCCGGCCTCGAGGAGGGGCCGCAGGACGTCGCGGTACCACCCCATGGTCTGCGACCCGCCGACCCACACGTCGTCGGCGTTGACGAAGAGCGCGAAGTCCTTGACGCCCGCACCGAAGTGGTCCAGCAGCACCGACCTCGTCCGGGTCCCGGCGACCACGAGCACCGGGTGGCCCGCCTGGAGCCCGGCCTCCACGAAGGGCAGGAGCCGGTCGCGCAGCTCGTCGTCGCCGGCATACGGCAGCAGCGCGTGGGCAAGCCGGTCGCCGGGCCAGGCAGAGGCGCTCGTGGCCGCCGTCATCGCGCACCCGCCCCCTTCGTGCCTACCTGCTCCCCGTGCTGTGAGCGCCCCCCGGGCAGCGCCTTCGACGGAGTCTAGGTGGTACTGCGACAGATGTCCTCGTCCGATGTGCGCGAAATGTGTCGTTGGCGACCTGCACCGAGTCGGGCTCGGCAATTGTCCGGACCTTTGTGCTACCGTCGGAGCGACACACCCCCTGGGGTATCCCCGACACGGAAGAGCACCATGACCGTCCTCGTCGTCCTCCTCGCCGTCCTCGTCGGCATCTCGCTCGGCCTCCTCGGCGGCGGTGGCTCGATCCTCACCCTCCCGATCCTCGTCTACATCGCCGGCATGGAGACCAAGGAGGCCATCGCCACCTCCCTGCTCGTCGTCGGTGTCACCAGCGCCGTCGCAGCCGTCTCGCACGCACGCGCCGGCCGGGTCCAGTGGCGCACGGGCCTGCTCTTCGGCGCGGCCGGCATGGCCGGCGCGTATGCCGGCGGGCGGCTCGCCGAGTTCATCCCCGGCGGCGTCCTGCTCGGCGGCTTCGCACTCATGATGATCGCCACGGCCGTCGCCATGCTGCGCGGTCGCCGCGGCGGCGAGAAGCTCGGCGTCCAAGACACCATGCCCGTCGGCAAGGTCCTCCTCGAGGGCGTGGTCGTCGGCCTCGTCACCGGCATCGTGGGCGCTGGCGGCGGCTTCCTCGTCGTGCCCGCCCTGACCCTGCTCGGCGGCCTCAGCATGCCGGTGGCCGTGGGCACCTCGCTGCTCGTGATCGCCATGAAGTCCGCCGCCGGGCTCGCCGGCTACCTGTCCTCGGTCGAGCTCGACTGGGGCCTGGCCGCCATGGTCACCGCCGCTGCGGTGGTGGGCAGCCTCATCGGCGGCCGGATGACGAGCATGATCAAGCCCGAGCAGCTGCGCAAGGCCTTCGGCTGGTTCGTCCTCGCGATGGCGGCGTTCATCCTCGTCCAGGAGCTCCCCGAGAGCTTCTGGGAGCCGCTGCCCGTCATCGGCAAGGTCGGTATCGCCGCCGGCGCTGCGGCCCTCGTCCTCGGTCTCGGCCTCGCCGGACAGCGGCTCGGCCGGCGCGTCGAGGCAGAGGAGCCGGCCGAGCTCCCCGCCGGCCGCTGACGACCACAGGCGCCAGAGGAGGGACGATGGGCAGGATGCACACTGCACAGCTCGACCGCGCGAGCGGCGTCCCCCTCTGGCGCCAGCTGCACCAGGACCTCCTGCGCCGGCTGGCCGCCGGGGACTTCGAGCTCGGCTTCCCCGGCGAGGTCGAGCTGCAGCGGGAGTACTCCGTCTCACGCCACACCGTCCGGGAGGCGCTGCGCCGGATCCGGGAGGCAGGACTGGTGGAGTCCGGGCGCGGCCGCAGCCCGAGGGTGCGCACCACGGCCATCGAGCAGCCGCTCGGCGGCCTCTACTCGCTCTTCCGGCAGGTCGAGGCCCAGGGCCTCGAGCAGCGCAGCGAGGTGCTGACCCTCGAGCTCACCACCGACCCGGAGGTCGCAGCGCGCCTCGAGCGCTCCGCCGACGAGCAGCTCGTCCACCTCGAGCGGGTCCGGCTCGCCGACGGGGAGCCGCTCGCCCACGACGAGGTGTGGCTCCCCGCATCCGTGGCCGGCGGGCTCCTCGAGGTCGACTTCACCCGGGCCGGCCTGTACGACGAGCTGGCCCGGGTCGCCGGCACCCGGCCGACCGGCGGGTGGGAGCGCATCACCGCCGTCGCGGCCGGACGCCTCGGCGCGCTCCTCGGCGTCGACGAGGGGGCGCCCTGCTTCGCCATCGAGCGAGTGGGCCAGGTCGAGGACGAGCCCCCGCTGGAGTACCGCCGCTCCCTCGTCCGCGGGGACCGCTACGCCCTGCTGACCTCCTGGACGCCGCGGGGCTACCGGCTCGGCGCGCGCGACCTCTAGGCGGGCCCCACCTACCAGCGGGCCGGCAACCATCTCTGCCGGCGACTGCGTCACTGATCCGTCCGGCGGATCAGTGACGCAGTCGCGCGTCAGCGCACGACCTCCCGGTGGGAGGCGTCGACCCGTCTCGTCCAGCCACGGCCGTCGAGGTGCTCGAGCAGCGGCACGGCCACCCGCCTCGTCGTGCCGAGCGCCTGGCGCGCCTCGCTGAGGGTGAAGGGCTGGGGCAGCCCGGCCAGCACCCGCATCGCCCGTGCCGGCCCGGAGGGCAGCAGCAGCACGTCGTCCGGCAGGCGCAGCAGCCGACCGGCGCGCACCGCCGCCGCGACCTGCCGCGGCCCGAGGCCCGCCGCCTCGAGGTCCGGACGCTCCGGGGCCGCGAACGGGTCGGCGGAGAGCCGCTCCTCGATGCGCCGAAGCCCCTCCTCCGCCCCACCCAGCGAGGCCGACACCCCGGGGATCCCCACCCGCCCCGCCTCGACCTGCAGGCCGGCCTCCACCGCGAGGGGTCCGACCAGGGCGCGGTCCGGGACCTGCACGACCTCGCGGGCAGCCTCGACGGTCAGGGTCGGCTCGAGGGGGTCCCGCCGCACCTGTGCCTCCACCGCCGTCCGCAGGGCCCGCGCCCAGCCCTGCCACGTGCGCCGATCGACGAGCCAGTCACCCTCTCGCACAACGGATTCCGGCAGTTCGGCGCCGTCTCCGGGCACGGCCAGGCCCAGGCTCCCCGCCGCCGGCACCGCCATCGCGCCTCGCCGGGCCACCTCGCGGGCGAGATCGAGCTCTCCGGTCGCCGCGGCCAGCTCCTCACCCCGGCGTGCGCCGGCTCCGCGCCGGGCCAGCGGTGGCGGGTCGGCGTCGACCACCAGAACCCCTGCCACCACCCGCTGGGCGCCGGGGTCTCGCAGGATGGCGCGGTCACCGGCCCGCAGCGGCAGTGCCACCGGCAGCGTCAGCCGGGCGGCATCCCCTGCCAGCGGTCGCACGCGCACCTCGTGGGCGGCCGTGCCGACGTGGAGCATCGCCCTGGCCGGCAGGTCACGCGGGTCGGTGCCCAGCCTGACGTCGACGACCGCCGTGGTCGGCCAGGCGCCGGACGCGACGAGCACCGAACCGCGGGCGACCTCTTCGGTGCCGACGCCGCGCAGGTTCACCGCCACGCGCGCCACCGGGGCGACGGACTCGCGCGGCCGCTCGAGGGACTGCAGGCCGCGGACCCGCACATTCCGGCCGTCGACCTCGAGCTCGTTGCCCACCCGGATGGTGCCCTCACCCAGGGTGCCCGTGACGACGGTGCCGCTGCCCTTGATGGTGAAGGCACGGTCGACCCACAGCCGCACCCGCGCGGTCGGGTCGGGAGCGGGCAGGGAGGCGACGAGGCGGTCGAGGGCTGCGCGCAGCTGCGGCATACCCTCGCCGGTGCGCGCGGAGACGGCGACCGCCTCACAGTGCCCCAGGCTGGAGGCCGCGAGCCGCTCACGCGCGTCGGCCAGCGTCGCGGCAGGGTCGGCGAGGTCGCTGCGCGTCACCACCAGCAGCCCGTGGCGCAGGCCGAGGGCGTCGACCGCAGCCAGGTGCTCGCCCGACTGCTGCCGCCACCCCTCGTCGGCGGCGACGACGAAGACGACGGCGGGGGCCGGGCCGAGCCCGGCGAGCATGTTGCCGATGAACCGCTGGTGGCCCGGCACGTCGACGAAGGCGACCTGCTCGCCGGACGGCAGCGTGGTCCAGGCGTAGCCCAGGTCAATGGTCAGGCCGCGCCGGTGCTCCTCCTCCCACCGGTCGGGCTCGATGCCGGTGAGCGCGCGCACCAGCGCCGACTTGCCGTGGTCGACGTGCCCGGCCGTGGCGAGGACGTGCACGCCTCAGCCCCTCGTGCCACCGGCAGCAAGGGCAGCACGGACCGCCCGGAGCACGTCCACGTCGGACTCACTCGGGACGCACCGCAGGTCGAGGAGGCAGCGGCCACGCTCGACCCGAGCCACCACACCGGGCTCGCCTCGACGCAGCAGCTCGGCACACCAGTCGGGCAGCTCGACGGCGCAGCCGGGCAGCTCCAGCCCGGGCGCTCCCCCGCCCCCAACGGCCCCGGCCGCCTCGACGACGTCACGGCCGAGCTCGCGGGCGAGCGCCTCGGTGCGCCGGCGCACCTCGCTCGCGTCGGCATGCAGGTATGCCGTGACCGGCGGCCGCGGCCCGCGCACCGTCGCCTCCAGCGCGGCGAGCGTGAGCTTGTCGACCCGCAGCGCCCGAGCCAGCGGGTGACGCCGCAGCCGCTCCACGGCCTCGGCGTGCCCGAGGACCAACCCGGCCTGCGGACCGCCGAGCAGCTTGTCACCGCTCGCGGTGACCACCGTGGCCCCGCGGCGCAGCGACGTCGTGGCGTCGGGCTCGGCGGGCAGCAGCGGGTCGGGCTGGAGCAGGCCGCTGCCGATGTCCATGACGACGGGGACGCCGAGTCCGGACAGCTCCTCGAGCGATGCCTCGGACGTGAACCCCTCGACCCGGAAGTTGCTGGGGTGCACCTTGAGGATGCAGCCGGTGTCGGGCCCGAGCGCCTCGGCGTAGTCGCGCACGGTCGTGCGGTTGGTGGTGCCCACCTCGCGCAGGCGGGCCCCGGTGGAGGCGATGAGGTCGGGCAGCCGGAACCCGTCGCCGATCTCGACCATCTCGCCGCGGCTGACGACGACCTCACGGCCGGCCGCGAGCGCCGTGGTCGCCAGCACGAGCGCCGCTGCCCCGTTGTTGACCACGAGGGCGCCACCCGCGTCGGGGACGGCCTCGAGGAGGGCGGCCAGCGTCCCCCGGCCCCGCCGGGCCCGGGCTCCCGTCGCCACGTCGAACTCGACGTCGACGTAGCCCGCGGCCGCGGCCATGGCGTCGATCGCCGCCTGGGACAACGGCGCCCGGCCGATGTTGGTGTGGACCACGACCCCGGTGGCGTTGAGCAGGGGGCGCAGGGTGGTGGCCCGGGCCGGCAGGGCCGCCTCGGCGGCCGCAGCGACGTCCTCCGGCGCGATCGCCCCGGCTCGGGCCTGCTCCTGGGCAGCCGTGATCGCGCCCTTCACCGCGGCCTCACCGTGGCGGTGGGCCGCCTCCACGAAGGCCGGCAGGGCCAGCAGCGCGTCGGTGCGCGGGATGCGCCGGCGTGGGTCGGACTGCGACATCGGCCACTCACCTCCGGGCACCGGCATGGACGGTTGGCGGAGGTGGACGGGAATCGAACCCGCCAGGCCGAGATGCTCGGCCTCACCGGTTTTGAAGACCGGGGGGACCACCAGGAACCCAGACACCTCCGCGGCACACCGTAACCGACTCCCCCGTGCCCGCACCTTCATCGGGTGACCCGATAAACGGCAGCGGGGTGGGGAGGTATGCCGCGTGCCAACGGCGGGCACGCGGCATACAGTCACGGCGTGGGCACCATGAGCAGTGGACAGGGCAACGGGCACCGGCTGACGCAGTTCGCGCACGGGGGCGGGTGCGCGTGCAAGATCCCCCCGGGTGAGCTCGAGGACATGGTGCGCGGCCTGCTCGGCACCAGCCACCCCGACCTCGTCGTCGGTCTCGACGACGGCGACGACGCCGCTGCGGTGCGCATCGAGGGCGGCCTGGCCGTGCTCGCCACTGCCGACTTCTTCACCCCGGTGGTCGACGACGCCTACGACTGGGGGCGCATCGCCGCGGCCAACGCCCTCTCCGACATCTACGCCATGGGCGGGCGTCCCGTCGTCGCGGTCAACCTGCTCGGCTGGCCGCGCGACGTCCTGCCCCGCGAGCTCGCGCAGGAGGTGCTGCGCGGCGGGCTCGACGTCGCACGCGAGGCCGGGTGCCCGGTGGCCGGCGGCCACAGCGTCGACGACCCCGAACCCAAGTACGGCATGGCGGTCACCGGCCTCGCCGACCCGGAGCGCCTCCTGCGCAACGACGCCGCGACCGCCGGGCTGCCGATCAGCCTGACCAAGCCGCTCGGCGTGGGCGTGCTGAACAACCGGCACAAGGCCACCGGCGAGGTCTTCGAGCACGCGGTCGCCTCCATGGCGCGGCTCAACGCCGAGGCCTCGCAGGCGGCCCTCGCTGCCGGGATCACGGCGGCGACGGACGTGACCGGGTTCGGACTGCTGGGCCACCTGTTCAAGATGGCGCGGGCCTCCGGGGTGACCGCTGTCGTCGACGCCGCGGCCGTTCCCTACCTCGAAGGAGCGCGGGCGTCGCTGGCGGAGGGCTTCGTCCCCGGCGGCAGCAAGCGCAACCTCGACTGGGTGCGACCCCACCTCGAGGCCGAGGTCGACGACGACGAGCTGGTCCTGCTCGCCGACGCGCAGACCAGCGGCGGCCTCCTGCTCGCCGGAGAGGTTCCCGGCGCCCCCGTCATCGGGGAGCTCGTCCCGTTCGACGGGGTGGCCGTCCGGGTCCGGTGACGGCGTGCCATGAGCGGCGTCGACCGGATCCTCGAACGGGCCCGCGCAGGCCTGCACCGACTCACGCCCGCCGAGGTGCTGGCCGCCCAGGCCGCCGGCGCCCTGCTCGTCGACACCCGCCCGGAGTCCCAGCGCCTGCACCAGGGCGAGCTGCCCGGCGCGCTCGTCGTCGAGCGCACCGTGCTCGAGTGGCGCCTGGACCCCGAGGGAGCGTGGCGGGTGCCCGAGCTGACGGGGCCCGACCAGGTGGTCGTCGTCGTGTGCAGCCAGGGTTTCAGCTCGAGCCTGGCCGCCGCCTCGCTGCAGGCGGTCGGCCTGCCCAACGCCACCGACATGATCGGTGGCGTCGAGGCCTGGACGGCGGCCGGCCTCCCCCTGCTCAGGGGCGACCGGCCCCCTCGGCGGCCTCCCGCCGGCCGGCCTCCCGCTGACCGTCCTCCCGCTGACCGTCCGACGGCGCCGCCGGACCGAGCGGGGCCGGCCGCTTCGTGATGAGCGGCAGCGCCAGGGCGGCGAGGGCGATGACGCCGATGACGGTGAAGCCCAGCGTGTAGGCCTTCTCCTCGCCGATCAGCGACGCGATCAGCAGCGGCCCGATGATGCCTCCGAGGCTCCAGCCGATGAGCATCAGGCCGTAGATCGCGCCGGCGTTGGTGACCCCGAAGAACTTGCCTGCCGTCGACGGCATGGTGCCGAAGCCGCCGCCGTAACAGGTGTAGATCAGCGCGGCGAGCACGGCGAACAGGGCGGCGTTGCCGGCGTGCGGGATGAGGATCAGGCAGACGCCCTGGATGCCGAGGATGCCCATGAACGCCGGCATCTTGCCGATCTTGTCGGAGAGCCAGCCCCACAGGATCCGGCCGGCGCCGTTGAAGATGGACAGGACGCCGACGAGGCTGGCGGCCCCCAGCGTGGAGTAGCCGGCGATGTCGACGGCGCTGCCGGCAGCAACCGCGATGAGCGAGATGCCGGCGGTGACGCTGAGCGTGAGGATCGCCGTCAGCAGGTACCACTGCGGGGTGCGCAGCGCCTCCTGCTGGGTGTAGTCGCGGCCGGCCCCGGCCACCTTCGTGGCCTGCCCCGAGGCGGCGGCCGGCGCGGCCATGCCGGGCGGGAGGTAGCCCTTGGGCGGGTTCTGGAAGAAGACCGCCCCGGCGAGGATGGCCACGAGGTAGCCGATGCCCAGCGGCAGGAACGCCTTCGTCGGCAGGTCAGGGGTGTTGTCGATGAGCTGCTGGCCCAGCGGGGCGGTGATGACCGCGCCGAAGCCGAAACCGGCGACCGCGATGCCGGTGATGAGGCCGGGCTTGTCCGGGAACCACTTCTGCAGCATGGCGATCGGCACGATGTAGACCATGCCGAGGCCGAACCCGCCGAGGACGCCGTAGCCGAGCACGAGGAGCCAGAAGCGGTCGGCGTCGGCGAACGAGGCGAGGATGACGCCGATGCTGTAGATCACGCCACCGACCAGCGCCACCATCCGTGGCCCCCTGCGGTCCTGGATCCGCCCGCCGATGTAGCTGCCCACGAAGATCATCCCGATGACGACCGTGAAGGGCACCGCGGACTGCGCCTTGCTCCAGCCGAAACCATCCTCACTCTGCATCGCCTTGGCGAAGACGCTCCAGGCGTAGACAGCCCCGATGGCGAGCTGCACCAGGACGGCTGCGACGAGGATGACCCACCGGTTGGGCGTTCCCCCACCTGCGGTCTCCCGCGCGGACGCTGTTGCGGCACTGGGCCTCTCACTCACGGCATACCTCCCTGGACGTCCGGTGGCTACCGGATGGTGGTGATGGAGTCGTCGGTGACGCCATCGGCTCGGCGCTGCTCCAGCCGCTCGCGCTGGGGCTGCACGGTGTACTTCGGGTCCTTCGTCGACTCCATACCCGCTTCGAACACGCCGAACCGGGTCAGGGCGGAACCGGCCATCAGGGCGATCCCGCTCAGCCCGGCCGCCAGGCGGTTGCGCCCGAAGAGCACCGCACCGAGCGCGCCTGCGCCGGTGAGGATCTCGGCCAGCCGCAGCTTCCTGCCGGCCTCCCCCTCGTGCAGCGGCTCGGCCACCAGGGGGTGCATCTCACGGCGCATCAGCTCGAAGGCGCCCAGCTCGAGTGCGGCCCCGGTGAGGGCCATCTTCCGCACCGGGCCGTTCTGGTCCGTCGGGCTGACGAGCAGGGCCAGGCCGGCAGCCGCCGCGTTCGCGGAGCCGACGAAGACGAAGGGCAGCTGCTTGTAGGACTCGCGCCACGTGGGAGCGGCCGTGTCGGAGAGCAGCACCGCCGTGTATGCCGCGAGCGGCGGTGCGAAGAGCGCCGAGCCGATGGCTGCGGGCGGGTCGGCGACACGAAGGGCCTTGGCGAGGAACCCGTCCTGGTCGGGCAGCTCGCGGCCCAGCTCCGCTGCGGCGGCGACTCCGGCGAACGCCCCGAACGCACTGAGGATCCAGGACCCGACCGACATCGGCGAGGTCAGCTTCACCGTGCGCATCATGTTGAGCGCGCGCTCCGGCCGCCCGAGGTCCTTTGCCAGGGCGCCCCCGCCGAGGGCCACCGCGGCCAGGGCGGCGATGCGCCCGCCACGGCGCAGGGCGGGCAGGTTGCGTGCGGATCCGCCTGCGCCGACCAGGCCCGAGCCGGCCGCGAGGCCGCCGAGGAACAGGTAGGTGGGGATCTCGTGCTTCCACGGCGGCGCCTTGACGATGTTGCGCCCGTAGTAGCTGTCGAACTCGACGTCCGGCACCATCAGCGACTCGTCGCGGCGGCGTCCCTGCCCACCACCGTTGCGCCGGCGCCGGCCGCGGCGGGCCGGCTCGGGCGGTCGGTCGGCGTCGAACGGGTTCGTCGTCATCGGCGTCTCCCCAGGAAGGAGGCGGCGGCCATCGCCAGCATGGTGAGCCCAGCGAGGCCGGCCTTGCGGAACATGTCGGGCAGGTCGGCGGTGGGCACGCGCGGGTCCGGCGGCAGGCCGTAGACCTCGGGCTCGTCGAGCAGCAGGAACACCGACCCGGTGCCTCCCACCCCGTCGTTGGCGTTGGCGCCGTAGAGCCGTGCCTCGGTGTAACCGTTGTCCCGCAACGTCTCCACGCGCTGCTGGGCCGTCGCCACCATCTCGTCGAGGTCGCCGAACTTGATGGAGGTCGTCGGACAGGCCTGGGCACACGCGGGCATCTGGTCGTCGCGCAGCCGGTCGTAGCAGAGAGTGCACTTCTGCGCGTTGCCGTGGTTGGTGACGGTCTTGTCGCCCTCGCGCCGGTCGATGACGCCGAAGGGGCACGCCGCGACGCAGTAGCCGCACCCGTTGCAGACGTCCGGCTGCACGACGACGGTGCCGAACTCGGTGCGGAACAGGGCACCGGTCGGGCAGACGTCGAGGCAGCCGGCATGGGTGCAGTGCTTGCACACGTCGGAGGCCATCAGCCAGCGGAAGTCCGGGATGGTGCCGGTGGCCGCCGCCGCTTGGGCCTGGGCCACTGCCGCGGAGTCCATGCCCGGCGCCGGGGAGTCCATGCCCGACGCCGCGGGGTTAATGCCCGGCGCCGCGGGCGACGGGCCGATCCCGGCCTCGGTCATCGGTGACGCGGGCTCGCTCGGTCGCACCACCGGCATACCGAGGTCCACCAGCCGACCACCGGACGTGCGCGCCTCCTCGATGCGCTCGGTGGTCTGCTCGATGAACGCGACGTGCCGCCACGTGCTCGCGCCCAGCGAGCCGGTGTTGTCGTAGGACGACCCGAGCAGGTTGAGCTCGCCGTCCTGCGGAATCGCGTTCCACTCCTTGCAGGCCACCTCGCACGCCTTGCAGCCGATGCAGATGGAGGTGTCGGTGAAGAACCCCTTGCGCGTGCGCGGTTCCTCCCACGCCGCGTCGGCGATGGGGTCGGTCGGCCCCGACAGCTGGCGGTCCAGGTAGCCCATCAGTGTCCGTCCTCGCGGGTCATCAGCTCGTTCGACGTGGTCACCGTGACGCCGGCCCGCGACTGGTACTCGTGGACCAGCCGCAGCAGCTCCTCGCCGTGCGGACGGCGGCCCGGCTGGATGTCGCAAGCACCGACCTTCGACTCCTGGATCTGCACGTTGGGGTCGAGGGCCACGCCGAGCAGGTCGTTGACGGCGTCGCCGGACACGACCGCGTCACGACCGACGCCCCAGTGGTAGGGGAGGCCGATCTGGTGGATCGTCCTGCCACCGATGACCATCGGCGTCATGCGCTCAGTGACCAGCACCCGGGCCTCGATGGCGGTGCGCGCCGAGACGATGGTCGCCCAACCGCCGTTCTCCAGGCCGCGCTCGGCCGCGAGCTCCGGCGAGACCTCGCAGAAGAGCTCGGGCTGGAGCTCGGCGAGGTAGGGCAGCCAGCGGCTCATGCCACCGGCGGTGTGGTGCTCGGTGAGGCGGTAGGTGGTGAAGACGAACGGGTAGACGTCGCTGCCCGGCGCTCCTGCCGACGGGCTCCACAGGTTGTCCTTGCGCGGGAACACCTTCCGAGCGGGGTTGGACTGCTGCCGGTAGAGCGGGTTGTCGACCGGCGACTCCTGCGGCTCGTAGTGCGTGGGCAGCGGCCCGTCGAGCATGCCCTTGGGTGCGAAGAGCCAGCCCTTGCCGTCGGGCTGCATGATGAACGGGTCGTCACCGGCGATGCCCTCGGGGCCGCCGACACCGCGCTCGGGCCGGTAGCTCGGCGCCTTGGTCGCCGGGAAGTCGGGGACGTCGTCACCCACCCACTTCTGCTGCTCCTCGTCCCACCAGACGTACTTCTTGCGCTCGCTCCACGGGCGACCCTCGGGGTCGGCCGAGGCGCGGTTGTAGAGGATCCGCCGGTTGGCCGGCCAGGCCCAGCCCCAGTCGGGAGCGACCTGGCTCTGCTCGCGTCCGGGCTTGCGGTTCGCGCTGCGGTTGATCCCGCCGGCGTAGACACCCGTGTAGATCCAGCAGCCGCCGCTGGTGCTGCCGTCGGCCTCCATCTCGGTGAAGAGGTCGAGCAGCCGGCCCTGCTTCTCCCCGGCCAGGTGGTAGCCGTTGATCTCGCGCAGCACCGCCTCGCCGTCGATCTCGCCGTCCTCGTCGAGGGGGTAGTCCCAGGTGAGGTCGAGCAGCGGCCGGTCGCGCTCGTCGGTGGAGTCGGCCAGGCGCTCGCGGATCTTCCTGCCCAGCTCGTAGAAGAACTCGAGCTCGCTCTGGCACTCGCCCGGCGGGTTGACGGCCTTGTGCCGCCACTGCAGCATCCGGTGGGTCTGTGTGAAGGTGCCCGCCTTCTCGACGTGCGAGGCGGGCGGCAGGAAGAAGACCTCGGTGCCGATCTTCTCGGTCTCGAGCTCGCCGGTCGCGATCTCGGGGCTGTCCTGCCAGAACGTCGCCGACTCGATCATGTTGAGGTCGCGGACCACGAGCCACTTCAGGTGCGCCAGCGCCAGCCGCTGCATCCTGCCGTGCGCGGAGCCGACCGCAGGGTTCTGGCCCAGCAGGAAGTAGCCCTCGACCTTGTCGTCGAGCATGTCCATCGTGGTCTGGTAGGTGCCGTGGGCGCCGGTGAGCCTCGGCAGGTAGTCGAAGGCCCAGTCGTTCTCGGCTGTCGCCGCATCTCCCCACCACGCCTTCATGAGGCTGACGGCGTAGGCGTCGGCGTTGGCCCAGAAGCCCTTCTGCTCCTTGCTGCCGATCGCGTTGATGTACTCCTGCCACGTGTCGTGCCGACCCGCGACCGGCATCGCGAGGTAGCCGGGGAGGATGTTGTAGAGCGTCGGGATGTCGGTCGAGCCCTGGATGCTGGCGTGGCCGCGCATCGCCATGATCCCGCCCCCGGGACGGCCCATGTTGCCGAGCAGCAGCTGGATGATCGCGGCCGTCCGGATGAACTGGGCGCCGAGGGTGTGCTGCGTCCAGCCGACGGCGTAGACGAACGCCGTGGTGCGCTCACGACCGCTGTTCTCGGTGACCGCCTTGGCCACGTAGTGGAAGTCGTCGACCGAGATGCCGCAGGTGTCGGCCACCATCTCGGGCGTGTAGCGCGCGTAGTGCCGCTTGAGGATCTGGAACACGGTGCGAGGGTCCTGCAGCGTCTCGTCGCGCAGCACCCGGGCGTGCTCGAGCGGCGGACCGGCAGCACCCATCCGGTGGCCGTCGGCAGTCGCCTCCTTGGCCTCGCCCTGCTCGGTGCCGGGGGCCTCGATCTTCCCGTCCTCGTCACTCTCGGTGGCGTAGGCCCAGGTGGTCAGGTCGTAGGAGCCCTTGTCGGCGTCGTACCCGGAGAACAGGCCGTCGAGGTCCTCGGTGTCCTGGAAGTCCTCGTTGATGATCGTCGCGGCGTTGGTGTAGGCGACGACGTACTCCTTGAAGTACAGGTCGTTGCTGAGGATGTGGTTGATCAGCGCCCCGAGGAACACCACGTCGCTTCCCGCGCGGATCGGGATGTGCTTGTCAGCCGTCGCCGACGTGCGCGTGAAGCGGGGGTCGATGTGGATGACCTTGGCGCCCTTGAGCCGTGCCTCGGTCACCCACTGGTAGCCCACCGGGTGGCACTCGGCCATGTTGGAGCCCTGGATGACGATGCAGTCGGCGTTGGCCAGGTCCTGCTCATACTGGGTCGCGCCACCGCGCCCGAACGAGGATCCCAAACTGGGAACCGTGGCGGAGTGTCAAATACGCGCCTGGTTCTCGATCTGGATCGCCCCCGCGGCGGTGAACAGCTTCTTGATGAGGTAGTTCTCCTCGTTGTCGAGGGTCGCCCCTCCGAGGGCCGCGATCGCCATGGTGCGCCGGAGCCGCCGGCCCTGGTCGTCGAGGTCCTGCCACCCGTTGCGCCGGCTCTGCACGAACCGGTCGGCGATCATGTCGATGGCCGTCTCGCGGTCCAGCGGCTCCCACTGCGTGCCGTAGGGGCGCCGGTAGAGCACCTTCGTCTGGCGGCCGGGGCTGTTGACGAGCTGCTCACTCGCAGAGCCCTTGGGGCACAGGCGTCCTCGCGAGACGGGCGAGTCGGGGTCGCCCTCGATCTGGACGACCTTCTCGTCCTTGACGAAGACGCGCTGGCCGCAGCCGACGGCGCAGTACGGGCACACGCTCTGCACGACCCGGTCGGCGGTCTTCGTCCGCGGCTCGAGGGTTCGCGTGCGTTCCGAGGTGACCGCCGGACCGCGGCCCAGGAAGTCCCCACTGCGGAACTGCCGCAGCACCGGCCACGACAGGAAGGTCTTCTTCGCGTCCATCACCCGCCTCCTTTGCTCGCACCCTAGCCCCGCCCGTCAGAGCCCGCGATCCGAGCGAGATCCGGGCCGATGGTGGTGCTGTGGCTCGGCCGTGCCGGCCGGGTGCGCCCCCCGACCTTTCGAAAGGAGGGGGAACTACAGGGGTGATATTCACCCATTTGTCGTACAGGCGTGCCGGGATCAGGCACTCTGTTCCAGGCCCTGGTCGTGGCGTGGTGCTTTCTCACCGTATGCCGAGACCGTCCCCTACCCCCGGGAAGTCATGCGCACACGCCTGCTCCGCCTGTCCTCGCGCCTTGCCGCTGCCCTCCTGCTCGGCACCGCAGCGCTCGGCGCCACGAGCACCGCCGCCGGCGCCGGCACGATCGTCTACGAGTGCAAGACCTCCTCGATCGGGTGCGTCTCCTTCTCCGGCTACACCGGGAAGTCGGTCTGGGGCTACCCGGTCAGCAGCACCGGCAACAACTGCACGAACTACGTGGCCTACCGCCTCGCGCGCAACGGCGTGGCGCAGCAGAGCGGGCTCGGCAACGCCGGCAGCTGGGCGGTCAACGCCAGGAACCGCGGCTTCCGGGTGGACACGACACCTCGGACGGGCGCGATCGCCCAGTGGAGCTACGGCAGCGTCTACGCCCCGTCCTACGGTCACGTCGGGTACGTCGAGGAGGTCACCTCCTCCTACATCACCATCTCGGACTCGTCGTGGAGCGGCGGGTCCTACCGCTGGCGCATCCCCAAGGGCGACCGCAACTGGCCGAGCAACTTCATCCACTTCAAGGACACGGCGTACCAGCCGCCCAAGCCCGGCACGTTCGTGCGGGTGCGGGAGACCAACGAGGTCTACCGCCTGGTGGGCAAGGCCCCCGTCTTCGTCTCGACGTGGACCGGCTTCGGCGGCATGCAGCCCACCCACCTGCTCAGCAGCACCTCCCTGGCGTCCCTGCCGACGCTGCCCAGCGAGGGCACCTTCATCCGCGGGGCGCGCAGCCGGCTGGTCTACCGCGTCGCCGGCGGTGCACCGGTGCACGTCTACACGTGGGCGCCCTTCGGCGGCACCCAGCCGACCACGACGGTGGACGACGCAGCCATCGACCAGGCGGGCTCGGGGGGCCGGTGGAACCACCTGCGCGCCCGACCCGCCGACGGCACGCTGGTCCGCGGCCTGCAGCGCCAGGAGGTCTACCGCATCGCCGGCGGCGCGCCCGTCTACGTGCACGCCTGGGCCAACATCGGCAGCGCCACGGTCCAGCCCACCGTCGGCATCGACATCGCGGCGATCGACCGGGCGGGGTCGGGTGGGCGGTGGAACCACCTGGCACACAAGCCGGTCGACAACTCCTACCTGCGCGGCACCAAGACCGGCTACGTCTACGTCATGAGCGGCGGCAGGGCGCTGCGGGTGACGACGTGGACCCAGGTCGGCGGCCAGAAGCCGACCACCTCCGTCGACCAGCTCGCGATCGACAAGGCCGGCACGACCGACCCCGTCAAGTGGTCACACATCGCCGACAAGGGCCTGCTCTGAGCCGACGCCTGTCCTGAACCGGGCTACCCCAGGGCGGGGACGACGAGGACCTGGCCGGCGTGCACCTGCGTGCTCGGCAGGTTGTTCGCCAGCTGCAGCTGCGCGACCGCCTCGGCGACCGGGAGGGCGGGCAGCTCGCGCGCGGCGACCTCCGAGAGGGTCTGGCCCTCGACGACGGTGACGGCGTGGTCGGCGACGGGCGCCGACGCGCCACCGGCGGAGCCGGCCAGCACCAGCGCGGTGACGGCGATCAGGACGGCCGCGACCATGAGGGTGATGACCAGCCGGCCGGCCCGGGTCAGGCGAAGCCCCCCGGCGACCGGAGTCGGGACCGCGTCGCCGGTTGGGACGAGGACCAGGCGCGGACGGGCAGGACGGGTCGGCACGCGGGTCGGTGTGGCCCCCAGGTCCCAGGCGACTGCTGCACTCATGGTCATTCCCCTCTCCCGACCCCGCGCCTGCGGGGCCCTGTTCTCCGAACGGGTGTTCGATCGAACGCTTGTACGATTTCTAGCACGCATGTTCGAACGGTTCAAGACACGCGTCGAACACATGTTTGGCAACTGTGTTCGAACTCCATACGCTGTGCCCATGCCTCGAAGCACATCAGAGGCCACCGACAGCCCACCCCCGCCGACCGGCTGACAGCCCGGTACACGGCACCTGACCTGCAGAAACGAGGAGCGGCATGTCCGACGACAACGTCAAGGAGCTGCCCGAGCGCGAGCGCGGCGACGGCCTCACCGTGCGCCAGCGCCGGGTGCTCGAGGTCATCCGCAACTCCGTGGACCGCCGCGGCTACCCGCCCAGCCTGCGCGAGATCGGGGAGGCGGTGGGGCTCACCAGCCCGAGCTCCGTGGCGCACCAGCTGGCCTCCCTGGAGCGCAAGGGCTTCCTGCGCCGCGACCCCAACCGCCCGCGGGCCATCGAGGTCGTCTCCCCCGACGCGCCGGCCGACATGCGGGGCTACCGGGGCGGGGCAGCCCCCGACGACGCCGACGCGACCTACGACGAGACCGGCATCAACGACCAGCGGCCCGAGGCGTCCTACGTGCCCGTGCTCGGCCAGATCGCGGCCGGTGTGCCGATCACGGCGGAGGAGTCCGTCGAGGACGTCTTCCCCCTGCCGAAGCAGATCGTCGGCGAGGGGCAGCTCTTCCTGCTCAAGGTGGTGGGCGACTCCATGGTGGACGCGGCCATCTGCGACGGCGACTGGGTGGTCGTGCGCCAGCAGCCGACCGCCGACAACGGCGACATCGTGGCCGCCATGCTCGACAACGAGGCCACCGTCAAGACGTTCAAGCGCAAGGACGGGAAGGTGTGGCTGCTGCCGCACAACCCGGCCTTCGAGCCGATCGACGGCGACCACGCCACGGTGCTCGGCAAGGTGACGGCCGTCCTGCGGCGCGTCTGACGTCGTCGGTCGCCGTCGGTCGGCGACCGACGTTCACGGTCGACGTCAGTCGCCGAAGACGTCGAGGTAGCGGCTCACCACCTCAGTGACGTCGTCAGTGGCCTCGGCCTCCTCCCACAGCTCCCACCACTCGTTCTCGTCGGGCCGCAGCGCCCGGTGGAGGGCCTGTGCCGCGAGCTCCTCGAGCTCCTCGTCGACCTCGAGGGGGTCGCTGTCGAGCCAGGGCGGCAGGTAGCGCTCCCCCACGACCGAGTCGGGGTCCTCGCTGCCGGCCACCACCGCGGCCGCGGCGACGGCCTCCGCCATCACGGGCGCGTCGATGTAGTCCTCCGTCGCGACGACGCGGCGCAGGGCGCCCCGCACCTTGGCCGGCCGCCCCTCGGGCTCGGTCTCCTCGAGGTCGTCCAGGAAGTCGAGTGCGTCGTCGTTCTCGAACGGTCCAGTTCGGACGCGTGCCATGACACCACCCCATCGTCACCTGCTCGCCGGTCCCACTGACGGCCTGACCTGAAGATGGTAGGACGCGGCCGCCGCCGGAGACAGACCTCGGACGCGACCCGGGTCCGCCAGGCTCAGGGAAGTCGCTGCCACCAGGCGGTGTCGACGTAGCGGCCGAGCTTGTGGCCGACCTCCCGGAGCACGCCGACCCGCTCGAACCCCAGCCTGCGATGCAGCGCCTCGCTGGCCTCGTTGGGCAGCGCCACCACGGCCAGGACGGTGTGCACGCCTGCCGCGTCGAGGCGCTCGAGCAGCTCGGCGTAGAGCGCCCTGCCGAGTCCGCGCCCGCGGGCAGCCGAGGCGAGGTAGACGGAGGTCTCGCGCGTCCCGGCATACGCGGGGCGGGACCGGAAGGGGCCGGAGTACGCAAAGCCCACCACGTCGGCGCCGTCCTCGACGACGAGGAAGACGTCGCCGGGGACCTCCGGTGCCAGGCGGTGGGCGAAGTGGTCGGGGCCCCTCGGAAGGGTGTCGAACGTGCCCACCCCGCCCTCGACCTCGGCGTTGTAGATGGCGGCCACGGTGGCCAGGTCGTCCTCGCGGGCGGGGCGGATCTGCGTCACAGGGGCGATGCTAGGTCCATGGAGTCGCAGGGCGGCCGGGGGCCGCAGACGTGGGACGAGCGGTATGCCGCGGCCGAGCGGGTCTGGAGCGCCGGGCCGAACCGCGAGGTGGAGGCCGTGGTCGCCGGCTGGCCGCCGGGGCGGGCGCTCGACCTCGGTGCCGGCGAGGGCAGGCACGCCCTCTGGCTCGCCGAGCGCGGCTGGCAGGTCACGGCGGTGGACTTCTCCGCGGTCGGCATCGACCGTGGGAGGCAGGAGGCCGCCCGCCGGTCACTGGACGTCGAGTGGGTGGTGGCCGACGTCACCGAGTGGCAGCCTGCGCCGGGCACCCTCTTCGACCTCGTGCTCGTGGCCTACCTGCACATCCCCCAGGACGTCTTCTCGCGCCTCGGGCAGTGGCTCGCCCCCGGCGGGGCACTGGTCGTCGTGGGGCACTCCCTGCGCAACCTCACCGAGGGTGTCGAAGGTCCACAGGACCCGAGCATCCTGCACACGACCGACCAGCTGCGCGCCGCCTCGGACGGACTCGAGGTCCAGCGCTGCGAAGAGGTGCTCCGCCCCACCGACGCCGGTGACGCGATCGACGTGGTGCTGGTGGCTAGGCGGCCAGCCGGCTGACGAGCTCGGCGAGGGTGGCGCCGAGGGGTGCGTCGAGGTGGTGCGTGGCCTCGGCGTCACCTCTGGTGGGTCCGTGCGTGATGATCCCGACCGGTATGCCGTGCGCGGCTGCCCGCCGCACGAACCGGTAGCCGGACATCACCTTCAGGGACGAGCCGAGCACCAGGAGGGCGCGCGCCCTCTCGGTGAGTTGAAAACACCTCTCCACCAACGGTTTCGGCACGGACTCCCCGAAGAACACCACGTCGGGCTTGAGCGTGTCGCGCCCGCAGACCAGGCAGAGTGGCACGACGAAGTCCTCGACGTCGAGGGCGTTGAGGACGATGTCGCCGTCGGGCCGGATCTCGTTGCTGGTGACCTCGTAGCCGGGGTTCGCCTGGCGCATCCGCTCGTCGAGGTCCCAGCGGCTGGTGCGGTCACCGCACGTCAGGCACACCACCTTCGCCAGCGCGCCGTGCAGCTCGGTGACCTCGACGGCACCGGCCGCCTGGTGCAGTCCGTCGACGTTCTGGGTGATGACCGGCCCCACGAGCCCAGCCGCCTGAAGTGCCGCCACGGACCGGTGCCCGTCGTTGGGGGCCGCCGACGAGAAGCGCTGCCAGCCGACGTAGCTGCGGGCCCAGTAACGCCTGCGGGCCTCCGGCGAGCCGACGAACTCGGCGTACTGCATGGGCTGGACCCGCCGGTTGCCGTCGGGCCCACGGTAGTCCGGGATGCCGGACTCGGTGCTGATGCCGGCGCCGCTGAGCACCAGCACGTCTCCACCGGCGAGGAGGTCGACGAAGGCGTCGAGGTCGGTCGCGAGCGCAGGCATGGCACCCAGTATGCGCGACCACGGGACATCATCCCCAGCGGCAACATGGGTACCGTTGGATAACCGACGGTTATGCTGGATGCATGATCGACGCAGCGGGTCTCCGCGTCATGAAGGCCATTGCCGACGAGGGCAGCTTCACCGGTGCGGCCCTGGCGCTGGGGTACTCCCAGCCGGCGATCTCGCAGATGGTGCGCCGGCTCGAGCAGCGCACCGGCACCGTGCTGGTCGAGCGGATCGGACGCAGCGTGCGGCTCACGGAGGCGGGACAGGTGCTCGCCCGCCACGCGGTGACGGTGCTGGCCGCCCTCGACGCCGCCGAGGAGGAGGTCGCCGCGATCGCCGGACTGCGCTCCGGGCGCGTGCGCCTCATGGCCTTCCCGTCCTCCTCGGCGACGCTGGTGCCTCGCGCGCTGGCCCTGGTGAAGGAGCGGTACCCGGAGGTCAAGGTCACCTTCACCGAGGCCGAGCCGCCGGAGTCGCTGGCCGCGCTGCGTGCCGGCGAGTGCGACCTCGCGGTCGCCTTCGCCTACGAGGGCACCGACCTCGGCCGCGGTGAGGAGGACCTCGACCTCTTCGTGACGCAGAAGCTGCTCGACGACGACGTGCGCCTCGCCCTTCCGAGGAACCACCCCCTCGCGGGACAGGACGTCGTGGACCTGGCCGACCTCTCCTCCGAGCACTGGATCGCCGGGTGCCCGCGCTGCCGCGGCCACCTGCTCCAGATGTGCTCCGCCGAGGGCTTCTCCCCCGACGTGGCCTTCGAGACCGAGGACTACGTGGCCGTGATGGGCCTGGTGGCCGAGGGGCTCGGCGTGGCCCTCATCCCCGACCTGATCCTGCGCACCGCGCACCACAGCGACGTCGTCACCCTGCCGATCAGGCCCTCCTCCCGCCGCCAGGTGCACGTCGTCACCACCCCCGACCTCCAGCGGGTGCCCGCCGTGCAGGCCACCATCGACGCCCTCGTCGAGGCCGCGAAGACGCCACCGCGCGTCCTGGCCAGCACCTGACGGCCGCTCGGAGCCCGCGCGGCGGCTCGGGCACAACGGCCCCTGGCGCAGGTCAGCGGCTCGTCGTGACGGCCACCTCGCCACCGCGCGAGAGCACCGCGACGTCGCCGCGCTGGTCGGTGCGGTAGATGGCCGACGCGCTGCGCCGCAGGACCTCGAGGTGCTTGGGCGCCGGGTGGCCGTAGTCGTTGTCGCGGCCCACGCTGATGACCGCCACCGGTGCCGCGACCACCTCCATGAGGTCGGTATCGAGGTTGGACGAGCCGTGGTGCGGGGTCTTGACCACGTCGAGACGCGCCGCGGCCGCGGCCATCGCCGGGTCTCGGCGCAGGGCCAGGAGCATGGCGTGCGCCGCCTCCCGCTCGACGTCGCCCAGCAGCAGCGCGTCGACCTCGTCGGACTCGACGGCCAGCACGACGCTGGCGTTGTTGGGCACCGACCCCGCGCTGATCCTCCGCGCGGGCCACCACACGTCGGCGGTGACGCCCTGCCACTGGAGCCGGTCGCCGGCATACACCTCCCGCACCGGCACGCCTCGCGCTGCGGCCCATTCGCGCACCTGCTCCCACTGGTGGGGAGGGTCGCGCACCGGCGAGGCCAGGACCTCCCGCACCTCCCGCCCGGACAGGGCGCCCGGCAGCCCCTCGACGTGGTCGGCGTGCAGGTGGGTCAGCACGATCGCATCGAGCGCGCGGACCTCGAGCCGGCGCAGGCAGCCGTTGACGAGGGCTGGATCGGGACCGGCGTCGACCAGCACGGCTCGCCCCGGTGTGGTGGCCAGCACGAGCGCATCGCCCTGGCCGACGTCGCAGGCGACGAGGCGCCAGCCCTCCGGCGGCCAGGTCGCCGGCGAGGTCGGCACGAGCGAGGCGGCCGCCAGCAGGCCAGCCGCCAGGGCCCCCAACGGACGGATCCGGACGTGGTGCGCCGCCCAGGGACCGGCGACCAGGACCAGCACCGTCAGCGCTGCGAGCAGCACGGCACCGACTCCGCCATCCGGCCACGGCATCGTGCCGCCGGGCACCTGCGCGAAGACCCGTGCGATGCGGGCGATGCCCAGCGTCGGCAGCGCCCCGGCCCAGCACAGGGCCGTGCCGACGGGCTGCCAGACGCTGGCGGTCAGCGCCGCGGCGACCCCCGCCACGGTCGCCGGCGCCACCAGTGGGGCCGCCAGCAGGTTCGCGACGACGCCGACGGTGCTCACGGACCCCTGCAGCAGCACCACGACCGGCGCACACATCGCCTGCGCGGCAACGGGTATCGCGAGGGCGGGACCCCACGAGCGCAGGCGCCGCGGGAGCCGCCGGCCGATCGCCTCGCCCCAGCTGCGGACGAACAGCAGCAGTCCCAGGGTCGCGAGCGTGGACAGGGCGAACCCGTAGGTGCGGCTCAGCCACGGGTCGACGAGGAGGAGGCACCAGACGGCGCCGGCGAGCACCGGCAGGCCTGCCGCCCGTCGCGAACGGCTCAGCCCCACCAGCCCGATGGCGCCCATCGCTGCCGCGCGGATCACGCTCGGCTCCGGACGCGCCAGGACGACGAAGCCCGCCAACACGAGCATCGCGACCACCGGACGCCAGCGCCGCCGGACGCCGAGCAGCGCCGCGCCTCCGAGTGCGGCGGCGAGCACGATGGCGACGTTGGAGCCGCTGACCGCCGACAGGTGCGTCATCCCGGTGGCGAGCATGGCCTCGGTCAGGTCGTCGGGGGTGCGGCTCGTGTCGCCGATGACGAGGGCCGGCAGCAGGCCGCGGGCGTCTGCCGGCAGGGGCGCAGCAGCGCTGCGCAGGCCCGCCCGCAGGTGCTCCGCGCCGCGGGCCACCACGCCCGGCTCGCTGAGCAGCGTCGGCGCCCCCAGCGGGCGGAGGACGGCGACCACCGGCTCCCCGGGCTCGGCCGTCCCCAGGCGGCCCTGCACCCTGATGCGCTCGCGCCAGCGCACTGCCGACCAGCGCTCGTCGCCGACCACGAGCACCGGCGTGCGCACCCGGCTGCGTTCACCGCGCCCGGCGACCTCGGTGAGCGTGAGCCGCAGCAGCACCGTCTGCGCGTCCCGGCCGCCCCGCACCACCGGCTCACTCGAGACGACCCCTGTGGCCTGCACGACCGCCTGCCCCCGCGCGAGTGCCGCGACCGGCCCAGCCTCCCGCACCAGGGTGTGGCAGGCGGAGCCGACCAGCACCACCGAGGCCGAGGCCGCCGACAGTGCGAGCCACCGGGCCAGTGGGTGCGCGCGCGGCGGGGTCCTGCCGGGCCTGGTGCCGCGCCGCGCAGACCTGCTCGTGACGACCAGGCCGCCCGCCGCGAGCCCCAGCAGGGCAGCCGACAGGCCCAGCCGCCAGGAGGGTGGGGTGGCGAGGGTGGCGGCCGCGGTGACCCAGGCAGCAAGAGCCGGAAGCAGCAGGCGCAGGTCGGGCACCGACCGCTCCGCCACCCGGCGCGGCCGTGCCGGCCGCCGGCTCACACGGTGACCTTGCCCTGGAGCTGGGCGAACATCTTCTCGCCGATGCCGCTGACCTCGGCCAGCTCGTCGACCGAGGTGAACCGGCCGTGCTCGGTGCGCCAGTCGACGATCCGCTGGGCGAGCACCGGGCCCACGCCGGGCAGTTCCTCGAGCACCGCCACGGTGGCGGTGTTGAGGTTGACCGGGAGGGCGGAGCCAGCGGTGCCACTCGCGGCGCCCCCGCTTCCGGCCGCCCCAGCGTCACCGGGCGCCTCGGCCGCCGCGGGTGCGGCCTCCCCCGGCTTCGGCACGCGCACCTGCTCCCCGTCGACCAGGGCCCGCGCGAGGTTGAGCGCCCCGAGGTCGGCGCCGGGCAGCGCACCCCCTGCCCTGGTGAGGGCCTCGCCGACCCGGGCGCCCGGTGAGAGCACCACCACCCCCGGTCGCCTCACCTGCCCGACCACGTGCACCACCAGCCGACCAGCGCCACCGGCGCCCGACGGGGGCGAGGACGGCCGTGACGAGGGGCTCACCGCGTCGCCCGGCACGCTGGCTCCCGGTGTGCGCGAGACCAGCGCGGAGGGCGCTGATGTGCCGGCACCGGCCACGACCGGCTCGGGCGCGCTGGCGGCGCGGGCCCAGGCCACCCGCACCCCGAAGACGCCGACCGCGAGGAGCACCACCACGACCATGCCGACCGCTGCCGCCGCGGGGCCGGTCACCCGCGCGCCCCGCAGGGCGGCGGGGACGCTCAGCAGGGCAGGACCCGGGGGCCGTGGGCGCCGGTGCCGTCCCGGCGATGCCCGGTGCCCGGCGGCCGGCGCCTCCCCCGGCGCTGACGGGTTCGGGTGCGGCTGCGTCGCCTCCTCTCGGCCTCGACGATGCCCGGCCGTCGCCGGCCGCTCCTCGAGCCACTCCCGCCGCGGCAGCCAGAACTCCTCCGCGACGGCCGGCTCCTCGGCACCGGACGCCTGCGCCTCCAGGGCGCCCTGGTCCGGGCCGGCCAGCAGGGCGAGCAGGCGGGGTGACGGCTCGGCGGGACGGCGACGCAACGGCATACGGGCACGCTAGGAAGGTGCGCCGGCCCAGGGCGGCGTCGACCGGACTCCTGTGGACGACGGAGCGTGATCGGGTCAGGGTGTGGACGAGCTGCGACGGGCGGCGATCCACAGCTCGATGTTGCGCCGGTGGCGGTAGATGACGATGACGGCCAGCACCACGCACCAGGCACCCACGTCCCGCGAGCCGCCGGGCACCCACCCGAGCCAGGTCCCGACCCCCAGCAGGAGCAGCACGAGGCAGGCCGACACCGAGGCACCGGCCACCCAGCGCATCCGCCACACGAGCACCCCGAAGACGGCGACCATGACGAGGCCGAACCACGGCTGCACGGCGAGGATCGCCCCGAGCGAGGTCGCCACGCCCTTGCCGCCGTGGCCCCTCAGGAACGGCGACCAGATGTGGCCGAGCACGACGGCGATTCCGGCGCAGAGGGCGGGCACCGTGCCCATCGCCGCCTGGACCAGGACGACCGGCAGGTAGCCCTTGAGGACGTCGAGCAGGCCCACCACCACGCCCCACCGGACGCCGAGGACCCGGCCCGCGTTGGTGGCGCCGGGGTTGCCGGAGCCGGAGCGGGACAGGTCCTTGCCCAGGACCCGCGCCACGATCGAGGCGGGGTTGACCGAGCCGAGCAGGAAGGCGCCGACGAGCACGAGCCCGAGCAGTGCGGCCGAGCCGAGCAGGCCCCCGACGTCGAGCCCGTCGGCGTCCGATGCGCCCACGGCTGCCGGCAGGACCGCCCAGGTGCTCACGAACCGGCCAGTCTCGGGGAGACGGCCACGGCGATGGTTCCGGGGCCGACATGGGCCCCCACCACCGCGCCGAGCTCGACGACCCGCACCTCGTGGGCGCAGGAGATCCGCTGCCGCACCCGCCGGGCGAGCTCCTCCGCCCTCTCGGCGGAGTCGAGGTGGTGCACGGCGATGTCCACGCCGTCGGAGCCCGGCGGCGCCTGTTCCGCGGCCGCGGCTGCGAGCTCCTCGAGACGCGAGAGCGCCCGCGCCGAGGTGCGCACCTTCTCCAGCGCCCGGATCCGGCCGTCCCTGAGGGAGAGGATCGGCTTGATCGCGAGCGCCGAGCCCAGGAAGGCCGACGCGGCGCCGATGCGTCCTCCTCGTCGCAGGTGCTCGAGCGTGTCCACGTAGAACACCACCGTCGCGGCCTCGCAGCGCGACAGTGCCTGCGCCGCAACGCTTTCCGCGTCGGCACCGGCGGCCGCGGCATCGCAGGCCGCCAGCACGGCATACCCCATGGCCATGCCCAGGGAACGGGAGTCCACCACGGTCACCGGCACGGGCGAGTGCTCCGCGGCGAGGTGGGCCGACTGCACCGTGCTCGACATCTCGCCGGAGATGTGGATCGAGACGATCTCCGTCGCGCCGCCGGCGGCCGCAGCCTCATAGGCGGCGAGGAACGCGCTCGGGGAGGGCCGGGACGTGCTCACCGGGCGGTGGGCGCGCAACGCCGTGGCCACCTCGCCGGTGCTGATGTCGACGCCCTCGCTGAACTCCTTGCCGGCGACGACGACGTGCAGGGGCACCACCCTGATGCCGCGCTCGGCGACGACCGACGACGGCAGGTATGCCGTGGTGTCAGTGACGATCGCGACGCTCACGGTGCGCAGGCTACCGGTCGGTGGCCTGCGCGCCGTGGAGCCTCACGCGGGGACGACGTTGACGAGCTTGGGGGCCCGGACGATGACGGTCCGGATCCCGTTCTCCGTCGCGGCGACCACCTTCGGCAGCGCCAGCACCTGCTCGCGCAGCGCGTCCTCGCTGATGTCGGCCGGCACCTGGATGCGGTCACGCACCTTGCCCTTGATCTGCACGACGCAGGTGACGGTCTCCTCGACGAGCAGCGAGACCTCCGGCTGCGGGAACGGCTCGTAGGTGATGGTGCCCTCGTGGCCGAGCCGCGACCACAGCTCCTCGGCGATGTGCGGGGCCAGCGGGGCGACCATGAGCACGATCTTCTCGGCGGCCTCGCGCGGCACCGCGTCGAGCTTGGTGAGCGCGTTGTTCAGCTCGATGAGCCGGGCGATCGCCGTGTTGAACGACAGCGCGGCGTAGTCACGGCCGACGGCGTCGATCGTCCTGTGCAGCACGCGTGCCGTCTCCGGGTCGACGGGCTCGTCGACGATGCGCACCTCGCCGGTCTCCTCGTCGATGACGTTGCGCCACAGGCGCTGCAGGAAGCGCTGCGAACCCACGACCGCACGCGTCTCCCAGGGCCGGGACAGCTCCAGCGGTCCCATGCCCATCTCGTAGACGCGGAAGGTGTCGGCGCCGTAGGCGTCGTACATCTCGTCGGGGCTGACGACGTTCTTCAGCGACTTGCCGATCTTGCCGTACTCGCGGTTCACCGGCTGGCCGCGCCAGGTGTAGATCGGGTCGCCGCCGTACTCGACGGACATCTCCTCGACCTCGGCCGCCGGCACGTACTGCCCGCGCTCGTCGGTGTAGGCGTAGGCCTGGATGTAGCCCTGGCTGAAGTACTTGCGGAACGGCTCCTCGCTGCTGAGGTGGCCGAGGTCGTGCAGCACCTTGTGCCAGAAGCGGGCGTAGAGCAGGTGCAGCACGGCGTGCTCGACGCCGCCGACGTAGAGGTCGACACCACCGGGGTCGGTGACGCCGGCCGGCGCACCCTCCACGGGCGCCGCGTGCGGGCCCATCCAGTAGGACTCGTTCTCCGGGTCGACCAGGGCCTCGGCGTTGGCGGGGTCGAGGTAGCGCAGGTAGTACCAGCACGAGCCAGCCCAGTTGGGCATGGTGTTGGTCTCGCGGCGGTACTTTTGCACCCCGCGGCCGTCACCGAGGTCGAGCTCGACCTCCACCCACTCGGGCACCCTCGACAGCGGCGGCTCGGGGCTCGAGGCAGCGTCGTCGGGGTCGAACGTCTTGGGCGAGTAGTCCGGCACGTCGGGCAGGGTCACCGGCAGCATCGACTCGGGCACGCCGTGGGCATTGCCCTCCTCGTCGAAGACGATGGGGAACGGCTCGCCCCAGTAGCGCTGGCGCGAGAACAGCCAGTCGCGCAGCTTGTAGTTGACCGTGCCCGCGCCGAAGCCCTTGGCCTCCAGCCACGCGATGATGGCCGCCTTCGCCTCGGCGACACCCATGCCGTTGAGCGAGATCTCGTCGTTGGCGGAGTTGATCGCCGGACCCTCGCCGACGTAGGCCTCGTCCTCGGGGTGGCCCTCGGCCGGCTGCACCGTGCGGATGATGGGCAGCTCGAAGCGGGTCGCGTACTCCCAGTCGCGGTTGTCCTGCGCCGGCACCGCCATGATCGCGCCGGTGCCGTAGCCCATCAGCACGTAGTCGGCGACGAAGACCGGGACCTGCTCGCCCGTGACCGGGTTGGTCGCGAAGGCGCCGGTGAACACCCCGGTCTTGTCCTTGCCCTCCGTCTGCCGCTCGACCTCGCTCTTGCGCGAGGCCTGCAGCTGGTATGCCGCGACGGCCTCCTTCGGGGTGGCCTCGCCACCGGTCCACGCGTCCTTCGTCGAGGCAGGCCAGTCGCCATGCGAGACAATGGTTTCCAGCAGCGGGTGCTCGGGTGCCAGCACCATGAAGGTGGCGCCGAAGAGCGTGTCGGGACGCGTGGTGAAGACCTCGATCGAGGCGTCCTGCCCGACCACGGGGAAGGAGACGCGGGCGCCCTGGCTGCGGCCGATCCAGTTGCGCTGCATCAGCTTGACCTTCTCGGGCCACTCGACCCGGTCGAGGTCGTCGGCCAGCCGGTCGGCGTAGGCGGTGATGCGCATCATCCACTGGCGCAGGCTCCGCTTGAAGACCGGGTAGTTCCCGCGCTCGGAGCGCCCCTCGTTGGTGACCTCCTCGTTGGAGAGCACGGTGCCCAGGCCGGGGCACCAGTTCACGGGCGCCTCGGAGGTGTAGGCCAGCCGGTGCTGCTCCAGGATCGCGCTCTGCTCGCTGGGGCTCAGGGCGGCCCAGTCGCGGCCGTTCGGCGTCGGGCGCTCCCCTGACGCGAACTGCTCGACCAGCTCACCGATCGGCCGGGCCCTCCCGCGGCCACCGTCCTCGCGCACGGCATCCGCGTCGTACCAGGAGTTGTAGATCTGCAGGAAGATCCACTGCGTCCACCGGTAGTAGTCGGGGTCGATGGTGGCGATCGTGCGCCGGTCGTCGTGGCCCAGGCCGAGGCGCCGAAGCTGGCGCTTCATGTTGACCATGTTCTCTTCGGTGGTCTTGCGCGGGTGCTGGCCGGTCTGCACGGCGTACTGCTCCGCGGGCAGGCCGAAGGCGTCGTAGCCCAGGCAGTGCAGCACGTTCTTGCCCGTCATGCGGTTGAACCGGGCGAAGACGTCGGTGGCGATGTAGCCCAGCGGGTGCCCGACGTGCAGGCCGGTGCCGCTCGGGTAGGGGAACATGTCGAGGACGAGCAGCTTCTCGCGGCCGGCGACCTTCTCGGGCTCGGCCCACGGGCCGGCGGGGTTCGGGGCGTGGAAGGTGCCCTCCTCCTGCCAGCGGTCCTGCCAGGCGACCTCGATCTGGCCGGCCAGCTCGGCCGTGTAGCGGTGCGGCGTCTCGTTCATCTCATCCCTCGCGTCGTGGTTGCGCTCGCGCTCTTCGCACAAAAAAGCCCCTCACGCAGGAGGGGTTCGCCGCGGTGACGTCCGGCAGTCCGGTTCGTCAGCGCGGCTGTCGAAGAAGCAGCGAGCGTGCCATGGGCTCAGGTTACCGCAGCAGTCCCAGCACGATGAGCACCTGTCCGAGGTGGTAGGTCACCATGACCAGCAGGGACGCCCACCGCCACGGCCTGACGAACCGGGCGTGCGCGAGGACGGCGTCGCTCACCATGAAGACGGTCGCGCCCGCGGCGACCAGCGGGCGCCCGGTGCCCCACGCGGTCACGACCATCGCGCCGATGACGAGCACGTATGCCGCGACGGCAGCTGCCAGCCCCGGCCCACCCTGCGCGCCGGCCGCGGCCAGCACCGGCCGGCCGACGACGGCGACCAGCACGAGCACTAGCACGGCACCGGGCAGCGCGGCCACCAGGCTCTGGGGCCCGACCGGCAGGAACGCCGCGACGTAGGCCAGGTGTCCGAGCAGGAAGGCGGACAGACCTACCATGAAACGCGGCTCGCTGTCGGAGAGCAGTGCCACGTCGCCGAGGAGGCCGAGCACGAGACCGGCGAGGAGCCAGCGCCCAGAGGCCGAGTCGGCGGCGCCCATCGAGAGGACTGCGCCCGTCAGCGCCACCATCGTGAGCGGCTTCGCGATCCGCTCGAGGCCGTGCGAGCCGCGCCACACGGCATACCAGTCGAGGACGGCGAAGCCGGCCACCAGCGCCCACAGCACCCCAGTCACGGGCCGAACCCTCCCACACCCCCTGCCACGCCCGTGGCGGAGCTCGCGGCGGTCGGTGGGGGGTGTGCTCCCTGCAGCAATCAGCGTAGCTCGAGCCGGGCTCGATGCCGGATCTCGTGCGCGGCCCCGCTCCCTACCGTCGCCCTATGGAGGGGACACTGCGCCTCATCGCCTGGATGGAGCGCCACGCAGGGGCTTGGGGTGCGGCCGGCGCGGTGCTGCTCTTCGCGTACTGGAACGCGCTCGCGCGCGACGTCGCCCTGCCGGCCGCGGCACACACCGCCCTCCAGCTCGCCACCACGGCCCTCATCACCATCGGCGTTGCCGGCCACCAGCTGCGGCAGGGCACCCATCCCGCCAGCTGGGTCGGGTGGGCAGGCGCCGCAGCCGTGGGCATGGGCTTCTGGGGCTCGCTCCTGCTGACCTGCGCGGGACTGCTGCTGTTCGGCATCTCGATCGTGCGCTGCCGGGTGCACCGGACCACCAGTGGCGTCTTCCTCGCAGCGGGTGCGGGCATCCTCATGTTCAGCACCTCGTTCGCGCCGGGCTTCGGCAGCGACAGCTCGGTGCCCCTGGGCATCGAGTGGCTGCTCCTCATGAACGCCGGTCTCGTGCTCATCATCAAGGCCATGGTCGACCTGGCCCTCGCCGTCTCGGAGGACGAGCAACCCGCAGCCGCGTAGGCGCGCCTCTTCCCCACCGCCGCCCGTTCGACGCCGGACAGGGCGGCGGGCCCGGTTCACCGAACCGGGCCCGCGCCCACCCCCAGCCTTCGTGTTGCCCCGCGGAGGCCTTGGTCCCCGGCCGCCGGCCCCGCTGGCTGGGACCCACATGCCAAACGTAGGGGATCAGCAGACCAAGTCTTTACCTTTGCGGGCCAGGACCAGCCGAAGAGCCGATGACAAAGAACCGCGAAGCGGGCGCACGCGGCATACGTCCCAAGGCCGTTGCTGGCGGCGGGCCCCCGGGTGGGGGTCACCACCGGCTTCACGTGGCCGGGTGCGCAGTCCCGGGCCGGGCGGAGGCGCGTGGCGCCTCCCCGTGCAGCTCGCGCCGCACCTCCCACGCCAGGGCCAGCAGGGCCAGGCCCAGGACGACGGCGTACCAGCCGATGAGCCACGTGACCACGAGGGCGCCGGCTCCGGGGGTGACCACCAGCAGCACGGCGAACCCCATGGACAGCACACCCACCGCGCCGAGGACCCACTCGTGCCTCAGCTCGCGGCGCAGCTGCACGGCCGTCACGAGCTTCGCCAGGCCCGAGAGGAACGCCCAGACGGCGATGACGAAGAGCAGGACCAGACCGGTGATCGACGGCCACACCAGGGTGACGATGCCGGCCGCGATCCCGAGAATGCCGTGCACGACCAGCCAGACCCTGGCCCGGCCCACGGCGCCGCCGAACGCCGCCGCGAGGCTGCCCACCCCCTCCAGCAGGGCGAAGACACCCCAGGTCACCACCAGGGCCCAGAGCGTGATCTCCGGCCACACCAGGGTGGCGGTCCCGAACGCGAGGGCGAGCAGCCCGCGCACCCCCAGCCACCGCCAGTCGCCCACGTAGTCACGGATCATGGCCGGCCTCCTTCGAGCTGCGCAGCAGAGGCTGCTCCCACCCAGTAGAGACCCGGGACGGGCCCTCACCGCAGGGGCAAAGGTCCCCCGCCGGCTCAGCCGTCGGGCAGCGCGACCTCCCGTCGCCCGGACGGCGCGGACGGGAGCCGAGGCCCCACCAGCAGGAACGTCGGCATCGGCCCCTTGCCCTTGACGTCGATCGTGCCGCGCGGCTCCACCACGTACGTCGGCCCGAGGCCCGCGGCGACCCGCTCGGTCACCTGGATCTGACCCGGAAGCCCGTGGGACTCCATCCGGCTGGCCGTGTTCACGGTGTCGCCCCACAGGTCGTAGATGAACTTGCGCCTGCCGATGACCCCGGCGACCGCCGGCCCGGTGTCGATGCCGATCCGCACGGCGAGCCAGGTGTGGCCGGTGCGTGTGGCGAGTGCGGCGATCTCCTCCCGCATGGCCAGCGCGGCCCGGGCCGTCGCCTCGAGGTGCCCCGGTCTGGGTTCCGGGAGGCCGGCTGCCGCCATGTAGGCGTCACCGATCGTCTTGATCTTCTCCAGGCCCTGCTCGTCGGCCACTTGGTCGAAGGCCGAGAAGATCTGGTCGAGCAGCGCCACCAGCTCTCGCGGCGCCATCACCTGCGAGCGCTCGGTGAAGCCGACAAGGTCGGCGAACAGCACGGTCACCGAGTCGTAGTGCTCGGCGATGACGCCGCTGTCCCGTTTGAGGCGCGCGGCGATCTGCTCCGGCAGCACGTTGCGCAGCAGCCGCTCGGACCGTTCCCGCTCGGCCTCCAGGGCGCGGTGGGCGCGGGCCCGCTGCTCGACGAAGTAGGCCAGCATGACGTAGGTGCACAGCGTCACCCCCATGACGTTGAGCACGAAGAAGGCCGTGACGAAGCCGGTCGGCAACGCCGCCGGGCTCTCGGCCAGGCGGGGGTCGAGCACGGCCAGCAGCACGAGCTCGGCGAAGAAGGCGAGCAGCCATCCGAGCGAGCCTCGGGTGCCCAGCAGGGCCAGGGCCGCCAGTGGGGTGAAGACCGACCACAGGATCATGCCGCTGGACGCCACGAACCCCCCGAGCGAGGCCTGAAGGAGCGCAGGCAGGACCAGGAAGGCGATGAGCTGGGTGGAGCGGAAGAGCGCGAAGCGGTGGGTCCGTGACAGCACCACCAACCCGGTGACGGTGAGCACCTGGTACGCGGCGGGGATGGCGCCCGAGAGGGGGTAGCCGTAGACGGTGTAGGTGATGACCCAGACGAACGAGACGAGCGAGATGAGCACCGAGACCAGCACCAGGGTGCCGGAGCGGAGTCGCTCGTCCGCCGAGCTGTCAGGTGGTGCGCCGAGGCCGGCGAGCGCTGCCAGCGCGCTCATCAGGCGCGTGGTCAGGCGCCTCGACCGCGGTCGGGGAAGAGCGGGGTGGGGGTGCACTTCGCCCACCCGCGAATGCTAGGCGCCCGGGCCACCGGGCCGCCACGACCACGCGTCAGCTCCGAAGCCGGAACCACACGTCCTTCCCGACGCCGGTGCGCGGCTCGACCCCCCAGTCGTCGCTGATGACGTCGACCAGGCGCATGCCGCGACCGGACTCGTCAGTGGGGTCAGCCTCGCGAACACGAGCGGGGTCCGCGCTGCGGTCGGTGACCGAGACCCGCAGGCCGTTGCTGCCGTCGCACTCCACCCGCATCGTGATCGGTGGGGCACCGTGCAGGACGGCGTTGGTGACGAGCTCACTCACCAGCAGCTCGGCGTCGTCGACGACCCGTGCATGGTGCGTCTCACAGGCGGCGGCCCGCAGGAAGGTCCGGGCGAGCGCTGGAGCCCGGGCATCGGCAGGCAGACGCGTCTGTGACGGCCCTTGCACCTCACACATTGCACTCCCCCTGTATGACGAAAACCCCTCCCGGAAGACCTGGGAGGGGTTCTGCTGCTTCGTCCCAGCGACTCGGTGAGCCACTGCTGGTGGAGCTGAGGGGACTCGAACCCCTGACCCCCTCCATGCCATGGAGGTGCGCTACCAGCTGCGCCACAGCCCCGTGCGATTTCTCGCCCGGCCCCCCGGAGGGGACGCCAGAGTTTATCCACCAGACCCCCCGATTCACCAAATCGGCCGCTCAGGCACGGGATTGGGGGCCGTCGAGCGTCTCGATGCCGGGCGGACCGACGTTCCAGCGCACCAGCCGCCACCCGACGCGCCCCTCGGCGACCTCGGCCCAGTGACAGTTGCCCAGCCCGCCCAGCGTGGTCCACGCCGTGCCCTGGTCGAGGCCGAGCAGCTCGGCGACGGCGGCCCGTCCGGCCACCCCGTGGGTCGAGACGACGATCGTCTCCCCCTCGCCCATCGAGGCGATGAGCTCCTCGAGCGCCTCGGCGGTGCGACGGGCCACGTCAGCCACCGTCTCACCGTGCTCGCCGCGCACGAAGTCCTCACCGCGCAGCAGCTTCTCCTGCTCCTCGGGCCACTGCGCGCGCACCTCGGCGCCGCTCATGCCCTGCCAGACGCCGGCATGGATCTCGCGCCATCGCTCGTCGTAGGTGATGGGCACACGGCACGCGTCGGCCACCGCCCGCCCTGTGACCGCGGCACGCTGCAGGTCGGAGGCGACCACCCGCACGGGAGAGAGGGCCGCGAGCGCCCGCCCCGCGGCATACGCCTGCTCCACCCCGCGCTGCGAGAGCGGGCTGTCGAGCTGGCCCTGCCAGATGCCGGCCGCGTTGTGGGTGGTCTCGCCGTGCCGGAGCACGACGACGCGGCGGCCCAGCGTCACCTGCGCACCGTCACTGCTGGCGGCGCTTCTGGACGCCCAGCTCGATCTCCGGGCAGTCCTTCCAGAGCCGCTCGAGCTCGTAGAAGTCGCGCTCCTCGTCGTGCTGCACGTGGACGACGATGTCGCCGTAGTCGATCAGCACCCAGCGCCCCTCGCGCTCGCCCTCGCGGCGCACCGGCTTGGCCCCGGACTCGCGCAGCTTGTCCTCGACCTCGTCGACGATGGCGCCGACCTGGCGGTCGGTGGGCGCGGAGACGATGACGAAGACGTCGGTGAGCGCGAGCTGCTCGCTGACGTCGATGGCGGTGATGGTGGTCGCCAGCTTGTCCTCGGCGGCGAGGGCGGCGACCTTGGCGAGGTCGAGGGCGTGTTGCGTTGCGGGCACTGCTCTCCTACGGGGCGTTCAGGGGGTGGGCCGCGGCGGTTCGCTCCGCGGCATACAGGTGGTGTTTGTTGATGTACTGCACGACCCCGTCCGGCACGAGGTACCAGATCGGCTCCGCCCGTCCGACGCGCTCACGGCAGTCGGTGGAGCTGATGGCCATGGCGGGCACCTCCTGCAGCGTCACGCCGTTCTCCGGCAGGCCCGCGTCGGTGAGCTCGTGGCCCGGCCGGGTGACGCCGATGAAGTGGGCGAGACCGAACAGCTCGTCGGCGTTCTTCCACGACAGGATCTCGGCCAGCGCGTCGGCGCCGGTGATGAAGAACAGCTCGTCGTTCGGGCGCTGGTCGTGCAGCTCGCGCAGCGTGTCGATGGTGTAGGTGACGCCGGGCCGGTCGATGTCGACCCTGCTCACCGTGAAGCGGGGGTTGGAGGCGGTCGCGATGACCGTCATGAGGTAGCGGTGCTCCGCTGGACTGACGCCGTCCTTGTGCCAGGGCTGCCCGGTCGGCACGAAGACGACCTCGTCGAGGCCGAAGAGGGCCTGCACCTCGCTCGCGGCGACCAGGTGGCCGTGGTGGATCGGGTCGAACGTGCCACCCATGACGCCGAGGCGCATGCGTCAGCCGCGTTCGTCGGCCCGGGGGTGCGCGTGTCCGCCGGACATCCTCTGCGCGGTGCCGCGGAACATCCACAGCACACCGAGCAGGGCGGCGAAGGCGACGAGGGCGATGGCGCCGAACATGTACGGGGACATGGGCAGCTCGCGCCCGTGCTCCTCGGCGGCGGCGAAGAGGTTGGCCAGAGACGACGACATGCGGCACAGCGTACCGGTCGGCCGCTCACCCGCCTGTCATCGCCCGGTGTGGGCCTCGCGCCTGTCCACGGGTTTCGTGCACAGGGCTGTGCACAACTACCGCCTCGCGCAGGGCGGGGCTGTGGACGGACCTGTGGGTGGGGGCGGGCGCGAAGAAGTTTCCCGGTTTCCCTGCGGCCGGGGTCGGGCGGGCACTAGAACTTGGCTCACTCGCTCCGTGGGGTGGCCCCCGACTGCGCCAGCGGTCGTGGGACGCCGCGCGGAGCTGGGCCGGCCGGATAACGGCGGGTCCGCCGTCGCCGGCCCGCCGGCGACGGTTCCGGGGCGCGTCCCCGGGTCCGCGGGCGACGCCGCGGAGGGCCACCGCGACCCTAAGGCTCGACCGCCGCCGGTGACGGGGTTCACCCCCACCCCGCGCCACCGTCGCAGTGGCCACCTCGCGGCCGGTCACCCACCGGATCCGCCCAGCGGAGCGGGAGGCCGCAAGGCCCCGGCGCCCACGACCCTGCCAGCCAGGGTCGTGGGTGCCCGCCACCCGCACGGCCAGGGTCGTGGGTGCCCGCCACCCGCACGGCCAGGGTCGTGGGTGCCCGCCACCCGCACGGCCAGCCCCTAGGCTGGATCCATGCCACCTGAGCTGAGCCCCGAGCTGAGCATCGTCGTCCCCGTCTACAACGAGGAGGACGTCCTGCCCCTGCTGGCCCAGCGCCTGCGTCCGGTCGCCGACGGCCTCGGCACCGGCTACGAGGTGGTCGCGGTCGACGACGGCAGCACCGACGCGACCGCGGTGGTGCTGCAGCGGATCCGGCGCGAGTGGCCCGAGCTCCGGGTGGTCCGGCTGCGCGCGAACGCCGGGCACCAGGCGGCCATCTCCGCGGGCCTGTCGGTCGCTCGCGGCGACTACGTCGTCACCCTCGACGCCGACCTCCAGGACCCGCCGGAGGTCATCCCCGAGATGCTCACCACGGCCCGGGAGCAGCGGGTCGACGTGGTCTACGGCGTGCGCTCCGACCGCTCGACCGACTCGGCGTTCAAGCGCCTCAGCGCCCGCGCCTTCTACCGCGTGATCCGCCTGCTGTCCGGCACCCACGCCCAGACCGACGCCGGCGACTACCGCATGATGTCGCGGGCCACGGTCGACGCCGTCAACGCCCTGCCCGAGCACAACCGGGTGCTGCGGTTCATCGTCCCCGCCCTCGGCTTCCCCTCGGCCTCGGTGTCCTACAAGCGCGACGAACGCGCCGCCGGCCGCTCGAAGTACCCGCTGGCCAAGATGCTGCGGCTGTCGATCGACAGCGTCACCGGCTTCTCGATCGCCCCGCTGCGGGCGGCCACCTGGCTGGGCCTGACCGGCGGCCTCGCGGCAGTGGGCCTGCTCGTCTACGCCCTGGTCGCCCAGCTCGTCGGCCACACCCTGCCGGGCTGGACCTCCACCGTGGTGGCGGTCGCCGGGGTGGGCGCCGTGCAGCTGCTCTGCCTGGGCATCCTCGGCGAGTACGTCGGCCGGATGTACGCGATGCTGCAGGCCCGTCCGACCTACTTCATCGCCTACGACTCGCTGACCGGCCCGGCCACTACCGCCGACGCGCCGTTACCAGCAGAGTCACACCAGGCATCCCTTTGACCGGCAGGTAGCGCTCAGCCGTCACCACGGCCCGCAGGCCCGCGTTGACGAGCGGGTGCAGGTCGCTGAGGTCGCTGCCGCGGCTGCTGCGCCGGCGCAACGCCACCACGGGGCGCAGCAGCACGTTCCACGACGTCATGGACTCGATCTCGAAGCCGCCGCGCTCGAGCACGTCGCGCAGCGTCACCCGCGTGTAGCGGCGCACGTGGTCGACGGCCACGTCGTGCTCCGACCACAGCCGGGGGTCGGCGGGCACCGCCACGAGGAAGGTGCCGCCCGGGCGCAGCACCCGGTGCACGTCGGCGACCGCGGCGTCGTGGTCGAGGATGTGCTCCAGCACGTCGAAGGCCACCACCAGGTCGAGGCTGCCGTCGGGCAGCGGGAGCGCCGTCGCATCGGCTCGCAGCACGTCCAGCCCCCGGCCGCGGGCCACCTCGGCCCCGTCGGCGCCGTACTCCAGGGCCGCCACCGACCACCCGGCGGCCTTCAGCACCCGGGTGTTGCCACCTCCCGCGGCACCCACGTCGAGCGCCCGGCCGGGAGTCATCCCCCTGATCGCGCGCGCCAGCAGGTGCCGGCGCTCGCGGTACCACCAGTGGGTGTCCTCGAGCGCGGCCAGCTTGCGAACCTCGGTGCCTTCCACGGGCGGTCATCCTGCCACGGGCCGGCGCCGGCCGCGGCGCACCCGCCGGTATGCCGCGTGGGCCCGGGCCCGCGGCGCCCTCACCACCGGCTCGGACTAGCCGCCCCGGAGGCCGAGGACCGCGCTGCAGGCGTCGGCGACGAGGTCGGCCCGCCCGGCGCGCACCGCGCGGGCCAGCCCTGCCACCGCCGCCGGGTCCGGGGTGTCGTCGGCGAGCTCGCCGATCCGTTGGGCGAGCGCGAGGTCCAGCTCACCGAGGAGCGAGGGGGCCGCCACGAGGCGCAGCACGCAGCCCCAGACGTCCTCGAGGCTGCGCGTCGTGCCGTCGTCGGCGAGCAGGGCGGCGCGCAGGGAGGCGTCGGGGTGCCCGGCGGCCTCGCGGGCGAGCCCAGCCATGGTGGCGGCACGCGCCCGCCGCAGCTCGCCGACACCAGCACCGGCGAGCGGGGGGAGCTCGGCGGGCGCGGCCGGCTCTCGGACCACCGCCCCGTCGCCGTGCCTGACCTCGACCCGGCCGCGAACCTCGAGGGCGACCAGCGCCCTGCTCAGCGTGGCGCGGCTGACGCCGAGGTCCTTGGCCAAGGCGCGCTCGGGCGGGAGCCGGTCGCCCGGGACGAGGCCCTGGGCGTCGATGAAGTCGCCGATGTGCTCGGCGAGCTGCTCGTACAGGCGGGGCCGGCTGAGCCGGCCCGGGCCGGTGGAGGCCTCGGTCACCGCCGCCTCCGGGCGGCGCGGGCGGGCTCCGAGCGGCGACACGGCATACCGGCACCCTATTGACAGCGGCCCCGGTGGCCAAGAGGCTAGGCCACTGTCCCGAACCGGACGTATCTCACATTTCGGTCGGGCACTCCCCCGGCGGTCGGCCGAGGGATCCGGCCTCCTCCACCGACGTGTGGAGCCCGAGCAAAGGAGCTCACCGTGCAGGACGTCATCGCCCTGGGCGTGCTGGCCCTCGTCTTCCTCATCGCCACGGTGCGCTCGATCAACATGGGGGCGCTCGCCCTCGCGGCGGCCGCCGTCGTCGGCGTCGCCGTGTTCGGCGTCGAGACCGACGAGATCGTCGACGGCTTCCCCGCCTCCCTGTTCGTCATCCTCGTGGGCGTCACCTACCTGTTCGCGCTGGCCAAGAACAACGGCACGGTCGACTGGATGGTGCACGCGAGCGTGCGGGCCGTGCGCGGCCGGGTGGCCCTCATCCCGTGGGCCATGTTCGGCATCTGCGCCGTGATCGCCGGCATCGGCGCGGCGACCCCGGCCACCGTGGCGATCGTCGCGCCGGTCGCGATGGGCTTCGCCGCGCGCTACCGGATCAGCCCGGTGCTCATGGGCATGGCCATCACCCTGGGTGCCACCGGCGGCTCCTTCTCACCCATCGGCATCTTCGGCGCCATCACCAACGGCGTGGTCTCCGACAACGACCTGCCCGGCAACCCGGCGCTGCTCTTCGCCCTCTCGGTGCTCACCTGCCTGGCCATCACGATCCTCGCCTTCGTCGTCTTCGGCGGCCGCGAGCTCGTGGCGCGCGGCCGTGACGCCTCGGCGACGGCAGAGCTCTCCGAGCAGGCCGCCGGTGCCAGCAGGGCGGCGACCCGCACGGCCGTCACCGGCACCCCGGAGTCGGCGGTCGAGCGGGGCCGCCAGGGCACCGCCGTGCGCGACCGCGACGGTGTTGACGACGAGGTCGACGACGACTCGCGGCTCAACCCCGAGCGCATGCTCACCCTCGTGGGGCTGGCGTTCCTCGCCGTCACCGCCCTGCTCTTCGGGTTCGACGTCGGCTTCACCGCCATCGCGGTGGCCGTGGTGCTCACCCTGGTCTTCCCCGCCTCCGCCAAGGGCGCTGTCGACAAGGTGGCCTGGGGCACCGTGCTGCTCGTCGGCGGCATCGTCACCTACGTCAACCTGCTCCAGGAGCAGGGCACGGTCGAGTGGCTCGGCAACGAGGTCGCGGGGGTCGGAGCGCCGCTGCTGGCCGCGCTGCTCATCTGCCTCATCGGTGCGGTCGTCTCGGCCTTCGCCTCCACCACCGGCATCCTCGGCGCCCTCATCCCGCTCGCGGTGCCGTTCCTGCTCACCGGGCAGGTCGGCGCGGTGGGCCTCGTGGTGGCGCTGGCGATCTCCTCGTCGGTGGTCGACATCAGCCCCTTCTCCACCAACGGCGCCCTCTGCGTGGCCAACGCCGACGACGAGCAGCGCGACACGGTCTTCCGCCAGCTCATGGTCTGGGGCATGACCCTCGTCGTGGTGGCGCCGCTGGTCACCTGGTCGGTTCTCGTGGTGCCCGGCTGGCTCTGAGGGGCCTCAGCGGCGGCCGGGTCCTGATGCCGTCCCTGATGCCTCAGGCACGGACCTGGCCGTCGCCCTCCACGATCCACTTGGTCGTCGTGAGCTCCGGCAGGGCCATCGGCCCGCGGGCGTGCAGCTTCTGCGTCGAGATGCCGATCTCGGCGCCGAAGCCGAACTCGCCACCGTCGGTGAACCGCGTCGAGGCGTTGACCATCACGGCCGCGGCGTCGACCTCGCTGGTGAACCGCCGGGCTGCCGCGCGGTCCTCGGTGACGATGGCCTCGGTGTGCCCCGACCCGTAGGTCCGGATGTGCTCGAGTGCCTCGTCGAGGTCGTCGACGACCCGCACGGCCATCTCGAGCGCGAGGTACTCGGTCCCCCAGTCCTCGTCGGTCGCGTCCTCGTGCGCCACCCCGGCCTTCTCGGCAGCCTCGCCGGACGAGGCGTCGGTGTGGAGCCGCACGCCCGCACCACCGAGCTCGGCGAGCACCTTGGGGAGGAAGTCGTCGGCCACCGCCCGGTGCACGAGCAGCGACTCGGCCGCGTTGCAGACGCTCGGCCGGTGCGTCTTGGCGTTGACCGCGATCGCGAGCGCCTTGTCGAGGTCGGCGGCGGCGTCGACGTAGACGTGGCAGTTGCCGACGCCGGTCTCGATGACCGGCACGGTCGACTCGGTGACCACGGTCTGGATGAGCCCCGCCCCGCCCCGCGGGATGAGCAGGTCGACCAGCCCGCGGGCGGTCATCAGCGCGCGCACCGCGTCGTGGCCGCCGCCGTCGAGCAGGCTGATCGCGTCGGCCGGCAGGGCCTGGGCCTCGAGGGTCGTGCGCAGCACCGAGACCAGCGCCCGGTTGGTCGACGCGGCCGCGGACCCGCCCCGCAGGATGACGGCGTTGCCGCTCTTGAGCGCCAGGCCGGCGGCGTCGACGGTGACGTTGGGGCGCGCCTCGTAGATCATCCCGACGACACCCATGGGCACCCGCACCTGCCGGATCTCCAGGCCGTTCGGCAGCGTCGAGCCGCGCACGACCTCCCCCACCGGGTCGGGCAGCGCGGCGATGTCGCGCAGCGCCTGCGCGACCCCTGCCACCCGCGCGGCGTCGAGGGTCAGCCGGTCGAGCAGTCCCTGGGCCATGCCGCCCTCGCGGCCGCGCTGGAGGTCCTCGGCGTTGGCCGCGATGACCTGCTCGGTCGCGGCGTCGAGGGCGTCGGCCATGGCGCGCAGCGCGGCGTCCTTGTCGGCCCGGGAGAGCAGGGCGAGGCGGCGGGCGGCCACCCGGGCGGCCGTGGCCAGCTCGCGGACCTGCTCGACGGCGGCGGGGTCGATCATCGAGGGCACGGACATGCCCCAAGCGTATGCCGCGCGCCCGCCATGCGGACGTGCGTCCCGGCCCCCGGACCCTCCCTCCTCCTCCGCCGCGGAGGTGGCCGGCGGAGGTGGGGCGGGGCGCACCGGCGCGCACGCGGCATACCGGCTTTGCCACAATGCGCGGGTGAGCATCCTGTCGATCCAGTCCTCGGTCGCCTACGGCCACGTCGGCAACAGCGCGGCGGTCTTCCCGCTGCAGCGCCTCGGGGTGGAGGTGTGGCCCGTCTACACGGTGCACTTCTCCAACCACACCGGCTACGGCCAGTGGCGCGGCCCGCTGCTGCCGGCCAGCGACGTGCGCGAGGTGATCACCGGTGTCGAGGAGCGCGGGGCGTTCCCGAACGTCGACGCGGTGCTATCGGGCTACCAGGGCGGCGAGGACATCGGTGACGTCATCCTCGACGCCGTCGCCCGCGTGAAGAAGGCCAACCCCGAGGCGATCTACGCGTGCGACCCGGTGATGGGCAACGCCAAGAGCGGCTGCTTCGTGCACCCGGCGATCCCGGTGCTGCTGCGCGAGCGCGTGGTGCCGGCGGCCGACCTCATCACGCCGAACCAGTTCGAGCTCGGCTTCCTCACCGAGACCGAGCCGGAGTCCCTCGAGGACACCCTCACTGCCGTCGACAAGGCGCGCGCCATGGGCCCGCAGACGGTGCTCGTGACGAGCGTGCTGCGCCCCGACCGCCCCGAGGACACCATCGAGATGCTGGCCGTGAACGGCGACGGCGCCTGGATCGTGCAGACCCCGCAGCTGCCCCTGAAGGCCAACGGCTCCGGCGACGTGACGGCGGCGCTCTTCACCGCGCACCTGCTCTCGACCGGCAGCGCGGCCGAGGCGCTCGGCCGCACCGCCTCGAGCGTCTTCGACCTGCTCGAGAACACCCTCAGCTCAGGCGAGCGCGAGCTGCAGCTGGTGCAGTCGCAGGAGAGCATCGCGCACCCGAAGATGCAGTTCGAGGTCAGGCAGGTGCGCTGAGAGCGACCGGCTCAGAGGATGACGAGGTCGTCGCGGTGGACGACCTCCCGCTCGTAGCCGGGGCCGAGCTCGCGGGCCAGCTCGTGCGTCGTGCGACCGAGCAGGTCCGGCAGCTCCGACGACCCGTAGTTGACCAGCCCCCGGCCGATCACGGTGCCGTCGGGGCCGCACAGCTCCACGGCGTCGCCGTCCCCGAAGGCACCGACGACCTCGGTGATGCCCGCCGGCAGCAGCGACTTCCGTCGTTCGACGACCGCGCGGACGGCACCCTCGTCGAGCATGAGCCGGCCGCGGGGCGTGGTGGCGTGGGCGAGCCAGAGCTTGCGCGACGCCCGCCGTGAGCCGGTCGGGACGAAGAGGGTGCCGACGTCCTCGCCGCCCAGCGCCGCGCCGGCCTGGTCGGTGCTGGTGAGCAGGCAGGTGATGCCCGCCGAGTTGGCGATCGACGCGGCCTCGACCTTGGTCACCATGCCCCCGCTGCCGACCGACGAGCCGGTGCCGCCGATGCGCACGTGGTCGAGGCCGAGGCCGCCGACGACGAGCGGCACCCGCTGTGAGCCGGCCTGGCTCGGCGGCCCGTCGTAGAGGGCGTCGACGTCGGTGAGCAGCACGAGGGCGTCGGCGTGGGCGATGTGGGCTACCAGGGCGGCCAGCCGGTCGTTGTCGCCGAACCGGATCTCCTGGGTGGCGACGGTGTCGTTCTCGTTGACGATGGGCACGATCCCGAGCTCGAGGAGCCGGTCGATGGTGCGCTTGGCGTTGGTGTAGTGCGAGCGCCGGGTCACGTCGTCGGCGGTCAGCAGCACCTGCCCCACCGTGAGCCCATGGGCGCCGAAGGCGCGCTGGTATGCCGCGACGAGGGCCCCCTGCCCCACGCTGGCCGCCGCCTGCTGCGTCGCGAGGTCCCACGGGCGCTTGGTGAGGCCGAGGGGTGCGATGCCGGCGGCGATGGCGCCGGAGGAGACCAGCACGACCGAGGTGCCCTCGAGCCGACGCTGTGCGAGCACGTCGACGAGGGCCACCAGCCGGCGCTCGTCGAGTCCGCCGCCGTCGGGGTCGGTCAGCGACGACGAACCGACCTTGACGACCAGCCGCGAGGCCTTGGCCACGTCCTCGCGCCGCCGCGCAGGGGTCATGCGTCGTGCCTCACTCGTCGTCGTCCTCGCGGGCCGTGGCCCAGTGCCCGGCCCGGCGCTCGGCGGCCAGCTCGTCGCGCGCGGCAGACTTGGCAGCACGGCGGTCGGCGTACTCGGATCGCTTCTGCTCGCGCGTCGGGCGGCTCGCCTCCTCGAGGCGCAGGTCGGTGCCCCGGGCGCCGAGCAGCTCGGCCCCGGTGGCCATGGTCGGCTCCCAGTCGAAGACGACCGCGTTGTCCTTCGGGCCGATCAGCACGGTCGCCCCGGCAACCGCTCCGGCCTTGAACAGCGCCTCCTCGATCCCGGCGCGGCTGAGCCGGTCGGCGAGGTAGCCGACGGCCTCGTCGTTGGAGAAGTCGGTCTGGCGGACCCACCGCGTCGGGCGCTCCCCCTCGATGCGGAAGACCTCGCCGTCGGGGGTGTTCTCCCGCACCACACGGAAGCCGCTGTCGTCGACGCTCTTGGGCCGGATCACGACGCGCGGCGCCTCGACGACCTCGAACTCCTTGCGGTGCTCGGCGACGTGACGGGCCATGGCGAAGGTGAGCTCCTTCAGTCCGGTGCGTGCGACGGCGGAGACGACGAACACCTCCACCCCGCGGGCCTCGAGGTCGGGCCTGACCATCTCGGCGAGCTCGCGGGCCTCGGGCACGTCGGCCTTGTTGAGCACGACGATCCGGGTGCGCTCGGCGAGCGGCCGGCCGCCGAGGGAGTCGTCCGGCACGTACTGCGCCAGCTCCTCCTCGATGACGTCGAGGTCGGTCATCGGGTCGCGGCCCGGCTCCAGCGTCGCGCAGTCGATCACGTGCACCAGCACCGAGCAGCGCTCGACGTGGCGGAGGAACTCCAGGCCGAGGCCCTTGCCCTGGTGGGCGCCGGGGATGAGGCCGGGCACGTCGGCGATGGTGAAGCGCTCGTCACCGGCCATGACGACGCCGAGGTTGGGCACGAGCGTCGTGAACGGGTAGTCGGCGATCTTCGGCTTGGCGGCCGAGAGCACCGAGACCAGCGAGGACTTGCCCGCAGAGGGGAAGCCGATGAGCGCGACGTCGGCGAGCGACTTCAGCTCGAGCACGACGTCGAGCACGTCGCCGGGCTCGCCGAGCAGGGCGAAGCCGGGCGCCTTGCGCCGGGGCGAGGCCAGCGCCTTGTTGCCCAGGCCGCCGCGGCCGCCGCGGGCGACGACGTACTCGGCGTGCTGGCCCACGAGGTCGGCGAGCACCTCGCCGTCGGCCGCCTTGACGACGGTGCCCTCGGGCACCGGCAGCACGAGGTCGTCGCCGTCGGCGCCGTTGCGCTCGTCGCCGGCGCCGGGCTTGCCGTTGGGCGCCTTGCGGTGCGGGTGGTGGTGGTAGTCGAGCAGCGTGGTGGCCTGCGGGTCGACGCGCAGGACGACGCTGCCGCCGCGACCGCCGTTGCCACCGTCGGGACCGCCGAGCGGCTTGAACTTCTCGCGCTTGACGGAAGCCACGCCGTGGCCGCCGTCGCCGGCAGCGACGTGCAGCACGACGCGGTCGACGAAGTTGGCCATCGGTCTCTGCTCTCTGTCTGGGGGCGACCCGAGTCTAGGCCGCTGCCCCTTTATCGGGTGACCCGAGAAAGGTGCGCCTCACCCCGGGTGGCACCTCGGGTGAAGCGGCTGTTCATCGGGTGACCCGATAAAGGGTCGGGTGGGGAAAGTGCGAAGGGGGCGGGCCGCACTGGGCCCGCCCCCTCGCGAGGTTCGGTGGCCGCGGGACTGGGGCCCGCGGCATACCATCACTCCGCGGCGGCGGTCTCCGCCGGGACGATGTTCACGGTCTTGCGGCCGCGCTTGGTGCCGAACTGCACGTTGCCGGCGACCAGGGCGAACAGCGTGTCGTCGCCGCCACGGCCCACGCCGTCACCGGGGTGGAAGTGCGTGCCGCGCTGACGGACGAGGATCTCGCCCGCGTTGACCAGCTGGCCGCCGAAGCGCTTGACGCCGAGTCGCTGTGCGTTGCTGTCACGACCGTTGCGGGTCGAGGACGCACCCTTCTTGTGTGCCATGTCAGTTCCTGCCTTGTCTTAAGTCTGACGGTCTAACGAAGTCTGGTGGGCGGGAGGCTCAGGCCTCGATCGCGGTGACCTTGACCTGGGTCAGGTGCTGACGGTGGCCCTGGCGCTTCTTGTAGCCGGTCTTGTTCTTGTACTTCATGATCGTGATCTTCGGGCCCTTGGCGGGCTTGACGACCTCGGCGGTGACCTTCACCTTGGCGAGCTTGTCGGCGTCGCTGGTGATGGTGGAGCCATCGACCACGAGAAGCGGCGTGAGGTCAACGGTGTCGCCGGCCTGGGCGGAAACCTTGTCGATGATGAGGACGTCGCCGACCGACACCTTTTCCTGTCGGCCACCAGCGCGAACAATCGCGTACACAGTTGATCTCACTTTCGTCTTTCGAAGGGCACGCGCTCTCTGTCTGGACCGTCCGATAGCTACCCGCTGACGCGGACATCGGGAGCGGTGGGCGCACCGAGGGTCAAGAGTACCGGGTGGCCGCCCGCTCTCCAAAACCGAGCGGGCGGCATACCGGCAGGTCAGGCGGTGGGCGCGGGAGCCGCGCCGCCCTCCTCGCCTGCGGGCGACGACACGGACGCGCGGGGCGGGCCGGCCGGGGCCACCACCCGTCCGCGCTTGCGGCGCCGGGGGGCGGCCGGCTCGGGCGCTGCGGGCGGCGCCGCCGGGGCCTCGTGGACCGGGGCCGCGGGTGCCGCCTCGGGCTCAGGTCCCGCCTCGGCGGGCTCGGGTGCGGCCTGCGCCCGGGCCGGTGCCGGCTGCTGCTCCTCGGGCTCGGTCTCGTGGACCTCGAGCACGGGCTGGTCCTGCGCCGCCGCCTCGGAGCCGTCGGCCTCGAGGGCCACCCCGGCACTCTTGAGCGCGGCAGCGTGGGCGGCCGCGGCGATCTGCGCCGGCGTCGGGCCGGTCGGGGTCGGCGGGACCTGCTGCTCCTCGGCCTCGCGGCCGCCGGACCTGCCCTTGCGGCTGCGGGAGCGGGCGGCGCCGCCGCCGTTGCCGGCGGACTCACCGCCGCCGGCGGCCCGCTCGACGGGCTCGGCGTGGACGATGATGCCGCGGCCGTTGCAGTGGTCGCAGGTCTCGGAGAACACCTCGATGAGGCCGCTGCCGACCCGCTTGCGGGTCATCTGCACCAGCCCGAGCGAGGTCACCTCGGCCACCTGGTGCTTGGTCCGGTCCCGGCCGAGGCACTCGAGGAGCCGGCGCACCACGAGGTCGCGGTTGGACTCGAGCACCATGTCGATGAAGTCGATGACGATGATGCCGCCGATGTCGCGCAGCCGGAGCTGGCGCACGATCTCCTCGGCTGCCTCGATGTTGTTCTTGGTGACCGTCTCCTCGAGGTTGCCCCCCGAGCCGACGAACTTGCCGGTGTTGACGTCGATGACGGTCATCGCCTCGGTGCGGTCGATGACCAGGGAGCCGCCGGAGGGGAGCCAGACCTTGCGGTCCATCGCCTTGGAGATCTGCTCGTCGACCCGGTAGTGGCTGAAGAGGTCCTCCTCGGAGGTCCACTTCTTCAGGCGGCCGGCGAGGTCGGGCGCGACGTCGCCGAGGTACTCGCTGACCTCCTGCCAGGCCTGGTCGCCGGCGACGACCAGGGAGGTGAAGTCCTCGTTGAAGACGTCGCGGATGACGCGCACCGTGAGGTCGGGCTCGCCGTGGACGAGCGCCGGCGCGCCACCGGACTTGGCCTTCGCGCCGGACTTGGCGTCGGCCTTGGACTTGATGCGCTCCCAGGTCTTGGTCAGGCGCTCGACGTCGGCCCGCAGCTCCTCCTCGCTCGCCCCCTCGGCGGCGGTGCGCACGATGACGCCCGCGCTCTCGGGCACGACCTCCTTGAGGATCTGCTTGAGGCGGGCGCGCTCGGTGTCGGGGAGCTTGCGGGAGATGCCCGTCATGTTCCCCTCGGGGACGTAGACGAGGTAGCGGCCCGGCAGCGAGATCTGGCTGGTCAGGCGGGCGCCCTTGTGGCCGATCGGGTCCTTGGTGACCTGCACCAGCACGGTGTCGCCCGACTTGAGCGCGTTCTCGATGCGCTTGGGCTGGTTGGCCTCGAGGCCCGCGGCGTCCCAGTTGACCTCGCCGGCGTAGAGCACGGCGTTGCGGCCCTTGCCGATGTCGACGAAGGCCGCCTCCATCGAGGGCAGCACGTTCTGCACGCGGCCGAGGTAGACGTTGCCGGCCATCGACACGTTGGTCTCGCGCGAGACGTAGTGCTCGACGAGCACGTCGTCCTCGAGGACGCCGATCTGCGTCCTGCCGTCCCGCTCGCGCACGACCATGGTGCGCTCGACGCTCTCGCGCCGGGCGAGGAACTCGGCCTCGGTGATGATGGTGCGTCGACGCCCGGCCTCGCGGCCCTCGCGGCGGCGCTGCTTCTTCGCCTCGAGCCGGGTGGAGCCCTTGAGCGAGGTGGGCTCTTCGCGCTCCTTGCGCGGCTCGCGCACCTTGGTGACGACGCCGGGCTCGGCCTCGCCCTCGGCGGCGCCTCCGCTGCGGCGGCGCCGGCGGGTGCGGCGGCGGCTCGTGCCACCCTCGCCCTCAGCACCCTCCTCGGCGCCCTCGCCCCCGGCCTCGGCCTCCTCGGCCGGAGCCTCCTGGCCCGCCTCGGGTGCCTGCTGCCTGTCGGCCTCGGCCGACTCCTCCCCCTCGGCAGCCCCACGACCCCGGCGTCCCTTGCCGCCGCGGTTGCGGCGACGACGGCCGCGGCCGCCCTCGGTGGCCTCCTCCTCGGCGGGCTGCTCAGCCTGCTCGCCCTCGTCGGCCGAGGTCTCGCCGCCCTGCGGCTCCTCGACCTCGGGCTGGGCCTTGCGCGCTCGGCGTCGCGACGGGACCGCCGGCGTCTCCGGCGCCTTGAACAGCACCCCGAGGCTCGGGACGGCCGAGGCGCCAGCGGCTGCCTCCCGGGCGTCGGTCTCCTCGGGCTGCTCGGGCTGCTCGGGCTGCTCGGCCTCTTCCTCGAGGGCCTCCTCGAGCGGGGGCACCTCGGCGCCGGCCGGCTCGACCGTCGCCTCGACGGTTGTCTCGACGGTTTCCTCGACCCTGCCCTCGACCTCGGGAGCGGCCTTCTTGGCGGACTTGCGCGCCGTCTTCTTGGCCGCCCTCTTCCTGGCGGGCTTGGCGGGCTTGTCGTCGGCGGAGCCCTCGTCCGCGGGCTTGTCGTCGGCCAGCCGGTCGACCGGCTGGTCGGTCGCGGGAGCCTCGTCGGCCGGCTTCTCGTCGGCCGGCTTCGCGTCGGTGGCCTGCGACTCGGCGGACTGCGACGGGGCGGGTGCGGCCGCCTTCTTGGTGGCCCGTCGCGGAGCCCGCTTGCGGGCCGGGGCCGGGGCGGCTGCGGCAGCGGAGTCGGTGGCGGGGGCCGGCGCCGCCGCGGCGGTCTCGCCCTCGGCGGAGCCCTGCGGAGCCTGGAAGAGGTCTTCGGTGGATGCCATCGTGGCGTCCTCTCGTCACCCACGGGGTGAGGGCCACACCCGAGAGGCCGAGGCCGCTCCGATCAGCACCGTGGTGCGTGGGTTGTGCGCCGTCTCGCCTGCGGGTGCCTGCGACACGGAAGTCGTTGGTTGCCCCTGGCTGGCTCGCGCGGGCCGCGCGTCACCGGTCAGGTGCCGGCGCCGTCCTTGTCGGCAGCCAGTGGGTCGGCCACCCCAGCGGTTGCGGTCTGCAGCGGGCCCTGCGCCAGCCGGGTCACCAGGGGTGGTGTCGGCGGCGCGAACTCCGTGACTGCTCGCAGCGCGGTCAGAACGTCGTCGGGGCGTACGGCAGGTGTGGTGTGCCGGACGACCAACCGCAGTATCGCACACCCGGGCCGCTCCGAGGCCTCAGCGGACAGCGACACGACGGCGCCGCGCACGTCGAAGGTCTTCGGCCCCGTCTTGAACATGCGGGTCACCTCGGCCCGCTCCTGTGCCAGCAGGGCCGCCGCCGCCCGCTCGAGCTCGGCCAGCGGCACGTCGGTGAACTCCATGACCCAGTCGCTGGCCTGGAGCCGGTCGGCGAGCGAGCCGGCTGAGGCCCGGACCACCTCGAGCACGTCGAGGCCGTCGGGGAGCGCCTCGTCGAGGGCGGCCCGCACCGACTCGGGGTCGACCCGCTCGGTCACGGAGATCTCGAAGTACTCCGCCTCGCTCGCGGTGCCGGTCGGGGCGGCGTTGGCGTAGGAGACCTTCGGGTGCGGGTGGAAGCCGGCCGAGTACGCCATCGGCACCCCGGCGCGGCGCAGCGCCCGCTCGAGCGCGCGCTGGAAGTCCCTCGTGGAGGAGAACCGCAGGCGCCCCCGCTTGGCGTAGCGCACCCGCAGCTTCTGCACGGCGGGCGCGGGGGGCGGTCCTTCTGGGGTGCGCTGGCGGGCCATGGAGGACAAGCCTAGGAGGTATGCCGCCGTGCCCGGCCCGCGGGCGGTGACGGCGTCACTGGTGCCGCCGAGGCATCAGTGACGCAGCGCGCGGAGCAGGGCAGGCAGACCATCCCCCGACACCCCGCCGGAATGCGGAATCAGTGGTTCATAGGGCCTCTGGGTGCCGAGATCATCCGTGAGATGGCCCTGTCGCTGATGACATCGGCGCACTAGCCTTCCGTCATGGCGTCCCTCGACCGCACCCGGCTGGCCTCCCTCCTCGAAGCCGAGCAGGCGGCATACACGAAGAACCACCCTCGCAGCCGCGCCCTCTTCGAGGAGGCGGGCAACCTCTTCGGCCGCGTGCCGATGACCTGGATGAACATGTGGACCGGCGGGTTCCCGCTCTACCTCGACCACGCCAAGGGCAACCGCGTCACCGACGTCGAGGGCCACACCTACGTCGACTTCGCCCTCGGCGACACCGGCGCTATGGCGGGCCACTCCCCCGCGCCGACGGTCGCGGCGGTGCAGCGCCGCATGGGCGAGCTCGGCGGGATCACCACGATGCTGCCCACCGAGGACGCCCAGTGGGTGGGGGCCGAGCTGACCCGGCGCTTCGGCATGCCGCTGTGGTCGTTCACCCTCAGCGCCACCGACGCCAACCGCTGGGCGATCCGCCTGGCCCGGCTGGCCACCGGCCGGCCCAAGGTCCTCGTCTTCGCCTACTGCTACCACGGCTCCGTGGACGAGGCCTTCGCCCTGCCGGGGCCCGAGGGCAAGACCGAGAGCAGGCCCGGCAACGTGGCCCCGCCGGTCGACCTCGACCTGACGACCCGCGCCGTCACCTGGAACGACCTCGAGGCCGTCGAGGCGGCCCTCGCGCACGGCGACGTGGCCGCCATCCTCACCGAGCCGGCCCTGACCAACATCGGCATCGTGCTGCCCGAGCCCGGCTTCATGGAGGGGCTGCGCGAGCTGGCCACGAAGTACGGCGCGCTGCTGATGATCGACGAGACCCACACCTTCTCCACCGGCTGGGGCGGCGCCACCCGCGCGTGGGGCCTGCAGCCCGACATCTTCGTCATCGGCAAGTCCATCGGAGGTGGCATCCCGTCCGGCGCCTACGGCATCACCGAGGAGGTCGCCGGCGCGATCACCCGGCACACCGAGGCGGGCGAGGCCGACATCGTCGACGTGGGCGGCGTCGGCGGCACGCTGGCCGGCAACGCCCTGTCGACCGCCGCCATGCGAGCCACCCTCGGCGAGGTGCTGACGCAGGACGCGTTCGAGCGCATGACGGCGCTGGCCACCGATTTCACCGCGGGCGTGCAGGCGACCCTCGACGAGCTCGACGTGCCGTGGTCGATCAGCCAGCTCGGCGCGCGGGCGGAGTACCGCTTCGCACGCCCCGCGCCCACGACGGGCGAGGCCTCTGCGGCCGCCGCCGACGACCAGCTCGACGCCTACATGCACCTGGCCATGGTCAACCGCGGCATCCTCATGACGCCGTTCCACAACATGGCCCTCATGTGCCCCGAGACCTCCCGCGAGGACGTCGACCGGCACACCGCGGCCTTCCGTGAGGTCGTCGCCGCCCTTTTCGCGTAGCAGTCACTTTCGCGTAGCCCGGCGGTGGGTCACGCTGCCGCGGGGCTAGGACGTCTGCCCGACGAGAGCGCCGGGCGTCCGGCGTAGCGTCGAGCGCTGGGCCACTTCACCAGGGAAGCGGCCTTGCCAGGACAGGAGGGCGGACGTGTTCATCCAGATCATCCAGGGAAAGTGCCGCGACGAGGAGCGGCTGCACCGCCTGACCGACGAGTGGCGCGAGACGCTGGGTCCGACGGCGGAGGGCTGGCTGGGCGGCACCTACGGCGTCACGGACGAGGGCGAGTTCGTCGGCGTGGTGCGCTTCGAGTCCAAGGAGACCGCGATGCGCAACTCGACCAGACCCGAGCAGGGCGAGTGGTGGCAGAAGATGCAGGAGTGCTTCGACGGCGACGTGACCTTCCACGACTGCGACGACGCGACCATCTGGATGCAGGGCGGGTCGGACGACGCCGGCTTCGTGCAGGTCATCCAGGGGCGCGTGACCGACCCCGAGCGGCTCCGTCGCATGTTGGAGCAGCCGATGGACACCCTCCACGAGCAGCGCCCGGAGATCATCGGCGGCACCCTCGCGATGCAGCCGGACGGCTGGTTCACCGAGACGGTGGCGTTCCGCTCCGAGGCCGAGGCCCGCGAGGGCGAGCGCAAGGAGATGCCCGAGGAGGTGCGTCGGGAGATGGAGCAGGAGATGTCGATCATGCAGGACGTCTCCTACAAGGACCTCCACCACCCCTGGTTCGCCAGCCGCAGGGGCTGACTACCGCCGTGTGCCGGGTGGTCACCGCGTCCTGGCCACCCGGCACACATCGGCGTCAGCGGTGGCGCGGGCCCAGCGGTGGCGCCGGGAAGGGCTCGTAGCAGTCGTAGGTCTCGTGGCGGGAGACCAGCCCGTCGCGCACCGTGAAGAAGCCGGCCAGGTGGGCGGTCAGGCGCGTGCCGGCGGCCAGCGCACCGGCGTCGTGGCGCACCACGCCGGTCCAGGTCGACTGCACCGCCACCCGGTCACCCTCGACCAGCACGCCCTGCACGTCGATCTGCTGCTCGGAGAGCAGGTCCTTGCCGGCGAGGAAGCCGGCCACCATGCCGTCACGGCCGTGGGTGCGGCCGTGGGGTGACATGGGGCTCGGGTGCTCGACGAAGACCACGTCGGGGTGGAGCACGGCGAGCAGGTCGTCCTGTGTCGAGCCGAGGTCGGCGACGACGTCGAGGTAGGCACGGACGGCCGCTTCAGGGCTCCTGCCCGGGGTCGTGCTCACCTCTCCACGATATCGACGGTCGGTTCGGCGTGGCGGCGGGTTTCGTCACGCAGGTGCGAGGTCTTCCAGTTCGCGACGAGCACGAAGGAGACCACCACCAGGAGAGCCCACGACCCGAACTTGCCGACGTGGACCATCGACCAGCCGTCGGCCTGGTCCGGGTACCGGTAGGCCTCGAAGACCGTGGAGATGTTCTCGGCCAGCCACAGGAAGAAGCCGATGAGCACGAAGGACAGGGCCAGCGGCATCCGGTAGCGGCTCGGCCCCACGGTGTAGTGGACCCAGGTGCCCCACGTGGCGGCGAGCAGAAGCACGGCCAGCACGACACGCGCGTCGGGCAGGAAGTGGTGGGTCAGGAAGTTGGCGTAGATCGCCACCGCCAGCACGGCGGTCGGCCACGGCCGGTAGCGGGTCAGCCGCAGGCCCATCAGCCGCCAGGCCCGCGCGATGTAGGAGCCGACCGCGGCATACATGAAACCGCTGTAGAGCGGGACCCCCGCGAGCTTCGTGACCGCGTCCTCGGGGTAGGCCCACGAGCCGAGCCGCACCTTCAGAACCTCGAACACCAGGCCGACCAGGTGGAAGGCCAGCGTGCCGAGCACCTCACGCCCCGTCTCCAGCCGCAGCGCCCAGAAGGCCAGGGTCGCGACGACGCCGTAGACGAGCAGGGCGTCGTAGCGCGCGATCGGCAGCGGCACCACGGTCGAGAGGGCCAGCCCCGCGAAGATGACGACCGCGAACGCGCACGCGCGGGCCTCGAGCCACGCGAACCGCAGCAGCTGGGCGATGCCGTGCCCCACCCGGTGGCGGGTCACAGGTCGAGCCGCAGCAGGTTGTCGGCCGGGGCGAAGCCCAGCCCACGGTAGAGCGGTAGGGACACCTCGCTCGGGTTGAGCACGATCCGCAGCATCCGCGCCTCCCGGGCCCAGGCGACGACGCTCTCCATGAGCAGGCGCCCCACCCCGCACCGTCGGTGGGCCGGGTCCACCCAGACGTTGGCGACATAGGCCCAGTGCACGTCGGGCACCTCCGGCCGCGGCATCCGCGTGAACACCGCGAGGTTGGCCATGCCCACCGACGCCCCTGCGGCGTCCCGGACCACCCACGCCCGGCGGTGGCCCGACTGCTGGTCCCACCACTGCTGCATGCGGTCGGTGAAGTCATCGAGGGCAGCGTCGTCGGTGGCACGCAACCCGTGCTCTGCTGACCACGCCAGCCGCATCCGGGTCAGGTCGCCGACGTCGCCCTCGCCCGCCTCGACGACCCGGTAGGCAGCCTGCTCCCCGTCCATGGCCAGCCACCCTAGACGCCTCCCGCACGCGGTCGTCGTCGAGCAACACCGGGATCGCCTGACAGGGAGAGCCGGTGGCGCTGCGCCGCCGCCTGCTGCCCGCGGACCGGGACGGACGGACTGCGGTCAGCCGAACTCGCGACGGGTGAGACCCGCCACGCCTGCGCCCGCGTCGAGGACCGCGAGCGCGTCGGCAAGCTCCTCCACCCGGCGCTGCACGCGTTGCACGGATCCCGCCACCAGGGGGTCACCGGAGTGGCCGGCCTGCTCGGCGAGCTGGTCGACCGCCTCCGCGACCCCGACGACCCGCTCCCTCAGGACCCCGATCACGTCGACCTCGTCGGGCTGCGAGTCGACCTGCTGGCGAAGGAACGCGGCCTGGGCTGCCAGGCGACGGCTCGCCGTCCACAGGTCGACGAACACCTGGACCTTGGCACGGAGGATCCAGGGGTCGAAGGGCTTGGAGATGTAGTCGGCTCCCCCCGAGGCGTAGCCGCGGTAGGAGCTGTTCTGGTCCTTCTCCAGCGCGGTCAGGAAGATGATCGGGACGTCCTTGGTGCGGCTTCGCCGCTTGATCCGGGTCGCCGTCTCGAAGCCGTCCATGCCCGGCATCTGCGCGTCGAGGAGGATCAGCGCGAAGTCGTCCATGAGCAGCGCCCTGAGCGCCTCCTCGCCCGAGTTCGCGCGGACCAGCACCTGGTCGAGCGAGCCGAGGATGGCCTCCAGCGCCAGGAGGTTCTCCGGTCGGTCGTCGACCATCAGGATCTTCGCCCGCTCCGTCATGACAGCCACGACCTGAACACCGTGAGCAGCTGCTCGACATCGACAGGTTTGGTGACGTAGTCGGACGCGCCGGCTGTAAGGCTGTTGTCCCGATCCCCCGGCATGGCCTTCGCGGTCAGGGCGATCACGGGAAGGTCCCGGAACGTGGGCATCTTGCGGATCTCCCGCATCGCGGTGTATCCGTCCATCCCCGGCATCATCACATCCATCAGCACCAGGTCGATCTCGGGCTCCCGGCGCAGGGCGTCGAGTCCGGACTCCCCGTTGTCGGCGTAGACGACGTCGATGCCGTGCTGCTCGAGAGCGCTCGCGAGTGCGAACACGTTCCGCACGTCGTCGTCCACGATGAGGATGCGCTTGCCGACGAAGACCTGCTCGCCGTCCCTCACCCGCTCGAGGGAGCGCCTGAGGTCCGGTGGCAGCTCGACGTCGGCACGGTGCAGGAACAGCGCGATCTGGTCGACGAGGCGCTCCAGCGACGGCGGGGTGGTGATGGTCAGGGCGTCGACGTACTGCCGCAGCCGGGTCGCCTCGCGTGGGCTGAGGTCTGCGGCACCGGCGACGACCACCGGTGTGCCACGCAGCGCCTTGCGCGACCTGATCCGCTTGAGGACGTCGAACCCGCCGCCCTCGACCATCGCGAGGTCCACCACGACGCAGTCGTAGGGACGGGCGTCCAGAGCCTCCGCGGCAGCCGCCGAGGTTCCCACCACCTCGACGTCGACGTCCTCCATGGCGCCGAACTGCTCGGCGGCGGCGGCGCTGTGGCCACCGGGGTCACCCGTCACGACGAGGAGCGACCGCGTCCTCCTCGCCACGAACGAGGCGAGCCGGTCGAGTGCCGACTCGATCTCCGCGCGGGTCACGGGTTCCTCGATCACGTCGAGCGCGCCGGCCAGTCGGCCCTGATGGGCGTCCTGGCCCGCCTTGGCCGAGTGCGCGGCCACCGTGGGGATGTGACGGGTCTCGGAGAACCTCTTGAGGCCGTTGAGGAGGGACATCCCGTCGTGGGCGACCATGTCCATGCCGATGATCATGGCCTCGGGCCGCCGCTGGTGGGCAAGGACGAGCGCGTCGTCGGCCCGGGTGGTTGCCATGACCTTGAAGCCCTGCTGCCGGCCGACCTCCACCCCGGCCCGGCACAGGTCCGGGTCGGAGAGTGCGACCAGGAGCACGCGGTCGCCGGGCCCGATGTCGGCCTCGTCGTCCGCCACGCTCTCCTGGGCCAGCTCCACGGGCCCGGTCCTCGCGGGGACGGCCTCCGCCGCCTGCTCGAGCTGCACCGGCCCCGCCTCCGCGGCCGACGACTGGTGGCCGGCGGCGAACCGGATCGGCAGGTAGAGCGTGAACGTGCTGCCCCGACCCGGCTCGCTCTCCACGTGGATCTCGCCACCGATCAGCCGGGCGATCTCTCGGCTGATCGACAGGCCGAGCCCAGTGCCGCCGAACTTCCTGCTGATCGTGCCGTCTGCCTGCTGGAAGGCCTCGAAGATGGTCCTCAGCTGCTCGGGCGCGATGCCGAGCCCCGTGTCGCTGACCGCGAAGGCCACCACCTGGGGCGCCACGGTGAGCGAGGGGGTCGTGAAGCGCTCCTCGGTGGAGTTCCGGATGTCCAGCCTCACCTCGCCGGAGGTCGTGAACTTCACGGCGTTCGACAGCAGGTTGCGCAACACCTGCTGGAGCCGGTGCTGGTCGGAGTGCAGCGTCCGTGGCAGGTCGTCGGAGACCGACACCGAGAAGCGCAGGTCCTTCTCCGCGGTCAAGGGCCGGATCGTGGCCTCGACGTACTCCACGACCCCGGAGAGCGCGACATCGGAGGGGTGGACGTCCATCTTCCCGGCCTCCACCTTGGACAGGTCCAGGATGTCGTTGATGAGCTGGAGGAGGTCCGTGCCCGCGCTGTGGATCGTCTGGGCGAACTCCACCTGGCGCCGGTTCAGGTTTCCGTCCGCGTTGTCGGACAACAGCTTCGCCAGGATCAGCAGTGAGTTGAGGGGCGTGCGCAGCTCGTGCGACATGTTCGCGAGGAACTCGGACTTGTAGCGCGACGACAGCGCCAGCTGCTCCGCACGGTCCTCGAGGGCGCGGCGGGCGTCCTCGATCTCCAGGTTCTTGATCTCGATCGCGCGGTTCTGCTGGGCCAGCAGGCTCGCCTTCTCCTCGAGCTCGGCGTTGCTCTGCTGCAGCTCCCGCTGCTGGGTCTGCAGCTCCCCCGACTTGTTCTGCAGCTCTGCCGCGAGCCGCTGCGACTCGACCAGGAGTGCCTGGGTGCGGGAGCTGGCGATGATGGCGTTCAGGGAGACGCCGATGATCTCCATCAGCTGCTCGAGGAACTGGATGTGCACCACGCTGAACGGCACGAACGACGCCAGCTCCACGACACCGAGCACCTGCTCCTCGAACACCACCGGCAGGATGATGATCGTGAGCGGGGAGGCCTCACCGAGACCGGACGAGATCCGGATGTAGTCACTGGGCACGTCGGTCACGAGGATGGGCTCGCGTCCGAGGGCCGACTGGCCGACGAGCCCCTCACCGAAGCCGAAGGTGTCGGGCACCCCAGCGCGGGGACGGTAGCCGTACGAGGCGATCCGCCGGAGCGACTCGGCGCCGTCGGCACCCTGTTCGGTCAGGAAGAACGAGCCCTCGGTGGCCCCGACCAGCGGGGTCAGCTCGGTCACGATGAGCTGGGTGACGTCGAGCAGGTCGCGCCCGCCCTGCATGTGTCCCGTGAACCGGGCGAGGTTGGTCTTGAGCCAGTCCTGCTCCTGGTTCGCCCGCGTGGTCTCACGCAGGTTGTCGATCATCTGGTTGAGGTTGTCCTTGAGCTCGGCGACCTCACCTTGCGCCTCGACGGTGATCTCTTGGCTCAGGTCGCCCTGGGTCACTGCCGTGGAGACCTCGGCGATCGCCCGCAGCTGTGTGGTGAGCGTTCCGGCGAGCTGGTTCACGTTCTCGGTGAGCTTGCGCCACGTGCCCGAGACGTCGGCGACCTCCGCCTGACCACCGAGCTTGCCCTCGGTGCCGACCTCGCGGGCCACCCGGGTCACCTCGTCGGCGAACGACGACAGCTGGTCGACCATGCGGTTGACCGTCGTCTTCAGCTCGAGGATCTCGCCACGCGCGTCGACGTACGTCTTCTGGGTCAGGTCGCCGTGGGCGACGGCGGTGGTGACGAGCGCGATGCTGCGCACCTGGCTGGTCAGGTTGCCCGCCATGGAGTTCACCGAGTCGGTCAGGTCCTTCCAAGTGCCGGCGACACCGCGGACGTGGGCCTGGCCGCCGAGGATGCCCTCGGTGCCGACCTCCCGCGCCACGCGGGTCACCTCGTCGGCGAAGGCGCGCAGCGTGTCCACCATGGCGTTGATCGTGCCGGCGAGGGCAGCCACCTCACCGCGCGCCTCGATGGAGATCTTCTGGCTCAGGTCGCCCCGCGCGACCGCCGTGGAGACCGCTGCGATGCTGCGCACCTGGTTCGTCAGGTTGCTCGCCATCGAGTTCACCGAGACGGTCAGGTCGCGCCAGGTCCCGGCCACGCCGGGGACCCGCGCCTGTCCGCCGAGCATGCCCTCGGTGCCGACCTCCCGGGCCACCCGGGTCACCTCGTCGGCGAACGACGACAGCTGGTCCACCATGGTGTTCACGGTGCTCTTGAGCTCGAGGATCTCGCCTCGGGCGTCGACGGTGATCTTGCGGGTGAGGTCACCACTGGCCACCGCGGTCGTCACCTCAGCGATGTTGCGCACCTGGGAGGTCAGGTTCGCTGCCATCATGTTGACGTTCTCGGTCAGGTCCTTCCACGTCCCGGAGACGTCGTGCACGTCGGCCTGGCCGCCCAGCCGGCCCTCCGTGCCGACCTCGCGGGCCACCCTCGTGACCTCGTCGGCGAAGGACGACAGCTGGTCGACCATGGTGTTCACGGTGTCCTTGAGCTCGAGGATCTCGCCTCGGGCCTCGACCGTGATGGTGCGCGTGAGGTCGCCACGGGCGACGGCAGTGGTCACCTCGGCGATGTTGCGCACCTGGGCGGTGAGCGTGCCCGCCATGAAGTTCACCGAGTCGGTGAGGTCTCGCCAGGTCCCGGAGACGCCGGGCACGGCAGCCTGACCGCCGAGCCGGCCCTCCCCGCCGACCTCACGGGCGACGCGGGTCACCTCGTCGGCGAACGACGACAGCTGGTCGACCATCGTGTTGACGGTGCCCTTCAGTTCAGCGAGCTCGCCGCGCACGTCGACGGTGATCTTCTGGCTCAGGTCCCCTCGGGCGACGGCGGTTGTCACCTGCGCGATGTTGCGCACCTGGTTGGTCAGGTTGCTCGCCATGGAGTTCACCGAGTCGGTCAGGTCCTTCCACGTCCCGGCGACGCCGGGGACGTCGGCCTGTCCGCCGAGGATGCCGTCGCTGCCGACCTCGCGCGCCACCCGGGTCACCTGGTCCGCGAACGAGGACAGCTGGTCGACCATCGTGTTCACGGTGCTCTTGAGCTCGGCGAGCTCGCCCTTCACGTCGACCGTGATCTTCCGGCTCAGGTCGCCTCGTGCCACCGAGGTCGTCACCTGGGCGATGTCGCGGACCTGCGCCGTCAGGTTGTTCGCCATGTAGTTCACCGACTCGGTGAGGTCCTTCCACCGGCCCGCGACACCCGGCACGTCCGCCTGACCGCCGAGGATCCCCTCGGTGCCCACCTCGCGGGCGACCCTCGTCACCTCGTCGGCGAAGGTCTGCAGTGTCGCGGTCATGGAGTTCAGCGTGTCCGCCAGCTCCGCCACCTCACCGCGGGCCGTGACCGTGATCTGCTGGCTGAGGTCCCCCTGGGCCACGGCCTGGGCGACGGACGAGATGCCGCGGACCTGGCTGGTCAGGTTCGAGGCCATGATGTTCACGGAGTCCGTGAGGTCCTTCCACGTGCCCGACACCCCCCGCACATCCGCCTGACCACCGAGCCGGCCCTCCGTACCGACCTCCCGGGCCACCCGGGTCACCTCGGCCGCGAAGGACGAGAGCTGGTCGACCATCCGGTCGACGGTGTCCTTGAGCTGCGACATCTCCCCTGACACCTCGACCGTGACGGTCTGTGAAAGGTCGCCGTTCGCGACGGCCGTGGTCACCAGGGCGATGTCGCGGACCTGGGCAGTGAGCCGGGACGACATCGTGTTCACCGCGTCGATCAGGCCGCGCCAGCTGCCGTCGGCGTTGCGCACACGCGCCTGGCCGCCCAGCTTGCCCTCGGTGCCGACCTCGCGGGTGACGCGGGTGATCTCGTCGGCGATGGAGGACAGCTGGTTCACCAGACCGTTGACGCTCTTGGCCGCTCGCAACGGCTCACCGCGGAGGGGTTGTCCGTCGAGGCGGATGTCCATCCGCTGGGTGAGGTCACCCTCGGACACCGCCGCGACGACCCGGGCGAACTCTCCCGTGGGACGGACCAGGTCTGCGACGAGGCTGTTGGCCGCCTCGATGGACTTCGCCCAGGCGCCCTCTCCGTCGCCGGGCTGGATTCGCTCGCCGTACCGACCCTCACGCCCCACGACGCGCGCGACCCGGGTCAGCTCGCTCGCCAGGTGCTGCTCCCGGTCGGCGATCTCGTTGAAGACGGCAGCGATCTCGGCAACGATGCCGTCGCCGCTCTCCGGCAGCCGCTTGCGGAAGTTGCCGTCGCGCATGGCCGTCAGCGCGGCAAGGACGGGCCTGAGCTCCGCTGGGTCGATGTCGCCGTTCCGGCGGGGCTCGGAATGCCCTTGCGTGCCGCCGGTCGTTCCGTTCGCACCCTTTGTCACAGTCGGGCTGATGGGCATCGCGCGCCTCCCGTTTCGGCCTCGGTGCAACGATGCCGGCAAGTCTGTCACCATGACGAGAGCCTGCCCATACCTTCCCGCGAGAGCTCATGCCCACTCAGCCGATGCGCGCCCACCACACTTTCGCCGCGGACGCGCGCTCGGTGTCGCAGGCACGGCTCTTCGCCCGACGGACGCTGGAGGAATGGGGCGCCGAGGACCTGGTCGACAGCGCCACCCTCCTCGTCAGCGAGCTGGTCACCAACGCGGTCGTCCACGCGGGGACGACCGCCCTCCTCCGGCTCAGGCTCGACGCCCAGGTCCTCCGGCTCGAGGTGGAGGACCGTCATCCTTCACGGTCGCTGCCGCTGGGGGCCCAGGAGCCGACCGACGCCGAGAGCGGCCGCGGGCTGTTGATCACGTCGGCGCTGGCCTCGGCCTGGGGGGTCGAGTACACCGGCACCTCCAAGAGCGTGTGGGCGCTGTGCTCCCGCGACATGGCGTCGGCGCGGCCCGAGTCCAGCTCGGGGGGGACCACGCAGGAGCCTCTCCGCGTCGCGGCTGTTGAGATGTCCGGTCACGGCGTCGTGACGGCGTGGAACCCCGATGCGACCGCGATGTTCGGCTGGACCCCCGAAGAGGTGATCGGGAGGACCTTCGAGGAGATGGTCGACTCCCTTCCCGGGGACCGGCCGCCGCGCGAGCCCACCACATCGGCGGCGGCCGCTCCGTGGCAGGGCACCTACGCGGTCGTGTGCAAGGACGGTGTGCCCGCAAAGGTCTTCGCCTCCCACGTCCCCGCCGGCCGCGGCCTGGGCTCGGTGGCGTTGCTCGTACCGGCGAGCCGGCGTGGCCTGCTCGAGCACCCGGTGGCGGCCGCCCGGGCGTCCCGAACCCGGGCCGATCCGCTGGGGATCAGGGACGACGTGCTGCAGCGCCTGGGCATCGATGACTACCTCTCCCTGGCCGTGGAGCGGGTGAGGGACCCGATCTCGGCGGATGCGTCCTACCTCCTGCTGGTGCGGGACTTCGACGACGAGTTCGAGGTCAAGGCCGTCAGCGGCCTGCCGGATGCCCTTCGCGGCACGCGGCTGGAGGCCGGCTCGGCAGGCCTCCCCGACCCGCGCACGCCGCACCTGCCGGTGGTGGTGACCGACCTCTCCGACCTCGAGGTGCCGCTGTTGCAGGGAACCGGACTGGGATCGCTGCTCGTCGTGCCCGTCGTCATCGAGGGCAGGGTCATCGGGGCGCTGGGGGCGGCCGCCGAACGCTCGGACTCCTTCGCCGACGACCAGGCGGTCGAGCTGCAGCGTTTTGCCGACTCGATAGCCGTGGCTGCGGACCGTGCGCGACTCCAGAGGTCGGAACGTGAACGGCGCGGTTGGCTCAGCTTCATCGCTGAAGCGGGGGACCTGCTCGCAGGATCGCTCGACCAGTCCATGACGATGGCGATCACCGGGCAGATAGTCGTGCCCCGCCTTGCGAGCTGGTGCGCCGTGTACCTCGACGACGAGCGGGGGAACCCCGTGCTGGAACACGTCTGGCACGCCGACGAGCAGCTCGTCGAGCCACTCCTCGCAGCGCTCGAGGACACCAGCCCCGACCAGCTCGGCGACTCGGTCGACATGCTCCTGGGCCAGTCGCTCACCGTGATCCGCATGGTCGCCCGGGGGCGGCAGATCGGTTTCCTGACCCTAGGTCGCCCGAAGGACAACCCGCTGCGCAGCGAAACCTTCCTCGTCGCCGAGTCCATCGCGCGCAGGGCGGCCCTGGCGATCGACAACGCGAGGGCGCACGGCGCCCTGCTTGCCGTCGGCCAGGCGCTCCAGCAGAGCCTGTTGCCCTCGTCGATGGACGTTCCGCCAGGGCTCGACGTGGGCGTGGTCTACGAGGCCGCAGGAGAGGGCGCTTCCGCCGGCGGCGACTTCTACGACCTCTTCGCGGTCGGCGGCGGCACGTGGTGCTTCGTCGTCGGCGACGTGTGTGGAAAGGGGGCGGAGGCCGCGGCCGTCACCGGCTTGGCGCGCCACACCATCCGGGCTCTGGCACAGGCCGGCTTCCCGGTCCCGGCCGTCCTCGAGCGGCTGAACGCCGCGATCCTCGCCGAGGGATCGAGGTCGCGGTTCCTGACCCTGGTGTGCGGAATGCTCCATCCCGAGGGGCGACGGCTGACGGTGAACGTCGTGAACGCGGGCCACCCCGCGCCGTTCGTCGTGCGGAACGGCGGGGAGGTCACCCAGATCGGCCGGCCGCAGGCCCTGCTGGGGGTTCTCGACCAGGTGGAGTACGAGGCCGAGGAGCACGTGGTCGAACGGGGTGAGGTCCTCGTCGTGGTCACCGACGGCGTGCTGGAGAGACGCCGGAACGACCACATGGTCGGTGAGGAGGGGCTCAGCACCGAGCTGAGCCGTGCCGCTCACCTGCCTGCTCAGGCGGTGGCCGAGAGGATCCGCCAGCTGGTCCTCGACTTCACCGCGGAGCCGCCCCCCGACGACATGGCCATCTTCGTCGTCAGGGTCGGGGACTGACAAAAGGCGCGTTCGGGGTGTTCCCGCGCGTCACTGTGCGCGGGAACACCCCGAACCGCGAGCAGGACCTGGCCGGATCAGTGGGAGTGCCCGGCGTTCTCGAGCATCTGCTCGCGGCCGGAGCCGAGCACGGTCAGGGGCAGCAGCTTCTTGCCGGTCGGGCCGATCTCGATCTCGGTGCCCATCTGTGGGCAGACGCCGCAGTCGAAGCACGGGGTCCAGCGGCAGTCGTCGACCTCGGTCTCGTCGAGGGCGTCCTGCCAGTCGTCCCAGAGCCACTCCTTGTCGAGGCCGGAGTCGATGTGGTCCCAGGGCAGCACCTCGGTCTCGCCGCGCTCGCGCGTGGTGTACCAGGCGACGTCGACCGGCAGGTCTGCCAGGGCCTCCTCGGCGCAGCGCATCCAGCGCTCGTAGGAGAAGTGCTCGCTCCAGCCGTCGAACCGGCCGCCGTCACGCCAGACGGCCTCGATGACCCGGGCGACCCTGCGGTCACCGCGCGAGAGCAGCCCCTCGACGATGCCGGGCTTGCCGTCGTGGTAGCGGAACCCGATCGAGGAGCCGTAGCGCTTGTCGGAGCGGATCGCGTCGCGCAGCTTCTCGAGCCGCGCGTCGGTCTCCTCGGCGCCGAGCTGGCCGCACCACTGGAAGGGCGTGTGCGGCTTGGGCACGAAGCCGCCGATGGAGACGGTGCAGCGGATGTCGCGCCGGCCGCTGACCTGCCGGCCGGTCTCGATGACCCGCTTGGCGAGCTCGGCGATCTGCAGCACGTCCTCGTCGGTCTCGGTCGGCAGCCCGCACATGAAGTAGAGCTTGACCTGCCGCCACCCCGCGCCGTAGGCCGCCGCGACGGTGTTGATGAGGTCCTCCTCGGTCACCATCTTGTTGATGACCTTGCGGATGCGCTCGCTGCCGCCCTCGGGCGCGAAGGTCAGGCCGGACCGGCGGCCGTTGCGGGTGAGCTCGTTGGCCAGGTCGATGTTGAACGCGTCGACTCGCGTCGACGGAAGCGACAGGCCCGTCTCGGTGCCCTCGTAGCGGTCGGCGAGGCCCTTGGTGATGTCGGCGATCTCGCTGTGGTCGGCCGAGCTCAGCGAGAGGAGGCCGACCTCCTCGAAGCCGGTCGCCGACAGCCCGCGCTCGACCATCTCGCCGATGCCGGTGATGGAGCGCTCGCGCACCGGCCGGGTGATCATGCCGGCCTGACAGAAGCGGCAGCCGCGGGTGCAGCCCCGGAAGATCTCGACCGACATGCGCTCGTGCACCGACTCGGCGAGCGGCACCAGCGGCTGCTTCGGGTAGGGCCACTCGTCGAGGTCCATGACGGTGTGCTTGGCGACCCGCCACGGCACACCCGAGGCGTCCTGCTTCGGCGCCACGCGCTTGATGCGGCCGTCCGGCAGGTAGTCGACGTCGTAGAGCGCCGGCACGTAGACGCCGCCGGTGCGGGCCAGGCGCAGCAGCAGCTCGCGGCGACCCCCCGGCCGGCCCTGGGCCTTCCACTCCGAGACGAGGTCGGTCACGGTCAGCACGGCCTGCTCACCGTCGCCGACGATGGCGGCGTCGATGAAGTCGGCGATCGGCTCGGGGTTGAACGCGGCGTGGCCACCGGCGACCACGACCGGGTCGTCGTCGGCGCGGTCGACCGAGTGGAGCGGGATGCCGGCGAGGTCGAGCGCCGTGAGCATGTTGGTGTAACCGAGCTCGGTGGAGAACGAGACCCCGAAGAGGTCGAAGTCGCGCACCGACCGGTGTGCGTCGACGGTGAACTGCGGCACCGCGGACTCGCGCATGAGGCGCTCGAGGTCGGGCCACACGGCATACGTGCGCTCGGCGAGGGCGTCCTCGCGCTCGTTGAGGACTTCGTAGAGGATCATGACGCCCTGGTTGGGCACGCCGACCTCGTAGGCGTCGGGGTACATCAGCGCCCACCGCACCGTCAGGTCGTCGCCCGCGGGGCCGAAACCACCGCAGTTCCAGTCCTTGACGGTCGAGTTGAGCTCACCGCCGACGTACTGGATGGGCTTGCTGACCTGCTCGAGCAGCGGCTCGAGGGCAGGGAAGACGGACATGCCAGACATGGGCTCAAGGGTAAACCGGGGCCGTCCCCCAACCCGAATCCGCGGACCTCGGCCCGGCGGCATACTGGCGAAGTGGAGGCCGCGGAACGGGTGCGGGAGGCCATGCGGGCGGTGCCGCGGGCCCGCTACCTGCCGAGGGCGCAGCGCTTCTTCGCGCCGGCCGACATGGCCCTTCCGATCGGCCACGGGCAGACCAGCTCGCAGCCGAGCACGGTGCGGGCCATGCTCGAACTGCTCGACGTGCACGAGGGGCACCGGGTGCTCGACGTCGGCTCCGGCTCGGGCTGGACCACGGCGATCCTCGCGCACCTGACCGGCCCCACGGGGTCTGTGCTGGGCGTCGAGCGGGTGCCGGCGCTGGTGGAGATGGGTGCGGCCAACCTGGCCGGGGCCGGTATGCCGTGGGCCCGGGTCGAGCGGGCCACGCCCGGCCTGCTCGGTGCCCCGGCGGAGGGGCCGTTCGACCGCATCCTCGTCTCCGCCGAGCCCGACCACCTGCCCGACGAGCTGGTGACCCAGCTGGTGCCCGGCGGGGTGATGGTCATCCCGGTGGGGGGCCGGATGCTGCGGGTGCGCGCCGCCGCCGGCGGCCCTGAGGTGGAGCGCGGCGGGTACTACCGGTTCGTGCCACTGGTGCAGGACGGCGGCTAGGTCATCCACAGTGAGCCGGGAGCCGTCACATCATCCACAGGACCCGTCTCCCGGGTTGTCGTGAGCGATGAGGTATGCCGTGAAAACCGTTGTGCAACAGACATTTCCGTCACAGTCGGGCTGAGTTCGACTGTCGGTGGTCGGCCCTACCGTTGTGGTCATGGAGGGGAACCAGCCGAGTCTGAGCCTGGCGGAGCGCCGGGCTCTGCTGGCTGCTGCGCGGGAGGCACTGGTCGGCTTCGACGCCGCGTTGTGGCAGGCACCCAGCGGCGGTGGGCCGGACGGGCTGGCCGGGCTGCTGGGCGAGGTGGACGCCCTCGGCATGGCGTGCGACGCGGGCCGGGTGGCGGTGGTCGGTGAGGCCATGGAACGGGGCGAGACCTCCGGTGGGCCGGCGGCGATGACCACGGTGCAGTGGGTCAGGCATCACGCGCCGTCGACGAGGGCCGGTGGGGCGGGCACCATCGTCGCGGTGGCGCAGGCGTTCCAGAAGCGGGTCAACGCCCCGGTGAAGGAGGCGGTGGACACCGGGCGGCTGCCGGTGACCTCCGCTGCCGCGGTCGTGTCCGAGCTCGAGAAGCTGCGGCCGCTGCTGGCCGAGGGCGCCGAACCCCACGTCCTCGAGGGACTGGTCGGCCTGGCCGCCGAACAGGGCCCACGGGCCTGCCGGCAGCTGCGCCCGGCGATGCTGGCCCGCTACGGGCTGACCGACGTCCTGCAGGACCAGCAGAACCTGGGCAAGTCCTTCATCGCGCTGTCCCAGCCGCGGGACACCGGCGCCGACACCTTCGAGTACCGGCTCACCCTCGACGTCGAGGGCAAGGCAGTCCTGGGGGCCGCGCTCGGGCCGCTGTCGGCGCCGAAGCCGGTCGACGGGGAACGCGACCCGCGCTCCAGCGAGCGCCGGCGCGGCGACGCCCTGGTGACCCTGGTCCGGCGGGCGGTGGCGGCCGGTGACGAGGTCGGCAAGACGAACAAGACCACCCTGCTGCTGACCATGGACTGGGAGTCGCTCAAGGCCGGGCTGGGTGCGGCCACCACCCTGGGCGGGTTGGACGCCGGCACCCACCTCGCCCCGGAAACCGTCCGCCGGCTGTGCTGCGACGGCTCCGTCATCCCCATCGTCCTGAACGGCAAGGGTGAGGTTCTGGACTGGGGCCTGGAGAAGCGGTACTTCACCGACGCCCAGACCAAACGGCTCTGGATCCGCGACGGGGGCTGCACCTACCCCGGTTGTGACGCCCCGCCGCAGTGGGCGGACGCCCATCATCTCGTGCACTGGGCAGACCTCGGCCCCTCGAACCTGGGCAACGCCGCCCTGCTGTGCGAGCGGCACCACACCATCGTGCACAACCGCCGCTACGCCGGCCGGGTCGTCAAGGACGCGCACGGCGAACGGGTCGAGTGGGACCTCACCCGCGGCTCCTGGGACGAGCTCCTCGCCCGACGCGCCGCCCAGGAGCCAGCGTGACCCCGCCCCACACCCCGCCAGCCGCCGGCGGGGCCACAGGCATGCCCAACCATGTCCACCCCTGACCGGGCCCCAGCGCACCTAGAACAGACGGTGACCGGCCACCCGCGCCTCGAGGTCGAGCAGCCGGCGCTTGCGCGGCAGGCCGCCGCCGTAGCCGGTGAGGTCGCCACTGGTGCCGACGACCCGGTGGCAGGGCACCACGATGCCGAGGGGGTTGCGCCCGTTGGCCAGGCCGACGGCTCGGGAGCCGGTGGGGTTGCCCAGGCGCCGGGCCAGCTCACCGTAGGTCGCCGTCTCGCCGTACGGGATCCGCTCCAGCTCCGCCCACACCCGCCGCTGGAACTCGGTGCCCTGGGCGGCGAGGGGCAGGTCGAACTCCGTGCGCTCACCGGCGAAGTACTCCTCGAGCTGCGTCGCAGCGCGCGTCAGCACCGGGTCGTCCGCGGCGGCGGACACGCCGTAGGTCAGCTCCCCGGGGTGGTGGCGCTGGTCCTCCATCCAGACCGCGACGAGCCCCTCGCCCTCTGCCACGAGGGTGAGGGGGCCGACAAGGGTCGGCTCCAGCACCAGGTGTCGGCGGCCGAGGCCCTGCGCACTCATGCCGCCGAGCCCTCCTCGACCTCAGGCTCCCGCGGCAGTCGGTTCACCGCGTGGTCCCCCATCCCCCAGAGGTGCTGCACGGCATACGCGCCCCACGGCCGCCACTGCCGTCGGGCGTGGCCGAGGGCAGCGGCGTCCCGGACGCCGAGGGACGCCAGAGCGTGCCTGACCCCGAGATCGGTGGCCGGGAAGGCGTCCGGGTCGCCGAGCCCGCGCATGGCCACCATCTCGACGGTCCAGGGGCCGACCCCGGGCAGGGCCCTCAGCGCAGCCCGCGCAGCGAGCCAGTCCTCCCCCGGGCCGAGCCGCACAGCACCCGCGGCGATGGCACCCGCCAGCGCGATGAGCGTGCTGGCTCGCGACCTCGGCATGGCCAGGGACGCAGGGTCGAGCTCGGCAACCACCTCGGGTGACGGGAAGCAGTGCGTCAGCGCACCCTCGGGGTCGCTGACCGCACGGCCGAGGTGGGCCGCCAGCCTGGCCGCGAGCGTGCGGGCGGCCGCCGTCGACACCTGCTGCCCGAGGACGACGCGCAGGGCGAGCTCGTCGGCGTCGACCGTGCGCGGCACCCGGCGGCCGGGCGCGCGGGAGACGAGCGGTGCGAGGCGGGGGTCGCCGGCGAGGTGGTCGTCGACCGCTGCCGGGTCGGCGTCGAGGTCGAGCAGCGCCCGGCAGCGGGCCACCGCGCTGGAGAGGTCGCGCAGGTCGGCGAGCCACACGCGCGCCGCGACGTGGTCGCCGGCGGGCGCCAGGGCGACCACCCCCGGCCCGCGGGGCAGCAGCAGCGTGCGGCGGTAGGAGCCGGCCCGCCACTCCTCCACGCCGGGCACCCGCGTCTCGACGAGGTGCCCGAACAGGCTGTCGGGCAGCAGCGGCGCCCGGAACGGCAGGCGCAGCGCCACGTGGTGCCAGGCCGGTGCGGTGGTCTGGGTGTGCCCGCCGGCGACAGCGGGTTCTGCACGCTGCCGCAAGGCCGTGGGCGTCAGCGCGAAGACCTCCCGGACGGTCGCGTTGAAGGAGCGCAGGCTCGCGAAACCTGCGGCGAAGGCGACCTCGCTCATGGGCAGGTCGGTCGACTCCACGAGGACCCGCGCCGTCTGGGCGCGCTGGGCGCGGGCGAGCGCCACCGGGCCGGCCCCGACCTCGGCGGTGAGCAGCCGCTCGAGCTGGCGGGTGCTGTAGCCCAGGTGCCGCGCGAGTCCGGCCACGCCCTCGCGGTCGACCACCCCGTCGGCGACCAGCCGCATCGCGCGGGCGGTCACGTCGGCACGGGTGGACCACTGCGGCGAGCCGGGCACCGCGTCGGGGCGGCAGCGCTTGCAGGCGCGGAAGCCTCCGCGCTGGGCTGCGGCCGCGCTCGGGTAGAACCTCATGTTCTGCGGCTTCGGCGGCACCACCGGGCAGCTCGGGCGGCAGTAGATGCCGGTTGTCACCACGGCGGTGAAGAACCACCCGTCGAACCGGGCGTCCTTGGCCCGGACGGCGCGGACGCAGGCCTCGTGGTCGTCGTGCATGGGCCCAGTCTGCCGGGCCGCACCGACGCCCACCGGCAGGAATCCGACACGGTCCTCACCCGGCCCGCGACCCGGCGAGCCCCGACCACGCGCGAGGGCCGCCCCGACCGCGCGCGAGCGCCCCGCCGCCCGGGAGGGGGTGGCGGGGCGCTCGTGCGGTCAGCCGTGGAGCGGCCGCGTCACTTCACGGGGGTGTCCGCGTAGTGCGCGTCGAGCTGGCCGCGGTAGCGCTCGTTGACCACCTTGCGGCGCAGCTTCATGCTCGGCGTGATCTCGCCCTCCTCGACCGAGAAGTCCCTGTCGAGGATGGTGAACTTCTTGATCTGCTCCCACCGGTTGAGCGTCATGTTGAGCTCGTCGATGTAGGTCTGGACCATGTCGCGGCAGCGCTGCGACGTGACGACCTCGCTGTAGGACTTGCCGGCCATGTTGTTGGCGGCCGCCCAGCCCTGCATCGCATCGGGGTCGAGGGTGACCAGCGCCGAGACGAAGTGCCGGTCGGCGCCGTGCACGAGCATCTGGCTGACGTAGGGGCACATGCCCTTGAAGGTCGACTCGATCCGCGACGGCGCGACGTACTTGCCGCCCGAGGTCTTGAACATGTCCTTCTTGCGGTCGGTGATCTTGAGGAAGCCGCGCTCGTCGACCTCGCCGATGTCACCGGTGTGCAGCCAGCCCTGGACGTCCATGGTCTCGGCGGTCTGGTCCTGGGCGTTGTGGTAGCCCTCCATGACGCCCGGGCCACGCACCAGGACCTCGCCGTCCTCGGCGATCTTGACCTCGGTGCCCGGCGCTGGCCAGCCCACGGTGCCGTGCTGGTAGGCGTTGGGGCGGTTGACGAACGAGAACGCACTCGTCTCGGTGAGGCCGTAGCCCTCGAGGATGAGGATGCCGAACGCGTCGAACCACTTGGCGATCGCGGGGTCGAGGGCCGCCGAGCCGGAGACGAAGAAGCGGACCCGTCCACCGAAGCGCTCGCGCACCTTGTGCAGCACCAGCTTGTCGGCCAGCGAGTACTGCAGCCCGAGCAGGCCCGACGGCTCCTTGCCCTGGGAACGCAGCGCGGCGGCCCTGTCCCCCACGCCCTCGGCCCACTGGAAGAGGCGGTACTTGATGCCGCCCTCCTCCTGCATCATCATCGAGATCCGCCCCTTGGCCTTCTCGAAGATGCGGGGCGGGGCTCCCATGAAGGTGGGCTTCACGGCGCCGAGGTTCTCGACGATCTTGTCGACCCGGCCGTCGATCGCGGTCGGGAAGCCGATCTGCATCGGGATGGTCAGCAGGATCTTGCCGAGCACGTGCGACAGCGGCAGCCAGAGGAACTGCAGGTCGTCCTTGCTGAGGATGCCGATCGAGTCGACCGCCGCGCCCTCGTACGTCCACGCGTCGTGGGTCAGCCGCACGCCCTTCGGGCGACCGGTGGTGCCCGAGGTGTAGATGATGGTGGCCAACCGCTCCGGGGTGAGGGCGTCGATGCGCTCGTCGACGGCACCGGAGTCGGTGGCGAGCAGCTCCGCGCCCATCTGGTCGAGCTCGTCGAGGGTGATGACCCAGTCGCCGTCGGGGGTGCCGTCGTAGGTGACGACCCGCGTCACGTGCGGGATCTCGTGGCGCACCTCGCGCAGCTTGGCGATCTGGGCGTCGTCCTCGGCGAAGACGACGCGGCTGTCCGAGTTGGACAGGATGTAGGAGACGTCGCCGGGGATGGTCGTCGGGTAGATCGTCGTGGTGGCCGCGCCGGCGCACATGATCGCCAGGTCGCAGATGGCCCACTCGTAGCGCGTCGTGGACGCGATCGACACGCGGGCCTCCGGACCCACGCCGAGGGCGATGAGGCCGGCGGCCAGCCGGTAGGCCTGCTCGCGGGCCTCCTTCCACGTCACCGGCACCCAGGCGTCGCCACGCGGGAACGAGTACGCCACGTCGTTGGCGCTGGCCTCCACCCGGCTCCGGAACAGGTGCGCCACGCTGGTCGCCCTCTTCTCGATCAGGCTCCGGTCGACGGGCTCGTCGGCAGGGGTCCGGTAGTGCAGCGTCATCGCCATCCTCACGTTGGGGGTTCCGTTGCCGGGATAGTGCCACGCACACCCTGACACCGGGGGTGATTCGTGCGAATCGTTGTGATTCCCGAGCACGCCGCGCCGGGCGTTCGCCTCAGCGCCGCAGGCTGGACAGGTGCACGTTGTTGACCAGCCCCACGGCCAGCCAGCACGCGAACATCGAGGACCCTCCGTAGGACACGAACGGCAGGGGCAGCCCGGTCACGGGCATGAGGCCGAGGTTCATCCCGACGTTCTCGAACACCTGGAACGTGAACCAGGTCGCCACGCCGAGCGCCATGAGGCGCCCGAAGGCGTCGCGGGCGCGCGCGGCGACCACCACCGAGCGGATGACGACGAACCCAAGGAGCAGGAGCAGGCCGGCGGCGCCGACGAACCCGAGCTCCTCCCCCGCCACCGAGAAGACGAAGTCGGTCTGCTGGTAGGGGATGAAGCCGCCCTGCGTCTGCCGGCCCTCGAAGAGGCCCTGCCCCTGCCAGCCGCCGGAGCCGATGGCGATGCGCACCTGCCGGGTCTGGTAGCCGATGCCCTGCGGGTCGGCCTGCGGGTCGGCGAAGGCGGTGAGCCGGTCGCGCTGGTAGTCACTCAGCAGCGGGGTCGTGAGCGCGGCCACCACCGCGGCCACCACGAGCCCCAGCACGAGCGCCAGGCCCCGTTTCGGTGCCCCGCTCAGGGCCACCACGCCGAAGGCCAGGGCCCCGAGCACCAGGGCCGAGCCCAGGTCGGGCTGCAGCATGACCAGCCCGATGGGCACGGCCGCGACCGCCCACGCCACCGCGACGTCGCGACCGTCGGGCGCGGCGCCGCGGTCGAGCCGCTCGCCGAGGATGATCGCCAGCCCCAGGCACAGCGCCGCCTTGGCGAGCTCGGAAGGCTGCACGGAGAACCCGCCCGGCAGCAGGATCCACGAGTGGGAGCCGTTGACCGTCGACCCCAGGGGCGTGAGCACCAGGACGAGCCCGAGCACCGACAGGAGGTAGAGCACGGGCGCCACCGCGCGCAACAGCTGGTGGCCGGTGCGCGTCACACCCGCCGCGAGCGCCACCCCGAGCGCCGTGTTGATCAGGTGTCGGGTCAGGTATGCCGCGCCGGCGTCGTTGCGCGTCGCCGACCACACGAGCAGGGCGCCGACGAGGGAGAGCCCCAGCGCTCCGATGACCAGGCCCCAGTCGCTGCGGGCCCAGGTGCCGGGCAGCGCCGGCCGGGGGCGGGGCCGGCTCAGGACGGGACGACGGTGGTCAGCACCTGGCGGCACCGCTCGATGTCCCCTGCCATGGCCGTGAGCAGCTCGTCGACGGAGTCGAAGCGCAGCGTCGGCCTGATGTGTTCGACGAACTCGACCGAGACCCGCTCGTCGTAGAGGTCGAGGTCGTCGCGGTCGAGGACGTACGCCTCGACGGTGCGGATCGTGCCGTCGAAGGTGGGGTTCGTGCCGACCGAGATGGCGGCGGGCAGGGTGCGCTCGACGTCTCCCGCGGGCAGGTCCAGCCGCGTCAGCCACCCGGCATACACCCCGTCGGCCGGCACCATGCCGAGGGCGTCCTGGCTCAGGTTCGCCGTGGGGTAGCCGAGGTCACGCCCCCGGTGGGCACCGTGCACGACGGTCCCCACGACCTGGTGGGGCCGGCCGAGCACGTCGGCCGCGGCGGCCACCCGCCCGGCCGCGAGGTGGTCGCGGACCCCCGTGGAGGACCAGCGGTGGTGGCCCTCGTCGCCGAGGTCGCCCTGGTCGCTGACGACCACGACCTCGAAGCCGTGCCTCTCCCCCAGCTCGCGCAACAGGTCGACGTCGCCGGTGTAGCCCCTGCCGAACCCGCGCGTGTCCTGCCCGACCACGAGCACCCTGGCCTGGAGCGCCTCGACGAAGGTGTGGCGGACGTAGTCCTCGGCGGTCTGGTCGGCGAACTCGTGGGTGAACTCCAGCACCAGCAGGCCGTCGAGGCCGATGTCGGCGAGGAGGTCGTCGCGCAGCGAGTCGGGGGTGATCAGGGGCAGGCCCTGCTCACGGTGGAACAGCGCCGCAGGGTGCGGGTCGAACGTGACCGCGACCGACGGCAGGCCCAGCCGGGCCCCCTCCTCGAGCAGGCGCCCGAGCACGGCCCGGTGGCCCCGGTGGACCCCGTCGAAGTTGCCGAACGTCGCGACGCAGGGGCGCAGCGACTCGGGGGTCTGGGTGGGGTCGGTCCAGCGGTGCACGGAGGACACTCTACGAACCCGCGGGGGCGAACACGACGAGCGCCCGGGCTTTCAGCCCGGTCTCGTCCAGCATCGCCACCAGCGTGCCGTCCGGCCCGAAGGCCGCGACCGGCTCCCGGCGCCCGGGCGGCGCCGAGGCGATGCGCTGCCCGTAGCCCACCGCGCGGGCCTCGGTCTCGCTCAGCTCGCGGGCCGTGAACCCGCCCCGGGCGGCATCGGCGAGCGGCAGCAGCGGCACCTCGTCGCGCTCGGCCGCGGCCGCAAGCTCGTCGAGGGTGTGGGCCTGCTCGAGGGTGAACGAGCCGACGCGGGTCCGCCGCAGCGCGGTGAGGTGGCCGCCCACCCCGAGAGCGGCCCCGAGGTCGCGGGCGAGGGCCCGCACGTAGGTGCCCGAGGACACCTCCACCTCGACGTCGACGTCGAGCACCGGCACGCCGTCGGCCTCGGCCCGGCGGGTCTCGAGCACGTCGAAGCGGTGGACCGTCACCGGACGGGCGGCCAGCTCGACGTCCTCGCCGGCGCGGACGCGGGCGTAGGACCGCTCGCCCTTGACCTTGATGGCGCTCACGGCGCTCGGCACCTGCTCGATGTCGCCGGTGAGGGCGAGCACGGCGCCTCGCAGCGCACCGGCGGTGACGCGGTCGGCCGGGGTCGACGCAGTGACCTCGCCCTCCGCGTCGTCGGTGATGGTGCTCTGGCCGAGCCGGATGGTGGCGGTGTAGGTCTTGTCGCAGCCGACGAGGAAGGTCAGCAGCCGGGTGGCCTTGTTGACCCCCAGCACGAGCACGCCGGTCGCCATCGGGTCGAGCGTGCCGGCATGCCCGACGCGGCGGGTGCCGCAGAGCCGCCGGGCCCGGCCGACGACGTCGTGGCTGGTCCAGCCGGCGGGCTTGTCGACGACGAGGAGGCCGTCAGCGACGGGCATCCGCGTCGCCGTCGAGGTCGGCGGTGTCCCACACGGTGTCGTCGACGTCGCCCTCCTCGGAGGGCTTCTTGTACGGGTCGGCGTCGCCGGCGTACTGCGCGGCGGCGGCCGCAGCGGCGACGGCCGCGTCGCGCTCCTTGGCCTCCCGCAGGAGGTCCTCGAGGTGGGCGGCGGTCTCCGGGATGGCGTCGGCGAAGAACTCCAGGGTCGGGGTCAGCCGGATGCTGATCTGGCCACCCACGAAGGAGCGGAGCCGTCCCTTGTTCTTCTCCAGCAGGGCAGCGGTCTTCGCGCGCTGCGCCTCGTCGCCGAACACCGTGTAGAAGACGGAGGCGTGCTGGAGGTCGTTGGTGACCCGCACGTCGGTGATGGTGACGAAGCCGAGGTCGGGGTCCTTGACGATCCGCTCGACGTTCGCCGCGATGAGGACCTTGATGCGGTCGGCGATCTTGCGGGCGCGTCCTGCGTCAGCCATGGCTACTCCTCGTGTGGGTCCGGGTCGCGCGGCGCCGTGACGGCTGGCCGGCGCGACGGGAAGGCGGGGGTATGCCGGGTGGTGACCACCCGGCATACCCCGCCGCTGTGCGCCGTCAGGCGCGCGGCTTCTCGCGCATCTCGTAGGTGGAGATGAGGTCGCCGAGTTGCAGGTCGTTGTACGACCCGAGGTTGATGCCGCACTCGAAGCCGTCGCGGACCTCGGTGACATCGTCCTTGAACCGGCGCAGGCCGGCGATCTCGACGTTCTCGGCCACCACGACACCGTTGCGGGTGATCCGCGCCTTGGTGCCGCGCTTGATCTCGCCGCTGCGGACGATCGAACCGGCGATGTTGCCGAACTTGGACGAGCGGAAGATCTCGCGGATCTCCGCCGTGCCGAGCTCGTGCTCCTCGTACTCCGGCTTGAGCATGCCCTTCAGGGCCGCCTCGATCTCCTCGATGGCGTTGTAGATCACCGAGTAGTAGCGGATCTCGACGCCCTCGCGCTCGGCGTAGTCAGCGTTCTGGCCCTCGGCCCGGACGTTGTAGCCGATGATGATGGCGTCGGAGGCCATCGCGAGGTTGATGTTGTTCATCGTGATCGCGCCGACACCGCGGTCGATGATCCGCAGGTCGACCTCGTCGCCCACGTCGATCTGCAGCAGCGCGTCCTCGAGCGCCTCGACCGAACCCGACACGTCACCCTTGAGGATGAGGTTGAGGGTCTCGACCTTGCCGGCCGCCAGGGCCTCGTTGAGGTCCTCGAGGCTGATGCGCTTGCGGGCCTTGGCCAGGGAGGCCTGGCGGTCCGCCGCCTCGCGCCGCTCGGCGATCTGCCGGGCGGTGCGGTCGTCGGGTGCGACGACGAAGGTGTCGCCGGCCCGCGGGACGGAGGACAGACCCAGCACCTGGACCGGGCGGGACGGGCCCGCCTCGTCGACGTTCTTGCCGTGCTCGTCGAGCATGGCGCGAACGCGGCCGTAGGCGCTGCCGGTGACGATCGCGTCGCCGACCCGCAGGGTGCCGGTCTGCACCAGCACTGTGGCGGTTGCGCCGCGGCCACGGTCGAGGTTGGCCTCGATCGCGACACCGCGCGCGTCCTTGCCGGCGTTGGCCCGCAGGTCGAGCGCCGCGTCGGCGGTGAGCAGGACGGCCTCGAGGAGGCTGTCGATGTTCTGGCCGGCCTTGGCGGAGACGTCGACGAACATGGTGTCGCCGCCGTACTCCTCGGCGATGAGGTTGTACTCGGTCAGCTGCTGGCGCACCTTGGCCGGGTTCGCACCCTCGACGTCGATCTTGTTGACCGCGACCACGATCGGCACGTCGGCCGCCTGGGCGTGGTTGAGCGCCTCGATGGTCTGCGGCATCACGCCGTCGTCAGCGGCGACGACGAGGATCGCGATGTCGGTGACCTTGGCACCACGGGCACGCATGGCGGTGAACGCCTCGTGACCCGGGGTGTCGATGAAGGTGATCGCCCGGTCGACGCCCTCGTGCTCCTTGTGGACCTGGTAGGCGCCGATGTGCTGGGTGATGCCACCGGACTCGCTCGCCGCGACGTCCTCGTTGCGGATGGCGTCGAGCAGGCGGGTCTTGCCGTGGTCGACGTGGCCCATCACGGTCACGACCGGCGGACGCGCCTCGAGGTCCTCGTCCTCCTCGCCCTCGATACCCGTCTCGAGGTCGATGTTGAAGGAGTCGAAGAGCTCGCGCTCCTCCTCCTCCGGCGAGACGACCTGGATGTCGTAGCCGAGCTCGGAGCCGAGCACCTTGAAGGTGTCCTCGTCGAGGGACTGCGTCGCCGTGGCCATCTCACCGAGGTGGAACAGCACGGTGACCAGCGACGCCGGGTTGGCGTTGATCTTGTCGGCGAAGTCGGTCAGCGACGAGCCGCGACGCACCCGGATGACGGTCGAGCCGTCACCCCGGGGAACGGTGACGCCACCGATCGACGGCGCCTGCATCTGCTCGAACTCCTGGCGCTTCGCACGCTTGGACTTGCGGCCTCGGACCGGACGGCCGCCACCGCGGCCGAACGCGCCCGCGGTGGAGCCACGACCGGCGCCACCACGGAAGCCGCCGCCACCGGGACGACCGGCGAAACCGCCGCCGCCGCCACCGGGACGACCGCCGCCGGGACCGCCGGGGCCACCGCCGGGACGACCACCCGGACGGGCGGTGCGCTCACCGGGACGACCGACCGCGCTGCGGTCGGGCATCATGCCGGGGCTGGGGCGCGGGCCACCCGGACGCGGACCGGCAGCGCCGGTGCCACCGGGGCGGGGCCCGGGACGGCTCTGCGGGCGCGGCATGCCCTGGCTCGGGGCGAAGGGGTTGTTGCCCGGACGCGGGGCGCCCTCACGGCCGCCACCCTCGCGACCGCCGCCCTCGCGGCCGGACCGCATGCCCTGGCTGGGGGCGAAGGGGTTGTTGCCCGGACGCGGAGCGCCGGGACGGGGGCCACCGGGCCGCGGTGCCGGGCCGCCAGGACGCGGGCCGGATGCACCGGGACGCGCGGACGACGGAGCGCCGCCCTGCCGTCCCTCGTCACGCGAGGACTGCACCCGGGCAGCCGGGGCCTCGGGGGCCTTCGGCGCGGGGCGCGGGCCCGGCGTGGGCGCCGACGGGGCAGCGGCCGGCTTCTCCGGGGCCGCCGGCTCGGCCGCCGCGGGGGCAGCCGGGGCGGGGGTCGCGGGGGTCGCCGGGGCGGCGGGGGCCGCGGGGGCAGGCGCAGCCGGCTTCGCGGCCGGCTTCCTGGCCGCCGGCTTGGCCGCCTTCGCCTCGGGCTGGCCGTCACCGCTGCCGCGGAGCTCCGCGGGGAAGGTCTCCTTGATCTTGCGGACGACCGGCGGCTCGATGGTGGAAGAGGCGGAGCGGACGAACTCGCCCTGCTCCTTCAGGTGGTTGAGCAGAGTCTTGCTCTCGACTCCGAGCTCCTTGGCGAGCTCGTAGACACGGACCTTGGCCACGTTTCTCCTGTCTGGTCCGTGCCGGGACAGGCGCGGACCGTCGTTAATGCTGGGGGGTGCTCATCGCTGAGTACTCATCGGGTGCTCATCAGCGTCAAACCCGCTTTCGGTTCCCAATTCGGACGGTTTCTTCTGCACATGCCTCTGCGAGCCGGCTTCGAGGTGGTCCCGGACCGCTGCCGGGTCGAGGGCCGCGCTGACACGCAGCGCGCGCCCGAAGGCCCGGCGTCGGAGGGCTTGGTCCAAGCAGTCGCCTGTCGGGTGCAGCCATGCGCCACGTCCCGGCAGACAACGTCGCAGATCTGGTACAAGCAGGAACTGGCCCTGATCATTCCGCACCGCGACCACTCGCAGGAGCGCCGACCGGCTATCCCTCCCGCGACACCCCACACACGTCCGGATCGGGCGCGCTGCGCCGTCCTCGGGTTGTGCATGTGAGCGCCGGGGCTGGAGTCCAGTCCGGTCGGTCCCCACCAGTCTACCCGTTACCGGGGTCGGCGTGCGCCACCGGCCGCACCAGTGGGGTCACCACCGGCACCAGAGGCCCCACCGGCCCCACCGCGCGCGTCCTTGCCGGCATCCGCGGCGCTGTCCGGCCGGATGTCGATCCGCCAGCCCGTCAGCTTCGCGGCGAGGCGGGCGTTCTGGCCCTCCTTGCCGATCGCCAGCGAGAGCTGGTAGTCCGGCACCACGACGCGCGCCGCGCGCAGCTGCGGGTCGACGATCTCCACCGACTCGACCCGGGAGGGCGAGAGGGCGGCGGCGACGAACTGCCTAGGGTCCTCGGAGTAGTCGACGATGTCGATCTTCTCCCCGTGCAGCTCGGTCATCACCGCACGCACGCGGGCGCCCATCGGGCCGATGCAGGCGCCCTTGGCGTTCAGGCCCGCCACCTTGGAGTGCACCGCGATCTTGGTGCGGTGGCCGGCCTCGCGGGCCAGCGCGGCGATCTCGACGCTGCCGTCGGCGATCTCGGGCACCTCGAGGGCGAACAGCTTGCGCACGAGGTTGGGGTGCGTGCGGGACAGGCCGATCTGCGGCCCCTTGGGCCCGCGGCGGACGCTGACGACGAAGCACCGGATGCGGTCGCCGTGCACGTACTTCTCCCCCGGCACCTGCTCGGCCAGCGGCAGGATCCCCTCCACCGTGCCGAAGTCGACCAGCACGTGGCGCGGGTCGGAGCTCTGCTGGATGACGCCGGCCACGACGTCGCCCTCGCGGCCCTTGAAGTCGCCGAGGATGGCCTCGTCCTCGAGGTCGCGCAGGCGCTGGACGATGACCTGGCGGGCCGTGGAGGCCGCGATGCGCCCGAAGCCGGTGGGGGTGTCGTCGAACTCGGGCCCGAGCTCCGGGCGGCCGCGCTCCTCGCCTTCGGCGGGCTCGGGGGTCTCGAGCTCCTCGCGGGCCCACACGATGACGTGCCCGGTCTTGCGGTCGAGCTCGACCCGGGCGTGCCGGTAGGCGCCGTCAGTGCGGTGGTAGGCGACGAGCAGCGCCTGCTCGATGGCAGGGATCAGGATGTCGAGCGAGATGTCGCGCTCACGCTCGAGGGCCCTCAGGGCCGCAAGGTCGATGTCCATGTTCAGTTCTCCTCGTCGCTGCTGTCGCTGTCGTTCTGGTCGCCCTCGTCCTCGGCCCGGCCCCGCGAGAACTCGACCTGGACCACGGCCCGCGAGACGTCGGCATACCGGAAGTCCTGCGTCCGCGCCGGCTGCTTCTTGGTGGCGGGCACCTCGAGGGTGACCTCGTCCTGCCCGGCCCGCACGATGCGGCCGGTCACCGGCTCGCCCTCGACGGGGGTCAGGGCCACCAGGCGCGAGACGTTGCGCTGGAAGTGTCGGGGCTGCGTGAGGGGGCGGTCGACACCCGGAGAGGTCACCTCGAGGGTGTAGGGCTGCTCGCCCATGACGTCGGAGGCGTCGAGGGCGTCGCTCACGACGCGGGTGGCGTCGGCGACCTCGTCGAGGCTCAGGGACGGCGTCGGGTCGCTCACCTCGGCACCGTCGGTCTCGAGGGCGCGGTCGATCCACACCCTGACGAGCCGGCGACGGCCGGCAGGGGTGACCGCGATGTCCTCGACCAGCAGGCCCAGGGCAGCCAGCGGGCCCTCGACGGCAGGACGGATCTGCTCCTTGACGCTCATGCGGATCGTCCTCTCTGAAGTTCTCGGGTCCGTGCGCCGACACTCTATCCACGGCGGCCCTGCCCCTGCATGTCGCGCCGGCGCCTCGCGCCCTGCCCGGGCGGGCAGGGCCGTGCGTGCCATGATCGGGCCATGCCCGAGACCCCCCGCCGTATGCTGGGTGCCCCCACCCGGCGGTCCGTGCTGGCCGTGCTCGGGCTCACCACGGCGGCGCTCCCGCTGGCGGCGTGCGGCATCCGCCTCGAGGACGACGCCCCCCGCGTGCCGCTCGTCCCCACCCGCGAACCGATCCCGGGCGAGGGCGTGCTGCTCAGCCTCTGGCTGGGGGCCACGGAACTCGCCGAGCAGGCCGCCGAGCTCGGTGGCGCAGCGACGTCGCTCCCGGCGCGGTTGGCGACGCTGCACCAGGAGCAGGCCCGGGTGCTGCGGTCGCTGCTCCGCTCGCTCGGAGTGCCCGACCGCGTCGTGACCGAGACGCAGTCGTTGCAGCAGGCCCGGGCGACCGCCCCCACCACCACGACCCCGGCACCGGGTGGGACCGCGACTGCCACCCCGTCGAGCCCGTCCGGCACGGCCACGGCTCCGTCACCTGCGTCCCTCGGTGCGGCCGAGGCTGCGACGCTGTCGGCGGACAGCTTCGCCGAGCTGGCCAGGCTCGGCCGGGGCACCGTGGTCACGCCGGCCGCCGCCCTCGCCCAGCGGGCCGCCGCGGCGACGCTGCTCGGGGAGACCCCCCTGTGGCCCACCCCCCGCAGCCTGGTGGCCCCCGCCCTGGCCGCCGACGCCCTCGAGGCCTCCCGGGCAGCGGTCTACGGCATGGAGGTGGTGGCGGCGCAGTCACAGGGCGGCCAGCGGCGACTGGCGACCGCGATCCTGGCGACGTTGCGGGCCCGGGCCGCCGCGCAGGAGGGCCTGGCCGGGGACTCGGCACCACCGCCTTCGCTCGGCTACCCGCTGCCCTTCGCGGTCACCGGTGCCCGCGCGGCCCGGCGGCTGGCCGTGCACGTCCTCGACGGCCTCCGTGCAGGCCAGGCCGCAGCGGCCGAGCAGGCCGCCGGAGACGTGACGTCTCTCGTGGCCTGCATGCAGTGGCTCGCCGAGGCCGAGGTGCTGTGCCACCGCTGGGGCATGCCGCTGGAGCCGTTCCCCGGCCTGGACTGACGGTGCCCACCGCAACCGAGGCCGCGGCGCTCATCCCCGACGGCTGGCGCGAGTGGGTCTCGCGGCTACCACCCGAAGGCGGGCCGTCCGGCGCGGACTGGGCCGCCGGCCTGCCCCGTCTGCTCGCCGACCTGCTCACGCACTGGGAGCTGACTCCCACCGGCCCCGGCCTGACGGGCTGGACCGCGGTGGTCCTCCCGGTCACGCGGGACGGCGAGGCCTTGGTGCTCAAGGTGGTGTGGCCGCACCGCGAGGCGGTGGCGGAGCCGCTGGCCCTGCGGCACTGGGCCGGCAACGGGGCGGTGCGGCTCGTCGCGGCAGACCCGGGGCGGGGCGGCCTGCTGCTCGAGGCGCTCGACCCCGCGAGGGACCTCGTGGCCGAGCCCGTGGAGGAGGCCTGCGAGGTCATCGGCTCGCTGCTGGGTCGCCTGCACGTTGCGGCACCCGCCCGCGTTCCCACGATGTCGAGCTGGATCGCCCGCCAGCAGGAACGGCTCCCGCTCCACGCCGAGACCGTGCCGCGGCGGATGCTCGAGCAGGCGGGGTCGCTGATGCGCGAGCTCGCGACCCTGCCCGACCTCGACGGCACGCTGCTGCACACCGACCTGCACTTCCAGAACGTGCTCGCCGGCGAGCGCGAGCCGTGGCTGGCGATCGACCCCAAGCCGCTGGCCGGGCGGCCCGGCTTCGAGCTGCCGCCCGTGCTGTGGAACCGGCTCGACGAGCTCGGCACCGGCTCGGCCTTCCGCTGGTCGGTGCGTAGCCGGCTGCAGCTGGTCTGCGAGGCCGCGGGCATAGACGAGGACGAGGCGCGCGCCTGGGTCGTCGTGAGGGAGACGGCAGAGGCCATGTCCGCCGCTCGCGACGGCGACCGCGACCGGCTCACCTTGGCCATCTCGCTGGCCAAGGCGATGGACGACTGAGGGCCGCCGCCCGGGACCCTCAGCCCACCCAGGTGTACTCGACCTCGGGTCGCCCCGACCCGGTGTAGCGCGACCGCCGCACGGCAAGCCGGCTCTCGCAGAGGAACTCGGCGTAACGGCGGGCGGTCACCCGGCTCACGCCGACCCGCTCGCCGAGCTCGGTGGCCGAGGCGCCGGCGGAGGACTCCCGGAGGGCGCGGGAGACCCGCGCCAGCAGCTCCTCGCCCATGCCCTTGGGCAGCCGCGCCTCCGCGGCCGCCCGCACGCCGGAGACCACCTCGTCGACCTCGGCCTGAGTGCCGACCTGCGCGGCGCCGTGCAGCTGCTCGCGGTAGGCGCGGTAGGCCAGCAACCGCTCGCGCAGGGTCGCGAAGACGAACGGCTTGAGCACGTACTGGACGACGCCGAGCGAGACCGCGGTCCGCACCACCTCCAGGTCACGGGCCGAGGTGAGGGCGATGACGTCGGCCCGGTGGCCACCTGCCCGCATGGCACGCACGACCTCGAGCCCGTGCCGGTCGGGCAGGTTCATGTCGAGCAGCACGAGGTCGACGGGGTGCTCCTGCAGGGCCAGCATCGCGGCCTGGCTCGTGCCGACCGTGGCGGCGACGGCGAAACCCGGCACCCGGTTGACGTAGGCCGTGTGGGCCTCGGCCGCGACCGGCTCGTCCTCCACGACGAGGACGTGCAGGATGCCCACGTCCTCGCCACTCATGTCTTGTCCGCCAAGGGAATCCGAACCACGAAGCGGGCACCGGGCGGACCCTCCACGCGCAGGTCGCCGCCAAGGCGCTGGACGGACTGGGCGACGAGGGCCAGGCCGAGTCCCCGCCGGCCGTCACCGGCCGCCTGCTTGGTCGACCAGCCGCGCTCGAACGCCCGCTCCACCTCGCCCGGTGCGATCCCCGGACCGCTGTCCTCCACGACCAGCACGGCATACCCGTCGGTCACCTGGGCATTGAAGCGCACCCGGCGCGAGCCGTCCACGCCGGCCACCGCGTCGAAGGCGTTGTCGACGAGGTTGCCGACGATGGTCACGAGGTCGCGGGCGGGCGCCACGTTCTCGGGCCAGTGCGCGCTCTCCCCCACCTCGAGGTCGATCCCGCGCTCGCCGGCCTGCGCGGCCTTGCCGAGCAGCAGCGCGGTGAGCGCAGGTTCCTGCACCGACGCCACGACCCGGTCGGTGAGCACCTGCGACGCGGCCAGCTCCTCGGTGGCGAAGGCCAGCGCCCGCTCGGGGTGGCCGAGCTCGATGAGCGAGACGACCGTGTGCAGCCGGTTGGCAGACTCGTGGGCCTGCGAGCGCAGCGCCTCGGCGAGGCCCTTCGCGGAGTCGAGCTCGCCGGTGAGGTCCTCGAGGTCGGTGCGGTCACGCAGCGTGGCCACGGAGCCGAGCCGACGGCCCTCGCGCACGGCCGGGGCCGTGTTGAGCACGAGCACCCGGGACTCGGTGACGTGCAGCTCGTCCTCCCGCGGCTGCGGATCGGTGAGCGCCTCGACCAGGGGCGGGGCCAGGCCCAGGGCCTCGACCGGGCGGCCGCGTGCGTCTGCCGGGAGGCCGAGCAGCCGGATCGCCTCGTCGTTCGCCTGGATGAGGCGGCCGTCGGGGTCGACGAGCAGCAGCCCCTCGGTGACGGCGTGCAGCACGGCGTCGTAGTACTCGTACATCTCGCGCAGCTGCCGCTCACCGAGGCCGTGGGTCTGCCGCCGCACCCGGCGGGCCACCAGGGCCGTGCCCACCCCGGAGAGCAGCGCGGCCGCGAAGCCTGCGAGCAGCAGGCCTGGCACCTGGCCCCGGAGCCGCTCTGCCACCGCCGCCTTGCGGATGCCGACGGCGACCAGGCCCACCACCCGGCCATCGTCGGTCACCGGGACGACGACCCGTCGCGACGGGCCGAGGGTGCCCGTGTAGTCCTCCACCACCATGCCGCCGGCTGCGGCCTGCTCGATGTGCCCGAGGAACTGCCGGCCGACCTGTGCGGGGTCGGGGTGGCTGTAGCGCCTACCGGTGGGGCTCATGACGACCACGAAGTCGGTGCGGGTCTCACGGCGGACGCGCTCGGCGTAGGGCTGGAGGTTTTGAGCCGGGTCAGGGCCCTGCACCGCCGCGACCACGTCGGGGGTGGCGGCGACGGCCTCAGCCACCGCGGTCGCCCGGGCGGTGGCCTCCGCGGTGCCCGATCGCTGCGCCTGCGCCCAGGCTCCGAGCAGGCCGGCGCCCACCACGAGCACCGCGACGAGCACCTGGAGCGCGGCGGTCTGTCCCGCCACCGACCACCTCGCCGGGGAGGCGGCCCTGAGCCGCCCACGGAGAGGTCCGCCGACGACGGGAGGCGACGCCGAACCGGAGACGGCCATCAGCGGCGTGCTGGGCAGCCGCCGTGCACAGCGCACGGCCGACCGGGCCAGAACTCAATGAACACAAAGGTGACCCTAGTCACCGCTGCCCCGACCCTCGTGACTCATCACCCCCTCGGGCGCAGCCGCCCGGACCCACCGCTGGAGGACCACCGTGAGCAGCACAGCCGACAACGCCGTCGACACCCGGCCCACGCCGCGGCGCGACCGCACCCACTACCTCTACGTCGCCGTCATCGCCGCCATGGTGGCCGGCGTCGCCGTCGGTGCCATCTGGCCCGAGCTCGGCAAGGAGCTCAAGCCGCTCGGCACGATGTTCGTCAACCTCATCAAGATGATGATCACGCCGATCATCTTCTGCACCATCGTGCTCGGCATCGGGTCGGTGCGACGGGCCGCCCAGGTCGGCCGCGTCGGCGGCCTCGCCCTCGGCTACTTCCTCACCATGTCGACCGTCGCGCTGGCGATCGGCCTCGTCGTCGGCAACCTCATCAAGCCCGGCGCCGGCCTCAACCTCACCGAGGACCTCGCCGCCGCCGGCCAGAAGCAGGTCGAGAGCGCCGAGCACACCTCGACGGTCGACTTCCTCCTCGGCCTCGTCCCCGACACCCTCGTGTCGGCCCTGACCTCGGGCTCGGTGCTGCAGGCCCTGCTCGTGGCGCTGCTCGTCGGCTTCGCCCTGCAGAAGATGGGCCCCGCGGGCGAGCCCATCCTCGTCGGCATCAAGCACGTCGAGCGGCTCGTCTTCCGCCTGATGGCCATGATCATGTGGCTCGCCCCCATCGGTGCGTTCGGCGCCATGGCCGCGGTGGTCGGGGCGACCGGTCTCGACGCCCTCAAGAGCCTCGGCCTGATCATGGTCAGTTTCTACGTCACGTGCGCCCTGTTCGTCTTCGTCGTCCTCGGAGCCCTGCTGAAGGCCGTGACCGGCATCAACATCTTCGCGCTGCTGCGCTACCTCGGCCGCGAGTTCCTGCTGATCCTCTCGACGTCGTCGTCGGAGTCGGCCCTGCCGCGCCTCATCGCGAAGATGGAGCACCTCGGCGTCTCCCGTCCGGTCGTCGGCATCACGGTGCCGACCGGCTACTCGTTCAACCTCGACGGCACCGCGATCTACCTGACGATGGCCTCGCTGTTCATCGCCGAGGCGATGGACAAGCCGTTCAGCATCGGGCAGCAGATCTCGCTGCTGGTCTTCATGATCATCGCGTCCAAGGGTGCTGCCGGCGTGACCGGCGCCGGTCTGGCCACCCTGGCCGGCGGCCTGCAGTCCCACCGCCCCGACCTGGTGGACGGCGTCGGCTTCATCGTCGGCATCGACCGCCTCATGAGCGAGGCCCGCGCGCTGACCAACTTCGCCGGCAACGCGGTGGCCACCGTGCTCATCGGCACCTGGACCGGCCAGCTCGACAAGGGCCAGTGCGCGGCGGTGCTGGCCGGTGACCGGCCGTTCGACGAGGCGACCATGATCGACGACGACCACGCCGCGCCCGCGGCGGAGCCCGCAACGGCACCCAGCGCCCCGCGGGAGTATGCCGGGGTCGGCGCCGACCGCTGACCGGGACGCGGCCGTGCGGGCCGCACCCTGCGCACGAGCCCGGCCGGGTCCACCGGCCGGGCTCGTGCGTGCCCGCCGGCGCCTGCCGGGCACGAGCCCTCAGATCCGCACCGGCCGGCCGAAGCTCGTCTCGACGCCTGGTGAGAACAGGACGCTGTCAGGCGGGCGGTCGGTGACTCCCGGAAGACCGGCGGCGGCCACGAGCAGGTCGTCGAGCTCGAGTACCTCCGCCCGGTGCAGCGGCCACGGCGCGTGCGTGTTCGGCACCCAGAGCACCCGACGAGCGACCGTGGTGTGCAGGCCGAAGCGAGCGGTGAGGAACAGCTCGAGCGGAGCCGGCTCGGCGACCCGCTCCCCCACCCGCACGCTCAGTCGGCTGGTCAGGCGCGGCCGTCGTGGGGAGTGCCGGTCATCCCCGCTGGCCCAACGCGGCCCGGGCACGTGGTGCCGGCGCGCGGCATACGTCACCACCGAGCCGGTGGGGTCCCGAGGGACGGGCTGCGGTGTGAACCGCATGCGCGCCCACTGGTACGGCGTGCCGAACAGCAGCCGCGCCCCGACGACGACCGGCAGGCGCTGGGCGTCCAGGGACAGGAACACCACGCCGCGGCGGCCGGCGTCGTCACGCGAGTAGAGCCGCACGTTGGTCTCGAGGAAGGTGCCGAGCCACGGCACGGGCCGACGCGGTCCCACGCCGGCGTCGACCATGCGGAAGGGGATGAGGCCCACCCAGCTCGACCCGTCGTGGACGTCGGGGCGCACCCCCGCGGGCAGGTACCTCTGCACGCGGTCCGGGTCGACGCGCCAGTGGACGAACGTGATGTCGCGCCAGTGCTGGTGCATGATCGGCCGACCCTGCAGCGCCGGTCCCTGCCCCGGGGGCGGCGACGTCATTCCCGCCTGCCCAGCTCGCGGAGCACCGCACGCGCGGCCCGCCGACCGGAGACGAGGGCGCCCTGCTGGGAGGCGGTGTCGCGGTGGTCTCCCGCGACGAACAGACCGTCTCCCAGCGCGACGGGACGACGGGCCCGCAGCGGCGCCGACTGCACCGGCAGGGAGCGTTCGATGTCGTGCCGGACGACGAGCTCCCAGGTCGCCGTGGACGTGCCCCAGAGGCGGTCGAGCTCGCGGCGGACACCTGCCTCGTCGAGGTCGCTCGGCAGCAGTGTCGTGGCCTGCACCAGGGCCCGGCCGGCGGGGGCATACGTGGGTGCGGCACCGCTCATGACCGAGGTGTTGACGACGGGCCCACGGCGGGCGTCGACGAGGATCAGCCGCTCCGGTGACGGGGTCTCGGCGGCGGCGAACCACCAGGTGCGCAGGCCGCGCATGACCTGCGACCCGACGCCCACCAGCGCGAGGGCGTCGACGGCATCGGTCGCGACGACGACGGCCGACGCCTGCAGCGGCCCGTGTGAGGTGTCGACCCGGCCGCGGTAGGCAGCCTGCACCCGCACCCCGCAGCGCACCGGCTTCTGCAGTCCTGCGGCGAGCTGGCCCGGAAGGGCCTGCACGCCGGCAGCGGGGACGCCCGGGGTGCCCAGCAGGAAGCAGCGCACCAGGAGCCGCACGAAGGCCGCCGAGGTCTGCCCCGAGCTGTCGGCCAGGACCCCGGCGAGGAAGGGTTCGAGCACCTCGCGCCGGAGCCGTCCGCTGACCCCGGCCTCGTCGAGGGAGGCGGCCAGCGTCGTGTCGGGCCCATGGGTGAGGTGGGACGGCCTCAGTGCCGGGGCCGCCCACCGGGCCAGCGCGGCCAGCTCCCCCACGTCGAGGTAGCCGCTGCGCAGCGTGGCCGGCACCAGGCGCGGCTCGCGCCGCGGATCGGCCAGCACGGACAGTCCCCGCTGGGTGCGCACGGCCACGCCGGCGTCGAAGGAGCCGAGCTCCAGCGCGTCGAGGTCGACCAGCCGACGCAGCGCCGGGTAGGCGGGGTTGACGACCTGGAAGCCGTGGTCGCAGAGGAAGCCGTCGACGTGGTCGGTGCGCATGCGTCCGCCCACCTCGTCGGCGGCCTCGAGGACGATGACCGACAGGCCGGCGCGCTCCAGCGTCCGCGCGCAGGCGAGCCCGGCAAGCCCCGCACCGACAACGACGACGTCGGCGTCCTCGGCGCTCCACCGTTCGCTTCCTGCCGCCATGGTCCAACGGTGGCACGCCCTCCGACGGGCCGCGCGGCCACTGGCGCGGCCCCAGAGCCTCAGGACTCGACGTCTGGGTGGGCGATGGTGCGAGGCGTGAGCCCCAGGGAGCGAACGTGCCTGGCGATCTCCTCCAGCGAGGCCGTCCAGACATCGGCGCATGAGATGACGTGGGCCATGAGTTCGTCGAGCTGCCTTGCGCGAGAGGGGCGCCCGGTGAGGAAGGGGTGGTTGGTCAGGACCCAGCAACCTCCCACGTCCCGCAGCGCCTCGAACTCGTCCTGCCACAGCTCACGCGCCTTGCGAGGGGTCTCGATGAGCCCGCTGCCCGAGATGTCGGGCAGGAAGCAGAACTGCTCCCAGTCGTCGAGGGCCCACTGGATCGGGATCTCGACCAGCGATGCCTGGCCGGAGGGACTGGAGGAGCCGGCGCCCGGTCCCGCTGCGAGCTCGTAGGGGACGTCGGCGTCCATGAGGCTCGAGTCGTAGAGGAAGACGCGCTCGGCGAGCAGGCCCGGGCTGCGCCAGGACAGGTCCCACATGGGTGCCCGGTAGCCGACCGGGCGCACGCCGGCGACCTCCTCCAGCGCCTGGAGCCCGCGGTCGAGGTTGGCGGCCTCCTCCGCGGCGCTGACCGCAGTCGGCTGCTCGTGGAGGTACCCGTGGTGGGCCACCTCGTGCCCTGCCGCCACGATGTCCTTGACGACTCCCGGATAGCGGTGGGCGGTGTAGCCGGGGACGAAGAACGTCGACCGGATGCGGTGCCGCTCGAGCAGGCCGAGCAACCGCGGAACGCCCACCAGCGGCCCGTAGGCCTGGTGGCTCATGACGCTCATCCGGTCGGCGCTGCCCGGGCTGCCCCAGAGCACCGCCGACTCGGCATCGACGTCGAAGGTGAAGGCCGCGGCGGCGGCTCTCCCGCCGGGCCAGGACACCGGCACCGCGGGGACGCTCACCGCTTCGCCTGCTCGGACATGATCGTGACCAGCTCGTAGGCGATGTTGGCCGCCGCCACCGCGGTCACCTCGGCGTGGTCGTAGACCGGCGACACCTCGACGATGTCGGCGCCGACGAGTCGGAGCTCGCGCATCGCGCGCAGCACGCCGAGCAGCTCGCGGCTCGTCATGCCGCCCGCCTCGGGAGTCCCCGTCGCCGGCGCGAACGCCGGGTCGAGGACGTCGATGTCGATGGAGACGTAGACCGGGTGGTCGCCGACCCGCTCGACGACGCGCTCCACGATGCCATCGACACCGATCCGGTCGATGTCGCGGCAGTGCACGATCGTGAAACCCAGCTCCTCGTCGTCAAGGAGGTCCTGCCGGTCGTAGAGCGACCCACGGATGCCGACGTGCGCCGAGCTGCCCTTGACGATCAGCCCCTGCTCGGACGCGCGGCGGAAGGGTGTGCCGTGCGTGTAGGGCGCGTCGAAGTAGGTGTTCCAGGTGTCGAGGTGCGCGTCGAAGTGCACGAGGGCCAGCGGCCCGTGGACGTGGTGCATGGCCTGGAGCGCCGGCAGGGCCATGGTGTGGTCGCCGCCCAGGCTGACGACCGGCCGCCCCGACGGGGTGATGAGGGTGGCCAGCCCTTCGCGCGTCTCGTCGATGGCCCGGGCGATGTCGAACGGGTTCGCGGCCACGTCTCCGGCGTCGACGACCTGGGCGTGACGGAACGGCTGCGCGTCGAGGGCCGGGTTGTACGGCCGCAGCAGGCGGGACGCCTGGCGGATCGCGGACGGACCGAACCGCGCCCCGGGACGGTAGGTGACCCCGGAGTCCCAGGGGACGCCCACCACGGCCACGTCGTAGTCGTCCACGTCCTCCAGCCGGGGCAGGCGGGCAAAGGTCGTCAGACCGGCATACCGCGGCACCTGGAGGCCGTCGACCTGCCCCACGACGCCGTCGTCGTACCTCGCGTACTGCTCTGCCATCGTTGGTCCTCTCGCCGTCTGCCGGGGGTCTGCTGGTGGCGCCTTTCAAGCCCGGGTGCGGGTGGAGCCGCCGTTGGCCTGGACCACCTGACCGACCATGGCCGACATCCGGAAGTCGGCCAGCAGCGCCACCACCGCCGCCATCTCGTCGGCGGTGCCCATGCGCCCGAGCGGGATCCCCGCGGCATACCGTCCATGCATCTCCTCGAGGGTGGTCCCGGCGTCGTGGGCGTCGACCTCGAGCTGGGGGGTGTCGGTCACCCCGGGCGCGAGGGCGTTGACGACGATCCCCTCGGGGGCTAGCTCGCGCCCGAGGGTCTTGACGAGGGAGATGAGCCCGGCCTTCGACGCGGCGTACGCCGTGGCGCCGGGCCAGCCGGTGATCCCCCACTCGCTGGTCACGACGACGATGCGCCCACCCCCCTTGGCGCGCATGTGCGGAAGGACCGCCTGCACCAGGTGGAAGGTCCCGCCGAGGTTGGTGTCGACGACCTTCCACCAGTCCGCCGGGTCGTGCTCCAGGAAGGGCGCCATCGTCATGTAGGCGTGGTTCGCGACGAGCACGTCGAGGCCGCCCGCGGCCTCCGCCACAGCCGAGACCACCGAGCGCACCTGTCCGGGTTCGCTCACGTCGCCGGGGGCGGTGAGGCCGCCGATCTCGTCGGCGAGGGCGCGCAGGGTGTGCGAGTCCTGCAGGTCGTTGACCGCGACGACCGCGCCCTCACGGGCCAGCCGCCGGGCGTGCGCGGCGCCCATGCCCTGGGCCGCTCCGGTGACGAGAGCCACCCTCCCTGCCAGGGGCGCTGACGATATCTGCTCGGGGGTCACTCAGATCACCGCCCCCGCGTTGACGTTCAGGACCTCGCCGACACAGAACGTGCCCTCGGCCACGAGGAAGGCGACGCAGAGGGCGACCTCCTCGGGGGTGACCAGCCGTCGAAGGGGCAGGGTGGCGAGGTACTCGGGGGCGCGCCAAGGCGAGTCCGGCCCGATGAGCGGGGTGTCGGTCGGGCCCGGGGCGACGGCGTTGACTCTGACGCCCCGGGGAGCGACCTCGGCGGCCAGGCTGCGCACCAGGCCGAGGATCGCCCCCTTGGCGGCGGCGTAGTGCGCGTCCTCGGCGCCCCCGCCGACCGCCAGCTCGCTGGTGATCGCGACGAAGGACCCGTCGCCCTCGCGGAGCATCGAGGGCAGCGTGGCCCGGGCCAGGTTCGCCGTCCCCGCCAGGTGGACCCGCAGCATGCGCCGCCACTGGTCGGCGGTGATGTCGGACACCGGCAGCATCTCGTAGTAGCCCGCGACGTTGACCGCGGCCGCGACGGGACCCATCCGGTCCTCGACCTCACGGATGGCCTCGACCATCGCGTCCGCGTCGGTGACGTCGACCTGCACACTGTGGTCGGCAGATGCCGACGGCTGCAGGTCGAGGCTGGCCACAGCCCAGCCCCGGGAGCCGAGCTCCGTCACGACAGCCCGTCCGATGCCGCTGGCGCCGCCGGTGACCACAGCGGAACGCGGGTGCCCCTTCGCACTGGTCTCCGTCACACGGCACCCCGCGCAAGGTCCTCGCGCTCGTCCTCGGCCTCTTCGATGTCGATGACGTGCGCATCGAGGATCCGCGAGCGGACCGACGCGAAGATCGCCGCGCCGACGACCCCGAGCACCCCCACCACGATCCAGACCGACCAGTCGAGGAAGCGGCGCTCGTAGACCGGTCGCGGCCAGGAGATGTTGAGGAACTCCAGCACCGCCCAGAGGGTGGCGACGACGGTGACCGGAAGCGACATGGCGCCGAGTGAGAACGGGCCCGGGCGCCACTTCCCGCGGAGCTGTACGACCAGGGCACCGACCAGGGGGAAGAGGAAGGCGAGGTAGAAGCCGCCCGTCGTGAAGTTGACCATCAGCGTGTAGATGTTGCTGGCGACGTTGCTGAGCAGGAACAGCCCCGCCCCGATCACCGTGGTGACCAGGATGGCCGCCGTCGGGATCCGCGCCCCGGTGCTGAGCCGGCCCAGGACGTGCGAGCCGGGAAGCGCGCCGTCGCGGGCGTAGGACCAGATGACCCTTGACGCAGACGTCTGAAGGGCGAGGAAGCTGGCCAGGAACCCGATGACGAACAGCAGCTCCACCGGCTTGGCGATGCCGGCGCCGAGAGCGCTCGTGAGGGTCTCGTAGACCGGGTCGGCCACGTCGCCTGCCGCGACGGCGTCCAGGTCCGGGATGGCCAGGACGATGGCGAGGCTGGAGTACATCACCACGATGGCGATGAAGGTCAGCGAGAAGATCACCGACTTCGGCAGGTTCTTGCGCGGCTCGTGCACCTCCTCGGCGATGGCGCCGGCGCTCTCGAAGCCGACGAACGACCACCCGATGAAGGCCACCGCGACCAGGAAGGGACCGGACAGGGACAGGTACCCCGTCGCGGCGTCTCCCCCACCCTGGGTCAGGACGCTGAGCGAGTTCTCGCGGTGGAAGAGCAGCAGCCAGGTGCCCAGGCCGAGGGAGCCGACCACCTCGGCGATGATGCTGGCGCTCATGAAGATCTTGAGGGCCTGACGGCCTACGAGGTTGACGGCCGTGCCCAGCAGCAGGATGACCAGGGCGATGGAGGCCCGCTGCGTGCCGCTGGGGGCCTCGACACCGGCGATGTTCGCGACGAAGCCGGCCGCTCCGAGCGCGACGGTCGCCATGGCGATGACGAGGGTCCACATGTAGGCCCAGCCGGCGAACCAGCCGTACCCCGTGCCGATCAGCCTGCGGGACCACTGGTAGATGGAGCCCTCGATCGGCCAGCGGGAGACCAGCATCGCGAACACGAAGGCCACGAGCAGCTGGCCCGCGAAGACCAGCAGGAAGCCCCACCAGAAGCTCGGCCCGGCGGCGGTCAGGGCCAGGCCGAAGATGCCGTAGAGCGCGACGATGGGGGAGATGAAGGCGAACGCGAAGGCGAACGAGGACCACAGGGTGAACTCGCGCCGCAGGACGTGGCCCTCGGTGATGTGAACAGGCTCTTGGGACATCGTTGTCTCCTCGCTCACTCTTGTTGACTCCACCATCGCCACGGCACGGGAGCCGCGCAAGGGCGTGGGCGAGAGTCGCTGGAGAGGCACTGTCGAGCAGGCTTGTCGTTGGAGGTTCCTACAAGTGCCAGCGGTCCGGGCCAGACCGGCGAACTAGGCTTGCGGCATGGCGAGGAGCACGGTGCCGACGGGAGGCACCGATGACTGACGCGTCAGCGGTCGCGACCTCGGGCGACAGCGGGCCGACGCTGCGGGAGCTGCTGGCCGTCGACTCCCTGAGGTTGCGCAGTCACACGTCACCAGAGGCGGCACTGGGCCGGGCGGTCAGGTGGGCGCACAGCACCGAGCTGCCCGACCCCTCCGCCTACCTCCGTGGCGGCGAGCTGGTCTGCACGGTCGGCACGACGCTCACCGGTGTCGAGCGTTGTGCCCGGTTCGTCGACTCCGTCGTGGCCGCTGGGGCAGTGGGCATCTGCTTCGGCACCGGCGACGTCCACGACGACGTACCCCAAGCTCTCGTCGAGGCGTGCCGCGCGGCCGGGCTGCCGCTGCTCGTGGCGCCCCGCGGGGCGCGGTTCAGTGCCATCGGCGAATACCTCACCAGCCGCAGGGTGGAGGCGGAGACAGCGCACCTGCGAGCCCGCGACGAGCTTGTGCCACGTCTCCTGGCCGGCCTGCGTGCTCACGCGCCCGTCGTCGACCTCCTCGAGGAAGCAGCCCAGCTCGTGGGTGGGCGCCTCGAGCTGCGCCTCCACGGCCGGACGATGGCCGCCGCGGGCGCCGAGCCGACCGCAGGCGACCTGTCGACCGACGACCTTTCGACCATGACGGCCAGAGTGGGCGGCGGCGAGCTCGTGTGGACCGGCCTGCGCGAGCGCCCTGACCCCACGCTGGTCGAGCAGCTGTCGCGCGTCGTCGAGGTGGCCCTCAGCGAGCGCGATGTCGAGGCGGCCCTGGAGAGGGAGCGCATCGGCCAGCTCCTCCTCCTGGTGCAGCAGCGGCTGCTCAACCCGACGGCTCTCGCGCCCTTCCTCGAGCAGGCGGGCCTGGGCTCCGCCGACATCGTCGTCTCGTGCTGGCCGGGCGGAGCCGCCAGTCTGCTGACCCGGCGGCTGGCGCCCGCGCTGATCGGAGAGGCGCCCGGCATCAGCCTGGTCGTGACCGGCGGGACCGAGCAGGTGACCGCCGCAGCCAGGGAGCTCGGCCTCGCCTGCGGCTATGGCAGTCCCGTGGCGCTGGGCCACCTGTCACAGGGCGTGTCGCAGGCCAGGGCGGCGCTGGAGCTGGCCTCCAGCCAGGGCGGTGTCGTTGGCCCCTCCGGACTGCTGAGCCTGGAGGGCCTGCTGGAACAACAGCCCGCCGCGCGCCTCGAGCCGTTCGTCGACCAGCTGGTGGCCCCCCTGCTCGCGTCGGACACCGACCGCGGGACCGAGCACATGTCCACCCTGCGCTCCTTCCTCGCCACCAACGGCTCCCTCCAGGCCACCGCCCGCGAGCAGTACCTCCACGTGAACACCGTCCGCCACCGCCTGGCGCGGATCAGGGACCTGACCGGTCGCGACCCCCTCGTGTTCGCCGACCGGGTTGCCCTGGCGATCGCGCTCTGGGCCTACGACCGGCGCGACCCCACATGACCCGACCGCGGGGCGGGCACCGGCCCGCCCCGCGGCATACGGTGGAACGCATGGCCAACCGTCTGGCGACGTCCACCTCCCCCTACCTGCTCCAGCACGCCGACAACCCCGTCGACTGGTGGGAGTGGTGCCCGGATGCCTTCGAGGAGGCCCGGCGGCGCGACGTGCCGGTGCTGCTCTCCGTCGGGTATGCCGCGTGCCACTGGTGCCACGTCATGGCGCACCAGTCGTTCGAGGACGAGGGGGTCGCCGAGGTCCTGAACCGCGACTTCGTGGCGGTGAAGGTCGACCGCGAGGAGCGGCCCGACATCGACGCCGTCTACATGCAGGCCACCACGGCGCTCACCGGTCAGGGCGGCTGGCCGATGACCTGCTTCCTCACCCCGGACGGCGAACCGTTCTACTGCGGCACCTACTTCCCCCGTGACCACTTCCTCCAGCTGCTCCAGGCGGTTTACGAGACGTGGCGGGGCCAGCGGGACCGGGTGCTCGAGACCAGCGGCTCGATCGTGGCCCGCCTGCGCGAGATGGGCGGCCCCCTGCCCGCCCGGCCGGTCGGCGAGGACGTGCTCGCGAACGCCGTCGCGCGGCTGCTGGGCCAGTTCGACGACGAGCGGGGCGGCTTCGGTGGCGCCCCCAAGTTCCCGCCGTCGATGGTGCTCGAGTTCCTGCTGCGCCACCACGGTCGCACCGGCTCGCGCGACGCCCTCTACATGGCCGAGCGGACCTGCGAGGCGATGGCGCGCGGCGGGATGTACGACCAGCTCGGCGGCGGCTTCGCGCGGTACTCGGTCGACGCCGACTGGGTCGTCCCCCACTTCGAGAAGATGCTCTACGACAACGCCCAGCTGCTGCGGGTCTACGCGCACCTGCACCGCACGACGGGTTCGCCGCTCGCCCGGCGCGTGGCGCTCGAGACCGCCGAGTTCCTGATGCGCGACCTGCGCACAGACCAGGGCGCGTTCGCGTCCGCCCTCGACGCCGACACCGACGGCGTGGAGGGCCTGACCTACGCGTGGACTCCGGCCCAGCTCACCGAGGTGCTCGGCCCGGACGACGGCGCGCGGGCAGCCGAGCTGCTCGGCGTGACCGACCGTGGCACCTTCGAGCACGGCACCTCGACCCTGCAGCTGCGGCGCGACCCGGACGACCCCGACTGGTGGCGGCATACCCGCGAGCGCCTGCTGAGGGTGCGCCAGGAGCGCCCGCAGCCGGCTCGCGACGACAAGGTGGTCACCGGTTGGAACGGGCTGGCTGTCGCCGGTCTCAGCGACGCCGGCGTGCTGCTCGACGAGCCCGCTCTCGTCGAGGCGGCCGTGGCGTGCGCCGACCACGTGGTGGGCACCCACCTGGTCGACGGCCGTCTGCGCAGGGCGTCGCGCGACGGGGCGGTCGGCGCTGCGGCCGGTGTGCTCGACGACTACGGCAACCTCGCCGAGGGGCTGCTCGCCCTCCACCAGGCCACGGCCGACCCGCGCTGGCTCGAGGTCGCCGGAAGCCTGCTCGACACCGCGCGGTCGCGGTTCGGCGACGGCAGCGGCGGCTTCCACGACACCGCCGACGACGCCGAGGCCCTGTTCACCCGGCCGCGCGGCCAGGGCGACAACGCCGAGCCCTCGGGCCAGTCCGCGATGGCGGGCGCCCTGCTCTCCTACTCGGCCCTCACGGGCAGCCCGGAGCACCGAGCCGCCGCCGACGCCGCCTTGGCCGCGTCGGGGCTGGTCGCCTCACGCGACCCGCGGTTCGCCGGCTGGACGCTGGCGGCCGCCGAGGCCGCGGCGGCGGGTCCCCTCCAGGTCGCCGTCGCCCACTCCCGGGCCCAGACGGCGCAGGCGCAGCCGCTGGTCGATCAGGTGCGGCGCTCCCACTCCCCCGGGCTGGTCCTCGCCCACGGCGAGCCGGGCACCCCCGGCATACCGCTGCTCGAGGGGCGGCCGCTCGTCGACGGCCGCCCGACGGCCTACGTGTGCCGCGGCTTCGTGTGCGACGCCCCGGTCACCAGCGCGGAGGCCCTGGAGACGGCGCTGGCGAGCGCCACGCAGGCGCCCTAGGCGGCGACGAGGTCGACGACCTGCTCGCGGGTCCAGTGGGGCGAGACGCCGGGGCAGTCGAGCAGGTAGTCCACCAGCGCGTCGTCGGCGTGCTCGTGGGTCTCCCGCAGCCCCCTGGCCACCATCGCCAGGTAGGGCTCCGACGGCGGGTTGTGCGGCAGCTCTGCGCTCTCGGGATTGGTGAAGGTCAGCACCGGGTGCCCCTCGAGCTCCCCCACCAGGTGCAGCGACTCGTAGCGGCCGGGGCCCAGGCTGTGCTGGCGCTCCTCGAGCACCGTGCTGAGGTCGAGGTCCTGCCCCGGGTCGCGGTGCATCTCCTGGGCGGCGACGTCGGCGAACTGGCTCTCCGTGATGAGGTAGGCCCGCGCGAGTGCCTGGCTGGGCGAGCTGGCGTCGTAGAAGGCCACGCCACCGTCCCACGTCGGCGAGTGCCAGCCGAAGAAGACCTGGCCGGGCAGCTCGAGGGCGGTGTCCCCCAGGGGGTGGGACCGGTCTCGGGCTCCGGGGTACGTCCGGGCGGCGCCCTCAGGTCGACCGCCCCTCAGGTAGCAGAGGAAGCGGTCGCGGGAGAGGTTCGAGCCATAGCTGGCGTACCAGACGTGCACCCACCCCACTGTGCCAAATGGTCACCCCGTAGTTCCAGTGGGCCATGGACAAACCACCCCGCACAGGCCCGGATTTCGTCCTATAGGACGAGGCAGCGGTATGCCGGGTCGGCCGCTTCCAGCGCGGTGCGCCCATCCTCCACGAGGTCGCGCCACTTTCGGGGCGCAGGCCCGCCGACCGGCATACGGTGGTCGCACGGCGACGCGGGGAGACGGTGTGGACGCCAGAAGGTCACGACAGCCGCGGGTGATGGCCGCCTGTGCGCTCGCGGCCGCCTGCCTCTGGGCCGCGCCGGCGCCGACGCAGGCCGTCTCGGACGTGGTGGTGTCGGTGCCGGCGGGCGCGGGAGCACACGGCTGGCACGCCGACGCGCCGTTCAACGTCACGGAGCAGATCACGGACCGAGCCGGCGTGCTCACCGGTGAGACCGAGGCGCTCCAGAAGGACCTTGACGCCCTGCGCTCCGAGCACAACCTGCAGCTCTACGTCGTCTACGTGAAGAGCTTCGACGGCACGAGCCCGCAGGCCTGGACCGAGCAGACCTTCGAGCGTTCCGGGCTGGGCGGCAACGACGTGCTGATGGCCGTCGCCGTGGACGATCGCCGCTACGCCACCTGGACCACCGAGGAGTCCGGCCTGACGCCGGAGGAGGACAGCGCGGTCCGCTCCGACTACATCGAGCCCCGGCTGGCCGAGGACGACTGGGCCGGCGCCGTGCGCGCCGCCGCCGACGGCTACGGCAAGGCCGCCGCCGGCGAGCTGTCCGGCGGCGGCTCCGCCTCCGACGGGTCGGGTGGAGGCCTCTCCCCCTGGCTGCTGCTCCTCCCCGCCGGCGCGGTGGGTGCGTATGCCGTCGCGAGACGCCGCTCCCGCCGCCGGCAGGGGCAGCCGAGCGGCTGGCCCCCTGGACAGGGACCGCAGGCTGCGCCCGTGCCGACCGAGGAGCTGCGCCGCCGGGCCGCCGCGGCCCTGGTCGAGGTCGACGACGCGATCCGCTCCTCGGCCGACGAGCTGTCCTTCGCCGAGGCGCAGTTCGGCGTGCAGGCGACCCGCCCGTTCAAGGAGGCGCTGGAGAGTGCTCGGGCCAGTGCGGCCGAGGCGTTTCGGCTCCAGCGCGAGCTGCAGGACCAGGAGTCTGCCGGCCAGGTGGACGAGCTGACCGTCCGCTCCCGGCTCGAGCAGATCATCGAGCTGGCCGGCGGCGCGGACCAGCGGCTCGACGCCCAGGAGGCCGAGTTCACCCGTTTGCGGAACCTCCAGGCCACGATCCCCCAGTTCCTGGCCGAGCTGCGGGTTCGCCTGGGTGAGGTGCGGCGACGCGTACCCGTGGCCGAGCAGGAGCTGGCCGGCCTGTCGGCGCAGTACCCGCCCGAAGCCCTGCGGACGGTCTCGGGCAACGTCACCCAGGCCGCGCAGCTGCTCGACTCGGCCGAGGACTTCGTCGAGACCGGCGAGGAGCACCTGCGCGAGCGCGACGACCGTCCTGCCGCGGTGGCCGCGGGCCGCGCGGCGGAGGAGGCAGTCGGCCAGGCCGACCGGCTGCTGACGTCGGTCGGCAACGCTCGCCAAGAGCTCGCGACCGCTGCCACCCGGCTCGATGCCGCCCTGGCGTCCATCTCCTCCGACGTCGCCGACGCCGAGCGACTCGGCGCCGACGACCAGCTCACGCGGACGGCCCTGGCCGCCGCCCGCGAGGCCATCTCCCGGGGCACGGCAGCCCGGGAGGGCGGCGACCCGCTCGAGGCGCTTCGGGTGCTCGGCCGGGCCGAGAAGGACCTCGACAACGCCCTGTCGCGCTACCGGGAGGCCGAGCAGCAGCGTCAGCGCAGCCGGCAGCTCCTCGACCAGCGGATGGCGCAGGTGCGCGCCCGGATCGCCAGCATCGACGAGTGGATCCAGAGCCGTCGCGGCGCCGTGGGGAACCGTGCCCGAATGCACATCGCCAACGCCCTGCGCCTCTGTGACGAGGCCGCGGCCCGGGCCGACGACGACCCCCAGCAAGCCGGCGCGCTGCTGAACCAGGCCGAGGCCGAGGGCGAGGAAGCCCTGCGTTCGGCCCAGGACGACGTGAACTCGTGGGGCCCGCCCGGCGGCAACACGTGGGGCACCCCGACCGGTGGTGGACGCCGGGGCCTGGACCCGACCTCCCTGATCCTCGGGGGCATCCTCAGCGGCGGCTTCGGCGGCGGCTGGGGCGGCGGCCGCGGAGGCGGCTGGGGCGGCTCGCAGGGCGGCTTCGGCGGGGGCGGCGGTGGCGGTGGCTTCGGCGGGGGTGGTGGCTTCTGAGGACCGGACCACCCGAACGACACGACCAGCTCACGATCAGCAGGACAGACACGGCGGAGACGCCGGGAGGAGAAGCAGATGACCCAGAAGACCAGCATCCTCGGACGCATCAGCCAGCTGGCCAAGGCCAACATCAACGCGTTGATCGACCGGGCCGAGGACCCCGAGAAGATGATCAACCAGCTCGTCACCGACTTCACCAACTCGATCGCCGAGGCGGAGGAGGCCGTGGCCCAGACCATCGCCAACACCCGCATGGCCGAGCAGGACCTGCAGATCGACAAGGACGCCGCGCTGGAGTGGGGCCACAAGGCCTCTGCCGCGTCGGCGAAGGCCGACGAGCTGCGGGCCGCCGGGGACACCGCCGGCGCCGACAAGTTCGACAACCTGGCCAAGGTGGCCCTGTCGCGCCAGATCGGCTACGAGCGCGAGGTGAAGGAGGCCGAGCCCCGCATCGCCCAGATGAACGCGACGGTCGACCAGCTCAAGGCCGGGCTGACGACCATGCGCACCAAGCTCGAGGACCTGCAGAACAGGCGCTCCCAGCTCGTCGCCCGGGCGCGCGCAGCCGAGGCCCAGGCGCAGGTGCAGGAGTCGATGGGCGCCATCGACGTGATGGACCCGACGAGCGAGCTGTCCCGCTTCGAGGACAGGATCCGCAAGCAGGAGGCCATGGTGCAGGGCCGCGCCGAGGCACGGGCCACGACGCTGGAGGACCAGTTCGCCGAGCTCGAGGACCACGGCGACGACGCCGAGGTCGAGGCCCGGCTCGCCGCCCTCAAGGGCGGCGCCGGCGGATGAGTCACCAGCGCGGCAGCGTCTAGGCCGAGGGGAGGATGCGGCCGTCGCGGAGCACCACGTCCGCAGCGGCCGCCCCAGCCGCGACGAGCACGGCGTTCGCCTCGTCGGAGCGGTGCACCCACTCCACGGCGTCCTGCGCCTCACGCCCGGCCGCGACGTGTCGTGCCACCAGCCGGTCGCGGCGCACGTCGTCGGCCAGCGCGCAGAACCACACCTCGTCGAGCAGGGCCCGCACGTCCCGCCACGGGCCGTCGTCGAGCAGCAGGTAGTTGCCCTCGGTCAGCACGAGGTCGGCCGTCGCGGGCACCGTCAGCGCGTCGGGCACGGGCTCGCCCTCCGCGTGGTCGAAGCTCGGGGCGGTGACCACGGGGCGGGCCGGGTCGCGCACGGCGGCCAGCACCGCGGCATACGCGTGCGCGTCGAAGGTGTCGGGGGCGCCCTTGCGGTCACGCTTCCCGAGCCGGTCGAGCTCGGCGTTGGTGAGGTGGAAGCCGTCCATGGGCACGTGCGCCACGCGGCCGGCGAGGTCGGGCCGGCCCTCGGCTGCGGCGAGCAGGTCCAGGACGAGCGAGGTCTTGCCGGCGCCCGGCGGCCCCGCGACCCCGACGACCACGCGGCGGCGGTGCTGCCCGCACAGGCGCTCGACGCGGTCGAGGAGGCGGTCGACGTCGGGGGTCATGTCAGGACCAGACCCCGAGGACCGACCCGCCGATGCGGATGATGAACGCGACGAGCACGATGATGAACACGACGCGCACGAACGCGCTGCCCTTGGCCACCGCGGTGCGGGCGCCGGTGTAGCCCCCGGCCAGGTTCATCACCGCCATCACCGCGCCAACCTTCCACATGACGTGCCCGCCCGGGATGAAGACGACCAGCGCGCCGAGGTTGGTGGCGAAGTTGGCGATCTTGGCCTTGGCGCTGGCCTCGAGGAACGCGTAGCCCATCAGGCCCACCAGGGCGAACACCATGAAGGAGCCGGTGCCGGGCCCGAGGGCGCCGTCGTAGACGCCGATGCAGAAGCCGGTCAGCATCGCGATGACCGTGTGCTTGTGGCCGTCGAACCGCAGCGCGGTCTCGTGGCCCATCTTGGGTCGCGCGACGGTGTAGGCGCCGACCACGACGAGCATCACGAGGATGATCGGGTTGAACGCGCTCTTGGGGATGTGCAGGCCGATGAGCGCCCCGCCCACGGCCCCGAGAAAGGCCACGCCCGCCATGGGCAGGGCGGTCCGCAGGTCGGGCCGGACCCGGCGCACGTAGGTCAGCGAGCTGGTCGCGGTGCCGAAGATCGACCCGAACTTGTTGGTCGCGAGCAGCTGGGCCGGGGTGGCCCCGGGGAAGCCGAGCAGCAGGGCGGGCAGCTGGATCAGCCCCCCGCCACCGACGACCGCGTCGACCCAGCCGGCGCTGAAGGCGGCCACGCCCATCAGCGCCAGGGTGGTCAGGTCGGGATCCGGCACGGGGCTACCGCGACAGCTCCGCCAGCCATCCGTCGACGATGTCGAGGATGTCGAGCAGCTCGTGGGCCTTGGCGTCGGGCGTGACGTCGACGGCGACCTGCTGGTCGAGCGGGATGTCGGAGTGCGGGATCCAGATCGCGCGCATGCCCACCTGCTGCGGGCCGTGGACGTCCTCGAAGAGCCGGTCGCCGACGTAGACCGACCGCTCGGGGGCCACCCCGACGGAGGCGCACGCGGCCCGGAACGCCTCCGGGTGGGGCTTCACCACGTGGATCTCGGAGGAGTACACGTCGCCGTCGAGCAGGTGCAGCACGCCGTCGCGCTGGAACACCTCGCGGTGGAAGGCGCGGGTCCAGATGGTGTTGGAGAGCACGCCCACGCGGATGCCGCGGTCGCGCAGCCCCTCCCACAGCGGTCGCACCTGCGGGTCGGTGTGGGTGTGCGGCTCCCAGAAGCGCCGGTATGCCGCGAGCGCCAGGTGGTGCCGGTCGTGCCCCGGGTCGACGCCGGCCTCCTCGAGGATGGTGGCGATGGAGGCGCTCTCGTGCGTGGACCTGCCGCGCTTCCAGGCGCGCTCCTCCGCCTCGTGGATGCGCAGGGCGAGGCTGTCCGCCTCCGCGAGGTCCTCGGCGGGCATCGCGGTGTCCTCGACGGGCAGGCCGTGCACCTCGCGGGCGAAGACTCGCCACTGCTGCGGCAGGTCGACCTCGTGCCAGGGCGTCAGGGTGCCGCCCCAGTCGAAGATGACCGCCTCGATGGCCGGGGTGCGCTCGCTCACTCCCCCGCTCCGCGGACGGCTGCGGCCACCGCCGCCACGACGTCGTCGACGGCCACCTCGGTGCGCTCGCCCGAGCGGCGGTCCTTGATCTCGACCTTGCCCTCGGCGAGGCCGCGGCCGACGACGACGATGGTCGGCACGCCGATGAGCTCGGAGTCCTTGAACTTCACGCCCGGGCTGACGCCCTTCCGGTCGTCGTAGATGACCTCGAGACCTTCGCCCTCGAGGGCGCGGGCGATCTCGGCAGCCCTGACGAAGACCTCGTCGTCCTTGCCGGTGGCCACGAGGTGGACATCGGCAGGGCTGATCTCGCGGGGCCAGACCAGGCCGAGCTCGTCGTGGTTGCCCTCGGCGACGGCGGCCACCGCGCGGGACACTCCTACGCCGTAGGAGCCCATCGTCACGACGACGAGCTTGCCGTTCTGGTCGAGCACCTTGAGGTCGAGCGCCTCGGCGTACTTCCGGCCCAGCTGGAAGATGTGGCCCATCTCGATGCCGCGGGCGGTCTCGAGCACGTGCCCGCAGCTGGGGCACTCGTCGCCCGCGCGGACCTCGGCGGCCTCGATGGTGCCGTCAGCGGTGAAGTCGCGGCCGACCACCAGGTCGATGACGTGCTTGCCGGGCTCGTTGGCGCCGGTGACCCAGCGGGTCCCCTCGACGACGCGCGGGTCGAGGAGGTAGCGCACCTTGGCGGTGCCGGTCTCGCCGAGCGCGCCGGGCCCGATGTAGCCCTTGACCAGCGCCGAGTTCTCGGCGAACGCCTTCTCGTCGAACGCCTCGACCTCGGCGGGAGCCACCTGGGCCTCGAGCCGCTTCTCGTCGATCTCGCGGTCTCCGGGCACGCCGATGGCCAGCGGCTCGCGGTGACCGTCGGGGTAGGCGAGCGTGACGAGCACGTTCTTGAGGGTGTCGGCCGCGGTCCAGGGCCGGTCCCCGCGCGGGAAGCGCTCGTTGAGGTGGTCGACCAGCGTCTCGATGGTCGGGGTGTCCGGGGTGTCCTCGACGTGCGCCGCAGGCGCGTCGTCGTAGGGCAGGGCGTCGGGGACGGGCACGCGCACGGCCTCGACGTTCGCGGCATACCCACAGCTGGTGCAGCGCACGTAGGTGTCCTCGCCGTGCTCGGCGGTGGCGAGGAACTCCTCGGACTTGCTGCCGCCCATGGCGCCCGCCATCGCCTCGACGATGACGTAGTGGAAGCCGAGGCGGTTGAAGATGCGGACGTAGGCCTCGCGGTGCAGCTGGTAGGCCTTCTCCAGGCCGGCCTCGTCGACGTCGAAGGAGTAGGAGTCCTTCATGACGAACTCGCGGCCGCGCAGGAGGCCCGCGCGAGGGCGCGCCTCGTCGCGGTACTTCGTCTGGATCTGGTACAGCGAGAGCGGCAGGTCCTTGTAGGACGAGAACAGGTCCTTGACCGTGAGGGTGAACATCTCCTCGTGGGTCGGCCCGAGCAGGTAGTCGGCGTCCTTGCGGTCCTTGAGGCGGAAGATGTTGTCGCCGTACTCCTCCCAGCGGCCGGTCGCCTCGAAGGGCTCCTTCGGCAGCAGGGCGGGGAAGAGCAGCTCCTGGGCGCCGATGGCGTCCATCTCCTCGCGGACGATCTGCTCGACGTTGCGCAGGACCTTCAGGCCGAGGGGCAGCCAGGTGTAGATGCCCGGGCTGACGCGGCGGATGTAGCCCGCCCGGACCAGCAGCTTGTGGCTCGGCAGCTCGGCATCGGCCGGGTCCTCGCGAAGGGTTCGCAGGAACAGGGCGGACATGCGCAGAACCACAGGATTCTCCTCAGGGGTGTCGGAACCACCCGAGGATATCGGTCACACCTGCTGGATCCGCACCACGGCGGCGTGCTCGTGCGACGTGTAGTGGGCCCGGTGCCTCTCGTAGAGCGCGCGGGCAAGCCCACGGGCTCCCCCTCGTCGGTGAGGGCGACCCGCGACATCGCGCAGGCAGGCCTGGGCCAGGCGGCGCAGGCCGGGCAGGTCGGCCTCCGTGAGAGGCGCCCACACGAGTCCCGGCACTCAGAACCTGCCGGCAGCGCGCAGGGCTGCGCGGATCAGGGGGACCTGCAACGGCAGCCGGGCGAGGGTCGCCACGAAGGTCGCCTTGGCGGTCGTGTCGTCGCGCCTCGCCGCTCGCTTCCCGTGGCTGACGCTCATCTGGACGTTGCCGGGAAACACCGCGAGCAGCAGTGCGGCGCTCGCCCAGCCCGCCGCGCGGCGAGTGCGGGGGTGGAGCAGACCTGCTGCGCAGACGAGCTCTGCGACGCCCGAGGCGTAGACCAGCCCGCGCCGGGTCGGCAGGGCTCGGGGCACGAGCGGCTCGAAGACGTCGGGCTTGACCAGGTGCGTGACTCCCGAGACGAGGAACAGCCCCGCCAGGCCGGCGATGTCCCTCGTGAGCTCCGGGGGCTCCGTGGTCCGGGCCAGGTCGGGGAGGTCGGCGCTCATGGCGGTCATCCTTTCAGGCCCCCGGGGGCCGCTACGGCGCCTCGGTGTCAGAGCAGGACGGTGGTGAAGGAGCCGACGTCCTCGAAACCGACGTGGGCGTAGGTGGCCCGGGCGCTGGTGTTGAAGTCGTTGACGTAGAGCGTGACCCACGGCGCACGCGCGTCCATGACCTGCTCCACCACGGCTGCCATGGCCGGCACCGCGATCCCCTGCCCGCGCAGTCGCGGGGCCAGCCACACCCCTTGGATCTGAGCGCAGCCCAGCGCCACGGAGCCGATGTCGGCCTTGAAGACGACCTCGCCGTCCTCGACGATCACGTAGGTGTGCTGCCGCTCGATGAGCGCGAGGAGCGACGTGCGGTAGGCGTGCCCGCTGCCGGTGTAGGGCGCGTAGCCGATCTCGGCGGTGAACATGTGGGCCGCGGCGGGCAGGACGAGGTCGACCTCGTCGGGGCTGGCCGGCCGCACCCGGGGGTCGAGGGGCACGCCGAGCTCGGAGGGTCGCTCCATCGTGCTCATCAGGGGCTGGTGGGGTCGCACGGCGCGGGCCGGGCCCCAGGACGGCGACAGCAGCCGCCAGAGCTCGTTCACCTGCTCGGTGGGGCCGAGCAGGGAGGCACAGTGGCGGCGCCAGCGGCGCACACGCTCGGCGAAGGCCGGGATGCTGTCGGCGTCGGCGGCGACGGGCACGAGGTTGGCGCTGGCCCAGCACAGCGACTGGAGCCGGCCGTCCTCCCGGTAGCCGAGGAGGGTGCCGGGCTGGCTGCTGAGCACGCCTTCGAGGATGCGCGCCGCCACGAAGACGTTGGCGGCGAGGTCACGGCTGCAGAGCTCGAGCGCGTCGTCGCGGTCGGCTGTGGTCAGCGCCTGCACAGGCGACTTGGTGCGCAGCACGGGGTCAGCCTATGTGCTGGCGTGCTCGGCGGGCGCGTCATTGGGCGCTTGACTAGGGTCGGCAGCATGCGCATCGGCAGGAATCTCGAGGTCCGACCGCTCGGCGGCCTGCCCGGCTGCCTGGCCATGATCCTCTTCTCGGTCGTGGCCTCGATCCTGCTCACGGTGCTGCTCAACCTGCTGCTCCGCTGACGCGGTCCACAAGGACCGCAGCGTCGTCACGTCATCCACAGGCGGTGACTCTCGTGTTGCCCTTCACTCATAGGTATGCCGCCGCATTGCCTTGCGCTGCAAGGGTTTCCGTTGATGGCTGGTTGATCTGGGCTGTCGGTGGTCGCCCCTAGGGTTGTCGTCATGGAGGGGACAGCCTGCCTGAGTCTCGCGCAGTGTCGCGACAAGCTTGCCGCTGCCTCGGAGGCGATGCGTGCCTTGGGGGATGTGCTGTGGCAGGCGCCCTCAGGTGGTGGGCCGGACGGGTTGGCCGGCCTGCTCGGTGAGGTGGACGCGCTGGTCTTGGCCGGCGAGGCCGGCCGGGTGGCGGTCGTGCGCGAGGCCATGGAGCGCGGAGAGACCTCCGGGGGTCCGGCGGCGATGACGACGGTGCAGTGGGTCAGGCATCACGCGCCGTCGACGAGGGCCGGCGGGGCCGGGACCATCGTGGCCGTGGCGCAGGCCTTCCAGAAGCAGGTCAACGCTCCGGTGAAGGAGGCCGTCGAATCCGGTCGGTTGCCGGTGGGCTCAGCCGCGGCCGTCGTGAGCG
>NZ_JARGZE010000003.1:0-518393 GCF_029223115.1 Knoellia sp. 3-2P3
GACCTTGCTGCGGCGCGCGGTGGCGGCCGGTGACGAGGTCGGCAAGACGAACAAGACGACCCTGCTGCTGACCATGAGCTACGACGACCTCAAGGCCGGGCTCGGCGCGGCCACCACCCTGGGCGGGCTCGACGCCGGCACCCACCTCGCCCCCGAGACCGTCCGCCGGCTGTGCTGCGACGGCTCCGTCATCCCCATCGTCCTGGGCGGCAAGGGTGAGGTCGTGGACTGGGGCCTGGAGAAGCGGTACTTCACCGACGCCCAGACCAAACGGCTCTGGCTGCGCGACGGCGGGTGCACGTACCCGGGCTGCGACGCCCCGCCGCAGTGGACCGACGCCCACCACCTCGTGCACTGGGCAGACCTCGGCCCCTCGAACCTGTCGAACGCGGCCCTGCTGTGCGAGCGGCACCACACGATCGTGCACACCCGCCGCCACGCCGGCCGAGTCGTCCGCGACGCGCACGGCGAACGGGTCGAGTGGGACCTGGTCCGCGGGTCCTACGAGCTCCTGGCCCGTCGCGCCGCCCAGGAGCCAGCGTGACCCCGCCCCACACCCCGCCTGCCGCCGGCGGGGCCCTCGGCATGTCACTCAGCCGACCACAGGCTGGTCACAGGCAAGTCGGCGAACGGCCTCGCTCCCCCTGAGGCGCCACCTAGCATCGTCCCCGTGGCCCGCACCGACCCTCCCCCAGCACCAGGTCCGGCGCAGCTGGCGGTGAGCCCGCTCCAGGGTCTCCTGCTCGCCGTCCTGTTCCTGGTCGAGGTCCTGTGCCTGGTGGCGGTCGCCTGGTGGTCGGTCGGTCTCGGCGGGGCACTGGGCATCGCCGTCGCAGTCGTCACCGTGTCGGTCATGGTTGCCCTGTGGGGGCGCTACGCCGCGCCGAAGGCCGCCCAGCGGCTGCACGGTCTGCCCCTGGCCGCCTTCATGCTGGGGTGGTTCGCGGTCGGGGGCGTCTGCCTGGCCGCCGTCGGCCACCCCTGGTGGGGCGTGTCGCTCGTGGCCGGCTTCGCCCTCGTCAAGGGCCTGCTTCGACTGACGGGCCACCGGCACTCGGGCTGGGGGTCGTCAGCACCAGCGGCGGTGGAGGGACAGCGCCCGGACGTCGGTCAGTGAGGCCACCTGGTCGACGATGACGCGCAGCGCGGCCGCGTCCGACTCGGCCGCCTTCCAGTCGGCGAGCAGGTCGAGGTCCAGGCGCTCGGCGGGCGACTGCCGGTAGGCGGCCACGAGGTCCCTGACCACCGCCCGCTGGCCGGCCATGACCTCGACGCGCTCCTCGGCATACATGACGAAGTGCGCTGCCGTGGCCTTGAGCACCGCGACCTCGGCGCGGGTCGCGTCGGGCACGACGAGGTCGGCGTCGTAGCGGGTGAGGTCGCCGTCGCCGTGGCGTTCACGGGTGGCGAGCTCGACGGCGAGCACGAACCTGCCGATGAGGCGCGACGTCATGTCCTTCAGCGCGGCGAGGTCGCGCCGCGACCCATCGTAGGCCGTTGGCACAGCGCCCGTCGCCAGCACCCGCTCCAGGGCGGCGCCGAGGTCCTCGGAGCCGAGGTCGGCGGCATACAGCCCGCTGGCCATGGCCAGCACCTGCTCGACGTCGGAGGTGTCGCGCAGCCTCCGCAGGTCGAGCCGTCCCGAGGCCACGGCGTCCTCGACGTCGTGGACCGAGTAGGCGACGTCGTCGGACCAGTCCATGACCTCGGCCTCGAGGCAACGTCGACCCTCCGGGACGCCGTCGCGGAACCACGCAAACACGTCCAGGTCCTCGGCGTACACCCCGAACTTGCGAGTCCCCTCGCCCCCCTCCCCCCGCGCCCACGGGTACTTCGTCGCGGCGTCGAGGCTGGCCCGGGTGAGGTTGAGCCCGGCAGGTCGCCCGTCGGGGTGCACCCGCTTGGCCTCCAGACGCGTGAGCAGTCGCAGCGTCTGCGCGTTGCCCTCGAATCCGCCTATGCCAGAGGCGATCTCGTCGAGCACCTGTTCACCGTTGTGCCCGAACGGCGGGTGCCCGATGTCGTGCGCAAGGCAGGCGGTGTCGACGACGTCGGCGCTGCACCCGAGTGCCGCACCGAACTCGCGGCCGATCTGCGCCACCTCGAGCGAGTGGGTCAGCCGGTTGCGCACGAAGTCGTCGTCACCCGGCTGCACGACCTGGGTCTTGGCGGAGAGCCGCCGCAGGCTGGCCGAGTGCACCAGCCGCGCCCGGTCGCGCGCGAAGTCGTCGCGGTCGGCGCGCTTGTGCACCGGGTCCTCGCGCACCCAGCGCTCCCGGTCGGTGTCGGAGTAGGCCACGGTGCCGACTCTAGGTGGCCTCCCGAGCGGCCCGCGCAGCGCGCTCGACCCACCTCGGCTCCGTGCCGTAGCGCTGCGGCGGCACGAGCCGTCCGTTCGCGCTGTCGTCGATGAGCTGGGCCAGCCGTTTCTCCCGGGTGGCCTCCTGCTTCCCGTCGAGCACCCACGCCGTGACGGCCTTGCGGTAGGTCGGCGTCGCGACATCCCAGAAGGCCGCTGCGGCGGCGTTGGCCCGCAGCCGCTCCTCGTAGCCGTCCGGCAGGGCGAGCTCGCCCTGCTCGAAGGAGTAGACGCCCGACCGGGCGTCACTGCGCCGCTCGAAGGCCGCGACCCCGGCGGGGTGCATGCGCCCCTCGGCAGTCAGGCGTTCCACGTGTCCGATGTTGACCCGGCTCCAGATGCTGCCCGCCTTCCGCGGGGTCCAGCGCTGCCGCACCGTGTCGTCGTCGATGCGCTGGGAGACGGAGTCGATCCACCCGAAGCAGAGCGCCTCGTCGAGGGCTTCGCCGTAGGTCAACCCCCGGTGCGACGCGTGCTTCTTGTACAGCCCGACCCACAGGCCCTCATGGGTCGCGTGGTTCTCCTCCAGCCACGCGCGGAACTCCTCCGGGCCGTCGAAGAACAGCGCTGGACGCTCTGCCGAGCCGCCCGGTTGTCCGACCATGGGGCGAGCCTGCCACGCGGCACCGACAGCCGTCGCCACGAATTGCGCCTCTTCCGGGGGCGGGCGCAGGGTGGAGCCATGAGCCATCTGAGTGGAAAGAGCATCGCTTTCCTCGTCGCCCCCGAGGGCATCGAGCGTGTCGAGCTGACCGAGCCCTGGAAGGCCGTCAGCGACGCGGGTGCCACCCCGGTGCTGCTCAGCACGAAGGAGGGCGAGGTGCAGACCTTCAACCACCTCGACAAGGCGGAGAGGCGCCCGGTCGACAAGACCGTCTCGAGCGCCTCCGTCGACGACTACGACGCCCTCGTGCTGCCCGGCGGGGTGGCCAACCCCGACGCGCTGCGCATGGACGCGGACGCCGTCGCGTTCATCCGCGAGTTCGTGCAGTCCGGCAAGGTCGTGGCCGCCATCTGCCATGCGCCGTGGACCCTCGTCGAGGCCGACGTCGTGCGCGGCAAGCAGCTCACGTCGTGGCCGAGCCTGCAGACCGACATCCGCAACGCCGGCGGTGACTGGGTCGACAAGGAGGTCGTCGTCGACGGCAACCTCATCACCAGCCGGAAACCACACGACCTGCCCGCCTTCACCGGCCACCTGCTCGACGCCGTGGCGCACGGCATCGCCTCGCGGTAGGCGCGACGCCAGGGGGGACGTCCCCCTGAACAGCTGCTGCTCGGCCATCCCACCGGTGGCCGGGCAGCAGCGCTGTGTGGGGCTAGCGCGGCCGCCGCCGATCTCAACCGACGCGGATCTCAACCACCGCAGACCTCAGCCGCCGGAGACCGACAGCTCCGCCTGGGCGACGGCCTGCCGCGCGGCCTCGTTGAGCTCCTGGCTGTCGAGCCACCCCTCGGGCAGGGCGACCTGACGCGGCGACCCGGCCCGTCCCCGCTGGCCCTCGGCCGCGTCCCCCGGCCACGGCGCCTCGGGGTCCATCGTGGCGATGAGGGCGTCGAGCGCCTCGAGCGAGTCGACGAGGGCGAGCTGGTGCCGCACGGTCGAGCCCGCCGGGAAGCCCTTGAGGTACCACGCGATGTGCTTGCGGATGTCGCGGCAGGCCTTGAACTCGTCACCGTAGAAGTCGACGAGGTACTCGGTGTGCCGGCGCATCGTCGCCGTCACCTCGCCGAGCGTCGGCTCGATGCGGGCGGAGGTTCCGGCGAAGGCGGCTGCCAGGTCGGTGAACAGCCAGGGTCGTCCGAGGCAGCCCCGCCCGACGACGACGCCGTCGCAGCCGGTCTCCTCCGCCATCCGCACGGCGTCCTCGGCCGACCAGATGTCGCCGTTGCCGAGCACGGGGATGCTGCGCACCGTCTCCTTCAGCCGGGCGATCGCGGTCCAGTCCGCCTCGCCGGAGTAGGCCTGGGAGGCGGTCCGGCCGTGCAACGCGACCGCCGCGACCCCGGCCCGCTCCGCGATGAGCCCGGCGTCGAGGTAGGTCAGGTGCTCGTCGTCGATGCCCTTGCGCATCTTCACCGTGACGGGGATGCCCGACGGCGAGGCCTCGCGGACGGCGGCCGTCACGATCGCCTCGAAGAGGTCACGCTTCCACGGCAGCGCCGCTCCCCCACCCTTGCGGGTCACCTTGGGCACCGGGCAGCCGAAGTTCAGGTCGATGTGGTCGGCGCGGTCCTCGGTCACCAGCATCCGCACGGCCGCGGCCACCGTGGCCGGGTCGACGCCGTAGAGCTGGATCGACCGCGGGTTCTCCTCCGGGTCGTGCTCGATGAGCCGCATCGACTCCGGCGTCCGCTCGACCAGCGCGCGCGAGGTGATCATCTCGCTCACGTAGAGCGACGTCGCCCCGCTCGCGCCTCCGCGCTCGAGCCCCTCCTGGCCGTACTCACGGCACAGCTTCCGGAACGCGCGGTTGGTGATGCCGGCCATCGGCGCGAGCACGACGGGCGACTCGATGGTGTGGGGGCCGATCTGCAGCGGAGGCAGGACCGGGGTGGCTGCGGGCACGGGTGCGGTGGCGGAGGCGGTGCTGGTCATGGCGCCCGCATTGTCTCAGGTGCTGCGGCCCTCCTCAGAATCCGCGGGGCGGAGACCTGGGGCAGAGACCTCGTGGGCGAAGTCACGCAGCATCGTCGCGACCACGCGCGGGTGGCTGAGCGGCAGCAGGTGCGTCGCGCCCGGCACCACCACGACCCGGGCGTCGCGGCACTGGGCGGCGAACTCCCGCGCGTGCACCCGCAGCTGGTCCCACTGTCCGCTGAGCAGGAGCACGGGGCAGGTCACCTCGCGCAGCAGCCGGGGGTCGCCGTCGGCCATCACCGCTGCCCAGGCATCGGCGGTGGCCTCGTAGGAGTCGCTGCCGTCGAGCACCGTCCGAGCGGTCTCCTCGTCGGTGAGCCGCGTCAGCACCCGGTTCGACAGCCTGGCCATCCGCTCCGGGCCGACCTTCGGGATCAGCGAGGCAAAGGCGCGGTATGCCGCGGCGCCGGGTCCGCGGGGCACCGCGGACGCCCCGATCAGCGCCAGTCCGGCGAGGCGGTCGGGGTGGGCGCCGGCATACGCCATGGCCATGTAGCCGCCGAGCGAGTGGCCGGCAAGCACGACCGGTGCACCCGGCTCCCCTCCCTCGACCGCCTCGGCGAGGACCTCGACGGCGGCCTCGGTGGTGAACGGCTCCCCGGCCCGCGACCCGTGCCCCGGGAGGTCAGGCGTCACGACGTCGAGCTCGGCGAGCACCTCCTCGTAGGCCGGCAGCCGCCACTGGGTGCTGCTCACGCGGGTGCCGTGCACCAGCACCAGCCGGGTCGTCATGCCCCGACGCTACGCGAGGCCGCCGACCCTGCGGTTGGATGTGGCTCATGAGCGCCCTCATCAGCCCCGAGGACCTGCTGGACAGGCTCGACGACATCGTGGTCGTCGACGTCCAGTACCACCTCGGGGCGGTCGGCAGGGGCCGCGACGACTTCGAGCGGGCGCACCTCCCCGGGGCGCACCACGTCGACCTCGACGCCGAGCTCGCCGGCCCGCCCGGGCCCGGCGGGCGGCACCCGTTGCCGACGGCCCACTCGGTGCAGGCGGCGCTGCGCCGCTGCGGCGTCGACGCCGACACCCGGGTCGTCGTCTACGACCAGGGCGCGTGCACGGCCGCCGCTCGCGCGTGGTGGGTGTTCGGCTACTACGGCCTCGGGTTCGTGCAGGTGCTCGACGGCGGGCTGGCCGCGTGGACCGGGGCGGGAGGGCCCGTCAGCACGCAGGTGCCGCCCCCGGGCGCCGGGACCTTCGAGGCGCACGCCGGCGGCATGCCGCTGCTCGACGCCGACGGAGCGGCCGAGGTGGCCCGCCTCGGCGTGCTGCTCGACGCCCGCTCGACCGAGCGCTGGGCCGGCGAGACCGAGCCCATCGACCCGGTCGCCGGGCACATCCCCGGTGCCGTCAGCGCCCCCACCGTCGACAACATGGGGCCGGACGGCCGGTTCCTGCCCCAGCAGGAGCTGCGGGCGCGGTTCACGGCCCTCGGCGTGAGGCCGGGCAGGCCGGTCGGCACCTACTGCGGGTCAGGGGTGACGGCGGCGCACCAGGCGCTCGCCCTGCACGAGATCGGCGTCGAGACGCCGGTCTACGTCGGCTCGTGGAGCCACTGGATCACCGACCCGGCGCGGCCGGTCGCGACGGGCCGAACCCCCTAGCAGCCGACGAGGCGCGCGGCCAGGTAGGACTCGATCTGGTCGAGCGAGACCCGCTCCTGGCTCATCGTGTCGCGCTCGCGCACCGTGACGGCGTGGTCGTCGAGGGTGTCGAAGTCGACCGTGACGCAGAACGGCGTGCCGATCTCGTCCTGGCGGCGGTAGCGGCGGCCGATGGCGCCGGCGTCGTCGAACTCGACGTTCCAGTGCTGGCGCAGCGCGGCGGCGAGGTCCTTGGCCTTCGGCGTCAGGTCGGCGTTGCGCGACAGCGGCAGCACGGCGGCCTTGACCGGCGCGAGACGCTTGTCGAGGCGCAGCACGACGCGCTTGTCGACCCCGCCCTTGGTGTTGGGGGCCTCGTCCTCGGAGTAGGCGTCGACGAGGAAGGTCATCAGCGAGCGGGACAGGCCAGCTGCCGGCTCGATGACGTAGGGCGTGTACTTCTCGCCGCTGGCCTGGTCGAAGTAGACGAGGTCGGTGCCCGAGTGCTTCGTGTGGGTGCCGAGGTCGAAGTCGGTGCGGTTGGCGATGCCCTCGAGCTCACCCCACTCCGAGCCGGCGAAGTTGAACCGGTACTCGATGTCGACGGTGCGCTTGGAGTAGTGCGACAGCTTGTCCTGCGGGTGCTCGTAGTGGCGCAGGTTTTCGGGGTTGATGCCGAGGTCGGTGTACCAGCGGGTGCGCTCGTCGATCCAGTACTGGTGCCACTCCTCGTCCTCACCCGGCTTGACGAAGAACTCCATCTCCATCTGCTCGAACTCGCGGGTGCGGAAGATGAAGTTGCCCGGCGTGATCTCGTTGCGGAAGCTCTTGCCGGTCTGCGCGATGCCGAACGGCGGCTTCTTGCGCGAGGCGTTCATGACGTTGAGGAAGTTGACGAAGATGCCCTGGGCCGTCTCGGGGCGCAGGTAGTGCAGCCCGGACTCGTCCTCGATCACGCCGAGGTAGGTCTTGAGCATCATGTTGAACTCGCGCGGCTCGGTCCACGCGCCGCGGGTGCCGCAGTTCGGGCAGGCGATGTCGCTCAGGGGGATGGAGTCGGGGTCGACCTCCTTGCCCTTCTTCGCCTCCTTCTCGGCGATGGCCTCCTGCATGTGGTCGAGGCGGAAGCGCTTGTGGCACGACTGGCACTCGGTGAGGGGGTCGCTGAACTCGCCGACGTGGCCCGAGGCCACCCAGGTCTCGCGCGGCAGGATGATCGAGGAGTCGAGCCCGACGACGTCCTCGCGGCCGGTCACGATCGACTTCCACCACTGGCGCTTGATGTTCTCCTTGAGCTCGACGCCGAGCGGGCCGTAGTCCCAGGCCGACCTCGTGCCGCCGTAGATCTCACCGCACGGGAAGACGAAGCCCCTGCGCTTGCAGAGGGAGACGACGGTGTCCACGGTGGAGGTCGGTGCAGCCATGCGGAGAAGGTTACCGACCGCCTCCCGGGCGCTCACGCGGGTATGCCGCCTGCTCAGCTGCCGCTGCCCCCTGCCGTAGGGTGCGGGGCGTGTCCTCGAGCTTCCGCACCTCCGTCGAGAAGGCCAGCCTCCCGCTGCTGACCCGCCTGAGCCGCCTCCCCCGGGCCGTGCCCTTCCTCGCCGTCCTGGCCCTGCTGGTGGGCGGCATCCTCATCGCGGACTGGGGCTGGGTGCTCACCGCCCTGGTCGCCCTCTTCCTGGCGTGGATGCTCTACCTCGGCTGGCCGCGCCTCACCGGCGTCGAGCGGCTCATGCGCGTCGCGGTCATCCTCCTCGCGGCCGCGATCGCCGTCACCCAGGCGGTCCCCCGCACCTGAGCCGAGCTGCAGCGCCGCTCACCGGGGACACGGTTTTGACAATCATTCTCATTCCGGATGAGAATGATTGTCATGAAGGCCCGCCTGCTCCCCGCCCTCCTGTCCGCCGTCGCCCTCGCCGGCGTGACCGCGTGCAGCAGCCAGGGAGGTGCCGGCACCTCGGGGGACGGTGACCTCGAGGTCGTCGCGGCCTTCTACCCCCTGCAGTACGCCGTCGAGCAGGTCGGCGGCGACCGCGTCAGTGTCACCGGCCTGACCAAGCCCGGCGTCGAGCCCCACGACCTCGAGCTGACCCCCAAGGCGGTCGCGACCGTCTCCGGCGCCGACTCCGTGGTCTACCTCAAGGGCTTCCAGCCCGCCGTCGACGACGCCGTGGCGGACCAGGCCGCGGACAAGGGCTTCGACGTCACACCGTCGGCGCGGCTCGACCTGGCCGCGCAGCCGCACGGCCACGAGGGCGAGAGCGAGGCCGAGCACGACGCGCACGCCGAGGAGGAGCACGCCGAGGGCAGCGCCGACCCGCACTTCTGGCTCGACCCGCAGCGCTACGCCGATGTCGCCGACGCCATCGCCGCCAGGCTCGCCGAGCTCGACCCCGAGCACGCCGACGAGTTCCGTTCCCGCGCAGCGGACTTCACGTCGCGGCTGACCACTCTCGACTCCGAGTTCAAGGCCGGGCTCAAGACCTGCGACAGCCGCGATCTCGTGACGAGCCACGCCGCGTTCGGCTACCTCGCCGAGGCGTACGACCTCCACCAGCAGGGGATCAGCGGCCTCACCCCCGAGGCCGAGCCCGACCCCGCCACCCTGGGACGGATCGCCTCCTTCGTGAAGGAGGAGGGAGTCACGACCGTCTACGCCGAGACGCTGGTGAGCCGGGCCGTGGCGCAGACCCTCGCGCGCGAGACGGGCGCCCGGCTCGCGGTGCTCGACCCGATCGAGGGCCTCACGGACCAGTCGGCCGGCAAGGACTACTTTGAGGTCATGCGCAGCAACCTCGCGGCCCTCCGCGCCGGCCAGGGCTGTCAGTGAGCGCCGAGCCCTCGGCCGCGGCCGACACACCGGTCATCGCCCTCGAGCACGCCTCCTTCGGGTATGCCGAGGCGCCGGTCGTGCGCGACGTGACGCTCACCATCGCACCGGGTGAGGTCGTGGCGCTGCTCGGCGCCAACGGGTCCGGCAAGTCGACGCTGGTGAAGGGGCTGCTGGGCCTCAACGACCTCATGGGTGGCCGCGCCCGCCTGTTCGGTGTGCCGGTCGAGGACTTCGACGACCACCCCCGCCTCGGCTACGTGCCCCAGCGGCACACCCTGTCGGCCTCGGTGCGCGCCACGGTCGCCGAGATCGTCGAGGTGGGCCGTCTCCCGCACCGGCGCTGGTGGCAGCCCCGGGTGGGCCGGGGCGACGGCCACCTCATCGACCGCTGTCTCGACGTGGTGGGCCTGAAGGACCGCTCGGGGGCCGACGTCACCACCCTGTCCGGGGGCCAGCAGCGTCGGGTGCTCATCGCCCGCGCCCTCGCCTCCCACCCGGACGTGCTGATCATGGACGAGCCCACCGCCGGCGTCGACGCCGCCAACCAGGAGGTGCTCGCCGGGGTGCTGGCCCGCCTCGCCCGCGGCGGCACCACCATGCTCATCGTGACCCACGAGCTGGAGGCGCTGTCCGACATCGTCACCCGCATCGTGGTGATGTCGGGCGGTCGGGTCTCCTTCGACGGCACGCCCGCGCAGTTCGGCCGGGCCCGCGACACCCTGGGCGCCGTCGGGCACGACCACCACCACCCCGACGAGGCTGCACCCGCCTCCGGGCTGACGGGCGCGACGCCCACCGGCCCCCTCGACCCGCGGAACCACACCCATGGCTGAGCTGCTCTCCTACGACTTCATGCGCCAGGCGCTGGTCGCCGCCCTCCTGGTCGGGCTCGCCGCTCCCCTGGTGGGCGTCTTCCTGCTCCAGCGACGCCTCTCGCTCATCGGTGACGGCATGGGCCACGTCGCCCTCGCCGGTGTCGCCGTCGGCGTCCTCACCGGCACCGCGCCGGTGCTGACCGCCCTCGTGGCAGCCGTGGCCGCTGCCGTGGTGATCGAGGTCATCCGGGCCCGGGGCCGCACCAGCGGCGACGTCGCCCTCGCGGTGATGTTCTACGGCGGCATCGCCGCCGGCGTGGTGATCATCGCCAAGTCGCCCAGCGGCAGCCCGGCCAACCTCACGGCATACCTCTTCGGTGCCATCACCACCGCGAACGCCGCCGACCTGTGGGTCTTCGCCGGGCTTGCCGTCGTCGTCGTGGTGGGCACCACCCTGCTGCGGCCGTGGCTGTTCGCCGTGGCCAACGACGAGGAGTACGCCCGCGCCATGGGGCTGCCCGTCACCGGGCTCAACGTCGCACTGGCGGTGCTGACCGCCGTCACCGTCGTGGTGTCCATGCGCGTCGTCGGCCTGCTGCTGATCAGCGCGCTGATGATCATCCCCAACGCCACCGCCCAGCTCCTCGGAGGGAGCTTCCGGGCCTCGGTGCGGTGGGCCGTGCTCATCGGGGTGCTCGCCAGCGTCGGTGGCGTGATCGTCTCCTTCTACGCCGAGACCCCCTCGGGCGGCACCATCGTGCTGCTCGCCATCGGCGCCTTCGTCGTCGTCGCGGCCGGCACCGCGGTCGGCGCGCGCCTGAGGTCGCGCCAGCACCGCCGCGCCGACACGCACCACCAGCACGAGCACGGTGACGAGTGCGGGCACCCGGCCATCGTGCACGGCGACCACGTCGACTACCTGCACGACGGGCACCGGCACGCCGCCCACGAGGGCCACTACGACGAGCACGGCTCCGAGCCCGCAGGCGCGACAGCAGGACACGACCGGGAGGTGGGCCACTGATGGCCGCGACGACGAAGACGGCGTCCGAGTCGGGTCGCCGCCCCACGAAGCAGCGCGCGGCCGTCGCAGCCGTCCTGGCCGACGTCGACGAGTTCCGCTCTGCCCAGGAGCTGCACGCCCTGCTCCGTGAGGCGGGCGAGAAGGTCGGCCTGGCCACGGTCTACCGGACGCTCCAGTCGATGGCGGCGGACGGCTCGATCGACATGCTGCGCACCGCCGAGGGTGAGGCCGTCTACCGGGCCTGCAGCACCGGGCACCACCACCACCTCGTCTGCCGCGGGTGCGGCAAGACGGTCGAGGTGGAGGGCCCCGCGGTCGAGCGGTGGGCCGACAAGATCAGCGAGGAGCACGGCTTCTCCGACGTGCAGCACACCCTGGAGATCTTCGGCACCTGCGCCGACTGCCAGCGCTAGGCGGTGGGCTGGTCGACCGCCCCGCCGTAGCGGCGGTCGCGCTCGGCGTAGGTCTGGATCGCCTCCCACAGGTGGCGCCGGTCGTAGTCGGGCCAGAGCGTGTCCTGGAAGACCATCTCGGCGTAGGCGCTCTGCCACAGCAGGAAGTTCGACGTGCGCTGCTCCCCCGAGCTGCGCACGAACAGGTCGACGTCGGGCATGTCCGGCTCGTCGAGGAAGCGGGCGATGGTGCGCTCGTCGATGGAGCCCGGCTTGAGCTTGCCCGCCTTCACATGCTCGCCGATGCGCCGCACGGCGTCGGCGATCTCGGCCCGGCCGCCGTAGTTGACGCAGAAGTAGAGCGTGAGGCCCGTGTTGTGCCTCGTCAGCTCCTGGGCGACCTCGAGCTCCTTGATGACCGAGCCCCACAGCCGTGGGCGCCGCCCGACCCAGCGCATCCGCACGCCCCACTGGTGCAGCTGGTCCCGCCGACGTCGGATGACGTCGCGGTTGAAGCCCATGAGGAAGCGCACCTCCTCGGGCGAGCGCTTCCAGTTCTCGGTGGAGAAGGCGTAGGCCGACAGGTGCCCGACGCCCGCCTCGATGGCCCCGGCGACGACGTCGAGGAGCGCGGCCTCCCCCGCCTCGTGGCCCTTGGTGCGCGGCAGCCCGCGCTGGTTGGCCCACCGGCCGTTGCCGTCCATGACGATCGCGACGTGGTTGGGCACGAGCTCGGCGGGCAGCCGCGGGGGCGTGGCGCCGCTCGGGTGCGCGAACGGGCGCGCGTAGGGACCGCTCATGCCTGGGCCTCGACGCGCAGCGGGGTCACCTGCGCGGGCGGCGCATCCGGCCGCGGGCCGGGGTCGCGGCGCTCGACCAGCCGCAGTGAGCGCACCCCGCGCTCGAGGTGCCACTGCAGGAAGGCCGTCGCCAGGCCGGTGCCCTCGCGGCGGTGCCGCACCTCGGAGGCGTCGGCCACCGCCCAGTCGCCGGCGAGCAGCGCGGCCAGCAGCTCGAGCGTCTCCGGCGCCGGCGCCGCGGAGCCGGGCGGACGGCATACCGGGCACACCGTGCCGCCGGCGGCGAGGTTGAACGCGCGGTGCGGGCCCTCGGCACCGCACCGGGCGCAGTCGTGGAAGCTCGGCGCCCAGCCGGCGATCGCGAGCGCGCGCAGCAGGTAGGCGTCGAGGACGAGGCCGGGGTCGTGCGCGCCTTCTGCCATGGAGCGCAGGGCTCCTGCGAGCAGGAGGTACTGCTGCAGCGAGGGCTCACGCTCCTCGGTGAGCCGGTCGGCCGTCTCGAGCATCGCGGTGGCGGCGGTGTAGGTCGTGTAGTCACGCGCCAGCACGTCCCCCCAGCTGGCGAGCGTCTCGGCCTGCGTCACCGTGTCGAGGCTGCGGCCCTCGTAGCACTGCAGGTCGACCATCATCGCCGGCTCGAGCCGCGCGCCGAACCGGGACTTGGTGCGGCGCACGCCCTTGCCCACCACGCGCACCTTGCCCTGGGCGCGCGTGAGCAGCGTGACGATGCGGTCGGCCTCGCCCAGCTTCTGGGTGCGCAGCACGATGGCCTCGTCGCGGTAGAGCGGCATGGACCCATTCTCTCCCGACGCGGTCCAAAAGCCGGTATGCCGGGTGCCCGCGTGTGCGCGCACCTCACCGTTGCGCCCTCCCGGCGCCGCCCGGTCGCCTACTGTGCGGCCATGACGTCGTCGTCCGACCCTGCGGCAGAGCGGTTCTTCGATCCGTTCCCCGAGCCACAGCGGGCCGAGGACCGGGGACCGGTCTACGTGCAGCTGCCGTGGCAGCCGCCCATCAACGTGGTGCCGGTCTCCGCCGGTGGCACTGTCGTGCTGGCACGCACCGACGACACCGTGGTGGCGCTCACCAGCCTGGAGGCGTACCGGACGGGCCTCGCGTTCACGGTGCAGACCTGGCAGCGCCCCGGCACCGAGCTCGTCGACGACGAGTGGGCCTGGAGGAACGCGGTCCGCATCGGCGTGCTGCTCGAGGACGGCACGAAGATCGGGGCAGCTCCTGAGGACCTGCCGGCTGACCTGAACGCCCTTCCCGAGACGCCACGCATCGCACGGCTCGGCGGCACCGGCGGAGGTGTCCACGGCAGCATCCAGCACTGGCTGTACCCGCTCCCCACGGGTGAGGGGTGGACCTTCGTCGTCGAGTGGCTGGCGCGCGGCATACCCGAGACGCGAGTGGCGTTCGACGCGCGCCCGGTGCACGAGGCTGCGGCCGCCTCCGCCGGCGAGCTCTGGGATCTGCCCAGGCCGCCCGAGGGCAGGGAGTACGGCTGGTTCGGCTACGCCGGCTGAGCGGCCACGGCCTTGGGGGACTGACCCCACGCGTTGGGGCCCTTGCTGTCCTGCAGCGCGAAGATCAGAACGACGAGACCGCCGATCGGGATGAGCGACAAGAGCATCCACCAGCCGCTGCGGCCGGTGTCGTGCAGGCGTCGCGCCGTCACCGCAAGGCTCGGCAGCAGCAGCGCGAGCGTCACCAGCATCGTGACCGGGCCGTAGCCTGCCGTCTGCGGCAGGCCGGCGGCGCTGTCGATCACGGTCGCCACCACGGCGACGATGAGGTAGAAGAGGACGAACCACCAGTACTCCGAGCGGCGGGCCCGACCGGAGAAGGTCGCGTACTTCGACAACACGGTCTGCACAGCGGTCATGAACGACATCAGAGTTCCCCCTCGTGACACGGCCGACCCTGCGCCGGCCGCTGCTCATGCTGGCGGCGGCGAAGGTGGACGTCGCGGCGACACGCCGCAGACCGTGGTGCACTGCGCACCGCTACGCTGCACCGCCGTGACCTCGATCCAGACCCCCGATGGCCGTGGCTGGCGCGCGGACCGCGTGGGCTCGGCACTGCGCGGTGAGAACCCCACGGTGCTGCGCTGCCTCCCGGGCGGGTTCGCGGTCATGGGTGACGTGCAGTTCCTGCCGGGCTACTGCGTGCTCATCACCGACAACCGCGGCGCGGACCGGCTGACCGACCTGCCGAGGCAGCAGCGACTGGCCTTCCTCGACAGCATGGAGCTGCTCGGCGAGGCGGTGCAGACGGTGTGCGCGCGACGCGACCCCCAGTTCCGGAGGGTCAACCTCGAGATCCAGGGCAACCACGACGCCTTCCTGCATGCGCACGTCTGGCCTCGGTACGAGTGGGAGGGGCCCGACCACGTGTGGCGTCCGGTGGCCCTGCACCCGATCCAGCGGTGGCGCGCACCGGAGCCGGAGACCGTGCTCGGCCCCAGCACGACCACGTGCGCGCAGCCCTGACCGCCGAGCTGGACCGCCTGTCAGCCGGCCGGTTCTGAGCTCAGTCCGAGCCAGTGTTCGTCCCAGAGCAGTGAGAGCGTCGGCCCGCTGAGCTCGAGCCGTGGCCGCGCCTGCAGCATCTCCGCGATCCACTCCTGCTGGCGCATCAGCGTCGGCTCGCAGCCCATGTCGGTGGCGCCGAGGTCGTCGACGACGAGTGTGCTGTCCACGACGCGCACCGACCCGGTCAGCGCGTTGCACCCCGTCGTGGCCCGCAGCGACGTGCCCTCGAAGGTGAGCGCGACCCTCGAGCCCTGCACGGCCGCCGCCGGTGCGCCGACGTCGTTCACCGCGGTCCACGTGCCCTGCAGGACCGCCACGCCGCGGACGGGGACCGAACCGTTCGCGTTGTCCTCTCCGGCGGGGTCGACCAGGCTGCGCACCACCATCGCCAGTCCCAGGGCCGCGACGACCGCGAGCACGGCGACGACGGGGACGAGTCGTGTGGCTGTGCCTCTGGCCCTCATGGCCGTGGGACGCACCATCGGGTGCAGCGGTTCCGCAACGTCACTGCTCGAGGGAGCTCGGGTCGGAGGGGACGTCGACGGCGTGCCCCTGGAGAGCGGCGAGCGGCACCAGCTCGAGCACCGCCTCGTTGGTCGCCGCCAGCACCACCGGCGCGGCCACGCCGTCGGCGCGGGCCCTCGCCCAGTTGAGCGCCGTCACGCACCAGCGGTCTCCCGGCACCAGACCGGGAAACCGGTACTCGGGCACCGGCGTTGACAGGTCGTTGCCGATGCTGCGCTGGTGTGCGAGGAACTCCGCCGTGACCACCGCGCAGATCGTGTGGCTCCCGAGGTCCTGTGGCCCGGTGCTGCAGCAGCCGTCGCGGAAGAAGCCGGTCACCGGGTCGGTGCCGCACGGTTCGAGGTCGCCGCCGAGGACGTTGCGCTCCGCCATCGCCCCAGCATCGCGCCGCAGGGCCGGCGGGTGCCAGCGCACCACGCCGACCCTGCCGACCTGTCTCCAGGGCCGGGTCGCGCTCCTTCCGTGAACCGGCGGGCGTGGTGGAGACTCGACACGTGGCCGGATGCTGTGACCCGCGGGGGTGCGACCAGATGTTCGGTTCCGGGTTCTCCGGGCGGATGGCCAAGAGGTACCGACGCCGGGGCCTGGACCGGACGGCGACGCGCATGGTCGACTTCCTCGCCGCCGACGGCCTGGCCGGCGCCACGGTCCTCGAGATCGGCGGCGGCGTCGGCGAGATCGGCCTCGAGCTCCTGCGCCGCGGTGCCGCGAAGGTCGTCTCCCTCGAGCTGTCCACCGCCTACGACGACGACGCGCACCGGCTGGCGCAGGACGCCGGAGTGGCCGACCGGGTCCAGCGGCGCATCGTGGACATCGCCGCGACGCCGGACGAGGTGGGGCCGGCAGACGTGGTCGTCCTCCACCGGGTCGTCTGCTGCTACCCCGACCACGAACGGCTCCTCGGTGCGGCGGCCGACCACTGCCGCCACCGACTGGCGTTCAGCCACCCACCTCGCAACCTCGGCAGCCGCGCGCTGTTGGCTGCGGAGAACGCGTTTCATGCCCTCATGGGCCGCGAGTTCCGCACCTACGCCCACCCTCCGGCGGACATGCTGGCGGTGCTGGCGGGGCACGGCCTTCGACCGGTGTCCACCGAGCAGAGCGGGATGTGGCGGGTGCAGGCGCTCGCCCGGTGACCGGTGGATACCGCCCAACCACTAGAACAGGTGTTCGAACCTGTCGTAGGGTGGGCGGCATGAGCATGGCACTCCAGGGCTCGTTGCTCGACGTCGCCGACCGCCTCGAGCTGCGCTCGCTCGGCAGCGGCCTCCAGCGCACCCTTCTGACGAGAGGCGCCTGGGTCGACTACCGACCCGGGTGGCTGGCCGGGGCGGACGAGCTGTTCGACCACCTGCACCACCACGTGCCGTGGCACGCCGAGCGACGCGAGATGTACGAGCGGATGGTCGACGTGCCGCGCCTGCTGAGGTTCTACGGCGAGGGTGAGGCCCTCCCCCACCCGGTGCTCGTCGAGGCGCGCGAGCAGCTGAGCCGCCACTACACCGGCGAGCTCGGCGAGCCTTTCGTCACCGCCGGCATGTGCCTCTACCGCGACGGCCGCGACTCGGTCGCGTGGCACGGCGACCGCATCGGCCGCGCCAGGGACCTCGACACCATGGTCGCGATCCTCTCCGTGGGGTCGGCGCGATCGCTGATGCTGCGACCTCGCGGCGGTGGCGAGTCGCTGGGGTTCTCCCTCGGCCACGGCGACCTCGTCGTGATGGGTGGCTCGTGCCAGCGCACCTGGGACCACTGCATCCCCAAGACCGCCAAGACGGTGGGGTCACGGATCTCGATCCAGTTCCGCCCCCGCGGCGTGCGCTGAGGGAGCCACCCCCGACTTCGCGCAATGGCCCCTCGCCCGGGGTCGCGCCGCGGCACACTCGTGCTGGACGGGGGGTGGGGGCATGCGACAGCGCCGAGCCGGTCTCGCCATGGGTGTCGCCACGGCCGCCGCGCTCTCGGCCTGTGCGGTCCCCGCCGCTCTGCGCGGTGACGACGACCCGCCCGGGTGGGAACGTCTCGCGCCCGACGGGTTGACCGTCACCGGCCCCGTCGAGCCCTACCAACCGGGGCGGCTGCTGGCGTCGGGCCGCCTGCACGGACGCCCCTGCCTGGTGGAGCTGACGGTCGAAGGGGCCGCACGCTGCCTCCCGGACGGCGACTTCCCGCCCGCAATCCCCTCTGCCACAGCACTTTCCACCAACGGTGACGTCATCCTCGCCGTCGAGTGGCAGGACATGGGCGACGCGACGCCACCCGTCGTCTGGGCCGGCGACGACGTCAGGCTCGCCCGCGAGTCACTGGCGCCCGGACCCGACGGCAACGCCACCGCGTTCGTCGACGCCGCCACCTCCGACGACGAGGCGATCGTGGTCGGCACGGTCCCCTCAGTCGCGTGCCCGCACGGCGCCGTGTCCGCCTGGACGCTTCGCTCGCCCGGGCTGACCCCGTTCGGCGCACAGGGCCCCTGCGTCGACGCGGGCAGCCCCTCGCCCCTCCGGGCGGACACCGGCGACGGGTGGCTTCTCGTGGCCGGCCCGCTGTTCGCCCCCGGCACGGTGCCCTCCGCCAGTGGTGTGACCCAGACCTGGTTCGCCACCGCCGAGGACGAGGAGTGGAGCACGGCCGAGTGGCACCACGTCACGACGACCGACGCAGCCGACCTCGTCACCGATGTGGTGGTGGCCGTGGATGGGGTGGTCGCCGGCAGCCGCGCGGGCCGACCACTCCTGGTGACGGTCTCGGGTGACCGCGCGACCACCGTCGACGTCCCCGACGACCAGCTCGACTCCACCTCGCCCACCGTGCTCGTCGCCGACCCCGGAGTGGGCGGCCAGCCGGTCGTGCTGGCCGTGCAGGCCCTGCGCGGCACCCGGGTGTGGACCCAGCGCCAGGACGGCTGGTATGCCGTCGACGGCCCCCGCGGGCTGCTCACCTCCGCGGTCGAGATGGAGGACGCGACCTACCTGGCCGTCCGCGACGACGCCGGCGAGGTGACCCTCTGGGTGCGCCGTCGCACGGCCACGGACGCCAGCCCACCGGCATACCGCGCGCAGCGCTGAGGCGGCCCACCTGGCGCACCCCAACCGGCTGCGCAGGGCCTGGTCGTTCCTCCACACTGTCGGGGTGCACAGGGGGCGGGTGAGGCGCGGTCGTGCGGTCGCGGTGGCAGTCACCGCGGCGGCGGCAGTGGCAGTGGTGACCGGGTGCGGTGGCTGGGCCCCCACCCCGGCCACCCCGGCGCCGACGTCGGCCACCGGCAGCACCGGCGCCGGGACGGCCTGGCGTGAGGTGCGGCTCGACGGCGCCCGCCCGGTCGGCCCGCTCGTGCCCGACGGCGGCCGCGGCGTGCTCGTGCCCGCCGAACGTCCCGGCCCGACGGGCTGCCTGGCGTTCGTGTGGGGCGGGCAGTTCCGCGGCTGCCTCGAGGACAACGTGACCGAGCCGCACCCGATCGGCCGGCCGATGGTCTCGGCCAGTGGGAACGTGCTCACTGCCGAGACCGACTCGCCGACACCCCGGGTGTGGGTGGGAGGCGATTGGGGAGACGGTGGCTCGACAACGCTCGGCGCCGCCGAGCGCGCCCTCGTGACCCACGGCGGGGCGTCCGACGACGACCTGGCCCTCTTCGGCAGCGCCGTCACGGCTGCCTGCCCCGACGGGGCGCTCGCCGTCTGGATGCCCGACCTGTCCGACTGGCGGGTCAGGGGCGGCGTGGACGCCTGCGTCCACCGGGAGCAGCGCGCCGGCGTGGTGGGCTCGGTGCGCGACGGTGCCGTGCTGGTCTCCGGGCCCGATGTCCGCGGCAGGCCGCAGGCCTGGCTCGTCAGCACGGACACCGACTCGTGGGACGACGCCACGTGGCAGCGCGTCCCGCTGCCCGAGGTGCTCGAGCGGGTCACCGACGTCGAGTACACGTACACCAGCACGCTCGCGGGCACTGGAGGAGAGCGCGCGGTCGTGGTGCTCGACGGCGCCGAGCCGACCCGGGTGGCCGACGAGCGGGTGGACCTGCGGCACCCGACGGTGCTGATCGCCGACGACGGCTTCGTGGACGACCCCGTGGTGGCGCTCCAGGGCCCCGCCGGCCCCCGGCTCTGTCGGCTCAGGGCGTCGTGGACCTGCGTGGACGGCCCCCGCGGGCAGCTCACCGGAGCCGAGGTCAGCGAGTCCCTGGTCTACCTGACCGTCAGCGACGACCACACCCGCGTGTGGCAGGCCGACACCGCCGACCTGTTCGACCACTGAGGGCCCGACCCGGGGCGGACCCGCGCCGCCGCTACTCCCGGCCGGGCCAGCCGGTGTAGGCCTCCGCGAGGAACGTCGAGCCGGCCCTCGAGGTGACCACCGACGTCAGCTCGCCGACCTGCCGCCGCACGTCGAAGTCCGAGGCGTCGGGGAGCCGGTGCAGCATCGTCGTCATCCAGTAGGAGAAGTGCTGGGCGCGCCAGACCCGCTGCAGCGCCCGCTCGCTGTAGTCGTCGAGGGCGTCCCGGTCACCGGCGACGAACCGCTCGAGGCAGTCGTGGAGCACCCGCACGTCGGCGAGGGCGAGGTTCAGCCCCTTGGCGCCGGTGGGCGGCACGGTGTGGGCGGCGTCGCCGGCGAGCACCATGCTGCCGTGGCGCATCGGCTCGCAGACGAAGCTGCGGAAGGGCAGCACCGTCTTGTCGGTGATGCGCCCCTCCTTCAGGCGGAACCCGTCTCCGACGACCCGCTCCTGCAGCTCCTCCCAGATGCGGTCCTCCGGCCAGTCCTCCACCCGCTCCGTCGGGTCGCACTGGAAGTACATGCGCTGCACCGACTCGGTGCGCTGGCTGATCAGGGCGAAGCCACGGTCGGAGTGCGCGTAGATGAGCTCCGGCGCGCTGGGGGGCGCCTCGCAGAGGATGCCGAACCACGCGAACGGGTACTCGCGGAAGAAGTGCCGGCGCTGCGCCTCGGGGATCTCGTGCCGGCAGATGCTGCGCGAGCCGTCGGCCCCGACGAGCACCGAGCACCGCACCTCACTCGCCCGGCCGTCCGCGTCGGTGAAGGTGATCCGTGGCTCGTCGGTCGTGACGTCGTGCACGGCGACGTTGCTGACGCCGAAGCGCACGTCCCCGCCGTCGCGCTCCCGGGCTGTCGCGAGGTCCATGAAGACGTCGGTCTGGGGGTAGAGCCAGACCGACTCCCCCACCAGGTCCTTGAAGTCGATGCGGTGGCCGGTGCCTCCGAAGCGCAGCTCGATGCCCTCGTGCTCGTGGCCCTCGCGCAGCACCCGGTCGGAGACGCCGGTGTCGACCAGCATCCGCACACTGTCGTGCTCGAGGATGCCGGCCCGCACCGTCTCCTCGATCTCGCGGCGGGTGCGGTTGTCGACGACGACCGAGCCGATGCCTGAGCGGGCCAGCAGGTGCGAGAGCATCAGGCCGGCCGGGCCACCGCCGACGATGCCGACGGTGGCCCGGGTCAGGGCCGACGTGGGTGCGCCCATGCGGGCAGCCTAGAAGGGGTAGGGCGTGATGGAGCCCTGCATCGTGACCCACTGGGTCTCAGTGAAGGCCTCGACGTTGGCCTCGACACCGCCGAAGCGGGTGCCGGTGCCGGAGAACCCGACGCCGCCGAACGGCGCGGTGGGCTCGTCGTCGACGGTCTGGTCGTTGATGTGCACGATGCCCGAGGGAATCTGGCCGGCGATGTCCCAGGCTTTCATGACGTCCCTGGTCAGGATCCCGAGCGACAGGCCGTACTCGCTCTGCGTGGCCAGGGCGATCGCCTCCTCGACCGTCGAGAACCGCGCCACCGGCGCGACCGGACCGAACACCTCGTCGGAGAAGGCCGGGTGGTCGTAGCCGCTCTCGGCGAGGACGGTGGGTCGGTAGAACAGGTCCTCGTAGGTGCCGCCCGCCGCCAGCCGAGCCCCCGCAGCCTGCGATCGCGTGACGAGGTCGTGGATGCGGTCGCGCTGGTGCGCGTCGATCACCGGGCCGAGGGGCGCCTCCGAGGTGGCCGGGTTCCCGACCGGGATGTGGTCGGCGGTGGCCGCGAGGCGCTCGACGTACTCGTCGTAGATCCGCTCGTGCACCAGGTGGCGACCGGTCGTCATGCAGATCTGGCCCTGGTGCAGGAAGGAGCCCCATGCACCGGCCGACACGGCTGCCGGCAGGTCGACGTCGTCGAGCACGATGAGGGCGTTGTTGCCGCCGAGCTCGAGGTGGGCACGCTTGAGCAACCGGCCCGCGGCCTCGCCGACCTTGCGACCGGCAGCCGTCGAACCGGTGAAGGAGATGATCCGCACGCGCGGCTCCTCCACCAGCGCGCTGCCGACCTCGACGCCGCCGGGGAGCACGTGGAACAGGCCCTCGGGCAGGCCCGCCTCCTCGAGGACCGCGGCGAGGAACAGGCCACCGGAGACGGCCGTGCGCGGGTCGGGCTTGAGGATCACCGCGTTGCCGGTCGCCAACGCCGGTGCGACCGACCGGCTGGCCAGGATCTGGGGGAAGTTGAACGGCGAGATGACGCCGACGACACCGGCGGGCACGCGCCGCGCCAGGCTCAGCCGGGGCTGGGCGGTGCGCAGCAGCTGGCCGTACGGCGCCTCGGCCGTGGCCGCACCGGTGTGGAACTCCCCCGCCACCAGGCTCGCCTCGAAGGCGGCCTTGCCCTGGCCCGAGCCGGCCTCTCGCACGAGCCAGTCGGCGAGCACGGGGGCGTGCTCCTCGACGAGGCGAGCGGCGTTGCGCATCACCCGCGCCCGCTCCGTGTAGGGCAGAGCGGCCCAGTCCCGCTGGGCCTTGGCAGCCACGTCGACGGCGCGGGCGACGTCGTCGGCGGTGGCCACGCCGAAGGAGCCGATGGTGGTGCCGGTCGCGGGCTCGACGACGTCGTGCGCCCCCGCGGCGCCACCCGTCCAGCCCGAGCTGTAGAGCCGGCCGGACCAGCTCTGGGGATCGAAGAACGTCATGCGGTGCCTCCTGGTGTGGGGTCGTTGACTTGGGCTGCTGTGGTCATGGTCCCTCTCACGGCTCGCGGGCGTCATGGCTGGAAGTGGGCGCCCGCCTCGACGGCGACCTCCACCACCAGCGGCTCGGTGCGGCCGGCGAGCCCGGCGCAGATGTCGGGCAGGGTCGCGGCGAGCTCGGCGGCACCCTCGATCCGCACGGCCCGCACGCCGAACCCGGCGGCGAGCGTGGAGACCGACACCTCCGGGAAGGCCGGCCACGGCGCCTTGCCGCCCCGCCGGTCCGCGAGGCGGTCCATGACGGCATACCGGCCGTTGGCCAGCACGAGGAACACGGCGCCGACACCGCGGTGCGCGGCGGTCCACAGCGCCTGGATGGAGTAGAGCGACGAGCCGTCTCCGACGACGGCGAGCACAGGGGTGTCGGGCCGGGCCATCTTGACGCCGACGGCCGCCGGCAGCGCGAACCCCAGACCGCCCATGGCCGCGGACAGGAAGCCCATGGGCACCCGTGCCGGCACCATGGCCTGCAGGGCCGGGCGTGACGACGGTGACTCCTCGATGAGCACGGTCTCGCGCGGCAGGTGCTCGGCGAGCACCGCGAAGACGTCCTCCGGGCGCAGGGCGCCCTCGCGGGCAGGCTCCGCCGGGGTATGCCGCCGGCCCGCCTCCGCCGCGGCGCTCGCCGCGCGTGGCTCGGATTCCGCTGCACGGGAACGGTTCTCGTCCAGGCGCCTGGCCAGCTCCCGGGCCACGGTGGCGGGGTCCGCCACGACGGACAGCAGCGCGGGTGAGCGCACCGCCTCGGCGAGGTCGCTCGTGACGACGACGACCCGGGTCGCTTCCGGCACGAGCGGGCCCTCCTCGTAGGGGTACTGCCGGATGGCGGCCGCGCCGAGGACGAGCAGCAGGTCGTGGCCGGTGAGCACCTCGCGCAGGCGGGTGCGGTCGGCGGGCAGCTGACCGGCATACGCCGGGTCGGTCTGGTCGAAGCCGGCCCGGGCACCGAAGGGTTCGGCGTAGACCGGCGCGTCCGTCGCCCTCGCGAGCCGGCGCACGGCATCCCAGCCCGCGGCGGTGTCGACCCCGGCCCCGGCCAGCACGGCCGGCGACCGCGCACCGGCCGCGAGACGGACCACCTCGTCGAGCTCGGCCGGGAGGCCGGAGGGTGCGGTCACCAGCCGCTGCGGTGCGGCCACCGCGTCGGGCGCCGCCGGCTGGTCCCAGTCATCCATGGGCACCACGAGCAGCACCGGTCCCTGCGCGGCCTGCGCCCGGTGGGCGGCCCGGGCGATCGCCGACGGCACGTCCCCGGCCCACACGGGGGCGAGGACCTCCACGGGGTAGTCCCCCGCCAGGCCGGCCAGCCGGCCTGCGAGGAACGGCTCGAGCGCCAGGTGCCGGCGGTCCTGCTGGCCGACCATGACCACGACCGGCGCCCTGTTGACGCGCGCGGTGGCGATGGCGGCGACGGCGTTGCCCAGGCCGGCCGTGGTGTGCACGAGCGCCAGGGCCGGGCTGCCGGTCGCCAGGGCGTGCCCGGTGGCGATGCCGACCACGGACGCCTCGTGCAGGGCCAGCACGAAGTCGAGGTCGTCGGGCAGGTCGGCCAGGAAAGGCACCTCGGTCGACCCCGGGTTGGAGAAGATCGTCGTGAGCCCGACGTCGCGCATCACCGCGAACGCTGCCTCCCGCACCGTCGCCACCCTCGCGCCCGGGTCAGCCAACGTGGGCGACCTCCGTAGGGGCGTCGGACGCGCCCTGTTGCGGCGCGGCCTTCTTCGCCTTCTGGATCTGCTCGTAGACGTGGCCGCGCAGCTCCGTGAACCGCGGCAGGGAGCGCGTCCCGAGCTGGTCGCGCTCGGCCGGCAGGTCGATCGCGAGGTCCTCCTGGACCACGGTCGGCGAGCTGGACAGCATGATGACGCGCTCGCCGAGGTAGACCGACTCGTCGATGTCGTGGGTGACGAAGAGGATCGTCACCCCGAGGTCCTTCCACACCTTGCGGATGAGGTCCTCGAGGTCGGCGCGGGTCTGGGCGTCGACCGCGGCGAACGGCTCGTCCATGAGCAGCACCCGCGGCTGGTAGGCGATGGCCCGCGCGATGGCCACCCGCTGCTGCATGCCGCCCGACAGCTGCCACGGGTAGCGCTTGCCCGCGTACTCGAGCCCCACCTCGTGCAGCGAGCGCTCGGTCAGCTCACGGCGCTCCTTGCCACCCATGCCCGCGTTCTTCAGCGGCAGCTCCACGTTGTCGCGCACCGTCATCCACGGGAAGAGCGAGCGTCCGTACTCCTGGAAGACCACAGCCATCCCCTTGGGCGGGCCGGTCACCGGGGTGCCGGACAGGCGCACCTCGCCCTCCGTCGGCTCGAGCAGGCCGGAGATGCACTTGAGCAGCGTGGTCTTGCCGCAGCCCGAGGGCCCGACCAGGCAGGCGAGCTCTCCGTCGCGCAGGTCGAAGGTGAGGTCGCGGACCGCCTCCACCGACCCGTGGTCGCTGGCGTAGACCTTCTTGATCCCGCGCACCGACAGCAGCGCGTCGCCGCCGCCGACGGGAGTGGTGCGTTGCGTCTCAGCCGGCATGGTCAACCTCTCTCAAGCCGTGGTACCACCGCAGCACCCGGCGCTCGACGAACTGGAAGATGAAGGCGAGGGCGAGTCCGATCAACCCGAGCACGACGACGCCGCTCCACATCTCGGGCACCGCGAACGAGCGCTGGAACTGCACGATCGTGAAGCCGAGGCCGGAGGAGCTGGCGAACATCTCGGAGATGACCATGAGGATCAGGCCGATCGAGAGCGCCTGGCGGATGCCCGCCATCATCTGGGGTGCCGCCGCCGGGAGGACCAGCCGGGTCACCCGCAGCCACCCCGTGATGCGGTAGACCCGCCCCGTGTCGAGCAGCACCTCGTCGACGGACCGTACTCCCTCGACCGTGTTGAGCAGCACCGGCCAGATGGCCCCGGAGACGATGACGAGCACCTTCATCTGGTTGTTGATGCCCACCAGCACCATGAGGATCGGGACGAGCACCGGCGGCGGGATCGCGCGCAGGAACTCGAGCACCGGCTCGGTGAGCGCGCGCAGCCAGCGGACCGAGCCGATGAGGAGGCCGAGCCCGATGCCCAGGCTGATCGCGAGCACCAGCCCGACGGCCAGCCGCACGAGGCTCGGGGCGACGTCGTTCCAGAACCGCTCACCGACCCACGTATCGACGAACGTCTGGGCGAGCGTGACCGGGTCGACGACGAAGAAGCTGTCGGAGCTCACGGTCAGCAGGTGCCACACGACCACGAGGATCGCCGGCAGGCCGAGGAGGTAGCCGATCCGCTTCAGCGCGTTCACGGGCGCACCTCCCCGCGCACCGACGGGTGCCACGACAGCACCCTCCGCTCGACGAAGCGCATGCCGATGTTGATGACCACCCCGATCATCCCGGTCGCCAGGACGAGCGCGTACATCGCCGTGGCCGCACCACCGGACTGGGCCAGCGCGATCTCGTGCCCGAGCCCGGGGACGCCGATGACCAGCTCGGACGTGACGGCCAGGATGAGCGCGACCGCGGCGCCGAGGCGCAGCCCCGTCATGAGGTAGGGAAGAGTCGTCGGCCACACGACGTGGCGCATGCGGGCCCACCGGCCCAGCCCGTAGCTGCGAGCGGTGTTGCTGGCGACCACGTCGACGTCGGTGACGCCGTAGAGCACCTGGATCAGCACCTGCCAGAAGGCGGCGTAGACCACGAGCAGGAGGGTCGACCTCAGCGACACCCCGAACAGCAGGACCGCGAGGGGGATGAGCGCCACCGACGGGATCGGCCGCAGGAACTCGATGGTCGAGTGGGTCGCCTGGCGCAGGAACCGGCTGGAACCGATGACCAGGCCGAGCACGACGGCTGCGGTCGAGGCGATCGCCAGGCCGAGTGCCCAGCCCGTCATCGTGTGGCCGACGGCGACCCAGAAGGACGTCAGCCCGAGGTTGCGCACGAAGATCTGCAGCACCTCGCTGGCCGGCGGCAGGTACTCGGGGTTGGCCAGGCCGAGCCGCGGGACCGCCTCCCAGACGAGCAGGAAGAGGGCGATCCCGGCCAGGCCCAGCACCCACGAGGGAAGCTGGGCCAGCCGGCTGCCGAGGCTGCGGTTCGTGGCCACGACCCCAGGATGCGCGCTGGTCGCCGCCATCACCCGGTGGGGAGCAGCTCGTCGAGGTTCGGCGCCTTCTTGAGCGTGCCGTAGGAGACGGCTGCCTCACCGAGCTTGGTCGCCGCGTCGCGGTTGAACTCGGGCACGAACTTCGGCAGGACCATCGTGGCGCGGGCGTCGGCACCGATCTTGGTGTAGGTGCCGACGATGTCGCGCACCTCCTGCGGGTGGCCCTGGGCGTACTCCAACGACTTGTTCATGGCCCGGGTGAACTTCTCGACCATCTCCTTCTTGCCCTCGACCGTCTCCTTCTTGGTGAAGTAGCCGGCGATGTCGAGGCCGGGGTCGAAGTCGGTGTAGTTGTAGCTGACCACGCGTGCCCCCTTGGCGACGGCGGCGCTGAGGAAGGGCTCGAGGATCCAGGCGGCGTCCACCTGCTTGCGCTCGACGGCCGCCGGGGCGTCGGGGAACGCCACCTCCACGAACTTGATCGACTTGGGGTCGCCGCCCGCCTCCTCGACCACCTTGCGCACGGTGGTGTCACCGATGTTGTTGAGGTTGTTGACCGAGACGGTCTTGCCCGCCAGGTCGGCCGCGGACTTGATCGGCGAGTCCTTCGGCACGACCACGCCGCTGAAGTCCGGCTTCTCACCCGAGGTCGTCGTGCCGTTGGTGACGAACTTCAGCGGGAGGCCCTTGTCGGCCGCGACCATGAGGGAGACGACGTTGCCGAAGGCGATGTCGAAGTCGCCGCTGACGACGCCCGGCACCGCGGCGGCGCCGCCGGTGGTGGTGGTGATCTCGAGGTTGATGCCCTCGTCCTTGAAGAAGCCCTTCTCCTTGCCGAGCCAGATGGGCGCGGTGTCGACGATGGGGATGACGCCCACCTTCACCGTCGTGAGGTCGCCCCCACCTCCACCGTTCGCCGAGCTGGAGGCGCCGCCGCCTGGGCTGTCACTGCTCACGGAACCGGAGCCGCACGCGGTGAGGGCCAACGTGGCCGAGACGAACAGGACGGCGGCTGCAGTGGTGCGGGCCATGGCTTCCTCTTTCTCCGTTGAACGAGGTGGTGCAGCAGGTGCTGTGGTGCCAGTGTCGACTAGCCGTGTTCGCTGTGCGAACGAGTGTTCTTCATACAAACCTACGGTTGCCCTCTGGGGGTGTCAAGGGATGCCGGCGCCTCGCCGTGCGCCGTGAACGGGGGTTCGGAGCGGCGGAACGGGGTGCCGAGCGGCAGGACGGGGTGCGGGCGCGGCGGGTCAGGACGACAGCGCGAGGTCCGCCGAGATCCGCTGCGCGGCGGCCAGCGCGGCGGGCAGCACCTGCTCGACCCGGTGCGGGTCCTCCCCCGGGAACCCGACGCGCATCGACACGTTGAGGGCGGCCACCACGCTGCCGTCACGGCTGCGGACCGGCACGGCGACCGACCGCAGACCGGCCTCGAGCTCCTGGTCGACGCTCGCCCAGCCCTGCTCCCTGACGAGGCCGAGGGCCTTCGCGAGCTCCTCCCGCGAGGTGATGGTCCGCGGTGTCAGCGGGCGCAGCTCGACGCGGTCGAGGTAGGCCTGCAGCTGCTCCGGCGGGAGGTGCGCCAGCAGGACGCGGCCCATGGACGTGGCGTAGGCCGGGAACCGTGTGCCGACGTTGATGGCGACCGTCATGATGCGCCGGGTGTGCACCCGGGCGACGTAGACGACGTCGTCGCCGTCGAGCACCGAGGCCGACGTCGACTCCCCCACCTCCTCCGAGAGCTGCTTCAGGTGGGGCTCGGCGACCTCCGGCAGCCGCAGGCCGGAGAGGTAGGCGTAGCCGAGCTGGAGCACCCGAGGTGTCAGGGCGAACTCCCGGCCGTCGGTGCGCATGTAGCCCAGCGTCACCAGGGTGAACAGGAAGCGGCGCGCCGTCGCTCGTGAGAGGTTGGCCCGGCGGGCCACCTCCGACAGGGTCAGCTGCGGGTGCTGCTCGTCGAAGGCGCGGATCACGGCGAAGCCGCGGGCCAGGGACTGCACGAACTCACCGCTCGGCGCGTGGGTGACGTCGCTGTCCTCGGCGCTCATGCCTCTCCCGTCTCGTCGACCAGCTCGATGCCCGGCAGGCTCTCCTGCAGCTCGGCGAAGGTCGTGCCGAACATCTCGCGCACGCGGACCTCCCCGTCGCGGAGGTGGAAGACCGCCCGGTCGGTGTACACCCTGCTCACGCAGGCGAGCCCGGTCAGCGGGTAGGTGCACTCCGGCACGAGCTTGGGCTCCCCGGAGCGGGTGAACAGGTCCATCATGACGAAGGTCTGCTTCGCGCCGAGCGCCAGGTCCATCGCGCCGCCCACCGCCGGGATGTCCCCCTCCCGCCCGGTGTGCCAGTTCGCGAGATCGCCCTGCGCCGAGACCTGGTAGGCCCCCAGGACGCAGATGTCGAGGTGCCCGCCGCGCATCATCGCGAACGAGTCGGCGTGGTGGAAGTAGGCCGCGCCCGGCAGCTCGGTGACCGGGATCTTGCCGGCGTTGATCAGGTCGGGGTCGACCTCGTCGCCGTGCGCCTCGGGCCCCATGCCCAGCATGCCGTTCTCCGTGTGCAGCACGACGCCGGCGTCGGGCTCGAGGTGGTTGGACACCTTGGTGGGCAGCCCGATCCCGAGGTTGACGAACGAGCCGTGCGGGATGTCGCGGGCGACCAGCCGGGCGACCTGGTCGCGGTCGAGCGCGCTGGTGGTGGCAGGTACGGTCACTGTCCAACCTCCTCGGGGGCGGGCTTGGCGACCGGGATCTCCACGACGGTGTCGACGAAGATGCCCGGGGTCACGACCACCTCGGGGTCCATGCCACCGGTCGGCACGACCGAGCTCACCTGCACGATCGTGTGGGCGGCCGCGGTGGCCATCACCGGGCCGAAGTTCCGGGCGGTCTTGCGGTAGGTCAGGTTGCCCATGCCGTCGGCGCGGTGCGCCTTGACGAGGGCGAAGTCCGCCGTGAGCGGGAGCTCGAGGACGTAGCCACGCCCGTCGATCTCACGGGTCTCCTTGCCCTCGGCCAGCTGGGTGCCGTAGCCGGTGGGCGTGAAGAAGCCACCGATGCCGGCACCGCCGGCACGGATGCGCTCGGCCAGGTTGCCCTGCGGCACGAGCTCGAGCTCGATCTCGCCGGCGCGGTACTTCGCGTCGAAGTGGTGCGAGTCGCTCTGCCGCGGGAAGGAGCAGATGACCTTGCGGACCCGGCCCTTGCCGATGAGCAGGGCGAGCCCCGTGTCGCCGTTCCCCGCGTTGTTGTTGACGACCGTCAGGTCCCGCGCGCCCGAGCGCACCAGCGCCTCGACCAGCTCGACGGGCTGACCGGCAGGGCCGAAGCCGCCGATCATCACCGTGGCCCCGTCGCCGATGGCGGCGACGGCCTCGTCGGGGTCGTGGGTGAACTGCGTCATGACTCGTCCTCTTCCTGGGCGCCCTCGAGCACCCGCTGGGCGATGGCGAACGCGTGGTTGGCGGCGGGCACTCCGCAGTACACGGCTGTCTGCAGCAGCACCTCGCCGATCTCGGCGTCGCTCAGCCCGTTGCGCCGGGCTGCCCGCAGGTGCATCTCGAGCTCGTCCCAGTGGCCGTGCGCGACCAGCGCAGTGAGGGTGATGGCACTGCGCACCCGCCGGTCGAGCCCGGGACGGGTCCAGATCTCCCCCCACGCGTAGCGGGTGATGAGGTCCTGGAAGTCCTCGGTCAGCGGTGAGACGCGCTCCTGGGCGCGGTCGACGTGCTCGTCCGAGAGCACCTCGCGTCGCACGTCCATGCCGTCGGCGTGCGCCTGTGCGGCGGTGCGGTCATTCGCCATGGCCGGCCCCCGTCCCTGTCGTGGTTCCGAGCCGCGCCGCGCGGTCCAGTGCCCGGTCGACGAGCCGGTCGGCCACGCCGAGGTAGCCGTGTGGGTCCAGCAGCCGCGCCAGCTCCTGGTCGGTGACGGCGTCGAGAGGTATGCCGCGCCGCAGCACCGCGCGTGGGTCCGCCGCTGCGGCGGCCTCCGCGAGGAGGTCCCGCACCCGTGCGGCGGCCTCCGGCCCACCGCCGAGGCGGTCCGGCAGCTCCGCCTGGAGGCGCTCGGCCAGCACCAGCGGCCCCGCCTGGGCGAGGTGGGCAGCCATGGCCCCTTCACGCACCTGCAGCCCGTCGAGCAGCTCGGCGGCCAGGGCTGCGGCTCCGGCCGAGAGCAGCAGCAGGCGTCGGAGCACGGGCCACTCCGCGTGCCATGCCCCGTCGGGACGCTCGTCGGCGGCCAGGGTCGCGCTGGTGTGCAGCGAGGCCGCCAGGTGCGGGGCCTGGAGGGCGGCCGACCGCACGAGCACGGAGAGCACCGGGTTGCGCTTCTGGGGCATGGTCGAGGAACCGCCGCGCCCTGCGGCGGCCGGCTCGGCCAGCTCGGCGACCTCCGGCCGCACCAGGAGGGCGACATCGGTGGCGACCTTGCCGAGCGCGTCGGTCACCGAGGTGAGCGCGTCGGCCTGCCCCGTCACGGCGCTGCGGTTCGTGTGCCAGGGCCTGCCGGGCCACGCCAGGCCGAGCCGGTCGGCGAAGGTCCCGGCGAGGTCGAGGGCACGACCGTCGCTGGCCAGGTCTGCGAGCGCCAGGGTGCCGGCCGCTCCCCCGCACTGGACGGGGAGCGCGGCGCGTGCGCCGGCCAGCCGTTCGCGCGCGTCGAGCAGGCCCTCGAGCCAGCCGGCGGCCTTCGCGCCGAACGTGGTCGGCAGGGCGTGCTGGGTCAGGGTGCGCGCCACCATCGGCGTGCCGCGGTGGGTCTGGGCGAGACGGGCCAGCGAGGCGGACGCGTGGACCAGGTCGGTGCACAGGCGGTCGGCCGTGCGGGCCGCCACGAGCATGAGCGCGGTGTCGAGGACGTCCTGGCTGGTGAGCCCGCGGTGGACCCAGGAGGCCGACTCCCCGTCGACCTTCCGCACCGCTTCCTTCAGCAGACCGACCAGCGGGATCACGGGGTTGCCGCCGTCCTCCCCCGCGGTGGCGAGAGCGGACACGGCCAGAGCGGAGGGGCTCCAGAGACTGGAGACGGCCGACTGCACCGCCGCTGGCAGGGCAGCGGGCGCCGCAGGGACCTCGGCGAGCGCGTGGGCCCATGCCAGCTCCACGTCGAGCAGGGCGGCGACCACCGCCTCGTCGTCGACGAGGTCGCGCACCCTCAGGGTGGCGGGGTCGAGCAGTCCGTGGTCGGGCACGCCGGTCACCGGCTGTGGCGCGGGAAGGCGAGGAAGACGGTCTCGCGCTCCCCCTGCAGGTGGATGTCGAAGCGCAGGGAGCCGTCGTCCTCCCGCTCGGCGAGCAGGGTCTCGCGACGGTCGGCGTCGACGCCGGCAAGGAGCCGGTCCGCGCGGAGCCGCTCGTCGTCTCTTGGGAGGTAGGCCCGGGTGAACAGCCGGTTCAGCAGGCCGCGGGCGAAGACGGTGACGGCGAAGAAGGGCGCCGCACCGTCCGCCGTGGCGCCGGGCTCGAGGGTGCTGAAGGAGTAGCGCCCGGCAGGGTCGGCGGCGCACCGGCCCCAGCCGGTGAAGACGCTGCCGTCCCGGCGGAGGGCGCCCTCGACCGCGGGCACGCGCCCGGTCGGGTCGGCCTGCCGGATCTCGACCAGCGAGTCGGGCACCGGCACCCCGTCGCCGTCGTAGACCGTGCCGTGCAGCCGCACCGCGCCGGGCGTGGCCGGCGGCACGAGCTCGTGGTCGCGCTCGTACGACAGCGCGAAGCCGTAGAAGGGTCCGATGGTCTGGCCCGCAGTGGGCACGAGGCGGTCCTGCTGCTCAGGCGTGCTCATCGCAGGCCTCCATCCAGGTCGCGTGCGTTCCGGTCAGCACGATGTCCCAGCGGTAGCCGAGCAGCCACTCGTGCTCCGAGACGTCGTGGTCGTAGCGGGCCACGAGCCGGTTGCGGGCACTCTGCTGGGTCACTGCCTGCAGGATCGGGTCGAGGTCGAACAGCGGGTCCCCCGGGAAGTACATCTGGGTGACCATCCGCTGGGTGAACTCCGTGCCGAACAGGGAGAAGTGGATGTGCGCCGGCCGCCACGCGTTCTCGTGGTTGCGCCACGGGTAGGGCCCGGGCTTGACCGTCGTGAAGCTGTAGCTGCCGTCGTCGCCGGTGAGGCAGCGGCCCACGCCGGTGAAGTGCGGGTCGAGCGGTGCGTGGTGCTGGTCGCGCTTGTGGATGTAGCGGCCCGCCGCGTTGGCCTGCCAGACCTCGACGAGCTGGTTCCGCACCGGGCGGCCGTCGCCGTCGAGCACCCGGCCCACCACGCGGATGCGCTCGCCGATCGGCTCCCCTCCGGGCTGCAGCGTGAGGTCCGCCTCGAGCGGGTCGACGTCGCTGTGCCCGAAAACCGGTGCCACGAGCTCGACGCCCTCGGGGTCGGCATGCTGCAGGTCCTTCGTCGGGTGGCGCAGCACCGAGCTGCGGTAGGGCGCGAAGTCCAGCCGCGGCTGAGTCTCCTCGACGTCGCTGTCGCGGTGGATTCCCTCGATCTCGGCGCTGATCGCGGACTGCGGGTCCATGTCGGCACCCTACATCCCGCGTTCGCATTATGGCCAGACGTTCAAAATGCGAACGCGGGAGCCGAAGGGCACCCTGGGCTCAGCCCGCGTCGCGCTCGGCCCGGTTGACCGCCGACAGGATCGCGGTGAGCGAGGCCTTGACGATCGAGCTGTGCAGGCCCACGCCCCACAGCACCCGGTCGCCCACGGCGCACTCGACGTAGGCGGCGGCGCGGGCGTCGCCACCGGCCGACAGCGCGTGCTCGTGGTAGTCGAGGACCCGCACGTCGATCTCGAGGTTGCCCAGCGCGTCGATGAACGCCGCGATCGGCCCGTTTCCGGTGCCCTCCACCGTGACCGCGGTGCCACGGTCGAGCATGGTCGCGGTGATCCGGTCCTGCCCGTCCTCGCCACTGACGAGCGTGTGCGACACCGGGGTGAACCGGCCCCACTCGTTGGCCTCGCCGTCCTTGGCCGGCAGGTACTCGTCCTTGAAGATGCGCCACAGCTCGCGCGGGGTGACCTCGCCGCCCTCGGCGTCGGTCTTGCCCTGCACCACGCCGCTGAACTCGATCTGCAGCCGGCGCGGCAGGTCGAGGTGGTGCTCGCTCTTGAGGATGTAGGCCACCCCGCCCTTGCCGGACTGGCTGTTGACGCGCACGACGGCCTCGTAGGAGCGGCCGATGTCGTGCGGGTCGATCGGCAGGTAGGGCACGCCCCACACGAGGTCGTCGATCCCCTTGCCGGTCTCCTTGGCCTCCCGCTCCATCGCCTCGAAGCCCTTCTTGATGGCGTCCTGGTGCGAGCCGGAGAAGGCGGTGAAGACGAGGTCGCCGCCCCAGGGGTGGCGCTCCCCTACCGGCAGCTGGTTGCAGTGCTCGACGGTGCGGCGGATCTCGTCGATGTTGGAGAAGTCGATCTCGGGGTCGATGCCCTGGCTGAAGAGGTTCATGCCGAGGGTGACCAGGTCGACGTTGCCGGTGCGCTCGCCGTTGCCGAACAGGCAGCCCTCGATGCGGTCGGCCCCGGCCAGGTAGCCCAGCTCGGCGGCGGCGACCCCCGTGCCGCGGTCGTTGTGCGGGTGCAGGCTGACGACGACGGACTCGCGCCGGTCGAGGTGGCGGACCATCCACTCGATCGAGTCGGCGTAGACGTTGGGCGTCGCCATCTCCACCGTGGCGGGCAGGTTGATGATCATCTTGTGGTCCGGCGTCGGGTCGATGACGTCGATGACCTCGTTGCAGATCCGCACCGCGAAGTCGAGCTCGGTGCCGGTGTAGGACTCCGGGCTGTACTCGTAGTAGACCTTCGTGTCGGGGACGGTCTCCTCGAGCTTGCGGCACAGCCGGGCGCCCTGCAGCGCGATGTCGACGATGCCGTCCTGGTCCAGGCCGAAGACGACCTTGCGCTGCAGCACCGACGTCGAGTTGTAGAAGTGCACGATCGCCTGCCTGGCGCCCCGGATCGCGTCGAAGGTCCGCTCGATGAGGTGGTCGCGGCACTGCGTCAGCACCTGGATGGTGACGTCGTCGGGGATGTGGTTGCCCTCGATGAGCTCGCGGACGAAGTCGTAGTCGGTCTGGCTCGCGCTCGGGAAGCCGACCTCGATCTCCTTGTAGCCCATGCGCACCAGCAAGTCGAACATGCGCTTCTTGCGGTCGGGGCTCATCGGGTCGATGAGGGCCTGGTTGCCGTCCCGCAGGTCGACCGCGCACCAGCGCGGGGCCTTGGTGATGGCCTTGGTGGGCCAGGTGCGGTCGGGGAGGTCGACCTTGATCTGGTCCTGGAACGGCACGTACTTCGCTACCGGCATCCCGGAGGGCTGCTGCGGGTGGATCATCGTCTCGCCTTACGTTCGCTGCGTGATGTTACTCAGCCTAGGCAACGCAGACTCCGCGACGAGGGGCGGCTGATCGGTCAGGCCCCGCCGCGGCGGCGAAGGAGGAGGCGCTCGAAACGCACGTTGTGAGGGTATGCCGCGCGGCTGGCACCCGTCCACCGCGCCCCCTCGTCGGCCCACCATCCGGACGCGCGGCACCGCGGTCCCCGGTGCGAAGGGCCGCGCCGGCCCGGCCGCGCGGCATACATTCCTCCGCATGACCTCGCACTGGCCGCTCTTCGCGTTGTCGCTGCACACGCCCGACCTCGAGCTGCGTCCCGTGACGGAGGCCGACCTGCCGGGCCTGGCGGCCCGGCTCCCGGACGACCTCGAGCTCGACCCGGCGGCAACCAGGTTCGAGGGACTGCCGGACTCCGAGAACCGGGCGATGGTGGTCTACCAGGGCTACTGGCGCAGCCTGGGCACCTGGCGCCCCGAGGCGTGGTCCCTCACCTTCGTGGTGAGCCACCGGGGCGAGGTCGTGGGCTGCCAGACGCTCGAGGGTGAGGACTTCGTGCGGCTGCGCACCGTGGACTCATCGTCCTGGCTGGTGCCCGGTGCCCGCGGGAGGGGCTGGGGCGTCCAGGCGAGGGCTGCGGTCCTGGCGCTGGCCTTCGGCGAGCTCGGCGCGACGGCAGCCATCACCTCGGCCTGGCACGACAACGGTGCCTCGCTCGGGGTCTCCCGGTCGCTGGGCTACCAGCCCAACGGGGTGTCGACGCACTGGCGCGACGACCGCGGCGACGAGATGGTGCACCTGCGCCTCACCCGCGAGCGGTGGCTCGCCTCGCCGTGGCCCGAGCAGGTCGTGGTGCGCGGGTTCGAGCCCTGCCGGCCCTTCTTCGGCCTGTAGCGGCCCCGGTCAGCCTCGCGAAACTCGGGCGACACCCCGGCATCCCTGCGGCATGCTGCCGCCATGGACCTCCCCGAGGGCTTCGTCGCTCGTCCCCACGTCCCCTCCGACGCCCAGGCCGTCACCGACCTCGTCGCAGCTGCCGAGGAGGTCGACGCCGGCGAGTCCGCCATCGAGCTCGAGGACATCCTCGGCGACTGGCAACGACCGAGCTTCGACCTCGCGACCCAGAGCATCGGGGTCTTCGACGGAGACCGGCTCGCCGCGACCGGCGACGTCTTCAAGGGCCGCCGGTGCGAGGCCGCGGTGCACCCCGACTACCGGCGGCGCGGGATCGGCACCTGGCTGGCCGGCTGGCTCGAGGACACCGCCCGCGCCGGTGGGTCCACGCTGGTCGGGCAGTCGGTGCCCAGCGGCAGCTCGGCCGAGGTGTTCCTCAGGGCGAGGGGCTACCGCGAGGGCTGGACGTCGTGGGTGCTCCAGCTCCCCGAGGCGGCCCGGATCCAGGCACAGCCGTTGCCCGACGGCTACACGCTTCGCGAGTTCGCGGCCGGTGACGAGCGCGCCGCCTTCCAGCTCATCGAGGACGCCTTCAACGAGTGGCCGCACCGCGATCCCGCAGTCTTCGAGGACTGGGCCAGCCGCACCGTGCTGCGGCCGGGATTCGAGCCGTGGCAGATCCGCTTCGCGCTGGCGAGGGACTCAGAGCCCGTCGGCGTCTGCTTCACGATCCTCGCGGGCAGGACCGGCTACGTCGACCAGCTCGCGGTGCGCGCCGACCAGCGCGGCAGGGGCCTGGCCCGTGCGCTGCTGGTCGACGCCTTCGAGCGGGCCCGGCAGCGCGGGGCCAGCACGAGTGAGCTGGCGACCGACTCCCGCACCGGAGCGCTCGGGCTCTACGAGCACGTCGGAATGCAGGTCACGCAGACCTGGCGGCACTGGATGACCGACCTGGGCTGACCCGCCAGAACGGGGGCAGGGCGAACGCGAGAGCGACGACGACCGGCACGTAGACGAGCAGGTACCGCGAGCGCCCTTGAACCAGCAGGGTGAACAGCGCGATGCCCAGCACCGAGAACGCCAGCACCGCCACGTCGCGCCGGTAGCGGCAGCGGAGCAGCCCCACACCCGCGACCGTCAGGACGAGCAGCCAGACAGCCTGGGTGAGGGCCATCCGCAGCGGGTAGTGGTCACCGCTCGGGTGGTTCCACGAGACCACCCACGCGGTCAGGGGGCCGTGGCGGGGGACGACCGAACGGGCGTCACGGCCCTCGCCCCAGGCCCAGAACATCCCGTCACCCCAGTTCCAGGCCGTCTTCGTGGCAGCGAACCGCAGGTACCCCCCGACGCCCAGCCTGTCCAGCCGGTGCCTGAGCAGCGCCTTGGAGTAGGCGTCGATCTGCTCGCGGTCCTTGTCCCTGATGGCCACGACGAGCGACCTGTCGTAGCCGCCGTACCGCGTCGTGTCGCCGTGCTTCACCGACGTGCCCATCACCACCCACCACGACGGGGGCGGGGCCCGGGAGGTGTCGATCCGGCTCGCGTCCAGGCCGGCGGCGGCGGGGAGCACTGCCGCCGCGGCGACCACGACCGCCACGAACACCGCCACCCCCGCCGCCACCGCTAGGGCGCCGGCCAGCAGGCGCCTCCAACTCCGGACGGAGCTGAGGCCGGCCAGGGCAGTCACCACGAGGAACGCCAGCAGCGTCAGCACCGGCGTCGTCTTGAGCAGGAAGCCCACGGCCACCGCGGCCACGGCCCCCAGCGCCAGCAGGGCCGCCCGCCGCCGCGAGCCGGAGTGGAGGGCGGCGACCGCGAGCGCGGTACCCAGGACGGGCCAGGGTGTCGCGGCCATGTCCGTGTACGGCACCGCCAGCCACGGCGAGAGGCCGACCAGGACGACCACGGTGAGCTGCGCCGCCAGTCCGGCGAGCGGACCCCGGATGGTGCGCACCACGGCATACACCGACTGTGTGGTGACGAGGAGCCCGAGGCCGTTGAAGAGCACCGAGACCGTCGCGGGGTCCCAGCTCCACGCCTTCGCCAGGCGGTGGGCCGTCGTGGCGACGAGGGTGAAGGGCACGTTGTTGGGGTAGCGCGAGAGGTACCGGTAGTACTGGTCCGGCACGTACGGGCCCGCCGCCAGCCGGGTGGCGAGGTTGTTGACGAACTTGGCGTCCCACCCGAAGGGGTAGACGAGGTTGAGCGCGACGACCGTGCAGGCGGTGGTCGCCGTCACCGTCACGAGGACGGAGATGGCCAGGGCGTGCCGGCGAACGAACCCCGTCAACCGCAAGCCGGCCAGCCGACCCTGCCAGCGGACCACCGCCAGCAGGCACCCCGCCGACGCCAGGTAGGCCGCGACCACCCACGCCTGCCGGTAGGGGATGTTGGGCGGCACCGGCCACGCCAGGGCGACGATCACGACCGCAAGGAGCACACCGCCCAGGCCGCGCAGGCCCGCAGTGCCGATGGAGCGCTCGCCTCGGCCCACACCGCCTCCCCCGGTAGACGAGCCGAGGCTACCGGTGCGGGCCGGACTACCGCCGCTTGAGCAGCTCCTCGGCGATCTGCACGGCGTTCAGGGCCGCACCCTTGCGCAGGTTGTCGCCGACCACGAATAGGTTGAGGCCCTTGCCCTCCGGGGCCGCCTGGTCGACCCGGACCCGGCCGACGAAGACCTCGTCGCGCCCGGTGGCCTCGAGCGGGTTGGGCACGTCGGTGACGACGACGCCAGGGGCCCTGCCGAGCAGCTCGAGGGCCTCTTCCGGCGAGATGTCGTCGGCGAACTCCGCGTGGATGGCGAGGCTGTGACCGGTGAAGACCGGCACGCGCACGCAGGTGCCGGAGACGCGCAGGTCCGGGATGTGCAGGATCTTGCGCGACTCGTTGCGGAGCTTCTGCTCCTCGTCGGTCTCCAGCGAGCCGTCGTCGACGATCGACCCGGCCAGCGGCACGACGTTGAAGGCGACGGGCACGGCATACACGTTGGGGTCGGGCACCTTGACGGCGCGCCCGTCGAGGGCGAGGCCGGTCGGGTCGCCGGCGGCGTAGCCGCCACGCAGCTGGGTGTCGAGCTCCTGCACGCCCTTGCCGCCGGAGCCGGAGACCGCCTGGTAGCTCGAGACGTGCAGCCGCACCAGCCCCGCGCGCTCGTGCAGCGGCTTGAGCACCGGCATGGCGGCCATGGTGGTGCAGTTCGGGTTGGCGACGATGCCCTTGGGGATGGTGTCGAGGTCCTCGGCGTTGACCTCGCTCACCACGAGCGGGACGTCGGGGTCCTTGCGCCAGGCGGAGGAGTTGTCGACGACCACCGCGCCGGCCGCGGCGACCTTCGGGGCGAGCTCCCTCGACGCGGCTCCCCCGTTGGAGAACAGGGCGATGTCGAGCCCGGAGAAGTCCGCCGTGGCGGAGTCCTCGACGACGACCTCGCCGCCCGCCCACGGCAGGGTCGTGCCCGCGGACCGCGCAGAGGCGAAGAAGCGGATCTCGTCGACCGGGAAGCCGCGCTCGGCGAGGAGCACGCGCATGACCGAGCCGACCTGTCCTGTGGCCCCGAAAACTCCAACTCGCATGGGCCCGAGTCTACGGTCGCCGTTGCACCCACCTCAGCAGCGACCACCATGTGGGTATGCCGCGCGGTCACCGCCCGTCGGCTCAGCGGTGCGCACGGAGGATCCTCTCGACCTCGGTCTGCCCCCGTGCCGTGGCGTGGTCGAGCGGCGTCCTGCCATCGCGGTCGGCGATGGACGGGTCCGCCCCGGCGGCGAGCAGGGCGCGCACGACCTCCTGGTGGTCACGTCCACCGTCGCCGAGGACGACCGCCTCGAGCAGGGCGGTCCATCCGAGGTTGTTGACGTGGTCGACGTCGATGCCGGTCCGGACCACCCGGCGGACGTAGTCGACGTGCCCTCGTTCGCTCGCCGGGATCACGGAAACTCCGCCGTAGCGGTTTGTGAGGGTCAGGTCGGGGTGGGCAGGCAGCAGCGCCTCGAGCATCGCCACGCTCCCGGTCACGCCGGTGACCAGCCACGGCGTGTCGTGCTGGTCGTCGAGCGCGTCGGGGTCGGCCCCCATCGCGACGAGCAGCCGGGCTACGTCGACGCGGTCGTGCGTCGCCGCCAGCAGCAGGGCCGTGCGGCCGCGCTCGTCCCTCACCTCGAGGTCCGCCCCCGCCCGCAACGCACCAGCCACGGCATCGGCCGCACCACGCGCGGCGGCCTCGAGGAGGGCTGCGTCGGGACTGCGCGTGGGTGGCACCGGTGCGGCCCGCAGCACGGCCTCGAGGCGTGGGTGACCACGCTGCCGAGCCATCTCCAAGGGCGTCAGCCCCTCCTGCTTCGAGGGACGGTCCAGTTGGGCACCGCCGGCCACGAGGACGCGAAGGGTGTCGACGTAGCGCTCCTCGTCACGTCCGAGCCAGACCGTCTCATGCACGGCCTGGTAGCCGATCCGGTTCACGTGGTCGCGCTCGATGCCCGCGCGCAACAGTCGGCCGACGACGAGCGCATGGCCTCGTTCGGCGGCCCGGATCAGGCCAGTGCCGTTCCAGCCATCCTTGGCGTCGACGTCGGCGCCGTGTCTCAGCGCGAGCTCGAGGAGCTCGAGGTGACCCTCGCTGGTGGCGATGAGGTACGCGGACTGCTGTGTCTCGTCCTTGGCGTTGACGTCGGCACCGCGGCGGACCAGCTCGGCCACGTCAGCGACCCGGTCGCGCCACGCGGCCTCACGCAGCGCCTGATCGAGCTCCGCCGGCGACGCGCCCTCTGGTGGCAGGACGGCGGACCGGGGGGTGCCGCTCCCGGCCCCAGCTGACGTGGTCGGTGGGGCACTCGACATCGTCGTCCTCGCCTGGGTGGGCCCGTCCGTGCATCCCGCGCCCAAGCCCAGCACCAGCAGCAGCGGTACGGCTGCAAACCTGGCGGGTCTCACACCCCCCATCCTGCCCGAGGCGAGGCCCGGACAGGGCGACGGCGGCCGACGGCGGGTGACCCGCCGCCGACCGCCGTCGCGGTGCTGCTCGTCCGTGTCAGACGGTCACGGACTCGCGGTGCTCGCGCTGGGTCCGATCGGACTCGTCGACCTCGGCCTCGGCCTCGGCGGGAGCCTCCTCCACGACGAGCGCGAAGTCGTCGCCGTGCTCGGTCACGCCGGTCACGACCGCCTGGTCGATGGCCGCGACCGCGATCTGGCGCCGCACGATGAGCGGGTCGGTGCTGAGGTCCTTCACCAGGGAGACGGCCAGGCCCACCATCACGACCAGGAACGGCAGGGCTGCCACGATGGTGATGTTCTGCAGGCCGGAGAGCGCGTCCTCGCCGCCGACGATCAGCATGACGGCGGCCACGGCACCGGTGGCGGCACCCCAGAAGATGACGGTCTTGCGGCTCGGCACCAGGGTGCCGCGCTCGGAGAGCGTGCCCATCACGATCGACGCCGCGTCAGCGCCGGAGACGAAGAAGATCGCGACGAGCAGCATCACCACGACGGACGTGATGGTGGCCAGCGGCATGTTCGAGAGCATCGCGAACAGCGAGCCCTCGGCCGTGGCCTGGCCGGCCAGGTCGGTGCCCTTGCGCTGCATGTCGATGCCGGCGCCACCGAAGATGGCGAACCAGACCAGGCTGACCACGCTCGGCACGAGCAGCACGCCGGTCACGAACTGGCGGATGGTGCGGCCGCGGGAGATGCGGGCGATGAACATGCCGACGAACGGCGTCCACGACACCCACCAGGCCCAGTAGAAGATCGTCCAGCCGGACAGCCACTCCTGCATGGCGCTGCCGCCGGCGGCGTCGGTGCGCGCGGACATCATCGCGAGGTCCTCGAAGTAGCTGCCGACGGCGGTCGGCACCAGGTTGAGGATCAGCACGGTCGGGCCCACCACGAACACGAACACGGCCAGCGCCACAGCGAGCACCATGTTGATGTTCGACAGGTACTGGATGCCCTTGGAGACACCCGAGACCGCCGACAGGATGAAGCACACCGTCAGCACGGTGATGATGGCGACGAGCACGCCGTTGCCCGCCTTGCCCAGCCCGGCGACGAGCTCGAGGCCCGAGCCGATCTGCAGGGCGCCCAGGCCGAGCGAGGCCGCGGAGCCGAACAGGGTCGCGAAGATCGCGAGGATGTCGATGACGCGCCCGGCCGGACCGCCGGCGTGCTTCTCACCGAGCAGCGGCGCGAAGGCGGAGCTGATCAGCAGCGAGCGGCCCTTGCGGAACACGCCGTACGCCACGGCGAGGCCGACGACGGCGTAGATCGCCCACGGGTGCAGGGTCCAGTGGAAGAGGGTCGTCGCCATCGCGTTCTGCAGCGCCTCGGGGTTGCCCTCCGCACCGGTGCCGGGCGGGGGCGAGACGAAGTGCGACAGCGGCTCGGAGACGCCGTAGAACATCAGGCCGATACCCATGCCCGCCGAGAACATCATGGCGATCCACGAGACGGTGCGGAACTCCGGCTCCTCGTCGTCGCGGCCGAGCGGGATGCGCCCGAACTTGCCGGCCGCCAGCCAGATCACGAAGAGCACGAAGCCGCTGGCCACCAGGGCGAACAGCCAGCCCATGTTGTGCACGACCCAGTCGAGCCCGGCGCCCGAGGCGGAGCTCAGGGTCGAGGTGCTGAGGAAGCCCCACAGCACGAAGCCGATGGCCAGCGCAGCGGTGATGCCGAAGACCACCTTGTCGAGCTTCTGCGGCTCGTCGGCCGGGTGCTCCTCGAGGTCGAGGTCGAGGGCGGGGTGCGGGGCGTCGTCCATGGGCGCGCCCTCGCCCGTGAGGTCGGTGGGACCGGTGGGTCCTGTTGTCGTCAGTTGTGTCGTCACGCAGTATCGGCGCCCCGGGTCGCGGGGCGCCTCTCCTTCGTCTTCTCGTCGGTCACGTGTCAGGCCTGGTCAAGTCGACCTGACACTGTGCCAACGGGAACCCTTGACATCAAATCGAATCCGTGGCAGACAGCCGGGACGTCCCGCTAATTGCGTTGTGGCACAACGCTTTTTGGGCATACCGTGAGCCGCACCACAGCCACGGGTGTGCCGGTCGCTAGAGCACGATCGCGAGGACGAGGACGGCGAAGACGACGCTCTGGGAGCTGTGGACGGCGATGCCGATCCAGGCACTGCGGTACCGCTTCGTCGGGTAGGCGAGGATGAACATGTCGAGCAGGGTCGCCGGAATCCGCCACGGGACGTGGAGGTGGTAGGCCGCGAACAGCACGCCGTTCGCGACCCAGTCGCCTCGCCCGAACGCGCCGTTCATCCGGGGCAGGAGGAACCCCCGGAACAGCAGCTCCTCGCCGAGCACCGTGTTGAAGACCCAGAGCACGACCGTGAGGCCGAACCACCCCCAGGCCCCGTCGAGGAAGTCCTGCCCCGTGTCCGACTGCAGGAAGAGGTTGAGGTCACGGTCCGCGGGGACCGGCGGCGAGGGAAGCAGACCCTCGATCGCGAACGCCACGACAAGGGGTATCAGGACGAGCCAGCCCCGGCCCCCGAGGCGGCCGGTCTTCGGACTGCGCGGCGACCTCAGCCACAGGGCTTCCCGGAGGACGGGCCAGCGAAGGCTCCCCTGCTCCCTCCCGACCAGGACCACCACCAGCACGAACTGCCAGACCAGTCCGACTGTGAGGCACACGAGCAGGGCCTTGACCATCGGCACGTACCCCGCACCGGTGATCCGGCCAGCCAGCGCCGGCGCGACCAGCCAGGCGAGGACGGCCATGGGCAGGGCCGCAGCGGCCCACACCGCCAGGATCCGGGCCCTGCCGTACTGCGGCACCACGACCGACGAGTCACCGGGGGGCCTGGCAGCAGCGGGCGACGTGCCGCCCTGGGACGCCTGCACATCGCTCATGTCGTCACTCCTGAATGGGGACCCGGCTCAGGTGACCGCCAGCCGACGACGGAGTGGCGGCTGCCCGTTGCCGGAACGACTGGTCTCGCGAGATGTCGAGCAGGATCAGCGCGAGGTTCGCGACCGCGACCGCACCGACCGCGACGGTGACGAGGGCGATCGGGACTTCCGTCGCCTCGAAGCCGACCCACGCACCCACGAGAGCACCTGCGCCCCCGAGCAGCAGCCGCGCGTGCACCGTCCGGCGGGGCCAGCTGCGGTGCAGCGACGCCAGATGGATGACCAGGCCGACCGGCACACCGACGGAGAGCACCACGAGCAGCTCGTTGTCGATCCGCACCCCCGGCAGCGCCGTAAGGACGGCCAGGGCGCCGAGAGACCACCCGCCAAGGCCCAGCACGACCGCACCCACGGTGCGAGTCAACAGCTCGGTCGTGCGGCCGAGGTGGTCCCGAGTCCGCCGGCGGCGAGCCAGCACCGCGAGCGTGACCACCATCAGAGCCGACAGCGCGAGCATGGTGCCGACGAGCCGCTTCGCCAGTAACCCGTAGGTGCTCGGCGGCGTGAAGTCCATCCTCAACGGGGTGTAGCCGGATGCGTCGATGCGACCGCTGTCCAGATAGGTCAGGATCAGCCGGGTGCCGGCATCCGGCTGGTCGTTGAAGAAGCTCTGCGTGTGGCCGAAACCCGGCAGCACGACCTCCCGACCGTTCGGAAGGTAGGGCAGCAGCTCCCTCGTGGCGACCTGCGGCGGCGTCGCCACGTCGATCTCCCCACCCACGAGGAGCGTCTCCACCCGCGACGTCCGGAGGGTGCTGTAGCGCTCCTCGTGGGGCGATGCCGGCCACGCGTCCACCAGCCGGCCACCGGCCCACGCCAGCGAGCTCGCGGCGTGAGCGAGGTCCGACGGGTCGCCCGATCCCACCGCGAAGTAGTCCCGGGCAGCCTCTGCGTCGAGCATGGCGGCCGAGGCGTACTGCCCACGCACGAACAGCTCCGGCGTCAGGACGTCACCCAGCAAGGAGCTCACCCACAGGCCACTGACGTCGCCCTCCTCCGCAGACAGCCACGCATCGATCATCATCGGGGCCGTGGCTGGCCCGCTCGCGGGCTGGAGGAGCCCGAGCAGGGCCATCGCGCGGACGTTGCCCTCCTTGACCGGCAGGAACATCCAACGGTCAGGAACGTCACGGCTGATCTCCCGCATGCTCGCGGCGAGGTCGTCGGTGCGGCCACGGCAGCTCTCGTCTGCGGCGCACATCGCGGCGAACCGCTCGATCTGCTCGTCGGTCGCAGTCGGGTCCTGGACGAACGCGCCCGGCGGGTTCACACCGAACAGCACCGACCGGTGGATACTCTCGGGATGCCGCCAGCCGTAGACCAGCGCGGTGCGGGTACCGGCACTCTCGCTCAGCAGGTCGATGCGGTCGTAGCCCAACGCGACCCGCGCCACCTCCAGGTCGTCGACCTGCTCGACCAACCCGTAGCGCCTCGGGTCGATCCCGCTCTCGGCGAGCCGGTCCGCACAGGAGCGGTACGCCGCGCCGTAGGCCTCGAAGGACGCCTCGCTCAACAGGTCGGACGACCGCTTGAACGCCGAGTCGACCTCGGGGCAGTCGAGTCGGACGGAACCGTCCACCCCGCGGTAGCCGACGAGCACGACGTCGCGGTCGGCGGTGTAGCGGTCGGCGAACTCAAAGTCCATGTTCGACTGGCCTGGGCCACCAGTGAGGAAGAAGATCGGCTGCTTCGGGGGGTCCGACCTCGCGCGGACTCGAGTCACCGGGAGAGCCAGGAGCCGCCCCGCGTCGGCTTCGGCGTTCTCCGGGACGACCAGCGTGCCGCAGTCGGCGGCGACGCTGCCGCTCTCCCCGACGTACTCGCACGAATGGAGGGTGAGCGTCCCGGCCCGCGCGCCGTCGGGCACCACCGGAGGGTCGGGCTCCCCCGAGAGCCGCAGGACGGCGAGGCCCGCCAGCAGCCCTGCGATGACCACCAGGGACAGCACCCTCGCCCACGTCAGGAGACGCGGCAGCTGCACCTCCTCGTCGCGCTGCCTGCCCAGGCGCTCCGCCCCCACAGCGTCACCGCCTGGACGTCCGACCCTCGCTCACGCAGCCAGCGTCCGCACGGGGCGGCACGACGGTCAGGGCCGAAGGTCCCGGCGGGGTCAGAAGCCGAGCCGCTGCAGCTGCTTGGGGTCGCGCTGCCAGTCCTTGGCGACCTTCACGTGGAGGTCGAGGAAGACCTTCTGCCCCAGCAGCGCCTCGATGCCATGGCGGGCGTTGCTGCCCACCTCGCGCAGCCGCGACCCGCCCCGCCCGATGATGATCGCCTTCTGCGACGGCCGCTCGACGAAGACGTTCACGCGCACGTCGAGCAGCGGGCTGTCCTCCGGACGGCCTTCCCGCGGCACCATCTCCTCGACGACCACGGCGAGCGAGTGCGGCAGCTCGTCGCGGACGCCTTCCAGGGCCGCCTCGCGGACCAGCTCGGCGATCATGACGGCCTCGGGCTCGTCGGTCAGGACTCCCTCGGGGTAGAGCGGCCCCGGCGACGGCGGCAGGAACGAGGAGAGCACCCGGGCCACGTCCTCGACCTGGTCACCCTTGACCGCCGAGCAGGGCACGATCTCGTCCCACTCCCCCAGCTGGTCGATGGCGATCAGGTGCTCGGCCAGCCGGCCCTTGTCCACGCGGTCGGTCTTCGTCGCGATCGCCACCACCGGCCGACGCTTGGCGCGCTGGATCTCCTTGAGCTCGTTGGCGATGAACGTGTCACCCGGGCCGATGCGCTGGTCCGCGGGCAGGCAGAACCCGATGACGTCGACCTCGAGCAGCGTCTCGCGCACGACGTCGTTGAGGCGCTCGCCCAGCAGGGTGCGCGGCTTGTGCAGCCCGGGGGTGTCGACCAGCACCAGCTGCGACGCCGGGGTGGTGACGATGCCGCGGATGGTGTGCCGGGTCGTCTGCGGCTTGGAGGAGGTGATCGCGACCTTCTGTCCCACCAGGGCGTTGGTCAGCGTCGACTTCCCCGCGTTGGGCCGCCCGACGAGGCAGGCGAACCCGGCGGCATACCCGCTTTCACTGCGCTGGCTCATGACACACCCTCCCGGTCCGTGGGCTCCACCGTAGTGCGCTCCACCTCGTGCTCCGGCTCCGGCTCGGGCAGCCGCTCGACGATGACCGTCGCGATGCGGTGCCGGCGTCCGGCCATCCGCTCGGCTGTCAGCCTCAGGCCGGACACCTCGCAGCTCGACCCGAGGATCGGCACCCGGCCGATGGTCTTCCCGATGAGACCGCCGACGGTGTCGACCTCGTCCTCGTCGATGGCCACCTCGAAGAGGTCGGCCAGGTCGTCGATGTCCATCGTCGCGGGGACCCTGGTCGTGCCGTCCTCGAGGTGGTCCACCCCGGGCGCCTCGCGGTCGTACTCGTCGGCGATCTCGCCCACGATCTCCTCGAGGATGTCCTCGATGGTCACCAGGCCGGCGGTGCCGCCGTACTCGTCGACCACCATCGCGAAATGGCTCTGGTCCCTCTGCATCTCGCGCAGCAGGTCGTCGACGGGCTTGCTCTCGGGCACGTAGTGCATGGGCCGCATCAGGGCGGTGACCGGAATCGAGCCGGCCTCGGGGTCGGCGTTCACCCGACGCACGACGTCCTTGAAGTACAGCAGCCCCAGGACGTCGTCGGGGCCGTCGCCGACCACCGGGATGCGCGAGAAGCCCGAGCGCAGGAACAGCGACATCGCCGAGCGCAGCGGCCGGTCGCCGTCGATGGTGACCATGTCGGTGCGCGGCACCATGACCTCCCGGGCCACGGTGTCGCCGAGCTCGAAGACCGAGTGGATCATCTCCCGCTCCTCGGCCTCGATCAGCGCGCTCTCCCCCGCGAGGTCGACCAGGTCGCGCAGCTCCGACTCGCTCTGGAACGGGCCGTCGCGGTAGCCCCGGCCCGGCGTCACGGCGTTGCCGAGGGCGACGAGCAGCCGCGCCAGCGGCCCGAGCACCCGGCGCAGCCACACCACGGCCGGCGCCGAGACCAGGGCGATGGAGTCGGAGTGCTGGCGCCCCAGGGTGCGCGGCGAGACGCCGACGATGACGAACGACACCAGCGCCATGATCCCGATGGAGGTCAGGACCCGCAGGGCCAGCCCGTCGACGAGCTGGCTGACCGCGAACGTGATGAACACCGCTGTGGCCGCCTCCGCGACCACCCGCACGAACGCGAGCACCGAGAGGTATGCCGCGCCGTCGATGACGATGCGCTCCAACGCCTTCGCGCCGGCCCTGCCCTCCTCGAGCAGCTCGTGCGCGCGGATGCGCGAGGTGCGGAACAGGGCCGCCTCGGCGGCGGCGAGGAGGAAGGCGATGAGGAGGCTGAGCAGGGCCAGGAGGACGAGCTGGATCACCATGGGTCGATCACGTCCCCGGTCGGCCCCGTCCGGCCAGGAAGGTCAGCAGCAGCTGGCGCTGCAGCTCGAACATCTCGCGCTCCTCCTCCGGCTCGGCGTGGTCGTATCCGAGCAGGTGGAGGATCCCGTGGGTCGTCAGGAGCAGCAGCTCCTCCTCGGTGGCGTGGCCGGCCTCGGCCGCCTGCTTCGCGGCGACGCTGGGGCACAGCACGATGTCGCCGAGCACGCCCTCCTCGGGCTCGACGCCCTCGCGGCCGGGCCGCAGCTCGTCCATGGGGAAGGACATGACGTCGGTCGGACCGGGCAGGTCCATCCACTGCACGTGCAGGACCTCCATGGCCGGCTCGTCCACGAGGCGGATGCAGAGGTCGGCGCCCGGGTGCACGCGCATCTGCTCCATGACGTAGCGCGCGCAGGCCACCAGCTCGAGCTCGTCGAGCTGGTGGTCGGTCTCATTGAGAACGTCGACGCTCACGCTGCGCTCGCCCTCCCTGCTGGCGGTCGTCCCAGCGCCCGTAGGCGTCGACGATGGCGCCGACCAGGCGGTGCCGGACGACGTCGTGCGGGGTGAGCATCGCGAAGTGGATGTCCTCGACGCCCTCGAGGATCTCCTGCACGACCCGCAGGCCCGACCGGGTGCCGTCGGGGAGGTCCACCTGGGTGACGTCTCCGGTCACGACCATCTTGGAGCCGAAGCCCAGGCGCGTCAGGAACATCTTCATCTGCTCCGGCGAGGTGTTCTGCGCCTCGTCGAGGATGATGAACGCGTCGTTGAGCGTGCGGCCGCGCATGTAGGCCAGCGGCGCCACCTCGATGGTGCCGGCCGCCATGAGGCGCGGGATCGAGTCGGGGTCGACCATGTCGTGCAGCGCGTCGTAGAGCGGCCGCAGGTAGGGGTCGATCTTCTCGTTGAGCGTGCCGGGCAGGAAGCCGAGCCGCTCGCCCGCCTCGACCGCGGGACGGGTCAGGATGATCCGGTTGACCTGCTTGGCCTGCAGCGCCGCCACGGCCTTGGCCATGGCGAGGTAGGTCTTGCCGGTGCCCGCGGGACCGATGCCGAAGACGACGGTGTGCTCGTCGATCGCGTCGACGTAGTGCTTCTGGTTCAACGTCTTGGGCCGGATCGTGCGACCCCGCGAGGAGACGATGTTCATGGTCAGCACGTCGGCCGGCCGCTCGGCGGTCTGCGCCCGGAGCATGCCGATGGAGCGCTCGACGGCGTCGCGGTTGAGCGGCTGACCGCCCTCGATGACGAGCAGCAGCTCGTCGATGGTGCGCTCCACGAGGGCGACGTCGGCGCTCGGCCCGGTCATGTGGAACTCGTTGCCGCGCACGTGGATCGACACGAGCGGGAAGGCCCGCTCCATCGTGCGCAGGAGCTCGTCCCGCGGCCCCAGCAGCGTCACCATCTGCACCTCCGGCGGGATCACCACCGTGTGGGTCGGCGTCGGCCGGGACGTGCTCTCGGGCTGCCCCTCTGGCGGGGTCGGACGATCTGCGTCGTTCATGTTGTCGGCCAGTCTACGGTGCCGGTCAGCCGGGGGGCCACGTCAGTGGCCTGCCCCCGACGACGTGCACGTGCGCGTGGAACACCGACTGCTGGGCGTCGGGGCCGGTGTTGAAGACGGCCCGGTACCCCCGCTCCAGGCCCTCCATCCGCGCGACGTCTCCGACGGCCCGCACGACCTCGGCCAGCTCCTCCGGCGACACGTCGGCCAGCTCGGCCAACGTCGGCACGTGCCGCTTGGGCACGACGAGGACGTGGGTGGGTGCCTGCGGGTCGATGTCGCGGAAGGTCGTGGTGTTCGGCGTCTCGTGCACGACCGTGGCGGGGACCTCACCGGCGACGATGCGGCAGAAGAGGCAGTCGCGGCTGTCAGCGGCGCTCTCGGAAGCACTCATGGACCGAGACTATCGGCGCGTCAACCCCCGCCAGCCGCTGCGCGTCAGGGGCGCGTGAGAACGTTGGGCGTGGCCGAGAGAAGCGCTGGGGGACCGGCACCGGTAGTGGGTTCCCAGCATGCCGATGAGGCCATCGCCGACCTGTATGCCGCCCACTGGGCGGGCCTCGTGCGCCTGGCCTGGCTCCTCCTGCGCGACGACCAGCTGGCCGAGGAGGTCACCCAGGACGCCTTCATCTCCGTGCACGCCAGCTGGAGCTCGCTGCGCGACCACAGCCGGGCCGCGGCCTACCTGCGACGGTCCGTGGTCAACGGGGCGCGATCGCGACTGCGGCACCGGGGCGTCGAGGAGCGCTACCTCAACCGGGTGCAGGGCGAGCGGGCCACCTCCGGCGGCCACGAGCCCGGCCCGGAGGAGCGCGCCCTCGAGCACGAGTCCCACGTCGCGATGATCCGGGCGCTGACCCGGTTGTCACAGCGCCAGAGAGAGGTCCTGACCATGCGCTACTACCTCGACCTGAGCGAGGCGGAGATCTCCGACGCCCTCGGCATCTCCGCCGGCTCGGTCAAGGCACACGCCCACCGCGGGCTCGCTGCCCTGCGCGACACGATGGAGGCCCAGCGATGAGCCCCGGCCCCTTCGAGCACCCCGCTGCCGGCGAGGACGACCACACCGGCCTCACCCACGTCGAGCACAGGCTCCGCCACGCGCTGCACCACGAGGCCCAGCAGGTGCGGCCCTCCGACCGGCTCGACCACATCCTGGCCGCGTCGCGGCACGCAGCCGGGCAGGACGACGAGCGGCCGGGGCGACGACACTGGCTCGCTCCGCTGGCGGCCGCCGCGGCGGTCGCCGCCATCGCGGTCGCCGTGTGGGGCGGCACGCGGCCCGACGCGGCCGACCGGGGTCCCGCCGCTGCCCCGAGCACCCCCTCGCAGGGCCTTTCCGCACCCTCCTCCAGCGCACCGGACCCGACCGCCACCACCGGCCCCTCGTCGGAGCCGAGCGCGTCCTCGACGGCACCGCCGGCCGCCCGCCGCACCGCGCTGCCCGTCTACTTCGTGGGATCGGTGGGCGGCGACCGCCCGGTGTTCCGGCTCTTCCGGGAGTTCCTCCCGGCGAGCCTCCCGGTGGAGGCCACCGACGCGCAGAAGGCCACCGGGGCCCTGGCCCTGGCGATGGACGCGCAGCCGTTCAGCAACACCGACGGCTACCTCCAGCCGTGGTCGGGCACCACCGTCGACGACGTGGCCGTCACGCCCGACCTCATCACCGTGACCCTCAGCGGCCCGGGCTCCCCCGGCATCGACGACCGGGACGTGGCACGGGTGGCCGTGCAGTCCCTGGTCTGGACGGCGCAGGCGGCGGTGGGCAAGGGCACGATCCCCGTGACCTTCCGGGTCGCTGACGGCTCCACCGCGCTCTTCGGGGCCTTCCCGGCCGCGCAGCGCTACGACCGGCCGCCCAGCAGCGAGTCCTACCAGGACCTAGCGCCGATCTGGGTCACCTCCCCGGCTCGGGACGCGGCCCTGGGGGCCGGCCGGCCGGTCACCGTCAAGGGCGAGGCGACCGTCTTCGAGGCAACGCTGAGCTGGGAGCTGCTCCGGGGCGGCACCGTGCTGAAGAGCGGCCACACCACGGCGAGCACCGGGGCGCCGGAGCGCGGCACCTACTCGTTCTCCCTCGGGGCGCTGCCCCAGGGCAGCTACACGGTCCGCGTCTTCGAGCCGAGCATGGAGGACGGCAGGTCGGTCAACGCGGAGCGGCGGGTCAGCTTCTCGGTGACGCAGTCCGGGGGCTAGCTCCAGCGACCCGCGGCGGCGCTCAGCACCGCCAGGGCCGCAGGGCCGGCACTCGAGGAGCGCAGCACGGTCGAGCCGAGCCGCACCGCAACCGCCCCAGCCTCCTCGAGGGCGGCCAGCTCCTCGGGGCTGATGCCGCCCTCGGGGCCGACCACGACCAGCACGTCGCCCGACTCGGGCAGCGCCCGGCCGGCGAGCGGCGTGCTCGCGTCCTCGTGCAGCACGAGGGCCAGCGCGCTGCCGCGCACCCGCTCGACGAGGGCGCGCTGCGAGACTGGCTCGGCCACGACCGGCACCCTGCTGCGACGGGACTGCTTGGCAGCGGCCGTCACCACCGACTCCCACTTGCGCAGCGCCCTGGCCGCCCGGTCGCCGCGCCACACCACGATGCTGCGCGCGGCCTGCCAGGGCACGACCTCGTCGACACCGAGTTCGGTGGCGGACTCGATGGCCTGGTCGTCGCGGTCGGCCTTGGCCAGGGCCTGCACCAGGACCAGCCGCAGGGCCGGCTCCGGGTCCTCCTCGACGGCGGTGACCTCGAGCTCGAGCTCATCCCTGCCGGCGGAGACCACCGCGGCCGTCACGCGCGTGCCCCGGCCGTCGGAGAGGAGCACCGACTCCCCCACGCCGATGCGGCGCACGGTGGCGGCGTGCCGGCCCTCCGGCCCGTCGAGCAGCACCGAGCCACCGGCACGGGCGCCGGCGAGACGTTCGGGCGCGACGAGGAACAGGGGCAGCGTCACGGCATACGGCCTGTCTGGTCTGGGGGCCGGCCGGCCCCTACTTGCCCTTCAGGGCGTCGCGGAGCTTGCCGAACAGGCCCTGGCCCGCCGGCGCGAGGTGGCCCTCGGGCCGCTCCTCGCCGCGCAGGGCTGCGAACTGGCGCAGCAGCTCCTCCTGCTCGGCGTCGAGGCGGGTCGGCGTGATCACGTTGGCGTGCACGATGAGGTCGCCGCGCCCGGTGCCGCGCAGGTGGGTCACGCCGAGCCCGCGCAGGGTCATGGCGTCACCGGCCTGGGTGCCGGGCCGGATCTCGAGCTCGTTGATGCCGTCGAAGGTGTCGAGCTTCGCCGTGGTGCCGAGGGCCGCCGCGGTCATGGGCAGCTCGATCGTGCAGTGCAGGTCGTCGCCGCGACGCTGGAAGGTCGGGTGCGGCCGGACCGCGATCTCGACGTAGAGGTCACCCGCCGGGCCACCGCCCTGGCCGACCTCGCCCTCACCGGTGAGCTGGATCCGGGTGCCCGTGTCGACACCGGCCGGCACCTTGATCTTGAGGGTGCGCCGGGTGCGCACGCGACCGTCGCCGGAGCACTCGAAGCAGGGGCTGACGAGCACCTCGCCGTAGCCGTGGCAGGTCATGCACGGACGGCTGGTCATCACCTGGCCGAGGAAGGAGCGCTGCACCTGCTGGATCTCGCCGCGGCCGCCGCAGACGTCACAGGTGCGCCGGGACGTACCGGGCTGCGCACCGTCGCCGTGGCAGGTCTCGCAGACCACGGCGGTCTCGAGGGCAAGCTCGCTCTCCGCACCGAAGACGGCATCGGCGAGGTCGATGTCGAGGCGGACGAGCGCGTCCTGGCCGCGGCGCTGGCGCGAGCGCGGCCCGCGCTGCGCCCCACCGGCGCCCGGACCGAAGAACGCGTCCATGATGTCGCTGAAGGAGAAGCCCTGCCCGAAGCTCGCGGCTCCCGTGGCGTAGGGGTCGGCGCCCATGTCGTAGCTGCGCCGCTTCTCGGGGTCGCCGAGCACGTCGTAGGCCTGGGAGACCTTCTTGAACTGCTCCTCGGCCTCCGGACCCGGGTTGACGTCCGGGTGGAGCTGGCGCGCCTTCCTGCGGTAGGCGCGCTTGATCTCCTCGGCCGTGGCCTCGCGGGAGACACCGAGCTCCTGGTAGTAGTCGTTCAACGAATGTCCTTCTCCGTCATGCTGTTTCGGGCAGTACGTGGTGGCGCGCGGCGATCACCGGGCCGCGCTGGTCATTGGGACAGGATGCGCGAGACGTAGGCCGCGACCGCGCGCACCGACGCCATCGTGGTCGGGTAGTCCATGCGGGTGGGCCCTACGACGCCCATGCCGGCGACGAGGTCGGCGCCGGTGCCGTACTCGGTGGAGACCACCGACGTGGACTGCAGCCCGGCAAACGGGTTCTCGTGGCCGATCCGGACCGCGACCGCGTCCGGCCCGGCGTGGGCCTCCCCGAGCAGCTTCAGCAGCACGACGTGCTGCTCGAGTGCCTCGAGGACCGGGCCGATGCTGAGCGGGAAGTCCGTGCCGAACCGGGCCAGGTTGGCGGTGCCGGCCAGCACCACCCGCTCCTCGCGCTCCTCCACCAGGGCGTCCTCGAGCGAGCGCACCACGGCGCGCACCAGGTCGCGCTCGCCCGGCACGAACTGCTCGGGCAGCGCCTCCAGCGCGGCCGCGGCGTCGACCAGGCGCTTGCCGACGGCCTCGACGTTGACCTTGCCGCGCACCCGCGCCAGCAGGTCCTCGCCCTCGGCCGTCATGAGGTCGTGGTGCGACTCGAGCACCCGCTGCTCGACCCGGCCGGTGTTGACGATGAGCACGACCATCAGCCGCGACGCGCCGATGGGCACCAGCTCCACGTGGCGGACGCTGGAGCGGGTCAGCGAGGGGTACTGCATCACGGCGACCTGGCGGGTCAGCGAGGCCAGCAGCCGCACCGTGCGGTCGACGACGTCGTCGAGGTCGACCGCGCCCTCGAGGAACTGCGAGATGGCGGCACGCTCTGCCACGCTCAGCGGCTTCACCGCGCTCAGCCGGTCGACGAACAGCCGGTAGCCGGCGTCGGTGGGGATCCGTCCCGCGCTGGTGTGCGGCGCGGCGATGAGGCCCTCCTCCTCGAGGACGGCCATGTCGTTGCGCACGGTGGCAGCCGACACTCCGAGCTGGTGGCGCTCCAGCAGCGCCTTCGAACCGACGGGCTCGGAAGTCTGGACGTAGTCCTGGACGATGGCCCGCAGCACGGCCAGACGGCGCTCCTCGCTCATGCAGTCCTCCCGTCTCGTCCTGGTGGTGGCGCAAAGGGGTCGGTGAGGGTGCTGGCACTCACACCTTTCGAGTGCCAAGTCTACGTCGTGGTCGGCCCGTACGACGATTCCCGGCGTGCCCGCCACGACTGTCGCCCGCCACCCGCATAGCCTTCCCCGGTGACCGACAGGTATGGCTCCGACGTGCTCTCCGGCGACTGGCGTGCGCCCAAGGGCGGACGCTCCCGCGAGGTCGAGGCGGAGTCCGGCCTCGTGGTCGAGGACGTCGAGACCGGGTGGTGCGGGGCGGTCACCCGGGTCGAGAAGGCCGGCGGGATGCACGTGGTGCACCTCGAGGACCGGCGCGGCCGGTCGAAGGGCTTCCCCCTCGGCCCCGGCTTCCTCCTCGACGGACGACCGGTGGTGCTGACCCCGCCGAAGGCCGCTGCCCGCGCCCAGGTCGCGGCCGCCAGGCAGGCCGCCTCCCGCACCGCCAGCGGCTCGCGCGCGGTCCACGGCGCCAAGGCCAAGGTGGCCAGCGGGTCGCGCATCTTCGTCGAGGGGCGGCACGACGCCGAGCTCGTCGAGCGCGTCTGGGGTGACGACCTGCGCATCGAGGGCGTGGTCGTGGAGATGCTCGACGGCGTCGACGACCTCGAGGCGGCCATCCGGGACTTCCAGCCCGGCCCGGGCAGGCGCATGGGCGTGCTCGTCGACCACCTCGTCCCCGGCACCAAGGAGCACAAGGTGGTGGAGGCGGCCCAGCGCCTCCGGCCGTATGCCGCCCACGTCAAGGTCCTGGGCCACCCGTACGTCGACGTGTGGCAGTCGGTGCGGCCCGAGCGGCTGGGACTGCAGGCCTGGCCGGTGATTCCCCGCGGCACGTCGTGGAAGCACGGCATCTGCGCCCACCTCGGGTGGCCGCACGAGAGCCAGGCGGACATCGCCCGGGCGTGGAAGCAGATCCTCGGCACGGTGCGCAGCTACGCCGACCTCGAGCCCACCCTGCTCGCCAGCGTCGAGGAGCTGATCGACTTCGTCACCGCGCCGGGTCACTAGTCGCCCCGAGGTCCGGGCACGAGGTCGTCCCGGCCGCGCGGCTCAGGGGTTACCCGGACCGTGCCCTGAGCGCACCCCGAAAGGGGGTTCGGCCCGCCGCGGTGTGCGGTTGACTGGCACCAAGACCACAAGGAGAGACGCAGATGAGCGAGAACACGTCGTCCACGCCGGAGCCGCAGGCCCCGCAGGGACAGCCCTCCCAGCCGACGGCGCCGGGTGAGCCCCAGCTGCCGCCGCAGGAGCCGTCCCAGGAGCTGCCCCCGCCGCCCTATGAGCAGGAGCAGCCGTACGGGCAGGCGCAGGAGCAGCCGAACCAGCAGGGCTACTACCAGCAGCCGTACCAGCAGGGCTACCAGCAGCCGTATGCCGCGGCCGGTCCCGCACCGCTCTCGCCCACCGACGAGCGCAACTGGTCGATCGCGGCGCACCTGTCGCCGTTCCTCGCCTCGTTCGTCGGGCTGCCGTTCCTCGGCCCGCTGGTGATCTACCTGGTCTTCCGCGACCGCGGACCCTTCATCCGCCACCACGCCGCGCAGGCGCTGAACTTCCAGATCATCGTGGCCATCGGCATCCTGATCTCGGTCCCGCTGATGTTCGTGCTCGTCGGGTTCATCACGGCCGGCATCATCGCCGTCGCCGCGATCGTCTTCCAGATCGTCGCGGCGGTGGAGGCCAACAACGGCAAGTGGTACCGCTACCCCCTGACGCCCGACTGGGTGAAGTAGCCGAGCCCCCCGGACGGGCAGTCGCTGTCGTGGCGGCAGCCGCCCGTCCGGGGCTCAGCGCAGGCCGAGCAGGCGGCGCACTACGGTGTCGGCGAGCAGCCGGCCCCGGCGGGTCAGCACCGCCGCTCGGTCCCGCACCGCCGCCGTCCCGTCGAGCAGGCCGTCGGCGATGAGCCCGGCCACCGCCTCCCGGCCCTCGTCGCGCAGGTCGGCCAGCGGCAGCCCGTCGGCGAGCCGCACGCCGAGGAGCACCCGCTCGTCGTAGCGCTGCTCCTCCGTCAGCGTCTCCCGGCCGGCAGCCGGGCTCGCCCCGGAAGCCAGCCGGCCGGCATACGCGTTGGGGTGCTTGACGTTCCACCACCGCACGCCGCCGACGTGGCTGTGGGCACCGGGACCGACACCCCACCAGTTGCCGTCGGCCCAGTAGCCCTCGTTGTGGCGGCACCGGGCGGCCGGTGTCCGCGCCCAGTTGCTCACCTCGTACCAGTCGTAGCCGGCGGCGGCGAGCAGCTCGTCGGCGAGCTCGTACTTGGCCGCCTCGTCGTCGTCCTCGGGGGCCGGCACCTGGCCGCGGCGCACCTGGGCGGCGAGCTTGGTGCCCTCCTCGACGACGAGCGCGTAGGCGGAGACGTGGTCGGGGTCGAGGGCGACGGCCGCCTCGAGGCTGGCGCGCCAGTCCTCGAGGCTCTCCCCCGGCGTGCCGTAGATGAGGTCGACGCTGGTCTGCAGGCCCGCCGCTTTCGCAGCCTCGACGGCCCGGGCGACGTTGGCCGGCTCGTGGGTGCGCTCGAGCACCTTCAGCACGTGGGGCACCGCCGACTGCATGCCGACCGACACGCGCGTGAACCCGCCCTCGGCCAGCCGCTGCAGCGCCTCCGGCGTCACCGAGTCGGGGTTCGCCTCGGTCGTGACCTCGGCGCCCTCGGCCAGCCCGAAGACCTCCCGCACACCGTCGAGCATGCGCACGAGGTCGTCGGCGGCGAGCATGGTCGGCGTCCCTCCACCGACGAACACCGTCTCCACGGGCGGGGCCCCCTCGAGCACGCCACCGGCGAACCGCAGCTCGCGCAGCGCCGCGTCGGCGAACGTGTCGACGCTGGCGCCGTCGGCCCCGAGCTCGGTCAGTGTGTAGGTGTTGAAGTCGCAGTAGCCGCAGCGCACCGTGCAGAACGGCACGTGCAGGTAGATGCCGAAGGGGCGGGCCGGCAGGGTGGTCAGGGCCGACGCCGGGAGGCGTCCGTCGGGCGGCGCGGGGTCGCCCTCGGGCAGCGTGCTCGGCATGGGTCCATTCTCTCAGCCGCATCGTGGTCATTCGAACAGGGCGTGGTGCTCCGGCCACGGCGGGCGGGGGCGAGGAGGGCGCCGGTAGGTTGGCGCCCGTGCTGGTCCTGACCGATGACGACGTCCGCCGGCTGCTGCCGCCTCCGGCGGAGTGCGTCGAGCTCGCCGCCGCCGCGCTCACCGCCCTGGCCGACGGCCGGGCCGAGGCGCCGCCCAAGCCGGCCGTGCACACCCTGCCCGGCAGCTTCGCCAACGCGATGCCCGCCGCCTGGCCGGAGCGAGGGCTGCTGGGCTGCAAGTGGATCAGCATCTTCCCCGACAACCCGGCCCGCGGGCTGCCGACGGCGTCCGGCGTCATGGTCGTCAACGACGGCGAGACCGGTCTGCCGGTGTGCCTCATGCCGGCCGCCGAGCTGACCGCTGCCCGCACCGCCGCCGTCAGCGGGGCCTGCGTGCGCCACCTGGCGCCGCCACGGCCCGGCCACGTGGCCATCACCGGCGCCGGGGTGCAGGCCCGCTCGCACCTGCGCGTGCTCGAGGCCCTCGGGTGGCACGACGTGGTGGTGTGGGCCCGACGGACGGAGGCCCTCGACGCGCTGACGGCGTGGGCGGCCGAGGAGACCCCCTCCGTGCGGCTGCGGAGGGCGCCCGAGCCGGCCGGGGCCGTGCGGGGAGCCGCCGTCGTCGTGACCGCCCTCTCGATCGGGCTCACCGGCGCCGAGCTGCACCCGGAGTGGGTGCGCGACGACGCCCTGCTGCTCCCCCTCGACTACGCCAGCTCGGTCGGCCCGGCCCTCGCGGCGACCGCCCTTCTCGCGGCCGACGACGTCGTGCAGTTCGAGGCCGTGCGGAGCCAGCGGAAGCTGGGCGACTACCCGTCGCCCACGACGTGGACCGGTGCGCTGCTCGCAGCGAACCCGCGGGACAGGCCCACCGGCCGCGTCGTGTGCCAGAACCTCGGCAACGGCCTGAGCGACCTCGTCGTGGCCGACGCCGTCTGGCGCGCCGCCGGCGACGCGGGAGCCGGGCAGGTGGTTGGCGGCACCTCCACGTAAGGTCTGGACGTGAGCATCGGCTGGGTGGACCTCGACGGCGTCGTCAACATGCGGGATGTCGGGGGTCTGCCCACCATGGACGGGCGCACCGTGCGCACCGGCCGCCTGCTCCGCTCCGACAACCTCCAGGACCTGACCGAGCGCGACGTCCGGCGGCTCATCGACGACTTCGGGGTCACCGACATCGTCGACCTGCGCAGCAACGTGGAGTACCACACCGAGGGCCCCGGACCGCTGACCCGCACACCCCTGACCCACCACCGTCACTCGCTCTTCCGCGACGACGAGGTCGAGGTCACCGTCGAGGACGCGCTCGTGCTGCCGTGGCAGAAGGACGGCGTGCGTGAGCGCCTGGCCAGCCACGACGACGACTACTGGGCGAGCCACTACCTGGGCTACCTCGCCGACCGCCCGGACTCCGTGGCTGCGGCCCTCGAGGTCGTCGCCACGGCCCACGGGGCAACCGTCGTCCACTGCGCGGCCGGCAAGGACCGCACCGGCACGGTCGTGGGCCTGGCGCTCGCGGTGGCCGGTGTCCCCGACGAGGAGATCGTCGCCGACTACGTCGCCACCGCCGAGCGCATCGAGCGCATCATCGAGCGCCTGAGCGCCCGACCCGCCTACGCCGACAACCTCCGCGACCGACCGCTCGAGGACCACCTGCCCAGGCCCGAGACGATGGCGCGCATCCTCACGGTGCTCGACGAGCGGCACGGCGGCGCCGCCGGCTGGCTGGTCGAGCAGGGCTGGACCGAGGAGCAGGTGGCCGGGCTGCGTTCCAGCCTGGTGGGCTAGCTCGCCGGCCGGTCCGAGATGTGCAGCCGGATCACGCCCTGCACCACCGCAGTTCCGTCCTCCCGCACCCCGCGCACCCGCACCGGCACCTCCACCCGGCCAGCGGCCCAGTCCTGCGGGTCGGTCTCGGCGATGCAGCGGATGTCGCTGGTGGCCTTGGCGGTGTAGTCGACGCTCATGCCCTTGGGGATCCACCGCCGCCCCGGCGGGATGGTCGCCTCGGCAAGGGCTCCCATCGCGGCCTCGAGGCCGTTGCAGATGGCGATGACGTGCACGGTGCCGATGTGGTTCTGCACCCGGCGCCGCTTGGCGACCGTCAGCTCGGCGTAGTTCGGTCGCAGCTCCACGAAGCGGGGCCGGGAGGTGCGGAAGTAGGGCGCGGCCTGCTCGAAGACCAGGGAGAAGAGCCGCTTGCCCTGGGGGTATGCCGTGAGGCGCCGGTAGAGCGCGTAGGTGTCCACCATGGCGGCGATATTACCCGCCGGTAACCCAGGACGTGCTTTCGCCGAGATGGACCTCAGTCACACTCCGCGTCGGCGTGTCGTGGGGCGGAGCCCCATCTCGGCGAGCCGCACGCGCAGGCGAGCGCGCCAGCGGCCGCCTGCACGCGGCATACCGGGCTGGTTACTTCTTCTTGTCGGCTGCGCTGCTGTCGGACGACAGCGCCGCGATGAAGGCCTCCGGCGGGACCTCGACGGTGCCGATGTTCTTCATCCGCTTCTTGCCGGCCTTCTGCTTCTCGAGCAGCTTGCGCTTGCGGCTGATGTCGCCGCCGTAGCACTTGGCGAGCACGTCCTTGCGGATGGCGCGGATGTTCTCGCGGGCGATGATGCGCGCCCCGATGGCGGCCTGGATCGGCACCTCGAACTGCTGGCGCGGGATGAGGTCCTTGAGCTTGCTGGCCATCATCACGCCGTAGGCGTAGGCCTTGTCCTTGTGCACGATCGCGCTGAACGCGTCGACGGTCTCGCCCTGGAGCAGGATGTCGACCTTGACGAGGTCGGCGACCTGGTCGCCGTCAGGCTCGTAGTCGAGCGAGGCGTAGCCGCGGGTGCGCGACTTGAGCTGGTCGAAGAAGTCGAAGACGATCTCGGCGAGCGGCAGCGTGTAGCGCATCTCGACGCGGTCCTCGGACAGGTAGTCCATGCCGCGCAGGCTCCCCCGCTTCTGCTGGCATAGCTCCATGATGGCGCCGATGAACTCGCTCGGCGCGAGGATGGTCGCCCGCACCACCGGCTCGCGCACCTCGGAGATCTTCCCGTACGGGAACTCGCTCGGGTTGGTGACGACCAGGGTCTTGCCGTCGTCCATCGTCACGTCGTAGACGACGTTGGGCAGCGTCGAGATGAGGTCGAGGTCGAACTCGCGCTCGAGCCGCTCACGGACGATCTCGAGGTGGAGCATGCCGAGGAACCCGATGCGGAAGCCGAAGCCGAGGGCCGCGGACGTCTCCGGCTCGTAGACCAGCGCCGCGTCGTTGAGCTTGAGCTTGTCGAGGGCGTCGCGCAGGTCGGGGTAGTCCGAGCCGTCGATCGGGTACAGCCCGGAGAACACCATCGGCTTGGGGTCGCGGTAGCCGCCGAGTGCCTCCTTGGCCGGCTTGGCGGCGTTGGTGACGGTGTCACCGACACGGGACTGGCGCACGTCCTTCACGCCGGTGATGAGGTAGCCGACCTCGCCGACGCCGAGGCCCTTGGACGGCACCGGCTCGGGTGAGATGACGCCGATCTCGAGCAGCTCGTGCGTGGCCCTCGTCGACATCATCTGGATCCGCTCGCGCGGGTTGAGGTTGCCGTCGATCACCCGGACGTAGGTCACCACACCGCGGTAGGTGTCGTAGACGGAGTCGAAGATCATGGCGCGGGCCGGCGCGTCGGCATCGCCCACCGGCGAGGGGAACTGCTTGACGATCTGGTCGAGCAGCGGCTCGACCCCGAACCCGGTCTTCCCCGACACCTGCAGGCAGTCCTCCGGCTCGCAGCCGATGAGGCCGGCGAGCTCCTCGGCGAACTTCTCCGGCTGCGCCGCGGGGAGGTCGATCTTGTTGAGCACCGGGATGATCGTGAGCTCGTTCTCCATGGCCAGGTAGAGGTTGGCCAGGGTCTGGGCCTCGATGCCCTGCGCGGCGTCGACGAGCAGCACGGCGCCCTCGCACGCGGCGAGGGAGCGGGACACCTCGTAGGTGAAGTCGACGTGCCCGGGGGTGTCGATCATGTTCAGCGCGTAGGTCGTGCCGTCGAGCTCCCACGGCATGCGCACGGCCTGGGACTTGATGGTGATGCCGCGCTCGCGCTCGATGTCCATCCGGTCGAGGTACTGCGCGCGCATGGCCCGCTCGTCGACCACGCCGGTGATCTGGAGCATCCGGTCGGCGAGGGTCGACTTGCCGTGGTCGATGTGGGCGATGATGCAGAAGTTCCGGATCAGCTCCGGCGGCGTTGCGTGCGGCTGCAGCGCGGTGCGGGCCATGGGTGACACGGGTTCTTCAGACCTCTTCGGCGAGTCGGGGGCGGATCGACCCATCCTCCCATGCGCAGCCGTATGCCGGTGACGCACCGCTCGCGGTTCGGGGTATCGGTGCGCGCCATGGCACACGTCGATACCCCGAACCGCGAGAGGTCAGAGGCGAGGGGTCAGAGGCGCGAGGTGCCGTCGTAGCCGCCGGAGGGGGCAGACAGGCCGAAGAGCGCCCCAACCGTCGGGGCGACGTCGAGGGTGTGCGCCACGTCGGTGCGCACCTCGCCGAACGCGATCCGTCGCGACCCGCCCGCGAGGAAGAACGGGATCGGCTCGGTGGCGGGGTGCCCGTGGTTGCCGGGGATGGGGTTGGAGTACACCGCGGGGTCACTGAACCGCCAGCCCGCCCTGCAGTAGGCGACGACGTCACCGGCCTCGGGGCCGAGCCGCAGGTCGGACGGCACGTGGGTCGACAGCACGCCGGCCACTCCCCCGGCGACCTCGCGCATCCGGGTCACCGCCGCGGCGCGGTCGGCCTCGGCGCCGGTCCAGTAGAGGAGGTCGGCGCCGCCGTTCTGCGCGACCTGCACGCGGCCGGTGAGCAGCGGGTCGGCCTCGAGCGCCGGGGCGAGCGACACGACGCGAGTCGGCACCGACCAGTCCATCGAGTGGTCCGCGAGCACGACGAGCACCGAGCTCTCCCACCGGCCGGTGTCCTTCAGGTGCTGGACGAACCGGCCGACCTGCTGGTCGGTGGAGGCCAGCGCGGCGGTCCGGGCCGCGGCCAGCGTCGTCGAGCCCGTGAGGTCGGAGTGTCCGACCCGGTCGATGTCACCGAGGTTGGTGAACACGAGGTCGGGGTCGACGCTGTCGACCATCGAGATGAGGGCGTCCGTGGTGAAGGCGTCCGGCGCGTGGTTGGTGACGGGCACCAGCGGCGAGGGCTCCCAGCGGTAGGTCGCGCGGGTCCCGAAGATCCCGTAGAGGTACGACTTCGACAGCACGGTGCCGGTGCGGTAGCCGGCGGCGTTCAGCCGCTCGAGGAGCGTCGGGAAGCGCAGGTCGCTCGACCGGTCCAGGGTGCGCTCGGCGCCCTCGCTCCGGTCGAAGACCGCGTTGGCCGGCACGCCGCTGCGGTCGGGGCGCACGCCGGTCATCATCATCACGTGGTTGGGGATGGTCTCCATCACCGGCAGCGAGCGGGCGTTCGGGTACCACGTGCCGGCCTGGCGCAACGCGTGCAGGTTCGGCGTCAGGTCGGGGGTCACCTCGTCGGGACGGCAGCCGTCCGTGACGAGCACGTAGACACGGGTGCGGGCGCCCGCCGCCGCGGCGGCGAGGGGCGCGCCGGCGGCCGCCGAGAGCACCACGACGCCGCCGAGGGCACCGGCGGCGCGCAGGAAGGTGCGGCGCGACGTGGCGCCACCGTGCGGCATACCGGTCGTCGGGGTCATCGCGCCTCCCCCGTCGCTGCGGTGAGCTTGTTACTGCCGACGGCCACCTTCCAGCCCGTCGACCACGTCGAGGTGGCCGCCTGGTCGGCGCGGTCGCTGGTGACGTACCAGTCCATCTGGGTCTCCTGGGGGGTGATCGTGAGCACGGAGTAGCCGTGGCTGTCGAAGTCGAGGTGCTTCACGTGGCGGTTGCTGGCCCTGATCGCGTCCTCGACGGCCAGCGAGCTGGTGCGCGGCGGCGACCCGGTGAGGTCGTCGAGGTTGTTGGACGTCACCGAGGTGGCGACCAGCTCGACGCCGACCGTGCGGCTGAGCGGGTAGGTGCCCGGGTCGACCGGCAGCTCGCAGGCCCAGGCCGAGTGGATGTCGCCGGTCAGGAAGAGGGTGTTGGCGATGCCGCGGTCGGCGAGGAAGTCGACGAGCTCGCGGCGGTCGGCGGTGTAGCCGTCCCACTGGTCGACGTTGTAGGGCGCGCCGTCGCGGGGAAGGATGCCGGTCAGGTCGGCGATCGGCCCGGCGACGTGCTGGTCGAGCGGCGGGAAGAGGACGGGGCTGACCATCACCGGGTTGCCGACGAGCTTCCAGGTGGCGTCGCCCTCGGCGAGGCGGTCCTTGAGGAACTGCATCTGTGCGTCGCCGGTGATGGTCCGGGACGGGTCGCCCGTGGAGCCCGGGTCGGTGGTGGCGGCCTGCTGGCTGCGGTAGCTGCGCAGGTCGAGCATCGTCAGGTCGGCGAGCCGGCCGAACTGCAGGTGGCGGTAGACCTGCACGCCGTCGCCGGCCACAGCCGTGCCGGACAGCCGGACCGGCATCCACTCGTCGTAGGCCGTGCGCGCCACGGCTTTGCGGGTGGCCCAGTCGCCCTCGTCGGGCTGGTGGTTCTCGGCACCACCGGACCAGGCGTCGTTGGCGCTCTCGTGGTCGTCCCAGGTGGTGACCCACGGCACGGCCGCGTGCAGGGCCTGAAGGTCGGGGTCGGTCTTGTACTGCGCGTGGCGCTGGCGGTAGTCGGCCAGCGACACCATCTCGTGGGCCGGCTCGTGGGCGCGGACGACGCGGTTGGACTGGCCGTTCGCGTACTCGCCCGTGCCGTACTCGTAGAGGTAGTCACCCATGTGCAGCACCGCGTCGAGGTCGCCGCGGGCCGCGAGGTGGCGATAGGCCGAGAAGTAGCCCGCCTCCCAGTTGGAGCACGAGACCAGGGCGAGGCGGAGCCGTTCGGGCGTGGCGGTGGGCGCCGGTGCGGTGCGGGTGCGGCCGACCGGTGAGGTCGCGCCGTCGAGCGTGAAGCGGTACCAGTGGTCGGTCGCGGGGGCCAACCCCCGGGCGTCGACCTTGACGGTGTGGTCGCGCTCCGGGCCGGTCGCCGTCGAGCCCTGCGCGACGACCCGGCGGAACTCGGGGTCGGTGGCCACCTGCCAGCCGACGGCGACCCGCGGGCCGGCACCCGAGCCCGGCAGGGCGTCGGAGGTGGGGGTCACGCGGGTCCACAGCACCACGGCGTCGGGAAGCGGGTCACCGGACGCGACCCCGTGGCGGAAGACGGGGGTGGCGTCAGCGCCGGTGGAGCTGCCGGCGGTCGTGCTGCGGGTGGTCGGGGCGGCTGTCGCGGCCTGGGCGAGCGCGCCGCCGGCACCGAGGGTGCCCGCGGCCGCCGCCGAGCCGGCGAGGAAGGTCCGTCGTTCGATCATGGTCACGCAGCCTCAACGAGGCGGGTTGCGTGCGGGTGACGGGATCGGCGGGAGGGTTCACGCGGTGTTCACCCGCGGGCCACGGAGGCCAGCGCGTCGGGCGCCTGCGCGGTTGCCGCCCGGGTCTCGCGGCGCTGGGCCAGCCCCGAGACGACCGCCAGGCCGACGCCGAGCACGGCGAGGGCAGCGCCCACCCGGGAGGGCCACTCGTAGCCGAGCCCGCCAGCGAGCACGACCGAGCCGAGCCAGGCTCCGAGGGCGTTGGCGATGTTGAGGCTCGAGTGGTTGAGCGCGGCGGCCAGCGACTGGCCCTCGTGGGCGACGTCCATGAGCCGGGTCTGCAGCATCGGCACGAGGATGCTCGGAAGCAGGCCGAGCAGGAACACCATGGGGACCGCGAGCACCGGCTGGCGGGCCGCGAAACCGAAGACCGTCAGCATCACCGCGATGAGGCCGAGCGTGACGACGATGCCCCGCATGAGCCCGCGACGAGCGACCCGGCCCGACAGCATCGTGCCGACCGTCATGCCCACGCCGTAGACCGCCAGCACCACCGGGATGGCCGCGACCGGCAGCCCGGCGAGCTCGGTCATGGTCGGCGAGATGTAGGCGTAGGTGGCGAACATGCCGCCGAAGCCGACGGTGCCGATGCCGAGCGCGAGCCAGACCTGCGGCTTGTGGAGGGCGCGCAGCTCGGCCCGTACCGACTCCTCGCCGGTGACCGCCGTGAAGGGCACCCAGCGCCACACCGCGAGCACGGTGAGAAGCGCGATGACGCCGACCGCGGCATACGGCCACTGCCAGCCGAGGTCCTGGCCGAGCTTGGTGGTCAGCGGGACGCCCACGATGTTGGCCACCGTCAGACCGGTCAGCACCATCGCCACCGCCCAGGTGCGCTTGTGCAGGGGCACCAGCGACGCCGCGACGAGGGAGGCGATGCCGAAGTAGGCGCCGTGCGGCAGCCCGGCGGCGAAGCGGGCCGCCATGAGGGTGGGGTAGGTCGTCGCGAGGGCCGAGGCGACGTGGGCCACCGCGAAGGCCATCATGAGCCAGAGCAGCAGGTGCTTGCGGGGCAGCTTCGCGCCCAGCGCCGCCAGCAGCGGCGCCCCGACGACCACGCCCGCGGCATAGGCGGAGACGACGTGACCGGCGGTCGGGATGTCGATGCCCACGCCCGCGGCCACCTCGGGCAGCAGACCCATGGTGACGAACTCGGTGGTGCCGATGGCGAAGCCACCGGTGGCCAGCGCGAGCAGGGCCAGTCGGGGGTGCGCGCTCACGCGCGGTCCGCGAAGAACAGCCCGGGGCCCTCGACGGTGACGCGGACCCGGTCACCGACAGTGGCCGCGGGCCCGGTGGTGCGCACCAGCAGCCGCACCCCCGCGGACTCCTCGAGCAGCACGGCGACGGTGGCGTCGTGCCCGTGGAACGAGACCGTCTCGACCTGCGCGGGCACCCCCGCACCGGTGTCGCCGCGGTGCAGCCGCAGCTGCTCGGGGCGCAGCGCCAGCACTCCGGACGAGCCGGTGGCTGCCGCATGCCGTTCGGCCGGCACCGCGACGACGTCACCGAGCACCGTGTGCGCCGCCGTGCCCTCGAGCCGCGCGGGCAGCTCGACGAGCTGGCCGACGAACCGGGCGACCCCGAGGTCGACCGGGCCGGTGTAGACCTGCTCGGGCGAGGCGTGCATGCGCACCACGCCGTCGTCCATCACGGCGACGGTGTCGGCCATCGAGAGCGCCTCGTCCTGGTCGTGGGTGACCAGCACGGCCGTGGCGCCGGTCGCCGACAGCGCGGTGCGCACGTCGGCACGGACGGACCCGCGCAGCCCGGCGTCGAGCGCGGAGAACGGCTCGTCGAGCAGGACCAGCCGCGGGTTCGGGGCGAGGGCCCGGGCCAGGGCGACCCGCTGCTGCTGGCCGCCGGACAGCTCGTCGGGCCGGCGCTTGGCGTAGCCGGCCAGGCCGACGAGCTCGAGCACCTCGGCGACGCGCCTGCTGCCGCGTCGCTGGTCGCGTGCCAGGCCGAAGGCGACGTTGCCGGCGACGTCGAGGTGCGGGAAGAGCGAGCCCTCCTGGGGCACGAGCGAGACGCCTCGGCGCTCGGGCGGCACGTCGGTGCCCGGGCCGAAGAGCACCTGGTTGTCGACCATCACGGTGCCGGAGTCGGGCCGGACGAAGCCGGCCACGGCCCGCAGCAGGGTCGTCTTGCCACAGCCCGAGGGGCCGAGCACCGCGGTGAGGGTGCCCTCCGGCACGTCGAGGTCGACCCCCCGCAGGACGGTGGTGTCGCCGAACGAGGCGTGCAGGTCACGGATGGTCAGCGCGCTCATGACACGTCCGCCTCTCCGACGCGCTGCGATCTCATGAGGGCAAGCGTAGGCAGCACCGCGAGCACGACGAGAGCCAGCCCGTAGGGTGCCGCCGCGCCGTAGGCGGCCACGCCGGTCTCGGTCCAGAGGCTGGTGGCCAGGGTGTCGGCGCCGGTGGGCCGCAGCAGCAGCGTGGCCGGCAGCTCCTTCATGCAGGTGAGCAGCACGAGGGCGGCGCCCGCGCCGATGCCCGGTGCCGCCAGCGGCAGGGTCACCCGCCGCAGGACCTGCCACGGCGTGCTGCCCAGGCTGCGGGCCGCCTCCTCGGTGCGCACCGGGCTCATCGCCACCGCCGACCGCACGGCCCCGATGGCCGCGGGGACGAACAGCACGGCATACGCGAGCACGAGCAGCGGGGTGCGCTGGTAGATGGGCTGGGCCACCCGCGCCCCGAAGAACACGAGGGCGAGCGCGACCACGATGCCCGGCAGCGCGTGGCCGGCGAAGGAGGCGTGCTCGATGAGGGCGGTGCTGCGGCCGCGGTGGCGCGCCGCCAGGACGCCGACGGGGATCGCCAGGGCGGTGCAGAACACCGCGCCGAGCAGGGCGAACCAGAAGGTGTTGAGCGCGCTCGCCACCAGGTCGGGTACGTCGACGCCGGCCGACAGGCCGGTGGCGAACCAGTAGAGGAGCGACGCGATGGGGAAGACGAGCGCGACCGCGACGACCACCCCGGCGAGGGCGGCGGCCGGCCAGCGCAGGCGACCCAGCCCGACGACGTGCGGGCGGCGCGACACTCCCCCGCCGACGCGCGCGTGCTCGGTGCCACGCCGGGTCCGCGCCTCCGCCACGGTGATGGCGACGGTGATGATGACCAGGAGGAGGGACAGCACGGCGGCGGGGGTGCGGTCGAAGCTCGAGCGGTAGGACGCGTGGATGACGCGGGTGAACGCGTCGAAGCGCAGCAGCGACGGGGCCCCGAAGTCGCTGAGCGCGTAGAGCGCGACGAGCAGCGCTCCGGAGGCCGCGGCGGGGCGCAGCTGCCGCGCCGTCACCGACCAGAAGGTGTTCCACGGCGAGCGGCCGAGCGAGCGGGCCACCTCCTCCACGGACGGGTCGATGCGGCGCATCGCGGCCGCGACGGGCAGGTAGACGTAGGGGTAGCAGCACGCGGTGAGCACCAGCACTGTGCCGCCGAAGCCGCTGACCGAGGGGAAGGCAGAGATCCAGGCGAAGGCCGCGACGTAGCTGGGGATCGCCAGTGGCAGGGCGGCCGTCACGGCCAGGAGGCGGCGTCCCGGCAGGTTGGTGCGGGTGGCCAGGATCGCCAGGCCGACCCCGACGGCGAGGCTGAGCGCAGTGACCGTGCCGGCCAGGGCGAGGCTGCGCAGCACCAGGGTCAGGGTCCGCTCCCGGACCACGATGTCCCAGACCCGCTCGAGACCGGCCTCGCCGGCACGCACCAGCAGGTAGCCGATCGGCAGCAGCGCCACCAGCGCGGTGACGAGGCCCGGGGCCAGCAGCATCCAGGGCGCCCGCCGCCCGCGCACGCCCGAGCGGACCCCCGTCCGCGCCAACGGGTCGGGGGCCCGTTCGGTCAGCAGGTCGGCGCTCAGGTGAGCCCCACCTCGTCGAGCAGGGCGAGGGTCTGCTCGAGGGAGTCGAGCGAGTTCAGGTCGACGCTGCTGCGCTTGAGCTCCGACAGCGGCGGGATGTCGTGCTTCGTGGACTCGACACCGGCCACCACCGGGTACTCGGCCGTCTCGTCGGCGAAGTACTGCTGGCCGTCCTTGGAGAGCAGGTAGTCGACGGCCTTGGTGGCGGCAGTCTTCTGGTTGGTGCCCTTGAGGATCCCGACCCCGGCGACGTTGACGAGCGCACCGGGGTCGTCCGAGTTCAGGAAGTGGATCCTGGCCTTCACGGCGTCGGGGCCCTTCTCGGCCACCCGCTCGTACCAGTAGTAGTGGTTGATGAGGCCGAGCCCGACCTGTCCGGAGTCGACGGCGTCGAGCACGAGGATGTTGTTGTCGTAGGCCTTGGGCTCGTTGGCCTTGAAGTCCTCCAGCCACTTCTTCGCGCCGTCCTCGCCCTTGGCGACCCGCAGCGCCGTGACGAAGGACTGGAAGGAGGCGTTGGTGGGCGCGTAGCCGATCTTGCCCTTGTACTTCGGGTCGAGCACGGCGTCGACGGTCGTCATGTCGGTGACCTCGGGAGCCTGCGCCGGGTTGTAGGCGATGACCCGGGCCCGTGCGGAGGTGGCGACCCAGTGGTTGTTCGGGTCGGCGAAGCCGTCGAACACCGTGCCCGTCGTGGCGGCGTCGAGCGTCTCGAGCCGGTCGTTCTTGCCGAGCGCGCCGAGGGCGCCTGCGTCCTGCGAGAAGAACAGGTCGGCCTTGGTGTTCTCGCCCTCCTCGAGGAGCTGCGCGGCGAGCTCGCTGGAGCTGCCGTAGCGCACCTGCACGACGGCGCCGGTGGCGTCCTTGAGCTTCTCCAGCACCGGGGCGACGAGGTTCTCGTTGCGGCCGGAGTAGATCACCAGCGCGTCGTCGGACAGCGGCTCCTCGCCGTCCTGGCCGCAGGCGGTCAGCCCGAGGGCCAGGAGGGCGGCGCTGGCGACCGCGGTGGCACGACGGCCCGCCGCGCGGGAGAAGGAGAAGGGGGAAGGCATGGCGTCACGATATTAGGCAAGGCTTACCTTCTCAAAATCGCTGTCCCCGGCCGGCGCCGATGGCCCAGAACGACCCACCTTGCCCACCCCCCACCGCACCGCGCCGTCGGAGCTCGACTACCGCCGCACGGCGACCCGGCCCGCCTTCTGCGACCTGCCGCACGCGGTGCGCGAGCGCCTCGCCGCGCTGGCCGGCGGCGCCGTTGCGGTGGCCGAACCGCCGGTGACGAGCGGCTTCACCGGCGCGTATGCCGGCCGGCTCGTCCTCACGGACGGCCGGGCGGTCTTCGCGAAGGCTGCGGACCCGTCGGCGCTGCACGCCCGCGTGGCCATCGAGCGCGAGTCGACGATCCTGGGGCGCCTCGACGGCCGAGCCAACGCTCCCCGCCTGCTCGGCTCGGCCGGGGTGGGCGCCTGGCGTCTGATCGTCATGGAGGCGCTCGACGGGGACATGCCCGGTATGCCGTGGACCCCGGCCGCCGCCGACGCCGTCCACGAGGCGTGCCTCACGGCGGCCGCGGTGGCCCCCGACGTGGTCGCGCAGCTCACCGACGACCGGCTGGCCGACAACCTCGGCTCCGACCCCACCGCGCTGCTGGCCCCTGCGGGACCTCGCCGACGGCACGGACCCGTGGCCGGGCTGGCTGCCGCCGCTGGCGCGGGCGCGCCGGGCCGACCTGGCCCTGCTAGCGGGGAACGCCGCCACCGCCCTGGTGGGCGACCGGGTCGTGCACGGCGACCTCCGGTCCGACAACCTGCTGCTCGACCGCGGCGGCAGGGCACGCATGGTCGACTGGAACTGGGTCTCCCGCGGGCCGGCCTGGGTGGACTTCGTCGGGTTGTGGCCCCTGATTGCCCACCACGGCCTCGACGTCGAGACGTGGCTGGGATCACCGCTGCTGGAGGGCGTGGACGCCGACGACGTCGATGCCTTCCTGGCCGCGATCACCGGCCTCATGGTGGCCACGTCGCGAGGTGACGACTCCACCGCCGCCCTCGCAGTCCTGCGCGCCCACCAGCGCTTCACCGCGCACACGTTCCTGACGCTGCTGCTCAGGCGGCGCGGCTGGGCCTGAGTACCTCCGCGGCTGGGCCTGAGCACCTCCGCGGCTGGGCCCGAGCGCCCCGCGGCCGGCGGGCAGGTAGCGTGCCCGCCATGGCGCGATCACGTCTGGGACAACAGCTCGCCCGCCTGCTCGGCAGGGCCGCCCACGACGGCGCCCGCGGGTGGCTGCGTACACGCACGACGGCCCCCGCCGGTCGAGCTGCGACGCCCGGCGCCTACCCCGGAGACTTCGAGGGCGTGCCCGACATGACCTACGCCCCCGCCCACGACGGCGACCCCGACCCCGGCGAGGTCGTCTGGACCTGGGTGCCGTTCGAGGAGGACCACAGCAGGGGCAAGGACCGGCCCGTGCTGGTCATCGGCCACGACGGCGACTGGCTGCTCGCCCTCATGCTGACCAGCCGGGACCACGACCGCGACGCAGCCCAGGAGGCCCGCTGGGGTCGCCACTGGGTCGACATCGGCTCCGGGCCGTGGGACCGGCAGGGCCGGCCGAGCGAGGCCCGCGTCGACCGCGTCCTGCGCGTCGACCCGGCGCGAGTACGTCGAGAGGGCGCGGTGCTGTCGAGCCGGCGGTTCGCCGAGGTCGCTGCGGCGGTGCGTGGCCGCCACTGACACGGACACGGCCTCGGGCCTGCCCCGATCCGGTCAGCCTCGCCAATAGGGTTCCGCGCATGGCTGAGAAGAGGTTGGGGGGCCGGCTTGCCGTCCTCGTGCTGGATGGCCTGCGACGGGCCCTGGGTCTACCGCCCTCCTACCCGGGGGACTTCACGGACACGCCGGAGGTGGCCTACGCGCCGCGGACTGACGGGCGACCCGACCCGGGCGAGGTCGTGTGGGCACATGTGCCCTTCGAGGAGGACCACCGCCGTGGCAAGGACCGGCCCGTGCTGCTCATCGGGCGCGACGGCAGGTGGCTGCTCGGTCTGATGCTCACGAGCCAGAACCGTCGACCAGACCCCGGCCGCAAGGCGCCTCGCGCTCCACGGTGGGTCGAGATCGGGACCGGCCCTTGGGACCGGTCGCAGCGACAGAGCACGGTGCGCGTCGACCGCATCATCCGCATCCACCCGCGCACCGTGCGCCGCGAGGGGGCGATCCTCGACCGGGCCCGCTTCGAGCAGGTGGCTGCGGCGGTGCGGGCCGCCCACCGAACCCCCGCTGCCAGGAGGTAGGCATGCGACAGGGCCCGTCACCGCGATGCGGTGACGGGCCCTGTCGATGGTTCAGGTGGCGCCTCTCGTCAGAGGGAGGCGGCCTTCTTCGCCATGGCCGACTTCTTGTTGGCGGCCTGGTTCTTGTGGATGACGCCCTTGCTCACGGCCTTGTCGAGCTTGGTCGAGGCGACCTTGAGCGCGTCCTTCGCCTTGTCAGCGTCGCCCGCCGCGGCGGCCTCGCGGAACTTGCGGATCCAGGTCTTGAGCTCGCTCTTGACGGCCTTGTTGCGCTCGGTCGCCACGCGGTTGGTCTTGATCCGCTTCAGCTGGGACTTGATGTTTGCCACAGTGGTTCTTTCTGGTTGGTCGGTTGGTTGCCGTTAGAGGGCGGCAGACGCGGCTCGGGACCGGGCGTGGGGCACCCGTGGTTGAACCGCGCTGGGTGGTGCTGCATGCGCGCACGACCTAGGCGCGCACGCGAGGGCCAAATCTACCAGCGGCGCAGGCCGGGGCACAAAACGCGGGTGCCGCGTGACCCTCACCGTCGGGGGCCGCCCTGCCGCTCCCGGGTGATGGTCAGGATCGCGCGCTCCACGGCATACACGGGGTCACGCCCACCACCCTTGACCTCGAAGTCGGCGGCGGCGACCGCCTGGATCGACCGCCCGAGCGCCTCGGCGTCCCAGCCGCTGAGGGCGCGCCGGGCCTTGTCGACCTGCCAGGGGGCCATGCCGAGGTCGCGGGCGACGTCGGCCGAGCGGCCCCGGCCCGCGTGCCCGACCCGGACCAGCTGGCGCAGCTGCTGGGCCAGGACGGCCACGATCGGCACCGGGTCGACGCCGGTGGCGATGGCGTGTCGCAGCAGGCGCAGCGCCTCCCCCGTGTTGCCGGCGACCGCGGCGTCGGCGACCCGGAAGCCGGTGGCCTCGACCTTGCCCCCGTGGTACTTCTCCACGAGCGCCTCGTCGATGACGCCGGTGGTGTCGGAGATCAGCTGCTGGCAGGCGGCGGACAGCTCGCGCAAGTCCTTGCCGACCGCCTCGATGAGGGCTCGCACCGCGTCCGGCGTCGCGCGCCGGCGGGCCGCACGGAACTCGTTGGCGGCGAAGTCGCTCTTGTCGCGGTCGGACTTGACGGCGGGGCAGTCGATGACGCGGGCCCCACCCTTCTTCAGGGTGTCGAGCACCTTCTTGCCGCGCTGGCCGGACTTGTGGGTGACCACGAGGGTGATGTCGGGCTCGGGGGCGGCGAGGAAGGCCAGCAGGTCGGACTGCAGCTCGTCGGACGCCTCGTCGAGGTCCTGCACGACGACCGCCTTCTCGCCGCCGAACAGCGACGGGCTGGTGTGCACGACCAGGGACCCCGGCTCATAGCCGGCCGCCTCGAGGCGGACCACCTCGATGTCGGGGACGGTGACCCTCACCTCGCTGAGGATCGAGCTCAGCGCGCGCTCGGCGAGGATGCCCTCTGGCCCGGTGATCAGGACCAGCGGCGGGACGGTGCGCTGGGGGGTGGTGGTCACGGCGCACAGCCTGCCACGCCGTGGTGACAGGCCGATGCCGAGGGCGGAGTCAGTCGAAGGACATCCGCGCGGCGCCGGAAGCCTCCAGGCCCAGGCCACGCAGGCGGGCCGCGACCACGTCCTCGGGCAGCTCGAGGCTCTCGGCGAGCTCCTCGAGCGTCAGGCCCAGCTCCACGCCGTCGCGCAGCTCCTCGTCGGCGTCCGCCGTCCACGAGTGGCCCTGGGTGACCGCGGTGCGGGAGGAGGCAACCGGTGGCGGTGCCGACGCGACAGGCCTCGGGTCCGCCCCCGGGCGGGGGTGCTCGGCGCCGTCGCCCATCGTCGTGCCGGCCACCGCGCCCGTCACCCCACGCAGGGCGGGCTCGTGCACCGTCACCGGTTCGGGCGCGGTCTCGTCGAGGCGGCGCAGCGCGCCGAGCACCCGCTCGCGGTCGGTGGTCGGCCAGAAGGGGGGCAGCGAGCGCTGGAGGAACCCGGCATACCGCGCCGTCATCATGCGGGAGTCGAGGAAGGCGACGACGCCGCGGTCGTCGGCCCGGCGGATCAGCCGTCCCGCGCCCTGGGCGAGCCGCAGCGCGGCGTGGGTCGCCGAGACGGCCATGAAGCCGTTGCCGCCCATGCGCGCGATCGCCTGCGAGCGCGCCGACGCCAGCGGGTCGTCGGGCCGCGGGAACGGGATGCGGTCGATGATGACGAGCTGGCAGGCCGAGCCGGGCACGTCGACGCCCTGCCACAGGGTGAGCGTGCCGAACAGGCAGGTCTTCGGGTCGCGCGCGAACTGGCGCACCAGCGTGGTGATCTGGTCCTCACCCTGGCACAGGAAGCCGATGTCGCCGTCGAAGCGCTCGCGCATCGCCTCGGTGGCGTCGCGGGCGGCGCGCATCGAGGAGAACAGCCCCAGCGCCCGGCCCCCGGCGGCGCGGACGAGCGCCTCGATCTCGTCGAGGGTCTGCTCGCTGATGCCGTCGCGTCCCGGTGGCGGCAGGTGCTGGGCGACGTAGGCGATGGCCTGCTTGGGGTAGTCGAACGGGCTGCCGACGTCGAGGCCGCGCCAGTCGGGAGCGCCGTCACCGCGCAGGCCGAGCGTGCCCGCGACGGCGTCGAAGGTGCCGCCGAGCTCGAGGGTGGCCGAGGTCATCACGACGGTGCGGTCGCCGAACACCTTGTCGCGCAACAGCATCGCCACGCTCATGGGCGCCACCCGCAGCACCGTCCCGCGTCGCGGGTCGCGGTTCACCCACACGACGTCGAGCTCGCGCCGCTCCAGGATGCGGGCGCTGTTCTCGTACACCTCGTCGATGGCCGCCCGCGCGACCTGCCGGGTGCCGTCGGACTCCTCCCCCGGCTTGGGCTTCAGCTCGCTCTGCACCTGGCGCGCCGTGTCGCGCACTCGGGAGAGCGCCAGCTCGAGGGCGTCGGGCACTGCGGTCAGCCGGCCCTCCGGCAGCTCGTCGAGCACGCCCTGGAGGAACACCGCGGCGTCGTCGACGGCCTCGGTCGACTCCGCGAGCCGGGAGGCGCGCTTGGCCGCGCCCATCACCAGGTTCGCGGTGATCTCGTCGGTCACCGTCGAGGTCACCCGGTCGACCAGCTCGTGGGCCTCGTCGACGACGAGCACCTTGTGCTCGGGCAGCATCTGGCGGCCCTCGAAGGAGTCGATCGCCATGAACGAGTGGTTGGTGACGACGACGTCGACCTCCTTGGCGGCCTCGCGCGAGCGCTCGACGAAGCACTCGGCCACCATCGGGCACTTGCCGCCCAGGCACTCGTGGGCGCTCACCGACACCTGCCGCCAGGCCCGCTCGCTGACCCCGGGCACGAGCTCGTCGCGGTCCCCGGACTCGGTGGTCTCGGCCCACTCGCGCAGGCGCACCACCTCGGCGCCGAGCCGGCTGGCCTGCTGGTCGACCTGGCCGACGTCGAACAGACCGGACTCGTCGTCGGGGAAGCCGCCCTCGAGCTTGTGGGCGCACAGGTAGTTGCGCCGGCCCTTGACCAGGCCGTAGGTCGGGCGCCGGCCGAGCAGCGGCGCCAGCGCGTCGGCCAGCCGGGGCATGTCGCGGTCGACGATCTGGGCCTGCAGGGCGAGAGTCGCCGTCGCCACCACGGCGGGCTTCCCGGCCTCCATGGCGTGCTGCACGGCCGGGATGAGGTAGGCCAGCGACTTGCCGGTGCCCGTGCCGGCCTGCACGAGCAGGTGCTCGTCCTTGGCGATGGCGTCGGCGACGGCGTGCGCCATCTGCACCTGGCCGGGGCGCTCCACTCCCCCGACCCCCTGGACGGCAGCGTGCAGCAGGTCGTCGAGGGAAGGCATGGGGCAAGGGTATGCCGTGGCGCGGGCCGCGCGGTCAGGTGCCGCCGTGCGGCTGGAGCGGCTTCCCGTCGAGCCGCCGCGTCATGATGACGTCGTCGCGGTCGTCGCCCGGCGCGACCCGGATCGCGCCGGGGACCCGGCCGACCTCGGTGTAGCCGCAGCGGGCGTAGAAGCCGCCCACCCCGGTGCCGCTGCGGTAGTCGAGCGTGACCATCTCGATGCCCTCGGTCTCGCGGGCCACCCGGTGCAGGCCGGCCATGAGCAGCCGTCCGAGGTTGCGCCCCTGCAGGGCGGGGTCGACCATCACGCGGTAGAGCCACAGTGCGTGCGCGAGCAGTGGCGTCGGGGAGGCGACCCACCAGCCGAGCCCGACGAGACGGCCCGCCGGGTCGCGCAGCTGGCCCAGCACAGCTTGGTCGTCGGCCAGCTGGGCCTCGTGGCGGGCCAGCGCGTCGTCGACCTCGTCGCGGGTCGCACCGGAGCGGAAGCCGACAGCCCCACCGGCGTCGTTGACGCGGCACCACAGGTCGAGCACCTCGTCGCGGTCGGGCACCTCGGGCACGTGGGAGAGCCGGTGCATCCGGGGCGCCTCGAGCACCACGGACGGTTCTTCGTCCGGCAGGTCGTCCGGGTGCCGCATGCTGCCGGCGCGGAACAGCCCGGCCCGCTCGGCGGTGCGCAGCGACGCCTGGTGACCGGGACGCACGACGGCCCGCACCGGCACACCCGGGAGCCACTCGGTGGCGAGCGCCACCGCCTCGCGGGCGGCCTCCCGGGCGTAGCCGCGGCCCTGCGCCTCGTGCCTGAAGCGGTAGTAGAGGTTGAGGTAACCCTCCGCGTGCCGGAGCCCGGCCATGCCGACCGGCTCACCGGTGGCCAGGTCCTCGACCACCCAGTAGCCGAAGCCGTGCTCGTCCCAGTGGCGCACGAAGCGCTCGAAGACGTCGCGGTTCTCGGCCTCGCCGTGCATCGCCTGCGGCGCATGGGTGTAGAGACGCGCGTCGGTGTGCAGCGCCACGTGAAAGGGCAGGTCGGCCGGCACCGGGCGGCGCAGCCTCAGCCGGGGTGTGGTGGTCTCGAAGAGGTTCGCGGGCAGCACGGCGGCAACGCTAGCGGCGCACCCCGACACCGGGTCGGGATGCGCCGCTGACGCACGGCTCAGGCGGGGTAGGCCGTGAGCTCGGCGGCGAGGTCGGGGTGCACCCGGGCCTGCACGCGGGTGCCGTCGGTGGTGTGCTCCGCTCCGAGGACCTCGCCCTCGTCGTGGAGCCGGCTGACGAGGTCGCCGCGCTCGTAGGGCAGCAGCACGTCGACGTCGATCGTCGGGCGCGGCAGCTCGTCGGCGATGAGGTCGCGCAGCTCCGCGATGCCTCGGCCGGTGCGGGCCGAGACCACGATGCAGTGCTTCTCGTGGCGGCGGAGCCGGTCGAGCACCTCGGGATCGGCCGCGTCGGCCTTGTTGACGACGATGACCTCCTTGACACCGGCGGCGTCGACGTCGGCGAGGACGCCTCGCACGGCAGTGATCTGGCCCTCGGGGTCAGGGTGCGACCCGTCCACGACGTGCAGCACCAGGTCGGCGTCGGCGACCTCCTCCAGCGTCGAGCGGAAGGCCTCGACGAGCTGGGTCGGCAGCTGGCGCACGAAGCCCACCGTGTCGGCCAGAGTGTAGAGCCGGCCGTCGGGCGTCTCGGCGCGCCGGACCGTCGGGTCGAGGGTGGCGAAGAGCTGGTTCTCGACGAGCACGCCCGCCCCGGTGAGGCGGTTCAGGAGCGAGGACTTGCCGGCGTTGGTGTAGCCGGCGATGGCCACACTCGGCACGGCGTTGGCCTTGCGGCCGGCCCGCTTGGTGTCACGGCCGGTCTTCATCTCCTTGATCTCGCGGCGGAGCTTGGCCATGCGCTGGTTGATGCGCCGGCGGTCGAGCTCGATCTTGGTCTCACCCGGACCACGCGAACCCATGCCCTGGCCGCCCGCCGCCTGGCCACCGGCCTGGCGCGACATCGACTCACCCCAGCCGCGCAGGCGCGGGAGGAGGTACTGCAGCTGGGCGAGCTCGACCTGGGCCTTGCCCTCCTTGGACTTCGCGTGCTGGGCGAAGATGTCGAGGATCAGGGCGGTGCGGTCGATCACCTTGACCTTGACGACGTCCTCGAGCGCACGTCGCTGGCTGGGGGTCAGCTCGGTGTCGCAGATGACCGTGTCCGCGCCCTCGGCGATGACGATGTCGCGCAGCTCCTCGGCCTTGCCGGCGCCGAGGTAGGTACCGGTGTCGGGCTTCGAGCGACGCTGAACCAGGCCTGCGAGGACGGTCGAGCCGGCCGTCTCGGCCAGCGCCGCGAGCTCGCGCATCGAGTTGTCGGCGTCCTCCGCGGTCCCGTCGGTCCAGACGGCGGCGAGCACGACGCGCTCGAGGCGGAGCTGCCGGTACTCGACCTCGGTGATGTCCTCGAGCTCGGTCGACAGACCGGCGACGCGGCGCAGGGCCGCGCGCTCCTCACGGTCGAACTGGTCGCCGTCGTATCCGTTGTCGCCGTCGAGCTCGGTGTCGAACAGGGCCTCGTCGGCCAGGGCCTCGGCCCGCTGGTTGAAGAGTTCAGTGCGTGAAGTCATATCCCCTCTAGGTTCTCACCAGATGAACGGGTCGGGCGACTCGTTTATGCCCCCGCTCGCTAGCGTGTGGGCTGATGAGCCAGAGCGACCACTACTTCACCGCGCAGCCCGGGAGCCCCAGCGAGCAGCGGGCGCTGACCGTGCGTCTCGCCGGCCGTGAGGTCACCGTCCGCACGGCCCCGGGCATCTTCAGCCCGGACGGGCTCGACAAGGGCACCGCGGTGCTGCTGCGCGAGGTGCCGGAGCCCCCCGCCACCGGGGACCTGCTCGACCTCGGCTGCGGTTGGGGCCCGGTGGCGCTCACCCTGGCGCTGCGCTCCCCCGCCGCCCGGGTCTGGGCGGTCGACGTCAACGAGCGCTCCCTCGCGCTGACCGCGGCGAACACACGCTCGCTGGGTGCGGACGGCGTCCGAGCCGTGCGGCCCGAGGACGTGCCGGACGACGTCCGGTTCGCGGCCATCTGGTCCAACCCGCCGATTCGGGTCGGCAAGGCCGCCCTCCACGAGATGCTGCTGCACTGGCTGCCGCGGCTGGAAGCGGGCGGCACGGCATACCTCGTGGTGCAGAAGAACCTCGGGTCGGACTCCCTGCAGCGCTGGCTCGCCGAGCACCTGCCGGCGGGCGAGTTCAGCGTCTCCCGCCACGCCTCGGACAAGGGCTTCCGGGTCCTGGCGGTCACACGAGGTTCGTGACGCCGTCGGCGACGAGCGTCGCCGGCCCGGCCAGCTCGACCTCCTGGCCCGGCAGCGCCGTGACGCGCAGGCGTCCGCCGGGAACATCGACGGTCCACACGTCGGGCGCGCCCTCCCCGGCCCAGAACCTCGTCGCCAGCGCCGCCGCGCAGGCGCCGGTGCCGCAGGAGCGGGTCTCGCCCACCCCCCGCTCGTGCACGCGCATGCTGATGTGGCCCAAGCCGTGCGGGCGGACGAACTCGACGTTGGTGCCCTGCGGTGGCGCGGGGTTCACGACCGGCGCCCGGGTGAGGTCGAGGCTGTCGAGGTCGATGCTCTCCGGCAGCGCGACGACCGTGTGGGGGTTGCCGAGGTCGAGGCTGACGGCCGAGAAGGGCTCGCGGCCGTCGAGGTGCACCAGGGCGTCGACGCCGTCGTCGCCGGCGTCGACCGGGTCGGCGAAACGCCACGGCCCGAGGTTCACGGCGATGAGGCCGTCGGGCTCGAAGCGCACGCGCTTGACGCCGGCCCGTGTCGCGATGGAGAACTCGGCGGCGGTCTCGAGGCCCTCACGCCGCAGGTAGGCCGCGAAGACCCGCGACCCGTTGCCGCACATCTCGGCGGCGCTGCCGTCGGCGTTGCGATAGTCCATGAACCAGGTCGCCTCACCCGCCTGCGCCAGCACGGCGTCCTCCGCTGCCATCGCCGTGGGCACGACGCGGATCACGCCGTCGCCACCGATGCCCGCACGGCGGTCGGCCAGCAGGGCGACCTGGCTGGGCATGAGGTCATGGGTGCCGTCGAGGTCGGGCACGATGACGAAGTCGTTCTCGGTGCCGTGCCCCTTGGTGAAGGCCAGTGCGTCAGCCATGCCGGTCATTGTCCCTGATCGCCTGACGAACGAGGTGCACGGCTCGCGCGACGGCGTCGTCGTCGCGCGGGTCGAGCCACGTCACGCGCGGGTCGGGCCGGAACCACGACTCCTGCCGCCGGGCCAGCCGTCGGGTCAGGGCGGCGGTCTGCTGCTGGGCCTCGGTCTCGGTCAGGTCGCCGTCCAGCTGCGCCAGCACCTGCGCGTAGCCTATCGCTCTGGAGGCGGTGCGTCCCTCGCGCAGGCCGCACCCCTCCAGCCCGCGGACCTCCTCGACCAGGCCCTCCTGCCACATGCGCCGCACCCGCGCCTCGATCCGCTCGTCGAGCACCTCCCGCGGCACGGCCAGCCCCAGGGTCACCGTGGGCCGCAGGTACTCGCGGCTCGGCATGGTCGCCGAGAAGGGGCGTCCCGTCAGCTCGATGACCTCGAGGGCCCGCACGATGCGGCGGGTGTTGTTCGCCTCGATCGACGACGCCGCGGTGGGGTCCGCCTCGCGCAGGCGCCCGAGCATCGCGGGAGTGCCGAGCTCGGCTGCCTCCTGCTCCAGCCGGCGCCGCACGTCGGGATCGGTGGGAGGGATCTCGAGGCGGTCCAGCGCCGCCCGCACGTAGAGCCCGGAGCCCCCCACGACGAGCGGGTGCAGTCCCCGGTCGGTGATGTCGGCGAGGTCGGCGCGCGCGGCCTGCTGGTAGGCCGCGACGCTCGCCTCCTCGGTCACCTCGAGCACGTCGAGCTGGTGGTGCGGTATGCCGCGTCGCTGGCTCACGGGGAGCTTGGCGGTGCCGATGTCCATGCCGCGGTAGAGCTGCGACGCGTCCGCGTTCACGACCTCGCCGCCGAGCGCCTCCGCGAGGTGGAGCGCGAGGTCGGACTTGCCGGTGGCGGTGGGGCCGACGACGGCGACGACGGCCGGCTGCGCACCGTGGGCGGGTTCGGTCATCTCCCTACAGGTCGTGCTCGTCGGGGGCGTCGTGCCCGAAGGGGTCGGGGTCGACGCCCGGCATCCAGCTGTGGCCGGGCTTGCCCCAGCCGTTGCGCTTGACCGCCTTCTTCGCCTTCCGGCCCCACTTCTCGCCCAGGCGGTCGACGTAGAGGAAGCCGTTGAGGTGGTCGTACTCGTGCTGCATGCAGCGGGCGAACCAGCCGGTGGCCTCGAAGGCGACCTCGTTGCCGACGACGTCGTAGCCGCTGACGCTGGCGCGGTCGCCGCGCTTGAGCGGGAAGCTCTCCCCCGGCACCGAGAGGCAGCCCTCCACCTCCTCGTGCGGGTCGGGCTCCTCCTGCGCCGGCTTCGACGAGCTCACGTACGGGTTGATGATGACGCCGCGCGCGGGAACGTCGTCGGAGTTCTCCATCTGCCAGGTGAAGATGCGCAGTCCCACGCCGATCTGCGGCGCAGCCAGACCGACCCCGTAGGCGGCGTCCATCGTCTCGAACATGTCCGCCACCAGGGCCCTGAGCTCGTCGTCGAAGGACTCCACCGGCAGGGCGCGCTGGTGCAGGACGGGCTCTCCGGTGATCACGATGGGGCGCACGGTCATGGCGGGCAGTCTCCCAGACGCTCCGGTCGCGGACTCCAGCAGGCTGCGGCAGGGTGAAGGGGTCCGCGGAACACCTGCGGTCGACACATCCCACCAGCGAAGGAGATCCGCCATGGGCATGTTCGACGAGATCAAGGACAAGGTGGCCGACCTCGCCGGCCAGCACGGGGACAAGGTCGAGGAGCACAGCGACACCGGTCTCGACCGCGCCGAGGAGATGGCCGGTGAGCGGTTCGGCGAGCAGCACGCCGAGCACATCGGTCAGGGCCGCGACATCCTCGACGAGCGCATCGGTGAAGGTGGCGGCGACGAGGGGCAGCAGCCCGTCTGACCCACCCATCGACAGGAGCGCCGGACCCGATCGGGTCCGGCGCTCCTGTCGTGAGGCAGTGCCTTGGCTCAGCTGCTGGCGCAGGCCGGGACCGAGGCGGGCGACGTGGCGGGGCGCCCCACGCCCGGCATGCCGAGGGAGACGGCCGGCTTGCCCGGCACGGGCGCGTCCTGCAGGGCCTGCCAGGCATCGCCACCGGCGGTGCGGCGCACGGCATACGGTCCGCCGCTCAGGGCGGCGTCGGCGACGAGGTGGTGGGGCGCGCCGTAGGTGACACCGACCGTGACCAGGTCGCCCGGTCGAGGGCGCTCGGCGCCCTCGGGGACGGCGAAGTGCACGAGCCGGTTGTCGCGGGCGCGACCGGAGAGGCGCTGGGTCTCGGTGTCCTTGCGGCCCTCACCGGTGGCGACGAGCACCTCGATCTCGCGGCCCTCGATCGTGCGGTTCTCGGCCCAGGAGATCTCCTCCTGCACCTCGATGAGGCGGTCGTAGCGCTCCTGGACGACGGCCTTGGGCACCTGGTGGTCCATCGTCGCCGCCGGGGTGCCGGGACGGATGGAGTACTGGAAGGTGAAGGCGCTGGAGAAGCGGGACCGGCGCACCACCTCGAGGGTCTGCTCGAAGTCCTCGTCGGTCTCGCCGGGGAAGCCCACGATGATGTCGGTGGTGATGGCGGCGTCGGGGATCTGCTCGCGGACCCGGTCGATGATGCCGAGGAACTTGGCGCTGCGGTAGGACCGGCGCATCTCCTTGAGCACCCGGTCGGAGCCGGACTGCAGCGGCATGTGCAGGCTCGGCATGACGTTGGGGGTCTCGGCCATCGCGGTGATGACGTCGTCGGTGAACGCGGCCGGGTGCGGGCTGGTGAAGCGAACGCGCTCGAGGCCCTCGATCTCGCCGCAGGCGCGCAGCAGCTTGCCGAACGCGAGCCGGTCGCCGAACTCGACCCCGTAGGTGTTGACGTTCTGGCCCAGCAGGGTGACCTCGACGACGCCCTGGTCGACCAGCGCCTGCACCTCGGCCAGGATGTCGCCGGGTCGCCGGTCGGCCTCCTTGCCGCGCAGGCTGGGGACGATGCAGAACGTGCAGGTGTTGTTGCAGCCCACCGAGATCGAGACCCAGCCGCTGTAGGCGGAGTCGCGACGGGTCGGCAGCGTGCTCGGGAAGACCTCGAGGCTCTCGAGGATCTCGACCTGGGCCTCGCGGTTGTGCCGGGCACGGTCGAGCAGCGCCGGCAGGCTGCCGATGTTGTGGGTGCCGAAGACGACGTCGACCCACGGCGCGCGCTTCACGATCGTGGCTCGGTCCTTCTGGGCCATGCAGCCCCCCACGGCGATCTGCATGTCGGGGTTGCGGGTCTTGGCAGGACGGAGCTGGCCGAGGTTGCCGTAGAGCTTGTTGTCGGCGTTCTCCCGCACCGCGCAGGTGTTGAAGACCACGACGTCGGCGGCCTCGGGCCGCTCCCCCGCCGGCACGCTGTTGAGGTCGACGTAGCCGGCCGTCTCGAGGAGCCCTGCGAGTCGCTCCGAGTCGTGCACGTTCATCTGGCACCCGTGGGTGCGCACGTCGTAGGTCTTCTGCGTCGTCTGTGTGGTCATCGCACGGACAAGGGTACGTGCTGCGCACGACCGGGTATGCCGCGTGGCCGCGGCGGTTTGACAACGGCGCTGGCGTGCCGCACTATTTAGTTGAACCTTCAAACATCACCTCTTCGACACCCAGAGACGAGATACCCATGGCCCTGTTCTCCCGCAAGAAGTCCGCTCCCTCCCCGGTCGCCGCCCCGGCAGCCCCGGCGTCGCGCACCGCGACCGCCGTGCTCGACCGCCACGCCTTCGACGAGGCCACCCAGGCCGTCCAGGACATCGCCGGCGACTACGTGATCGACGCCAGCCACACCCGCATCGGCTTCTCGGCCCGCCACGCGATGGTCACCACCGTGCGTGGCCAGTTCGACGAGTTCGAGGGCACAGCCCACATCGACACGGCGAACCCCGCCGCCTCCAGCGTCTCCGTCAGCATCAAGGCGGCCAGCGTCACCACGGGCAACGAGCAGCGTGACGGCCACCTCAGGACGCCGGACTTCTTCGACGTCGACAACCACGAGACGATCACCTTCGTCTCCACCGCCGTCTCCCGCCAGGGCTCCGAGTGGACCATCACCGGCGACCTCACCATCAACGGCGCCAGCCGCCCGGTCACTGTGGTGTTCGAGGAGACGGGTTCGGCCAAGGACCCCTACGGCAACCTCCGCGTCGGGTTCGAGGGCGGCACCACCATCAACCGCACCGACTGGGGCCTGAGCTTCAACGCGGCGCTCGAGACCGGCGGTGTGCTGGTGAGCGAGAAGGTCAAGCTCGAGTTCGACATCTCGGCGATCGCCCAGTCGGCCTGAGCTGACCGCGCCCAGCCCCGGCCTGACCCCGGGCCTCCCCACCCTGCCCCTGGCAGCCGCCCCTCGCGGGGGCTGCCAGGGGCAGGCCTGTCTCGCGACGCTGTACTCCCGACTCGGGGGCCGGTGTCAGCGGGCGCGGAGGTCGGCGACCAGCGGGGGCGTGGCCACCACCAGGAGCACCAGTGCGGGGGCGATGAGCACCGGGAAGCCCAGCGCGAGGTAACCGGCTGCCCCCGCGACTCCGCCGACGAAGAAGAGGGCGACGAGCCCTGCCAACGTCCCCAGCCTGCCGAGGTCCGCCTGCACCGGCGCCTGCCCGGGCATGCGGCTGCGGTAGGCGGCCTTGCCCAGCTCGATCCCGATGTCGGTGACCATCCCTGTGACGTGGGTGGTGCGGATCTGGGCCGCGGAGATCTTGGTGATGATGGCGTTCTGCAGGCCCATGGTGAAGCAGAGCACCGCCACGAAGACGAGGTCGCGGTGCCGCCACGTGAGCAGGTCGGCCAGTCCCCCGAAGGCCAGGATGAGCAGCGCCTCGAGCACCAGCACATTGGCGAACCGGGCCTCGTGGTGCCTGCGGCGCCCCCAGTTGAAGAGCAGCGCACAGGCCATGGCGCCGAGGACGAAGCAGGTGATGGCTTCGAGGCCGACGGCGACCAGCCGCATCGAACCGAGGACCAGGTGGTCGGCCACCGAGGCCGTGAGGCCGGTCATGTGCGAGGTGTAGACCGAGACGGCGACGAAGCCGACCGAGTTGAGGGCGCCGGCGATGAAGGCCAGCAGATTGGCCAGGTGGCGGTTGCGACGCGGCGTCCGCGTGGCGCCGGCGACGGCGCGCAGACGGCCGGCCAGCCTCGCGAGGCGTGGCTGGGGCTGCGGTGGGGGCACGCCGGCGAGGCTACCGGCGCCGGTGGCGTGGGCAGCTGCCCGCTCGGTCGGTGGCCGCCACGCTCCGAGCAGGGCGGCCACCCGAGCGCAGGCTCAGCAGGGCATCTTGCCCATCAGGGTGGTGCGGGCGTAGGCGCCCGAGGTGACACCGGCGCACGTGATGTACCCGTAGAACTGGTCCGTCCACGTGGTCGTCGACCCCTTGCCGCCGACGAGGAAGGGCCGACCCTGGGTGAGGCGGATGGTCCCCGGCGAGACGTACGAGGTGGTGACGTAGCCGTCGACAGCGATGCTGATCGAGCCTGCCTGGCGGCTGCAGACGACCTCGTGCCAGGCCCCGTTGGCCAGGCCGGTTCGCGTGGACTTCACCATCAGGTAGCCGCCGGTGCCCTTGAGCACGCAGATCGCCGTGCCGCCGTTGACCGGCTGGAGCGCGATCTTGTACTGGCCGGCGTCGTTGCCCATGCCGCCCTGGATGACGTTGGGGTTGGACCCGGCGGCCACCTTGGAGGTGGCGAACACTGCACCGAACGCGAACTCGAGGTCGCCCGGGCTGAAGGTCGAGCCGCTGACGGTGCCGTAGGCCGGGGCGGAGTTGAAGCTCACGTAGCCGCTGCCTCGACCCCAGCCTCCCTTCATGGTGAGGTTCTGTGCGTCCCCGTCGAGGTCGTCGACCTTGCTGCTGCCGGTGGGGACGCTGAACCCCCACAGTGCCGACGGGCTGGTGGCTGCCTGCGCCTGTGGAGCCGCCACCACCGCCGCGGGCACCAGTGCCGCCACGATCGTCGCCGCGGCAGCGGTCAACTTCTTCACCTTCGTGCTCATTGCTGTTCCCCTCGTGTGTCCGGGATGGCAAAGGGCCCTCGTCCGTCCACGCTTCCGCGGCGTCCCCGTCGCCGCAGGCCCCTCTGACCCAAGCCACGATAGGTAGGACCGCGACGGTGCACGTCCCCCTTTCTGCGTAGTGGCCCTGGGCCAGATAGCGGGCGCCTGCACGTCGGCGGGGGGCACTGCGTCCGTCCGCGCCCGCCCGAGGGCGTCGTCAGTCGCGCTGGTGCTCGGGGGCGTCGGCGATGGCCTCGCGGATCACGGCGAAGGCCATCGACGACGGGTAGCCCTTGCGGGCGAGCATGCCTGCGAGCCGCCGGGTCTGGACGGCGGCGTCGAGGCCGTGCAGCGTCCTGAGCTTCTTCTCGACCAGGGCGCGCGCTCGCTCCCGCTCCTCCTCCGGGTCGATCTCGGCGAGGGTGGCCTGCGCCGTCTCCGGGTCGACACCCTTCGTGCGCAGCTCGCGGGCGAGGGCTCGCGCGGCCAGCCCCCGGCCAGCCTGTTGGGACCGCACGAGCATCGCCGCGTAGGCCCCGTCGTCGACGAGGCCGACCTCGGCCATCCGGTCGAGCACGGCCTCGGCCACGTCGTCGGGGCAGTTGCGCTGGCGGAGCTTGTCCCTCAGCTGCTGGCGGCTCCTCGGCGCCATGGCGAGCTGGCGGAGCACGATCTGCCGCGCCACGTCGTAGGGGTCCGGTTCGTCGTCTCGCCCCTGGAGGTCCTGTTCGGGATCCGGTGGCGTGGCGCGGCGACGGCGGCGCCTGGCCGGCCCGGCCGACCCCGGCGCGGTGCCTTCGGGAGGGTCGGACGTCGCGGCCAGGGCAGCCTCGAGGGCAGCCCTGGCCGCGTCCTGTCGCTCGCTCATGGAGGTGGTCCGTGGCGCGGGGTCGATCAGAAGTCGACCGGGACCTCGGCCACCGGCTCAGCCGGCTTGTCGACCTGCGGGCCGATGCCGAGCTTCTCCTTGATCTTCTTCTCGATCTCGTCTGCGAGGTCGGGGTTGTCCTTGAGGAACGTGCGGGCGTTCTCCTTGCCCTGCCCGAGCTGGTCTCCCTCGTAGGTGTACCAGGCGCCGGCCTTGCGGACGAAGCCGTGCTCCACGCCCATGTCGATCAGGCCACCCTCGCGGGAGATGCCATGCCCGTAGAGGATGTCGAACTCGGCCTGCTTGAAGGGCGGGGAGACCTTGTTCTTGACGACCTTGACGCGGGTGCGGTTGCCGACCGGCTCGCTGCCGTCCTTGAGGGTCTCGATGCGGCGCACGTCGAGGCGGACCGACGCGTAGAACTTCAGCGCCTTGCCACCCGTGGTGGTCTCGGGCGAGCCGAACATCACGCCGATCTTCTCGCGCAGCTGGTTGATGAAGATCGCGGTCGTGCCGGTGGTGTTCAGCGCACCGGTGAGCTTGCGCAGGGCCTGGGACATCAGGCGGGCCTGCAGGCCGACGTGGCTGTCTCCCATCTCGCCCTCGATCTCGGCGCGCGGCACCAGGGCGGCAACGGAGTCGATGACGATGATGTCGAGGGCGCCCGAGCGGATCAGCATGTCGGCGATCTCGAGGGCCTGTTCACCGGTGTCGGGCTGGCTCACCAGGAGCGAGTCGGTGTCGACGCCCAGCTTCTTGGCGTACTCGGGGTCGAGGGCGTGCTCGGCGTCGATGAACGCGGCGATGCCGCCCTTGCGCTGGGCGTTGGCCACGGCGTGCAGCGCCACGGTCGTCTTGCCGGAGGACTCCGGGCCGTAGATCTCGACGACGCGGCCGCGCGGCAGGCCGCCGATGCCGAGGGCGACGTCGAGGGAGATCGACCCGGTGGGGATGACCTCGATGGGCGGGCGGATGTCGTCGCCGAGCCGCATCACGGCACCCTTGCCGTGGTTCTTCTCGATCTGGCCCATCGTGGTCTCGAGGGCCTTGAGCTTCATGTCCTGGCTGTTGCCTGCGTTGGAGGCGGCCTGGTTCGGGCGAGCCATCGCCACACCTGCTTTCTGTTCGTCGAGTCGGGCGCGCCTGCCTTCGACCCGCACCAGTTCGTGTCGTCGATCTGCTGTCGGGTCAGACGCTAGGAGCCAGCACCGACAGCCGAACCAGCGCCGACCAAAGCGGTGGACGGTGTGACTGCGGAAGTGCTCCTGTGGACGAATCTAGCCGAACACGTGTTCGAAGTCTGCAGGCGCGCCGCGACACGCCGCAGGAGTGCCTCAGCGGCCTGCGCGCCGCATCGGCGTGTGCGGGATGCCGTCCTCGACGAAGCCCCGGCCGCTGGGTTCGAAGCCGAAGCGCAGGTACCAGTCGACGAGGTGGGACTGCGCGTCGAGCGCCACCTCGCGCTCCCCCGCGACCTGCAGCGCACGCTCCACCAGCGCGGCGGCCAGCCCCTCGCCCCGGTGCGCCTCCCGCGTGGCCACGCGGCCGATGCGCAGGCGGCTCCCGTCGTCGAGCAGCCTCAGCGTCGCCACCGGCTCGCCGCCCCGCTCGACCCACAGGTGCCGGGTGAGCGGCTCGGTGTCACGGCCGTCGAGGTCGAGGTAGGGGCAGTCCTGCTCGACCACGAAGACCTCCGAGCGCAGGGCCCACAGCCGGTATGCCGTGTCCGACGGCAGCTCGGCGAAGGTCGCCACCCGCACCTCGTGGGTCACCTCACCAGCCATGCGTCCCCGGGCCTCCCTTGAAGGGGCCGACGACCTTGGAGGTGACCCAGCCGCCGTAGAACCCGCCCGGCTGGGGCACGACCCGCTCCTCGTCGACGAAGCAGGCGTCGACGAGCGCGGGCATGACCGCGAGGTAGCCGGCGATGGGCAGGAAGGGCGCGGTCGGCTGCGGGTACCACCAGACCGCCCGTCGCGCGACGGCGTCACCGGAGACGAGGTCGCCGTAGGCAGCCTCGCCCTTCCACTCGCACACCGTCGACCCGGGCACCGGGCGCACCGAGCCCGGCAGGAAGCCGTGGGGCGGCAGGTAGTAGGTGGGCGGGTGGCTCGTCTCGAGCACCCGGTAACCCTCGGTGGTCTCGGCGACGACCCGCCCTCCGAGCACGACCCGCAGGCGGGCGGTGGTGCGCTCGAGCCGCGGGGGCCTCGGGTAGTCCCACACCGACTCCTGGCCCGGGCCGGGGACGAGGGGCTGGGGTCGACTCACCCCGCCAGCCTAGGCGGCCCGCGAGGCGCCCACGCCCGGGGCCGTCACGGCATACCGCCCTGTTGTGACCGTCGCCGCACGGCGACGGTCACGAGAGGAGCAGCTTCTCCAGCCGCCGGGCGGTGCCGACCACGCCGAGCCCACCGAGCGCCACGAGGTAGAGGACGTGCCACAGGACGCCGGGGTCGACCTCCCCGAGCATGAGCGCCCGCTCGAGCGCGACGCCGTGGTAGAGCGGCGTCGCCTGCACGAGCCACTGCAGCGAGGGCGGGTAGGTGGACAGCGGGAAGAAGGTGGCCGAGAAGAGGAACATCGGCTGGATGGCCAGCGTGATGTAGTCGAAGTCGACCCAGGAGCGCATGAACGTGGTGGCGAACATGCCCACGGCGGCGAACGCGAAGCCGATGAAGACCGCGGCCGGCAGGGCCAGCAGGGCCCACCACGACTGCACCGCCCCGGCCAGCAGGGCGACGAGCAGGAACAGGGCCGAGTAGATGCCGCCGCGCATCAGCGACCAGGAGATCTCGCCGACGGCGATGTCGCGCGGCCCCATCGGCGTGGCCAGCACCGAGTCGTAGAGCCGGGCGTAGCGCAGCTTGAAGAAGACGTTGAACGTCGAGTCCATGACCGCGCCGTTCATCGCCGAGGCGGCCAGCAGGGCCGGGGCGACGAACTGGAGGTAGCCGACCTCGGCGCCGCTGTCGGTGACCACGGTCTGCACGAGCGCGCCGATGCCCACGCCGATGGAGAAGAGGTAGAACACCGGCTCGGCGAACCCGGTGACGAGCGCGATCCACCCGTGCCGGAACGAGGTGATGTTGCGCTCGACGAGCATGCGGGCCAGGCCGGCACCGGCCGGCATGGGCAGGAGCCGGGCCAGACGGGAGGCGGCCCTCGGCGCGGTGGTGGTGGCGCTCACGTGACCAGCCTCCGGGTGAAGGAGCGGACGGCCAGCACCCAGCCGACTGCGACGAAGGTGGCGAGGACGAGCAGGTGCAGGGCGAGCCACAGCCAGTCGACCTGTCCGGTGGCGACCATGCGGCTGGACTCCACGCCGTGCCACAGCGGGGTGCACCAGGCGACGGGCTGCATCCAGAGCGGAAGCTGGTCGACCGGGAAGAACGTGCCGGAGAACAGCATCAGCGGCGTCACCACCCAGCGGAACAGGATGTTGAACCCGTTGTCGCCCTCCTGGCGGGCGGTGAAGGCGAAGATCGGCACGGTGAAGGCCATGCCGGTGAGCACCGCGATCGGCAGCGACAGCAGCGCCCACCACGACGAGAACCCGCCGAAGAGCGCCGCGACGCCCATGAAGATCGCCGTGGCGACGGTCAGGTGGCCCACGACCGAGAGCAGGTGGCCGACGAGGATGTCGCGCACGCCCAGCGGCGTCGCCAGCATCGCGTGGTAGCCCATGTTCCACTTGATGTAGCCGAGCACCTGGTAGGTGGACTCCCCCATGGCCACCCACATCGCCTGGGTCGCGACGATGGCGGGGACGACGAACTGCAGGTAGGGCGTGCCGCCCACACCGCCGGCGCGGTCGTCGACGAGCGCGCCGAGGCCGAGGCCCATGGACAGCAGGAAGAACAGCGGCGACAGGAAGCGCCCGATGATGCTGCCGCGCCACGTGCGCCTGTAGACGGTCAGGAGGTACTCGAAGACCGCGCCCCAGCGCTCCGAGCCGCCCATCGGCTGCCGGACACCGTGCTGGGCCCGGTCGCCGGGAAGCGGCGCGGGCTGCGCAGCCGTGGTTGCCGACGTCATCAGTCCACCAGCGTCCGGCCGGTCAGGTGGAGGAAGACGTCCTCGAGGGTCGAGCGCCGCACGAGCGACGACAGCGGCGCGATGCCGCGCGAGTGCACCACCGCGGCGGCCTCGTCGCCGTCGTCGGTGTAGACCAGCAGGCGGTCGGGCAGCACCTCGACCCGCTTGCCGACGCCGGTGACCTGCTCGGCGTGGTCCTTGTGGTCCTCGGCGTCGAAGCGCAGCTCGAGCACCTCGCGGGTGGAGTACTCCTCGATGAGCTGCCGGGGCGAGCCCTCGGCGACGATCTTGCCGTGGTCCATGACGACCAGCCGGTCGCAGAGCTGCTCCGCCTCGTCCATGTAGTGGGTCGTCAGCACGAGCGTGACACCCGAGCGCTTGAGCCGGAACAGCCTGTCCCACAACACGTGTCGCGCCTGCGGGTCGAGTCCGGTGGTCGGCTCGTCGAGCAGGAGGATCTCGGGAGAGTTGATCAGCGAGCGGGCGATCGTGAGGCGCCGCTTCATGCCACCGGAAAGCGGGTCGACCTTGTCCCGGGCCCGCTCGGTCAGCTGGGCGAAGTCGAGCAGCTCGGCAGCCCGCGACCGGACCTCCTTGCGCGACAGCCCGAAGTAGCGACCGTAGATCCAGAGGTTCTCCTCGACGGTGAGCTCCTCGTCGAGGGTGTCGCGCTGGGGCACCACGCCGAGGCGCGCGCGGATCGCCGGACCGTCGGTGGCCGGGTCGAGGCCGAAGAGCCGCAGCTCGCCGCCGGAGACCGGCGAGACGCATCCGACCATGCGCATCGTCGACGACTTGCCGGCGCCGTTGGGGCCGAGGAAGCCGAAGGCCTCCCCCTTCCGCACCGCGAAGTCGATGCCGTCGACGGCGGTGAAGTCGCCGAACGTCTTGGTCAGTCCCCTGGCGCTCAACAGGATGTCGTCCCCAGTCACAGGCGCCACGCTAGCGAACCCCCGCGACAGTCCTCACCAGGGTTTCAGCCGCGGCGCGCCGCCTGCGACTGCTCCACCTCGCGCAGCAGGCTGCGGACGAGCTCGCCGGCCGGCAGCCGCCGGAGGCGCTCGTGGCCGGTGCCGGCCCAGAGGTGCACGAGCTCCGCCTCCCCCGTGGCCTTGCCGTGCGCGCGCAGCGGCGCCGTCACGTGGTGGATGTGCGGGTATGCCGCGGGTGCGCCTGCGCCGTAGCCGTCCGTCCACGCGGTGCGCAGTGCGCGGGCGCTGCGGCCGGTGAACGCCCGCGTGACCACGGTGCCCCTGCGGTGGGTGAGGGCGTGCACGTGCACCGGGGAGGTGCCGGCCTCCGGGCAGGCGAGGAACGCCGTGCCGAACGCCGCCGCCACGGCTCCCTCGGCCAGCACCTCGGCCGCCTCGCGCCCGGTCATGAGGCCGCCTGCCCCCATGACGGGCAGGTCGGTGCGGGCTCGCACGGCCCGCACCAGCTCGCGCACCGGCAGCTGCTCCTCACCCGTGTCGACCGGTCCGCCGCGGTGGCCGCCGGCCTCCCACCCCTGGGCCACGACGCCGTCCACCCCGAGGGCCTGCGCCCACTCGACCTCGGCAGGCTCGTTGAGGGTCACCCAGACCGCGACACCGGCCTCCTGGAGGCGGCCGACGACGTCGGCGGGGGGCCACCCGAACGCGAAGCTCACGACCCTCGGTCGCACCTCGGCGAGCACGTCGACCTTGGCGGCGAAGTGGTCGTCGTCCCAGCGCGCCACGCCGAGCTCGACCCCTGCCGCAGCGGCCCACGGGGCCAGCCGCGCGGCATACGCCTCCGCGGCAGCGGTCATCGAGGGCTCGTCCGGCGACGGCGCGAACACGTTGACCCCGAAGGGTTTCGCCGTGCGCGAACTGAGCTCGTGCAGGTCGGACCGGAGCCGCTCAGGGGTCAGGTAGGCCGCGGCCAGGAAGGGGAAGCCGCCGGCGCCGGCGACCGCGGCAGCCAGCTCGACCGTGCTCGGGCCACCGGCCATCGGCGCCAGGACGACGGGCGCGTGGGGCCAGCCGGCCGTCACGCCGCACTCACTTCCTGGCGCGGTGCTCGACGCCCAGGCGTCGCGACTCCGGCACGTCCATGTCGTCGCAGAGCGCCAGCCACACCGTGCGGGGCGACTCGCCCTGGTCGAGGGCCTGCAGCGCGGTCCTGTTGCCGAGGGCGCCGACGACGTGGTCCCGCGCCAGGGAGCCGGCGTAGGACTCGCCGAACTCGTCGTTCATCAGGGACCAGAACTTGCTCAGCCGCACAGCCGCGAGTCTGTCACAGGTGCGCGACCGTCAGTCGAGGTGGCGGAAGCGCGGCCACAGCTCGCGCCAGGGCGCTGCGGGGTCGGCACAGACCATGACGGGGGCGCCCTGCTCCTCGTTGTCGACACCGACACCGTTGTCGAGGCGGTCCATCGTCCGGCAGGTGCCGAAGAGGCCTGTCAGGTGGGGCGCCTGCCAGCCGACGAGGACGACCGTGTCCGTTTCATCCGCAGGAGGGCCGGCGTCGTGCAGGGCGTTGTGCCCGCTGTGCGGGGCGGGGAGCCCGAGCGCCGGGCCGAAGCGTGCGACGGCGCCGGCCTCCCCGTAGTTCGAGGTGATGACCGCCACCCGGTGCCCCTCCGGCACCCCGCGGACGGCGTCCGCGACCTGCGCCACGTAGACGGGCCACCCGACCTGGTCGCCGACGAGGGGCCCGATGTCCGGCACGGGCGTGTCCCCCAGACGGTCCACGGGGACGGCGGGAAGGGCCAGCACCACCGCGAAGGCCGCGTTCGCGGCGAGCCCGGCCACGGCCAGCCGGCGCCACCCGGTGCGGGCGGACAGCCAGCGCGCCACCGGCACACACCCCGCGGCATACATGACGCTCACGAGGTGCACCGGGTAGTGCGGCTGCGCGCCGGAGACGAGCGTGAAGGCCACGAGGACACCGAAGGCGACGGCCAGGAAGCCCACCTCGCAGCGCTGCGGCCGGCGCAGGAGCCAGACCACGCCCACGCCCCAGACGACGGCCAGCACCGGGCCGAGCATGACGAGCAGCAGCGGCAGCGCGAGGGCGCGCACCTCGCCCGCGTTGTTCTCCGACAGCGCGGCGCCCATCGCCAGCTGGGGCCAGTCGTGGGTGGCCTGGTAGGCGAGGTTGGGCGCGGCCAGGAGTGCGGCGAGCGCCACGCCGGCCCACAGCCAGGGGCTGCGCAGGACGCGACGGGGACCGAGAAGCAGCACTCCCACCGCCAGGGCGACGCCGAGCACGACGACGAGCAGGCGGCTGTAGGACGCGACGCCCGCGACGGCGCCGACCGCCAGCCACCAGCGGGGGTCGCCGCGCACGGCCAGGACCGCCGCCAGGGTGGCGGCCAGCCAGAAGGTCTGGTCGAGCGTCGAGGTCAGGAGCAGGTGGCCGAGCATGAGGGGCATGGCCGCGAAGGCGTAGCCCCACGCCGCCAGCGCCTGGGCGCCGCGCCCGCCGCCGAGCGCACGGGCGATGAGGGCCACCAGCACGACGGACACCGCCGAGGCCAGCGTGGCGGGCACCCGCAGGGCCCAGGGCTCGTCGACCAGTCCGGCGACCGACCGGGCGAGGAACGGCACGAGCGGCGGCTGGTCGACGTGGCCCCAGGCTGACGGCAGCATCCGGAAGTACAGCTCGTCGCGGTGCCAGCCGTAGCCGCGGCTGCCGGCGGTGAGGACCGCTGCCTGGGCCACGGCAGCCGGGAGCACCCAGCGCCAGGCCGCCACAGGACGAGTCGGGGTGGGGCCGCCTCGGCTGGACGCCGGGGCAGGGCTGCTGGTGGTCACGGTCCGCGACCCTAGGGCCGAGCGCCGCCGGGGGGAGCCGGTTCCGGGCATGTCGCGCCGGTGTCGGTGCCCGGTGGCAGGCTTGTCACGATGGCCCGTTCCCCCGGCACGGACGTGCTCGCGCGCTTCTCCCCGGCCACCGCGGCGTGGTTCGAGGGTTCCTTCAGCGACCCCACGCAGGCGCAGGCCGGCGCATGGGAGGCCATCAGCTCCGGCAGGCACGCCCTGGTCGTGGCCCCGACCGGTTCGGGAAAGACGCTGTCGGCCTTCCTCTGGGCCCTCGACCGGCTGGCCAGCGAGCCCCCGCCCGAGGAGCGGCTGCGGCGCTGCCGCGTCCTCTACGTCTCGCCCATGAAGGCGCTCGCCGTCGACGTCGAGCGCAACCTGCGCTCACCGCTCGTGGGCATCGGCCACGCGGCCACCCGGCTCGGGCTGCCCGAACCCGACATCACCGTGGCGGTGCGGTCCGGTGACACCCCCGCCAACGAGCGGCGTGCCTTCGCCCGCACGCCGAGCGACATCCTCATCACCACGCCCGAGTCACTGTTCCTCCTGCTCACCTCCGCGGCCCGGGAGGCGCTCGCCGGGGTCGAGACGGTGATCCTCGACGAGGTGCACGCCGTCGCCGGCACCAAGCGCGGCGCCCACCTGGCCCTCAGCCTCGAGCGGCTCGACGCCCTCCTCGACCAGCCCGCGCAGCGCATCGGCCTCTCGGCGACGGTGGAGCCGGTCGACGAGGTGGCCCGCTACCTCGCCGGCGGCCGACCGGTCGAGGTCGTGCGTCCGCCCTCGACCAAGGAGTGGGACCTCGACGTCGTCGTCCCGATCGCCGACATGTCCGCCCTCGGCGAGGTGGTGCTCGACGACCTGTCCGGGCCCGCCGCGGGTGCCGAGCGGCGCGCCTCGATCTGGCCGCACGTCGAGGAGCGCATCGTCGACCTCATCGCCGAGCACCGCTCGACCCTGGTCTTCGCGAACTCCCGCAGACTCGCCGAGCGGCTGACCTCCCGCCTCAACGAGATCTGGCAGGAGCGCCTCGAGGAGGCCGCCGAGCAGCTCGGCGACACCGACGGCGACACGGCACCCGAGCGGGCTTCGAGGAGGACCGGCACCCGGACCCCTGCGGAGATGATGGCGCAGGCCGGCGCGAGCAGGGGCGCACCGGCGGTCCTGGCCAGGGCCCACCACGGCTCGGTGAGCAAGGAGCACCGCCAGGTCATCGAGGAGGACCTCAAGGCCGGGCGCCTGCCGGCCGTCGTCGCCACCAGCTCGCTCGAGCTCGGTATCGACATGGGTGCCGTCGACCTCGTGGTCCAGGTCGAGTCACCGCCCAGCGTCGCCAGCGGGCTCCAGCGCGTGGGCCGGGCCGGGCACCAGGTCGGAGCCGTCTCCCACGGCGTGCTCTTCCCCAAGTTCCGCGGCGACCTCGTCCAGACCGCCGTCGTCGTCGAGCGGATGCGCTCCGGTGCGATCGAGTCGCTGCACGTGCCGGCCAACCCGGTCGACGTGCTGGCCCAGCAGGTGGTGGCCATGTGCGCCATGGACGACTGGGCGGTCGACGACCTCGAGCAGCTGGTGCGCCGTGCCACCCCGTTCGCCTCGCTGCCGCGCTCGATCCTCGAGTCCGTGCTCGACATGCTCGCCGGCCGCTACCCCAGCGACGAGTTCGCCGAGCTGAGGCCGCGCATCGTCTGGGACCGCGTTGCCGGGGTGCTCTCCGGCCGCCGCGGCGCCCAGCGGCTCGCTGTCACCAGCGGCGGCACCATCCCCGACCGCGGCCTGTATGCCGTGTTCCTCGCCACCGGGGAGGGCACCGGCAGGCGGGTCGGCGAGCTCGACGAGGAGATGGTCTACGAGTCGCGGGTCGGCGACGTCTTCACCCTCGGCACCTCCACCTGGCGGATCGAGGACATCACGCACGACCGGGTCCTGGTCACCCCGGCACCCGGGCTCCCGGGGAAGCTGCCGTTCTGGAAGGGCGACCAGCTCGGGCGTCCCGCAGAGCTCGGTCGGGCCGTCGGGGCCTTCGTCCGTGAGCTCGTCGGGCTGCCCCCGGCGAAAGCGCGGTCCCGCGTGGCCGCGGCCGGTCTCGACGAGTGGGCCACCGACAACCTCCTCGCCTACCTCGAGGAGCAGCGTGAGGCGACGGGCCACGTCCCCGACGACCGCACCATCGTCGTCGAGCGCTTCCGCGACGAGATCGGCGACTGGCGGGTGGCCCTCCACTCCCCCTTCGGCGGCCAGGTGCACGCCCCCTGGGCGCTGTGCGTCTCGGCCCGGATGCGTGAGCGCTTCGGCGTCGACGTCCAGGCCATGCACGGCGATGACGGCATCGTCTTCCGCCTTCCCGACCTCGAGTTCGAGGACGGCCGCGGTGCCGGCGCCGAGCTCCTCGAGCTGGTCCGCCTCGACCCTGACGAGGTCCATGACCTCGTGACCGGGGAGATCGGCGGGTCTGCCCTGTTCGCCGCGAGGTTCCGTGAGTGCGCCTCCCGCGCCCTGCTGCTCCCCCGCCGCCGCCCCGACCGGCGACAGCCCCTGTGGCAGCAGCGGCAGCGCGCTGCCCAGCTGCTCGAGGTGGCCAGCCAGTACGCCTCGTTCCCGATCATCCTGGAGACGGTGCGCGAGTGCGTGCAGGACGTCTTCGACGTGCCGGGCCTGACCGAGCTCATGCGCGACATCGAGGCGCGCACCGTCACGATGGTCGACGTCGAGAGCTCGCAGCCCTCGCCCTTCGCCCGGTCGCTGATGTTCGGCTACGTCGCGCAGTTCCTCTACGAGGGCGACTCTCCGCTGGCCGAGAAGCGGGCCGCCGCGCTGTCCCTCGACCCGACCCTGCTGGCCGAGCTGCTCGGCCGCGGCGAGGGTCTGTCGCTGCGCGACCTCCTCGACCCGGCCGAGGTGACCCGCACCGAGCGCGAGCTGCAGCGTCTGGCGCCCGAGCGGGCCTGCCGCGACGCCGAGGACGTCGCCGACCTGCTACGGAGCCTGGGCCCGCTCTCCCTGGGCGAGATCGAGCGCCGGTGCCGGGAAGGCCTGTCCCGCAACGACATCGGGAGCTGGCTCGTCGACCTCGAGGGTGCCCGGCGCCTGATCAGGGTGCGCATCGCCGGCGAGGAGCGCTGGGCCGCCATCGAGGACGCCGGACGACTGCGCGACGCCCTCGGCGCCTCCCTGCCCGTGGGTGTGCCGCAGGCGTTCCTCGAGTCCGTCCCCGACCCACTCGGCGACCTCGTGGCCCGCTACGCCCGCACGCACGGACCGTTCTCCGCGCCCGATGTCGCCCACTGGTGGGGCATCGGTCCCGCCGTGGCCCTCGACGCCCTGCGCCGGCTCGTGTCGGCCGGCCGCGTCGTCGAGGGCGAGCTGCTGCCCACGGAGAACGGCGGTGGCGCCCACGGCCTCGACTACTGCGACGCGGAGGTGCTGCGCACCCTCCGTCGGCGCTCCCTGGCGGCCCTGCGCGCCGAGGTCGAGCCGGTCCCCGCCGTCGAGCTCGCCCGCTTCCTGCCGAGCTGGCAGGGGGTGGGTGGTGGCCTGCGCGGCCGCGAGGGCCTGGTCCGGGCGGTCGAGCAGCTGGCCGGCGCCGTGGTGCCGGCCAGCGCCCTCGAGACCCTGGTGCTGCCCTCCCGGGTGGCCGGCTACACCCCCGGGCTCCTCGACGAGCTGACCAGCACGGGCGAGGTGCTGTGGCGAGGGCACGGCTCGCTCCCGGGCGACGACGGATGGGTGTCGCTCCACCTCGGCGACACCGCCCACCTGACCCTGCCGCCGCACGACGACCTCGCGGTGACCGAGACCCAGCAGGCGGTGCTCGACGCCCTCGCCGGCGGCGGGGCCTACTTCTTCCGCACGCTGTCCGACGCCGTCGGCAGCACCGACGACGAGGCCCTTATCACCGACCTCTGGCAGCTCGTGTGGGCCGGGTTCGTCACCAACGACACCATGGCGCCCCTGCGGGCGCTCCTGTCCGGGGGTCGCACCGCGCACCGCCGCACCCGGTCGGCTCCCCGTTGGACCCGGTATGCCGGTCGGCGAGGCTCCCTGGGCGCGCTCTCCGGCCAACGCCCGGCGGGCGGGCCGGCGCTGCCCAGCCGCAGCGGACCGCCGACCGGCGCCGGCCGGTGGTCGCTGCTGCCGGCGCCCGAGGCCGAGGCCACGGTCCGGTCCTACGCCACCGCCGAGGTGCTCCTCGACCGCTATGGCGTGGTGACCCGCGGGTCGGTCGTCGCCGAGGGTGTCGTCGGCGGCTTCGCCGGCGTCTACCGGGTGCTGGCCGCTGCCGAGGAGTCGGGCAGGGTGCGTCGGGGTTACTTCGTCGAGTCGCTGGGGGCCGCCCAGTTCGCGGGCACCGGGGCGATCGACCGTCTCCGGGCCGGCGTGCGGCCGCTGGGCGGCGCCGAGGCGTCGGGCGAGCCAGCCTCGGCGGTGGTGCTCGCCGCGTCCGACCCGGCCAACGCCTACGGCGCCGCCCTGCCGTGGCCGGCCCGGCCCGCCACCGAGGAGGAGACCGGTCGCAAGGGCCACCAGCCGGGCCGGAAGGCGGGCGCCCTCGTCGTCCTCGTCGACGGTGCGCTCGTCCTCTACGTCGAGCGCGGGGGCAGGACGCTGCTGTCGTGGTCGGATGACCCCGCTCTGCTGCAGGCTGCCGCCGACGCGTTGGCGCTCGCGGTCCGCGAGGGCGCCCTGGGGCGCCTCACGGTGGAGAAGGCCGACGGAGGGTCCGTGCTCGGGTCGGACCACCCGCTCGCCCAGGCCCTCGCCTCCGCCGGCTTCCACGCGACACCGCGCGGTCTGCGGCTGAGGCGATGAGCCGTGCCTGAGGGCGACACCGTCTGGCGCACGGCAACCCGCCTGCACCAGGCGCTGGCCGGCCGGCCGGTCACCCGGTGGGACCTGCGCTGGGGCGAGCTGGCCACGAGCGACCTGGTGGGGGCGTCCACCGTCGAGGTGGTCAGCCGCGGCAAGCACATCCTCCACCGGCTCGACGCGGGAGTGACCCTGCACTCGCATCTGCGGATGGAAGGTCAGTGGCGCATCGAGGACGCGACGCGAGTGTCCCCGCGACAGCTGGCCAACCCGCAGGTCCGCGCCCTGGTGGCCACCGAGCGCTGGGTCGCCCTGGGCCTGAGGTTGGGGATGCTCGACCTCGTGCCGACGGCCGCGGAGGACACCCTCGTCGGCCACCTCGGGCCCGACGTGCTGGGCGAGGACTGGGACGCCAACGCGGCGGTCGCGAACCTGCGGTCCTGCGGGCAGACGCCCATCGGCGCCGCCCTGCTCGACCAGCGCAACCTGGCCGGCGTGGGCACCCTGTGGGCCAGCGAGTCCCTCTTCCTCCAGCGCATCAACCCCTGGTCCGGGGCGGCCAGTCTCGAGGAGCAGCAGCTGGCGGCCCTGGTCGAGCGGGCCCACCGGCTCATCGACGCGGCCAGGCACCACGCCGTGCAGAGCAGCACCGGGGTCCGCCGGCTCGGGGAGACCAGCTACGTGCACGGACGTTCGGGCCGCCCCTGCCGACGCTGCGGGCAGGGCGTGCGGGTGGCCATGGTCGGCACGCCCCCGCAGGAACGCACGATGTTCTACTGCCCCAGCTGCCAGGGCGGGCTCGGCCCCACCGACGACGGTCGCGAGCAGACGCCGTTGGGCTCGAGCTCGCCGGGGCGGGCCAAGCCGTACCGGCGCACCTGACGCCTACGGGGTCGAAGGTGCTCCGGCCCGGACGAGGATCGCCTCGACCACCTCCGACTTGGCGTCCGCGTAGTCCTGCACGTGGCGCCAGCGGCGCGACGCCAGCTCACGCTTGGTCGCGGCATACCGGTCGCGGTCCTCGCGGTGGGTGCGCAGCCAGTCGGGGAACATCCGCATCCGCGCGACCTCCCGGTCCGCCGCCCCCGGTGAGAACACGTGAACGTTGACGTCGTGGGAGTCCCCGTCGGCGAGTCGGCGGGCCACCACGCGGTGCTCGAGCCAGTCGGGCTCGCGGACGCGCAGGTGGTAGCCGACGGCCAGCAACGCGGGCAGGTATGCCGGCTCGTCAGCGGAGTCGGGCACGAGCAGGAGCACGTCGATGACCGGCTTCGCGGGCAGCCCGGGCACCGACGTGGACCCCACGTGCTCGACCGAGAGGGCAGTGGCCCCGAGGGCACTGGTGATCGCAGCCCGCTCCTGAGCGAACAGCCCGGGCCAGGCCGGGTCGGGGTCGACGACGACCACCGGCACGGCATACGGCTCGGTTGGGACGACCAGCCCCGTGGCCGGGAGTGGACCGGTGCCGCTCACGCGGGGAGGGTCAGGCAGCCGAGGCCGAGACGAGCGGCGTGGCAGGCACCGGGAGCGAGACGGGCGCGGTGAGCGCCTCGGACTCGGCTACCCGTTCGGAGACGTGCCCGAGCACCTCCGACAGCGGCAGGTGCAGCGCGCTGCAGATCGCGGCGAGCAGCTCGGAGGACGCCTCCTTCTCGCCGCGCTCGACCTCGCTGAGGTAGCCGAGCGAGACGGACGCCGCGGCCGAGACCTCACGCAGGGTGCGGCCCTGGGACTGGCGCTGCTCACGGAGCACGTCGCCGAGTTCACGACGGAGCAAGATCACAGCGCCTCCTTCACAGCTTTCCGGCCCGGTTCTGGCACCCACGTTACCGCGCACGACCGACGGCGCGCGCGCAGGTTTGGCCAACCGACACCCGGGGGCCGGTGGCCCGCGTGGCCGGGCACCTCAGGACCACTCCCACCTCAACCGCCGGAGACTGGCGGTTCTTCCGCTCCCGCCAGCCCGGCGCGCAGCTCGTCGAGGGCCGCCCGGACCGCAGCCGCCCGGATCGCGGCACGGTCGCCGTCGAAGTGGTGCTCGCGCACCGTGGCGCCGTCCGGGCCGGCCACGGCGACGAAGACGGTGCCCACCGCAGCCTCGTCCTGCGGGTCGGGGCCGGCCACGCCGGTGGTGGCCACTCCCCAGTCGCTGCCCACCAGGGTGCGCACGGCCCTGGCCATCTGGCTGGCCACCTCGGCGTCGACGGCGCCCACCTGCGACAGCAGCGCCCTGTCGACGCCCAGCAGCGAGGCCTTGACCTCGGTGGCGTAGCTGACCACGCCCCCGCGCAGCACCGCCGAGGCGCCGGGCACGTCGGTCACGGCCGCGCAGACCAGCCCACCGGTGAGGGACTCCGCGCAGGCCAGGGTCTCGCCGCGACGCTTCAGGGCGGCGACGACGTCGGCGGCGTGGGGGCTCTCAGCGGGGGCGGTCACCGCGGGGTCACCCGCGCTTGGCCGCGCGGGCGCGCTTGCGCAGGGTGCGCTCGCTGGTGCGGCGCAGCCTGCGTGCCTTCACGACGTAGTCGATCCCGGTCACCAGGGTCACGCCGACGGCCAGCGCCATGGTCAGCCACGCCACCGCGGTCCAGGCCTCGGAGAGCGGGAACGTCCACAGGGGCAGGGTGAACAGGGTCAGGGTGACGCTCTGGAGGACGGTCTTGAGCTTGCCGCCCCGCCCGGCCGGCATGACGCCGTGCCGGATGACGAAGAAGCGCATGAGGGTCACACCCCACTCGCGAACGAGCACGAGGACGGTCACCCACCACCAGAGCTCACCGAGGATCGACAGCCCGACGAAGGCCATCCCCATGAGCGCCTTGTCGGCGATGGGGTCGGCGACCTTGCCGAAGTCGGTGATCAGGCCCCGGCTGCGGGCGATGTCACCGTCGACGCGGTCGGTCGCGATCGCGAGCAGGAACACCCCGGCCGCCCAGAACCGGAGGGTGGGGTTGTCCCCGCCGTCGGAGAGCAGCAGCCAGCCGTAGACGGGCACCATGAGGATCCGCAGCATCGTCAGGGCGTTGGCGATGTTCCACGGGCTCGGCGGTGGCTTCGGCGTGGGGTCGAGGAGGTGGTCGTGCTCGCTCATGCAGGCTCCGCGAGCAGGTCGATCCCCTCGGTGCCCACCACGGTGGCCGTGACCGTGTCGCCGACCCCGACACCCGGGCAGGCTGCGGCCTCGAGGACCGTGACGCCGTCGACGTCCGGGCCCTGGTGGAGGGCGCGGCCGACCACCCGGCCGTCCTCGTCGTCCACCTCCTCGACGAGCACCTCGACGAGCTCGCCGATTCGCTCCTCGGCCCGCTGCGCGTTCAGCTCCTCGATGAGCGCGGAGAAGCGGGCGACCCGCTCGGCCACGACGTGTTCCGGCAGCTTGTGGCCGTAGCCCTCGGCCTCGGTGCCGTCCTCGTCGGAGTAGCCGAAGACCCCGACGACGTCGAGCCGGGCAGCGACGAGGAACGCCTCGAGCTCGGCGAGGTCCTCGTCGGTCTCGCCGGGGAATCCGACGATGACGTTGCTGCGGATCCCGGCCCGGGGCAGCCGCCCCCGCACGTCGTCGAGGAGACCGAGGAACGCCTCGCGTCCGCCGAAGCGCCGCATCCGGCGCAGCAGGGGAGCGGAGGCGTGCTGGAAGGAGATGTCGAAGTACGGCACGACGCCCGGGGTGGCCGCCATGGCGTCGAGCAGGCCCGGACGGATCTCGGCGGGCTGGAGGTAGGACACCCGCACCCGCTCGATCCCCTCGACGGCCGACAGCTCCGGCAGCAGCTTCTCGAGCAGGGCGAGGTCGCCGAGGTCCTTGCCGTAGGAGGTGGAGTTCTCGCTGACGAGGAAGACCTCCCTGACCCCTCGCTCGGCCAGCCACCGGGCCTCGGCGAGGATGTCGGTGGGCCGGCGCGAGACGAAGGCACCCCGGAACATCGGGATGGCGCAGAAGGCGCATCGCCGGTCGCAGCCGCTGGCGATCTTCAGCGGCGCCCAGGGCCTGCCGTCGAGCCGGGCCCGGATGATGCGCGGGCCGGAGGCGGGTGCCGGTCCCTCCACGGTGACGTCGGCCGGCTCCAGCGTCGCCGGCGCCTGCTCCGGCGAGGTCGGGTCGCCATGGCCGGGCAGGGCCACGCCGCTCGTCCCACCCTGGCGCTGCACCGGTGAGAGCGGCAGCAGCCGGCGCCGGTCCGAGGGCGTGTGCGAGGCCGGCCGCTCCCCGGTGAGGATCGCCTTGAGGTGGCTGGACATGTCGGCGTAGGTGTCGAACCCCAGCACCGCGTCGGCCTCGGGCAGCTCCGCCGCCAGCTGCTCGCCGTAGCGCTCGGCGAGGCAGCCGACCGCGACGACGGCCTGGGTGCGGCCGTCCTCCTTGCCCGCGGAGGCCTCGAGCAGCACGTCGATCGAGTCCTTCTTGGCCTGCTCGACGAACCCACAGGTGTTGACCACCGCGACGTCGGCCTCGGCCGCGTCGTCGACCAGCCGCCAACCCTCGGCCGCGAGGCGGCCGGCCAGCTCCTCCGAGTCGACCTCGTTGCGGGTGCACCCCAGGGTGACCAGGGCGACGCTGCGCGAGGCGGAGGAGCTCATGCGCCCACTCTAGAGGTGGATAGGGTCGCATCCATGAGCGCCGCTCCCGTCGCACCGTCCGCCCGCATCCGGTCGCTGCTCGAGCGCCAGCCCGTGCTCGACGGCCACAACGACCTCCTCTGGGAGGCGCGCGAGCAGGTGGGCTACGACTTCGACCGGCTCGACATCGCTTCCGGCTCGCCGACCACCCACACCGACCTGCCACGGCTGCGCCGGGGCGGGGTCGGCGCCCAGTTCTGGTCGGTCTTCGTCCCCTCCTCCCTCACCGGCGACGACGCGGTCAGCGCCACGCTCGAACAGGTGGACGCCGGCCACCAGATGGTGGCCCGGTATGCCGCCGACCTGGCCTTCGCCCGCACCGCGGACGAGGTGGAGGCGGCCTGGGCGACGGGCCGTATCGCCTCGCTCCTCGGCGCCGAGGGCGGGCACTCGATCAACTGCTCGCTGGCCACCTTGCGCATGCTGCACGTCCTCGGGGTGCGCTACCTGACCCTCACCCACAACAGCAACGTCCCGTGGGCGGACTCGGGCACCGACGAGCCGGTGGTCGGCGGGCTGTCGCGTTTCGGGGTCGAGGTGGTCCGCGAGATGAACCGCATCGGCATGCTGGTCGACCTCAGCCACGTCTCGGCCGACACCATGCGCGACGCGTTGCGGGCCTCCGAGGTGCCGGTGCTCTTCTCGCACTCCTCGGCCCGTGCGGTCTGCGACAGCCCGCGCAACGTCCCCGACGACGTGCTCGGGTCGCTGCGCCACAACGGCGGGGTCTGCATGGTCACCTTCGTGCCGAAGTTCGTGAACCCCGAGGCCGCGGCCTGGCACGCGCAGGCGGTCGCCGAGGCGCAGGCGCAGGGCATCAGCCAGGCCGACGCGGCGGCCTTCTCCCCCTTCTACCGCGACTTCCGAGCCCGTCACCCCGAGCCCCCGGCCACCCTCGACGACGTCGTGCGGCACTGCGAGCACGTCCGTGAGGTGGCGGGCGTCGACCACGTCGGGGTCGGCGGCGACTACGACGGCGTGGAGGTGCTCCCGCAGGGCATGGGCGACGTCACGGCATACCCGGCCCTGCTCGAGGCGCTCGCGGAGCGGGGGTGGTCCGACGACGACCTGGCCAAGCTCACCAGCGGCAACGTCCTGCGCGTGATGCGCGACGCGGAGGCGGGTGCCCGGGCGCTGCAGGAGCAGCGCGGCCCCAGCCTGGCGACGATTGCCCAGCTCGACGGACCCACGGCCCCCTAGCGCCGCTTGAGCACCGTCAGGCTGACGACGCGGGAGATGATCATCGCGACGTAGAGGACGCCGGCGACCTGCTCGACCATGGCCACGGAGCGGGCGTGTGGCAGCACGGGGATGACGTCCGAGAGGCCCACGCTCGTCAGGGTCGCGAAGGACAGGAACAGCAGGTTCGGGAAGCCCTGGAACCCCTCCCCCTGGAACGACACGAACGAGTTGGGCCAGACCACCTGCACCGCCATGAAGGCGTAGGCGAAGCCCCAGGCCACGACGGTGAAGTTGGCGCCCACCGCGAACACCTCGTCGCGGGTGACGAAGGTGTCGTCGAAGAGGTACCGCACGAGGCCGTAGGCCGTGTAGCCGTAGAACAGCGCGTGGAGGATGGACGACCACAGGCGGATCACCTCACTGCCCGGGTACACCGCCTCGGCGACCGTCAGGACCATCACCGGGATCCCGAGGGTGATGGCGATCCAGGTCAGCGCCGGGGTGGCCCGCACGGCCCAGACCGCGACGGCGAGGACGAACAGCCCGAACACGCCGAGCACGGCGCGCCCCACAGGGGTCTCCCCGGTGAACGGGTAGGCCAGCACGGCGATCAGCTGGGCGGCGAGGAGCACACCCGAGGGATGCGCCTTCACGGTGGTCATCCACTGCGACATGGCGGACACCCTAGGGCGTCGCCGGCCCCACAGCGCGACCCGGCGTCAGGCCTCGCCGACGGGTCCCCGCAGGGTCAGCGCGGCGACGGCCGCTGCGCCTGTCGCCGTGGTGGCCATCACGAGGGCCATCGGCACCGCGGAGCCGGAGCCGAGCGCACCGATCACCGGGGCCGCCGCCCCGCCGATGACGAACTGCGAGGCGCCGAGCAGGGCCGCAGCGGTGCCGGCGGCCTCTCCGTGCCGGGTGAGCGCCAGCGCGGGGGTGTTGGGCAGCGTCAGGCCGCAGGCGAACAACAGGAACCACAGCGGCCCGAGGACCAGCGGCAGCCCGCCGATGCCGGTGACCGCGGCCGCGAGCAGCACGAGGGCGGAGACTGCACCGATGGCGACCCCCGCCCGGACGATGTCGCGCGGGCCGAGACGGCGCAGCAGGAGGGGGTTGAGCTGCGACCCGGTGAGGAAGCCCAGCGAGTTGAGCCCGAAGGCGAGGCCGAACTGGGCGACGCTGAGGCCGTAGATCTCCTGGAGGACGAAGGACGAGCCCCCGATGTAGGAGAAGAGGGTGGCGAACATCAGGCCCGAGATCAGGACCAGCCCGACGAACGTGCGGTCGCGCAGCAGCGAGGCGTAGGTGCGCAGCACCGGCAGCGGCTCGAGGCGACGGCGACGCTCGGGCGGCAGGGTCTCGCGCAGCAGCAGCGAGGCCACCGTCACGAGCACCACCCCGGCAAGGGAGACCAGGCCGAAGACCCCGCGCCACGAGGTGTGCGCGAGGACGGCGCCTCCGATGGTCGGCGCCACGATGGGGGCGATGCCCATGACGAGCATCAGCCGCGAGAGCAGCGTGGCTGCCGCCGAGCCGGTGAACAGGTCGCGCACCGTGGCCATGGCCACCACCGAGACCGCGGCGTTGCCGAGCCCCTGCACGACACGCGCTGCGGTGAGCAGCTCGACGGTGGGGGCGAGCGCGCAGGCCACCGACGCGACGATGTGCAGCACGAGGCCGGCGATGAGCGGCTTGCGGCGGCCGACGGCGTCGGCCAGCGGGCCGACGAGCAGCTGGCCGAGCCCGAGGCCGAGCAGGATCCCGGTGAGGGTGCCCTGCACCTGCGACTCCGTGGCCCCGAGCTCGTCGGCGATCGACGGCATCGCGGGGAGGTAGGTGTCGATGGTGAGCGGCCCGATCGCGATGAGGGCGCCGAGCACCAGCACGAACTTCACGTAGGAGCGGCCGCGCGGCGCCTCGAGCATCACCGGCCGCGGGAGGCGGACGCCCCGGCGGCTGGGTCGCTGCGCCAGGTCGGTGGGTTCGGGAGTCAGCTCAGTGGTCGGCGCAGTCACGTCGGTGGCCAACGCAACCGAGTGGGCTCACTATTCCGCGCCGTCTCATTCCACGGCGTATGCCGGTGGGGCACCGTCGGCGCCACCACGGCATACCGGGGTCGTGGGGCCGGTGCTCAGCCGCGGTCGGTGAGCGACCAGGCGTCCTCGTCGCTCTCGCCGTCCACCTGCTCGTAGGCGTCGAGGTCGGGGCCGAGGTCGCGGGCCGCGTAGGCGCCGACCGCGACCTCGTCGGTGCGGTCGACCGAGCCGTCGGTGACCGCCCCTGCGCCGTCGCCGTCGGCCTCGCCGTCGTAGACCGGGTCGGGGTCGGGGACGTCCTCGCCGCGCATGAGCGCCAGCGTGGTCGGCAGGTCGTCGGGCTTGACCAGCACGTCGCGGGCCTTCGAACCCTCCGACGGGCCCACCACGCCGCGGGACTCGAGCAGGTCCATGAGCCGCCCCGCCTTGGCGAAGCCCACCCGGAGCTTGCGCTGGAGCATCGACGTCGAGCCGAACTGGGTCGTGACCACGAGCTCGGCGGCCTGCAGCAGCAGGTCGAGGTCGTCGCCGATGTCGTCGTCGATCTGCTTCTTGGCCGCGACCACGGTGACGTCGTCGCGGTAGTTGGGCTTGAGCTGTTCGGTGACGTGCTTGACCACCGCGTGGATCTCGGACTCGGTGACCCAGGCGCCCTGCACGCGCATCGGCTTGCTGGCGCCCATGGGGAGGAAGAGCGCGTCACCCTGGCCGATGAGCTTCTCCGCGCCGGGCTGGTCGAGCACGACCCGGCTGTCGGCGAGCGAGGAGGTGGCGAACGCCATCCGCGACGGCACGTTGGCCTTGATGAGGCCGGTGACGACGTCGACCGAGGGGCGCTGGGTGGCGAGCACCAGGTGGATGCCGGCGGCGCGCGCGAGCTGGGTGATGCGGACGATCGACTCCTCGACGTCGCGCGGCGCGACCATCATCAGGTCGGCGAGCTCGTCGACGATGACGAGCAGGTACGGGTAGGGGTGGATCTGGCGCTCCGACCCGGGCAGCGGCTTGACCTTGCCCGCGCGGACCGCCTTGTTGAAGTCGTCGACGTGCTTGAACCCGAACATCGCGAGGTCGTCGTAGCGGGTGTCCATCTCCCGCACCACCCACTGCAGGGCCTCGGCGGCCTTCTTCGGGTTCGTGATGATCGGGGTGATGAGGTGCGGGATGCCCTCGTAGGCCGTGAGCTCGACGCGCTTGGGGTCGACCAGCACCATGCGCACCTCGTCCGGTGTCGAGCGCATGAGGATCGAGGTGATCATCGAGTTGACGAAGCTCGACTTGCCGGCGCCGGTGGCGCCCGCGACGAGCAGGTGGGGCATCTTCGCGAGGTTGGCGATGACGTAGCCGCCCTCGACGTCCTTGCCGACGCCCATGACCATCGGGTGCTCGTTGCCACGGGCCGCCTGGCTGCGCAGCACGTCGCCGAGCGACACCTTCTCGCGGTCGGCGTTGGGGATCTCGATGCCGATCGCCGACTTGCCCGGGATGGGGCTGAGGATGCGCACGTCGGCCGAGGCCACGGCATACGCGATGTTCTTCGACAGCGCGGTGACCCGCTCGACCTTGATGCCGGGGCCGAGCTCGACCTCGTAGCGGGTGACCGTCGGGCCACGGGTGAAGCCGGTGACCTGGGCGTCGATGTCGAACTGGTCGAGCACCTGCGTCAGCGACTCGACGACCCGGTCGTTGGCGGCGCTGCGCGTCTTGTGCGGCGAGCCCGGCTCGAGGATGGCGTTGTCCGGCAGCGTGTAGGTGATGTCGCCGGCGAGGGCGAGCTGCTCCACGCGCTGCGGCAGCGGGGTGGTCGGCGGGGCCTCGAGGGCCGGCTTGACGTCGACGGCTGGGCTGGTGGCGGCGCCGCCGGGCTCCTTGGCCGCGGTGGGGGCGAGCACGCCCGGGGCGGTGGGACGCTTCTGGCCGGGCCGCAGGCGCTTGCCGTCGGGTGCGACGACGGCGGCCTGCTCGAAGGGCATGTCGCCGTCGAGGTTGCCGTCGGCGTCGGGGCCGATCTTGCGTCGCTGCCGCTTGGGCTTCTCCTCCTCGGGCTCCTCGACGGGTGCGCCGCGGTGCAGCAGGTGGTCGCGCAGCTCGGCGAGCCGCTCGGGGATCATGTGGACCGGCGTCGCGCTCAGCACGAGCAGCCCGAAGAAGCCGAGCATCAGGAGGATCGGCACCGTGCCGTAGACGCTGACCGCGGCCTCGAGGGGGCTCGAGGCCAGGAAGCCGATGATGCCGCCCGCGTCACGCATGGGGTCGGCGCCGTCCGGCGGCTGCGGGATGCCCTTGGCGACGTGCACGAGGCCGGAGGCCGCGAAGGACAGGGCTCCGAGGCCGATGCCGATCCGGGAGTTGGCGGTGGACTCGTCCGGCGCCCGGAGCAGGCGCAGGCCGAGGAAGAGCAGGGCGAGCGGCACGGCATACGCGACCCGGCCGAACGTGCCGGCGACCACGGCGTGGACGACGTCGCCGACGACGCCCTCGAACGCCCACCACTCGCGCGCGGCGACGACGATGGCCAGGCCGATGAGGGCGAACCCGAAGCCGTCGCGGCGGTGCTCGGGCTCGAGGTCACGGGCGCTGTGGCCGACCCGGCGCACCGCGCCGCCGGCGACGTGCGCCATGCCCATCCACGTCCCCCGGATCGCGCGCAGCGGCAGCGGCAGGCCGCCGCCCTTGGCCTGCCCGCGCGGGGCCGCCTTCCTGGTGGCGGGCTTGCGGTTGGCCGGGCGCGTGGACGTGCTGCGACTCGTCGAAGAGCGCGCGGAGGTGGACGGACGTGTCGCCATGCTCCGCACGGTACGCGATCGCCTCTGCGGAAACACGCGTCACACGCGCCACACCGAGCGGTTTCTTGCCCGTGACGGCATCCTCCGAACGGTTGACCCGACTGTCGTGATTCGGCCATTTCCGCAGGTCAGGGCCCCAGCGGCGGCGGGGACGTGCCACCCTGAGGGTGCGTCTGGCGGGGCCTGCGTCGACGCTCTGGCGGGAGCGTCGACGCAGGCAGACCTGGCCACCTCGCCCCCGCCACGGCCGGATGCTCCCTCCAGGAGCCGGGCCGGGTCTCAGATGGCGGGAATCACCGACGGCGTGGTGGCGCCGCGGGGACGTCGCTCGCTACCGTTCCCGCCAAGGTCATGAGTGCCAGCGCGCAGCCCCGGCTTGCTGGCCAGCAACCCTCCTCCGCGGTGGGGTGCTCCGGGTGACGACCGGGTCGCCTGCGCCCGCAGGTGGCAAGCGCGGACCCGCGGCCACTCCCCCGGGTCCACCGGACCCCAGGAGCACGCCGTGTCCATCGCCAGCACCAGCCGCAACCGAGCCCCCGAGACCCACACCGGGCAGGCCCACCACCGTCGCCACCTGCGGCCCGTGCCCGGCGAGCCCGCGGCCGCGGGTCCGGTGCCCGCGGTGGTCTCGGCCGACCTCGGCGTGCCGACCCTGCACCGCACCGTGGTCGACTACGCCAACCTCGACCACGCCGCCTCCACACCGGCTCTCGTCTCGGTCAAGCAGGCCGTCGACACCGCCCTGCGCACCTACTCGTCCGTGCACCGGGGCAACGGGTATGCCTCGCGCGTGACGAGCCGGTGGTACGAGGCGGCCCGGGAGGAGGTCCGGCGCTTCGTCGGTGCGCGTGAGGGCGACGAGGTCGTCTTCACCCGCAACACCACCGACTCGTTCAACCTGCTCGCCCGCGCCCTTCCCCGGGGCACGGAGGTCTTCGTCTTCGAGGCCGAGCACCACGCCACGCTCCTGCCGTGGGCGGGCCGCACCACCCGCCTGCCGGTCCCCGGCAGCCTCGACGATGCGCGCGTGCTCCTGTCGAGCGCGCTCGAGCGCTCCACCGCCCGCCACCGCCTGGTGGTGCTGTGCGGGGCCTCCAACGTCACCGGCGAGGTCTGGCCCGTGCGCGAGCTCGCCGACGTCGCCCACCAGCACTTCGCCCGGGTGGCCCTCGACGCCGCGCAGCTCGCCCCGCACCGCCCCATCGACCTCGAGGCGCTCGGGGTGGACTACGTCGCCTTCTCCGGGCACAAGCTCTACGCGCCGTTCGGCGCCGGCGTGCTCGCGGGGCCGGGCGACTGGCTCGACCAGGCCGCTCCGTACCTCGCCGGCGGCGGCGCGACCGCCTCGGTCACCGAGCGGGGCACGACGTGGCACCGGGGGGCGGCACGCCACGAGGCCGGCTCCCCCAACGTGATCGGCGCGGTTGCGCTGGCCGCGGCGTGCTCGACGCTGGCCGAGCACCGCGAGGCCGTCGAGGCGCACGAGAGCGCCCTGGGCCGGTGGCTGGCCGACGGCCTGGCCGCCATCGACGGCGTGCAGACCTACTCGATCTTCGGCCCCGACCACGCGCGGGTGCCCGTGGTGGCGTTCACGGTCGACGGCCTGGACTCCTCGCTCGTGTCGGCAGCCCTCTCCGCCGAGCACGGGATCGGCGTGCGGGACGGCAAGTTCTGCGCCCACCTCCTGGTGGACGCCCTGCTCGACGACCCGTATGCCGCCGGCCCGGCGAGCGCGGTCCGCGCCAGCGTCGGGCTGGCCAACACCGCCGAGCACGTGGACCGGCTGCTGTCGGCCGTGGCGTCGCTGGCAGCCCGGGGACCCGCCTTCGAGTACGAGCGCGGCCCTGAGGGCTGGACGCCGGTGTCCGACCCCCGCGACCTCAGCCTCCCCCGCCCCTGGTGAGGCGGGAGCAGGTCGAGGGGTGAGCCCGGGTCAGGACCAGCGCGGATGCTGGTCGTGGACGAGCCGGGCGGCGCCTCACCGTGGTGCGAGATCCCACCCCTCGCGCAAAGACAGCACTCTTCACGCGAGAGCTGGGATCTCACGGCACGTGGGGGCTCGTGGCGGGCCGGGGGCGGAAGAGGTCAGGACCAGCGCGGGTACTGGTCGCGGTCGAACCTGGTGTCGACCCCGTAGATCGGGGCGAGGATCGCGATGGTGACGAGAATGGCGAGAACGATGAAGAAGCCCATGGCAGAAATCGTGCGCCCAACCTGATTGCCGCCACGAGTGGCAGAAATGCCATCTCCCGTAGATTTTCCGCCATCTGCTGTGTCACGCTGTCGGCATGCTGCACAACGTGGCCGTACCCCTGGTCAACACGGTCTCCCCGTTCGAGTTCTCCGTCGCCTGCGAGGTCTTCGGCCTCGACCGCACCGACCAGGGCGTGCCGCCCTTCGACTTCGCGGTCTGCAGCGAGCAGCCGGGACAGCCGGTCCCGACCGAGATGGGCTTCACCCTCACGGCCCAGCACGGCTTCGACAGGCTGGCCGAGGCCGACCTCATCGTCGTGCCGGCGTCGCGGCCGCGACAGGCCCCCGTCCCCGAGCCCCTCGTCGAGCAGCTGCGGGCAGCCGACAAGCGGGGCGCCTGGGTCATGTCGCTGTGCAGCGGCGCCTTCACCCTGGCCAAGGCCGGGCTGCTCGACGGCAGGCGTGCCACGACGCACTGGATGAACACCAACGAGCTGGCCGAGGAGTTCCCCGCCGTGGACGTGGTGCTGGACGTGCTCTTCGTCGAGGACGGCAACATCATCACCTCGGCCGGCACCGCCGCGGGCATCGACGCGACCCTCCACCTCGTGCGCAGGGAGCTGGGCGCGACCGTGGCCTCCGCGATCGCGCGCCGCATGGTCGTTCCTCCCCAGCGCGACGGCGGTCAGCGCCAGTACGTCGAGGCCCCACTTCCCGCGATCGAGGCCGACTCCCTCCAGCCGGTGCTCGAGTGGGCCACCGAGAACCTCGCCGAGGACCTCTCGGTCGAGACGCTGGCGCGGCGGGCCATGATGTCGGAGCGGACCTTCGCGCGCCGGTTCCGGGCCGAGACGGGCGCGACACCGCACGCCTGGGTGACCGCCCAGCGGGTGCTGCTCGCCCGGCGCCTCCTCGAGGACACCGACGCCTCCGTGGAGCAGGTCGCCGGCCGCACCGGACTGGGCACGGCCGCCATCCTGCGCCACCACTTCACCCGTCAGGTCGGCACCACGCCCCAGGCCTACCGCCGCACGTTCCGTTGCACGGGCTGACAGGCGCGGCTGCTGAATCCACGCCAATGAAGTCATCAGCCTTCATTTGTCGCTATTAATGCCCTAGGCTTCATGCATGTTCGTCCTGACCGCTGACCAGAAGCGCAGCACCCGGCACGGCGACCGGGTGCCCCAGGCACTGGCGACCCTCGAGGCCGCCCTGGGCCCGGGCCCTGGCTCCGGCGTGGCGCTCCCCTTCGAGCGGACGGTGGGCGACGAGATCCAGGGCGCGCTCTCCTCCCCAGGTGCCGCGGTCCGGGCGGTCACCGAGCTCGTGCGGCTCGGCGACTGGCGGGTCGGGCTGGGGGTCGGCGCGGTCGACACGCCGCTGCCCGACTCCACCCGGGCCGCCTCGGGCCCCGCCTTCCTCGCTGCCCGGGAGGCCGTCGACAGGGCAGCCTCCTCCCCCACCGACCTCCGGGTCGTCCACGCTGACGGCGCCGGCCACTACGGTGGGGCCGACCGGGCGCGACACGCAGAGTCCGCCCTGTGGCTGCTCACGGTGCTGCTGCGACGCCGCACCCCCGAGGGATGGGAGATCGTCGACATGGCCGACACGGGCCTGACCGGCCGGGACATCGCCGACCGGCTCGACATCTCCCCCTCGGCGGTCAGCCAGCGCCTGGCGCGGGCCGCCCTCCACGAGGGGCGCCGGGGTGCCGAGCTCGCGGAGGCCCTGCTCGCCGAGGCGGACGCGTGAACAGCACGCTCGCCACCGTGCTGGTCATCGGTGTCCTGGGCGTGGTCGCCCTCGCCGGCGGTGGCCTGCTGACCACCCTCGTCTTCCGGCAGGTCGACCGCGGTGACCACGTCGCCCCCACCGACGAGGCCGACTCCGTGGAAGCCGCTCAGGAGATCCTGCGCGGCGGCGCCTGGATCGGCGTGCTCGAGCGGACCGCGATCTACGCCTCCATCGTGGCCGGCTGGCCCGAGGGCATCGCGGTCGTGCTGGCCGTGAAGAGTCTCGCGCGCTACCCCGAGCTGCAGGCGGGCAAGAAGTCCGCCGCCGCCGAGCGGTTCATCATCGGCACCTTCGTCAGCACCCTGTTCGCCTGCGCGTGCGCGGGCGTCGCCATGTCGCTGCTCTGATCGTCGCTGCTCTGACCGCCACCTGACGCGGGGTCAGGCCTCGATGACCACCGGGATGATCATCGGGCGCCGGCGGATCTTGCCGCCGACCCAGCCACCGACGGCGCGTCGCACGACCTTCTCGAGCTGCTGCGTGTCGGTCACGCCCTTGCCGGTGGCCTCGGCGAGGGCCTGCTCGATCTTGGGACGCACCTGCTTGAAGATCTCGTCGTCCTCGGCGAAACCACGCGCGTGGATCTCCGGGCCGGCGGCGATCTTCCCGGTGGCCGCGTCCATGACGACGATGACCGAGATGAAGCCCTCGTCGCGCAGGATGCGGCGGTCCTTCAGCAGCGCCTCGTCGAACTCGCCCACCGACGAGCCGTCGACGTAGGTGTAGCCGCACGGCACGGCCCCGACGATGCGCGCCTGACCGTCGACGAGGTCGACCACGACGCCGTCCTCGGCGAGTACGACGTTGTCGCGGTCGACGCCGGTCTGCACCGCCAGTTCGGCGTTGGCCACGAGGTGGCGCCACTCGCCGTGCACCGGCATGACGTTGCGGGGCTTGACGATGTTGTAGCAGTAGAGCAGCTCACCGGCGCTGGCGTGGCCGGAGACGTGCACCCGGGCGTTGCCCTTGTGCACCACGTCGGCGCCCAGCCGCATGAGGCCGTTGATGACCCGGTAGACGGCGTTCTCGTTGCCGGGGATGAGCGAGGAGGCCATGAGCACCGTGTCGCCCTCGCCGACGTCGATGCGGTGGTCGCGGTTGGCCATCCGCGACAGGGCCGCCATGGGCTCGCCCTGCGACCCGGTGCAGATGAGCACGACCTGGTTGTCGGGGAAGTCGTCGAGCCGCTTGACGTCGACCAGCACGCCGTCCGGCACGTGGAGGTAGCCCAGGTCGGCGGCGATGGTCATGTTGCGCACCATCGAGCGGCCGACCATGGCGACCTTGCGCCCGGCCTTCTCGGCGGCGTCGAGCACCTGTTGCACGCGGTGGATGTGGGAGGAGAAGCAGGCGACGATGATGCGGCGGCGGGCGTGCCGGAACACCTTGTCGATGGCCGGGGCGATGTCCTTCTCCGGCGTGGTGAAGCCGGGCACCTCGGCGTTGGTGGAGTCGGTCATGAAGAGGTCGACGCCCTCCTCGCCGAGGCGCGCGAAGGCCCGCAGGTCGGTGAGCCGTCCGTCGAGCGGCAGCTGGTCCATCTTGAAGTCGCCCGTGTGGAGGATGGTGCCGCCGGGGGTGCGGACGAAGACGGCCAGCGCGTCGGGGATGGAGTGGTTGACCGCCACGAACTCGCAGTCGAAGACGCCGAGCTGCTCGCGCATGCCCTCCTTCACCCCGAGGGTGTAGGGGGTGATCTTGTGCTCGCGCAGCTTCGCCTCGACCAGGGCGAGGGTGAGCATCGAGCCGACCAGGGGGATGTCGGGCTTCAGCTTGAGCAGGTACGGCACCGCGCCGATGTGGTCCTCGTGCCCGTGGGTGAGCACGATCGCCTGGACGTCGTCGAGGCGGTCCTCGATGTACTCGAAGTCCGGGAGGATCAGGTCGACGCCCGGGTGGTGGTCCTCGGGGAAGAGGACGCCGCAGTCGATGACGAGCAGCTGCCCGTCGTGCTCGATGACGGCCATGTTGCGGCCGACCTCACCCAGGCCGCCGAGGGCGACGATGCGGACGCCGCCGTCGGGCAGCGCGGGGGGTGCGGGAAGCTCTGGGTGGGGATGGCTCACATGAGTCCTGACGTTCTGAGGCCGTCACGCAGTGCGGCGGCCTGCTCGGAGGTGGCTTCGACCAGGGGAAGGCGCACGGCGGCGGAGTCGATGACCCCGAGCTCCTTGAGCGCAGCCTTGGCCATGATGGCTCCCTGGGTGATGTTCATGATGGCGTCGACCACCGGGATGAGCTGGTGGTGCAGCTCGCGCGCCCGCGCGAGGTCTCCCTTGTCCACGGCGGCGACCATCTCGGCATACACGTCACCGGCCACGTGCCCCACCACGCTGACCACACCGGTGGCGCCCTGCGCCAGGTGGGCCAGCGAGAGCACGTCGTCGCCGGAGAACCACAGCAGGTCGGTCTCGGCCATGACCCTGGTGGCGCCCCACAGGTCACCCTTGGCGTCCTTGACGGCCTGGATGCGGGGGTGGCGGGCCAGCTCGAGCAGGGTCTCGGTGGTGAACGGTATGCCGGAGCGCCCGGGGATGTCGTAGAGCATCACCGGCAGCTCGGTCACGTCCGCGACGGCCGTGCAGTGGGCGCGCAGGCCCTCCTGCGGGGGCTTGTTGTAGTAGGGCGCCACCACCAGGAGCGCGTGGGCTCCGGCCGCCTCCGCGGCCCGCGCGAGCTCGAGGGAGTGCGCGGTGTCGTTGGTGCCCGCGCCCGCCGTGACCCGGGCCCGGTCGCCCACCGCCTCGACGACAGCCCGCACGAGGTCGCTCTTCTCCGCGTCCGTCGTGGTGGGCGACTCGCCCGTGGTGCCGTTGACGACGATGCCGTCGTGGCCGTGGTCGACCAGGTGCTGCGCCACCAGCTGTGCGGCGTCGAGGTCCAGGCCGCCGTCGGGCCGCATCGGGCTCACCATGGCCGTCACGACGCGGCCGAAAGGAGACGCAGAAGTCATGGTGGTCAGGCTATCGCGCGTCGAGGCAACCCCCGGTATGCCGTTCCCACCGTGGTCGTGCCCGGCTCGCCGCGGACGATCCGCCTGACGCGCTTGGTGCCCGCGTAGTCTGGCCGCGTGCGGCAATACCTCGACCTCCTCGACCACGTCATGACCCACGGGGTCGACAAGTCGGACCGGACGGGCACCGGCACCCGCAGCGTGTTCGGCTACCAGATGCGCTTCGACCTCTCCGAGGGCTTCCCGGTGCTGACCACCAAGAAGCTGCACCTGAAGTCGATCATCGGCGAGCTGCTCTGGTTCCTGCGCGGCGACACCAACGTGAAGTGGCTCCGGGACCGCGGCATCACCATCTGGGACGAGTGGGCCGACGAGAACGGCGACCTCGGGCCGGTCTACGGCTACCAGTGGCGCTCGTGGCCCACCCCCGACGGTGGGCACGTCGACCAGATCGCGAAGGTCATCGAGTCGATCAGGACCAACCCGGACTCCCGCCGGCACATCGTCAGCGCCTGGAACGTCGCCGACGTCGACTCGATGGCGCTGCCGCCGTGCCACACGATGTTCCAGTTCTACGTGGCCCCGGCCCGCGACGGAGGACGCGCGAAGCTGTCGTGCCAGCTCTACCAGCGCTCCGCCGACATCTTCCTCGGTGTGCCGTTCAACATCGCCTCCTACGCGCTGCTGACGATGATGGTGGCCCAGGTCTGCGACCTCGAGCCCGGTGAGTTCATCCACACGCTCGGCGACGCCCACCTCTACTCCAACCACGTCGAGCAGGCGCGTGAGCAGCTGACCCGCGAGCCCTTCCCCCTGCCGCAGATGAGGATCGCGCCCGGGAAGCAGATCGACGAGTTCGACCTCGAGGACTTCGAGCTGGTCGGCTACCGGGCGCACCCCTCCATCAAGGCGCCCATCGCGGTCTGAGCGCAGGCGGCGCACGGCCGGCACGCGGCATACTGCGTGGCATGACCCGCGTCACGCTCATCGCAGCCCTCGGCCGCAACCGCGTCATCGGCCGCGACGGCGAGATGCCCTGGCACCTGCCGGAGGACCTGAAGCACTTCAAGCACACGACCATGGGCCATCCGATGGTCATGGGGCGCAAGACGTTCGAGTCGATCGGGCGCGTGCTGCCCGGGCGCCGGACCATCGTCATCACGCGGCAGCCGGGCTGGAGCCACGCCGACGTCGAGGCCGCGCACTCGTTGCCGGAGGCCCTGTCGCTGGCCGGCCCGGCCAACGAGGTCTACGTCGTCGGGGGTGGCGAGGTCTACGCCGAGGCGCTGCCGTTCGCCCAGCGGCTGGTGCTGACCGAGGTCCACGACTCCCCCGACGGCGACACGTGGTTCCCCGAGTGGTCGCCCGAGAAGTGGCGCGAGACCTCACGCGAGACCCACGAGGGCTTCGACATCGTCACCTACGAGCGCGCCTGAGGCTCCGTCAGGCGTCGTAGTCGAGCGAGACCTCGTCGGTGACGGGGTGGCTCTGGCAGGCGAGCACGACGCCCGCGGCCACCTCGTCGGGCTCGAGCGCGTAGTTCCGGTCCATCCGCACCTCGCCCGACACGAGCCGCGCGCGGCAGGTGCCGCACACGCCGCCCGTGCAGGAGTACGGCGCATCGGGACGGGAGCGCAGCGTGGCGTCGAGGATGGTCTCCTCCCGGCTGGGCATCTCGATGCGGGTGGTGCGCCCGTCGAGGTTGACCGTGACGACGGCCTCCGGTGGGGCGCCCGCCTCGACGACGACCTCACGGCGCGGCGACTCCTGCTCCGCGACGTGGAAGACCTCGTGGTGCACGTGGTGGCTGTCGACGCCGGCCGCCGCCAGCAGCTCCTGGGCGCCGGTGACCATGCCGTAGGGACCGCAGAGGTACCACTCGTCGACCGTCTCGACGGGAGCGAGCGCCGCAAGGATGCGGCTGACGCGGTCGGGGTCGAGCCTGCCGGAGAACAGCTCGACGTCCTGCGGCTCGCGCGAGAGCACGTGCACGAGCTGGAGCCGCTCCGGGTAGCGGTTCTTCAGGTCGGCGAGCTCCTCGAGGAACATGACCGAGGAGGTGCGCCGGTTGCCGTAGAGGAGCGTCACCCGCGAACCCGGCTCCTCCTCCAGGACCGCGGTGATGATCGACAGCACCGGCGTGATCCCGCTGCCCGCGGCGACGGCGACGTGGTGTCGTCTCGCGTCCGGCTGCGTCGGGCAGGTGAACGAGCCCAGAGGCGTCATCACGTCGACGACGTCACCGGGACGCACGACGTCGTTGAGCCAGTTGGACATCCGGCCGCCAGCCACGCGGGCCGAGGCGACCCGCAGGGTGCCGGTGGCCCTGGCGGCGGACGGTGCGACGCAGATCGAGTAGGACTGCCGCACGTCCTCGCCGTTGATGCTGGCGCGCAGGGTCAGGTGCTGGCCCGGTGCGTAGGCGTAGTCGTCGTGCAGCTCCTCCGGGACGGCGAAGGTCACGGCCACCGCGTCGTCGGTGAGCCGCTCGACGCCGGTCACGGTGAGTGCGTGGAACTGGGCCCGCCGCCGCGTGGGTCGGGTCACGAGAGCAGCCATCAGATCGCCTTGGCCATCAGATTTCCTTGAACTGGTCGAAGGGCTCGCGGCACGCCAGGCACCGCCGGAGGGCCTTGCAGGCGGTGGAGCCGAAGCGGGCCAGCTCCTCGGTGTCGGTGCTGCCGCACTGCGGGCACACGACCTGCCGGACCTGCAGCGAGACGGCCACGGGGCCGCTGTCCCGCGCGCCGACGCCCGGCTCCGGCGGAGCGATCCCGAACTCACGCAGCCGGGTGCGGCCGCGCTCGGACATCCAGTCCGTGGTCCACGCGGGACTCAGCCGGGTCTCCACGGAGCAGGCGTAGCCGTGCCGCTGCGCCTCGTGCACGATGCGGTGCACGATCGCCTCCATGGCCGGGCAACCCGAGTAGGTCGGCGTGATGGTCACCGAAACCCGGTGGGCCGCCTCGTCGACCTCCAGGTGGCGCAGGATCCCGAGGTCCTCGATCGTGACGACGGGCACCTCGGGGTCAGGGATGTCCGAGATCGCTTGGGCGACAGCGGATCTCAGCAGCGGATCAGCCTCGGTCATGACGGTCACCAGCTGGCCCCGGGGTGCGACCGGGCGATGTGCTGCATCTCCGCCAGCAGGTAGCCCATGGGGCGCGAGTGGATGCCGTCGCGGCCTCCGCGGCTGCGCCACCTCGGCGTCTCGGGCAGCTCCAGCGTCGCCTGCGCCACCACAGCGGCGATCCGGGCGGTGCATGCCTCGTGGAGGGTCGACGGCAGCACCCCGACGCCGGTGTCGGCAGCAGCCCGCGCGGTCTCGTCGTCGTCGAACAGCTCGGCGACGTACGGCGCCACGGACTCCAGGCCCGCCTGCATCCGCTGGTGCGACTCGTCAGTGCCGTCGCCGAGCCGGAGCACCCACTGCGTGGCGTGGTCGCGGTGGTAGGTGACCTCCTTGAGCGCCTTCTCGGCGACGCCGGCCAGCACCGGGTCGCTCGAGCGGCGCAGGGCGGCGTACAGCTCGCACTGCCAGGTCGAGAACGTGAGCAGCCGCGCCATCTCGAAGCCGAACCCGTCGCGCTCCTGCTCGACGAGGTGGACGTTGCGGAACTCCCGCTCGTCGCGGAAGTAGGCCAGGTCGTCCTCGGACCGGCCGGTGCCGTCGAGCTCACCCACGCGGGTCAGCAGGGCACGGGCCTGCCCGAGCAGGTCGAGTCCGACGTTGGCGAGCGCCATGTCCTCCTCGATCTGCGGGGCGCGCGAGATCCACTCGCCGAGCCGCTGCGCGTAGACGAGGGCGTCGTCGGCCAGACCCTGGATGTACTGCGCCGCAACAGGGTTCGCGGCCACCAGCGACTCACCCATCAGAGGTACTCCACGTCCTCGGGCACGTCGTAGAACGTGGGGTGGCGGTAGACCTTGTCGGCTGCCGGGTCGAAGAAGGAGTCGCGCTCGTCCGGGCTCGACGCGGTGATGTCGGCCGCCTTGACCACCCAGAGCGAGACACCCTCCTGGCGTCGGGTGTAGACGTCACGGCCGTTGCGCAGGGCCATCGTCGCGTCGGGCGCGTGCAGCGAGCCGACGTGCACGTGCGACAGGCCGCGCTTGCCCCGGACGAAGACCTCCCACAGCGGCCACGACTTCTCGTCGCCCACACCGTTCTCCGTGCTCACGCGGCACTCCCCTGACGCTCGCGCCCGGCCTGCTTGGCGGCATACGCGGTGGCAGCCTCGCGCACCCAGGCGCCGTCCTCGTGGGCGGCGCGGCGGTGGGCGATGCGCTCGGCGTTGCACGGCCCGTCGCCCTTGAGCACGCGCCAGAACTCGTCCCAGTCGATGGGGCCGAAGTCGTAGTGGCCGCGCTCCTCGTTCCACCGCAGGTCGGGGTCGGGCAGCACGATGCCGAGCTTCTCCGCCTGCGGCACCATCATGTCGACGAACTTCTGGCGCAGGTCGTCGTTGGCGAACCGCTTGATGCCCCAGGCCATCGACTGCTCGGTGTGCCCACCGGCCTTGGCCGCCTCACCGGTGTCGGGCGGCCCGAACATCATCAGGGCCGGCCACCACCAGCGGTTCGCCGCGTCCTGGGCCATCGCCTTCTGGGCGTCCGTGCCGCGCATGAGCGTCCAGAGGATCTCGAAGCCCTGGCGCTGGTGGAACGACTCCTCCTTGCAGACGCGGATCATCGCGCGGGCGTAGGGGCCGTAGGAACAGCGGCACAGCGGCACCTGGTTCATGATCGCTGCACCGTCGACGAGCCACCCGATCGCGCCGCAGTCGGCCCACGTGAGCGTCGGGTAGTTGAAGATCGAGGAGTACTTCTGCTTCCCCGAGTGCAGCCGGTCGAGCAGCTCCTGCCGGTCGACCCCGAGGGTCTCCGCGGCGCTGTAGAGGTACAGCCCGTGGCCCGCCTCGTCCTGCACCTTGGCCATGAGGATCGCCTTGCGACGCAGGCTGGGCGCACGGGTGATCCAGTTGCCCTCCGGCTGCATGCCGATGATCTCGGAGTGCGCGTGCTGGGCGATCTGGCGGATCAGCGTCTGGCGGTAGGCGTCGGGCATCTCGTCGCGCGGCTCGATGCGCTGGTCGGCCTCGATGAGGTCGTCGAACAGGCCCGACTCGGCGGCGTTGAGCGGCTCGTCGGGGTTCGGCAGGGCGTGGTCCGCCTCGGGGCCGAAGTCGTTGCCGTACATGCCTCCAGTATGGGGTGGTGTTACACCTCATTGCAATTGTGCCGCTTTGGTGTCACATCGCCCGCCGGGTGCGAGGATGGCCGGGTGGACGCCCACGAGCACGCGCACCCGCACCCCCACCACGAGCACGAGCACGAGGCCGCGACCGGCCCGGTGGCCGACGCCAGCGTGCGCCTCGCCCGGGAGAGCGACGCCCCCGCGGTCGGCCTGGTGCAGGCCACCGTGTGGAGGCAGGCGTATGCCGACGTGGTGCCGGCCGACGTCCTCGCCACCTTCGAGCCCGCCGCCTTCGCCAAGGCGTGGCGCACCTCGCTGGCGAACCCGCCGGAGGGCGTCCACCGGTTGCTGGCTGCCTGTGCGGGCGAGCAGGTGGTCGGGTTCGCGGCGATCGGCCCGAGCCAGGACCCCGACGCGTCGCCGCTCACCGGTGAGCTCACCGCCATCGGGGTCCACCCGCAGGCCCGCCGGGCCGGGCACGGGTCACGCCTGCTCAACGCCGCCGTCGACACGTTGCGCGGCGCCGGCGCCGAGTCGCTGCACACCTGGCTGCTCGCCACCGACGAGGACACCAGGGCCTTCTTCGCCCGGGCCGGACTGTCGCCGGACGGCGCCTTCCGCGACCGCGTGGTCTCCCCCGACGGCCGGACGGCCCGCGAGGTGAGGCTCGTGGCGGCCCTCGGCACAACGGGACCGTGACGGCCCTCGACCCTGCTCGGCGGCGCGCCGTGCAGCGCCAGGCGCTGTCGGTCGGAATCGCCACCGGCGCCTACGGCATCAGCTTCGGCGCCCTGTCGACCGCGGCCGGACTCGACATCCTGCAGACCCAGGCGCTGTCCCTCCTGCTGTTCTCCGGCGGCTCCCAGTTCGCCTTCGTCGGCCTGGTCGCCGGAGGGCTCGCCGGCGCACCCGCGGCGATCGCCACCTCGACCCTGCTCGGCGCCCGGAACGGCCTGTACGGGCTGCAGGTGGCCAGGATGCTCGACGTCCGCGGCCTGCGGCGCGCTGCTGCCGCGCACCTGACGATCGACGAGTCCACCGCGGTCGGGGTGGCCCAGCCCGAGGAGAGGGCGGCCCGGCTGGGCTTTTGGGCCACGGGCATCGCGGTCTTCGTCCTGTGGAACCTCATGACCCTGCTGGGCGCCCTCGTCGGCGACGCCATCGGCGACCCGAAGACCTACGGGCTCGACGCGGCGGCCGCGGCGGCCTTCTGCGGTCTGCTGTGGCCGCGGCTGAAGTCGAGGGACGCCTTCGCGATCGCGGCCCTGGCCGCCCTGGTGGCCGTGCTCCTCGCCCCGCACGCCCCCGCCGGCGTGCCCGTGCTGGTTGCTGCGCTCACGGCACTGGTCGGGGCCGTGTGGCCGACGGCGCACCGCGACCCCGCGCCGCCCCACCACTGGGCCGACGAGAGCGCGCCACCCTCCGCTGAGCACGTCCCCGGGTCCGGCCCCCCTCCCCCCTCGCCCGAGGGGTCGCGCGCGAGGAGGGAGCAGCCGTGACCATGTGGACGGCCGTCCTCACCGCGAGCGCCCTGGCCTTCGCCCTGAAGTTCCTCGGTTACGTGGTGCCGGCCGGGTGGCTCGAGGGACCGCGGACGAGCCGGGTCACCTCGGCGCTGCCGATCGCGCTGCTGTCGGCCCTGGTGGCGGTGCAGACCCTCACCGGCGAGGGAGGCGCCCTCGTGGTCGACGCCCGTCTCGCCGCCGTCCTCGTGGCGATGACGGCGCTGGCCCTGCGGGCCCCCTTCCTGCTCGTCGTGACCCTCGCCGCGGTGACGGCAGCCCTGCTGCGCGCGGCCGGCTGGGGCTGACCCGGTGTCGACCGCCCGGTTGGAGCAGGGACGCAGTGGACCGGGCCGCCGGGACGCCCGTCTCGCCTCGCGCCTGGTCGGCATCGACGTGGCCCGGTGCGTGGCCCTGCTCGGCATGATGGCCACCCACATCCTCAACCCGGTCGACGCCTCTGGCCGCCTCGCGTGGCCCCAGGCCGTGGCCGGGGGCCGGTCCTCGGCGCTGTTCGCCGTCCTGGCCGGGGTGTCCCTGTCCCTGATGACCGGGCGGCAGCGCCCTCACACGGGGACCCGACGGCTCGGCGATGCTGCGGGGCTGGCGGCCCGGGCCCTGGTCATCGCCCTGGTGGGGCTGTGGCTCGGCCAGCTCGACACCCGGGTCGCCGTCATCCTCGTCTACTACGCCGCCCTCTTCCTCCTCGGCCTGCCGTTCCTGGGGCAGTCGGCGGGCACCCTGCTGGCCCTGGCCGGCTGGTGGTGCGTGGCGGCCCCGGTCGCCTCGCACGTGGTCCGCCAGGCGTGGGGGCCACAGCCGGCCACGGTGCCGACCACGGCCAGCGTGGACGCGCTCGGCGCGACGCTCGTCGACCTCCTGCTCACCGGCTACTACCCGGCCATCCCGTGGTTGACCTACCTGCTGGCGGGAATGGCGATCGGCCGTCTCGACCTGCGCAGCAGCGCCGTGGCGACCCGCATCCTCGCGGTCGGCTGCGCCACGGCCCTGGCCGCCTGGGGGCTGTCCTGGGCCCTGACCTCGCTGTCAGCAGCGCAGCAGGCCATGGTCACGAGCTCCCCCGGTGCAGCCTCCTGGGACGAGGTGGCCCCCCGCATCGCTCTCGGCATGGGCGGCACGACCCCCACCGACACGTGGTGGTGGCTGGCAGTGGCGGCGCCGCACTCGGCCACCCCGCTCGACCTGGCCCACACGACCGGTACCGCAGCCGCGGTGATCGGTGCCGCCCTGCTGCTCTCCCGGGCGGCGCAGGCCACCCGGTGGACGGGCGCCGCCTGGGCCACCCTGTTCGGCGCCGGCGCGATGACCCTGACGCTGTACAGCCTGCACGTCGTGCTGCTCACGCCGGGCCGCTGGCCCGAGCCGACCCTCGCCAACTACACCCGGCACGCCCTGCTGGCCCTGGCCGTCGGGGCCGCCTTCACCCTGGCCGGCCGGCGTGGCCCGCTCGAGGCGGTGGCGCGCTGGGCGGCCGCACAGGCTCGGCGCGCGGTCGTCCGCGGCCCGGCCGTGCCGACGGGGGACGGCCTGACCCGCTGAGGTCGGCCCGTCACCCCGCCGCGGTCACGGCCGCACCGTCAGGGGTAGTAGCCGGCTCCGCCGCCCCACAGGAAGGCGCTCCGCGCGGTGTTCCACCGTGTCGCGAGGTAGCTGCCGGTCCTGGGGCTGGTGTTGAAGAAGTCGTTCTTGTTGCAGTCCAGCCGCTCGTCGAGCAGCGTGGTGGAGCAGCTCGACCAGGTGGACACCCTCGACCCGCCCGCCCCGAAGTAGCACATGACGTCGCGCTCGTCGGTGCAGTGCAGGGAGGTGTTGCTGTGGGGGGCGCTCTTCTGCACCGCTCCGAGGGTGTGGAAGATCTCGTGCGCGACGGCGTTGCCCGACCAGCAGCCCAGGTCGACCCGGGCGAACTGCGGACCCCGGTTGTTGCGGTTCTTGCGCCCGGCCTGGTCGTCGTTGTAGGTCTGGCCCAGCCCACAGATGGCCCTGGCGTCGGCGAAGACGACGTACTTGCGCGCGGTGCTGGTGTAGCCCCTGGCGCTCAGGGCGGAGACGGTGCCCGAGAAGCTGGAGGCGGCCGACGCCGGGAGATTCACGACCGCCACGGACGGCTTGCAGTCGGACCCCGTGGCCAGCCGCAGCTGGCGGTAGCCGCCCGTCTGCTTGGCCGAGTAGTACACGATGTTGTTCGCGCGCAGCAGGGCGTCGACGATGTAGGGCCGCAGGGAGCCGATGCGGTTGGCCGAGGACCCGTAGTGGGCGTAGATGGCCTGCACGCGGTTGCCGCTCGTGCCGGGCGTCGTGCACGGGACGTTGCGCGGGCCGGTCACCGTCTTCGCGCCGATCGTCGCGGCCGCGGTCTCGGGCTTGAACGCGCCGTGCTCCTCCTCGACGGAGGCGACGGCGGGCGTGCCGGGGTCCGTCGCCGGAGTGGAGGCGGGGTCGATTACCGGATCGACGGCGGTGGCGGCGACGCCCGCAGGGGCGGCGCTCGCGGTGGCCACCACGGACGCGCCGGGCAGTCCGAGGGGGGCGGCGAGGGCGGCAGCGGCGAGGACGCCGAGCGCCAGCAGACGGGGGGAACGTAGCTGCGACACACCCGAAGCGTGAGGGACAAAGCATGACAGACCCGGATTTTTTACCGTCTCTATACGCTTTTGGGACGAGTTGCTGCCCTAGTCTTTACTCCGGCATTTGACGTAGTGTGCCACGCCTTCTGACGTAGGGCTAGGTCTCCTGACGCGCCCGCCGCCAGGCCCGGACCGCGGCCCGGTAGTGGCGCTGCTCCTCCTTGCGGTCGCGGCGCACCCGGCAGTCCTCCGCCTGCTCGAGCTCGCGGCGCCAGGCGGCGTCACGCGGCTCGGGCTCACGGCCGCTGTTGAGGTCGGCCATCATCCGCGAGCCGTCGCGCGCCAGCAGCAGCAGCGGGACCATCGCCGCCACGAGCACCACGGGCAGGAGCACCACGCCGATGCCCAGCAGCACGGCGGCTGGACGGCCGTCCTGCACCAGCGCGACACCGCGCCAACCGATGGTGCCGGCGTAGAAGCCGAGGACGAGCAGGAGGACGACCGCGGTGACGCGCTCGCGCACTAGTCGGCCAGCCCCAGGTAGTGCTCCAGCCCCACGGTCAGGCCGGGGTGGTCGGCGACCGCCCGCACCCCCGCCAGCACACCGGGCATGAACGAGACCCGGTCGAACGAGTCGTGGCGCAGGGTGAGCATCTCCCCCTCGCCACCGAAGAGCACCTCCTGGTGGGCGACCAGCCCGCGCAGCCGCACCGCGTGCACCGGTATGCCGTCGACGCGCGCCCCGCGCGCGCCGCCCGGGTCGTGCGCGGTGGCGTCGGGGACCTCGCCGAGCCCGGCCTCGTTGCGAGCGGCAGCGATGAGCCGCGCGGTGCGGGCCGCCGTTCCGGAGGGGGCGTCGAGCTTGTCGGGGTGGTGCAGCTCGATGACCTCCACCGACTCGTAGAACCGGGCGGCCTGCCGGGCGAACTGCATCATGAGGATCGCCCCGATCGCGAAGTTCGGGGCGATGAGCACACCGACCCCGGGCTTCTGGCCCAGCTGCTGCTCGAGGTCGGCGAGCCGCTCGTCGCCCCAGCCGGTCGTGCCGACCACCACGTGCACGCCACGCTCGACGCAGTGCCGGACGTGGCCGGGCGAGGCGTCGGGCACGGTCAGCTCCACGGCGACCTCGGCGCCACCGAGGTCCCCGAGGTCGTCCCCATGGCCGAGCCGCGCGACGAGCTGGAGGTCCTCCGCGGCCTCCACGGCCCGGCACGCCTCGCCCCCCATGCGTCCCCATGCTCCGATGACGGCCACCCTGATCCTGTCGCTCACGGACGTCAGGGTAGCCACCCGGCATACAGTGCCCGTCATGGACACCAGTGGTGCACGGGTGAAGGTGCTGCCTCCCCTGCTGTTCCTGGTCGTCCTCGCCGGCGCGCTGGTCGCCGACCGGCTGCTGCCCCTCCCCCTCCCCGGTGGCGGGGCACGGGTGCTGGCGGGAGCGGCGCTCGTCGTGGCGGGCCTGGCCGTGATGGCCTGGGCGGGGCGGGCCATGTGGGGCTCGCACACCACCGTGAGTCCGTGGGCCCGGGTGTCGGCCCTGGTGACCACGGGCCCGTTCCGGTTCACCCGCAACCCCATCTACCTCGGCGACCTGCTGGTCTACCTCGGCGCCGCCCTGTGGGTCGGCACCTGGTGGCCCGTGCTGTTCCTGCCAGTCCTCTTCCCTGCGGTGCAGTGGCTCGTCATCGGCCCGGAGGAGCGCTACCTCACCGCACGGTTCGGCGACGACTACACGGCATACCGCCAGCGCGTGCGGCGCTGGATCTGACCTCCGGCTCTGCCGCTGCGGACAGCACGAGGCGGGCCCAGCCGAACGGCTGGACCCGCCTCCCCTGCAGGACCGGCTACTTCGCTGCGTAGGCCCTGAGCCCCAGGACCACGGGGTCGTGGTCGGAGGAGCGGTACGGGTCGGGACGGTGGAAGTTCGTCCCGTGGTAGTTGAAGCGGCTGTACTCCAGGGCCACCGACTCGCCGGAGTTGATGTTCCAGTGGTCGGCGCCGGTGACGAGCTCGAGCGCCGCGTCGTTGACGAGCACGTGGTCGAGCGAGCCGGACAGGCCCGAGAACGAGTAGGAGTACGAGCCCTCGTCGAACTGCACACCGGCATTGGTGTAGCCGGCGTCGTAGAGGACGTCCATCGGGTCCTCCATGGCGTACGAGTTGTAGTCGCCCACCATGACGACCGCCTCGGTGCTCGTCTCGTCGAGGACCGTGGGCACCCAGTCACGCAGCGCCTGTGCCTGCAGGATGCGCGAGGTCACCGACGAGCCCTGCCCGTCACCGGTGTCCTCGTCGCCGGGGTGCGGCCCGGGCGACCCCTTGGACTTGAAGTGGTTGACCACGACGAGGAACTTCTCGCCCTTGCCGTTCTTCTGCTTGAAGACCTGGGCGATCGGCTCGCGGGCGTTGCCGAAGGCCTGGCCCTCGGCGCTCTGGTCCCCGAGGGCCCGCGACCGGTCGACGCGCATGACGGACGCGGGCTTGTAGATCATCGCGTTCGTGATGACGTCCTGTTCCGAGGCCGGCGGCAGCTCGGCGGACGACGGCACGAAGGCCCAGGTGCCTGCGCCCGCCTCGGCATTGAGCGCCGTCACCAGTGAGGCGAGCGCCTCGTCGGTGGGCTCGCCGAGCGCGGCGGAGTTCTCGATCTCCATGAGGCCGACGACGTCGGCGCCCAGCGCGTTGATGGCCGAGACGATCTTCTCCTGCTGGCGCTGGAAGTCCTGCGCGTCCCAGGCGCCGCGCTGGTCGCAGCCGGTGCGGACGTTGGTGCCGTCGCCCGTGCGGTCGGTGTAGGGGTCACACGCGGCGTCCTCGGTGCCGACCGTCGTGAAGTAGTTGAGGACGTTGAACGAGGCGACCCTGATGTCGGCCGTGCCGTGCCGGTTGACGTCGGCGCTCTTCGGCGCCGCGGTGCGGGTGTTGGTGAACTCCACCGGCGAGGCCTCGTTGTCAGGGCCCACGACCTGCTCGCGCGGCTGCAGCTTCCACCCGAAGCGGTAGTCGACGACCACGGGGGCGGCGAAGGCCACCGGCGCACCGACGCGCACCGGCTCTTCCTGCGAGACGTAGGCCGGGGTGAGGTCGCCGTTGGTCAGGCACGGGACCGGGCGCGGGTCGCAGAAGCCGGCCGAGAAGCTGGTGGCGAGGAAGTTGGTCGACGCGCCGTCGTCGAGGGTCACCGCGCGGGCGGTGTTGTCGGCCGCGACGGCCGTCGCCTCGGGCGACCCCGGTGCGGCCACCTCGGTGGGCTGGAGGAGCGGCTTGTCACCGGCAGCGAGACCGACCTCGCCGTACTGGTTGGTGCTGTAGGTGTTGGTCACCGTGAAGTCCCCGGACGGGTGGTAGAGCATGCCCTCGAGAGACTCGCGCTCGGCGCTGCTGCCCGGCCACGGGTTCGAGACCGGCACCACGTCGTCGAACGACTCGTCGGCGTCGACGATGTCGGCAGGCGCGGCCGTGATCTCCGTCAGGCCGTTGTACTCGCTGACCTTGCCGGTGACCTCGACGAAGTTGCCGATGACCGCGTCGGAGTCGAGCGAGCCGCTCGGCTGGAAGACGAAGATGCCGTCGGAGGCTGCGGACAGGTCGCGCTCGCCTCCGGTGCCCTCGGTCTGGAGGAAGAAGCCGCGGAAGCCGCCGGTCGGGTAGGCCGCGGTGACGACGCCCTGGGTCGTCACCTCCTGGCCGGCCAGCGGTGAGGACGCGCCGGTGCCCTGGATCTCGGCGATGGTCTTCTCGGCCGGTCCGGGCGGCGGAGGCGGCGGTGACACGCACGCGGTCCCGCACGCCTCGGGTGTCGGGGCGCCGGCGGCGAAGTCGAGCGCGTTGTCGGGCGTGTTCTGGGTGCCCTTGCGCGCCACGGAGGTCGTGTTCGTCGTTGCGGGGGCGGCCGCGTTCCCGGCGAAGTCGTTGGCCGAGCCCCAGCCGACGAAGTCCAGTACCTGGGGCAGGTCGGAGCAGGCATCCGAGCAGCCGGTCAGGGCTGCCGTCGTGGTGACCAGCGCCACCTTGCCGCCTGCGCCGCCCATGGCGATGGTGCCCTGGAGGTCCGAGGGCACGTCCTGGGCACCGGTGTTGGCGCCGGAGGCCTGGCGGACCACCAGGGTCTCGCCGGCCGGCAGCACACCCGTCAGGGCGGTGACCTGGAAGGCGCCGGTCCCGGTGGTGGAGTTGTACTGCACCGACCAGCCCTCGAGGCTGCGCGGCTCGTCGCCCACGTTGACGAGCTCGATGAAGTCGTAGCGGTAGGTCGCGCCGCTGTTGCCGCCCCCGCCGTAGACCTCGTTGATGACCACGTCGGCGCCGGCGGACGGCGCCGCCCCGGCGGGGGCGGCCGCCACCATGCCAGCGGCCAGCGCTCCTGCGCCGGCCACTGCTGCGATCTGCCTGCGATGTACGCGCACAGCAAGTCCTCCACACACTGAAGATCCCCAGTAGAAGCGCTGCCGGCCGCGGATGGGGGCCTGGCGCGCCCGTGCAGTAGACCACGCACACCTCGGCGCGTGAACCGTTCCCGGGAACCCGGAAGGTAAAACTCAGGCAAAGTCTCGCAGCGGCACCGCAGGGTCGGCGAGACGATCCCGATCGACCTCTCGGCGCGCGCGGATGACGGCCTTGACGTCGTCGATGACGTCCCAGGTGTTCACCGCCATCCCCGCCACCACGCGGTCGTCACGCACCCAGAAGGCGAGGAACTCGCGCGTCGCGAGGTCCCCGCGCACCACGACCTCGTCCTCGGGTCGCCCGAGCCCGATGTACTCCATCCCGAGGTCGTACTGGTCGGTGTAGAAGTACGGCAGCTCGTCGTAGACCCCCTCCTGGTCGAGCATGGCGGCGGCGACCGCGGCGGGCTGGTTGAGCGCCGTGGCCCAGTGCTCGACCCGCACGTGCTCGTCGAGGAAGGGCAGGAAGTGGTTGGCGACGTCGCCGACCGCGAAGACGTCGGCGTCGCTGGTGCGCCCCTGCGCGTCGACCACGATGCCGTTGTCGAGGCGCAGGCCCGCGAACTCCGCGAGCTCGATGTTGGGCAGCGCACCGATGCCGACGACGACTGCGTCGGCCGGCACGGCGGTCCCGTCGGCGAGCCGCACGCCGCGCACCTGGCCGAGCTCACCCTCGATGGCGGCCACCTCGACGGAGGTGCGCAGGTCGACGCCCTTCTCACGGTGCAGGTCGGCGAAGACCGCGGCGAGTGTCGGCCCGAGCACCCGCACCAGGGGGATGTCGAGCGCCTCCAGCACCGTGACGGAGGAGCCGGCCTCGACCGCCGCCGAGGCCGCTTCGAGCCCGATCCAGCCGCCGCCGATGCTCACCACCCGCGCGCCGGGCCGGAAGGCGGCGCGCAGCCTTTCGCTGTCCTCGATCGTGCGCAGGTAGAGCACGCCGTCGAGCTCGGCCCCCGGCAGGTGCAGCTGGCGGGGACTGCTGCCGGTGGCGATGAGGAGCCTGTCGTAGCGCACCCGCTCGCCCGCGTCGGTGCCGACCTCGTGGTCGAGCAGCGCGAGCTCGGTGACCCGCGTCCCGAGGTGCAGGCCGACCCGGTGCTCGCGGTACCACTCCCGCGTGTGCACGAAGGCGTCGGCCAGGCCCTCACCGGTCTTGAGGTAGCCCTTGGACAGCGGCGGCCGCTCGTACGGCAGGTGCGGCTCTGCTCCGTAGAGCTCCACCGCGCCCTCGAAGCCCTTCTCGCGCAGCGCCTCCACCGCCTTGGCACCCGCGAGACCACCGCCCACGACGACGAACGTGCTGCTGTCGGCCATGCTCCAGCATCGGGCCAGCTGCCCCGGCTAGGCAACGCCTCGCCGCAAAGGCGACGGGCCGGCATACCGCAGTGGTATGCCGGCCCGTCGCCGTTTCGTGCGTGGCGTCAGTTCGCCGCGTCCTCCGAGGAGGCGGGGGCGCCGCCCTCGTGGGCCTCGACCAGCTGGTCGGCCTCGGGGGTGTCGGTGCCCTGCTCGGCGCGGTCGCCACGGTCGCCGCGGCGGCGACGGTTGCGGCTGCGGCCGCCCTCGCGACGCTCGCCGCGCTCCTCGCGGTCACCACGGTCGGCCTGCTCACCGGCGTCGGCCGAGCCGTCCTCCTCGGACGTGGCGGCAGCCTCGCCGCCCTCGCCCTCGGCCAGGACCGCGGCGAGCGAGAGCTTGCCGCGCGGGTCGATCTCCTTGAGCTCGACCTGGACCTTCTGGCCGATGGAGAGGACGTCCTCGACCGCGTCGATCCGCTTGCCGCCGACGAGCTTGCGCACCTCGGAGATGTGCAGCAGGCCGTCCTTGCCGGGCAGCAGCGAGATGAACGCACCGAAGGTCGTCGTCTTCACGACGGTGCCGAGGAAGCGCTCGCCGACCTCGGGCATCTGCGGGTTGGCGATCGCGTTGATCGCCGCGCGCGCAGCCTCGGCGGAGGGGCCGTCGGTGGCGCCGATGTAGACGGTGCCGTCGTCCTCGATGGAGATGTCGGCGCCGGTGTCCTCCTGGATCTGGTTGATCATCTTGCCCTTCGGGCCGATGACCTCGCCGATCTTGTCGACCGGGACCTTCACCGAGATGACGCGGGGTGCGAACGGCGACATCTCGTCCGGGGCCTCGATGGCCTCGTTCATGACGTCGAGGATGTGCAGGCGGGCGTCACGGGCCTGGGTCAGCGCGCCGGCCAGCACCGAGGCGGGGATGCCGTCGAGCTTGGTGTCGAGCTGGATGGCCGTGACGAACTCGCGGGTGCCGGCGACCTTGAAGTCCATGTCGCCGAACGCGTCCTCGGCGCCGAGGATGTCGGTCAGCGCGGCGTACTGCGTCTCACCGTCGACCTCGTCGGAGACCAGGCCCATCGCGATGCCGGCGACCGGGGCGCGCAGCGGCACACCGGCGTTGAGCAGCGAGAGGGTGGAGGCGCAGACCGAGCCCATCGAGGTTGAGCCGTTGGAGCCCAGCGCCTCGGAGACCTGGCGGATCGCGTAGGGGAACTCCTCGCGCGTCGGCAGCACCGGCATGAGCGCGCGCTCGGCCAGGGCGCCGTGGCCGATCTCGCGGCGCTTCGGCGAGCCCACGCGACCGGTCTCACCGGTGGAGAACGGCGGGAAGTTGTAGTTGTGCATGTAGCGCTTGCGCGTCACCGGGGAGAGGGTGTCGAGCTGCTGCTCCATGCGCAGCATGTTCAGCGTCGTGACACCCATGATCTGGGTCTCGCCGCGCTCGAAGATCGCCGAGCCGTGCACGCGCGGCAGGACCTCGACCTCGGCGCTCAGCGCGCGGATGTCGGCGAGGCCACGGCCGTCGATGCGGACCTTGTCGCGCAGGATGCGCTGGCGGATGAGCTTCTTCTGCACGGAGCGGTAGGCAGCGGAGATCTCCTTCTCGCGGCCCTCGAACTGCTCGGCGAGGGAGGCCTTGACGGCGTCCTTGATCTCGTCGATGCGGTCCTCGCGCTCCTGCTTGCCCGCGATGGTGAGCGCCTGCGTGAGGTCACCGGACACGGCGGCCTCGACCGCGGCATACACGTCGTCCTCGTAGTCGAGGAAGATCGGGAACTCCTGGACCGGCTTGGCCGACTTGCTGGCCAGCTCGGCCTGGGCGTCGCAGAGCGCCTTGATGAACTTCTTGGAAGCCTCGAGGCCCTCGGCCACGACCTCCTCGGTCGGCGCCTGCTTGCCCTCGTTCTTCACGAGGTTCCAGGTGGCGTCGGTGGACTCGGCCTCGACCATCATGATCGCGACGTCGTCACCGACGACGCGGCCGGCGACGACCATGTCGAAGGTCGAGCGCTCGGCGTCGGAGAAGTTCGGGAACCCGACCCACTGGCCGTCGATCAGCGCGACGCGGACGCCGCCGATCGGGCCGGAGAACGGCAGACCCGAGATCTGCGTCGAGGCGCTCGCGGCGTTGATGGCGAGCACGTCGTACTGGTGGTCGGGGTTGAGCGCGAGCACCGTGATGACGACCTGGACCTCGTTGCGCAGGCCCTTGGTGAAGGTCGGACGCAGCGGGCGGTCGATGAGGCGGCAGGTGAGGATCGCGTCCGTGGACGGGCGGCCCTCGCGACGGAAGAACGAGCCGGGGATCTTGCCCGCGGCGTACATGCGCTCCTCGACGTCGACCGTCAGGGGGAAGAAGTCGAAACCCTCGCGCGGGCTCTTGCCGGCGGTGGTGGTGGAGAGGAGCATCGTGTCCTCGTCCAGGTAGGCGCTGACTGCGCCACCGGCCTGCTTGGCCAGGCGCCCGGTCTCGAACCGGACGGTGCGGGTGCCGAAGGAGCCGTTGTCGATCGTGGCTTCGGCGAACTGGATGTCTGGACCCTCCATTGGGCCCTCCTCTGTGTCTCTCAAAGACGTGTTGTCTCTCAACGAACCTCGTGCATCGTCGTTGTGCACGGGTTTTCTTCTCTGGTCATTCCTGTATGAAGTTGTCGCGGGCGGGGCCCGCCGGACCTGTGGTCCTGGTCCTCATACGAGAAGGAGCGGCCCGCGCGTGGTGCGGGACCGCTCCTCATCGGATGTCTTAGCGACGCAGACCGAGGCGCTTGATCAGCGAGCGGTAGCGCTCGATGTCGACGCTCTCGAGGTAGCGCAGCAGGCGACGACGCTGGCCGACGAGCAGCAGGAGGCCGCGGCGGCTGTGGTGGTCGTGCTTGTGCTCACGGGAGTGCTCGGTGAGGTCCTTGATCCGCTGGGTGAGCAGCGCGATCTGCACCTCGGGAGAGCCAGTGTCGCCCTCGGCGGTGGCGTACTCGGCCATGATCTTCTTCTTGACGTCAGCGCTCAGCGGCATGGGACGGCACTTCTCCTTCTGGTGATCGTTGCGCGGTGCGCCAGGGCTGGTTCACCTGGGCTCTCTGAATCCGCGGCCGGCCTACGGCAGGGATCAGGCTATCAGCGGCGGCCGGGCGGCCCTAATCGCGCGGCCGCCGGCCACATCGCGCAGACACGGGCAGGGTCCCCCGTTCGGGTGACCAGCGTGCCCTACTGTTCCGCCTCGTGCAGCAAACAGAGATCGACGGCGTCCCCACCTTCTGGGAGCAGGGCCCGGAGCCCTTCACCGGATCGCTCGTCTTCGGGGTGGGCGCCCGGCACGAGACCTTCCGCACCGCACAGGTCGCGCACCTGGTCGAGCACCTGGTCATGTCGACGATGCCCAAGTCCCACCTCGACCACAACGCGCGGGTCGAGATCGACACGACGACGTTCCACGCCACCGGCCCATGCGAGGCCGTGGTCGACTTCCTGGAGCGGGTGTGCCGTGCGCTCGCCGACCTGCCCCTGCACCACCTGGAGCGGGAGGCCGGCGTCCTCGAGGCCGAGGAGGGCTCGTCCGAGCACCCCGCCCTGTGCTGGGCGCTGGACCGCCGCTTCGGGCGGTCGGGTCCGGGACTGCTCAGCTGCACGGGGCCGGGGCCGAAGCGCATCACGCACGAGCAGGTCAGCGACTTCGTGGCCCGCCACTTCGTCCGCGCCAACGCGGTGCTGGTGCTGACCGGGCCGCCGCCGGAGGGCCTGCGCCTGCCGCTGCCCGCCGGGCCGCGCCCGCTGGAGGCCGCGGGTAAGGCCTCCGCCCTGCCCCTTCCGGGGTTCGTGCGTGACGAGATCCCGCACCCCACCCTGTCGTTCACCCTCCCGCGCGAGGAGTGGACCGGGTCGCTCGTCCGCATCCTCGCCGAGCGGGTGCTCGACGAGATCCGCCACCAGCGCGGCATCGCCTATGACGTCGACCTCGCCACGGCCCGGCTCGATCCCGACCGGACGATCCACGCCCTCTTCACGGACGGCCACGAGGACCAGGCGGCCACCATCGCGACCACCATCTGGTCATCCCTCAGGGACCTCGCCGAGCACGGCCCCTCGCAGGAGGAGCTCGACCACGACCGCGCCGGCTACGCGGCCTACATCGACGACCCCAGGGCCGGGGTGGACTGGCTCGAGGGCCTGGCGTACCGGCACCTGCACGGGGAACCGCTGTGGCTGCGGGAGGAGTCCCGCGAGCGCTTCGCCGCGGTCACCGTGGCGGACGTGCAGCGCTGGGCGCGCATGGCGCTCGACACCGCGCTCCTCGGTGTGCCGGCGGGCGTGCCGGACGACCTTGCGGACCAGCTCCCCGGACTGCCGGACCTCACGGAGTGGGAGCGCCCCTCGGATCCCCCCGTGGAGGGCGTTCGCTTCGGGCGCAAGCTGATGACCCTGTGCCCACGCGACCTGTCGGTCACCGTGGGTAAGAGCGGCATCTCCCAGACGGCGCTCGGGCTCACGGTGTCGGCGCCGTGGGACGAGGTCGTGGGCGTGGCGGCCGCGCCAGGTCTGCGTCTGGTGCTCCTCGAGGGCGGTGAGCAGTTCCTGCTGTGGCAGCGACACCTCAAGGACGCCGACCGGCTCTTCGCCCTGGTGGACGGGCGCACCCGCGACGTCTGGTTCGAGGCCAGCGAGAAGGAGATCCTCCACGACTGACGCCCGGGTGCACGGCATCCGCCTGTGCCTGATCACCTAGCCGTTTGGTGGGTCGGGCGGCTCGTCGGCGGGCTCGAGTCCCAGCCGTTCGCGGATCTCCGCCTCCCGATGGGACCACCACGGCGCCCGGCCGTAGCGGCGGTGGAGCCGACGGTACTCGAGCTCTCGAATGGCCGGATGACCGTCCTGCGCCTCACCGGCTCCCCTGGCGAGGTCTCTGCGCTCCCGCAGGTGGTACCAGCCCTTGGCCTCGGGGCGGTCGTAGCGGGGCGAGGTGATGCGCTCGGCCGGGACGGCGTCCGGGGGAAGGACGTCGAGGTGGGCGGGGAACCGCCGACCCGCGTTGTCGCGCACGCTGTCCTCCGCAAACCCGTGCAGCTCCTCGCCCCCGGGTGCGAGCACTGCGAGCCTCAGGCCCGCGGCAGCCAGGAGGCTGCCGAACACCGCCACCCGCACATCCCGATCCCCCGACTCGATGGCCGCGATGGTCGACTGCGCGACCCCGGACAACCGCGCCAGGTCGCGCTGGCTCAGGTCGGCAACCCTGCGGGCACGGACCAGCAGCGGTCCCGCCTCGAACGTCGGCTCCCCCATCTCCACCTCCCGTTGTGTTCGACCCACCGTGACACCGGGCGCTGACAGCAAGGGCTGGGCCGGCCGCTCGTGCCGTCACCGAAGGGCGGCGCGCCCGTGCCTACGACACTGATCCGGATATGCGATCAGTGTCGTAGGCAGCCGAACACCTCTTGACGGCCGGCACTGCCGCCACGCGATCAGGAAACCGAGGAGGTGGCCGAGGAGGTGGCCGAGGAGGCTGCCCGCCACTGGTCGGCGCGGATGGCGTAGAACGCGAGGTCGGTCCACTCCCCCTTGAACCACGACGCCTGCTCGAAGAGGCCCTCGCGCCGCATGCCGAGCCGCTCGCACAGGCGCACTGACGCCTCGTTGCGAGGCTCCACCTTGGCCCAGACGCGGTGGACGCCGAGGTCCTCGAACGCAGCGCGCATGAGGGCGCGGGCAGCCTCCGTGGCGTAGCCGTTGCCGGCGACGTCGGGGGCGAACACCCAGCCGAGCTCGACCTGGCGGCCGTCGGCCCCGCCGAGAGCGGCGAGGTGGATGAGCACGTCGCCGACCACCCGCCCGTCGAGCTCCACCGCCAGGGTCAGAGCGGGCCGGTCGGCGTCGATGCGCCCGGCACTGGCCCGCTCGGCGACGAGGTCGGCGACCTCCTCCCGGGTCCGCGGCTCGCCCGGGATGAAGCGCACCACCTCGGGCACCGAGCGGTAGGCGAACACGTCCGCCTCGTCCCCCGGGCGGAAGCTCCGGAGGACGAGGCGGTCGGTCGTGATCGGAAGCCGCACGCGCGGCATACCGGCGCCTCCTGGGGCTAGAGGTTGATCATGTGGCCGGCGATGCCCTCGACGGCCTCCTTCATGGCCTCCGAGAGCGTCGGGTGGGCGAAGATGTTGCGCGCCACCTCGTCGGCGGTGAGGTCCCACATCTGCGCCAGCGTCAGCGCCGGCAGCAGCTCGGTGACCTCGGGGCCGATCAGGTGGGCGCCGATGATCTCGTTGTGCTCGGCATCGGCCACGATCTTGACGAAGCCCACGCCCTCGGCCATGCCGCGAGCCTTGCCGTTGGCGGAGAACGGGAACGACGACGTCTTGACGTCGTAGCCCTTCTCCTTCGCCTGCTCCTCGGAGTAGCCGAACGACGCGATCTGCGGCTGGCAGAAGGTCGCCCGCGGGATCATGTCGAAGTTGATCTCCTGCGTCTCCGCGCCGGCGATGGTCTCGGCCGCGACGACACCCATGGCCTCGGCGGTGTGCGCGAGCATGAGCTTGCCGGTGACGTCGCCGATCGCGTAGACGCCGTCGACGTTGGTGCGACCGCGCGCGTCGATGGCGATGGCCCCGCGGTCGGTGGTCTCGACGCCGGTGTTCTCGAGGCCGTAGCCCTCGAGGCGCGGGGCGAACCCGATGGCCTGGAGCACCTTGTCGGCCTCGAGCACCTGCTGCTCGCCGCCCTGTGCCGGGGAGACGGTGACGCGCACGCTCGAGCCGGTGTCCTCGATGGCCTCGACCTTGGTCGACAGCATCACCTTGACGCCAAGCTTCTTGTACTGCTTCAGCAGCTCCTTGGAGACGTCGGCGTCCTCGGTCGGCACCATCCGGTCGAGGAACTCGACGATGGTCACGTCGACGCCGAAGTTCTTCATGACGTAGGCGAACTCGACGCCGATCGCGCCCGAGCCGGCGATGATGATCGAGCCCGGCAGCTGGTCGGTGAGGATCTGCTCCTCGTAGGTGACGACGCGCTCGGAGAGCGACGTGCCCGGGATGAGCCGGGTCGTGGCGCCGGTGGCGATGATGAGGTTGTCGCAGGTGACCGTCTGGGTCTGGCCGTCGGCGCCCTTCACCTCGACGGTCCTGGGGTCCTTGATGGTGCCCCAGCCGTCGAGCTCGGTGATCTTGTTCTTCTTCATCAGGTAGTGCACGCCCTTGGCGCTGGCCTCGGCGACCTTGCGGCTGCGGGCATGGGTGGCACCGAAGTCCATGGTGGCGTCACCGGAGATGCCGAAGGTGGCCTTCTCGTGCGTGATGATGTGCGCGATCTCGGCGTTGCGCAGGAGCGCCTTCGAGGGGATGCACCCCACGTTGAGGCAGACACCTCCCCAGTACTTCTCCTCGATGACCGCGGCCTTCAGCCCCAGCTGCGAGGCGCGGATCGCCGCGACGTAACCACCCGGACCAGCACCCAGCACCACAACGTCGAAGTCAGCCATGGGGGGCAGCCTACTGACTGCTCCCAACCCTGCCCGCGGGACCTCACGGAAGCGTCCGGAGCACCTCGTGGATCGCCCTCGCGGCCGGCGCGGCCGTCTCACCTCCGGTGCCTCCCTGCGACACGACCACGGCCACGGCATACCTCGGTTTGTCGGCGGGGGCGTAGGAGACGAACCACGAGGTGTCCTGTGACCCGTAGACCTCCGCCGTGCCGGTCTTCCCGGCCACCGGCCAGGCCCGGAGCGGGAAGCCGGCGAAGGCTCCCTTGGCGGTGCCCTCGGTGACGACCCCTTCGAGGGAGTCCTGCAGGAAGGACACCATCGCTGGGCTCAGCCCCACCGACCCGTCCCGGTGGGGCCCGATCCGCTCCTCCGCTCCCCCACCGGGTGCGACGAACGCCTGCGCCACCTGCGGCCTCCACAGCGTCCCGCCGTTGGCGATGGCGGCGTAGGCCCGCGCCATCTGCAGCGGTGTGACGGCGATGTCGCCCTGGCCGATCGAGAAGTTGGCGGCGTCGCCGGCCCGGAACTGGAACCCGCTCTGGCAGTTCTCCTTCGCCAGCGAGGTCAGGTAGGCCGCCCGCGCACCATCCGTGGCGGCGACCTCCGGGTAGCCGGTGCGGGCCCGCCTGCAGGTGTCGACGCGGGTGTCCTCCCACGTCCGCCGCTTCCACTCCCGACTCGGGATGCGCCCCGACTGCTCCCCCGGCAGGTCGACCCCGGTGGGCGCGCCGAGACCGAACTGTCGAGCGGTGCGCACGAACGGGTCTCGTGCGTCACTGCTCGCCTGGAGACCACCCTGGGCCTGCCACGAGCGGTAGGCGAAGTCGTAGAAGACGGTGTCGCACGAGACGACCATCGCCTTCCGCAGCGAGATCGGCCCGTAGCCCCGCGACTCGAAGTTGCGGAACGCCCGGTTGCCGATCCGGTAGCTCGACGCGCAGTCGTAGGTGCCGCCGAGCGGGTTGCCCGCCGCGACTGCCGCCGGCAGCGAGATCGCCTTGAACGTCGAGGCCGGCGCGAAGCCCGCCGCCGTCACCCGCGAGACCAGTGGCGTCCCGGCGTCGGTTCCGGTGAGCGCTGCGAGCTCGCGCTCGGTGATGCCCCCCGTCCAGACGGTGGGGTCGTATGCCGGGTGGCTGGCTGCCGCGACCACGCCGCCATTGGTCACGTCGAGGACGACCGCCGCTCCGGCGTCGGCCTTCCAGCCGCGAGCGCGGGCTCTCGTCACTGCGTCCGCGAGAGCGCGCTCCGCGGCGCCCTGCACGCGCAGGTCGAGGTGAGTCAGCACGTCGCGGCCCGGCACGGCGGGCTCGGCGGACAGGGTGCTCGTCACCACCCCGCGCGGGTCGATGGCGACGGTGGTGCGTGCGGGCGTGCCGCGCAGCACGCCGTCGTACTGCTGCTCCAGCCCCGACCGGCCGACCATGTCGGTGTCACCGACCCGGCCTCGTCCCGCCTTGACGTCGTCGGCGCTCGCGCGGGCGAGGTAGCCCAGCACGTGCGCGGCCTCGGCGCGGCCGCGGGCCGGGTAGTCGCGCACCGGCCGGGCCTGGACGGCGACGCCCGGGAACTCGCCCTTCCGCTCGAGCAGGCTCAGGGCGCGGACCGGGTCGACGCCGGCGGCGAGGGCAACGGGCTGGAAGGGCGACCCGCCCCAGCACACCGGCGGAGGCGGGGCACCCCGGGTGCCGCAGTCGCGCGTCCGCCCCCACAGCTGGTCGAACGGCCGCCCGATGGCCTCAGCGACCTTGCGCAGCAACGCTTCTCCGCCGTCATCAGCCTCGAGCAGCGCCTTGCGTTCGACCGTCACGACAGCCTCGGAGGTGTTGTCGACCAGCGGTGTGCCGTTGCGGTCGAGGATGCGTCCGCGCACTGCGGGCTCGGTGACGACCCGGGTGTTCACGGTCGCGGCCGCGACCGTGTAGTGCTCGTGCTCGGCCAGCTGCACCTGGCCGAGCCGGCCGACCAGGGTGCCCATCAGCGAGAGCACCACCAGGCCGAACACCCAGGTGCGCTGCGTGACGTCGCGCCTCACGCCAGGTGCCGCCGCACGAGGGCGCGCTCCGCGTGCACCAGGAGCGGGACCGCGGCGAGGGCCACGGCCAGGGTGAGGGCCAGGCGCAGCGCGAGCTCGCCCAGCGACACCGGCGCCGAGGACAGCACCGCCAGCACGGCCCGACCCAGGGCGACCGCGCCCGCCGCGGCGAGGACCACGACGGCGACCCAGGCCATCGGCGTCTCCCCCTCGCGACGGCCGGCGCCGGCGACGAGCCCGCCGACGGCATACAGGAGGGCGGCCGAGCCGAGCACCGGCGAGCCCGGGGGCATCAGGTCGACCACCCAGCCGGCCCCGAGCCCCAGCAGGGCGCCGCGCGACGGTCCGGCGAGCAGCGCGCCGGCCACCACGACCGGCAGCACCAGGTCGGGCGCCGTGGTGACGCCGCGCGCCCCCAGGGTGACCATGACGAGGGCGGCCAGCACCAGGGCCACGCCTCGGAGCAGGCCCAGCGCCGACAGCCCGCGGATCACCCCGAGCCCCCCTGCACCGGGGCCCGCGGGCTCGTGCGGGGCGCGGACAGCAGCACGCCCACGATGTCGAGGGAGGTGACGTCGACCGACGGCGTCACCGCGCCGGTGGCGGCGAACCTGCCCCCGGCGGTGTCGACCTCGGTGACCCGTCCCACCGGGATGCCGGCCACGAACGGGCGCCCTCCCACGCTGCCCATCGTCCTCACCGCGTCGCCGACCTGCAGGGTGCCGCGCTCGACGAGCTCGAGGCCGAGCCGACCCGCCGGGCGGGGCTGGGCGCCGGCCGGCCCGGTGGCACCGGTCAGTGAGCCCAAGGTGCCTGCGCTCCCCACGCGCACCCCCACGGCGAGGTCGGCGCTGCCCACGAGGAGCACGTCCGCGGTCCACGGGCCGGCGGAGACCACCCGGCCGACGAGTCCCTGGGCGTTGACGACGGTGAGGTCGGGGCTGATGCCGTCACGCGACCCGATGTCGATGGTGACCTGCTCCGGGCCGGAGGCACCCTGGGCGCCCACCGCCACCACCCGCGCAGGCACGAACCGCGCTCCACTCGCACCCGGCGCGTCGAGCAGCTCGCGAAGCTGGCGCGCCTCCTCGAGCCCGCGCCCCAGCTCGGCGGCCTCGAACCCCATCCGCTCCCGGCCGGCAGCCGCGTCGTCGACGCCGAGCGCCCCGGACCCCCCACGGCCCGCCAGCCGCTCGAGCGGGCCGAGCACCGCGGCCCCGGCCCCGCGCACGTGGGTGGCAGCCGGCCACTCGCCCACGTCGGCGACGACGACCGCAAGGGTCGCGGCAACGAGGACCAGCAGGAGCCGGCGGCGGGAGGGGCGTCGGCGCATCGTCTCAGTAGCGTCGGCTGTCGATGAGCACGCGCTCCAGCGTGGCGAACTCCTCGACGCAGCGACCCGAGCCGAGCACCACCGAGCGCAGCGGGTCGTCGGCCACCCTCACCGGCACTCCGAGCTCGTGGCGCAGCCGCTCGTCGAGACCGCGCAGCAGGGCACCCCCGCCGGTGAGCGTGATCCCGCCCACGAGGACGTCGCCCGCAAGCTCCGGCGGGCACACGTCGAGCGTGGCACGCACCAGCTCGACGATCTGCAGCACAGGGCCCTCGATGGCGCGGCGCACCTCCTGGCTCGAGACCGTCACGGTCTTGGGCAGGCCGGTCACCAGGTCGCGGCCGCGGACCCGGGTGCTGGTCTCCTGGCGCAGCGGGAACGCCGAGCCGGCCTGCACCTTGATGTCCTCGGCGCTGCGCTCGCCGAGCAGCAGCGAGTACTCGCCCTTGACGTGCGCGATGACCGCCTCGTCGATCTCGTCGCCGCCCACCCGCAGCGAGCGCGAGGTGACGATGCCGCCGAGGCTGATGACGGCCACGTCGGTCGTGCCGCCGCCGATGTCGACCACCATGGACGCCGCCGTCTCGTTGACGGGCAGGCCGGCACCGATGGCGGCGGCCATGGGCTCCTCGATGACGTAGACCCGTCGCGCACCGGAGCGGACCGCCGCGTCCTCCAGCGCCCGACGCTCGACCCCTGTCACCTCGCTGGGCACGCACACGACCATGCGTGGTCGCACGAGGCGGGACGGGCGCACCTGGTCGACGAAGTAGCGCAGCATGCGCTCGGTGATGTCGGCGTCAGAGATCACCCCGTCGCTCAGCGGCCGCACGGCCCGGACGTGCCCCGGGGTGCGCCCGATCATCTCCTTGGCGCGCGTGCCGGCGGCCAGCAGCCGCGACGTGCCGGCCTCCACGGCGACCACCGACGGCTCGTCCAGGACGACGCCCCGGCCCCTCTCGTAGACGAGGGTGTTGGCGGTGCCGAGGTCGATCGCGAGGTCCCTGCCCAGCGTCATCCACCCCCGCACCCCACTCACGGGGGCGATGCTACGGGTGCCCCGCACGACCAGACGGGAGCCGCGACGTCGTGTCGCGGCTCCCGTCCTCGAGCGTCGTGACCGGAGCCGTGTCGGCACCGGTCGCGGGACGAGGTCAACCCTCGCGCGGCACCTCGCCCCGCCAGGCGCCCGTGGGTTGCGGCCAGCGCTACTGCGGGCCATGCACGCGGCGAGCGCGACGCCGGGGCACCCAGGGGTGGGCCGTTGGCCTCTGGGAACCCGGGTCCCGGCGCTGCGACGGTGCTGGTGGGACCACCGCGGGGGTGGCCGCCACCGAAGGAGGGACAGTGAGCGAGAGACTCGACGGACGCGTCGCCATCGTCACCGGCGCGGCGTCCGGCATCGGCAGGGCGATCGCCCTGCGCATGGCGGCCGAGGGCGCGGTCGTCATCGCCGCGGACCGCAATGCCGAGCGGCTCGATGAGCTCAAGGGTGAGGACACCATGCCCGGCCAGGTGGTCCGGGTGACCTGCGACCTGGCGACCCCGGAAGGGGTCGAGGCCGTGGTCACAGCCGCCGGGGCCCACGGTGGTGCGGACGTCCTCGTCAACAACGCGGGGATCATGGACTGGTTCCTGCCCGCCGCCGACCTCGACGACGAGACCTGGGAGCGGGTGCTCTCGGTCAACGTCACGGCCCCCATGCGGCTCATGCGCGCGGTGCTCCCCGGGATGCTCGAGCAGGGCCGGGGCTCGATCGTCAACATCGCCTCGATCGCCGCGATCACCGGTGGGGCGGCCGGCCTGGCCTACACCGCCTCCAAGCACGCGCTGGTCGGCATGACCCGCAACACGGCCTTCTTCTACGGCCCGCAGGGTGTGCGCACCAACGCCATCTGCCCGGGCGGGGTCGAGACCCACATCGCCGAGGGTGGCGCCGTGCCGCGCGTCCCGTGGTCGTTCGAACGCCTGCAGGTCGGCTTCGGTCGAGCCCAACGGCAGGCCCAGCCCGACGAGATCGCCTCGCTGGTCCTCTGGCTGGCCAGCGACGAGGCGGTCAACGTCAACGGAGCCATCATCCCGAGCGACGGGGGCTGGACCGCGGCCTAGCCTCGAAGGGCTGGGCCGCGGCCCAGGCCCCGCCGGGTGGGACGGTCAGGCCGCGAGCGCGGCATCCACGGTCGTGTTCGCGGTCGCCCGCTCGGGCATCGCCCGGAGGCTGCGCCGCAGCCGCCAGGCGGCGAAGACGGCCAGCGCGCTGATCGCCACGTGCAGGCCGATGAACAGCGACCCCAGCCCGGCTCCGAGCACGACCCCGGCCACCAGCGGCCCGACCGCGGACACGCCGGTCTGCAGCGCGGTGAAGATGCCGAGGGTCGTGCCGACCATGCCCTGCGGCGCGAGGCTGGCCGTGAGCGGGTTGAGCACGGGCGCGTACATCGTCTCGCCGACCGCGAACACGCCGAACGTCGTGACGAACAGCGCGGCAGCCAGGGCCGGAGCCTGCGAGGCGGCCGCGAGCAGCAGCCACGACAGCGTCCAGATCGCGGCCACGCCCATGAGCAGGCTGGCGGCGCTGCGCTGGGCCGTCAGGCGGACGACGACCATCTGCAGCGCGATGATGACGACGCAGTTGACCGCGGCGGCGATCCCGATGACCGTCTCCTCGACGTGGAGCACGGTGAGGGCGTAGGCCGGCAGCCCGCTCTCGAACTGGGCGTAGAAGCCGAGTGCGAGCGTGACGGTGACCAGCGCGGTCCACCGCAGCGCAGGGTTCGCCCAGATCAGGCGCAGCGCGGTGCGGGCAGCGACCCGCCCAGAGGCCTCTGCCGCAGCCTCGACCCCCAGCTGCTCATCGGTCACCGCAGGGGCGCCGCGACCGGCGAGCAGGATCAGGAGCGCGGAGACCACGAACCCGGCCGCCGCAGTGGTGAACGCCGGCCACATGCCGTCCGTGCGGTCGAGGTCGACCATGTAGCCGGCGGCGAATGCGCCGACCGCCATGCCCAGGGCCTGGCCGGTGAACTGCCAGGCGAAGACGCGGCGGCGGTCGGCTCCCCCGCCGACCCAGCGCAGGACCAGCACGGTCTGTGCCGGAGCCGCTGCCGTGATGCCCACGCCGAAGACGAACATGCCGAGCAGGAAGGTGGCCGGCGAACCGGCGACCACCAGGCCGAGGGCACCCAGGGCGGCCACCCCCTTGGCACCCACGGCGACGGCGACCGGGTTGACCCGGTCGGCCAGCCGGCCACCTACGGGTGCCGACAGCAGTGCGCCGATGGAGAACAGGCTGGATGCGGCAGCAGCCGCAAGGCTCCCCCAGCCACGGGTGTTCGCGGCGTAGGCGTACTGGTAGGGAAGGACGGTGCCCCAGCCGAGCATGGCGACGGCGGAGGCGAGGATGAGCAGACGGGCGCGCACGGGTATCGGTCGTTTCAGAGTTCGAAGTGGAATAATTCGAGATGCAAGATTTCGATTTCGAAATACTAGCATGACAGGATGGGCGCATGCCTGCCAAGAAGACCGCGTCGCAGTCGGCCCAGCGGCAGTACCAGGCGGCCGTGCGCGCCTACGTGGCCGCCGGTGGTGACGAGTCGGTGCAGCGGGTCATCACGGCCGTCTACGGCCTGACCCGCAAGCTCGACAAGTGGTACGGCCGCCAGCTGGCCGACCTCGGCCTGAGCCACGGCGAGTGGGCCGTCCTCGCCCACCTCGCCAAGGCCGGCGACTCCCCGGTGACCCCCAGCCAGCTCGCCGACGTCACCAGCTGCGCGGCATCGTCGATGACCCACCGGCTCGACCGGATGGCCGAGCGGGGCTGGGTGCGGCGTGAGCCCGACCCGGCGAACCGCACCCGGGTGCTCGTCACCCTCGACACCGGGGGGTGGGAGCTGTTCACCGCCGCCGTCCGTGAGGCGAACGTCGTCGAGTCCGACACCCTGGCCGGACTCACCAAGGCCCAGCGCGAGACGCTCGCCTCCCTGCTCGAGGTGGTCATCGGCGGCCTCGACGACCTCGAGACCGCCTGACCGGCCTCAGCAGGAACGGGCAGGGCCGGCCCGCTCAGGGCCGCAACGCGAAGGCCCCGACCACCACGTGGTCGGGGCCTTCGCGGCATACGGTCGGTCAGAGCTTGGGGAACCAGATCGCGATCTCGCGAGCCGCGGACTCCGGCGAGTCCGAGCCGTGGACGATGTTCTCCTGGACCTTCCTGCCCCAGTCGCGGCCGAGGTCGCCCCGGATCGTGCCGGGCAGCGCCACGGTCGGGTCGGTGGCCCCGGCGAGCGCGCGGAAGCCCTCGATGCAGCGGTTGCCCTCGATGACGACGGCGGCGACGTTGCCGCTCGACATGAACTCGACCAGCGGCTCGTAGAACGGCTTGCCCTCGTGCTCGGCGTAGTGGGCGGCCAGCATCTCGCGCGTCGGCGTCAGCACGTCGAGGGCGACCAGGGCGTAGCCCTTGGCCTCGATGCGGCGGAGCACCTCGCCGGTGAGGCCGCGGGAGAAACCGTCGGGCTTGACCAGGACAAGGGAGCGTTCAGTCTGAGCAGTCACGGCGGTCAGCCTACCGACGGCGGTCGCGCGGACCCGCCGTGGGCCTGTGCCCTCCGCTGGGCCTGCAGCGCGTCGATCTTGCTGCCCTGCACCATGCACAGCACCCACAGGGCCAGGAAGATCAGCCCCACGATGAGCATGGCCGGCACGACGAGCGCGCTGAGCAGCGTGAGGGCCTGCACGACCCACCCCAGCGTCACCCCCCAGGGCCGTCGCACCAGGCCGGCGGCCACGAGGCACAGCACCGCCAGTGCCGAACCCGTCGCCAGCCAGGCACCGCCACTGTCGTCCCCACCGGCTGACGACATGGCCCGGGCCACGAGGGCGCCGAAGAACACGATGATCGACTCGCCGGCGAGCACCGTGGCGAGCATCCGCCAGCTGAACGTGCCGAGCGTGCCGTAGAAGGTCAGGTGTCTCACGGCTTGCGCTGCCAGCTGCGGACGTCGATCGCCTGCTTCGCCTGCGCGAGCGAGGCGTTGGTGGCGTCGCGGTAGATCTTGATGGCGTTGATGGTCTTGCCCTCACTGAGCGCGTGGTCGATCGACTCCTGCACCCGTGGCGGCAGGTCGCTGACCGGCACGGGCGGCATCGGGTCCTCGGGCACCTGTCGGTCACGGAACTTGGTGACCAGCCAGAAAACCAGCACGACCAGCGCCAGGATCAGCAGCAGCTTGGTGAACGGGTGCATGCCCCAACCGTATGCCGTGCGCGCGGGCCGCGCGCACCTCGCCCGGGCAGGTGCCTGATTGGATGAGGTCGTGGACGGACCCGTCATCACCACCCGCCAGCTGCGCCGCACCGTGCTGCTGGTGGCTGCCCTCAACCTCGCCTACTTCTTCGTCGAGGTCGGCGTGGCGCTGGCGATCGGCTCGGTCTCACTCTTCGCCGACAGCGTCGACTTCCTCGAGGACACCGCGGTCAACCTGCTCATCGCGCTGGCCCTCGGGCTGAGCGCGCACCGCCGGGCTCTGATGGGCAAGGCGATGGCGCTCATCATCCTGGTCCCGGCGCTGGCGGCGCTGTGGCAGGCGGTGGCGAAGTTCTCCGACCCCAGCCCCCCGGACCCGCTCTCCCTCGCGGTCACGGCAGGCGGCGCGATCATGGTCAACACCGTCTGCGCACTGCTCCTGGCCCGGATGCGCGCGCACGGCAGCAGCATGTCCCACGCGGCCTACCTCGCGGCCCGCAACGACGTCATCGCGAACGCCCTGATCATCGTGGTCGCCGGCCTCACGGTGTGGACGCTCTCGGGCTGGCCCGACATCGTCCTGGGCCTCGTGATCGTGGCGCTCAACGGCACCGCGGCCAAGGAGGTCTGGGAGCTCGCCGAGGAGGAGCGGCTGGCGGCCAAGGCCCTGGCCGGAGAGGAGCTCGACCCGTGAGGGCCCTCGTCTACACCGACCACGGCTCCCCGCCGAGGGTCGTCGAGGCGTCCGAGCCGGCATGCCCCGAGGACGGCGTCGTCATCGCGGTGCGCGCCACCGGGGTGTGCCGCTCGGACTGGCACGCGTGGAAGGGCCACGACCCGGTCGCCCTCCCCCACACGCCCGGCCACGAGTTCGCCGGGGTCGTCGGCGAGGTGGGCTCACGGGTCAGCCGGTGGGGCGTCGGCGACCGGGTCACCGTCCCGTTCGTCTGCGGCTGCGGCACCTGCGACTGGTGCGCCGCCGGTGAGGCGCAGGTCTGCCCGAACCAGACCCAGCCCGGCTTCACCGGTCCCGGGTCCTTCGCCGAGCGGGTCGCGGTGCACGCTGCCGACCTCAACCTCGTGCTGCTGCCGGACTCCGTCGACTTCGTCACGGCAGCCTCCCTCGGCTGCCGGTTCGCCACGGCCTTCCGCGCGCTCACCGTCCACGGGCGAGTGGGCCACGGGGACTGGCTGGCGGTGCACGGCTGCGGTGGCGTCGGCCTCTCGGCGGTGATGATCGGTGCCGCTCTCGGTGCCCGGGTCATCGCCGTCGACGTCTCCCCCGCCGCCCTCGAGCGCGCCCGGGCCGTCGGCGCCGAGCTGGTGGTCGACGCCCGTGAGCGCGCCGACGTGGCGGAGCGGGTGCGGGAGGCCACCCGCGGCGGAGCGCACGTCTCGCTCGACGCCCTCGGCGCCCCGGAGACCGCCGTGGCCTCGGTGCTCAGCCTCCGGCGGCGGGGACGCCACGTGCAGGTCGGCCTTCTGCTGGGCGACGCGGCGACGCCGCCGCTGCCGATGGACCGGGTGGTCGCGCACGAGCTGGAGGTCTACGGCTCCCACGGCATGGCGGCGCACGAGTACCCCGCCATGCTGGCGATGGTCGAGGACGGCCGGCTCCAGCCCCACCTGCTCGTCGGAGACGTCATCGACCTCGACCAGGCCGGCGAGGCACTGGCAGCGATGGACCGACCGCGCGCCGGGGCCGGCATGACGGTCGTCAGTCTTCCTGCATGATCGCCTTCTCACGCCCGGGCCCTTCGGACCATGTCCGGCCGCGGCCGCCGGGCGTACGGTCGACCTGAGGAGCCCCCGCTCGAAAGGGCCCCACACGGGAAGGCAGGAGTCATGGGCCAGAGGTCCAAGCCCACGCACGCGGCCAAGAAGCCGGGCAAGTCGATCAAGGAGCGACGGGCGGAGAAGCGGGCCAAGGCCGACTTCACGTCCACCCACCTCGACATCCACGAGCTCGCGAAGCACCGCTGACCGCGGGGGCGTACCGTCAGGGGGTGAGGCCACCCAGGCCTCCAGCCAGGGAGCAGCCATGAGTGACAAGTCGCCCCGTTCGCACATGTCCAAGAAGGCAGGCAAGTCCATCAAGGAGAAACGCGCCGAGAAGCACGCCAAGGCCGACGCCAAGGCGCCGCACCACCTCGACATCCACGACCTGGGCAAGAAGCGGTGACATCAGGGCGGCCACGACCGGTGGCCGCCCTGACCCGACTCACACCTCGGTGGTGCCCAGCAGCATGCGGACCTCTGCGGCGGTGGTCACCGAGCCGGTGGCCACCACTCCCCCGCCGACTCCGCCCTCGTCGGCGAGGCCTGCGGCGGTGTCGAGCGCGTCCGGGAGCTGATGGACCACGGTCACGCGGTCCTCGCCGAAGATGTCCGCGGCGAGCTCGCCGAGGTCCTCGGGCCGCATGGCCCGCGGCGACGTCGTCGAGGTGATGACGACGTGGTCGAACACGGGCTCGAGCACTTCGAGCATCTCGGTGGCCGGCTTGTCCTTGAGGATCGCGACGACCCCGACGAGACGGGCGAAGTTGAACGAGTCCTCGAGCGCGGTGCGCAGGGCCAGCGCACCCGCCGTGTTGTGGGCGGCGTCCACGATGACCGTGGGCGACCGCCGCACGATCTCGAGGCGCCCCGGCGAGGCGACCGCGGCCAGGCCGGCACGCACGACCTCCGGGTCGAGGCGCTGCTCCCCGCCGCCGAGGAAGGCCTCGACCGCGGCCAGCGCCAGCACCGCGTTGTGGGCCTGGTGCGCGCCGTGCAGCGGCAGGAACAGGTCGGTGTAGTCGCCGGCCATGCCGCGCACGGAGATCTGCTGCCCGCCCACCCCGACCTCGCGGGTGAGGAGACCGAAGTCGTTGCCCTCGAACGCGATCCGCGCGCCCACCTCCGTGGCGCGGTCGAGCAGCACCTGCGCGACCTCGGGCTCCTGCACGGCGACGACGGCCACCGCGTCGGACTTGATGATCCCGGACTTCTCCGCCGCGATCTCCTCGAGCGTGGTGCCCAGGAAGTGCTGGTGGTCGAGTGCCACCGGGGTCACCACGGCGACCGAGCCGTCGGCGACGTTGGTGGCGTCCCAGCCGCCGCCCATGCCCACCTCCACGATGGCGACGTCGACAGGGGCGTCGGCGAACGCGGCATACGCGACCGCCACGAGCACCTCGAAGAAGGTCATGAGGGGGCCGCCCTCGGAGGCCGACCGGGCGTCGACCATCTCGATGAACGGCAGCACGTCGTCGTAGGCCGCGAGGAACTTCTCCTCGGCGATCGGCTCACCCGACAGCGCGATCCGCTCCCGCACGGTGTGCAGGTGCGGCGAGGTGAACCGGCCCGTGCGCAGGCCCAGCTCGCGCAGCAGCGACTCGATGATGCGCGTCGTCGACGTCTTGCCGTTGGTGCCGGTCAGGTGGATGACCGGGTAGCTGCGCTGGGGGTCGCCGAGCAGCTCCATCACCGCGGCGATGCGGTCGAGGCTGGGCTCGAGGTCGTGCTCCGGCGCGCGGGCGAGGATCGCCTCCTCGGCCAGGCGCATCCGCCTCCGGACCTCGAGGTTGTGCGCGGCGGCCTGCTGGGCGGCGTCGGGGCGACCCGAGCGGTTCGTGCCCGCCATCAGAGCTTCATCACCTTGATGCGCACGGCCTGGCCGTCACCGACCGTGGCCTCGACCACGTCGGCCCGCTGCGGCAGGGCCTCGAGCTGCGGGGCGGACCCGAACTGCGAGGCGAGCGTCTCCTCGACGATGAGCGACTGGTGGGCCACCGTCGCCTCCCACACGTCCTGGTCACCCGTGACGGTGAGGCTGATCCGGTCGCTGACCTCGAGGCCGGCGTCGCGGCGGGCCTGCTGCACGGCACGGACGATGTCGCGGGCCAGGCCCTCCTGGGCCAGCTCCGGCGTCACCTCGGTGTCGAGGACGACGAAGCCGCCGCCGGGCAGCATCGCCGTGGCGCGCGAGCCTCCGGCCGCGGACTGGTCGACGACCGTCTCGATGGCGTACTCGCCCTCCTGCAGCGCCAGGCCACCGGCCACCACGGTGCCGTCCTCGGCCACCGACCAGTCACCGCTCTTGCTGCCCTTGATGGCCTGCTGCACGTCGCGGCCCAAGCGCGGCCCGGCGGCGCGGGCGTTGACGGTCAGCCTCTGCGAGACGCCGAAGTCGGCCTGGCTGGCCTCCGTCACGTCGCGCAGGGTGACGGTGCGGACGTTGACCTCGTCGGCGACGATCGCGCCGAAGTCCTTCAACGACGCGGCGTCCTGTACCACGACGGTGAGGTCGCGCAGCGGCAGGCGCACGCGCAGGCTGTTGGCCTTGCGCAGCGACGACGCCGTCGAGCAGACCTCGCGCGCGGTGTCCATGGCCGCCACCAGGGCGTGGTCGCTCGGCAGGTCCGAGGCGTCGGGCCAGTCGGTGAGGTGCACCGACCGGCCGCCCGTCAGGCCGCGCCAGATCTCCTCGGTGGTCAGCGGCAGCAGCGGGGCCGCCACCCGGCAGACGACCTCGAGGGCCGTGTAGAGGGTGTCGAACGCCGCCCCCGAGACCGACGAGTCGGCGCCGGCGGTGTCCCAGAACCGGTCCCGGCTGCGCCGGATGTACCAGTTGGTGAGGACGTCGAGGAAGGTGCGGGTCGAGTCGCAGGCACCGGCGATGTCGTAGGCCTCGAGCTGGGTCTGCGCCTGCTCGACGAACTCGCGCAGCTTGGCCAGCAGGTAGCGGTCGAGCACGTCGGTCGACCCGGTGGACCACTTCGCCTCGTAGCCCTTCCCGCCGTTCGCGGCGTTGGCGTAGAGGCTGAAGAAGTACCAGGAGTTCCACAGCGGGATCAGCACCTGGCGCACGCCGTCGCGGATGCCCTGCTCGGTGACGACGAGGTTGCCGCCGCGCAGGATCGGCGAGCTCATGAGGAACCAGCGCATCGCGTCGGCGCCGTCACGGTCGAACACCTCGCGCACGTCGGGGTAGTTCTTCAGCGACTTCGACATCTTCTGCCCGTCGGAGCCCAGCACGATGCCGTGGCTGACGCAGGAGGAGAAGGCGGGCCGGTCGAACAGCGCCGTGGCCAGGATGTGCAGCGTGTAGAACCAGCCGCGGGTCTGGCCGATGTACTCGACGATGAAGTCGCCCGGGAAGTGGTGCTCGAACCACTCGGCGTTCTCGAACGGGTAGTGCACCTGGGCGAACGACATCGACCCCGAGTCGAACCACACGTCGAGCACGTCCTCGACCCGGCGCATGGTGGAGTTGCCGGTCGGGTCGTCCGGGTTGGGGCGGGTGAGCCGGTCGATGAACGGCCGGTGCAGGTCCTCGACCTCGACGCCGAAGTCGCGCTCGAGCTCCTCGAAGCTCCCGTAGACGTCGATGCGCGGGTACTCCGGGTTGTCCGACTTCCACACGGGAATCGGGCTGCCCCAGAAGCGGTTTCGCGAGATCGACCAGTCGCGGGCGTTCTCGAGCCACTTGCCGAACTGGCCGTGCTTGACGTGCTCGGGCACCCACGTGATCTGGTCGTTGAGCTCGAGCATGCGGTCCTTGAACTTCGTCACCTCGACGAACCAGGACGAGACCGCCATGTAGATCAGCGGCTGCCGGCAGCGCCAGCAGTGCGGGTAGGAGTGCGCGTAGGACTCGCGGCGCAGCAGCACCGTGCCCGGGGTCACCGCGCCGTGGTCGCCCGTGCCACGGGTGGCCGCCTTGAGGTCGTCGATGATGAGCGCGTTGGCGTCGAAGACCTGCACGCCCTCGTAGTCGATGACCGGGTAGGCGAACTTGCCGTCGGCGCCGACGGGCACGACGGGCTTGATGCCCTCGCGGTCGGTCGTGACCTTGTCCTCCTCGCCGAAGGCGCCGGCGTTGTGGACCAGGCCGGTGCCGTCGGTGGTGGTCACGTAGTCGTCGGCCACGATGCGGTGGGCGCCCCGGTGCCCCTTGAAGTAGGAGAACGGCGGCGTGTAGGACCGGCCCACGAGGTCGGATCCCTTGAGCCGCTCGACGATGCGCGACTCCAGCGCCTCCGGGCTGTCGCCGCCGAGCTCGCGGGCGTAGGCCGGGAGCCGGGCCTCCGCGAGGACGTAGCGCTCCGTCGTGCCGGTGAAGTCCGACTCCACGACGACGTAGTCGATGTCCGGGCCGACCACCACGAGCAGGTTGGACGGCAGGGTCCAGGGCGTGGTCGTCCAGATGAGGGCCAGTTCGCCGGTCTCGAGGCGCAGGCCGACCGTGACCGAGGGGTCCTGGCGCACCTGGTAGACCTCGTCGTCCATGCGCAGCTCGTGGTTGCTCAGCGGCGTCTGGTCGTTCCAGCAGTAGGGCAGCACCCGGAAGCCCTCGTAGACCAGGCCCTTGTCGTAGAGCTGCTTGAACGCCCAGATGACGCTCTCCATGTACTGCGGGTTCAGCGTCTTGTAGTCGTTGTCGAAGTCGACCCAGCGCGCCTGCCGGGTGACGTACTCGCGCCACTCGTCGGTGTACTTCAGCACCGAGCTGCGGCACTTGGCGTTGAAGTCCTCGATGCCGAGCTCGAGGATCTCGTCCTTGGTCTTGATGCCGAGCTGGCTCATCGCCTCGAGCTCGGCGGGCAGGCCGTGGGTGTCCCAGCCGAAACGCCGCTCGACGCGCCTGCCCCGCATGGTCTGGTAGCGCGGGACGACGTCCTTGACGTAGCCGGTCAGCAGGTGGCCGTAGTGCGGCAGGCCGTTGGCGAAGGGCGGGCCGTCGTAGAAGACGAACTCGTTGGCGCCGTTCTCGCCCATCTCGCGGTTCGCCACGGACGCCTGGAAGGTGCCGTCCTCGTCCCAGTACTTGAGGATGCGCTCCTCGATCTCCGGGAACCTCGGGCTCGCGGGGACGCTGGTGCTGGTCGGGTCGCTGGAGACCTTCGGGTAGGTCATTCGGCAGGTCCTTCGTCGCTCGTGTCGCTTCGACTTCCCACGAGGACGACGTCGCCGGGTCCTTCCCCGGCGGCACCGCGGTACCACCTCGCTTGCCGTACGCGCCGGAGGTGCCCCGACGGCATACGACCGCTCTGGTCCAGGCTGTGACGGGCCCTCCCGTCCGGTTCTACTGAGCACCCGCCCACCGGGCAGGTGGGTGCCGTTCTTCCGGAGGCTCGCCGGTGATGGCCGGGTCGACGCCGTTGGGACGCATTCTAGCGGCGCCTAGGGTGGGACCGTGACCACGATTCCCGCCGCCATCGCCGCCCGTGTCGTGACCGATCCCGACGTCAAGGCCACGTATGCCGTGGACGAGTCTGTGGGCGCGGTGCCGCCGGGCGACTTCGAGGTGGTGCGGGCCCGCGACCTCGCCGACGTGGTCGAGGTGATGCGGCACGCGCACGAGACGCGGACGCCGGTGGTGCCGCAGGGTGCCCGCAGCTCGCTCACCGGTGGTTCGGTGGCCATCGAGGGCGGCATCGTGCTCAACGTCGAGGCGCTCGACACGGTCAGCGAGGTCGACCCGCTCGAGGGGCTGGCCGTGGCCGGGCCCGGCGTCGTCAACGCCGACCTGAAGGCCGCCGTCGCCGAGCAGGGCCTGTTCTACCCGCCGGACCCGGCGTCGTCTGCCTTCTGCACGATCGGCGGCAACGTCGCCACCAACGCCGGCGGGCTGTGCTGCGTGAAGTACGGCGTGACGGCCGACTACGTCCGCGGGCTGCAGGTGGTGCTGCCCGGCGGCGAGGTCATCCGCACCGGGCACCGCACCGCCAAGGGCGTGGCCGGCCTGAACCTCACCGGGCTCTTCGTCGGCTCCGAGGGCACCCTGGGCGTCGTGACCGAGGTGGTGGCCAGGGTCGTGCCGGCCCCCGACCCGGCGCTGACCGTGCTGGGCACGTTCGACTCCCTGGAGGACGCGAGCACCGCGATCGCCGCCCTGCGCCGCGAGCGCCACGTGCCGAGCCTCGTCGAGCTCATGGACCGCGCCTCGATCACCGCCGTCCAGGCCCTCGCCGACTACGGCTACCCGGGCGACTGCGAGGCGGCGCTCATCGTGCAGTCCGACCGGCCCGGCCACACCGCCGAGGACGTCGCGCTCTACGCCGAGATCCTCGAGAAGGCCGGGGCCACCGAGGTGGCCGTCGCCGACGACGTGCAGGAGGCCGACCTGCTGCTCGCGGGTCGCCGTGCGCTCAGCCCGGCGCTGGAGGCCAAGGGCCCCCGCTTTCTCGAGGACGTCTGCGTGCCCGTGGGCCGGCTCACCGACCTCATCCGGGCCGGCCAGCGGATCGCCGCCCGCCGGGGGCTCGAGATCACCATGTCGGGGCACGCCGGCGACGGCAACCTGCACCCCAGCATCTTCTTCGACGACAAGGACGAGGCCAGCCGCGAGAACGCCGAGGGCGCCTTCGGCGAGCTGGTCGCGACGGCGCTGGAGTTCGGCGGCACCATCACCGGCGAGCACGGCGTCGGGTCGCTCAAGGCCAAGTGGCTCGCCCAGGAGCTCGGCGAGCGCGAGCTCGAGCGCCAGCGCGCGGTCAAGGCGCTGTTCGACCCCCGCGGGATCATGAACCCCGGCCGCGTCTACTGGTCCTGACCACGACGAGCGCGCGCGCGGCGGGCCTTGTCGGCAGCGTCGACAGCCAGCACGAGCGGGGGCGCGGCCAAGGCCACCGCCCAACCGGCGGCAGGCGGGGCCGCCTGACCCAGCACCCCGGCGACGGCAGGAACCAGGAGCACGGCGAAGGAGAAGGCGAGCTCCGCGACCCCGGCCGGAAGCAGCAGGCGGTTGGTCGTCCAACCGAGCGCGCCCGGCCACCGGGTCGAGCTCCGGCAGGCGAACACGTTGGCCTTCTGGCCGAAGACGACGGTCATGAACGCCGCGCCCGAGGCCGCGAGCAACGCATCGCCGGTCGGGAACGTCTCTCCGGGACTCCACCCCGCGGCCGCCATCGACACCAGGAACGCGACCATCGACAGCGCCGCGATGAGTGGCCCCAGAAGGCCGAACGCCCGCCGCAGCACCGTCCCGTTCATGAGCCGTCCGGACACGGGCGGCCTGTCCAGCAGGTGACGAGCCGGCGGCTCGGCCCCCAGCGCGACTGCCGAGAGGGTGTCGGTCCCGATGTCGATCGCCAGGATCTGGAGGACGCCCAGTGCCAGCGGGAACGACCCCCCGGAGAGCGCCCACACCACGAACGGCGTCAGCTCGGCGACGTTGTCGGTCAGGTGGTAGGTGAGGAAGCGTCGGACGTTGACATAGGTCGCCCGGCCCTGCTCGATGCCCGCGACGATGCTCGAGAACGCGTCGTCGAGCAGCACGAGGTCGGCCGCCTCGCGGGCCACGTCGGTGCCGGAGCGGCCCATCGCCACACCGATGTCGGCCTCGTGCAGGGCGGGCGCGTCGTTCACGCCGTCTCCGGTCATCGCCACCACGTGGCCCCGGGAGCGCAGGGCCCGCGCGATGCGCAGCTTGTCCTCGGGCGAGACGCGGGCCACCACGATGCCGTCGTGGTCGAGCACCGCGGCCAGGACGCGGTCGTTCGCGGGCAGGTCGGCGCCGACGAGCACCGGGTCACCGGGGCGGCGCAGGCCCACCTGGTCGGCAATCGCGGCCGCGGTGGCCGGGTGGTCGCCCGTCACCATGGCCACGGCGACACCGGCGGTCCGGCAGGTCGCCAGCGCCTCGGGCACGTCGTCCCGGGGCGGGTCCTCCAGGGCCACGAGGCCCAGCAGGTGCAGCTGGCCCTCCACCTCGTCGGGTGTGCGGGCGACCTCGGCCGCGGCGGTCCCGGCGGCCAGCGCCAGCACCCGCAGACCGCGCGCCGTCATCGCCTCCACCTCCGCGCGCCCCACGTCGCCGTCGGCGCACAGCGGCAGGACGGTGTCGGGCGCCCCCTTGACGACCACGTCGCCGTCGAACACCACCGCCATGCGGCGCCGGCGCGGGTCGAAGGGGAAGCGCATCACCGAGTGGTGGCGGTGACGGTCGTCGTCGGTGTCGACGCCCACGCGCCGGGCGAAGACGTCGAGGGCCGCCTCCATGGGGTCCCCGTGGGCCTGCCAGCCCGCCGCCGTGTGGACGGCGTACCCGGTCGAGCACCGCATCCCGGCCAGGGCGAGGGCGAGGCAGGCGTCGTGCGCGGCCGGGGCAGACCACGCCAGCTCGGCGGCGGGCTCGTACCCGGCACCGTCCACGGCGACCCCACCCGACGGGGTCCAGGCCTCGACGACGGCCATCCGGTTCTGGGTCAGGGTGCCGGTCTTGTCGGTGCAGATGAAGTCGGTCGACCCGAGCGTCTCGACCGCGTCGAGGTTGCGCACGAGAATCTGGCGCCGCGCCATCTGCTCGGAGCCCCACGCCAGCGACAGGGTCACCGTCGGCAGCAGCGCCTCGGGCACCAGGGCGACGGTGACCCCGATGGCGAAGATGAAGCCGTCGCGCAGCGGGTTGCCGACCAGGAGCGAGACCGCGAAGAAGAGCCCGCCCACGCCGAGGGCGATGACGGCGATCAGCCGCACGACGGCCTGCAGCTCCCGGGTCAGCGGGGTGACGGGCTTCGGGGAGGCGGTCGTGAGCCGGGCGATCCGGGCCAGGCGGGTCTGCTCCCCGGTGGCCACCACGACGGCACGGGCCTCGCCCTCCACGGCGAACGTCCCGGCATACAGCGCCTCGTCCCTGCCCACCGAGGCCGCCTCGCTCTCGCCGGTGAGCATGGAGGTGTCGACGAGCAGGCGGTTGGCCATGGTGACGGTGGCGTCGGCCGGCACCCGGTCGCCGCTCTCGAGCAGCAGCAGGTCGCCCACGACGACGTCCTCGGCCTCGATGATCCGGCGCCGACCGTCGCGCCGGACGGTCACCCGGGTCGGCAGCATGGCTCGCAGCCGCTCGGCCGCCCGGTCCGCCCGGGCCCGCTGGGCGAAGGCGAAGAGGGCGTTCAGCACGATGACGGCGGCGATGGCCACCCCGAGCTCGGGCAGCCCGGCGAGCAGGGCGAGCCCGGCAGCCACCCACAGCATGAGCGCGAAGAAGTGGGTCAGCTCCTGGGCGAGACGCCGCGCGACCGACGGTCGCCGCGGCTGGGGTAGCAGGTTCGGGCCATGGGCGGCGCGCCGAGCAGCCGCCTCCGCCGAGCTGAGGCCGGTCGCGGTGGCTACGGCCATGGGCGCCCCTTCCGCTCTCGCGGCCAGCATGGGGCGGCGCGCGGCTCCCGGGGAGGGGCCTAGGTCCCGCGGGCCGGGCCCGTGGCTGGTAGAAACGCTGCATGAGCCCCCTGGAGCTGGAGCGCAACGAGTCGTGGCTGTCCCGTGAGGAGCTCGAGTCGGTGCGCGGCCGCATGCCGATCCTCTACGTCGACGCCGTGCCCGTGCGGGTCGACGCCACCGGCGCGGCGGTCCGCGTGGGGCTGCTGCTGCGGGCCTCGAGCGGGGGCAGCATCAACCGCGAGCTCGTCTCCGGGCGGGTGCTCTACCACGAGCGGGTGCGCGACGCCCTGACCAGGCACCTCGAGAAGGACCTCGGGCCGATGTGCCTGCCGCGCATCCCGACCAGCCCGCAGCCGTTCACGGTGGCGGAGTACTTCCCCACGCCGGGGGTGACGCCCTACCACGACCCGCGCCAGCACGCGGTGTCACTGGCCTTCGTCGTGCCGGTGGCCGGTGACTGCGAGCCGCAGCAGGACGCGCTCGACCTCGCCTGGCTGAGCCTCGACGAGGCGGCCGACCCGGGGCTGCTGCAGGAGATGGACGGCGGCCACGGGGTGCTGCTGCGCCAGGCCCTGGCCCATCTCGGACACCGCGTCTGACGCCAGCCCGGCCTGCCCCCGAACGTCAGGCGGGGGCGGCGCCCCGGCGCCGGCGCACCTCCTCCTCGTCCATCGCGTTGGCCTCCTCGAGGGTGGGGGCCGTGCCCCCGAGCCGCACCGGCAGGAGGTGCCGCTCGGTCGGCGGCAGCGGCGGGTAGGCGTCCTGGTCGGCGTGCAGCTGGGCGGTCATCCGCTCGCGCAGCAGGGTGTTGGCCTCCTCGGCAGCCGCGGCCCCCTTCCCGACGGTGATCGGCTCGCCGACGGTCATGAAGATCGGGGTGTTGGTGCGGCCCAGCCGCTTGGGGTGGCCCTTGGTCCACACCCGCTGGGAGCCCCAGATGGTGACGGGGAGGACGGGCACCCCGGCGGCCTGCGCCATGCGGATGGTGCCCGACTTGAAGTCCTTGAGCTCGAAGGAGCGCGAGATGGTCGCCTCCGGGAAGACGCCGACGATCTCGCCCGCCTTGAGGGCGTCGACCGCTGCCCGGAAGGAGGTCGCCCCGGCCTCACGGTCGACCGGGATGTGCTTCATACCGCGCATGAGGGGCCCGGCCACCTTGTTGCGCCAGATGGACTCCTTGGCCATGAATCGCACCAGGCGCCCGGAGGGGCGGGCGGCCAGCCCGGCATACGTGAAGTCCATGTAGCCGGTGTGGTTGATCGCGAAGACCGCACCCCCGGTGCGCGGCACGTTCTCGGCGCCCCGGATCCGGAACTTCAGGCCCTGCGCGGCGAAGACGAGGCGCGCGGCCCCGATGACGGTGGTGTAGACCGGCTCCATGGGCACACCCTAGAGGCCGGAACCGGTTGGTAGGGACGTGGCCGGTGATGGGAGGATTCCGCCCATGACCACCTCTGCTCAGACCACCCGCGCTGCCGCCATCCCGGAGAAGCCGTCGATCGACGGGCTCGAGGACAAGTGGGCGCCGGTATGGGAGGAGCAGGGCACCTACCGCTTCGACCGCGAGCGCGCCCTCGCCGCGCCCCGTGAGGCGGTCTACGCCATCGACACCCCGCCGCCCACCGCGTCGGGCTCGTTGCACGTCGGACACGTGTTCTCCTACACCCACACCGACTGCATCGCCCGCTACAAGCGCATGACCGGCCTCGAGGTCTTCTACCCGATGGGCTGGGACGACAACGGCCTGCCCACCGAGCGCCGCGTGCAGAACTACTACGGCGTCCGCGGCGACGCCACGCTCCCCTACGAGCCCGGCTTCGTGCCCCCGCAGGAGGGTGGCCAGGGCAAGAGCACCAAGGCGGCCGACCAGAAGCCGATCTCCCGGCAGAACTTCATCGAGCTGTGCGACATCCTCACCGTCAAGGACGAGGAGACCTTCGAGGCGCTGTGGCGCAGGCTCGGCCTGTCGGTCGACTGGAAGGTCAACTACCGCACCATCGACGCCAACTCCCGCGCCACCGCGCAGCAGGCGTTCCTGCGCAACCTCGCCCGTGGCGAGGCGTATGCCGCCGAGGCGCCCGGGCTGTGGGACGTCACCTTCCAGAGCGCCGTGGCCCAGGCCGAGCTCGAGGCGCGCGACTACCCGGGCCACTACCACCGGGTGGCCTTCCACCGCACCGACGGTTCCGGCCCGGTCTTCATCGAGACGACCCGTCCCGAGCTGATCCCCTCCTGCGTGGCGCTCATCGCCCACCCCGACGACGAGCGGTATGCCGCGCTCTTCGGCACCACGGTCACCTCACCGCTGTTCGGGGTCGAGGTGCCGGTGCTCGCCCACCCGCTCGCCGAGATGGAGAAGGGCGCGGGCATCGCGATGTGCTGCACCTTCGGCGACCTCACCGACGTGCAGTGGTGGCGCGAGCTCGACCTGCCGACCCGCTCGGTCATCACCCGCACCGGGCGCATCCAGGCCGAGACGCCCGAGTGGATCGAGTCCGGTGAGGGCAAGGAGCTCTTCAGCGAGATCGCCACCAAGACGACGCACACGGCGCGCACGCTCATCGTCGACGCCCTGCGCGAGTCCGGCGACCTCGACGGCGAGCCGAAGCCGACCCAGCGCAAGGCGAACTTCTACGAGAAGGGCGACAAGCCGCTCGAGATCGTGACCTCGCGCCAGTGGTACATCAGGAACGGCGGCCGCGACGCCGAGCTCAACGCCGCGCTGGTCGAGCGGGGCCGCGAGCTCGACTTCCACCCCTCGTTCATGCGCACCCGCTACGAGAACTGGGTCGGGGGCCTCAACGGCGACTGGCTCATCAGCCGCCAGCGCTTCTTCGGCGTCCCGATCCCGGTCTGGTACCCCCTGGACGAGCAGGGCGAGCCCGACTACGCCCACCCGATCGTCCCCGACGAGTCCGAGCTGCCGGTCGACCCGGTGGCGCAGGCACCCCGCGGCTACGAGGAGTCGCAGCGCGGCCAGGCCGGCGGCTTCGTCGGCGACCCCGACATCATGGACACCTGGGCGACCTCGTCACTCTCACCGCAGATCGCCCTCGGCTGGCGGGAGGACCCGGAGCTCTTCGAGACGCTCTTCCCCATGGACCTGCGCCCGCAGGGGCAGGACATCATCCGCACCTGGCTCTTCGCCACGGTCGTGCGCGCGCATCTCGAGCACGGCTCGCTGCCGTGGACCAACGCGGCCATCAGCGGCTGGATCCTCGACCCCGACCGCAAGAAGATGAGCAAGTCCAAGGGCAACGCCGAGACGCCGGAGGACGTCGTCCGCCAGCACGGGGCCGACGCGGTGCGCTACTGGGCGGCCTCGGCCAAGCTCGGCACCGACGCGGCCTACGACACGGGCCAGATGAAGGTCGGCCGCCGCCTGGCCATCAAGGTGCTCAACGCCACCAAGTTCGCGCTCTCCTTCGGGGAGGTGGAGGGCGACCTGCACGACGCCGTCACCCACCCGCTCGACCGGGCCATGCTCGCCGGGCTCTCCGACGTCGTGGCCAAGGCGACCGCCGGGTTCGAGGCCTACGACCACGCCCGGGCGCTGGAGGTCACCGAGAGCTTCTTCTGGACCTTCTGCGACGACTACCTCGAGCTGGTCAAGGACCGGGCCTACGGCGGTCAGGGTGAGGAGGCGGCGGCGTCCGCTCGGGCGGGTCTGCGCCTGGCGCTCGACGTGCTGCTGCGGCTGCTGGCGCCGTTCCTGCCCTACTCCACCGAGGAGGTGTGGTCGTGGTTCCACGAGGGGTCGGTGCACCGGGCCGCGTGGCCGACAGCGGCCGACCTCGGCGACCTCGGTGCCGCCGACGCGGCGCTGCTCGGTGCCGTCGGCGAGGCCCTGGCGGGCGTCCGCAAGGCCAAGTCGGAGGCCAAGGTCGGCATGCGCGCCGAGGTGTCGTCGATCGTGCTGGCCGGACCGCAGGACTGGTGCGACCGGGTGCGCACCGCCGAGGCGGACCTGCGCGCCGCCGGCCGGGTGACCGGAAGCCTCGACTACGCCGAGGCGGAGACCCCGGAGGTCCGTGACGCGGTGCTCATCCCGGTGGAGAAGCCGAAGGCCTGAACCCGGCGCGTGCCGTCGGGCTGGACGGCGAACCACGGGACGTCCCAGCCCGACAGCCGCAGCCGGCGCTCGGCGAAGCTGTCCGCGTCGAGCAGGCTGACCAAGCCGGTGGCCGGGTCGTAGACGTCGAGGACCTGGTCGCCGTCGCCGGGCAGCACGAGCACCACGTGCCGGGGCAGCACGGCGCTGCCGGCGTACAGCAGTGCCGGCTCGCCCTCGTCGACCACGTCCACCAGGCGGGCGTGGGCCGCGCGCAGCCGGCTCCTCAGGTCGCCGCGCAGCACCGCCACCGTGTAGCGGGTGCCGCGGCGGGAGGCGCCGAACTCGAGTTCCTTCCTCGCACCCCAGGGCGGGGTGCCCAGTGCCCTGGGCCAGGGCACGTTGAGGCGCCGGCCCCCGGCATACAGGCGGTTGGTGCGGTTCATGACCACCCGCTCGTAGGCCGCGAACCGCTCCGCCTCGGTGTCCCCCGGGGGCGCGTCGACGCGCGGGCCCTCGCCGGTGGTGATCCAGCGGGCGAACTGCGGGTTGACCAGCATGCGCGCCACGGTGAGGCAGGCGGCCCCACAGCTGACCGTGCTCTGCTGCACCGGGCCCTGGTCACCTGCGCGCAGGCGGTAGCCGTAGCCGGTGGTCATGGGCCCATCTTTGCCCGCCCGCCCACCGCCGTCCACCGTGCGGTGTGACAGACGGTGCGCCGAGCTGCGGCAAACAGGTAACAAACTCGTATCCGTGGGCCCGCGGCGTCCGCCTCGTCGCCTAAGGTCGGGCGTCGTGAGGCGGGGACGGTTGCTGATGTTGGTGGGGGCGGTCACCACGCTGTTCGTCGGCGCGTGGGTGGCCTCGGCCGGCCCGGTGGCCCTCTTCCGACGCCAGAACCTGAGCGGCTTCAGCGAGCGCAGCGCGCGCGGCTCGGACTTCGAGGAGTGGAGCAACGTGCCCCCACCGCCGAAGAAGATCTACAGCTCGGCCGACGCCAACGAGACCGTCGTCGCCGTCATCGTCTGGGGTCTGCGGCTCCTCATCGTCGCCATCGTGGTGACGGTGCTCTTCCTGGTGGTCCGCGAGCTCTGGCAGCGCCGGCCGGTGCCGGTCGAGGAGCCCGAGCCCGGTGCGGCGCTCGAGACCCTGCCCGAGGTGCTGCTCGAGGGCGCCGCGTCCCGCATGGAGCACCTCGAGACCGGCACCCCCACCGACGCGATCGTGGCGTGCTGGGTCCGGCTCGAGGAGGAGGTCGCCGCGGCGGGCCTGAAGGAGGACCGCTCACGCACCTCCTCGGAGGTGGTGGCCGAGGTGCTCGCCGAGCACGACGTCGACGCCGTGGCCCTCGCCGAGCTCGCGTCCCTCTACCGCGAGGCCCGGTTCTCCGAGCACGCGCTGACCGAGGCGCACCGAGCGCGGGCACGCGACGCGCTCACCACCGTGCACGTCGACCTGCGCCGGGCGGCGACCAAGGAGGCCCTGCGCGCATGAGCCCACGCTCCCGCAGCCGGGCGGACCTTCCGCCCGTCAACCCGCTGCTCATCGCGGCCGCCGGCGCGGTGGTGCTCGGCGTGGCCACCGTCGGCGTCTCCTGGCTGACCAGCCCCGGGCTGCTGCTCGCGACGCTCGCCGTCGTGGGCAGCGTCGCGGTGCTCACCCAGCGCCTCGCGCAGTCGCAGAAACCGCTGCACTGGCAGACCCAGCTGCTCGACTCCGACGCCGAGCGCGGAGCAGACGCCCGCGTCTCCGGCCTGCGCCAGCAGGTCGAGCTGGCCGCGAGGGGCAACGCCGAGAGCCACGAGCGCCTGCACGCCCTGCTCGCCGAACTGGCCGCCGAGCGCCTGCGTGACCACCGGGGCCTCGAGCCCTCCGACCCCGAGGCGACGGCCCTGCTCGGCCCCGACCTCACGGCATACCTCGCCGGGCGCCCCACGGGACGCCTGACCACCGACCAGCTGCACCGCCACGTCCAGAAACTCGAGGAGCTCTCGTGACCACCGTCTACTCCCTCCCCCAGGTCTGCGACCAGGCCCAGCGCATCCTCGCCGAGGTGGAGCGCGCCGTCGTCGGCAAGCGACGGGCCGCCGAGCTCGTGCTCTCGGGCATCCTGGCCGGCGGGCACGTGCTCATGGAGGACTTCCCCGGCCTCGGCAAGACGCTGGCGGCGCGCTCCTTCGCGCAGGCGCTCGGGCTCGGTTTCGCCCGTGCCCAGTTCACGCCCGACCTGCTGCCCTCCGACCTGACGGGCTCGTTCCTCTACGACCAGCGCAGCCACGAGTTCACCTTCCGCCAGGGGCCGCTGTTCACCGGCCTGCTGCTCGCCGACGAGATCAACCGCACGCCCCCCAAGACGCAGTCGGCCCTGCTCGAGGCGATGCAGGAGGGCCAGGTGACGGTCGAGGGCGAGACCTTCCCGCTGCCCCAGCCGTTCCACGTGCTCGCGACCGCCAACCCGGTGGAGTACGAGGGCACCTACCCGCTGCCCGAGGCCCAGCTCGACCGCTTCCTGCTGCGGGTCAACTTCGGCTACCCGACGCCGCAGGAGGAGTGGGAGGTGCTCCAGCGCCGCATGGCCCGCCGCCAGGAGGCCCAGACGGTCGGCCAGGTCACCGACGCCGAGGGGCTGCTCGCCATGCAGCAGGCCATCGAGGGCGTCACCGTCGACGAGACGGTGGGCCAGTACTGCGTCAGGCTCGTCGACGCCACCCGCCGTCACCAGCACCTGCTCATGGGCTCCTCGCCGCGTGGCTCGCTCGCCCTGCTCCTGACCGCCCGCGCGTATGCCGTCGTGCAGGGCCGCGACTACGTCACCCCCGAGGACGTCAAGGCCGTGGCGCACGCCGCCCTCGACCACCGCGTGACCGTGCGGCCGGAGCTGTGGATGAACGAGGTGACCTCGTCGAGCGTCGTCGAGTCGATCCTGTCGTCGACGCCCACCCCCGGCGCCACGACCGTCGCGGCCTCCGCGGCGAAGCCCTCGGCGTTCGAGCGGCCGGCCTCGGCGCCCACCCGCCGGTGACCGCTCCCGCCGAGCTCGCCGAGGAGCTCGCCCCGGTCCGGGCGACGTGGCGGCCCACCCCCGCCCTCACCAGGGCCACGGTGGTGGGGCTCGCCCTCGTCGTGTTCGGCGTGCTCGTGCGACGGCCCGAGCTGCTCGTCCTCGGCACCCCCCTGTTCCTCGTCTCGCTGTGGTCGTTCACCACCCGGCCCGAGCAGGCCCCCGTCGTCGCCGCCGGTCCGCGCCACCTCACCCTCCGCGAGGGACAGGCCACCCGGTGGGTCGCCGAGGTGCAGCCGGCCCCGGGCGTCGAGGACGTCGGGTTGGCGCTGATGGGCACGCCGCACACCGAGTTCGAGCCGGCGACCCGAGCCGTGGCGACGGCGAGCGACGGCCAGGGGCCGGTCACCGCGGCCGTCGCCTGCCGCACCACCCGGTGGGGCCGCCGTCAGCTCGGCCCGGCCGTGCTCAGCATCTCGAGCGCCTTCGGCTCCCACCGGTGGGCACCCGACGTCGTCGAGTCCCAGCCGGTGACCACGGTGCCGCTGCCCGACACCTTCGCCGCCCGGGTGCCGGTGCCTCGCCCCGACGGCCTCGTGGGGCAGAACCGCTCCCACCACCCCGGCGACGGCGGGGAGTTCGCCGACATCCGGCAGTTCCGCTTCGGCGACCGGCTGCGCCGGGTGCACTGGCCGGTGAGCATCCGCACCGGGCAGCTGCACGTGACGTCGACGTACGCCGACCAGGACTCCGAGGTGGTCCTGCTCGTCGACGCGATGCACGACATCGGCACCAGCCAGGGCCTGGGCGGGCGCAGCAGCAGCCTCGACAACTCCGTCCGCGCGGCCGGCGCCATCGCCGAGCACTACCTGCGCACCGGAGACCGGGTCGGCCTGCGCGTGCTCGGTGCCCGCGGGGTGCCCGCGCTCGACTCGGCTGCCGGCAGGAGCCACCTGCGCCGGGTGCTCGACACGCTGGCGCGGACCACGGCTGGGCAGGGCACCGTCGCCGACGAGAAGCGGCTTCGCGGCCAGCTGCGGGCCCGGGTGCCCGCGGGCGCCCTGGTCGTCGTGCTGACCCCGGCCATCTCAGCCGACGTGCTCGGCCACGCGCTGGCCCTCTCGCGCCGCGGCATCTCCGTGATCGCCATCGACACCCTGCCCCCCGAGCTGGCCTCCGCCGACCTCGACCCGCACCTGCTCGAGACCCTCATGCTCGAGGCCGACAAGACGCCGGACGCCTCCCGGCTCGCCTGGCGGATCCGGCTGCTCGAGCGCGAGCACGAGATGCGCCGGGCTCGCGAGGCCGGCGTGCCGATCGTGCCCTGGGCTGGGCCGGGCACCCTCGACATCGTGCTGCGCGACCTCGGCCGCCGCTCGCGCGCCCCGCGGGTGGTGAGCCGGTGATGTCGACCTCCCACCGCGTGCTGCGCGTCGTCATGGCCCTGTCGTCGCTGGGGCTGGTCGCCCTCGTCTACGCCGCGGGCGGCGGCATCCACCTGCTCGCCCTGGCGCTCGCGGTGGCCACGCCGTATGCCGTGGCCCGCCCCGAGTCGGTCGCGGTCATCCTGCTGCTCGCAACCCACGCCGTGCACTGGGTGGGCTCGGCGCCGGTCCCGCGGGGCTGGGGATCCTGGCTGTGGCTCCTGCTCGGCGCGTGGCTCGCGCTGCTCGTGCACGTGAGCGCCGCGGCGGCGGTCACCTGGCCGTCGGTGGCAGCGGTCCCCCGGGCCGCGCTGCGTCGCTGGGGGCTGCGCACGGCCACGGTCGCCCTGGCCACCGTGCCGGTGTGGGCGGCGGCGGCGGCCACACGCGACCAGAGCCTGCGCGGCGAGGCGTCGATGACCTACGTGGCCCTGGCCGGGCTGACGCTGCTCGGCGCGGCGCTCTACCTCATCGCGCGCCAGTCACCCCTCGCCCGCCGCTGACCCCTCTGGGGCGAAGGCGCCGCGACACAGCGGTGCCGCGCGGCTGGGAGCCAGCCGCGCGGCATACCGGTGGGTGGGTCAGGCCGAGCGCTTGCGCGGCCGCTTGGCCGGCGCCTCGACCTCGTCGCGTCGCACGATGGTCGGCAGGACGTTCTCGAGCACGACCTCACGGGTGACGACCACCTTGGCGATGCCGTCGTCGCTGGGCACGTCGAACATCACGGGGAGCAGGACCTCCTCCATGATGGCGCGCAGGCCGCGGGCGCCGGTGCCCCGCTTGAGCGCCTGCTCGGCGACGGCCTCGATGGCCTCGTCGGTGAACTCGAGCTCGACGCCGTCGATCTCGAACATCTTCTTGTACTGCTTCACCAGCGCGTTGCGCGGCTCGGTGAGGATCTTGACCAGGGCGTCGCTGTCGAGCGGCGAGACCGTGGTGATGACCGGGAGGCGGCCGATGAACTCGGGGATCAGCCCGAACTTCATGAGGTCCTCGGGCATGACGTCGCCGTAGGACTCGGCGAGGTCCTTGGGCGTGTGCAGCTCGGAGCCGAAGCCGAGGCCCTTCTTGCCGTTGCGCGACTCGATGAGCTTCTCGAGCCCGGCGAACGCGCCGCCGACGATGAAGAGCACGTTCGTGGTGTCGATCTGGATGAACTCCTGGTGCGGGTGCTTGCGCCCGCCCTGCGGGGGCACCGACGCGGTGGTGCCCTCGAGGATCTTCAGCAGCGCCTGCTGCACGCCCTCGCCGGAGACGTCGCGGGTGATCGACGGGTTCTCGCTCTTGCGGGCGATCTTGTCGACCTCGTCGATGTAGATGATGCCCGTCTCGGCCTTCTTGACGTCGTAGTCGGCGGCCTGGATCAGCTTGAGCAGGATGTTCTCGACGTCCTCGCCGACGTAGCCGGCCTCGGTGAGCGCAGTGGCGTCGGCGATCGCGAAGGGCACGTTGAGCATGCGGGCCAGCGTCTGGGCGAGGTAGGTCTTGCCGCAGCCGGTGGGGCCGATGAGCAGGATGTTGGACTTGGCGATGTCGACCGACTCGGCGTCCTTCTTGCTGGTGGCCTCGCCGGCCTGGATGCGCTTGTAGTGGTTGTAGACGGCCACCGCGAGCGCCTTCTTGGCGACGTCCTGGCCGATCACGTAGCTCTGGAGGAACTCGAAGATCTCGCGCGGCTTGGGCAGCTCGTCGAGGCCGAGCTCGGAGGACTCGGCGAGCTCCTCCTCGATGATCTCGTTGCAGAGGTCGATGCACTCGTCACAGATGTAGACGCCCGGGCCGGCGATCAGCTTCTTGACCTGCTTCTGGCTCTTGCCGCAGAACGAGCACTTCAGCAGGTCGCCACCGTCTCCCATGCGTGCCACGTGACGGTCCTCCTCTAGTGGGTGTGCAACTGCAACGACGTCGGGCAGACGCTACCCGTCCACCCGGCCCGCAGGCTCCATTGAACGCCCCGAGTCGGCCCTGAGTCGCGTTTGTCCGCTGACAGCGGACAAGACCCGCGGTTGCCTTCCGGGCGGATTTTCGTATCCTTTTCAACGAGGGGAGTACTTCCCACGAGCCGCACCGGTCAGTACGAGCGTCCAGACGTCGCTCCCGGTGCGGCGCCGCGTTCGGCACTCCCGCCGACAGCGGTGAAGGAGACCTCAGCTCGTCACGACGACCTGAGGACCACCATGTCACCATCCCTCCTTGCCGCTGCCGCCGACCCCGGGGCCGCCGGCAGCTCGATCGGCACCCCCGCTCTCTGGGGCGTCAGCATCGCCGCCGTCCTGGCCCTCGTGGTGCTCGACTTCCTGCTCACCCGCAAGCCGCACGAGGTCTCCATGCGCGAGGCGATCGGCTGGTCGGCCTTCTACATCGCCCTGCCCGTGGCCTTCGGCGCCTGGATCTGGAGCCGGCACGGCAGCCAGATCGGGCTCGAGTTCTACACCGGCTACCTGGTCGAGAAGTCGCTCTCGGTCGACAACCTGTTCGTCTTCATGCTGCTGCTGGCCGCGTTCGCGGTGCCGAAGGAGCTGCAGCAGCGGGTGCTGCTCATCGGCGTCGTCGGCGCGCTCGCCCTGCGCGGCGTGTTCATCGCCCTCGGCGCGCAGATGCTGGCCCACTTCGACTGGACCTTCCTGCTCTTCGGCCTGGTCCTCCTCGTCACGGGCGTGAAGCTGCTGCGTGACGCGGTGCAGGGCGCCGACCACGAGATCGACATCTCGCGGATGCGCAGTGTGCGACTGCTCCGGCGGGTCATGCCGGTCAAGGACGACTACCACGGCACCCGCATGACCGTGCGTGACGGTGGCCGCCGGGCCCTCACCCCGCTGGCGCTGGTCACCGTGGCCATCCTCGCCACCGACATCGTCTTCGCCGTCGACTCCGTGCCCGCCGTCTACGGCATCACCGGCGACCCGTACCTCGTCTTCGCGACCAACGCGTTCGCCCTCCTCGGGCTGCGCGCCCTCTACTTCGTGCTGGAGGGCGCCCTGTCCAAGCTGGTCCACCTCGGCTACGGCCTGGCTGCGATCCTGGGCTTCATCGGCGTCAAGCTCGTGCTCCACTGGGCGCACGGCATCTGGCCGGCCACCCCGGAGGTGCCGACGCTCCTCTCGCTGGGCGTCATCGTGGGCATCCTCGCCATCGTCACCGTGACCAGCCTGCGAGCCAGCCGGCGTGCCGAGCTCGCGGCCGTGGAGGCGCGCACGCAGGGCGCCTCCGAACAGGAGCGCGAGCCGGAGCCGGAGCCGGAGCCGGAGGCGGAGCCCGCCGGCCGCCACTGACCGGCCGTCCCCCGCACCCGGACGAACGAGGTGCCGCCCGCCTCGGTGAGCGGGCGGCGCCTCGGTGGGCGGTTGACGGACCCCAGCCGCCACGGTGCGCCCGCACGGTGACCAGTCCCCTGCCCCACCCGGGTGGGTGGAAATGACACCGGGGGTGCCTAGACCCGTATGGCTCGGCGCGCGACCGTGGAAGGGCAGGGATTGCCACCGAACCGCTGAGGAGAGAGCCATGAACACGGTGTTCCGTGTCCTCGCCGCGACGGGTGCAGCCAGCGTTGTCCCCCTCGCCCTGGCCGGGCCCGCCCAGGCCACCACGCAGAACCACGACTCCGGCTACGGCTGGGTCAGGGTCTGCCAGAAGATCCACAACTTCGACCACGACCGCGACTACTGGGGCGACTACGGCATCCGCGACTCGTCCCACCGCCACAAGACCGTGACGCTGGGGGGCAGGCCCTGGGACTGCGAGACCACGCGGGTCAGGACGGGCTGGACCAAGGTCTACGTCATCGACTTCCCGAGCCACGCCTCCTTCGACCGGCACCAGGACGACAGCTACTGGTTCAAGGTGAAGAAGGGCGACACCTACACCGTGTGGTTCAGCTACCACGCCCGTGGCAACAGCAAGGACCCGCACGAGTGGCGCGCAGCCTGACTCCGCCCGGGCAAAAGGTATGCCGCCCGCTCGAGGTGAGCGGGCGGCATACGTCTGCCTGTGGCGGGGTCAGACCTCGAGGGAGGCCTTGCGCGAGGCGAGCACCTCGTCGATGAGGCCGTATTCCTTGGCCTCGCTCGCGCCGAGGATCTTGTCGCGCTCGATGTCCTCGTTGACCTGCTCCGGCGTGCGGCCGGTGTGGTGCGCGAGGGTCTCCTCGAGCCAGGTGCGCATGCGCAGCACCTCGTTGGCCTGGATCTCGATGTCGGACGCCTGCCCGTAGTCGCCGCCGGCGAGGGCCGGCTGGTGGATGAGGATGCGGGCGTTCGGCAGGGCGAAGCGCTTGCCCTGAGCGCCGGCGCCGAGGAGCACCGCCGCGGCGGAGGCGGCCTGGCCGACCACGAAGGTCTGCACGTCCGGGCGGATGTACTGCATCGTGTCGTAGATGGCCGTCATCGCGGTGAACGAGCCGCCGGGGCTGTTGATGTACATGAGGATGTCGCGGTCAGGGTCCTGCGACTCGAGCACGATCAGCTGGGCGATCACGTCGTCGGCCGAAGCGTCGTCGACCTGCACACCGAGGAAGATGATGCGGTCCTCGAACAGCTTGGTGTAGGGGTCGAGGCGCTTCATCCCGTAGGAGGTGCGCTCCTCGAACTGCGGCAGGATGTAACGGCTGCTGGGGCCCGGGACGTGCACGCCGCCGCCCATCTGCGGGAGGTGGAGGCCGCCGTTCTGGTTGTGCGTCATGGGATCTGCGTTCCTTCTCTGGCGGTCGGTCACTTGGTCCCGCCGGCACCCGGCGTCAGGGTGGCGTCGCTGAAGACGTGGTCGACGAAGCCGTACTCCTTGGCCTCCTCGGCGGTGAACCAGCGGTCGCGGTCGGAGTCCTTGGTGATCTGCTCGAGGCTCTGGCCGGTGTGCTCGGCGATGAGCTCGGCCATCTGCTTCTTGATGTGCAGCATCTGCTCGGCCTGGATCTTGATGTCCGACGCGGTGCCGCCGATGCCGCCCGAGGGCTGGTGCATCATCACGCGGGCGTGGGGCGTGGCGTAGCGCTTGCCCTTGGTGCCGGCGCTGAGCAGGAACTGCCCCATCGAGGCGGCCAGGCCCATCGCCACGGTGGCGACGTCGTTGGGCACCCACTTCATGGTGTCGTAGATGGCCATGCCCGCGGTGACCGAGCCACCCGGGGAGTTGATGTAGAGCCAGATGTCCTTGTCGGGGTCCTCGGCGGCGAGCAGCAGGAGCTGCGCGCAGATGGCGTTCGCGTTCTCGTCGCGCACGTCCGAGCCCAGGAAGATGATCCGCTCCTTGAGCAGGCGGTTGTAGATGTGGTCGTCCAGACCACCCTGCGGCCCGTTCTGGGCCACGATCTCAGTGCTGCTCACCATGTCTCCGTTCAGGCTGGTTGCGCTTGCTGGCTGGTTGCTCACGCTGACCCTAACGCCCGCGTCCGCGGCGGAAGTCCCCAGATGTGTCGATGTTCGCCGTCAGCGCACAAGCGGGTATGCCGCGTGGTCGCCGCCGCGTGCCCACTCGGGCCCGCACCCAGCGCGCCGGGAGGTCGGCTACTCGGCTGCGGCAACCGCTGCCTCGTCCTGCGCGCGGACGTGCTCGGGCTCGCGGACGGCGGGCAGCACCAGCAGCGCCACGACGAGCAGGGCGCCCACGGCCAGCAGGGCCCTGAGGATGCCGAAGTGGTCACCGAGTAGGCCCAGCAGCGGCGGCCCGGCGATGAAGGCGGTGTAGCCGATCGTCGCGACCACCGAGATCCGGGCGGCGGCCCGCTCGGGCTCGTCGGCCGCGGCGCTCATGCCGACCGGGAAGCCCAGCGAGACACCCACACCCCAGATGGCGGCGCCGAGGTAGGCGAGCGGCACCGTGCCGAAGACGACGAGCAGGCTCCCGATGCCGGCGACGACGAGCATCACCCTCAGCACCGCCACCCGTCCGAAGCGGTCGAGCAGGCCGGTGCCGGCGACGCGGCCCAGGGTCATGAAGGACAGGAAGGTGGCGAAGGCCAGCACGCCGGCCCAGGTGGGAAGGCCGTAACCCTCGACGAACGCGACGGAGACCCAGTCGTTGGCGGTGCCCTCGGTGAAGGCGGCGACCAGCGTGAGCACGCCGATCATCAGCGTGCGGCGCTCGGTCCAGGCCGACAGCACACCCAGGCGGGCACGGCCGCCGGAGACGGCCGGGTCCTCCGCGCCGGACGCGGCATCCGCGTCGCCCCCGGACTCGAGGGCGCGCGGCAGGAACGAACGGGCGGCCCACAGGCAGACGGCGACGATGACGACCACGGCGGCCAGCAGGTGAACCGTCAGGGGAACCTGCTGCCAGGCCATGAGGGCGCCGATGAGCGCGCTGACGACGGTGCCCCCGGAGAAGGCGGCGTGGAAGCGCGGCATGATGTTGCGCCCGAGCAGGCGCTCGACGCTGGCGCCCTCGAGGTTCATGCCGACGTCCCAGACCCCGACGCCGAGGCCGAGCAGGAACAGGCCGAGCGCGACCAGCCACCGCTCCCCCACGACGTCGACGCCGACGCCGATCACGGTGGCGCCGACCGCCGTCGAGCCGAGGCCGAGGGCCACCGAGCCGGCGGCGCCGATGCGGTGCGAGATCCACCCGGAGGCGGGGAGGCCCACGATCGACCCGGCCGAGAGGGCGAGCAGTGTGGTGCCGAGCTGTCCGGCGCTGAGGCCGAGGGTCTGCTTGACGTCGGGGATGCGCGACGCCCAGGTGGCGAAGGCCATGCCGTTCATCGCGAAGATGATGAAGACGGCGTTGCGGGCCGCCAGGAGGCGCTCGGTGCTGAGGGTGGGCTGCTGGGTCACGGGCACGGCTCGCTCGGAAGATCTGGTCGGTGGAAGTCGCGGTCGAATCGATTCGACCGAATCGATTCGATAGTGTGTCGCCCATGGCCGCCACCCGTCAAGCCCGCGCCACCCTGCGCGAGGTCGCCGACCGGGCCGGCGTCTCCACCTCCACGGCCTCGCTGGTGTTCAGCGGCAAGGGCCCGGTGGCGGACGAGACCGCCGAGCGGGTGCGCAGGGCCGCGACCGACCTCGGCTACACCGGGCCCAACCCGCTGGCCTCCTCGCTGCGCCACGGCCGGGCCGGCGTGGTCGGCGTCATCGTCGAGGGACGCCTGCTGCACGCCTTCCGCGACCCGTTCGCCGTCAGCGTGCTCGACGGCCTCGCCCAGCAGCTCGACGCCATCCCCGCCGGGATGCTGCTCATCGCCCAGCCCCAGGACGACCCCGGGCGCATCGTCCCCCAGCTCGCCGGCTACGCCCTCGACGCGGTCGTGTTCTCGCTGTGCGGGCCCATGCTCAACCCGGTGGTCGACCACCTCGCGGCGCGCGGCATCCCCATGGTCGGCAACGGCTCACCGGACGACCCGCGCGTGGCCCAGATCCGGCTCGACGAGCGCGGCGCGAGCGCCTCTGCCGCGCGCCACCTGCACGACCTCGGCCACCGCCGCGTCGGCCACGTCGCCATGCAGCTTCGTGCCGACAGCGCCACCGCGCCCTTCCTCTCCTCCGACCTCGCCTCCGCGGAGTACGCCGACGCCCGCGACCGCGCGCTCGGTTTCCTCGACGTCTTCGGCGACGGGGCGCCCATGGTCGAGACCGCGATCCCCGACGTCGACGAGGGCCGCCGCGCCGGCCGGCTGCTGCTCGATGTGCCACCGGAGCAGCGCCCCACCGCGGTCGTCGCGCAGTCGGACCTGCTGGCGCTCGGCGTCGTCCGGGCCGCCGAGGACCTCGGGCTCCGCGTGCCCGAAGACGTCAGCGTCACGGGCTTCGACGGCATCGACCTGCCCTGGTACGCCGGCACGCTGACGACGGTGCTGCAGCACGGCGAGGAGAAGGGACAGCAGCTCGGCGCCATGGTCCAGGCACTGCTGGCCGGGGACACCGTGGCCGACCTCGTGATGCCCACCGAGCTCCGTGTGGGCACCACGACGGCTCCCCCGGCGCCGACCCCCGGCGCCACCGCCTGAACGGCGGTCAGTTCCCCAGCGCCTGCGCGCCACCCTCGGCACCCGCGCCCTCGGCGTGCCGGAGCGCCACGACGTGGACCGTCAGGAAGTGCCGTCCGTCGGGAGAGGTCATGGCCCCCTCGAAGTCGGCGAGCTCCTCGGTCACGATGCCCGCGTGGGCCTCCCACGCAGAGCCGGCGCGCAGCACGTCCCAGACGTGCTCGAGGCGGTACGAGGCCTCCCACGCCGGGACCTCGGGTGCACAGCGGCACAGCGCGATGACGAGCTGGTCGGGGTCCGCGGTCGAACCGACCTCGACCTGGTCGAAGTAGCCACTCTCCTCGAGCTCGCCTCGAAGCCCGGACTCGAGCTCGAGCACTTCGAGGGAGCCCGCGGGAACGGCGTTCTCCTGCACCGCGGTGCGGAGTTTGTGGAACGAGGTGACGTCCATGGCGCGATGGTCTGGCGGGCAGCGGTCCGCGTCCAGAGCCCAGACCAGATCCGTCCGTTCAGCGGACCGCAAGTCGGACAGGTCCGACTTGACGTCACGCACAACGGCGTAGGCCGCGGCTGGACGGTGTCCAGCCACGGCCTACGTCGAACGTGGGAGAGCTCAGGCCTTGTCGGCTGCGCCCTCGGAGGCCTCGTCGGCAGCCTCGGGCTGCTCGCCCTCGGCCGGCTCGGCGAGGTCCTCGGCCACGTGCTCGAGGCCGGGACGCTCGTTGAGCTCGTTCAGGTCGACGGTGTTGCCGTCGGAGTCGACGATGGTGACCTTCTCCAGGACCGCGGCAAGGGCCTTGCGGCGGGCCACCTCGGCGACCATCGCGGGCACCTGGCCCTGCTGGTCGATGGCCTGGGCGAACTGGTTCGGGTCCATGCCGTACTGCTGCGCCGACATCACGAGGTACTCGATGAGCTCGGGCTGCTCGACGGACACCTCCTCGGCCTCGGCGATGGCGTCGAGCAGGAACTGGGTCTTGAGGGCCTTGCGGGTGTTCTCCTCGACCTCGGCGCGGTGCTCGTCGTCCTCGAGGCGGTCCTCGTTCTCGAGGTGGGCGCGCACCTCGGCCTCGACGATGGAGTCGGGCACGGGGATCTCGACGGTCTCGAGGAGGTGCTCGAGCACCTTGTCGCGGGCCTGGACGCCCTGCTCGAACTTCTTCGCACGCTCGGCCTGCTTGGTGACGTCGGCCTTGAGCTCGTCGAGGGTGTCGAACTCCGAGGCCAGCTGCGCGAAGTCGTCGTCGAGCTCGGGCAGCTCGCGGACCTTGACCGACTGCACGGTCACGGTGACGTCGGCGTCCTCGCCCTCGCGGTCGCCGCCGGCGAGCGGGGCGCGGAAGGACTTGGTCTCGCCGGCGGACATGCCGACGAGGGCCTCGTCCATGCCGTCGAGCATGTTGCCGGAGCCGACCTCGTAGGAGATGCCGGTGACGGCGTCGATCTCCTCGTCGCCGATCTTGGCGTCGAGGTCGATGGAGACGAAGTCGCCGGTCTCGACGGCGCGGTCGACACCCTTGAGGGTGCCGAAGCGCTCACGCAGCGAGGTGAGGCGCTCCTCGATGTCCTCGTCGGCGACCTCGACCTTGTCGACCTCGTGCTTCATGCTCGCGTAGTCGGGCAGGGTGATCTCGGGGCGGACGTCCACCTCGACGGTGAACTTCAGCTCCTGGCCGTCCTCGGCCGGCACCTCGGTGACGTCGACCTCGGGCTGCCCGATCGGCCGCACGCTGTTCTCCTCGACGGCCTGGCCGTAGAACTGCGGGAGCGCCTCGTTGACGGCCTCCTGCAGCACGGCGCCGCGGCCGACACGCTGGTCGATGATGCGGGCGGGGATCTTGCCCTTGCGGAAGCCGGGGACCTGGATCTGGGAGCCGATGGTCTTGTACGCCGCGTCGAGGCTCGGCTTGAGCTCCTCGAACGGGACCTCCACGGTCAGCTTGACCCGGGTCGGGTTGAGGGTCTCGACGGCACTCTTCACTGCGGGGTACTCCAGGATCGTGGGTGACAGGGGATGCCGGGGCCGACGCCGGGTGCGGCGTCCTGACCGGGCCAAAAGCACATCGTAGCCGTCCCGAGCCACAGCACCGAATGCGCCCTAGGGTGCTGACATGGACAGCAACGCCACACCCGCCCCACCAGCACCGATCGCCGCGCTGCGCACCCTGGCCGGCGCCCTCATGAGCGCCGTCGTCATGATCGGCGTGGTCGCGTTCATGGTCCTCGGAACGGCGGGGTACCCGCCGGTCTGGGTCGCCGCTGGCCTGGGAGTCCTGGCCGTGGGCGCGCACGCGGTGGTGGAGGTCGTCGGCTACCGGTGGCCCGCGCTGCGACCCGCCACCCCGGCCGAGGAGGCGGCGGCGGCCGGCGTCGCGGCATACCGGTCCCTCATGATGGTGCGCTTCGCCCTGTGCGAGGCGGTCGCGATCATCGCCCTCGCCGCGGCCTTCGTCGTGGAGCCGCAGACCGCCAAGACCTACCTGGTCGGGGGCACGCTCTCGCTGCTGCTCCTGCTGTGGCACGTCTGGCCGAGTGAGCGCATCACCCGGCGGCTCGAGCAGGCGCTCGACCGCGACGGGGGCCGCTCGGGACTGGCCGACGCGCTGCAGGGCCGGCAGCCGGGCAGCGCCCTGCTCTGAGTGGCCCTTCCGGGGGGTTACCGCACCGCCCCTGCGGGTCTACCGTCGGCAGATGAGGCTGTTCAAGCGGACGGCCACGACGGGGGTCGTGCCCGACCAGGAGGACCCCGTCGTGCGGCAGTACCGGTACCTGCTGCGTTCGGCGCCCACCGACGCCCTCGAGCACGTGCACCTCGAGGCGCTCGCCGAGGTGTCGTCCGACGACCGGGCCACGGTGCTCCGCACGGTGCAGGAGCAGCTGGTTGCCGGGCTGCGCCTGGAGCCCGACGACATCCCGCACCTCTCCCGCCTCGTGGTGCTCGGCGAACGGCGCTCCCCCGGCGCGCTGCTGCGGCACTGCCCTGCCGAACCGCTGCGGCGGCTGGCCGACGCGGCCCTGCTGTCCGAGGCGGCCTTCGGCCTCCTCACCGGGTATGCCGCGTGGGACGGGCTCGACCCGGCACCGGCACCGGAGGAGGAGTGGCAGGCGCGCCAGCATCGCAACTGGAGCGACCCGGCGGACCACCCCTACGCCTTCGGCAACAACAACGGTTACCTGGGCACAGGCGGAGGCGGCGACGGCGGCGGCTGAGCGGCTCGGCGGGCCGAGCCGTGCACGTCGCCTTATGTTCGGGGCATGGCTGACAACACGGTCCACCACACCTGGGACGTCATCGTCATCGGCGCCGGACCCGTCGGGGAGAACGCGGCCGACCGGGTCCGCAAGGCAGGCCTGACGGTCGCCGTCGTCGAGAAGCACCTCGTCGGTGGCGAGTGCAGCTTCTACGCCTGCTCCCCCAGCAAGGCGCTGCTGCGGCCGGTGCTGGTGACGCAGGCCTCCCAGCGCGTGCAGGGCTCGAAGGGTGCCGAGATCGACCGCGAGGGCGTTCTCGACCGCCGCGACACCTGGATCGACGGCCTGAGCGACAGGGGCGCAGTGGGCTGGCTGGAGAAGGTGGGCATCGACCTGGTGCGCGGTTCGGGACGCCTGGTGGGTGAGCGACGCGTGGAGGTGGACGGCCGGGTCCACGCGGCGCGGAACGCCGTCATCGTGGCCACCGGCACCGCACCGCTGGTGCCCGACCTGCCCGGCCTGCGCGACGCGAACCCCTGGACGAACCGGGAGGCCACCACCTCCCGTCGCGTCCCCGAGCGCCTCATCGTGCTCGGCGGCGGCCCGGTGGCCTGCGAGCTCGCGGTGGTCTACGCCGCCCTCGGGTCGGCGGTCACGATCATCGAGCAGCAGGACCGCCTGCTCGGCCGCATGGAGCCGTTCGCGTCCGAGGCCGTGGCCAAGGGGCTGCGCGACCGTGGGGTCGACGTGCGCACGGGCACGGCCGCGAGCAAGGTCTCCCGGCTCGGGCCCACCGGCGAGGTCACGGTCGACCTCGAGCAGGGCGGCAGCATCTCGGCCGACGAGATCCTGGTGGCGGTCGGGCGCGTGCCCAACACCGGCGACCTCGGGCTCGACACCGTCGGTGCGCTCACCGACGACCAGGGCTTCCTGCGGGTGAACGACCGCATGGAGGTCGAGGGCGCCGCCGGCGCACGGCCGTGGCTGTATGCCGTCGGCGACGTCAACGGGATCGCCCTCCTGACCCACATGGGCAAGTACCAGGGGCGCGCCTGCGGAGACCTCGTCGCGGCGCGCGCGACGGACCGGCCCGTGGACGAAGCGTCGATGACTCCCTGGGCCGAGGACCTCGGGACCGTGCAGGTCGTCTGGACCGACCCCGAGGTGGCCGCCAGCGGCCTGACCGAGGAGCAGGCCCGCGAGCGCGGCCTCCGGGTGCGGGTCGTCGACGTCCCGATGGACAAGGCCGCCGGCTCAGGGCTGCAGGCCGAGGGCTACCAGGGGCAGGCGCGCATGGTCGTCGACGAGGACGCCGGCACCATCGTCGGCGTGACCCTGGTCGGACAGGACGTCGCCGAGCTGATCCACCCGGCCACCGTCGCCATCGTGGCCAGGGTGCCGTTGACGACGCTGTGGCACGCCGTGCCGGCCTTCCCGTCGATGAGCGAGATCTGGCTGCGCCTGCTCGAGAAGTACGGGATCTGACCTGCGGAACCTGCGTCCGCTAAGCACCTGAAAGTCCCTTTCGCCCGGTAGCGTCCCGCGGAGGCTCCCACCGGGGCTCCGTACAGCGAAAGGTATTGACGATGCGAAGAACCTCTTCCCTGCGCCTGGCCGTCGTGGGGGCCGCGGCAGCGGCCGTCCTGGCCACCGGCGCCGCGTCCGGCGCAGTGAGCGCCGCGCCGACCGGCGGACCCTCTGCCGGCGCAGCAGCCTGCGAACCCGGCAGCACGCTGGGCACTGCTGCCCGCGTCGCCGACGGCGCCACCGCGGAGGAGCCGAAGCTCTACCCGGACAACGAGGCCAAGGCATACGGGGTCCTGCCCGACTCGGCCTACCTCGGCGACGGGACGGTCAACGTGGAGACGGTCTTCCACTCCATCTCGGACCACCCCCTGACCGCGGCCGAGACGCAGCGGATGACGACCATGATCAACGACCAGATGGACGTCCTCAACGCCGCGTTCTCTGGTCAGACCGCAGCGGCCGCCGCGGACACCCCGTTCCGGTTCTCGCTGGCCAAGATCAACTGGGTCGTGGACCCCAGCTGGTACACCGTGGTGCCCGGCAAGAACGAGCGTGACATGAAGGCGGCCCTCCACGAAGGCGACTCCCGAACGCTCAACGTCTACTCCGCCGACATCGGCGGCGGGCTGCTCGGCTGGGCCTACTTCCCCAAGGGCTACAACAACGGCCGCGACTACATCGACGGCGTGGTGCTCCTCGACGAGTCGATGCCCGGTGGCACGGCGGGCAAGTACGCCCTCGGCGACACCCTGACCCACGAGGTCGGCCACTGGCTGATGCTGGAGCACACCTTCGCCCACGGCTGCTCGGCCTCGGGCGACTACGTCGCCGACACCCCGAAGGAGGCCCAGCCGCAGTTCAACTGCCCGGTGGGAGCCGACACCTGCGCCGCGCCGGGCAACGACCCGATCCACAACTTCATGGACTACACGCAGGACTCCTGCATGGACATGTTCACGCGCGGCCAGGCCGAGCGGATGAGCGACGCGTGGGTCGCCTTCCGCGCCAGTGGGGCCGGAAGCAAGGGCTGAGAGCCTTCCCCGGTCGAGGTGGAGACGCCGAGGAAACCCGGCGTCTCCACCTCGAACCACGATGTGGTGGTCGGGGTAGCCGGATTTGAACCGGCGGCCTTCCGCTCCCAAAGCGGACGCGCTACCAACCTGCGCCATACCCCGTTCCCGGCGAGCCGATTTCAGCACTCGCGAGAGCGGGCATTAGGCTAGCGCCTCGGATCCTCGGCCCCCGGCCGGGGTCCACGCGGGTGTAGCTCAATGGTAGAGCCCCAGTCTTCCAAACTGGCTACGCGAGTTCGATTCTCGTCACCCGCTCCACCCACGAAGCCGCAGGTCAAGGCCCTCCCCCGACCTGCGGCTTCGTCGTGTTCCGCTAGGGACCTGCGGCCCTGCCGAGCGGCGGGTCGGGGGGCATCGTGAACGGGTGGACCAGCGACCGCCTGCTTCACGCGTGCCTCCCGAACTGTCGGACGGGTGCAGTGGCCGGGTGGTCGTGCTCTCGCACTGCCTGCTCAACCAGAACACCCGGTACCCCGGCGGTGCCGCGTGCCCGGGCGCGGTTACGGCGGCCCTGCGGCCGTACATGGACGCTGGGGTGGGGCTGGTGCAGATGCCGTGCCCGGAGCAGCGCTCATGGGGCGGGGTGCGCCGGCCGCCGATGTTGTGGGCGCTCGCCCACCGGAGGGTGACGGCTGTGGCTCCGCTGGTGCTGCCGGTGATCGAGCGGTACCTGCGGTGGCGGTACTCCCGCCCGGCCCGCACCGTGGTGCGCGATGTCGCCGACGCTGCCGGAGCGGGCGTGGACGTGGTGGCCGTGGTGGGGGTCGCAGGCTCGCCGAGCTGCGGTGTGAGGACCACGATGGATCTCGGTGTGGCCGCGCGTCGGGTCGGCCGGTCGAGCCACGACCTCACACGTGGCTGGTTGACCGACGAGGTGGTCGCAGCTGCGGAGCGACCCGGGTCAGGGACTGTTCACCACCGCGCTGCAGCGGCAGCTCGCCCGACGCCACCTGGACGTGCCGTTCACCGAGCACAGGCTCCCCGACCCAGGCGACCCGGGAACCCCGTAACTGCAGACGGAGGGCTCAGTCGCGGCGCAGCGCCCGGGCAATGGCGCCGGTGGCGTACAGCCCTTCCATGGCGGCGCCCGGGGAGACCAGCCCGGATACCGGCGACAGCACGACGTGCTCGAGCCCGGCCTCCTGGTACTCGCGCAGCCGGCGCACCGCCTGCTCGACGGTGCCCCACAGGAGCGGCCCCCGGGTGAGGAGCTCGGTCGGGACGGCTGCGATGGCGCGCTCGAGGTCGGCCCTGCCCTGCTGCTCGGGCAGGTACTGCCCGAGGCCGGTGAAGTCGTCCCCGAACGGGTGGGTGGCCCCGACGGCCCGCCACTGGGCAGCGGGCACGACGAGCGCGAGAGCCCGGATGGGGCCGGTGTCGAGCATGGCGCGGGCCCGGGCCTCGGTGCGGCCGATGACGGTGAACCGGTGCAGTGCCGCGGTGACGGAGGCGGGGTTGCGGCCGACCGCGCCGGCGGCGTCCCGAACCGTGGCCAGCTGGGTCGCGTACTGCTCGGGGCTGGTGACCATGGTCGGGTACCAGCCGTCGCCGTACCGGCCGACCAGCCTCAGGGTGCGGGGCCCGTGCGCGGCGACCCACACCCTCGGGTTCCGGCCCTTGGGGGCGCGCAGGTCCACGCGGGCGTCGTCGAGGCGGAAGTGCCGTCCGGTGAAGTTCAGCGGACCGGGCGCACCGGCGTCCAGACAGAGTCGGATGATCTGCAGCGCCTCCTCGAGCCGACTGGTGCGCCCGGCGTACTCGAGCCCGTAGGGCGTGATGTTGAGCAGCTCCCCGGACCCGATGCCGAGCACCGGGGCCCGGTCGGTCATGTGCGCGACGGTCATCAGGGACTGGGCGATAACGACGGGGTGACGTCGGATGGGGTCGGTGACGCCGACGCCGAGCTGCAGACGGCCGGCCCGGGAGGCGACCCAGCCCATGAGCGCCTGGTAGTCGAGGTGGTCGTGCGGGGTGGGCTTGCGCTTGGCCAGCCAGGTGAAGTCCTGGTCCCAGAGCACGCTGGGAAAGAGGTTCTGGAAGTGGTCGATGACCATGACCGAGTCCAGCCGCATCGCCCGAGCCGCCAGCAGGTAGGCCCGCGCTGCGCTCAGGGGCGGTTGGGTGCCCAGCTGCAACCCGACCCGCACCCGTCCGCTCAACGGGACCGCCCCCCGCTGAGGACGGCACCGAGCCGGGCGAACTCGGTGCGCACGTGGTCATCGAGGTCGGCGGCGAAGCGACTGGACAGGTAGAGCCCGAAGAGCGGATCGGCGACCCGGCCGGGCCCTGCCCACCCCGCCCGGACCGTGTGGCGCACCCGCACGGAGGGGACCTCGTCGCTGCAGGCAGGGGCGTCCTCGAGGTCGAGGCGCAGGCGCACCGGCAGCGGCACGCCCTGGTGCAGCTGCCACACGACCCGACGGTCCGCGACGACCTCGACGACCTTTCCGGCGAACCTCAGCCGCCGCCGTCCGACCCGCTCGTCCATCAGGACCCGGTCGCCCACGTGGTCGGGCCGGCGGCTGCGGAACGTGACGTGGAACCGGTCGTGCACCCCTGGCCACCACGACCGGTACGCCGAGTCTGTCGGCTCCAGCATGAACCGCAGCACCTCACCCGCGCGGGCCCCGGGCACCACGGCTGTCGAGACGAGCTCGAGCACGATGCCACCTCCCGTCACAGGGACGAGCCTCGAGCCGCACCCGCGTGCAGGCTCCGGCCCCCAACGTCGCCCGGCACAGCCGTCGTCGCCAGTGGCCAAGGTCCCGGGGCGGGACCCGGGGGGACTCAGCCCGTGCGCCGCCCGCCCGAGAGCCGCACGACGGCCCGCAGGTCGGTGACGGACCGTCCCGCGGCGAGGCCCTTGGCCTCGAACCCGTCGTGGGGCCGCCACGCCGGACGCGCGGCCGCGCCGACCGCGAACCCGCGGTGGGCCTCGAGCTCGTCGAGGGCGTGCGCGGCATAGCTCTGATGGTCGGTCGCGACGAGCAGCGCGCCGCCCGGCTCGAGCCGGTCGGCGATGAGGTCGAGGGTGTGCTCGCGGATGAAGCGCCGCTTGAGGTGCCGCGCCTTGGGCCACGGGTCGGGGAAGAACAGGTGCACCGCGTGCAGCGAGCGCGGGGCGATGCGCGTCTCGAGCAGCGCGACCGCGTCACCGATGTGGGCCCACAGGTTCCGCACTCCCCGCGCGTCGGCCGCCGCGAGCATGCGCGCAACCCCTGGTGGGTGGACGTCCACGGCGAGGACGTCGTGCCCGGGGTGCTCCACGGCATACGCGATGGCGGCCGCTCCGTGGCCGCAGCCGATGTCGAGCACGAGCGGGGCTCGGCGACCGAACGCCGCCTCGGGCTCGAGCGGTCCCTCCGGTATGCCGTGCCGCGGCCCGAGCTCCGCGAGCCGGCTCTGGGTGAGCGGGGACATCCGGCCGCGACGGGCGTTGTAGGTGCGCACGCGAGGCTGACTGGTCACGGGCGTCAAGGGTAGGTCACCGCAGGACCTGCCCTGAGCGGACCGGGGCCCGGCCGCACGTGCGGCCGGGCCCCGGCAGGGGGAAGCTCGTGGGCGTCAGGGAGTGACGGCCTCGAGGGCGTCGACCATGCCTGCCCCGTAGAACCCGGTGCCCTTCGCGCCGCCCTCGCAGGTGGCGTCGGCGACCCCGTCGTCGGTGTAGTCGTAGACCTCGGGGCAGGCCAGGGTGTCGGCCTCCTGCTGCAGCGTCTTCACCGCCTGCTGGTTGTTCAGGCTGGTGTCGGCGCCGCGCACCAGCGCCACGACGCCGGCGGCGTGTGGGCCGGCCATCGACGTGCCCTGCTTGTAGCCCCAGGTGCCGCCCTTGGTGCTCGAGAGGATCGCGTCGGCGGGGTTGGACTTCGGCGCGTTCCAGTTCAGCCAGGCGTCGCCGCCGGGGGCGGTGACGTCGATGACGTTGTAGCCGTAGTTGGAGTAGTAGGCCTTCTCGGCGGTCGGGCCCACGGAGGAGACGGTCACGACGTTGTCGAGCTCGGCCGGCATGTCGTAGCACTTGTGGTTCGTGTAGCGGACCTCGGGCTCCTCACCGACGGGGTGGTTGTTGGGGCTGCCCGAGTCCGCGATCGGCTTGGAGAGGTCCCAGCGCGAGTTGCCGGAGGAGGCGACGTTGACGACGTCCTTCTTCTCCGAGTACTTCAGCGCCCGCTCGACGGCGGTGATGACCGCCTTCTCGTCCTCGTTGGCCTTGCACCACAGGTAGTACGGGTCGATGAAGTAGGAGTTGTTGGTGACCTCCATGCCCTTCTCGGCGGCCCAGATGAAGCCGCAGATGGCGTACTCCGGGTAGATGTAGCCGTCGTCGTCGACCACCTTGACGGCGGCCAGCTTGACGTTGGGAGCGACACCGACGATGCCGACGCCGTTGCGCGCTGCGGCGATCGTGCCCGCCACGTGCGTCCCGTGGTCGGAGCCGCTGCGGCCCCACGCGCTCGGTGCGGTGTTGGGCACGCCCTTGTCGACGCAGCTCACCGACTGCGACGGGTCGACGTTGGCGGCGAGGTCGGGGTGGTCGGCCTCGATGCCGGAGTCGAGGACGCCGACGGTGATGTCGCGGTTGCCGTCGGTCTTCAGGTGCGCCTTGTCGGCCTTGATCATCCGCATGTCCCACTGCTTGTCGTTCAGCGGTTCCGCGGTGTCGTCACCACCGGACGTGCCGGGACCGAGCCCGCTCACGGTGCCGGTGGCGGGCGCGGTCGGCGGCTGGAAGGCGTGCAGGGCGCGAGTGGGGCCGGCCGCGACGATGCCCGACTCGCCACGGGCGATGTCGTCGAACTCGTCGTCGGAGGCCTCGGCGATCACGACGCCGATCTGCGGCCACTCCATGGTGACGGTGCCGCCCGCGGCCTTGGTGGCGGCGACAGCCTTGTCGGTGCCGGTGCCGCCCTGGACGACGACGAACGAGGTCGGCGCGCCGAGCGGCTCGGCGACGGCCGGCGAGGCGGCGATGACGCCGGCGGTGCCGCAGGCCGCGGTCAGGGACAGTGCGATGAGCTTGTGGCCCAGGCGTGATGTCGAAGGGGTCAAGACGGTGTCCTCCTGGTCGTGGGGTCGCGCGGGTGCGCACCCCCTGTGGACCCTGACAAGTCGGACAAACCGGGGTCAATGGTCCGCGGTTCAAGAAAGCGTCAAGATCCACGGGGGGTGCGGACCGGCTCGCCACCGTCCGCATCGCGAGAACCTGGACCGCGCATTCGATAACCAGTGGTTATGTCGGTGATAATGCGGCGTGCGCATCTCTCGTTTCCCCAGCATCGTCGACGACGTCAACGTCCGCCTCATCGCCGGTGGCGTCCTCGTCGTGTCCGCCCTGGCGCTGGCGATCGGCCAGTGGTGGCTGTATGCCGTCCTCGCTGCCGAGTTCGTCCTCCGCGCCGGATGGGGTCCGTCGGCCAGCCCGCTGGCCCGGGGCATCCAGCGCTTCGTCCGTCCGCGAGTGGCGGCCGCGCCGCGCTACACGGCGGGGCCGCCGAAGCGGTTCGCCGCGAGCATCGGGGCGGTCATGACCGGCGCCGCAGCCATCCTCGGGCTCGTGGCCACCCTGACCGGGTCCTCGGCGGCCGGCACCGCGGTGCTCGTGATCGGCGTGGTCATGGTGCTCTTCCCCGCCCTCGAGGCCTTCTTCGGCTTCTGCGTCGGGTGCGTGCTGTTCGGCCTGCTCATGCGCACCGGGCTCGTGCCCGAGGAGATCTGCCTCGACTGCGCCGACCTGACCCGGCGCTCCTCCAGCACTGGGGCTCAGGCAGGCGCGTCCGCCTGAGCAGCCTGCGCCGGACCGGTCGCTGCGCGTCCGGTCAGCGGCGCCACACGATGACCGCCGCGCGGTCGTCGGTCTCGCCCGCCCGGGCTGAGACGCACATCCGCTCGGCCATGCCCTCGAACCCGCGGGTGATCATCCGTTCGGCGGTGCCGAGCATGCGGTCGATGCCGTCGCGCAGGTCGCGGGTGCGGGTCTCGATCACGCCGTCGGTGTAGAGCAGCAGCGCGTCACCGCGCTGAAGCATGCCGGTGGTGCGCGGGAAGCCGACCCCCTCGCTGACTCCGAGGACCGGTCCCTCCACGGCCTCGAGCATCTCCCAGCGGCCCGACCCGGCCGAGAAGCGGGCGACCGGCGGGTGACCCGCGGAGCCGATGCTGAAGGCACCGGTCTCGAGGTCGATGAAGGCGTGCGCCGCGGTCGCGAAGCCCTCGTCCCAGTGCTGGCGCATCAGGTAGGCGTTGGCTGCGGGTAGGAACCGGTCGACCGGCATGGAGCCCAGCAGGCCGCCGAAGGCGCCCGACAGCAGCAGCGACCGCGTCCCGGCGGCGACACCCTTGCCGGAGACGTCTACCAGGGCGATCTCCAGGCATCCGTCGGTCTTGCTCGTGACGACGAAGTCGCCCGAGAAGGAGTCGCCGTAGGCCGACAGCACGCACAGCTCGGCGCCCCAGTCCCGCGGGAGGTCGGGCAGCTCGCCCTGGGTGAGCAGCCGGTCCCGCAGGTCGACGAGCATGGTCTCGCCGAGGCTCCCCTGCACGCCGAGCCGGGCCCGGGAGGTGGCCACCGAGAACATGATGACCATCACCAGAAGCAGCACCACGAAGGCGTTGAGGTAGACGAGCGGGTCGCCCTCGCTGCGCTCGATGGCCGCCCACGCGGCGCAGACCACCAGGACCCCGTCGACGACCGCCAGGTGGCGCGGCCGCAGCAACAGGCCCGCCAGCACCGCGAAGGGGATGAACCCGGAGAAGGGCACGACGGTGGGCCACTGGTGCATCGCGATGGCGGTGAGCAGCGCGCCGACGCTGAGCACGGTCGCCGTGGCGGGCTGCACCGCCCGCGTCCAGATGGCGCTCGGGTGCGCGCGCAGGTAGCGCTGAAGGCGGATGGCCCGCCGGCGGCGGGCCATCACCTCGCTATGGACTTCCACGTCGTACGGCACCTCGCAACGGCCGGACCGCATCCGGGCAGGGGGTCGATGCGGGCCGGCGCTCAGCCCGCCGGCACAGCCTAGTGACTGGGCCCTGCTCCGCCACCGTCAATCCACAGAACCCGGCAGGGGCGGCAGGGCACCGGACTGCTCGTAGGCAGTCAGCATGTCGATCCGCCGCTGGTGGCGGGCATCTCCGGAGTACTCGGTGCCCAGGAAGGTCCGCACCATGGCCTTGGCCTCGTCACTGCTGTTCATCCGGGCGCCGATCGACAGCACGAGCGCGTTGTTGTGCTCACGGGCCAGCCGCGCCAGCTCCTCGTTGTAGCAGAGGGCAGCCCGGATGCCGGCGACCTTGTTGGCGGCCATCTGCTCGCCGTTGCCCGAGCCGCCGAGCACGATGCCGAGCGAGCCGGGGTCGGCGGCCACGCCCTCGGCCGCCCGCAGGCAGAAGACCGGGTAGTCGTCCAGCGCGTCGTAGTCGTGCGGGCCGTGGTTGGTCACCTCGTGCCCCTCCTCCTCGAGGAAGGCGACGAGCTCGTTGAGCAGCTCGTATGCGGCGTGGTCGCCGCCGATGTGGACGCGCATGGACGTTCTCCTCGTCAGTTCGGGCCTAGTCGAAGATCGGGCCTACCGTGCGGCTCCGCTTGAGCTCGAAGAACCCTTGCGTACCGGCCACCAGGACACAACCGTCCCAGAGCCTTCCGGCGTCCTCGCCCTTGGGGGCCGGGCTGACCACCGGCCCGAAGAAGGCGACCCCGTTGACGGCCACGACCGGGGTGCCCACCTCGTCGCCGACCAGGTCGATGGCGCGCTGGTGGCTGGCCCGCAGGAGGTCGTCGACCTCGTCGCTGCCGGCGAACCGCGCGAGGCCGGGGTCGATGCCCACCTCGTCGAGCGCCTCGGCGATCACCGCGTCGAAGTCCTTGTTGTCCTGCACGTGGATCCGGGTGCCCATCGCGTCATACAGCGGCTTGACGACCTTGTCGCCGTACTCGCGCGCGGCGGCGGTGATCACGCGGACCGGACCCCAGCCGCGCTCCATCAGCGAGCGGTACTCCTCGGGCAGGTCGCGCCCCTCGTTGAGGACGGACAGGCTCATGACCGACCAGGTGACGTCCACCGGGCGCACCTGCTCGACCTCGGTCATCCACCGCGAGGTCATCCAGGCCCAGGGGCACAGCGGGTCGAACCAGAACTCTGCAGCCGAGCGGGTGTGGAGGTTCGTGGAGTCACTCATAGCGCAACATTCTGCCATTCGCGGCGAATCGGGCCTCAACGGGCAGAGGGCCTCATGCCCTGCCGGGGCCGCTGACCGGCGTGCCATCATGGCCGCCATCCACGCCCAGACCACCAGGAGACTTCCCGTGCCCGGCAAGAACCTGACTCGCGACGAGGCCATCGCCCGCGCCGCGATCGTGAGTGTCGACCACTATGACGTCGCGCTCGACCTGACCACCTCCGAGAAGACGTTCCGGACCACCACCACGGTGACGTTCTCCAGCCCCGAGCCGGGCGCCTCCACCTTCATCGACCTCATCGCCGAGTCGGTCGAGTCCATCACCCTCAACGGAACCTCCCTCGACCCGTCCGAGCACTTCGACGGCGTGCGTGTGCAGGTGCCCGGCCTGGCCGAGCGCAACGAGCTCACCATCGACGCAACCGGCGTCTACATGAACACCGGCGAGGGCCTGCACCGCTTCGTCGACCCGGTCGACAACGAGGTCTACCTCTACTCGCAGTTCGAGGTCGCCGACTGCCGCCGCATGTTCGCCGTGTTCGAGCAGCCCGACCTCAAGGCGACCTACGCCTTCACGGTCACGGCGCCGAGCCACTGGGAGGTCGTCTCCAACTCCCCCACCCCCGAGCCGACGCCGGTGCGCGACGGCGTGGCCACCTGGGCGTTCGAGGCGACCCCGCCGATGTCCTGCTACATCACGGCGCTGGTCGCCGGCCCGTATGCCGTCGTGCGCGACGAGGTGGAGACCCGCAAGGGCACCGTGCCGCTGGGCATCTTCTGCCGCAAGTCGATGCTGCAGCACCTCGACGCCGACAACATCTTCGACTGCACCAAGCGGGGCTTCGCGTTCTTCGAGAACGAGTTCGACAGCGAGTACCCGTTCGCCAAGTACGACCAGCTGTTCACGCCGGAGTACAACATGGGCGCGATGGAGAACGCCGGCGCGGTCACCATCAACGAGATCTACGTCTTCCGCGCCAAGGTCACCGAGGCCATCATCGAGCGCCGTGCGCTGACGATCCTCCACGAGCTGGCCCACATGTGGTTCGGCAACCTCGTGACGATGAAGTGGTGGAACGACCTGTGGCTCAACGAGTCGTTCGCCGAGTGGGCGTCGACCACCTGCCAGGCCGAGGCCACCCAGTGGGAGACCGCCTGGACCACCTTCGGCACCTCCGAGAAGGCGTGGGCCTACCGGCAGGACCAGCTCTCCTCGACCCACCCGATCGTCGCCCCGATCCGCGACCTCGAGGACGTCGAGGTCAACTTCGACGGCATCACCTACGCCAAGGGCGCCTCCGTGCTCAAGCAGCTCGTCGCCTACGTCGGCCGTGAGCCGTTCGTCGCCGGCCTGCGCGCCTACTTCGCCAAGCACTCCTGGGGCAACACCACCCTGGCCGACCTGCTCGACGAGCTGGCCGCCACCTCGGGCCGCGACCTTGACACGTGGAGCAAGCTCTGGCTCGAGACCGCCGGCGTCAACACGCTGCGCCCCGAGGTGGAGGTCGACGACCAGGGCGTGATCACCTCGGCCCGGATCGTGCAGACGTATGCCGAGGGCTTCGAGACGCTGCGCCCGCACCGCCTCGCGGTGGGCCTGTATGCCGTCGAGGGTGATGCCCTGGTGCGCACCGACCGCCTCGAGCTGGACGTCGAAGGCGAGAGCACCGACGTGCCCGAGCTCGTCGGCAAGACGCAGCCCGACCTGCTGCTCGTCAACGACGACGACCTGGCCTACGCCAAGATCCGTCTCGACGAGCGTTCGCTCGCCACCGCGCTCGCCCACCCCCGCGGGTTCCAGGACAGCCTGCCGCGCGCCCTCGTCCTCGGCGCCGCCTGGGACATGACCCGCGACGCGGAGATGCCGGGCCGTGCGTTCGTCGACCTCGTGCTCGCGTCGCTCCCGGGCGAGACCGACTCGACCCTGCTGCGCACCCTGCTGGGCCAGCTGCAGACCACCGTGCTCCTGTACCTGGCGCCGGAGCACCGGGCCGAGACCCTGGCCGCCACGGTCGCCGCCCTCAAGGAGCTGGCGCTGCGGGCCGAGCCCGGCAGCGACGCCCAGCTCCAGCTGGTCACCGCGTATGCCGGCATGCTCACCTCCGCCGAGGACGCCGGCTACGTCCGTGGCCTGCTCGAGGGCACCGAGGTGCTCGACGGCCTGGCCATCGACACCGAGATGCGGTGGACGCTGCTGACCTCGATGGCGGCCGCCGGCGCAGCCGACGAGGCGCAGGTGCGCGCCGAGCGCGAGCGCGACAACACCTCGACCGGTCGCGAGCGCGAGGCCCGCGCGCTGGCGGCCCGCCCCACACCCGAGGCCAAGGCAGCGGCCTGGGCGGCCGGCGTGGAGTCCGACCAGCTGCCCAACAGCGTGCTCGACGCGACGAGCCTCGGCTTCGGCCGTGCGGTCGACCCGACGCTGCTGCTTCCGTACGTCGAGAACTACCACGCGATGCTGCTCGAGGTCTGGGACAGGCGCACGCACGCGATCGCCGAGTCGATCGTCCAGCAGTTCTACCCGGCCGCCCTGGCGAACCAGGAGCTGCTCGACGCAACCCAGGCCTGGCTCGACGCCCACCGCGACGCCCCCGCCGCGCTCGTGCGCCTGGTCTCGGAGAACCGCGACAGCATCGCCCGCGCGCTGCGGGCGCAGGAGCGCGACGCCCGGGGCTGACGCCGCACCGACCTTGTATGCCGGGGGCTCGCCTCCCACGGTCACGGGCCGCCTCAGGCGCGCCCCCGGCATACGAGGTCGTTGGCTCGCTGCCTCGAGCGGGCCATCGCGCGCCCCAGAGCGTGAGTCGGTTCACAGTGCCGTGCGCAGCGGGCGTGCCCGTTTCGAATCGGGCTGCCCGTCATGGGAACAATGGCCCGCATGACGTTGAGCTTGGTGCTGGACCAGTTCGTGGAGACCATCTCCGCGGTGACACCCGAGAGCGCGTGGGAGTGGTTCTCCGGCTGGCCCCTGATGGTGCTGGTGACCCTGCTCGCGGCCGTGGTGCTGCGGTGGCTGTTGAACCGCTCGATCGACCGGGTCGTCAACGTCACGCTGGCCAAGGCCGATGCCCGGCGGGAGAAGCAGGGCGGCCGTGCCAGCCGGGTGCTCAGCAACGCCACGGGCATCGCGCACGAGCGTCACCGCCAGCGCACCCTGACCATGGGGTCGCTGCTGCGCAACATCGTCACCATCGCCATCGCGATCCTCACGACCCTGACGATCCTGTCGACGGTCGGTGTCGACCTCGCCCCACTGCTCGCCACCGCCGGTGTCGGTGGTGTGGCCCTCGGCTTCGGCGCGCAGAGCCTCGTGAAGGACTTCCTCTCCGGGATCTTCATGATCCTCGAGGACCAGTACGGCGTCGGTGACATCGTCGACACCGGCGAGGCCATCGGCACCGTGGAGGAGGTCTCGCTGCGGGTGACGCGGCTGCGCGACCCCAGCGGCGTCGTCTGGTACGTCCGCAACGGCGAGATCATCCGGATCGGCAACAAGAGCCAGGGCTGGTCGACCGCGCTCGTCGACATCCCGGTCTCCTACGCAGAGAACCTCGAGAAGGTCATCCCGCTCATCCGCGAGGTCGTGCACCGCCTGGACGAGGAGCCGGCCTGGAAGGACATGCTCCTCGAGGAGCCGCAGGTGCTCGGTGTCGAGTCCGTCAGCGGTACGGCCGTCACGATCCGCGTGCTGGCCAAGACCGCCCCCGAGCAGCAGTACGGCGTCTCCCGCGAGATCCGCGAGCGCGTCAAGGCCGCCTTCGACGCGGCCGGGGTGCAGGGGCCGCCACTGACGCCGTTCGGACCTGCTGGGCGGTGAGTGAGAGACTGTCCCGGTGATTCCAGCGGGGCAGCAGCAGAGCTTCTACGACCAGGTCGGCGGGCACGAGACCTTCCGCAAGCTCGTCCACGAGTTCTACCGCGGGGTGGCCGGCGACCCCGACCTGCGGGCGCTCTACCCCGAGGAGGACCTCGGGCCCGCCGAGGACCGCCTGCGGATGTTCCTCGAGCAGTACTGGGGTGGCCCGACGACCTACTCCGAGCAACGGGGCCACCCGCGGCTGCGGATGCGGCACGTGCCCTTCAAGGTCACGCCGGCCCAGCGCGACCGGTGGCTGCTGCACATGATGGCCGCCGTCGACACCCTCGACCTCGCCCCGGCCGACGACCTGCTGCTGCGCGACTACCTCGAGCGGGCCGCCCACTCGCTCGTCAACGCCTTCGAGGACTGAACGCAACGACGGTCACGACAGTGTGAAATTTCTTGCTCGATTCGCAAGACTTTGCGAAATGAAGTTCACTCCGCGCGGCAACTCGTGGATCATGGTGGCCCGTGACCGACGTTCTCGACTCCCCCGCCCGCACCGCTGAGCTGCTGCACGCGCCGGACTCCCCCGACGCCGCGTGGTGGCGCAGCGCCGTCATCTACCAGATCTACCCGCGGTCCTGGGCCGACGGTAACGGCGACGGCATCGGCGACCTGCCCGGCGTGACCGCGCGACTGCCGTACCTCAAGGCGCTCGGCGTCGACGCGGTGTGGTTCTCGCCGTTCTACCGCTCCCCGCAGGCCGACGCCGGCTACGACGTGGCCGACTACCGCGACATCGACCCGCTCTTCGGCACCCTCGAGGACGCCGACGCCATGCTGGCCGCCGCCCGCGAGCTGGGCCTGAAGGTGATCGTCGACCTCGTGCCCAACCACTCCTCCGACGAGCACGAGTGGTTCCAGGCCGCGCTGGCCGCCGGCCCGGGCAGCCCCGAGCGCGAGCGCTACATGTTCCGCGACGGCCAGGGCGACGACGGCAGCGAGCCGCCGAACGACTGGCACTCGGTCTTCGGCGGGTCGGCGTGGACCCGCGTCGAGGACGGCCAGTGGTACCTCCACCTGTTCGACTCCAAGCAGCCCGACTTCAACTGGGAGCACCCCGAGGTGCGCGCCGAGTTCGAGTCGATCCTGCGCTTCTGGCTCGACCGCGGCGTCGACGGCTTCCGCGTCGACGTGGCGCACGGCCTCATCAAGGAGCAGGGCCTGCCGCACTGGAGCGCCGACCTGCACCTGCTCGACGAGGGCCGCCACGGCGCCGACTCCCCCAAGCCCCCGATGTGGGACCAGGACGGCGTCCACGAGATCTACCGCCGGTGGCGCGAGATCCTCAACTCCTACGGCCATCCCGATCGCATCCTGTGCGCCGAGGCGTGGGTGGAGCCGCAGGAGCGCGCGGTGATGTACGTCCGCAGCGACGAGATGCACCAGGCGTTCAACTTCGACTTCCTCGGCACCGCCTGGCGTGCCGACGACCTGCGCGCAGTCATCGCGTCGTCGCTCCAGGCCGCGGACTCCGTGGGCGCGCCGAGCACCTGGGTGCTGTCGAACCACGACGTGGTGCGCCACGCCTCGCGCCTCGGCCTGCCGGTCGGCAGCAAGCGCCCCAACGGCATCAGTGCCGCCGACCCGCAGCCCGAGCGCGAGCTCGGCCTGAAGCGCGCCCGCGCTGCGACCACCCTGATGCTCGGCCTGCCCGGCGGCGCCTACCTCTACCAGGGCGAGGAGCTCGGCCTGCCGGACTCCACCGACATGCCGCACGAGTACCGGCAGGACCCGGCCTTCCACCGCACCGGCGGCGAGGAGATCGGCCGGGACGGGTGCCGGGTGCCGATGCCGTGGCAGGGCGACGCCCCGTCCTTCGGCTTCGGCCCCTCGGAGAGCACCTGGCTGCCCCAGCCCGCGGTCTACGGCGAGTACGCGGTCGACCAGCAGGAGGGCGTTGCCGGGTCCACGCTCGAGCTCTACCGCCAGCTGCTCGCCACCCGTCGGCAGCGCTCGCTCGGCACCGGTGGGCTGCGCTTCGTCGAGGGCCTCGGTGACGCCGTGGTGGCCCTCGAGAACACCGGCGCCGGTGACGGCTCCACCCTGGTGCTGGCCAACCTCGGCGACGCGGCGGTGGCGCTGCCCGGGGGTGCCCGCGTGCTGGTCGCCTCCGGCCCGCTGGACGCCGACGGCCGCGTGCCCGCCGACACGGCGGTGTGGGCGGAGCTCTGACCCGCCCGCGCCACGCGGCGCACCGGGACCGGTGAGAGAAGTCGGCGGCTCCACGGCAGACTGAAGCCGTGAGAGCCGCCGACTTCCCGTATCTGGACGCGAGCACCCCGATCGGCCTCGCCCACCGCGGCGGCGCCCTGCACGCCGACAACCTCGACCTCGAGAACACCCTGGCCGCGTTCCGCACCGCGGTCCGGCTCGGCTACCGCTACCTCGAGACCGACGTGCACGCCACCGCCGACGGCCACCTGCTGGCCTTCCACGACACCCACCTCGACCGGGTCACCGACGCCTCCGGCGCCGTCGCCGACCTGCCGTATGCCGCGGTGCGCGAGGCCCGCATCAACGGCACCGAGGAGATCCCCCTCCTCGCCCACCTGCTCGAGGAGTTCCCCGACGCCCGGGTCAACATCGACGTCAAGGCCCCCGGTGCGGTCGAGCCGCTCGTGCGCACCATCCGCGAGCACGACGCGTTCGACCGGGTGTGCGTCGGGTCGTTCTCCGAGCGCCGGCTGCGCGCCGTCCGCCGCGCCCTCGGGCCCCGGCTGGCCACGGCCGCCGGGCAGGTCGGGGTGGCGGCACTCCGCTTCGGTCCTGCCGTGCTCACGCGGTGGCTGCGCACGCCGTCCCCGGTGCTGCAGATCCCGCCGCAGCACACGGTGGCGGGCCGTCGGGTCACCCTCGTGACCCGGAGCCTGGTGGATCGGGTGCACCGCCACGGCAAGCACCTGCACGTGTGGACCATCGACGACCCCGACGAGATGCACCGCCTCCTCGACCTCGGCGTCGACGGCATCGTCTCCGACCGCATCGACGTCCTGGCCGGGGTGCTCACCGAGCGCGGCGGCACGCTGGCCGGGTGAAACCACGGTCACGTCGGGCAGCCACAGGCCAGCGGGACCAAAGACCGGACGTCAGGGGAATCTGCGAAAATCCCTGCGCGCCTCCGTGACATCACCGTAACCTCCATGTCATCGACGGCCCCTGACCCCGGCCGCATCCTTACTCGTGGCGCTGCTCTGGACCGCACGGTGGCCCTGCCTCTACCCGGTGATTCCCACGTGGAGCAGCGCATGATCAACACGACCACGACCCCTCTCACCGCCGACCTGACGGACCTGGCGAGCGCGTCGGTACGCGAGCTCCTCGGCATGCTGACGCACATCGAGGACCGCCTGCGCTCGACGCCGTTCCTCGTCTCGGACGGCGAGGCCATGGTGGTCAACCCCGAGGTGGCGCCGCTGCTGTCGCGGCAGCGGTCGGTCGTGGCCCAGCTGCGCACCCGGCGGGCGACGTGGCGCGGGGGTCCCGGCCCAGCCGCTCGGGCGGGCGGGGCGACCCTCGCCGCGTCCAGGTCGGCCTCGGCGTCGTGGCCGCGCCCGCCCTGGACGTAGGAGCACAGCCCGGGTTTCGGGCGCCTACGGACGCAGCCCCTCGGAGACCACCTGCTGGGCCACCGTGCGGAGGACGAGGTTGCGGTCGCGCGCGTAGCGCCGGATCCGGGCGAACGCCTCGTCGACGGTGATGCCCTCGGCGGCGGCCACCATGCCCTTGGCCTGCTCGATGACCACCCGGCTGTCCAACGCGGTCTGCAGCTGCTCGGCGAGCTGCTCCTGCTGGCGCAGCTTCGAGGCGTTGACGAGGTAGCCGGTCGCCATGTCGGCGAGGGCGGCGGCGGCGGCCACGTCCTCCTCGGGCCACTCCCGGGGCTCGCCGGCATACAGGCTCAGGGCGCCGACGCTCCACTCCCCCAGCCGCATGGGCACCGCGGCCACCGCGCGCAGGCCGAGCCGCTCCGCCGCCTCGGGTACGCCTTCCCAGCCGGGCACCTGCTCACGCAGGTCCGTCACCGTGACCGCCGTGCCGGTGCGGTGGGCGTCCCAGGTCGGACCGGCCTCCAGCTGCTCCTGCAGCCGCTCGAGGTCGGCCACCGCGTTGGGCAGCGCGCTCGCCAGGGTGAGGTGGCCGTCGACCGCGAGCGCCACCCCGCTGCCGGTGAGGCTGAGCACCGCGGTCACCCGGTCGGTGAGCTCCTCGAGCATCGTCTGCGTGTCGTAGGGCGTCAGCAGGGTGTGCGTGAAGGCGGAGAGCGTCTGGACGAACAGGGGGTGGTCGTACACCGCCTCGCCACCTCCTCACCCAGGTGCGGGGCCTCGCCCCGAGAGGAGCAGTATCGCGCAGGCGGCGAGCCCGTGCCGCCGGTTCGGGGCAACCCCGGGCGAGGTGGGGCTCAGCGCACGAGGACGTGCCCGCGCGGCGTGGACAGCCGCGTCCAGCGACCGTGCGCGAACACCGTGACCTCGGCGCCGGGCGGGGTGAACCCCAGCACGTATGCCGCGAAGGCACCGCCCGCAGGGAAGGGCGGCACGGTGGTGGTGCTGCGCTGCCAGACCCGCTGACGCAGCGCAGCCACCGCGTGGCCGCCAGCCTGCTGCGGGGTGCCCTGCGCCACCTCCTCGATCCCCTCGCGCGCGGCCTCGTTGACCACGTCGGCGGCGAGGCTGCCGACCCGCTCCCAGCCGCCGCGCGGTGGGGCCACCGCGGCCCACGGGGCTCGCACGCCCACCGGTGGCACGGCGAGCGCGGGCTGCCCGGGGTCGGTGTCGCGACGGGCCAGCCGGTCGGAGACCGCTGCCAGGGGCACGGTCACGTCGACGTCGGAGTCCTCGGCCAGCGGCATGGTGCGCAGGCCGATGACGGCGCCCTCCGCCAGCAGCCCGGTCCCGGGCAGCACCCCGACGTAGGCGGCGAGGGTGCGTCCGTGCGCCTGCAACCTGATGGCACCCTCGGGGTCCACGGACTTCGCCCGAGCCACCAGCGTGCCGAGGTCGGCGAGGGCCTCGGCGTCGGGGAACCGCAGGTCGGTCATCGACGACGCCAGCGGAACGGCACCGGCTCGCCCTCGTGCCGCTGCAGGGTGGCCTTCTCCGCCTCCGCCAGCCGCCGAGGCTTGCCGTCGGCGAAGCTGTACAGCACCAGGGTCGTCTCGGCCCGGGCGTAGAGCGCCTCGCCGACCCCCGCCGGGTCGCGGACCTCGTACGCGAGGTCGAAGGAGGCGCCGCCGATGCGGGTGGCCCACATGTCCACGGCGATCGGGGCGTGCCGGAACTTCAGGGGGGCGAGGTACTCGATCTCGTGGCGCGCGACGACGACGCCCTGGTCGAGCACCGAACGCTCGTCGCCGAACCACTCCTGGAACCCGATGACCCGCGCGTCCTCGAGCAGGCGCAGGAACTGCACGTTGTTGACGTGTCCGTAGGCGTCCATGTCGCTCCAGCGCAGCGGGACGTCGGCGCTGTATCGCTCTGCTCTCACGTTGGCCATGCGGGCCATCCTCCCATCCCGGCCTCGCCGCCCCGGGTCGAGGCTGTCCACAGGTCCGGGGGTGCGGGGCCCGCGCTGTCGGCCACGCGGCATACGGTGGTGCGCATGTCTGCCACCACCGCAAGCACTGACCTCACCGAGGAGGCGACCACCGTCCTGCGGCGCCTCGTCGGCCGCGAGGACGCCGCCTTCCGCGACGGCCAGCTCGAGGCCGTCGAGGCGCTCGTGGGGTCGCGCCAGCGGGTGCTGGTGGTGCAGCGCACCGGGTGGGGCAAGTCGGCGGTGTACTTCGTGTCCACCGCCCTGCGCCGGGCCCAGGGCGCCGGACCCACCGTGATCGTCTCGCCCCTGCTGGCGCTCATGCGCGACCAGATCGGGGCGGCGCAGCGCGCCGGCATCCGCGCGGTGTCGATGAACTCGGCCAACGCCGAGGATTGGGGCCGGGTCAGCGCGGCACTGGCCGCCGACGAGGTCGACGTGCTGCTGGTCAGCCCCGAGCGGCTCAACAACCCGCGCTTCCGCGACGAGCAGCTGCCCGACCTCGCGCGCCGGTGCGGCCTGCTGGTGGTCGACGAGGCCCACTGCGTCAGCGACTGGGGCCACGACTTCCGGCCCGACTACCGCCGCATCCGCGACCTGCTCACCACGCTGCCGGACCACACCCCGGTGCTGGCCACGACCGCCACCGCGAACGCCCGAGTCGTCACCGACGTCGTGGAGCAGCTGGGCACCGGCGGCCACGAGGTGCTCACGCTGCGCGGTGGGCTGGCGCGTGAGTCGCTCCGTCTCGGGGTGCTGCGCCAGACCTCGCCCGAGCAGCGGCTGGCCTGGCTGCTCGCCCACCTCGACGACCTGCCGGGCAGCGGCATCGTCTACTGCCTGACCGTCTCCGCGGCCGAGGACGTCGCGGCCGCCCTGCGGGAGGCGGGGCACGCCGTGCAGGCCTACACCGGCCGCACCGACCCGGCCGACCGCGAGCGCCTCGAGGCCGCGCTGCGCGACAACGAGGTGAAGGCCCTGGTCGCGACCAGCGCGCTGGGCATGGGCTTCGACAAGCCCGACCTCGGGTTCGTGCTGCACCTCGGCGCCCCCTCCTCCCCCGTCGCCTACTACCAGCAGGTGGGTCGCGCCGGTCGCGCCACCGAGCGGGCCGACGTGCTGCTGCTGCCGGGGCCGGAGGACAAGGAGATCTGGGCGTACTTCGCGTCGGCCTCCATGCCGCGGCAGGACCAGGCCGACGCGGTGCTCAAGGCGCTGGCGGAGTCGTCACGGCCGCTGTCGACCGTGGCGCTCGAGACCATCGTCGACGTGCGCCGCACCCGGCTCGAGCTGCTGCTGAAGGTGCTCGACGTCGACGGCGCCGTGCAGCGCGTCTCCGGCGGCTGGACGGCGACCGGGCAGTCCTGGGCCTACGACGCGGAGCGCTACGCGCGGGTCAGCGAGGCGCGCCGTCGCGAGCAGGGCCTCATGCTCGACTACGAACGCACCGCCCAGTGCCGCATGGCCTTCCTGCAGGAGTCGCTCGACGACGCCACCGCCGAGCCGTGCGGCCGCTGCGACGCCTGTGCCGGCCCGTGGTTCCCGACCGACATCCCCGAGACCGCGGTCGTCTCGGCGCGTGGACGGCTGGAGCGCGCCGAGGTCGAGCTCGAGCCGCGGTCACAGTGGCCGAGCGGCATGGACCGCCTCGGCGTGCCGCTGAAGGGGCGGATCCCCGCGACGGAGGCCATGGAGACCGGGCGAGCCCTGGCGCGACTGACCGACCTCGGATGGGGGCAGCGGCTGCGCGGCCTGCTGCGGGAGGACGCCCCGGTCGACGCCGAGCTGCTGCGGGCGTGCGTGCCGGTGCTGCGCGACTGGGGCTGGACGCAGCGGCCGGCAGCCGTCGTCGCGGTCCCCTCGCGCAGGCGGCCCCAGCTCGTGGTGTCCGCAGCCCGAGGCCTGGCCGAGATCGGCCGGCTGCCCTTCCTCGGCTCGCTCGACCTCGTGGCGGAGGGGCCGGTGGGCGAGGCCGGTGGCAACAGCGCCTTCCGGCTCGCCGGGGTGTGGGGCCGGCTCGCCGTGGGACCGGCGCTTGCCGAGGCGCTCTCGCAGGTTCCCGGGCCGGTGCTGCTCGTCGACGACGTCGCCTCCTCGCGCTGGACCCTCACGGTGGCGTCGCAGGCGCTGCGGCAGGCGGGCGCCGAGGGCGTGCTGCCCTTCGTGCTCGCCGTCGAGGGGTAGCGCCGAGGTCTGGCCCGCCGGCGGGTGCCGCGGGCGGGCGAGCACGAGCGGGCGCCCCGGGCGGGCGAGCACGGGCACCGGCTATCGTCGCCGGGTGACCACGAGCGACGAGAAGCCCCGCCTCGACCCCCTCGCCGACCTTCTCGACGTCCTCGACCTCGACGAGCTCGGCACCGCGCAGATCGCGGTACGGGGCCTGCCCGACGACGACGAGACCGACCTCGGCGAGTCGCAGGCCCAGGTGTTCGTGGGCCGCAGCCAGCCCCAGCCCCACGGCCGGGTGTTCGGCGGGCAGGTGCTGGCCCAGTCCGTCGTCGCGGCGGGTCGCACGATGGCCGACGTCGACGGGGGCCGGCGCTCCATCCACTCCCTGCACGCCTACTTCGTGCGCCCGGGTGACGACAGCCACCCGATCCGCTTCGCCGTGGAGCGGATGCGCGACGGCAACTCGTTCTCCACCCGGCGGGTGCACGCCATCCAGTACGGCAAGACGATCCTGTCGATGATCGCCTCGTTCCAGGCGCCGGCCGAGGGTCTGGACCACCAGGCCGAGATGCCGGCGGCGCCGGACCCCGAGATGCTGCCGTCGGTCGAGGAGACGCTCGGCACCATCGACCACCCCGCCGCGCAGTTCTTCGCCTACCAGCGACCGATCGACCTGCGGCACGTCGAGGGCCACCTCTACCTCAAGCCGGGAGCCCAGCGGGCGGCGCACCAGTCGGTCTGGCTCAAGGCGATCGGCTCGCTGCCCGACGACCCGTTGCTGCACGCGGCCGTCCTCGCCTACGCCTCGGACTACTCGCTGCTCGAGTCGGTGCTGCGCAAGCACGGACTCGCGTGGTCGGACCGTCGGCTCCGCCCGGCGAGCCTCGACCACGCCATGTGGTTCCACCGCCGGGGCCGCGCCGACGACTGGATCCTCTACACCCAGCACTCGCCGTCGGCCTCCAGCGGCCGAGGGCTGGGGGCCGGCCAGATGTTCGCCCCGGACGGCACGCTCCTGGCCACGGTGGCGCAGGAGGGCATGATCCGCGTGAAGGACTCGTGATGCCCGGGCGCGACCCCGGGCGCTGGGTCGTCGACGACCTGCGGCCGCAGGACCGTGAAGCCTGGTCACGCCTGCACCGGGGGTACCTCGAGTTCTACGAGTCGGCCCGTCCCGTCGAGGTCTCCACGATCGTGTGGTCCTGGCTGATGGACCCGGACCACGAGCTCGAGGCCGTCGTGGTGCGGCCGGCAGCCGACGCCGAGCCCGTGGGACTGGCGCACTACCGGCCGTTCCCCCGGCCGCTCCACGGCAGCACCGCCTGCTTCCTCGACGACCTGTTCGTCGCCCCCGAGCAGCGGGGCACCGGCGCGGTGGACGCGCTGCTGGCGGCCCTGCAGGAGCGCTGCAGCCAGCGCGGCTGGAGCCACGTCCGATGGGTCACCAGGGCGTCCAACACCACGGCGCAGTCGACCTACGACCGGCTGGCGGTGCGCACCGACCTCCTGACCTATGACCTCGACGCCGCTCCACGGCGGGTCGACACCGCGGGCTAGCCCGTCGACTCCGCTCCCTGACGGAGCCGCACCACCGCGACGCCGTGGCCGGGCAGGCGCAGCCCCTCGCCGTCGACCGCGGTGGCTGCGGGGTCCCAGGCGAGCAGCACCGAGCGGATGCCGGCCGGCACCGGAACCGTCTGCTCGGCATCGTTGAGGTTGGCAACCGTGCCGACACCGCCCCGACGCATGACCAGCCACTGGTTGTCGTCGTGGCAGGCGACCTCGACCCTGTCGAGCCGGCCGTCACCGAGGTCGGCCTCGCTGCGCCGCAGGGCGATCAGGTCGCGGTACCAGCCCAGCATCCGGGCGTGACCGTGCTCGCGCGCCTCGGCCCAGTCGAGCTGGCTGCCCCGGTAGGTCGCCTCGTCCTGCGGGTCCGGCACGTCGTCGAAAGCCCAGCCGTGCGACTCGAACTCGCTCCGGCGACCCTCGGAGACGGCCTCGCGGAGCTCGGCGTCGCCGAAGTCGGTGAAGAACTGGAACGGCGTGCTCGCCGCCCACTCCTCACCCATGAACAGCATCGGCGTGTAGGGCGCGGTGAGGTAGAGGGCCGCGCCGACGGCCTGCTGTCCCGGCGAGGTGATCGCGCTGATGCGGTCGCCCACGGCGCGGTTGCCCACCTGGTCATGGGTCTGCAGGTAGGCAAGGAAGCGGCGGCCGTCGACGGCCGCGCGGTCGACCGGGGCGCCCCACTCGCTCTCGCGGAAGCTCGAGTACCGGCCGTCGTGCAGGAACACCTGGGTGAGGGTCTTGGCAAGCACGGTGAGGGGACCACCGTCCGGCAGCGGCGGGCTGAAGCCCCCGAAGTCGGCGTAGTAGCCCTGGCGCTCCCCCGTCAGCGAGACGTGGAGGGCGTGGTGCACGTCGTCGTCCCACTGCGCGTCCATGCCCCGGCCGCCCTCGGAGGTCGGCGTGACCATGGCCGGGTCGTTGAGGTCGCTCTCGGCGATCAGCGTGAGCGGGCGCCCGAGCCTGTGCTCGAGGGCCTTGACCTCGTCGGCGAGCTGCGCCAGGACGTGCCGGTCGGAGTCGTCGCGCAGCTCGTGCACGGCGTCGAGCCGCAGCGCGTCGACGCGGAACTCCCCGAACCAGCGCAGCGCGTTGTCGATGATCCAGCGGCGGACCTCGTGGCTGCCCTCCTGGTCGAGGTTCAGCGCAGCACCCCACGGGGTGGCGTGCGCCTCGGTGAAGTACGGCCCGAAGGTGCCGAGGTAGTTCCCCGCGGGGCCGAGGTGGTTGTAGACCACGTCCAGGCACACCCCGAGCCCGCGCTGGTGGCAGGCGTCGACGAAGCGCTGCAGGGCCGCAGGCCCCCCGTAGTCCTCGTGCACGGCATACGGGGCGACGCCGTCGTAGCCCCAGTTCCACCGGCCGTCGAAGGCCGCCACCGGCATGAGCTCCACGACGTCGACCCCGAGGTCGACGAGGTGGTCGAGCCTGCCGACGGCGGAGTCCAGGGTGCCCTCGGGGGTGAACGTGCCCACGTGGAGCTCGTAGACGACGCCACCGAGTGTCCCGAGGCCCTGCTGCGGGCCCGCCCAGGTGCTGTCGGCCCACTCGTGGGCACCGGTGTCGAAGGTGCGGCTCGGGCCGTGCACGCCGTGGGGCTGCCAGGCGCTGCGCGGGTCCGGGCGGGGCTCACCGCCGTCGACGCTGAAGGCGTAGTCGAGCGGCCCGCTCGCGGCCGTGGTCCGCCAGGCCCACCAGCCACCCCCTGCTGCCGTCATGGACTGGACCGCCGGGTCCTCGTCCGGGGACCCGACGTGCACGGCCACGCGCTGGGCGTCGGGCACCCAGACCCTGAGCTCGTGGCTCCTCGATGCCTGGCCCGTGGGCCGGCCCCGGCCCGCCGTCGTCGTTCTGCTGCCGCGCTGTTCAGTACTCATCGCGGACAAGCAAAGCGACCGGCAGCCCGGCGAGCAACTCCGCCACCGGGATGCCCTCGCTGTCGTGGGTCGAGGTGGTGCGTCCCGTGAGCAGGTCGCGCCAGGGGCCCGGGGGCAGGGAGACCCGGTGGGCACCCCAGCCACCGGCCGCCTCGAGGCCCGCGGCCAGCCTGGTCACCACGGCGACCGCGTGCAGGCCGGACGCGTCGCCCCGACCGACGCCGAGGGCGTGCGGGGTGGTCGCCGCGAGGGGCTCGTAGACGGCGGCCGGGCCGGTGAACCACTCCGGGTGCTCGCGCCGCAGCCGCAGCGCCCGCGAGGTGACGAGCAGCTTGTCGTCGTCGAGGTCGGCGGGCGCCGCTCCCCCGTCGAGCGCCTCGAGCCGGCGTCGGCGCTCGGTGAAGTCGACCGGCCGCCTGTTGTCGGGGTCGACGAGCGAGAGGTCGACCAGCTCGGTGCCCTGGTAGACGTCGGGCACGCCCGGCATGACGAGCTGGAGCAGCTTCTGCCCCAGGATGGCCGCGCGGGTGTACTCCCCCGTCTCCTCGTGCCAGGCCTCGATGTGCCTGGCGAGGGCCGGATCGGAGACGAGCCCGTCGACGAAGCGGGCCACGGCCTCCTCGTAGCCCTCGTCGGGGTCGGTCCACGCCGTGTGTGCCTTGGCCTCGCGGACCGCCTTCGTGGCGTAGCCCTGGAGCCGCTCGCGGTCGATCGGCCAGGCACCCAAGGCCGTCTGCCACAGGAGGTACTCGGTCGCGGCGTCGAGCCGCTCATGCCGGTGGGGCTTCGCCAGCCGGCGCGCCTCGTCGAGCCACTGCCCCCACTCGTGGGGACGCTCGGAGATGACGCCGATGCGGGCCCGGACGTCCTCGGAACGCTTGGTGTCGTGGGTGGACAGCGTGGTCATGGCGGTCGGCCACGAGGCCAGCTGCCGCTCGGCGAAGTCGTGCAGTTCCCCCACTCCGGTGCCGAGGTGCGCCGGGTTGCCGCCGACCTCGTTGAGCGAGACCAGCCGGACGTAGCGGTAGAAGGCGGTGTCCTCGATGGCCTTGGCCATCACCGGCCCGCAGGTCTGCTGGAACCGCACCACGAGCTCGTCGGCCGCCGCCCGGTCGGCCGGCTCCGCGCCGGTGCCCAGGACCAGCTGGCGGATCCGGGAGAGCGTCCGGTCGTCCGAGTCGGCCAGCGTGGTCTCGGCCCGGTCGCACGCCTCCTCGACCACCGCGACCTGCTCGGAGCGCGCCCGCTCCCCCGGCCTGATGTAGGCGCGGTAGCGGTCCATGGCGACGAGCAACGCCTCGAGCGCGCGCCGCGACGCCGCAGGATCGAGGTCCGGGTCGGCCCGCGCCACCAGACGCAGCAAGCGGTTGACCTCGGCCGTCTGGATCCGTTCGACGACAAGGCGTTTCGCCTCGTCGATGATCTCATCGAGGGGGCGGTGGTCGCCGGTCAGCTCGCGTGCCAGCGCGGTCAGGTCGCCCTCGGACGACGAGTCGAGGAACACACCGCCGACCCGCAGGAGGGTGTCGTAGCCGGTCGTCCCGGCACAGCGCCAGTCGTCCGGCAGCTCCTCGTGGCCCTCCAGGATCTTCTCGGCCACGACCCACGAGTCCCCGGTGGCCTCAGCGAGCCGGTCGAGGTAGCCGCGCGGGTCGGCCAGGCCGTCGGGGTGGTCGATGCGCAGGCCGTCGAGCTCGCCCTTGCGCACCAGCTCGAGCAGCAGGGCGTGGGTGGCGTCGAAGACGTCCGGGTCCTCGACCCGCACCGCGGCGAGCGTCGTCACGTCGAAGAAGCGCCGGTAGTTCAGCTCGTCGCCGCCCTCACGCCAGTAGGCGAGCCGGTATGCCTGTGCCGCAAGGAGATCGGGGAGGTCAAGGCTCTCCGTGCCAGGACGGACGGGGAACTGGTGGTCGTAGTAGCGCACCACCGTCTCGTCGGCGTTCCGCCCGCCCGAGCCGTCCACGGCCAGCTCGCCGCCCGCCAGCACCTCCTCGAGCGTGGCGCCCAGCACCGGCATGAGCACCCGTCCGTCACCGGCCTCCCAGTCGACGTCGAACCAGTGCGCGAACTCGGAGTCCCTGCCCTCGCGCAGCAGCGACCACCACTGGCGGTTGAGGTATGCCGGCGACGGCACCGTCATGTGGTTCGGCACCACGTCCGCGACGGCGCGGACGCCGTGCTCGCGCAGCCGCGCAACCATCCGGTCGTAGGCGGCGCGACCGCCCGCCTCCTCGTTGAGCCGGCTGTGGTCGACGACGTCGTAGCCGTGCGTCGACCCCGGGGCGGGTTGCAGCACCGGAGACAGGTAGGCGTGCGAAACCCCCAGTGCCGCAAGGTAGTCCGCCTGAGCAGCGGCATCGTCGAAGGTGAAGGCGGGCTGGATCTGGAGCCGGTAGGTCGCCGACGGCACGGGCCGCCCGGGTCCCGGGCGGTGCGCAACGCGGCCGGACGGCATACCGCTCATCGGCGCCGCTCGGCGGCGCCTGCCGCAGACGTGGCCTGCCGCTCCAGAGGGCAGCGCAGCACCACGACGCTGCGTGCCTGCGCGGTCACCTGCGACCCGGGCGTGAAGACGAGCTCCGGGTCGATGTCCTGCGCGCCGGTGTCGATGTCGACCAGCCAGCCACCGCCGTAGTCCTCGTCGGGCAGGGTGAACCGCAGGGGCTCGTGGTGGCCGTTGAAGAGGACGAGGAAGTTGTCGTCGACGATGCGCTGGCCGCGGGTGTCGGGCTCGGGGATCGTCGAGCCGTTGAGGAAGACCGCCATCGACCTGGCGTAGCCGTTGGCCCAGCTCTCCTCGTCCATGTGCCCGCCACCGGGCTCGAACCACTCGATGTCGCCGACCTCCGACTCGCCGCCGTGGTCAGGACTGCCGGCGAAGAATCTGCGCCGGTGGAAGACAGGGTGCTCCCGGCGCAGCTCGATCAGGCGACGCGTGAAGTGGAGCAGGTCCAGCTGGTCCTCGTCGAGGTCCCAGTCGACCCACGAGATCTCGTTGTCCTGGCAGTAGCCGTTGTTGTTGCCGCCCTGGGTGCGACCGATCTCGTCGCCGTGCAGGAGCATCGGCACGCCCTGCGAGACCAGGAGCGTCGTGAGGAAGTTGCGTTGCTGGCGCAGGCGCAGGTCGGCCACCTCGGGGTCGTCGGTCGGCCCCTCGACACCGCAGTTCCACGAGCGGTTGTGGCTCTCGCCGTCGTTGCCTTCCTCACCGTTGGCGTCGTTGTGCTTCTCGTTGTAGGACACCAGGTCTCGCAAGGTGAACCCGTCGTGGGCCGTGACGAAGTTGATCGACGCGATGGGGTGCCGGCCGTCGCCCTGGTAGAGGTCGGAGGAGCCGGTGATGCGCGAGGCGAACTCCCCGAGCGTCGCGGCCTCGCCGCGCCAGAAGTCGCGCACCGTGTCGCGGTACTTGCCGTTCCACTCGGTCCACAGAGGCGGGAAGTTGCCCACCTGGTAACCGCCCTCGCCGACGTCCCAGGGCTCCGCGATGAGCTTGACCTGGCTGACGACCGGGTCCTGCTGGACGAGGTCGAAGAAGGCCGACAGCTTGTCGACCTCGTGGAACTGGCGGGCCAGGGTGGCTGCGAGGTCGAAGCGGAAGCCGTCGACGTGCATCTCGGTGACCCAGTAGCGCAGCGAGTCCATGATCAGCTGGAGCACGTGCGGGCTGCGCATGAGCAGGCTGTTGCCGGTGCCCGTCGTGTCGTAGTAGTGCGCCTTGTCCTCGTCGACGAGCCGGTAGTAGTTGGCGTTGTCGATGCCGCGGAAGGAGAGCGTCGGGCCCATGTGGTTGCCCTCGGCGGTGTGGTTGTAGACGACGTCGAGGATGACCTCGATGCCGGCCTCGTGGAGCGACTTGACCATGCCCTTGAACTCGGCGACCTGCTCGCCGCGCGTGCCGAAGGCGGCGTACTCGTTGTGGGGCGCGAGGAAGCCGATGGTGTTGTAGCCCCAGTAGTTCCGCAGACCCTTGTCGAGCAGGGTGAAGTCCTGCACGAACTGGTGCACCGGCATCAGCTCGATCGCGGTGATGCCGAGCTCCTGCAGGTGGGCGATGGTCACCGGGTGACCGATGCCGGCGTAGGTGCCGCGGATCTCCTCCGGGATGTCGGGGTGGTTCTGCGTGAGGCCCTTGACGTGGGCCTCGTAGATGACGCTCTCGTGGTACTGGTGCCTCGGCGAGCGGTCCTGGCCCCAGTCGAAGAAGGGGTTGACGACAACCGACAGCATCGTGTGGCCGAGGCTGTCGTGAGTGTTGAGCTCGTCCGCGTTGTCGGCCTCGCCGTCCTCGAAGTGGTAGGAGAACAGGGACTCGTCGCCGTCGGACATGCCGTCGAAGGCCTTGGCGTAGGGGTCGAGCAGCAGCTTCGAGGGGTTGCACCGGTGCCCGTGGGCCGGGTCGTAGGGACCGTGCACCCGGTAGCCGTAGCGCTGGCCGGGCTGGACGCCCGGGATGTAGCCGTGCCAGACGAAGCCGTCGACCTCCGGGAGGTCGATGCGGGTCTCCTCGCCGTCGTCCCCGATCAGGCACAGCTCGACGCGCTCGGCCGCCTCGGAGAAGAGGGCGAAGTTGACGCCGGTGCCGTCGTAGGTCGCGCCGAGGGGGTAGGCGTTGCCGGGCCAGATCTCCATGGGTCCCTTTCATAAGGGGTGTGGGGTGCGGCGAAGGCCGCAGGACGTCCGAGGACGTCAGCGGCCTCAATCCGCCATTGTGCTGTATGCCGGGCGGCAGCACGATTCCTCCGCGGCCCCTGGACCACCTGCGGTAAGCGGCCGCTCAGTAAACTCGGGCCACCTGCCGCAACCCGCACCTGGAGGACCCATGAGCACCCCGCGCGTCGCCATCGTCACCGGAGCCGCCCGCGGCATCGGAGCCGCCACCGCCCAGCGCCTGGCGAAGGACGGCCACGCCGTCGCGGTGCTCGACCTCGACGAGGCGGCCTGCGCCTCGACCGTCGAGGCCGTCACGGCTGCGGGCGGCCGCGCCATCGCCGTCGGGGTGGACGTGTCGAAGGCCGACCAGGTCGAGGCCGCGGTCGCGCGCGTGGCCGACGAGCTCGGTGCGCCGACGATCCTGGTGAACAACGCCGGCATCATCCGCGACAACCTGATCTTCAAGATGACCGAGGACGACTGGGACGCCGTCATGGCGGTGCACCTGCGCGGCGCCTTCCTCATGACCAGGGCCGTCCAGGCCCACATGACGCACGAGAGGTGGGGCCGGATCGTCAACCTGTCCTCCAGCTCGGCCCAGGGCAACCGCGGACAGGCCAACTACTCGGCAGCCAAGGCCGGCTTGCAGGGCTTCAGCAAGACGCTCGCCATCGAGCTCGGCAAGTTCGGGATCACCGCCAACGCCGTCGCCCCCGGCTTCATCCAGACCGAGATGACCAGGTCGACCGCCGAGCGCATGGGCGTCTCGTTCGAGGACTTCATCGCCCACTCGGCGTCCCAGATCCCCGTGCAGCGGGTCGGCCAGCCCGAGGACATCGCCGCGACGATCTCGTTCCTCTGCAGCGAGGACGCCGGCTTCGTCTCCGGCCAGGTCATCTACGTCGCGGGCGGCCCGCTCGACTGACCAGCCGACCCCGCCCGAAGCGGCCCGAGCCGCCTCCCACCTAGACTCCTCCCGCGCCGGCAGTCGGCGCGCGGGTGAGCAGCAGGGGGAACATGGAACAGCCACCGCAGGTGGCCTGGCCCACGCGGGCGCCGATCGAGGTCCGGTGCGACAAAGCCGTGACGTCAGCCCTGACGCGCGCTGCCGTGGGACGGACGCTGCTCGGCTGGACAGGCTTCGGACTCGCGATGGGCTCTGCCCTGAGCGGGGCGACGGTCGGCCTGCTGTTCCGCTCCCTCGTCATGGCGGCCGTCGTGGCGGCCGTGGTGATGGCGTTCCAGGTGGGGCTCGTCTTCCGGTACGCCCGCCGCAACATCCGCCTCATGGCTGCTCCGGGCCAGGTGCTCACCACCGCGTACGACGGCGAGGGGCGGCTCGTGCTGACCACCGCCCTCGGCACAGCCGTTCTCGACGCCGGGTCCGTGGACCGTGTCCGTCGCGGCCGCGCGACCGTGGCCTTCAGGTACCGGCCGAGCCGCGTCTGGGGGCTGCTCGCAGCCCAGCTGCTCACCGCCGACGACGCCGCGTTCCTGCTCGGCGACCCGGCCCACTCCCGGCACCGCCCCCTGACGGCACAGCACCTGCCCCTCATGCACGTCGTCACCCCGCAGAGCCAGCGGGGCATCCAGGCTGCGGTGACGACCCTGGCCTTGCGCAGCGCCGACGGTGTGATGAGCACCATCGGGCTCCTGCTCTTCCTCGCGTGGGCGGCCGTCGCTCCGGGGCTGGTGTCCCTGGCGCTGGCCGGTGCCGTGGTGCTGGCGTTCCTCGCCTTCCTCGCCGCGCCGGCCCTCGCCGTCCGACGCGCCCTGCCCGTGGGAGAGCTGGTCATGGCCGACGTCACGGAGCGCGGCATCGCCGTGCACCAGCACCTCGAGCGCGCGTTCCTGCCGTGGTCCACGTTCCGGTCCGTCAAGGTGACCCGTCACGCAGTCGTCCTGCGCGCCGGCACGGGTCACGTCGCCCTCCCCCGGGGCCTCTTCCCGGTGGGAGACCTCGGTCGCCTCCAGCACGGCGTCAGGAACGGCCAGACCAGCGCGGGTTGAGGGTCACACCCCAGCCGGGCACCACGGCATACCCGGCTTGTTGAACGGACGACGGGGGCGTTGACCGGGGGTTGACGCGACCCGCGGAGGCGCGCATAGTTTCCTTATTGGTTAATAAACCGAATGGTTAAGGAACATGTCGCCCGACCCGCTGAGCACCACCTTCGCCGCCCTGGCCGACCCGACCCGGCGCGCCATCCTCGAGCGCCTCGCCGAGGGGGACGCCACGGTCGGAGAGCTTGCCGAGCCGTTCGACATGACCCTTCCCGCCATCTCGAAGCACCTGGCCGTCCTCGAGCGGGCCGGCCTGATCGCCAAGAGCCGACACGGGCAGCAGCGCCTGTGCCGGATCACGGCCAACCCGCTGAAGAACGCGGACACCTGGCTGAACGAGTACCGCCGCCACTGGGAGGCCAACCTCGACAGCCTCGACGCCTACCTCACGAGGCTCCAGTCACAGGAGGAGAAGCCATGAGCAGCACCACCCACGAGCGCGCCACCGTCACCACCGAAGGCGCCGACATCGTCATCACCCGCCGCTTCCACGCCCCCGCCCAGCTCGTCTACGACGTCATGACCACGCCCGAGCACGTCCGCCAGTGGTGGGGCGCGGGGTACGGCACCATGACCGACTGCGAGATCGACCTGCGCGTCGGCGGTCGGTGGCACTTCGCCCAGCTCTCCCAGGGTCAGGAGGTCTCGTTCTCCGGCGAGTACCTCGAGCTCGACCCTCCCCACCGCATGGTGCACACGGAGAAGTTCGACAACCTGCCCGACAGCGAGCCGTCGACCATCGTCACGACGTTCACCGAGGAGGACGGCGTCACGACACTGCACGCGGTGTGCACGTACGACTCCCCGGAGACCGTCGAGCAGGTCGTGGCGACGGGCATGGAGGGCGGCCTCCAGTCGTCCTACGACGCGGTCGACGACCTGCTCGCCCGCCTCGGCTGACGCCGGGAGCCCGCACGGAGGAATGACGTATGCCGTGCCCACACGGCACACGACAGCGGGCGGTGGTGGCCGTCGCCACCACCGCCCGTTCGCGCAGGTCGACTCAGAGGCCGAGGTCGCGGCCGATGAGCTCCTTCATGATCTCGTTGGAGCCGGCCCAGATCTTCGACACGCGGGCGTCGCGCCAGGCGCGGGCCACGCGGTACTCGTTCATGAAGCCGTAGCCGCCGTAGAGCTGCACGCACTCGTCGAGCACGTCGTTCTGCACCTGGGCCGACCACCACTTGGCCTTCGCCGCGTCGACCGGGGTCAGCTTCTTCTCGGCGTGGGCGGCGATGCAGTCGTCGACGTACGCCTGGGTGACCTCGAGCTTGGTCTGCAGCTCGGCGATCTTGAACTTGTTGTGCTGGAACGAGCCCACCGGCTGGCCGAATGCCTTGCGCTCCTTCACGTACTCCAGCGTCTCGCGCAGGATCTGGAACGCATGCGCGGTGTTGGCCACCGCCGCACCGACCCGCTCCTGCGGAAGGCGCTGCATCATGGCGATGAAGCCCATGCCCTCGTCGCCGAGCCGGTTGGCGTCGGGCACCCGGACGTTCTCGAAGAACAGCTCGGAGGTGTCCGCCTCCTCCTGCCCCACCTTGTCGAGCTTGCGGCCACGGCTGAAGCCCTCCATGCCCGCCTCGACCATGAAAAGCGTGATGCCCTTGGCCCCCTTGGCGGGGTCGGTCCGAGCGGCGACGATGACGAGGTCGGCCTGGAAGCCGTTGGTGATGAAGGTCTTGGAGCCGTTCAGCACCCAGTCGCCCGAGCCGTCACCCGCGCGCACCGCCGTGGTCTTGAGCGCCGCGAGGTCGGAGCCGCCCGAGGGCTCGGTCATCGCGATGGCGCAGATCAGGTCGCCGTTGGCCATGCCCGGCAGCCAGCGCTCCTTCTGCTCCCGGGTGCCGAGGTCGACGATGTAGGGAGGGCAGACGTCGGAGTGGATGCCGAAGCATGACGAGACCGCGAAGTTGAACGCGGCGATCTCCTCGGCCACGACGGCGTTGAAGCGGTAGTCCTCGGCGCCCGCGCCCCCGAACTCCTCGGGGATGTCGAGCCCGAAGAGGCCCTGCTTCCCGGCCTCCTTCCAGATGTCGCGGTCGATCGACTTCACCTCGAGCATCTGCTCGGCACGCGGCTTGAGCGTGCGCTCGACGAACTCCCGGACGGAACTGCGGAAGGCCTCGTGGTCGGGGCCGTAGACGTTGCGGGGCATGGTGCCTACCTCCAAGTAACTAAGCGCTTGCTTAGTCTGTGACGGCTGCGGCATGCTGTCAACCATGTCGACCCCCGGGCGCTCCGTGGACGCTGCGACCGACGCCGCCCAGCGGCTCATGGAGGCGGCCGCCGACGCCTTCGCCGCCAAGGGCTTCCACGCCACGACCACCCGCGACATCGCCTCCCGCGCCGGCCTCTCCCCCGCCGGCGTCTACGTGCACTTCGCGTCCAAGGAGGACCTGCTCTTCCAGCTCAGCCGCGAGGGCCACGAGGCGGCCCGCGACCTGCTCGTCACCGCCGCCGGCACGGCTGCCACACCCACCGAGGCGCTGCGCGCGATCATGCGGGTCTTCTCGCAGTGGCACGCAGAGCACTTCCGGGTGGCGCGCATCGTCCAGTACGAGTTCCAGAACCTCACCCCCGAGCACCGGGAGTCCGTCCTCGGCCTGCGCAAGGAGATCGACGGCGTGGTCCGCGACGTGCTCACGAAGGGTGTGGCCAGCGGCGAGTTCAGCATGACCGACGTGGCCGACACGGCCCTCGCCCTGCTGTCCATGGCCGTCGACGTGGCCCGCTGGTACGACCCGGAGATCAAGCGCACCCCGGAGGCGATCGGGCGCACCTACGGCGAGCTCGGCCTGCGGCTCGTGACCTGAGGCCATACGCGCGGCGTCGACCGGCTGGCCGGTGGATGATGGGCCATGGGCTCCACCGGACCGACCGAGGTCACCGCCGAGGTCGAGCGCAAGTACGACGTCGAACCGGCGACGACCCTGCCCACCCTGGCCGGCGTCGACGGCATCGCCCGGGTCGGGCAACCGGTGGAGCACCTCCTGGAGGCCGTCTACTACGACACCGCGGGCCTCGACCTCGCCCGCAGCCGGATCACGCTGCGCCGCAGGACCGGCGGCGCAGACGCAGGCTGGCACCTCAAGCTGCCGGGGGGTGACGACCTCCGCACCGAGGTGCGGCTCCCCCTCGACGCCGCCGACGACCCCGCCGCAGTGCCCGATGCGCTTCTCGAACCGGTGCGCACCGTGGTGCGCGACCGGCCCCTCGCCCCCGTGGCCGTGCTCCGGTCGCGACGTCGCGAGCAGGACCTCCTCGACGACCGCGGCAGCGTGGTGGCGCACCTGTGCGACGACGAGGTGGAGGCCGAGTCCCCGGCCGGACGCGGCGGGATCGAGCGCTGGCGTGAGTGGGAGGTCGAGCTCACCGGCGACGACACCGGGCTGCTCGACACCGTCGAGGAGCGGCTCGTGGAGGCCGGGGCCGCCCCGGCCGGTCACAGCTCGAAGCTGCGCCGGGCCCTCGGCGACCGGTTGCCCCGGACGACGCCACCACCTGGGCCCGACAGTCGGGAGTGGTCGAGGGCGAGCACGGCTGACGTCCTTCGTGCCTACCTCGGGGAGCACCGTGCGGCCCTGCACCACCACGACCCCGGAGTCCGTCAGGGTGACCCGGAGTCCGTGCACAAGATGCGCGTCGCGGCCCGACGGCTCCGCTCGGCCCTGACCACCTACCGCCCGGTGCTCGGCAGGGACGTCGCCGACCCGCTGCGGGCCGAGCTGCGGTGGCTCGGCCTGGCCCTGAGCGGAGCGCGCGACACCCACGTGCTGCGCTCACGCCTGAGCGGTGTGCTGGATGCCGAGCCGCCCGAGCTCGTGGTCGGGCCGGTCGTGGCGCGCCTCGACAAGGAGCTCGCCTCCACCGAGCACGATGGCCAGCAGTCCGCTGTGCAGGCCTTGGGGAGCACCCGGTACTACCGGCTCCTGGACGCCCTCGACGCCGTCGTCGACGCGGACCCGGGCCACCCGGAGTCAGGCGGTCGCGCTGCCACCGAGGTGCCGGCACTGGTGCGGCGGGACTGGAGACGGCTGCGCCGAGCCGTCGAGGAGGTGGGGCTCGCGGAAGACGGCGACGCCCACGACCGCGCTCTCCACGAGGCGCGCAAGAAGGCCAAGCGGCTGCGCTACGCGGCAGAGTCCGCCGCGACGGTCCGTCCCCGGGAAGCCACCGCTCTGGCCACCGCGGCGGAGGCCGTGCAGGAGGCCCTCGGCGAGCACCACGACACGGTCGTGGCCCGCGCACACCTGCGCTCGGTCGCCATGACGGCCCACCTGAGCGGTGAGAACGCCTTCACCTTCGGGCGGCTGCACGCGTTGGAGCAGTGGCGGGCGGAGCGCGCCGAGCAGGCCTTCGACGCGGCGTGGCAGTCGCTCTCGAGGCGCCGCCTGCGGCGCTGGCTGCGCCCCTCGCACCACTGAGCGGGGTGGGCGCGCCACCCTCGGGACCATGGCCCCTGCCGGTGCCACCGCGCCCGGGCGACCGTGGACGGTGGAGGTGGTTGACGTGTCAGCACCGGAGGTGCCTTCCAGACACCACCCGAGCAGGTCTGCTGCCGGGCCCGAGGCCTCGGGCAGCGTTCGCCGGGCGGTGGGCTGCTTCTTCATCTTCACCGCGGGTGTGCACCTCGGCATGGTGGCCACCGACAGCGAGATCTACCGTCACTTCGCCGACGGTTCACCCCTGCCGCTGGTCCGGGACGCCTGGAGCGACGTCTTCATGGCCCGGGCCGCGATGTGGGGGCTGCTGGTGATGACCGGCGAGCTCGTGATGGCCCTGCTGCTCCTGCGCGGCGGCCTCGGCGCCAAGGTGGGGTGGGTCGGCGTCATCGCCTTCCACGCGGCCCTGCTGCTGTTCGGCTGGGGCTTCTGGCTCTGGAGCGTGCCCGCCCTCGTGTTCCTGGTCTGGGCCGCGCGCCGCGACTGGCCCGCGCTCTCCGGCGAGGGAGCCCTCAGGCCAGCACCCGCCGCATGACCGGTCGCGCCGGTGAGGTGCGTCCGACCTCCTCGAAGCCCGCGGCGACGAACGTCGACCGCGTCCCGTGGTACAGCTCGCTGGACGCCCGCCGCTCGCCGGGCGCGACCGCGACGGGGTAACCCTCGACGGCGCTGGCGCCCTGCGCTGCCGCGAACTCCACCGCTGCCTCCAAGAGGGCGGTCGCGACACCGCGGCGCCTGAAGCCGACCCGCACCACGAAGCAGGTGACGGACCAGACGGACGGGTCGGTCAGGGTGTCGGCGCCCACCACCGTCGCCAGGGCTCGGTGACGCCCCAGCCGGGAGTACCCGGCTCGTGGCGCCACGGCCACCCACCCCGCCGGCTCGCCGCCCGAGTAGGCGAGCAGCCCGGGCGCGGCGGCCCCCGCGTCGAGGACCTGTGCCTGCAGCGCGTCTCGGTTGGACGCGCGGGTCGACTCCCGCCAGTGCTGTCCGGCGAGGCGGAAGAACTGGCACCAGCACGACGCCGGGTCGCCCCGGGTGCCGAAGACGGCGACGGCGTCGTCCCATCGAGCCGGTGTCAGCGGCTCGACGCGGACGACGCCGTCGGTGCTCATGGCGCTCGTCGCGGCTGCGCTAGTCGCGCGTCAGCTTCCGGTACGTGACCCGGTGCGGGCGGGCCGCGTCGGCGCCGAGCCGCTCGACCTTGTTGGCCTCGTAGGACTCGAAGTTGCCCTCGAACCAGTACCACTTGCTCGGGTCCTGCTCGTCGCCCTCGTACGCGAGGATGTGCGTCGCCACGCGGTCCAGGAACCACCGGTCGTGGGAGATGACCACGGCGCAGCCGGGAAACTCGAGCAGCGCGTTCTCGAGGGAACCCAGCGTCTCCACGTCGAGGTCGTTGGTGGGCTCGTCGAGCAGCAGCAGGTTGCCGCCCTGCTTCAGGGTGAGCGCGAGGTTGAGGCGGTTGCGCTCACCACCGGAGAGCACCCCTGCCTTCTTCTGCTGGTCCGGGCCCTTGAAGCCGAACTGGGAGACGTAGGCACGGGACGGGATCTCGACGTTGCCGACCTTGATGTGGTCGAGCCCGTCGGAGACGACCTCCCAGATGTTCTTCTCGGGGTCGATGCCGCCGCGGTTCTGGTCGACGTAGGAGATCGAGACCGTCTCACCGACCTTGACGCTGCCGTCGTCGGGCTCCTCGAAGCCCACGATCGTCTTGAAGAGCGTGGTCTTGCCGACGCCGTTGGGGCCGATGACGCCGACGATGCCGTTGCGCGGCAGCGTGAACGACAGGTTGTCGATGAGGACGCGGTCGCCGAAGCCCTTCTTCAGGTCCTTGACCTCGATGACCGTGGATCCCAGGCGCGGGCCCGGCGGGATCTGGATCTCCTCGAAGTCGAGCTTGCGCGTGCGCTCGGCCTCCGCGGCCATCTCCTCGTAGCGCTGCAGGCGGGCCTTGGACTTCGCCTGGCGACCCTTGGCGTTCGAGCGCACCCACTCCAGCTCGTCCTTGAGGCGCTTCTGGAGCTTGGCGTCCTTCTTGCCCTGGACCTGCAGGCGCTCGGCCTTCTTCTCCAGGTAGGTCGAGTAGTTGCCCTCGTAGGGGTAGAGCCGGCCGCGGTCGACCTCGGCGATCCACTGCGCCACGTTGTCGAGGAAGTAGCGGTCGTGGGTGACGGCGATGACGGCGCCCGGGTAGGAGGCCAGGTGCTGCTCGAGCCACAGCACCGACTCGGCGTCGAGGTGGTTGGTGGGCTCGTCGAGGAGCAGCAGGTCGGGCTTGCTCAGCAGTAGCTTGCACAGCGCGACCCGGCGACGCTCACCACCGGAGAGCACCGTGACGTCGGCGTCCGGCGGCGGGCAGCGCAGGGCGTCCATCGCCTGCTCGAGCTGGGAGTCGAGGTCCCACGCGTCGGCATGGTCGATCTCCTCCTGGAGCTTGCCCATCTCGGCCATCAGCGCGTCGAAGTCGGCGTCCGGCTCGGCCATCTCCGCGGAGATCTCGTTGAACCGGTCGACCTTGCGCTTGATCTCGCCGAGGCCCTCCTCGACGTTGCCGAGGACGGTCTTCTCCTCGTTGAGCGGCGGCTCCTGCAGCAGGATGCCCACGGTCGCACCGGCGGCCAGGCGGGCCTCACCGTTCGACGGCTGGTCCAGCCCGGCCATGATCTTCAGGATCGTCGACTTGCCCGCGCCGTTGGGACCGACCATGCCGATCTTCGCGCCGGGGTAGAACGACATCGTGACGTCGTCGAGGATGACCTTCTCGTTGTGCGCCTTGCGGGCGCGGGTCATGACGTAGATGAACTCGGGCATGGGGGCAAGGCTATCTGTCCCGGCCCCCATGGCCCGAATCGCGTCAGGCGCTGGCCAGGGCCCCCGCGGCCGGCTCGAAGGTGCCGTCGTCCTCCACGACGTAGTCGTCGGTCTCGGCGTCGAAGCCGGGCTCGCCACTGGCCCGGGCGTGCGCGGCCTGGACCGCCTCGTCGGACATCCGGTCGCTGCGGTCGACCTGCGGCCGGGTGACCTTGGTGAAGCCCGTCGTGCCGTAGGAGAGGTCGTGCCCGACGCTGTAGGCGTCGATCTCCACCGTGGTGGCCGGGGTGTCGTCCTGGCGCATCCACTGGTTGACCCGCATCCGGCCGTGCACGACGACGGGGTCGCCCTTGTGGAGCGAGTTCGCGACGTTGGCCCCGAGGGACCGGAAGGCCGTCACGTTGACGAAGCTGGTCCCGGCGTCCTCGAACTCGCCCGTCTGTCGGTTGGCCCGCCGGGCGGTCGACGCGATGCGGAACGCCGCGAAGGGCACGCCGCCGGTCTTGGTGGTCCTGGCCTCCGGGTCGGCCACCAGCCGGCCGCACACGGTCACATAGATCTCGTTCACTGCTCTCACCTCATCTGGTCGGTGCTCCCCCGCGGGAGCGCGACCAGAGTCGCGGCACCTCTGCCCACCGCGACACCGCCCGACCGCGTCCTGTGGACGGTGGGGCCGACGGCCTGCGGCTGTGGACGCCGGCTCCCCGTGCGCGGACGCCGGACCTCAGGCGCGGACGCCGGACGGCAGGCGCGGACGCCAGATGTCAGGCGCGGGCGCGGTCCAGGTGCTCCCGAGTGGAGGCGTGCCGGCGCAGCACCTCCTGCACGGGGGCGATGATCCTCGCCCTCGCGACGCCGTCGACGGCCTCGCGCAGCCTGCCGCTGATCAGCTCGGCACGGCGCCGGGCACCCACCTTGGCGAAGGCACGGGCCGCCAGCGCCAGCAGCCACCCGAGCAGCAGGCCCCCGGCGAGGAGCAGGAAGGGCCACGGCAGGGGGCCCAGGCGCGGTGTGCCGATCTCCGGCAGCTGGAGCCAGCCGACGACGCCCAGCACCACGAGCCACACGAGTCCGACCACCGACGCCAGCGCCAGCACCGTCTGGACGTAGCCGAGGACGCTCCACCACAAGGGGTCGCGAGCCCGCAGCGGCGTGCGCATGACGGCCTGGTCGAGGGAGTCCGCGAGCTCCGGCCCGGGCGGCGTCGCCGCGTCGGCGACGGCGTCCGCCCAGGGCGCCGGCAGCCCCTCCGCGGCCCGGTCCCCCACCCGGCGGGTGGCCAGGTCCACGGAGGCGCGTGCCGCGGGCGTGGCAGGGGGCAGCGACGAGCGCCCGAGGGCGCTTCGCACGTCGGCGGCGGTGATGCCGGGCAGTGCCTTGGTGCCGTCCTTGGCGTCTCCCTTGTCGAGGCGCAGCCGCTTGAGCGGGTCCGGGCGCAGGGCCCGCACCCAGCGCGTGAAGGGCCAGCCGGTGCGCGACAGGGCCTCCTCGCGGTAGTCGCGCTCGACGGCGGACACGACAGTGGGTATGCCGGCGGCACGGGACAGCGCGTCGACCAGCTCGTTGTCGTCGGAGTCGCCGACGGTCTTCTCGGAGTCGGCGACCCCCTGGCGCAGGCGTCCCGAGACCGCGCGGATGTCGGCGGCGAGGCGGTGCCGAGCAGCGTTCTGCCCCGCCACCGCAGCGGCCAGGCGCAGCCGGAGGTCCTCGACCCCGTCGCCCGTCCGGGCGGAGGTGGCCAGCACCTGCAGGCCCCTCATCCCGTCGAGCTCGGCGAGGCGCACCAGATCGGCCCGCACCGCCGAGACCGCGTCCCGCTCGAGCCGGTCGGTCTGGTTGAGCACGACGACCGTCACGGTGTTGTGGGTCGTCAGCGCCCTCAGGTAGTCGTCGTGCAGCCGCGCGTCGGCGTACTTCTGCGGGTCGGTGACCCACACGAAGACGTCGACGAGGGCGAGGATGCGCTCGGCCTCCCGGCGGTGCTCCAGCACCCGCGAGTCGAAGTCGGGCAGGTCGAGGAGCACCAGTCCGTCGAGGCTGCCGGGCTGCACCGCGCCGGCCCCTGCGCTCCCGACGTGGTGGCGCTGCCCCACCGAGAGCCAGTCGAGCAGCTCGGTCGCGCTCTCCTCGCCCCACACCGCCGCAGTGGGGCGTGAGGTCGTGGGCCGGCGGGCCCCCACCGGTGCCACGTCGGCCCCCACGAGGACATTGAACAGGCTCGACTTCCCCGAGCCGGTCGCACCGGCCAGCGCGACCACGGTGTGCCCACCCCGCAGCGACGTGCGGGCCCGCACCTTCTCGATGACCTCGTGGCCGGCTGCGCGCTGCCCGGCGTCGAGCTGGCCGTTGCCGTCCTCGAGGGCCCGCGTCAGGGCCCGCGAGCGGCCGGCCAGCTCCTCGGCAGCGATCCCCTTGACCTGCTTGCTGCCCATCATCACCGGGCTCATCGAACCGCCTTCACCGCTGCTGCCGCGTCTGCCAGGCGTGCGGCCTGGTCACTGTCAACCTCCACGCCCGCGAGGACCTTCTCGAAGCGAGCCTGCTCACCGGCATACAGGTCGGTCACCCGCTCGAGGAGGCGCTGCCGGGCCTTGGCCGCCATCTCGCGCACCGCCTGGTCGCCGAAGATCGCCTCGAGCACCTTCTGGGCCAGGACGGCGGTGCCGCCGGCGATGCCGACCTCGGCGCCGACGAGGCCACCGGTGTGGGCGAACGCCACCAGCATGAGGATGACGCCGATGCCGTTGACCCCGTAGGCCGCGATGCGGGCGGTGGTCCGGCGGTCACGGCCCTCGGCTCGCACGAGGTCGAGCACCTCGCCCTGCCAGTCGCGCACCATCCGCTCGATGTCGTCGGCCAGGCGCGGCGACGCCTTGGCCAGGTCGGGGTGCTCGGCGAGCAGCACGGCGCCCCCCGGCAGCGAGCGCCAGGCCCGCGCCGACGCCGTGGCCGCGGACTGCGCCTGGGCCGACACGAGAGCGGCGACGCCGGTCTGCAGCGCTTCGCCCAGGTCGCCACTGGGCGGCGGAGCGCCCTTGAGGGCGGCGGTGATCCGGTCGCGCATCCGCGAGACCGCCGACTCCACCTGCCTGAAGAACTCGCCGGTGCCGACGAACTCCTGCCAGCGCGCGAGCACCTCGCCACGCAGGAGGGTGCCGTCGGTCATGCCGTGCTCGACCCCCTCGCGGGCGTCGGCATAGGCCTGCTCGTATGCCGCGCGCAGCGCCTTGGCCGCCTCACGCTGCCGGGTGCTGGCGTTGGCCAGCTCGACCGTGCGGCTGTCGAGCGAGTCGAGCGCGCCTCCCAGGGTCTGCTTGACGACGCTGGCCCGGGCACGCGCGTCGCTCGCCAGAGCGGACAGCCACGACTTCAGGCGGGTCACCGACCCCTCCGGCAGACGGCCCTCGGCGGTCAGCGCGCTCTCGGGGATGCCGAAGATCGGTGCGGTCGCCAGGCCCTGCTCGCGGAGCATGGAGGCCAGGTGCGCGCGGATCTCGGTCATGGCCTCGGGCGGCACGCGGTCGAGGACGATCGCCACCGCGGTGCCCCGGTCGGAGGCCTCGCGCAGCAGGGCCCACGGGACGGCGTCGGCATACCGCGCCGCCGTGGTGACGAAGAGCCAGAGGTCGGCGGCCGCGAGCAGCTGGGCCGCCAGGGCGCGGTTGGCCGAGACGACGGAGTCGATGTCCGGTGCGTCGAGCAGCGCCATGCCCGGCGGGAGGGACCGGGAGGGCACGAGGCGCACCGAGCCCGCCCCGTCGTCGCCGGACCCACCACCGGTCACCCGGCTCAGCCCCGGGAGGATGCGGTCGTCGATGAACCAGGTTTGGTCGTCGGGGTGGTGCACCAGGACGGGGGTGGTCGTCGTCGGCCGCAGGATGCCGGAGCGGCTCACCTCGGCGTCGACGATGGAGTTGACCAGGGTCGACTTGCCCGCGCCGGTGGAGCCGCCGATGACCGCCAGTAGCGGGGCGTCGAGCGAGGAGAGGCGGGGCAGCACGTAGTCGTCGAGCTGGTGCAGCAGCGCGTCGCGGTGCGCCTTCGCCGTCTGCGACTCCGGGATCTCGAGCGGGAGCGTGGAGCCAGCCACTTCGCCGCGGAGAGCCGTGACGGCATGCAGCAGAACGTTCTCCTCGGCCCCTGACGCACTCACACGCACAAGCCTAGCCAACCCGGGGCAAACCACCGGCACGGCAGGCCGGTGCAGCGAGCCCGGGACTAGCGCCGACGGAAGTAGTCGTCGTAGCCGTTGGTCGTGGCGCCGTCGGGCGCGATCCACTCGACGTGCTCGGTAGGTTCGGCGGGGGCGAGGGTCTCGACGGCCTCCGGGTCCGAGGCGGCCTCGCGGACGGGCGCGGCGTCGGTGGCGACCACGGGGGCCCCGTCCCCCAGGCGCAGCCACCACAGGACGAAGAGGGCCTGGAGCACCAGCGCCACGAGGGGCCACGCCAGGGCGGACGAGCGCTGGAGCGGCGTGTCGAAGTCCGAGACCCCCTCGGGCGCCATCGTCCACGCCCAGGCCGCGCCCGCGACGAGGTGGCAGAGGGTGAGGAGGACGGCCACGGCGCCCACAGCCGCGACCTCCCACCGCAGCACTGCGGCGCTGACCACCGGTCGCCGGTCAGCGAGCACGGCGGTCGCGCCCACGAGCAGGCCGCCGGCCACCATGAGCGACAGGGGCGCCCGGAACACCGAGTAGCCGACGGCCATGGCCAGCCGGCCCCAGCTGAAGGCGTCCGGCCGAGTCTGCATGGTGGTCGGGTCCGGCTCCTGCCCCGCCATGAGGTACGACTCGCGGACCTCGAACACGGCCAGCACGAGCAGCAGCACCGCCGCCACCTCGAGCAGCCGCACCGCCACCATCCGGAACTGCGCCTCGCTCATGGCGCCTGGTCGTCCCATGCACGTCCCCCCTCGTCGCCACCGCCTCGCGGCGCCGGCGCGCTCACAATAGGGCGCATGCGGATGTTCGTGGCGGTGGTTCCCCCGGACGAGGCCCTCGACGACCTCGCCGACTACCTCGAGCCGCGTCAGGAGGCCGGCGCCGAGCTGCGCTGGACCGACCCGAACCAGTGGCACGTCACGTTGTCCTTCATGGGCGAGGTGCCCGACCGCGTCGTCGAGCCGCTGGTCGAGCGCCTGGGGCGGCGAGCGAGCCGCTTCGCGCCCGAGACGGTGCGCATCGAGGGCGCGGGGGCGTTCCCCAACCCCTACCGGGCCAGGGTGCTGTGGGCGGGTGTGGCCGAGGACGTGGACGGCGGCCTGCGGTCGCTCGCCACCGGCATACGGCACGCGTGCAGCGCGGCCGGGGCCGCGCCGGAGGGCGGCCGGTTCCACCCCCACGTCACCCTGGCCCGGCTGCGCCGGCCGATGGAGGCCACGCGGTGGCTGCGGGTGCTGGAGGGGTATGCCGGGCCGGCCTGGACCGCGGGCGAGGTCAGCCTGATCGCGTCGCACCTCGGCGAGGGACGCGGCAACCGCCCGCGCTACGAGGAGGTCGCCACGTTCCCCCTCGGGCCCGGGCAGGGCGAGGCGGACTGAGCGCCCCCGGCAGGACTCGAACCTGCGACCTCGGGATTAGAAGGCCCTTGCTCTATCCAGCTGAGCTACGGGGGCAGACCGGGGCCGGGCCCCGCCGCGCGCACAGTGTATGCGGAAGCCGGTGACGCACCTGCCATGATCTCCCCGTGGCGGACATTGAGGTCGTGTGGCGCAAGGTCAGCGACGACCCCGCGCTGGCAGACCTGCTCGACGACCGCGAGCGCGAGCGCGCCGCCCGCCGGGGCAACCCTGCCCGCTACACGACGGCCCATGCCCTCCTGCGCACTGCGGTGGCCGAACGGGTCGGCGGCACTGCGCGCGCCGTCGCCTTCGACCGCACCTGCGCCACGTGCGGCAGCCACCGCCACGGCAAGCCCACCGTCGCCGGCCACCCCGACCTGTCGGTGAGCCTGTCGTATGCCGGCGAGCTGGCCGTCGTGGCGCTCTCGCGTGCCGGCGAGGTGGGGGTCGACGTGGAGGTCGTCGACGACAGCGACTTCGAGGGTTTCGACGTGGTGACCCTCGACCCGTCGGAGGCTCCCGCCCTCGAGGACCTGACGGGCGGCGAGTTGGCCCGGGCCCGGGCCCAGGTCTGGTCCCGCAAGGAGGCGGTGCTCAAGGCCTCCGGTCACGGGCTCGCCGTCGACCCCCGGCAGGTCGTGGTCTCCGGGCCCCGGGAACCCGCGGCCCTGGTGGCGTGGAGGGGCGAGCACCCCCTCGGCAGCCCGGCGCAGCTCGCCGACGTGGCGCTCGGCGACGCCGGCCACGTCGCGGCGGTGGCCCTGCTGGCCTCCGAGCCGGCGACCGTGCGGGTCGTCAGCGCCTGAGCCGGCGCAGGGCCAGCTCGGCGAGCAGGGCTGCCGCGTCGGGCAGCAACGCGTCGTCGAAGGCCGCCCTCGGGGAGTGGTTGTCCGGGGCGTGCTCCCAGTCGTCCGACGGGCAGACGCTGAGGTTGACGTAGGCGCTCGGGACCTCCTGGGCCACGAACGAGAAGTCCTCCGAGCCCATCTCGGGCTCGAGCATCGTCGCGTACCGCTCGTGGCCGAAGAGGTCGACGATCGTCTCGTGGGCGAACGCGTACTCGTCGGGGTCGTTGACCGTGACGGGGTAGCCGATGGTGAAGTCGACCTCGGCCTCGAGCCCGTGGGCAGCCGCGATGCCCCGGGCGAGCCGCTCGATGCGCTCCCGCACGGCCACCCGCGTGTCCTCGGACAGGGTGCGCAGCGTCGCCTCGAACACCGCGTCGTCGGGGATGATGTTGTCCTTCGTGCCACCGGCGATCCGCCCGACGGTGACGACCACGGGGTCGAAGACGTCGAAGCTCCGGGTGACCATCGACTGGAGCGCCACGACCATCTCGCAGGCCACGGGGATGGGGTCCTTGGTGCGGAACGGCGCCGACCCGTGTCCGCCCCGGCCGACCACCCGCACCCTCACCTCGTCCGCGGCCGCCATCAGCGGTCCCGGGCGGCCGAACCAGACGCCACGGGGGAACTCCGCCGAGTACACGTGGAGGGCGTAGGCGGCGTCCACCCGTCGGCCGGCTGCCTCGAGGACGCCCTCGCGGATCATCGGCTCGGCCCCGCCCGGCCCCTCCTCCCCCGGCTGGAACATGAGCACGACGTCACCGGCGAGGTCGTCGCGCAGGGCGTGCAGGACCCTGGCGGCGCCGACGAGGCCTGCCACGTGGAGGTCGTGGCCGCAGGCGTGCATCAACCCCTCGTGCGTGGAGGCGTGGTCGATGTCGAGGTCCTCGGTGACCGGCAGGCCGTCCATGTCGCCGCGCAGCAGCACCACCTGCCGCTCCCCGCCGTCGGCCGGCTCCGCCCCGCCGCGCAGCACCGCGACCACAGACGACAGCTCCTTGCCCACGCTGACCTCGAGGCCCAGCCCGTCGAGTGCGTCGAGCACGAGGGTCTGGGTGATCGGCAGCTCGTTCCCGAGCTCCGGGACCCGGTGGAGCCGGCGCCGGAGCGCCACGAGGTCGTCGGCGATGGACTGGGCGACGTGGAGGGTGCGCACCCGCGCAACGCTAGTACGCAGCCCCGGTGAACTCCCGGCGCCTCACGACGAGGGTGTTGAGCAGGCGCCGCTCAGACTCGAGGGCGTTCGCGTCGGCGGCGCTGTGGTACATGCGCTGCCGAAGCAGGGCCAGCTCGCTGGCGGCGTCCTGGTAGGCCCGCATCGAGGCTAGCGCGCCACGTCCTCCGGTCTGGCGCGCCCAGACCCGCGCCCCGCGCCGCAGCGACATGCGCGAGAGCATGTGGACCTCGCCGGGCGTCAGCCAGCCGGCATCGGCGTAGGGCATGAGGAACCGGCCGATGAGTCGGCCCTCGCGGGCCCGGGCCCAGACCACCAGGCCGATGAAGGACAGGAAGATCGGGATCTCGACGAGGAGGAAGACGGCCACCAGGCCCTGGCCGCCGCTGATGGCCGCCAGGTTCCAGATGCCGTGCAGCAGCACCGCGAGCGCGAAGCCCGCCAGCGGTGCTCCCAGCCGGACCCCCGAGCCCCGACTGGTGGCCGCCATGCCGACGCCGATGCCGAACACCACCGTGAAGATCGGGTGGGCGAACGGCGTGACGAGGCAGCGGGCGATGAAGACGCCGGTCAGCACCTGCTCGCCACCCTCGACGTAGGCCAACCCGAGGTACTGGATGTTCTCCGTGAAGGCGAAGCCGGCGGCGGCCACGCCGGCGTAGACCATCCCGTCGATCACGCCGTCGAACTCGCGGCGCCGCAGCCGCCACACGAGGAGGACGAACAGGCCCTTGGCCGCCTCCTCCACGACGGGGGCGACGAACACCGCGGTGGTCAGCCTCGCCTGCTCCGGGTCGGTCGCCGCCGAGAACACCACGTGAGCGCTCGTGTTCAGCAGGCCGGCCAGCACGGCGGCGATGAGCGCACCCCAGAGGAAGGCGGCGACGAGGTACTTGGTGGGCTCGGCCTCGAAGCGGTCGAGCCACAGGAAGGTCGGGATGACGATGGCCAGCGGGATGGCGGCCAGCAGGATCGCCAGGAAGGAGGTGAGGACGCCCAGGGTCATGCCGTAGTAGGCGGCGAGGACGAGGCCGGCGAGCGCGAACCCGACCACGGCGACCCCGGTGATGATCCAGCCGCGCAACATCCCCCGCGAGGTTCGCCTTCCCGACACCGGCGCGGGCTGGTGCCCGGAGGCGCTGGACGGTCCCCCGGCATACCCCTGCTGTTGGTGCGTCGGTCCCCACGTCATGGCGGCAGGCTAGTGCAGCCCTCTGGGCGCGGCCGGTGTCCGCCGGGGCCATAAGGTGTGCGCGTGGCACAGAACCCAACCGAGCGCTCCGTGAACGACCGGATCGTCTGGATCGACTGCGAGATGACCGGCCTGTCCCTCGAGCGCGACGCACTGATCGAGGTGGCGGCCCTGGTCACCGACTTCGAGCTCAACCAGCTCGGTGACGGCGTCGACCTCGTGATCGCCCCGCCGGCGGAGGCGCTCGCGCAGATGGACGACTTCGTGCGCGGGATGCACACCACCTCGGGTCTGCTCGACGACCTCGAGAAGGGCGTGACCCTCGAGGACGCGCAGGCGCAGGTGCTCGCCTACGTCCGCGAGTGGGTGCCCGAGCCGCGCAAGGCGCCGCTGGGAGGCAACACCGTCGGCACCGACCGCAACTTCCTCGCCCGCGACATGCCCGAGCTCGAGAGCCACCTGCACTACCGGATCATCGACGTCTCCTCGATCAAGGAGCTCGCCCGGCGCTGGTACCCCAGGGCCTACTTCAACGCGCCGGCGAAGTCCGGGGGCCACCGGGCCCTCGCCGACATCCGCGAGTCCATCGCCGAGCTGCGCTACTACCGCGAGGCGGTGTTCGTGCCGCAGCCGGGACCCGACAGCGACAGCGCCAAGGAGATGGCGGCCCGGCACGTCATCGACCCGTGAGGGCCCCTGGCAGCGGGCCCGGATGCCTCGTGGCCGAAGGGGTGGTCATGAGCACCCCTTCGGAGCAGGTAGCATAGGCGCCGCTGAATCCACGACCGGCGAAAATCCGGTCGTGTGGCTTGGTGGGTGTAGCTCAGCTGGTAGAGCGCTGCGTTGTGGTCGCAGATGTCGCGGGTTCAAGTCCCGTCACTCACCCCAAGAAGCTGTGGGCCCGGACCTTCCCTTGGGAGGGCACGGGCCCACAGCTGTTTCAGCTCGTGCCCCTTCGCGCCGTGGGCCGGGCGCGGTGTGTCGCAGGCCGTGGGCGAGGATGGGTCACGTGTTCATGGAGTCCGAGGGCAAGAAGCGACTGATCCGGATCTCGGTGTGGGTGGCGATCGCCTCGCTCCTGCTGGCCGTGCTGTCCTCCCTGGCCACGGCGCTCGCTGCCTCTGCCCACGCCGCGCTGCGCTCCATGACCCCGGCGGCCGGGTCGACGGTGACGACGCCGCCCACCGAGGTGGTGCTGACCTTCAACGAGGCCATCAGCACCAGCTTCGCCACCGTCACCGTGACCGACGACGACGGCCGCCCGGTCTCCCGAGGCAGGCCGGCGGTGTCAGGGAAGACCGTGACCCAGCCGCTGGCGGAGGTCGGGTCCGGCCGCTACACGGTGGCGTTCCGGGTCGTCAGCGAGGACGGACACCCGGTCTCGCAGAAGGCGAGCTTCACCGTCGCCCTGCCCTCCGTCACGAGCACGACGCCGGCCACCACCTCAGCGACCCAGTCGACCTCCGCCACCCCAGCATCGACGACCTCCAGCCCTGCGCCCGCCACAGCTCAGGGGGCTGGCGGCAACGACGAGGAGTCGGGATCGAACGCCCTCCTCTGGGGCCTCGGAGCTGGCGCCCTCGCGGTCGCCGGAGCCGGCGCTGCGCTCTGGGGATGGCGGCGCCAGAAGGGCGAATGACGTGCTGGGACCGCCGATTTCGTCCTGCGGTCCGGGTGGTGCTAACGTTCTCTCCCGTTGCGCCATTAGCTCAATTGGCAGAGCAGCTGACTCTTAATCAGCGGGTTCGGGGTTCGAGTCCCTGATGGCGCACCACCTCCGCAGGCCACAGGTCTGAGGAACGGGAACCCCCGGGCTCATCGAGTCCGGGGGTTTCCTTGTGCCGAGCCGTGCCGGCCTCCTCACGTACCCCCACCGACCGATGGCGCTGGTGGGGCCGAGGCGGTCGTGCCTCCGGCATCTCGCACGCGCTTCCAGATGACGTCGAAGACGATGGCGAGGAGCAGCAGCCCCAGAAGCGTGACCATCGTCTTCGGCTCCTCGACCAGGGTGTCCAGGGTGAAGGAGATGAGGGTGGTGACGGTCAGCAGCAGGGCCGCCAACAGGACCCACAGCTGCGCCCCGGTCTGACCGCGCACCCGCAGGTGGGAGATGGTCACCAGGGTGAAGAGCAGCAGGGCGACGACGCTGCCGATCGACGCGATGGCGGAGAGGTTGAGGAAGAGTGCCATGACCATGGTCGCGCCCACCATGACCACCAGGCCGACCGGCGCCCGACCCCAGCGCCGTCCCAGCACGGGCGGGAACTGCCCCTTCTCCGCCAGGTCCTTGGACAGCCCGGCCGCCGGGTAGAGCCCGGAGTTCGTCGCGCCGGCTGTCGCGAAGAGGGCGGTCACTGCCATCAGGGTGTATCCCAGGTCGCCCAGCGCCGGCTTCGCCGCCTCTGCGACAGCCGTGTCCCCGGCCGCGATCGCCTCGTCGACGGTCAAGGTGCCGTAGACACCGAGGGAGATGGCCACGTAGATGGCCATCGCGATCCCCAGGGCGATGTACATCGCCCGAGGGAGCTGCAGGGTGGGGTCAGGGAGGTCCCGGGCCGTGAAGGTGATCACGCCGAAGCCCAGGTAGGCGAAGAAGGTGAGGGCGACGCTGGAGAGGATCACCCGCAGGCTCGGGTAGCCCGAGATGGCCAGCAGCGACCAGTCCGCCGTCGCGAGCGTGACCACCGAGAACATCACCAGGATGCCGATCACCACCCGCACGATGAGACCCTGGGCCCTGGCGACGGCCTTGGAGCCGACCGTGTTGAGGACGCCCATCACCACCAGGAGCACGAGCGTGAACCCCTTCGCCCAGCCTGCGTCGCCGTCGGTGAACAGCGAGCTGGCGTAGCCACCGAAGGAGACAGCCACCATCGCGGTGATGATGAACTGGGACATGAACGCCAGCCATGCCGTGACCCCGGTGAAGTGGCCGTCGCCGAAACCGCGGGCCACGTACTCGAGCAGCCCGGAGCCGGAGGGGAACTTGGCCCCCATCTTCCCGAACGAGTAGCCCTGGAGGGTCGCGACGAGCCCGGCCAGCAGGAAGGAGATCCAGACGGCCGCCCCGGCAACGGCACCGGCGGGCCCCAGAAGGGCGAAGATCCCCGCTCCCACCATCGCACCCACGCCGATGAAGGCGGCCTGCCGGACCGTCATCGTCTTGGCCGCAGCCGTGCCCTGAGGCGTGCCTGGAGCCGTGTCAGCAGCCTTGTCTGCGCCGCTCATGTCCTCACCTCTGTTCGACAGGTGCGCCAACCTGCGGGGCCATGTGCGATCTACGCCTCCCGGCCGGCGAGCTTCTGCAGCAGGAGCGCCTGGGTGACCACCATGCGCTCGATCTCGTCGGGATCCACGCTCTCGTCCGACGAGTGGATCCTCGACTGCGCGACGTCCTCGGGCCCCCACAGGATGAACTCCGCCTCGGGCGCCGCCTGCTGGAGTGTGCGTAGCAGCGGGATGGAGCCGCCGCACCCGGCTTCGCCCGCCGGTTTGCCGAAGGCCTCCTCCAGGGCCCAGCGCGCGGCGTCATACCCGGGACCGGTCGTGTCGCAGTGGAACGGTGGCGCCTGCTTGGTGCGCTGCACCTCGACCTGCGCACCCCAAGGCGCATGCGTCTCGAGGTGGGTTACGAGGGCGTCGAGCTCCTTCTTGGGATCGGAGCCGGGGACGATCCGCATGGAGATCTTGGCCCGCGCCTCAGGGACCAGCACGTTGGACGAACCGGCGATGTCGGTCATGTCGATTCCGATTGCGTTGATCGAAGGACGCGCCCACAGCCGGTCACCGATCGGGCCGGTGCCGGTCAGCTCGACTCCCTCGAGCACGTCCGCGCTGGCGCGGAGGTCCTCGGGGCTGAGGTCCGCTCCCGCCCAGACGCCGGTGGAGACCCCGGCGACGGCCACGTTCCCGTGGTCGTCCTGAAGGGTCGCCAACAGGCGGGCCAGTGCCATCATGGCGTCCGGGGCGGGGCCGCCGAAGACGCCGGAGTGCAGGGGGTGCTCCAGGGTGCGCACCGTCACGATGCACGCGACGTCACCGCGCAGGGCCGTGGTCAGGACCGGTTCTCCGACGCGGAGGTTGCCCATGTCGCAGACGACGAACAGGTCGCAGGCGAACAGCTCCGGGTGCGCCTCGACGAAGGCCTCGAGGTTGCTCTCGGTCTCTTCCATCCCCTCGAGGATCAGCTTGACGGTGCACGGCGGCCTGCCGTCGAAGATCCGCAGGGTGCCCAGGTGGGCGACCAGGCCACTGATGTCGTCGGCAGAGCCGCGGCCGTACAGTCGCCCGTCCTTGCGGGTCAGAGTCCACGGGTCGCTCGTCCACCCCTGCTCGGGAGGGGCTGGCTGCACGTCGTAGTGGGCGTACAGCACGACCGTCGGGGACCCCTCCGGACCGGGGATCTCGCCGTAGATCGGCGGATAGCCGCTGGGCACCTCCATCAGCCTCGCGTTGGTGAAGCCGACATCACGGAACTTCTGGAGCGTCAGGTTCGCCATCTCCTCCACGGGTTCCGCGGGATAGCCGGGAAAGGCGATCGAGGGGATGGCTACGAGCTGCTCCAGGTCTGCGATGAGAGCGGGCATGAGGGCGGTGGCCTTCCCCGCGACGTCGGTGGTGTTCATGGATGCTCCGATTCGGCTCGGTGGAGGATCGACTGCTGTTGGCTCAGAAGAAGAGGCCGCCGATCACCGCACCCACGGCGATGGTGGTGACGGACAGCACGAGCATGGGGACGAAGAAGCTGTGGTCGATCAGCTTCGTGCCCAGCTTCGTGGTGCCTGAACGGTCGAAGTTGGCGGCGGCGATCTGGGTGCCGTTGGCAGGCAGGGTGTAGACGCCGCCCAGTGCGCCGGCCCACATACCGGTCACCACACCGGGAGCGAGTCCGGCAGCGAGGCCGATCGGCACGATGGTGCGCGTCGCGGTGGACTGGCTGGTCGTCAGCGCCGCCACGAGGAACACGGCGAGGGCGAAGATGAACTTCCAGTCGGTGACCCAGCCGCCGACGGTCTCCACGATGACCTCTTCGTGGGCGGTGATGAAGGTCGCCGTCAGCCACGCGATGCCGAAGAGGGCGATGGCCGAGATCATGCCGGCCTTGAAGACCGACTGGTCGGGAACGGTCTTCACGTCAGGGCGCCCGATGAAGAGGATCAGCACGCCGACGACAAACATCAGCATGACGATGGTGGTGGTCATGTCGATCGGAACCGCCTCACCGTCCTCGACCGGGAAGGACGGCCGCAGGTCGGGGAAGAGGCCGAAGAAGACGATGGCGAGCACACCGAACAAGAAGGCCAGCGCCGAGTTGCGGCCCTGCTTCGTGTAGCTGAGGGGTGCCGGGGCGCTCGCGCTGTCGACACCACCCGCGCCAGTGCCGCCGCCCGAGCCGGCACTGACCGTGGCGGGTGCCTCAGCGGTCCGGCTGGCGAGGACGCCCTCCGCGATCTTGGCCTGGACCTCGGGGTCGTCGTCGAGCTCCTTGCCCATCCGGTTGACCACCAGCGCAGTCACGACGATGCCGATGATGCAGGACGGGAGGGTGATGGCCAGGATCTGGGTGAGCCCGAGGTTGTAGGGCGCGACGTCGGTGAGGGTCAGCATGGCGGCCATGGCTGCCGACACCGGGGAGGCTGCGAGGGCTATACCCGACTGGACGACGGTGACCGTCAGCGGCCTCGAAGGACGGATGCCGTTCTTGTAGGAGACGTCGTAGATGACGGGGAGCAGGGGGTAGATGATGTTGCTCGTCCCGGCGCCGACCGAGAACGCGAACGCGGTGAGTGGCGCGATGATGGTGATCTGTTTGGGATGCCGCTGGATGACTCGGGCCGCCACGGCCACCATCCAGTCGATGCCGCCCGCCGCCTGCATCAGTGCCGCAGTGGTGACCACTGCCAGGATGATGGCCATGGCCGCTGCTGGTGGCTCACCTGGGGCCTCACCGAACAGGAAGACCAGCACGAAGGTACCGAGCCCGCCCCACAGGCCGACTGCGACGCCGCCGGCCCTGGTGCCCATGACGATGGCCCCGAGGACTACCAGGGCTTCGAGGAGAAATACCCAGTCCATCTCGCTACCTTCCTGTCCTTCTCAGCCCCCGTCGGGGCACTGCCTCGCGGCGCGTTCCTGCACCACGGCCCAGGCCTCGTTGAGGTTCTTCATGGCGTCCTCGATCAGGGGACGCGCAGTGTCGACGGCCTCGGTTCCCGCGGCCACCACGGCCTGGCGCACGGCGTCGACGTCGGCACGCAGCCGTGAGATGGCCTCGTCGAGGCGCCCCTCGGTGACCGCCTGGAACTGGTCGAGCTCGGCGCTCACCTTCGCTGCCGCTGCACGGAGCTCCTCGACGTTGCCGGCCACGGGGTCCTGCTCGCGCAGCTCCTGGGCGGCCGTCACGAGCTGGTCGTACTGCGTGCAGAAGTCCTGTTCGGCCGTGTCGGCGCACGCGACGAGCACCGGAAGGCACAGGGCGGCGGCGCCCACGGTGCGCGCCACCCGCGACCTCATGGACGTGCTCCGTCGACAGACGCCCCCGTGGCGATCGCCACGAGCACCTTGCAGGCAAGGATCATGTCGTCGATGGCGATGTGCTCACTGGTCGCGTGTTCATCGACCATCCCGGTGGGCAGGGCGACACAGGGAATCCCTTTGGCGTTGAAGTAGTTGCCGTCCGTGCCACCGCCCGACTTCCGCGGAGTCACCTTCAGCCCCAGCGACTCGATGGCTGCCGCCGCCTCCCTGTAGGGCCGTGCGTCCTCGGGGATCCTGTAGGTCTGGTAGATCTCCTCGGCCTGGAAGTCCACCGACGCACCGTGCCTTTCGGCGCTGGTCCGGCACGCTCGACGCATGGAGTCGAGCTGCCGGTCCAGCTTGTCCTGGTCATGGCTGCGCGCCATCCCCTCGAGCACCACAGTGGCGGGGATGACGTTGCGCGCTTCCCCGCCGGTGATGGTGCCGATGTTGGCAACCGTTTCGTCGTCGATCCGACCCAAGGTCATGTCCGCGATCGCCTCGGACGCCACCTGGATTGCGCTGATGCCCTTCTCGGGTTCGACGCCGGCATGGGCCTTCCGGCCATGGAAGGTGATGGTCAGGTACACCGACGTCGGGGACCAATAGGTGATGGCTCCCATCACCCCTGCGGTGTCCAGCACGAACCCATGAGTCGCGTTCAGCCGGCTCACGTCGAGGTGCCGGGACCCGAGCAGGCCGCTCTCCTCCCCCACGGTCATGACGAACTCGATGGTGGGATGGGGCCATTCGGGGTTGTCCCGCAGGAGGGTGAGGAGCTCGAGGCAGCCGGCGATGCCTGACTTGTCGTCCGCGCCGAGGATGGTCGACCCGTCGGTCCGGATCACGCCATCGGCGCCGATGATCGGCACGATTCCGCGGTCGGTGCCCGCGGTGTCCATATGGGTCGAGACCAGGATCGTGCCGTCCCGGTTTCCCGCCAGCACGGCCACGAGGTTGCCCATGTCGTCCCTGCGCACCTCGCAGCCCAGGTCGGTGAACCGTCCCTCGAGAACCTTGCCGACCTCGTCCTCGTGGCCGGTCGGGCTGTCGACGGCGACCAGCTCGAGGAACGTCTGCAGCAACCTGTCGCGGTCGACGGCATCTGCGTATCCCATCGTTCGCACCCCCGGATCAACCCCGAGGCCCGGTGAGCTCGGGTCTCATTCGCACCATGCGTCGAGTGACGCCCCCGCTGCCTCACCCGCAGCGGGTGAACCTCGAGTGTCAGGACCTCCGGTCAACCCATGACCCGACTGGGCTACACCAACGGGAGTGCCTGAAGATCACCCCTTTGGGGAAGGTTGCTTCAGGCTGCCATCCCTACCGTGGAGTCGGAATCAGTAGAAGCCGAGGTGGGCACAGAAGCGACAAGGCCCCCGAGGATGGCGGTCCGCGGTTCGGGACTGCCACCGTCGGCAGCCGTGTTCCACCTCGCCTGGAGGGGAGCGCACGATGACTGCATCGCCTGACGCCACCCGGCCAGGGCCCATCGCCCCGGCCGCCGCGCGGCTCCCGCACTCCGCTCCCCTCGCCGCCGGCCGAGTGTTCCCCGGCCCTGTCAGCGGCTCCTCCAGTGCTCCGGCCTCCCTGTGGGTGCTCGGTAGCGCCGGGACTGCTCGTGTTCTCACCGAAGGGAATTCGCCATGCGCCGGTTGATCGAGGTCGTGCTGAAGTTCCGGCTCCTCGTCGTAGCCCTTGCCGTCGGCCTCGTCGCCGTCGGTGCGACCCAGCTGAGAGACCTTTCGGTCGACGTGCATCCGGAGTTCTCCCCCACCCAGGTCGAGGTGCAGACCGAGGCGCTCGGGCTCTCGGCCGAGGAGGTGGAGCAGCTCATCACGGTGCCGCTCGAGCAGGACCTGCTCGTCGGTGTGCCCTTCCTCGACGAGATTGAGTCCGCCTCGCTCCCCGGCCTGTCCTCGGTGGTCATGACGTTCGAGCCCGGCACTCCCCTGCTCGACGCGCGGCAGGTGGTGCAGGAGCGCCTCACCCAGGCGGTGGGGATCGCCGGCCTGCCCGCGGTCGCCAAGCTGCCCCAGATGATCCAGCCGGTCTCCGCCAACCGGCGGGTGTCCATGATCGAGCTGTCCTCCGAGTCGCTCAGCCAGATGGACGTGTCGGTGCTCGCCCGCTGGGTGATCGGCCCGCGGCTCATGAGCGTTCCCGGCGTGGCCAACGTGTCGGTCTGGGGCTTCCGCGACCGGCAGCTGCAGGTGCTGGTGGACCCGGCCGAGCTGCAGCGGAACAAGACCACGCTCTCGCAGGTGATCTCGACGGCCGGCAACGCCCTCGAGGTCTCCCCGCTGTCCTTCCTCGAGGCCTCCTCACCTGGCACCGGCGGCTTCATCGACACGGTGAACCAGCGCCTCAACATCTTCCACGAGCAGACCATCACGACGGCTGAGGAGCTCGCCCAGGTGCCGCTGGAGTCGGCAGGCGAGGGTGCAGCCCCTGCCCCGGCCGGGCGCACCCTCGGCGACGTGGCCAAGGTGGTCGAGAGCTCGCAGCCCCTCATCGGCGACGCTGTGTGCCCCGGCGGCGAGAAGTGCCTGTTCCTGGTGGTCGAGAAGTTCCCGAACGCCAACACCCTCGAGGTCACGAACGGCGTCGAATCGGCCCTCGCGGCGATGAGGCCCGGCTTGGCCGACGTCGCCTTCGACACCTCGCTCTACCGCCCCGCCACCTTCATCGAGTCCTCCCTCGAGAACCTGGGCTGGGCCCTTCTGCTCGGCGGCGGGTTGCTCCTCCTGGTGCTCGGCCTGCTGCTGTGGGACTGGCGACGGCTCGTCATCAGCGTCGTGGCCATCGCAACCTCGCTGGGCGCTGCCGTCACGGTCCTGTACCTCACCGACACCACGGTCAACTTCATGGTGACCGCAGGTCTGGTGCTCGGCCTGACGGCCGTCGTCTACGACTCCGTGGTCGACCCCGACCGCCTGGCCAGGAGGCTGCGCGCCGGCCGACGCTCCGTCGACGGCACCGGCCCGGCACCCGACCAGCGCGCGACCGTCACCACCACCACAGCGGACACCCGCCGTACGCTCCTCTTCGCCACGCTCGTGGCGGCGAGCGCGACGATCCCGCTGTTCTTCGTGCAGCGCGAGGGCGAGGCGTTCTTCCCGCCGCTCATGCTCTCGTACCTGCTGGCCATCGCGGTCTCGATGGTGGTGGCCCTGACCATCACGCCGGTGCTGGGCTTCATGCTGCTCGGCCGAGGCGCCACCACCAGCCCGACGGCCCCGTGGCTGCGCCGGCTCTCCGGCGGGTACGAGCGCAGGGCCCCACGCCTGGTGGGCCGTACCGGTCTCGCCCTCATCACCGCCGGCGTGCTGGCCGTGGCCGGCCTCGCGGCACTGCCCTTCCTGGACGTGTCGCTGCGTCCGATGCTGAAGGAGCGCGACGTGCTCGTACAGCTCGAGGCCCCTCCCGGCACGTCGCTGCCGAAGATGAGTGAGCTCGCGCGGCAGGCCGTCGACGACCTGGGTGAGATCCCAGGGGTCACCAACGTGGGCGCGCAGGTCGGGCGCGCAGTGACGTCCGACCAGATCGTCAACGTCAACTCGGGTCAGGTGTGGGTCAAGGTCGGCCCGGACGCGGACTACGACGGCACGGTCGCCGCGATCGAGAGGACCGTCGGTTCGCTGCAGGGGGTCTCGACCGACGTCCTGACGTACTCGGAGGAGCGGGTCACCGACATCCTCGGGCAGTCGGACGATGACGTCACCGTCCGGGTCTACGGGGAGAACGAGCAGGTGCTCTCCGAGAAGGCCGACGAGATCCAGCGCGCGGTGGCCGGCGTCGACGGCGTCACCAAGGCAACCGTGGAGCGCGCCCTCGACGAGCCCACGGTCACGGTCAAGGTCGACCTGACGCGCGCCCAGGCCGCCGGTGTGAAGCCCGGCGACGTGCGGCGGGCAGCTGCCACCCTGCTCGGCGGGATGACCGTCGGCAACCTCTTCGAGCAGCAGAAGGTGTTCGACGTGGTGGTCTGGGGGGCACCCGAGATCCGACAGAGTGAGCAGCAGATCGAGGACCTCCTGGTGGACACGCCCGACGGCGGCCAGGTGCGCATCGGTGACGTGGCGACCGTCGCGGTGGAGCCGAACCCCACCGTCATCCGGCACGAGTCGGTGTCCACCTACCTCGACGTGTCGGCGAGCGTCTCCGGGCGCAGCATCGAAGCCGTGCTCGACGAGGTGGACGACCGCGTGAACAAGGTCACCTTCCCGCTCGAGCACCACGCGGAGCTGCTCGGCGACCACAACACGTTCACCTCTGAGCAGACCAGTCTCATCTGGGTCTCCATCGCCGTCCTCATCGGCATCTTCCTGCTCCTGCAGGCCGCGCTGCGCAGCTGGAGCCTGGCCTCGGTGGCGCTCGGCACGCTGCCGCTGGCCCTCGCGGGTGGCGCGGTCGCGGCCTGGGTGACCGGTGGCACCCTGACCATCGGGTCCATCGCCGGGCTGGTCGCCATCGTGGGGATCGCCAGCCGAGCAGTCCTGGTGCTGCTCCACGGCTACGAGGAGCTGCAGCGGTCCGAGGGCGTTCCCTTCGGTTCCGACCTCGTGGTGCGGGGCACCCGTGAGCACCTCTCCTCCACCCTGGTCGCCCTCCTGGGCACGGCGGCGCTGTACGCCCCGCTGGCTGTCGCCGGCGACGCCGCCGGCCTCGAGATCGTCCAGCCCATGGCAGTCGTCGTCCTGGGCGGCGTCGTGGCCACGGCTCTGGTCAACCTCCTCGTCGTGCCGGCCCTCTACCTCGCGCTGGGCCGCACCCCGGACGGGTCCCGGTGGACCGACGACCTGTCGGAGCCCGTCGTCCCCGCCCGGCGTGACGAGCCGGTGACCGAAGGGGTCATGCGCCGGATCCGGCCGGCCTTCCTCGCGGCGCCGCTCGCCCTCGGCCTGGCCGGGTGCGGCGGTGCCATCACCGACTCCTACGAGATCGAGCACGAGCCGGCCAGCGTGGAGACCGTCGCCGGGAGCGACCACCTCCGCGTGGTGCTGGAGGAAGAAGCCGCCAAACGCCTCTCCGTCGCCACCAGCACCGTCGTCAGGGACGGCGACCACCTGGTGGTGCCGTCAGCGGCAACCTTCATCGATCCCGAGGGCCACTGGTGGGTCTACACCAGCCCCGAACCCCTGGTGTACGAGCGCCACAGCATCACCGTGGCCACTGAGGCCGACGGCATGGCCTACCTCTCCGAGGGGCCGCCGGCCGGGACGAAGGTCGTGACGACCGGGGTCCCAGAGATCTACGGCGTCGAGGACGCGGTCGGCCACTGACGGCCGACCGAGGCAGAGAGGGCTCCAACCATGCGCTGGATCGTCGCGTCAAGCCTGAAGTTCCGCTACATCGTCGTCGCGCTCACCGCGTTCCTGATGTTCTTCGGGGTCCAGCAGGTGGGGAACACCGCCGTGGACGTCTTCCCCGAGTTCGCGCCGCCCAAGGTCGAGATCCACACCGTCGCGGTCGGGCTGGCACCGACCGAGGTGGAAGAGCTGATCACCATTCCCCTCGAGCAGTCCTTCAACGCGATCCCCGGCGTGGACACGATCCGGTCGCGCTCGGTCGAGCAGCTCTCACAGGTCGTGCTGTTCTTCGACAAGGGCACCGACCTGCTCGAGGCGAGACAGCTCGTCGCCGAGCGCATCGCCCAGGTCACCCCGACCCTGCCCACGTGGGCTGCACCACCGGTGATGCTGCAGCCGCTGTCCGCCACGAGCCGGGTGCTCAAGATCGGTCTGTCGTCGTCCGACCCCGAGATCGACATGATGGACCTGTCCATGACGGCCTACTGGAAGATCCGGTCTCGTCTCCTGCGGGTGCCCGGTGTCGCCAACGTGCCGATCTGGGGCGAGCGGCTCGACATGCTCCAGGTACGTGCCGACCCGAAACGTCTGGCCGAGCAGGACGTGACCCTCGAGCAGGTCATGACCACGACGTCGGACGCCCTCGACGCCGGGCTGCTGCGCTACTCCCCCGGACACTTCATCGGTCGGGGCGGGTTCGTCGACGGAGCCGAGCAGCGCCTCCAGGTGCGGCACATCCAGCCCATCGTGACCCACGAGCAGCTGGCCGGGCTGCCGATCGTCAACGGCGAGGGGCGCACGATCCGTCTCGACCAGGTGGCCGACCTCGTGCGCGACCACCAGCCACTCATCGGCGACGCGGTGATCAACGAGGGCGACGGGCTGATGCTCATCGTCGAGAAGCTGCCGTGGGCCAACACCCTCGACGTCACCAAGGGCGTCGAGGAGGCCCTCGACGAGCTCGAGCCGGCGCTCACCGGCATCGCCGTCGACTCGGCGATCTTCCGGCCTGCGACGTTCATCGAGGACGCCATCAACAACCTGACCCGCGCCCTGTGGCTGGGCGCGCTGCTGATGATCGGGATGCTGATCCTGTTCCTCTACTCCTGGCGCACAGCGCTGGTCAGCGTCGTGGCGATTCCGCTGTCGCTCATCAGCGCCATGCTGGTGCTGAACTGGAGCGGCGCGACGATCAACACGATGATCCTCGCCGGCTTCGTCATAGCCCTGGGCGACATCGTCGACGACGCCATCATCGACATCGAGAACGTCGTCAGACGCCTGAGGGAGCACCGCGCCACAGGCGGCACCAGGTCGACCGCCCGCGTCATCCTCGACGCCTCGCTGGAGGTCCGTGGCGCCATCGTCTACGCCACGGTGATCGAGGTGGTCGCGATCCTGCCGATCTTCATGCTGGCCGGGCTGTCCGGGTCGTTCTTCCAGCCCCTGGCGCTGGCCTACGCGCTCGCCCTGCTGGCCTCCATGGTCGTGGCGCTGACCGTCACCCCCGCCCTGAGCCTGATCCTCTTCCGCAGCGAGAAGTCGCTGGCCCACCGCGAGTCACCGCTCGTCCCCCCCATGAAGCGCGCCTACGAGAGGATGCTCGTGAAGGTGGTCCGGCGGCCTCGCGCGGCGTACGCCGCCGTCGCGGTGGTCACCGCCGCCGGGCTCGCGGTGCTGCCGGTGCTGGGGCAGTCGCTGCTGCCCAGCTTCAAGGAGCGCGACTTCCTCATGCACTGGCTGGCCAAGCCCGACACCTCGCTCACCGAGGAGGTGCGCACCACCAAGGCGGTCAACGCCGAGCTGCTGACCATTCCCGGTGTCCGCAACGCGGGCTCGCACATCGGCAACGCCCTGCTCGGTGACGAGCCCTACGGGGTCTACTTCGGGGAGAACTGGATCAGCGTCGACCGGTCGGTCGACTACGACAAGACCGTCGACAGCATCAAGGGCGTCGTCGACGGCTACCCGGGCATCTACCGCGACGTGCTCACCTACCTCAAGGAGCGCATCCGCGAGGTCCTCACCGGCAGCAGCGAGCCCATCACGATCCGGGTGTACGGCCAGGACCTCGACGAGCTCCGCAAGAAGGCCGAGGAGGTGGACGCCATCCTCGGCGAGGTGCCCGGCGTGGGCGACCACACGGTCGACTTCCAGGACAACATCCCCCAACTCAAGGTCGAGGTCGACCTCGCGAAGGCGAAGCAGTACGGCGTCAAACCCGGTGACGTCCGTCGCGCCGCTGCCTGGATGATGGCGGGCGAGGAGGTCGGAGACCTGTACATGGGCGGCAAGGCCTACGACGTGCAGGTCTGGACCGCCCCCGAGGTGCGCAGCAGCGTCACGGACCTGAAGAACCTGCCGATCGACACCCCGAGCGGCGAGCGGGTCAAGCTCTCGCAGGTCGCCGACATCAGCATCGAGCCGGTGCCGAACGTCGTGCGCCACGAGAACCTGTTCCGCGCCCTCGACGTCGAGGCCGGTCTCGACGGGACGCGTGACCTGGGGTCGGTGGTCAAGGACATCGAGAAGCGGATGGACCAGGTCGACTGGCCGCTGGAGTACCGGGCGGAGATGCTCGGTGAGTACACCGAGCGGCAGCAGGCCCAGCGGAGCCTGCTCATCGCCAGCGCCGTTGCAGCCTTGGTGATCTTCCTGCTCCTCCAGGTCTCCTACAACAACTGGCGTCTGGCGACGCTGTCCTTCCTCACCCTGCCGGTCGCACTCGTCGGCGGCCTGCTGGCTGCCTATCTCTTCGGCGGCAAGGTGATCTCGCTCGGGTCGTTGGTCGGCTTCCTCACGGTCTTCGGCATCGTGGCCCGCAACGGCATCATGCTCATCAGCCACTGCCAGCACCTCGAACGCGAGGAGGGCGAGCCCTTTGGCCCCAACCTGGTCATCCGGGCGGCCAAGGAGCGGCTCGTGCCGATCATGATGACCGTGCTGACGACCGGGCTGGCCCTGATCCCGCTGCTGGTCACCGGGTCGATCCCCGGCCAGGAGATCGAGCACCCCATGGCGGTCGTCATCATCGGCGGCCTCATCATGGCCACCCTGATCAACCTGTTCGTCGTGCCGTCGCTGTACCTGCGCTTCGCCAAGCGTCGGCCCCGTCCGTCCAAGGGCGCGCAGGAGGCCGCCCAGCCGGCCTGACCCCACCACCCCCCAGGTATGCCGCGGACTCACCCCCGCGGCATACCCGTGCCCCGTCCACGGGGCACCACCAGGCGCTGGCCACCCGCCTCGTCCGCCTGTCCTACGCCGGCATCGGACGAACGGGCAGGATGCTCGCGCGCCTGCGAGGGCAGGGCTGAGGTCTCGGTCACACTGGATACCGGCGACCGGAGATGCTCCGGCGCCGGCAGGCGGCAACGGCGCCGGCTGTGGAGGACGAGCAGGGAGTGCAGTCATGCCCAAACCCGCTGGGTGGTACCCCGATCCGCAGGTCGAGCGGCAGCGTCGGTACTGGGACGGCCAGAAGTGGACGGAGCGCCGGGCACCCGTGGTGATCCCCCGCTCGAGCCCCTACCTCGAGCAGGTGCAGGCCCGCAGCACCCAGCACTAGGGCACCGGCTCAGAGGTAGAGACCGGTCTGCCCGTCCTGGACGCGCTGGGCGGCCACTGCGTGGATGTCCCGCTCCCGCAGCAGCACGTAGTCGCGTGACTGCAGCTCGACCTCGGCGCGCTCCTCGGGGTCGAAGAGGACCCGGTCGTCCACCTTCACCTGGCGCACGCTCGCGCCCACGGCGACGACCCGCGCCCACGCCAGGCGCCTGCCGATGCTGGCCGTCGCCGGGATGACGATGCCGCCGCCGGAGCGCCGCTCCCCCTCGGTCTCCATGGACACGAGCACGCGGTCGTGCAGCATCCTGATGGGGAGCCGCTCGGCAGGGTCCTTCCTGTCGGCCACCGTTTCAGCCGCGGCGGCGGCGCCACACGCCCAGGCCGATCAGGGCCACGGCGGCGGCGGCGAGCGCGGCCACCCGCTCGGTGCGGAGCTGGCCGTCAGGCGTCTGGGTGGCGTCGACGAGCTTGGCCTTCAGGCCCTCCACCTGGCGCCGCGCGATCTCCTTGGGCGCCGTGCGGTGCTGCAGCTCGTCGACGGTGTCGGCGAGACGCACACGTGCCGCCACGATCTCTGCCTCGATCTGGTCCACCGACCTGTTCTGGGTGCTCTCACTCATGCCTGGCTCCTTTGCGACCTAGTTCAGTCGAGCCCGAGGTCACGGCGCAGCTTGGCGACGTGGCCGGTGGCCTTGACGTTGTACCACGCGTGCGTGACGGTGCCCTGCTCGTCGAGGACGACCGTGCTGCGGATGACGCCCTCGACCGTCTTGCCGTAGAGCTTCTTCTCGCCGAAGGCCCCCCACTTGCGCATGACCGCCCTGTCCGGGTCCGAGAGCAGCGTCAGGGTCAGCGCGTCGCGCTCCCGGAACTTCGCCAGCTTCTCCGGCTTGTCGGGCGAGACACCGATCACCTCGTAGCCGTCCTTGCGCAGCGACTCGAGGTTGTCGGTGAAGTCGCAGGCCTGCTTGGTGCAGCCGGGAGTCATCGCCGCCGGGTAGAAGTACACGATCACCTTGCGGCCGCGCAGGTCCGACAACGTCACCTCACCGCCCTGGTCGTCGGCCAGGGTGAAGTCGGGGGCGGCGTCCCCGGGGGTCAGGCGGTCGCTCACGGTGGCTCCTCGCGCACATTCGTTATTGCAAATGATTTGCAATAGACTCGTCTCCAGTTGGTTCCAACGTATCCCAGCCGCCCCAGAAGCACCTCAGGAGTCGCTCGTGCACGTGCCAGACGGATTCCTCGACGTCCCCACGTCGCTGGCGACGGCGGGACTGGCGGTCGTCGGCGTCGGGGTGGCACTCCGTGGCGCCCGGCGCGAGCTCGACGACCGCACGGCTCCCCTGGCCGGACTCGTGGCGGCATTCGTCTTCGCCGCCCAGATGCTCAAGTTCCCCGTCGGGGCAGGCACCTCGGGCCACCTGCTCGGCGGCGCCCTCGCTGCCGTGCTGGTCGGGCCGTGGACCGCCACGTTGAGCATGTCCGTGGTGCTCCTCGTGCAGAGCCTGTTCTTCGCCGACGGGGGGCTCACCGCGCTCGGCACCAACATCACCCTCCTGGGCATCGTCGGCGTGTGGACCGGCTGGCTGGTCTTCCGCGGCGCCCAGCGAGTGCTTCCCCAGCGTGCCTCCATGGTGGTGCCCGCGGCGGCGGTCGCCGCGCTCGTCTCGGTGCCGGCAGCGGCGCTCGCCTTCACGGGCCTGTATGCCGTGGGCGGCCAGGTGCCCATTCCCTTGGTCCCGCTCGCGATGACGATGGTGGGCTGGCACACGCTGATCGGCCTCGGCGAGGCAGCCATCACGGGCCTGGCGGTCTCCACCGTGGTGCTCGTGCGGCCCGACCTCGTGCACGGCGCCCGGCGGGTGCTCGCCCGACGGCAGCTGGTCGTGGTCAAGCCCGAGCAGGACTCGGTGGCCGCATGAGGCGCGTCAGCACCCGAGTCCTCGTGGTGACCGGCCTGCTCCTGGCGCTGTTCCTGGCCGGAGTCGCCTCGTTCTACGCCTCCAGACACCCCGACGGCCTGGAGTACGTCGCCGAGCAGGCCGGGTTCGCCGACACCGCGCGGGAGCACGCCACCGCCGGCTCGCCGCTGGCCGACTACGCCACGAGGGGCGTCTCCGACCGGCGGGTCTCCGGCGGTCTCGCCGGTGTCGCGGGCGTCGTCATCGTCGGCGCCCTCGGCGGCGGCCTGGCGAGGGTGCTCCGCCGTCGGCACAGCGACGACCGGTCCGCGACGGCCGAGCCGGGCGCGTCCGAGCGCGACCACCCGACCTCGGTGGGCAGGTAGCCGTGGGCGCCGGTCACGGACACCACCTGCACTTCCACGGGCACTCCCGGCTGCACCGGATGCCCGCCCACCTCAAGCTGGTCGCGATGCTGTCGTTCGTGGTGCTCGTGGTCGCGACACCACGTGAGGAGTACTGGGCCTTCGGTGTCTACGCCGTCCTGCTCCTGGGCGTCATCGCCGTCTCCGGCGTTCCCTTCGGCTACCTCGCCAGACGCATGGTCGTCGAGGTGCCGTTCGTGGTCTTCGCCGCGCTCATGCCCTTCGTGGCAACCGGGCCACGGGTCGAGGTCGGGCCGCTGACGCTCTCCGAGCAGGGCCTGCTCGCCGCCTGGGGCCTGCTCGCCAAGGGCACCCTCGGCGTGCTGGCGTCCCTCACCCTCGGGGCCACCACCGAGCCGCGCGACCTGCTCGCCGGGCTCGAGCGGTTGCGCCTGCCGCACCAGCTGGTGCAGATCATGGGCTTCATGATGCGCTACCTCGAGGTGGTCACCAGCGAGCTGAAGCGCATGCGCATCGCCCGCGAGTCGCGCGGTTTCGCGGCCACCTCCGTGCGCGCCTGGCCTGCCCTGGCCTCCACAGCGGGCGCCCTGTTCATCCGCTCCTACGAGCGGGGTGAGCGCATCCACCTCGCGATGCTCTCCCGCGGCTACAACGGCCGGCTCCCGCTGACCCACCAAGCCACGGCGACGCCCGCGCAGTGGGCCCAGGCCGGCATACTGCCCGGTCTCGCCCTGGCCACGGCGGTAGTGGCGGTGGCGCTGTGAGCACGCCCGTCCTGGACGTCCGCGGACTGGCCTACGCCTACCCGGACGGCCACCAGGCGCTGTACGGCGTGAACCTCCACGTGCACCGCGGCGAGCGGGTCGCGCTGCTGGGCCCGAACGGCGCCGGCAAGACGACGCTCGTGCTGCACCTCAACGGCATCCTGACCGCCGGCGCCGGTTCGGTGGAGGTCTCCGGGCTGCCGGTGGCCAAGGACAACCTGCTCGAGATCCGCCGGCGCGTCGGGGTGGTGTTCCAGGACCCCGACGACCAGCTGTTCATGCCGTCGGTGCGCGACGACGTGGCGTTCGGCCCGGCCAACCTCGGGCTGCGCGGGGCTGCGCTTGAGAAGCGGGTCGTCGACGCCCTCGACCGGGTCGGCATGGTCGACTTCATCGACCGCCCGCCGCACCACCTGTCGTTCGGGCAGCGGCGCCGCGTGGCGGTGGCCACCGTACTGGCGATGGAGCCGGAGGTCCTGGTGCTCGACGAGCCGTCGAGCAACCTCGACCCGGCGTCGCGGCGCGAGCTCGCCGACATCCTCAGGTCGCTCGACGTGACCGTGCTGATGGTGACCCACGACCTGCCCTACGCCTACGAGCTGTGCCCCCGGTCGGTGGTGCTCTCCGACGGCGTCGTGGTGGCCGACGGGTCGACCCGCGACGTGCTCACCGACGACGCGCTCATGGCTGCCCACCGCCTCGAGCTGCCGTTCGGCTTCGACCCCCGGGTGGTCCCGGCCCCCTGACCCTCCGGCCGCGGCACCTACGACTGTGCCCACTCGGGTCGGTCCGATCCCCACCGCCGGGCGGGCCACGCGAACTGGACGGGTCCGTCGCCGATCCGGAACGCCGGGCGCGCCTGCACGACGCGGCCGTAGTCGGTGTCCGCCGTGGTCAGCCACGGCGAGGGGTCACCGACCGGGTGCGCCGGCGCGTCGAGGGCGTCGGTGCGCAGCAGCCAGTGTGCGGTGCGGGCAAGGTGCGCCTGCACCCGCCAGGTGCCACCGACCTCGGCGCGCCTGCGCAGCGCCGCCATGACGCCCGCTGCGAGCAGGTAGCCGGTGGCGTGGTCGAGCGCCTGGGCGGGCAGCACCCCGGGACGCTCGCCATCGCCTGACTCGATCAGCGCGATGCCGGTGGCGGCCTGCACGATGCTGTCGAACCCTCGACGCGCCCCCCACGGACCGTCGGGGGTCCAGGCGCTCAGCGAGGCGACGACCAGCGACGGGTGGCGCGCCGCCAGCACCTCGCTCCCGAGGCCGAACGCGGGGAGTGCTCCCGGCCGGTAGCCCGTGACCAGCACATCGGCCCTCTCCAGCAGTCCGTGCAACCGGTCGCGGTCCTGGGCCCGGTGCAGGTCGAGCAACGTGGAGCGCTTGCCGCTGCCCGTGTCGACGTGCTGGGGCTCCAGCTCGGGCAGGGTCGGCGAGTCGACCCGCAGGACCTCGCAGCCGAGGAAGGCCAGCGTCCGCGTCGCGACGGGTCCGGCGATGACCCGGGTCAGGTCGAGCACACGGGGACGACGCGAGAGTGGCACCGTGGCGGCGGGGGCGACCGAGTCGACCGAGAGCACCGGGTGGGCCTGGACCGCCTGCGCCTGCTGACCCGCGAACCACTCGCGGTGGTCGCGCACCCGCACGGCGACGCCGCCACCGCGGGTGACCCGGTCCTCGACGTCCTGCGCCGCGAGCTCGCCCACGGCCGCCCCCAGGCCCTCCCGGGTGGCGTCGGCCGGCAGCTGCAGGGCGTGCAGCAGCCGCTCGCGGTGGTGGGGGTAGTTGGCGTGGGTGCGAACCCACCCGTCAGCGGCCCGGAAGAAGCCCGACAGCGGCGCGAACGACTCGCGCGACCGGCCGTCGACGCTCAGGGAGGAGTCGCTGCGGAAGGCCACCGACACCGCGAGCGGGTCCACGAGCACGCGGTCCCCGCCCACGGCGGCCAGGCCGGCCAGACCGGCCGCGGCCACCGCTCCGCAGGCAAGGGTGTTGACCGGCAGCCTCGACGGCAGGCCGTTGCCGCCGGCCACGGCCAGCCGGTCTGCGGCAAAGTCCTCGTCGAGGTCGAGTGCCGGAAGGACCTCGCGCAGCAGGTGGTTCACCCTCGTGATGCTAGGGCGTGGCCGGGCGAGGTCGTGGTCGAGCAGGCGGTCACCCTTTCGTGTGACCCCTTGGCGCCAGTGGTTACGTGGTTGGGCGTATTTCCCACCGCGAGCCTCTCGCTCCGCGCGGACGCGTGCCACCATGTCGACGTGCGGTGGCAACCGCGCATGCGTGGGGAGGACCAGATGGGGGCGACGGACATGCGCATGAGCTCACGGAAGTCACGGGTCGGGCTTGCCCTGGTGGGCAGCGTGGGTGCGCTCAGCCTGGCAGCGTCGCCGGCTGTGGCCGCCCCGACGACGGCGGCTCTCTGGCACATGGACGAACCGGCCGGGACGAGAACGATGGTCGACTACTCCGGCTGGCACAACGACGGCAGTGTTCCAGCGGGGGTCACTGCCGGCATCGCGGGAGCAGCCGGCAACGCCTACCACTTCGACGGCCGCTCGCTGGTGCGGGTGCCGCACGACTCCTCCCTCAACCCGGGCACGGCGCCGATCACGATCAGCGCGTGGATCCGGGTGCCGGCCAACCTGGTCAAGGGCGACTACAACGTCGTGCAGAAGGGCGTGGCGACCACGACGGGCGGCGCCTACAAGCTGGAGATTCACGCGAGCACCACGACGAAGTTCGGCTTCCCGGCCTGCGCCTTCAACGGCCCGACCACGGCCAAGAACCGCGTCTACGGACCGGTGCGGGTCAATGACGGGAAGTGGCACCGGGTCGAGTGCCACCTGACCGCCACGCAGGCGTATGCCGTGGTGGACGGCCAGAGCGGGCCGGTAGCCAAGCGCGCGGTCAGCTCGATCTCCAACACCACCGACGTGACGTTGGGCGGCAAGCCGACCAACAAGCACTACTTCGTCGGCGACCTCGACGAGGTGTCGATCCGGATCGGCTAGTCGCGCACCGGCGGGGGCGGGTCCTTCCTCTGTGTCGACAGCTGCTGCCGTCGCCAAGGATTCCGGTGCCTGAGTCTTCCGGGTGCGCAAGGCGGGACTTGAACCCGCACGCCCGAGGGCACAGGAACCTAAATCCTGCACGTCTGCCAATTCCGTCACTTGCGCGCGGCGCCCACTGTACTGGCCGGGGAACCCCTGTCCGTGGAACGGCCTAGGCTCGAGCCATGGCATCACCAGCACTCGGCGCCCACGTCGACCAGGCCGACCCGATCACTGCAGCCCAGGAGCGCGGCGCCACCATCGCGCAGTTCTTCCTCGGCGACCCGCAGGGCTACAAGGGCCCGGAGTGGGAGTACGCCGGTGGTCCCGAGGCGCTGCGGGCCGACGCCGAGGTGGCTGGCATCGAGCTGTACGTCCACGCGCCCTACCTGATCAACGTGGCGACGACCAACAACCGGATCCGGATCCCCAGCCGCAAGCTGCTGCAGCAGCACATGGACGCGGCCGCCTCGATCGGCGCCAAGGGGCTGATCGTCCACGGCGGCCACGTCAACAAGGCCGACGACCCCGAGAAGGGCTTCGACAACTGGCGCAAGGCGGTCGAGGCCACGGACCTCAAGGTCCCGCTCCTCATCGAGAACACCGCCGGTGGCGACAACGCGATGGCGCGCCACCTCGACCGGATCGGGCGGTTGTGGGAGGCCATCTCGAGCGCCGAGGGGTTCGAGATGGTCGGCTTCTGCCTCGACACCTGCCACGCGCACGCCGGCGGCAACGACCTGGCCACGGTCGTCGACGACGTCCGCGCCATCACCGGGCGCATCGACCTGGTGCACTGCAACGACAGCCGCGACGAGTTCGACTCCGGAGCCGACCGCCACACCAACCTGGGATCAGGCCTCATCCACCCCGACGAGCTCGCCGCCGTCCTGCGCTCCGCCCGGGCGCCGGTGGTCGTGGAGACACCGGGCGGCGTGGAAGGTCAGACCGCCGACCTGGAGTGGGTGCGCCAGCAGCTCGCCTAGCTGCACAGCAGCTCGCGCAGGTGCGGCACCATCGCCCGGAACGCCTTGCCGCGGTGGGAGATCGCGTTCTTCTCCTCCTTGGACAGCTCGGCGCAGTGACGCGTCTGCCCCTCCGGGACGAGGATCGGGTCGTAGCCGAAACCGTTGGTGCCCTTGGGTTCCCGGGCGACGGTGCCCGGCATACGGCCCTCGGCGGACCGCACGGTGCCGTCCGGCAGGGCGAGCACAGCGGCGCACACGAACGCCGCACCTCGGTGCTCGTCCTTGACGTCGGCGAGCTGGTCGAGCAGCAGCTCGAGGTTGGCGCGGTCGTTGCCGTGGCTGCCCGCCCAGCGGGCGCTGAAGATGCCGGGCGCGCCACCGAGAACGTCCACGGCCAGACCTGAGTCGTCGGCGATCGAGGGAAGGCCCGTCGCCCGGGCCACCGCGACCGCCTTGAGGCGGGCGTTCTCCTCGAAGGTCACGCCGTCCTCGACGACGTCGGGCACGTCGGGGAAGTCGGCAGCGCCGACGATCTCGAGCCCGAGCTCGTCGCAGACGTCAGCCAGGATGTGCTGCAGCTCGACGACCTTGTGCTGGTTGCGGGTGGCGAGCACCAGCTTCGTCATCGCACGCGCTCCCGAGGGGTCGCGGCGAGGGCGCCCTCCTGCAGGGCCGTCAGGTCGGCGCAGCCCTTGGCGGCGAGGTCGAGCAGGCCGTTGAGCAGGTCGCGGTCGAACGGCTGGCCCTCGGCCGTGCCCTGCACCTCGACGTACTCCCCCGAGCCGGTCATGACGACGTTCATGTCGGTGCCCGCGCCCACGTCCTCGGGGTAGTCGAGGTCGAGTACCGGCCCACCGTCGATGATCCCGACGGAGATGGCCGCCACCGACCCGGTCAGCGGCTTGGCACTCGCCGACAGCAGCCCCTTGGCCCGGGCGTCCTCGATCGCGTCGACCAGCGCCACGTAGGCGCCGGTGATGGCAGCGGTGCGGGTGCCACCGTCGGCCTGCAGCACGTCACAGTCGAGCACGATCGTGTTCTCGCCCAGCGCCTTGGTGTCGATGATCGCCCGCAGGCTGCGTCCGATGAGACGGGAGATCTCGTGGGTGCGTCCTCCGACGCGGCCCTTGCGGGACTCGCGGTCGCTGCGCGTGTTGGTCGAGCGGGGCAGCATCTCGTACTCCGCGGTGACCCAGCCGGTGCCCTGACCCTTGAGCCAGCGCGGGACGCCGGCGGTGAAGGAGGCGGCGCAAAGCACCCGGGTGCGGCCGAACTCCACGAGCACGCTTCCCTCGGCGTGGTCGAGCCAGTTGCGCGTGATGCGCACCTCTCGGAGCTGGTCGGGGGCGCGGCCGTCGTGACGAGTCATGGCCGCAAGGCTAGCGACCGGCCGCTGCAGGTCAGTCGTCGGCGTGCTCCGGCGGCCACACCACGGCGAACCGCTCGAAGACGCACTCCAGGTTGTCGTCGTAGTCCAGCCCCATCCGGGCGCACGACCGCTGCCAGTAGCCGCGGTGTGCGTCGAGCCACCACTCGCGGGTGCGCTCGCCCTCACCCTCGTCGTAGGCGAAGGCCTCGTCCACGCTGGCGACCGGCCCCACGCGGAGCTCGAGGGAGCGCATCACCAGGCGCGGCTGCCCGCGTCCGTCGCAGGCGATCCAGTGCGACCCGATGCGTGGGAGCTCCTCGTCGCCGTCGGCGAACTCGGCCACCAGCGCGGCGGTGGCGCGCTTGGGTCCGTTGATCACCGCCTCGAGCAGCTCGTCGGCCATCTCCGGGGAGTCGCCGAAGTACTCGGCCGGCGGCGACTCGGCGTCGTGGTGCCGGTCCGGGTGGGCCTTCGTGTACGCATCCCACATCCGCTCAGCGGCGGCCTCGTCGATGGTGATCACACCGCCACCCTAGGGCGACGTCACCTCACGCCGGGGCTAGATCGCGTAGGTGGCGTCGGGCCTGGCGAGCTCCACCTCACCCGGCCACACCGCGGCGGCCTGCGCACGGCATACGGCCGGGTCGTTCCACGACGGCAGGTGGGTGAGCATCAGCCGCGACACTCCCCCGGCATCCACCGCGGCCTGGGCGGCGCGGCTGCCGGAGAGGTGGATGTCGCGCGCGGCGTCGCGACCGTCGACGAACGCGGCGTCGGCGAGCACGAGGTCGGCACCGGTGAACAGCGGGGTGAGCGCGTCGCAGGTGTCGGTGTCACCGCTGTAGGCGAGGACCCGGCCGCCGGCCTCGACCCGGAACCCATAGGTCTCGACCGGGTGGTTGACGCGGAACGGCGTCACGGTGAACGGCCCCACGGTCACCGGCTGCTGGTCGGTGAGCCCGTGGAAGACGAACTCGTTGTTCATCCCCCCGTCGTCGAGCCCGTGGTAGGCCAGCTCGATCCGCTCGGCGGTGTCCTTGGGCCCGTAGACCGGGAGCGGGTCCGACAGCGGGCCCGACGGCTGGTACTTGCGCGTGACGTAGAGGCCGAGCAGGTCGACGCAGTGGTCGGGGTGCAGGTGGCTGACCATCACGGCGTCGAGGTCCGCCGGGTCGATGTGGCGCTGCAGCGCGCCGAGCGCCCCGCTGCCGAGGTCGAGCAGGAGGTTGACGTCGCGGCCGTCGTGCTCGGCGCGCAGCAGATAGCTCGACGCCGGCGAGTTGGGGCCGGCGAAAGAGCCCGAGCACCCCACGATGGTCAGCCTCATGCCGTCACCACCGAGGCGGGACGGGCGGCGACGGCCTCCGGTCCGAGGAACCGCCGGGCGAGCCGGGCGAACTCGTCGGGGTCGCCGGTGGTGAGGAACTCGTGCTCGGGCTCCGGCAGGTGGTCGGGCCGCAGCGCGTCGGCGTCGGCGAGCAGGCGGAAGACGTCCTTGGCGGTCTCCTCCGCACTGGAGACCAGGGTGACGCCGTCGCCCATCACGTAGGAGATGATGCCGGTCAGCAGGGGGTAGTGGGTGCAGCCGAGGATCAGCGTGTCGACGCCGCGGTCCTGCACCGCCGCGAGGTACTCGTGGGCGACGCCGAGCAGCTCCGGGCCGCTGGTGATGCCGGCCTCGACGAACTCGACGAACCGCGGGCACGGCTGCGAGGTGACCTCCACGTGGGGCGCCGCGGCGAAGGCGTCGACGTAGGCGCCGGACTGGTGGGTGCCGCGGGTGGAGATCACGCCCACCCGCTGGTTGCGGGTGGCCGCCGCAGCGCGTCGCACGGCCGGGCGGATCACCTCGACCACGGGCACGTCGTAGCGTTCGCGCGCGTCGTGCAGCACCGCCGCGCTGGCGGTGTTGCACGCGATGACGAGGGCCTTCACACCACGCTCGACCAGCCGGTCGAGGCACTCGAGGGCGAACTCGCGGGTCTGCGCGATCGGCCTGGGGCCGTAGGGCTGGCGCGCGGTGTCTGCGAGGTAGACCACGGGCTCGTGGGGCAGCTGGTCGAGGACCGACCGGGCGACGGTCAACCCGCCGTAGCCGGAGTCGAAGATCCCGATCGGTGCATCTGCCACCGGACAAATGTAGTTCGGGGCACCGTCAGAGCCCGCCTCGACGGCGCGTCGCGTCGGTCACAGTGTGCTCACGAGCGGGCCACGCACGTCGCCCGACACCGCGCCGGTCAGCCGCCGAGGGCGTGGGCCAAGGTCTCCTGGAGCCAGGTGAGGAAGTCGTAGACCGCGAGCGCGTAGACCGCGGGGTCGTCCTCGTCGAGCGAGGCCACCTCCGCCTCGAGCACGTCGAGGTCCTCGTCGGTGCGCAGTCCCAGCCGCTCGCCGAGGACGAGGCGCACGTCGGTGAGCGCCACCACCATGGCCACGGCCTGCGCCTGGTCGAGCTCGACGCGCTGATCCTCGACGGCGGCGAGGACCGCGATCGCGGTCGAGAGGTTGGCCACCTTGCGGGCGCGCAGTCCCTGCTCGGTGAAGCGGCGGAACTCGGCCGCGATCTGCTCGTCCTCACGGTGCGCTGCGGGCAGCAGGCGCTCGAGCGCGGGGTCACGCTGCTCCAGGTCACCGGGCGACGGCGGCGCGCCGGGGGCCTGGTCCTCCGGCGAGACCGAGACGCCCCAGCCCGAGCCCCCGAGACCGGCGACGATCTGGTCGAACGCGTCGCCCCCGGCGTCACCGGGGGTGTCGCCCTCGGGCTCCAGGATCTCGCGGACCTGCTCCATCAGCCCGACGACGAGGCCCCGCTCCACGGCGTCGAGCTTGGCGACGAAGACCTCACCCTTGCGCTTGAAACCCCGCGCCACTCAGCTGTCCTTCTGGAAGGTGGCCCACAGGCCGTAGCCCTGGAGGGCCTCGGTGTCGGCCTCCATCTTCTCGCGCGTGCCGGTCGACACCACCGCCCTGCCCTTGACGTGCACGTCCATCATGAGCTTCTCCGCCTTGGCCTTCGAGTAGCCGAAGTAGGTCTGGAACACGAAGGTCACGTAGGACATGAGGTTGACGGGGTCGTTCCACACCAGGGTGATCCAGGGGACGTCGAGCTCGGCGTCCTCGCTGGTGGAGACGCTCTCCTGCTCTACGGGGGCGATCGACACCACCCCACAATAGGCTGCCGTCGTGACTGCATCGGCACCGAGCACGGCTCTGCTCACCGACCACTACGAGCTCACCATGGTCGAGGCCGCCCTGCGCAGCGGCGCCGCCTCGAGGGACTGCGTCTTCGAGGTCTTCGCGCGCCGGCTGCCGGAGGGACGGCGCTACGGCGTCGTGGCCGGCACCGGGCGGCTGCTCGACGCCATCGAGCAGTTCCGCTTCTCCGACGAGGAGATCGAGCAGCTGCGGCGCACCAGGGTGGTCGACGACGCGACGCTGGAGTTCCTCGCCTCCTACCGGTTCCAGGGCGACATCTGGGGGTATGCCGAGGGCGAGTGCTACTTCCCCTACTCCCCCGTCCTCGTGGTGGAGTCCGACTTCGCGCACGGGGTGGTGCTCGAGACCCTCGTGCTCAGCATCCTCAACCACGACAGCGCTGTGGCCAGCGCCGCCTCGCGCATGACCTCCGCGGCCGGCGACCGGCCCTGCATCGAGATGGGTTCGCGGCGCACGCACGAGGAGGCGGCCGTGGCCGCCGCCCGCGCGGCATACATCGCCGGCTTCGCCACCACCTCCAACCTCGAGGCCGGGCGTCGCTATGGCGTGCCGACGGCCGGCACGGCCGCGCACGCGTTCACCCTCCTGCACGACGACGAGCGGGAGGCGTTCACCGCCCAGGTCGAGTCGCTCGGCAAGGGCACCACCCTGCTCGTCGACACCTATGACGTCGTCAGCGCCGTGCGGACCGCCGTCGAGATCGCCGGCCCCGAGCTCGGCGCGGTGCGGCTCGACTCCGGTGACCTGCTCAGCCAGGCGCGTGAGGTGCGCGCCCTGCTCAACGACCTCGGTGCCCAGGACACCAAGATCGTGGTGACCTCCGACCTCGACGAGTACGCCATCGCCGCCCTCGCGGCCGGACCGGTCGACCGCTACGGCGTCGGCACGTCCCTGGTGACCGGGTCGGGCCACCCCACGGCCGGCATGGTCTACAAGCTCGTGGCCCGCACCGACGACAGCGGCACCATGGTCAGCGTCGCGAAGAAGAGCAAGGACAAGCAGTCGGTCGGCGGGCGCAAGTACGCCCTGCGCCGCCTCAACGCCAAGGGGTGCGCCGAGGCCGAGGTGATCGGCCTCGGCGAGCACCCGGCCGACGACGGCGACGACCGCGCGCTGCTCGTACCCCTGGTGCGCGACGGCGAGGCCGTCGGCCGGGAGGCGTGCACCATCGAGGCCGCGCGGTCCCGGCACGAGGCCTCCCGCGCCGAGCTGCCCGCCGCGGCGCACCGGCTCCAGCGCGGCGAGCCGGCCATCCCCACCCTGTTCGAGGACAACCTGCCCTGACCGCACTAGCGTGGGCGGTATGGCAGGCAGCTCGCGCGCGCTGATCATCGTCGACGTCCAGAACGACTTCTGCGAGGGTGGGTCGCTCGCCGTCGCCGGCGGGGCAGAGACCGCGCGCCGCATCAGTGAGCACGTGGGCGCCCGTGGCGACGAGTATGCCGCGATCGTCGCCACGGCCGACTGGCACGACGACCCGGGCCTGCATTTCAGCGACCGTCCGGACTTCGTGGAGTCGTGGCCGGCCCACTGCCGCATCGGCACCGACGGCGCGCTGTTCCACCCCGACGTCGCCGGTGCCCTCGACTCCGTCCACGCGGTCTTCCGCAAGGGACACCGCAGCGCCGCCTACAGCGGGTTCGAGGGCTTCACCGTCGAGGCGGACGAGCAGGTCGGCCTCGCCGCCTGGCTGCGCGGGCGCCGCATCGAGGAGGTGCAGGTCGTCGGCATCGCCACCGACCACTGCGTGCGCGCCACCGCCCTCGACGCGGTGACGGTGGGCTTCGCCACCACGGTGCTGCTCGACCTGACGGCCGGCGTCGCCCAGGAGACCACCGAGCGCGCCCTGGCCCAGCTGCGCGGTGCCGGCGTCGCGGTCGACGCGTCGCGCCCCTGACCGACCCCACCCGGTCGCTCGCCTGACCGCTCCGGACAGGCGGCGAGGCCCCGGCTGACGTGCTGAGTCGGTCGGGGCCTCGTCAAGGTCGCCCGGTAGGACATTGCCGGGCTCACGCTGGCTGCTCCACCTTTCCCACCCTCGTCGGGGGCAGGTCCTCCGGCTTTCCCGGCAGGTGAGGGTCTCGCCGGCCAGCGAGGTCGCTCCCGGCGCCGGTTGCCGTCCCGCTGGCCGGCGGGACCGCTTCCTTTGCCAGTTGCGGCAGTACCTTTATCCCTCCGGTATCCGGTTGTGCGACAGGGACTTTGGTCCCGTAGGCCGCCATGAGACGGCGGGCGAGGGCACCACGCGACCCCGCCCGCAGGACCGCCCCGCCCACGACCGCCCAGCCCGCGACCTCACAGCCCGTCCGTCGCCGCTGTGCGCCCGGCGTTACGGACGTTTAACGGCAGGCGCGCTGCCGGGTAACACGCCGGCGACAAGGTGGACCGCGTTCCCTTCACGGCCACGCCGCCCACCGCAAGGAGCCACCGATGACCGCCAGCCCCCGGGCCGAGCTCTCCTCCCTCGAGTCCCCCGCCCACCTGGCCCCGCCGACGCCGGCCGTCCCCGTCCACCGCTCCGGCCGGTGGATCGACCACTGGGACCCCGAGGACGCGGTGTTCTGGCGCGGTGGAGGACGCTCGATCGCACGGCGCAACCTGGGCCTGTCGGTCTACGCCGAGTTCCTCGGCTTCTGCGTGTGGGCGCTGTGGAGCGTCGTCGTCCCGCAGCTGCCGGCAGCCGGGTTCAGCCTCACCCTCGACCAGCAGTTCTGGCTCATCGCGGTGCCGAGCCTCGTCGGGGCCACGATCCGGATCCCCTACACCTTCGCCGTGCCGGTCTTCGGCGGCCGCAACTGGACCGTCATCTCCTCGCTGCTCCTGCTCGTGCCCGCCCTGGCCCTGGCCTGGGCCGTCACCCGGCCCGAGACGTCCTTCGGGGTGCTGCTGGCCTGCGCCGCGCTGGCCGGGTTCGGCGGCGGCAACTTCGCCTCGTCGATGACCAACATCTCCTTTTTCTTCCCGGAGGCGGAGAAGGGACGGGCGCTGGGGCTCAACGCGGCCGGCGGCAACCTCGGCACCGGCGTGGTGCAGCTGGTCGTGCCGGCCGTGATCACCGTCGGGGCAGGCGTCCACCTGGAGCGGGCCGGGCTCGTCTTCGTGCCGCTGGCCCTGCTCGCTGCCGTGCTCGCCTGGCGCGGCATGGACAACCTCAGCGGCGCCAGGGCCGACTACCGCAGCTTCGCGGCCGCGACTCGCAGCCCCCACACGTGGGTGATCTCGTTCCTCTACATCGGCACCTTCGGCTCGTTCATCGGCTACTCCGGCGCCTTCCCCACCCTGTTGAAGACGCAGTTCCCCGAGGTGTCGACCTCGATCGCCTTCCTCGGCGCCCTCGTCGGGGCCCTCACCCGCCCGCTCGGCGGCATGGTGGCCGACCGCCTCGGCGGGGCACGGGTCACCATCGCCTCCTTCGCCGTCCTGGCCACCGGAGCCGTGGGCGCGGTCGCCGCGCTCGAACAGCACAGCTTCGCGCTCTTCTTCCTCTCGTTCATGGTGCTGTTCACCGGCGCCGGCATCGGCAACGGCGCGACCTACCGGATGATCCCGGCCGTCTTCCGGGCCGGTGTCACCAGCGCCGACCAGCTGGCGGTGGCCCGCAAGGCGGCCGCCGGCTGCATCGGCATCGCCGGCGCCGTCGGTGCCTACGGCGGCTTCCTCATCCCGCGGGGTTTCGCGATGGCCAAGGAGGCCTGCGGCTCCCTCGTCCCCGCCCTCTGGGTGTTCGTGGTCGCCTACCTGCTCATGGCCGCCCTGACGTATGCCGTGTACGCCCGCCGCGGTGCTGCGCTCGCCACCGAGAAGGTGTGAGGACGAGATGGCCACGCCCAGCGTCGAGACGCACTGCCCGTACTGCGCCCTGCAGTGCGCCCAGTCGCTGAGCCCGGCAGGGCAGTCGGTCGAGGTCTCCGGGCGCGACTTCCTCACCAACCGGGGAGGCCTGTGCCGCAAGGGCTGGACCGCCGCCGCGGTGCTCCGGGCCCCGGACCGCCTGACCACACCGCTGGTCCGCGACCCCGACGGGACCCTGCGGCCGAGCAGCTGGGACGAGGCGCTCGACCTGGTGGCGGAGCGGCTGCTCACCCTCCGCCGGCAGCACGGTGCCGACGCGGTGGCCGTCTTCGGCGGTGGCGGGCTGACCAACGAGAAGGCCTACCAGCTGGGCAAGTTCGCCCGTGTCGCCCTCGGCACCGCCAACGTCGACTACAACGGACGCTTCTGCATGTCGAGCGCCGCAGCGGCCGCGAACCGCTCCCTCGGCGTCGACCGCGGGCTGCCGTTCCCCCTCACCGACCTCGGCGGCGCGGGGGCGGTCCTGCTGCTCGGCAGCAACCTCGCCGAGACCATGCCACCCGCCGTCCAGCACCTGGCCGGAGCCCGCGACCGCGGCGGCCTGGTCGTGGTCGACCCGCGGCGCAGCGCGACCGCCCACCTCGTCGACGACGGTCGGGGCCTGCACCTGCAGCCGGTGCCCGGCACCGACCTGGTGGTGCTGCAGGCCCTGCTGCACGTCGTGCTGGCCGAGGGTCTGGCCGACGCGGCCTACCTCGCGCAGCGCACGACCGGGCTGCACGAGGTGCAGCGCTCGGTGGCCGCCTGGTGGCCCGAGCGCGCCGAGCGCGAGTGCGGGGTGCCCGCCGACCTGCTGCGCCGCACCGCCCGGCTCCTGGCCGCCGCGAGCCCGGTGCATGGTGGCCCGGGCGCCTACGTGCTCACGGGGCGCGGGGTCGAGCAGTCGTCGCAGGGCACCGCGACGGTGACGGCAGCCATCAACCTCGCGCTGGCCCTGGGCCTGCCCGGGCGGGCCGGGTCCGGTTACGGCGCCCTGACTGGCCAGGGCAACGGGCAGGGCGGGCGCGAGCACGGCCAGAAGGCCGACCAGCTGCCCGGGTACCGGATGATCGACGACCCGGCCGCCCGCGAGCACGTCGCCGGGGTCTGGGGCGTTCGGCCGGAGTCGCTGCCCGGCAAGGGCCTTCCCGCGGTCGAGCTGCTCAAGGCCCTCGGCGCCCCCGGCGGGCCCCGTGCCCTGCTCGTGCACGGCTCCAACCTCGCGGTGAGCGCGCCCCACGTCGGGGAGCTCCGCGAGCGCCTGCGCGGGCTGGACCTGCTCGTCGTGTGCGACTTCGTGCCCTCGGAGACGGCCGAGCTCGCCGACGTGGTGTTGCCGGTCACCCAGTGGGCCGAGGAGGAAGGGACGATGACCTCGCTGGAGGGCCGGGTGATCCGGCGGCGGCAGGCCCTGGCCCCGCCGGACGGTGTGCGGTCCGAGCTGTGGATCTGGTCGGAGCTGGCCCGACGGCTGGGCTCCCCCGGCGTCTTCGACACCGAGCCCTCGGTGGTGTTCGACGAGCTGGCGCGCGCGAGCGCCGGTGGCCGGGCCGACTACAGCGGCCTCAGCCACGCGCGGCTCGACACTGGTGAGGCCCTCCACTGGCCCTGCCCGGCCACCAGCGGCACGTCGCCCCACCCCGGCACGCCGCGACTGTTCACCGACTCCTTCCCCACCCCCGACGGCCGCGCCCGGCTGGTGCCCGTGGACCACCACGGCCCCCGCGACGACGTGCGACCCGACGCGCCCGTCTACCTCGTCACCGGCCGGGTGCTCCAGCACTACCAGTCGGGTGCGCAGACCCGCCGGGTCGCCGAGCTGGTGGCCGAGGTGCCCGAGCCCTGGGTCGAGCTGCACCCGCTGCTCGCGCAGCGCCTCGGGGTCGAAGAGGCCGCGCCCGTGCGGATCACCGGTCGGCGCGGCCAGGTGACCACCCGGGCCCGTCTCACCGACGCCATCCGCCCCGACACCGTCTTCATGCCGTTCCACTGGGGCGGCGCCGACAGCGTCAACCTGCTGACCAACGACGCCACCGACCCCGTCTCCGGCATGCCGGAGTTCAAGGTGTGCGCGGTCGACCTCGAGCGGGCGCCACAGGCACCGGCAGCCGAGCGGGTCCAGCGCGGCCCACGGAAGGAGTCGCTCGCATGACCCGCGTCGTCGTCGTCGGCAACGGCATGGTCGGATCCCGGTTCGTCGAGGACCTCCTCGCCGCGGACACCGTCGGCCGCTTCAGCGTGACCGTCCTGGGGGCCGAGGCCTGCGAGCCCTACAACCGGGTCCTCCTCAGCGAGGTCGTCGCCGGGCGCTACCCGCTGTCGGCCCTCACCCTGCCGACCCCGGCCGACCGACGCGTCGACGTCCGGCTCGGGACCGCGGCGGTGGCGGTCGACCGCGACGACCGGTGCGCCGTCGACGCCGACGGCGTCCGGCACCGCTACGACCACCTCGTGCTGGCGACGGGCTCGGCGGCGCGCATCCCGCCCCTGCGCGGCCTGACCTGCGACCCCGCCGGGTTGCCACGAGGCGTCCACCCGCTGCGCACTGTCGACGACGCCCGCGAGATCGTCGCGGCCACCCTCAACGCCCGTCGCGCGGTGGTGCTCGGCGCCGGGGTGCTCGGCCTCGAGGCGGCCTGCGGGCTCGCCGCGCGGGGCGTGCACGTCACCGTCGTGCACCCCGCGCCGGCGCTGATGGAGCGCCAGCTCGACGGCGACGCCAGCCGCGCCGTGGAGGCCGCCATGGTCTCGATGGGCATCGACCACCGGGTGGGAGTGGGCGCGGAAGAGGCCGTGCTCGATGACGGCACCCTGGTGGGGGTCCGCCTCGCCGACGGCGAGGTGCTCGTGGCCCAGCTGCTCGTACTCGCCACCGGCACGGTGCCGTCCACCGGTCTCGCGGCGGCGTGCGGCCTCACGACCGACCGCGGGGTCGTCGTCACCGAGTCCCTGGCGTCGCCCGACGACCGGCGCGTCTTCGCCATCGGCGACTGCGCCCAGCCCCCGGAGGGCGGCACCGGCCTGGTGGCCCAGGGGTGGGAACAGTCCCGCCGTCTGGCCCGGCAGCTGGCCGGCACCACGACCGCAGCGGCACCCGAGCCCGCCCCGGGCAGCGATGTGGTGCGCCTCAAGGCAACCGGGCTCGACGTGGTGGCCATGGGCGTGTGTGGCTCGCACCCCCCGGACAGCCCGGCGCACCGACGGGTCAGGCTGAGCGACACCGCGTCGGGGCGCCACGTCGAGGTCGTCGTCGCCGACGGCGTGCTCGTCGGCGCCACCTGCGTCGGCGCCCCCGACGTGGGCGCCGACCTCGTGGCGGCGTACACGCGACGCACCCCGGTGCCGGCCGACCCGGCATACCTGCTGCTGCCCGCCCTCCCCACGGCGGGCGCTTCCGCAGCCTCCCCGGCCGAACTGCCGGACGGCGCCACGGTGTGCCGCTGCAACAGCGTCACGAAGGGCGCCATCACCCAGCAGTGGGACCACGGCTGCCGCACCGTCGACGAGGTCGCCGACGCCACGCGCGCCACGACCGGCTGCGGCGGCTGCACCCAGGACGTCTGCGACCTCCTCGGCTGGCTGGGTGAGAGGAGCGGCGCCTCACAGCCCGGCGCCAGGGCCGGTGATCTGCGTTTTACGCCCGGGAAACACATGCTGCACAACGCAGAAACGGGGGCTTCCTAGCGTGCTCGCCATGGCCCAGACAGACATCGCGCCCCGCCACCTCGTCGTCGTTGGTGGCGGCATGGTGGCCCGGCGGCTCATCGACGCACTGCGTGCGCGGGACACCGACGGCCAGTGGGCCGTCACGCTCCTGTGCGAGGAGCGCCGAGCCCCCTACGACCGTGTCGCGCTCACGTCCTACTTCACCGGCCGCGACCCGGAGGACCTCGCCCTCGGGGGCCAGGAGATCTGGGACGACCCGCTCGTCACGATCCGCCGAGGCGTGGCGGCCACCGCTGTCGACCGCGACGCGCGGACGGTGGCCACCTCCGACGGGCGCACCCTCGCCTACGACTCGCTCGTCCTGGCCACGGGCTCGTATGCCGCGGTGCCCCCGGTGCCGGGCAACGACCTCCGCGGTGCCTTCGTCTACCGCACCATCGACGACGTCGCCGACCTGCGCACCTACGTCGAGACCCTCCGAGGCGAGCTCGACCGCCCGCTGCGCGGTGCCGTCGTCGGCGGCGGGCTGCTCGGCCTCGAGGCGGCCGGGGCACTGCGGGCGCTCGACGTCGACGCCACGGTGGTGGAGTTCGCGCCACGGCTGATGCCGCTGCAGGTCGACGAGGGCGGCGGCGAGGCGCTGCGCCGGCTCATCGAGGGCATGGGCGTCTCGGTGCGCACCGGCACGGCCACGGCCAAGATCACCGACCGGCTCGGCCGCGTGGCACGCATGCACTTCACCGAGGGTCCGGCCCTCGACGTCGACGTGGTGATCTTCGCCGTGGGTGTGCGCCCCCGTGACGAGCTCGCCCGCGCAGCCGGCCTCGACGTCGGCGAAAGAGGCGGCGTGGTGGTCGACGACGCCTGTCGCACCACGGATCCCGCGGTCTGGGCGATCGGGGAGGTCGCCTGCATCGGTGGTCGCTGCCTCGGCCTCGTCGCGCCCGGCTACGCGATGGCGGAGGTCGTCACCGACCGCCTGCTCGGCGGCGAGGGCACCTTCCCCAGCGCCGACCTCTCCACCAAGCTCAAGCTGCTCGGGGTCGACGTCGCCAGCTTCGGCGACGCCTTCGCCCAGGAGCCCGGCGGCCTCGAGGTCGTCGTCTCCGACCCCGTGGCCGGCGTCTACAAGAAGCTCGTGGTGTCCGACGACGCCAGGACCCTGCGCGGCGGCATCCTCGTCGGCGACGCGAGTGCGTATGCCGCGTTGCGGCCGATGGTCGGCCGTGAGCTCGGCGGCGACCCGGTGGCCCACCTGGTGCCCGAGGGCGGCACGCCCGCGCCGGCGGGCGACCTGCCCGACGACGCCGGCGTGTGCTCGTGCAACAACGTCACGGCCGGAGCCGTCCGCTGTGCCGTGACCGAGGGTGGCTGCACCGACCTCGCCGGGGTGAAGGCGTGCACCCGCGCGGGCACCTCCTGCGGGTCGTGCCTGCCGCTGGTCAAGAAGCTCGTCACCACCGAGCTCGAGAGGTCGGGCGTCACGGCCAGCAACGCGCTGTGCGAGCACTTCGACCTCTCCCGCGCCCAGCTCTTCGACGTGGCGCGGGTGCAGGGGCTGACGTCCTTCAGCGAGATCATCGCCCGGCACGGCCGTGGGCGTGGGTGTGACATCTGCAAGCCGGTCATCGGCTCCATCCTCGCCTCGCTCGGCACCGGCCACATCCTCGAGGGCGAGCGGGCGACGTTGCAGGACACCAACGACCACGTCATGGCCAACCTGCAGAAGGACGGCTCCTACTCCGTGGTGCCCCGGATCACGGGCGGCGAGATCACTCCCGAGGGACTGCTCGTGATCGGGCAGGTGGCCAAGGACTTCGGGCTCTACACCAAGATCACGGGCGGCCAGCGCATCGACCTCTTCGGCGCCCGCATCGACCAGCTGCCCGCAATCTGGAAACGTCTGGTGGACGCCGGTTTCGAGTCCGGCCACGCCTACGGCAAGTCGCTGCGCACCGTGAAGTCCTGCGTGGGCTCGACCTGGTGCCGCTACGGCGTGCAGGACGCGGTCGGCCTGGCCATCGACCTCGAGCTGCGCTACCGAGGCCTGCGCAGCCCGCACAAGCTCAAGCTCGGCGTCTCGGGCTGCGCACGTGAGTGCGCGGAGGCGCGCGGCAAGGACGTCGGCGTCATCGCCACCGACAACGGGTGGAACGTCTACGTCGGCGGAAACGGCGGCTTCACACCCCGGCACGCGAAGCTCTTGGCCGAGGACCTCGACACCGAGACCCTGGTGCGCACCGTCGACCGGTTCCTCATGCTCTACATCCGCACCGCCGACCGCCTGCAGCGCACCGCAGCCTGGGTGGAGGACCACGAGGGCGGCCTCGACGCGATCCGGGCCGTGGTGCTCGACGACTCGCTCGGCATCGCCGAGGACCTCGACGCCGCGATGGCCGCGCACGTCGGGTCCTACGAGGACGAGTGGGCCGCAACGCTCGCCGATCCCGAGAAGCTGCGCCGGTTCGCCTCGTTCGTCAACGCCCCCGACCAGCCCGACCCGTCCCTGGCCTACGTGGGCGAGCGGGGTCAGGCCCGTCCCGCCACCGACGAGGAGCGCACGAGCGGGGCCGTCCTCATCGCCGGAACCACCCTGGAGGTCCGCCCATGACGTCCACACCCACGACCACGCCTCCTGCGGCACAGGTCCCGGACGCCACGTGGGAGGAGGTCTGCCACCTCGACGACCTGCCGCGCGAGCGGGGCGTCGCCGCTCTCGTCGACGGCCTCCAGGTGGCGCTGTTCCGCACCCACGACGACGCCGTCCACGCCCTGCAGCAGTACGACCCGTACTGCGGGGCCCACGTGATCTCGCGCGGCATCGTCGGCTCGCGAGGGAGCGTTCCGACGGTGGCGTCCCCGATGTACAAGCAGGTGTTCGACCTGCGCACGGGTGCCTGCCTGGACCCGGTGGGACGCGAGCCGGTGCACCTGACGGCCTACCCCGTCGAGGTCCGTGACGGCGTCGTGCTGGTCGCGCGCGAGCCGCTGCCCGCCCCCGGTGCACCGTGACCACGCTCCTCGGCCTCGAGCTGGCCGGCCGCCCGGTGCTGGTCGTGGGCGGCGGACCGGTGGCAGCGCGCCGAGCCACGGTCCTGGCCGCGGACGGGGCGCTGGTCACGGTGGTCAGTCCCGTGCTCTGTGAGGACCTCGTCGACGCGTATGCCGCCGGCACGGTGGCCTGGGTGGACCGCGAGGTCCGGGAGACCGACGTCGACGGCGTGTGGCTGGTGCAGGCCGCGACCGGCGACCGGCGCGTCGACGCGCAGGTGTGCCGGTGGGCCACGGAGCGCCGGACGTGGAGCGTCAACGCCGGCGCGGCTGAGTCCGGCACCGCCCGCACCCCCGCCACCACCACGCACTCGGGCCTGGCGGTCGCGGTGGTGTCGACGGGAGCGGCCGACCCAGCCCGGGCGAGGAACGTCAGGGACGTCCTGGCTCGCACCCTCGAGTGCGAGCCGCTCGACCTGCGGCCCCGCCGTCGGACACCCGGCACCGGGCGGGTCGTGCTCGTCGGCGGTGGGCCGGGCGCTCCTGACCTGCTGACCGTCCGGGGGCGCCGGGCGCTCTCCGAGGCCGACGTCGTGGTCACCGACCGGCTGGGCCCCACCGCGCTGCTCGACGAGCTGCCCGCGTCGGTGGAGGTGGTCGACGTGGGCAAGACCCCCGGCCACCACGCGGTCACCCAGGACGAGATCAACCGCATCATCGTCGAGCACGCCGCCCGCGGGCGCACCGTGGTGCGGCTCAAGGGCGGCGACCCCTTCCTCTTCGGGCGCGGTGGCGAGGAGGTGCTCGCGTGCCGCCTCCACGGCATACCCGTCGAGGTCGTGCCCGGTGTCAGCAGCGCGCTCTCGGCCCCGGCCAGCGCCGGCATCCCCCTCACGCACCGTGGTGTCGCGGCCGGCGCGCACCTCACCCACGGGCACGGGACCCTGACCGCGGAGGCCGTCGCCTGCGTCGTCGACCGCACCGCCACCCTGGTCGTGCTGATGGGCATCGGGCTCCTCGCCCGCCACGTGGACCACCTCCTGGCGTCCGGTGCCGACCCCGCCACCCCCGTTGCCATCGTCGAGGACGGCACCCTGCGGACCCAGCGCACGACCCACGCGCCGTTGTCCGGCATCGTCGAGGCCGCGACCGCGGCCGCGGCCGGGGTGCGGGCTCCCGCCGTCATCGTCGTCGGCGACGTCGCCCAGCCGTCACTGCTGGAGGTGCCGTGAGCGGCAACCTGGGACAGGTCATGGCCGGCTGCGTGGTGCTCGTGACCGCCGACCGCCGCTCGGGCGAGCTCGCCGCCGCACTGACCCGCCGCGGGGCCACCGTCCGGCACGCGCCCGCGCTCAGCATCGTCCCCACCGAGCACGACGACCAGCTCCTCGCCGACACCAAGGCCGTCATCGCCGAGCCTCCGGACGTCGTCGTCGTCACGACGGGGATCGGCTTCCGCGGCTGGGTGGAGGCGGCGGACGCCGCGGGCCTGGCCGACGACCTGCTGGCGGTGCTGGGCGGTTCCCGCGTCATCGCTCGGGGGCCCAAGGCGCGCGGCGCGATCCAGGCCGCGGGGCTCCAGGCCGACTGGGTGGCCGAGTCGGAGACCTCGGCGGAGATCCTCGACACCCTCCTGCGCGAGGGCGTGGCCGGCCAGCGCATCGCCGTGCAGCACCACGGCGCTGGTGCGGACGGCCTCGACCTGGAGCTCGCTGCTGCCGGTGCCGACGTCGCGAGCCTCGTCGTCTACCGGTGGGGCCCACCGCCCGACGCCGAGGCGCTGCGGACCTCCGTGGAGGCCGCCGCCGCCGGGGAGATCGACGCCGTGGTCTTCACCTCGGCTCCCGGCGCCCACGCCTGGCTGGAGTCCGCCGACGCCTGCGGGGTCGGCGAGCTCGTCCTCGCGCGCCTCCAGCAGCGGTTGATGGTGGCAGCCGCCGTCGGTCCGGTGACGGCGAAACCGTTGCAGGACAGCGGTGTCGAGCCCATCGTGCCCGAACGCGGACGCCTCGGGGCACTGGTGCGGACCCTCGTGGCGCACTACGACGAGGCCGCCACCGCCGCGGTCACCACGGTCGCCGGGCCCCTGCAGGTGCGTCGCACCGTCGCCCTCCTGGACGGGCACGTGTTGCCGCTCTCCCCCACCAGTCTCGAGGTGCTGCGGCTGCTCGCCGGCGCCGCCGGGGAGGTGGTGACCCGCGGGCGGGTGCTCGCGACCCTGCCGGGCGAGTCACGCGACCCACACGCCGCCGAGGTCGCCGTCGCCCGGCTGCGCGACGCCCTGCCGGACCGGCGGGTGGTGCAGACCGTCGTCAAGCGCGGCTACCGGCTCGCCCTCGCCTGACCGAGCCAGCACCGCGCAGCCGGGACTCCCGAGCCTGCGCCTCGACGGGCGACGCGGGTCAGTGGCGACCGCCCTCCGAAGCGCCCTCGACCTTGATGGGGGTCCCGCCCGCCACCAGCCTCCAGTCGTAGACGGTGAAGGACGGCGGGTCGATGGTGCCCTGCGCCGTCACCCAGTCGATGATCGCCTGGCGGATCTCGAGCTGGGCGTTGTAGACGACCGGTGCCGCCTTCACCCCCGGGAAGTTGCCACCGCCCGACTGCCGGTAGTTGTTGATCGCGATGATGAACTCGCCGGTGAGGTCGATCGGCTCGCCCGCGTACTGCAGGTTCGTGATCCGGCTCCCGGGAGCCTGGGCGATGTCGATGTCGTAGGAGAGGGAGGCGTCGAGGCCGGCCATGACGTCGTAGTTGTAGTCGGGGGTCCCACCCGGCGCCATGGCGGTCTTGGCGTTGGTGACCTCGTCGGGCGCGTAGGACGCCTTGGTGCCGTCGACCTGCTGGAAGTAGCCCGCCGAGTACTCGAGGTAGTCCTTGACCTGCTGGCCGGTGAACTTGATGCCGAGCAGCGTGTTGTCGTAGATGTACAGGCCTGCCACGTCGCGCACCGTGACGTCACCGGCGGGGATGGCGGCGTCGCGGTTGAACGGCGCCGCGATCGACAGCACCGGCAGACTGGCCTCCGGGGTCCCGGCCAGCGCCTCCCGGACGACGAGCCCCTGCACGTGGTTGATGAAGTCGAGGGCGGCCGTGTCCTCGAAGCGGGCCGTCTGCGCCGACATCGCGGCCGTGCTGGTGCCGATCACCGAGTTCACGTAGGTGACGACGATGTCGTGGTCCTGCTGGAGCACAGCCGCGACCTCCTCGTCCTCGTCCACGGTGTTGGCGTTGAGCAGCGTCGCGCCCTTCTCGGCGACCTTCCACCCGTCGCGGTCCCTCACGAGGTCGAAGTCCATGACGGCCAGGCGCATGCCCCACTTGTGCGGCTCCGTGAGCAGGACCTGGGCACCGGTCCTCCTGTTCTCGACGAACCGCTGCGGGATCTCCACGTGGGCGTGGCCGACGAGCACCGCGTCGATGCCGGGGACCTCCTCGGCCAGCTGGGTGGAGGCGTTCTCGGGGAACGGCAGCGCGTCACCGTAGGACGAGCCGGGGGTCGAGCCCGAGTGGCACGAGACGATGACGACGTCGCACCCGGCCTCCTTCAGGCGGGGCACCCACACCTTGCCCTGCTCGACGATTCCGTCGAAGCGCACCCGGCCCTCGACGTTGGCCTTGTCCCAGATCGCGACACCGGGCGTCACGAGCCCGAGGATGCCGACCTTGAGCGGCCTGGACTGGCCCGGCACCTTGATGGTGCGGATGAGGTACGGCGGGAAGACCGGTGCGCCGGTGTTCCAGTCGAGGGAGTTCGCGCTGAGCAGGGGGAAGTCGCACTGCTCCTCGAAGACGCGGAGGGTCTCGAGCCCGTAGTTGTACTCGTGGTTGCCGAGGGCCGCGGCGTCGTAGCCCATGGTGTTCATGGCCGTGGCCATCGGGTGCTTGGACCCGCCGGTGATCGGGTCGACCTTGGCGTAGTAGTAGGACAGCGGGGTGCCCTGGATCGTGTCGCCGGCGTCGAGCAGCAGGCACGACTCGGCCCCGCGCTCGGCCCGCACCGCCTTGACCAGGGTGGCGACCTTGGCCAGGCCGATGTCGTTGGAGTCGCGGTCGGTGTACTCGGCGTCCTTGAAGTAGTCCCAGTTGAAGACGTTGCCGTGCGTGTCGGTCGTGCCCATGACGGTCAGCCGGTACCGGCGGGGGTCGACGTGGCTGCCCCTGTCCTGCGCCGCCTCGGCGCGCCCAGGGGCCGCGAAGAAGGCCGCGCTGGCGCCGCCGACGACGGCGAGCCCGAGCATCTCCCGCCGGGAGCGCTCGAGCGAGGCGAGGCTGGCGATGGCGGTGGGGGACTTCGGTGACACGGTTGCCTCCAGTGCGGGCGTGTGCCGGGGTGCCGGCGCGCGGGGCGGAGGGCAGGGTGCGCCCGCCGCGAGAGGCCACCCTAGGCCGGGCGCCGCCGCCGCGGAACCGACATGGGGGAAGATTTACCCGACTCGGACGATCAGCCCAGAGTCAGCCGATGTGGAGCCGTCGGATGATGAGCCTGCGAATCAGCCGATGGAGTAGTCGCCACCACCGCTGTCGGGTCCGCGGCCCTGCCCGGCAGACCACGACCACGCGTACTTCCCGTCGTCGACGGCAAGGCCGCCCTCGCCCAGCTCGAGCGGCCGGAAGGTGTCGACCATGACGGCCGTCTCGTCGAAGTACTCCACCCCGAGAGAGGCCTCGGTCGCGCCCGGCTGCGGGCCGTGGGCGTGGCCGCCGGGGTGCACCGAGATCGAGCCGCGCGCGATGCCGGAGCCCTTGCGCGCCTCGTAGTCGCCGTCGACGTAGAACATGATCTCGTCGCTGTCGACGTTGGAGTGGTAGTAGGGCACGGGCACGGCGAGCGGGTGGTAGTCGACCTTGCGCGGCACGAAGTTGCAGATGACGAAGTTCCAGCCCTCGAAGACCTGGTGCACGGGCGGGGGCTGGTGCACCCGGCCGGTGATGGGCTCGTAGTCCTTGATGTTGAAGGCGTAGGGGTAGAGGCAGCCGTCCCAGCCGACCACGTCGAGCGGGTGGAACGGCAGCGTGTGCACGGTGCCGACGATGCCGCCCGGGCCGTTGCCGCGGTGCTTGATGAACACCTCGGTCTCGTCGCTGGCGCTTGCCCCGACGTCCTCCGCGAGCAGCGGTCCCTGCGGCCCGCGCAGGTCGCGCTCGCAGTAGGGGGCGTGCTCGAGGAACTGGCCGTACTTGCTGAGGTAGCGCTTGGGCGGCGCGATGTGGCTGTTCGCCTCGATGCAGTAGGCGCGCAGCGGCTCCTCCCCGTCGGTGACGGGGATCCAGCGGTGGGTCGTCGCCCGCGGGATGACGAGGTAGTCGCCCTGCGCCACGTCGAAGGCCCCGAAGACCGTCTCCACCCGGGCCGCGCCACGCTCGACGTAGACGCACTCGTCGCCGACCCCGTTGCGGTACCACGGGCTGCCAGCCCCGGCCACGGCATACGAGATGCGCACGTCGCCGTTGCCCAGCACCAGGCGCCGGCCTGTGACGACGTCGGTGGCGGGCACCTCCTCGGCGGTGAACAGGTCGTGCAGCTTGAGGTGACGCGGCACCAGCGGGTGGTTGGGCGTGGTCGAGAGGTCGCCGACCTCCCATTCACGAGCGCCGGCGATGGTCGAGGGGATGTAGCGGTGGTAGAGCAGCGAGGAGTCCGAGGAGAAGCCCTCCTCGCCCATGAGCTCCTCGTAGTAGAGCTCCCCCTGCGCGCCGCCCTCGGCGGGCCGCCGGTGCTGGGTGTGCCGCTTGGGTGGGACGTTTCCCTGCTGCTGGTAGTGCGCCACTGGTCCACCTCACTGTGGTCAGGCTTGTGTGGTCATGGTGTCCACTGTCGGGTGGGCGGGTCCGCCCGAGCGCCACCCTAGTAGCCTGCCGCGCATGACACAGCCGTCGGATGCCGCAGCGCCCATGCGCGCGGAGCCGGCCCTTTTCGCGGGGCTCGTCGACGACGCCGCCGTCTTCCCACCGGGGCTCGCGCCGCTCCCCGACGCGGTGCGCGAGCACCGCGCCCACCGCGAGAGCTGGTATGCCGCGATGGTCGGCCCACTGCTCGTGCCGGCGTCCAGCGCGGCCGAGCTCGTGGAGCTGGTGCCACCCGGCGCGGAGCCGCTGCGGGTGGGCCTGATCGCACGACCGGGCACCCCGCTGCACGTCGTCACCGACGCCCTGCACCTGCTGCGCAACCACCCACAGGTCGAGGTCGCCGCGGTCGAGCTGGGCTGGACCCCCGAGTGGCGCGACATCGAGCTCGGTGACGTCACCCGGGTGCTCGAGGTGCCGCGCGGCGACGACCAGGCCCGCGCCCTCGACGACATCGCGACCGAGGCCAGTCGCGAGCCCGACAGCCGGCTGCTCGCGAAGTTCCGCACTGGGGCCACCCCCTCGTGGGACTGGCCCGACGAGCACGAGCTGGCCGCGTTCCTCCACTCCGCTGTCGTCCGCGACCTGCCGTTCAAGCTGACCGGCGGCCTGCACCACGTCGTCCGCGGCACCCACACGGTGCACGGCCACAGCGAGGAGCAGCACGGCCTGCTCAACGTGCTGCTGGCGGTGCACGTCGCGGCGCAGGGTGGCGGACCAGGCTCCCTCGCCGACCTGCTGGGGCAGCGCGACTCCGCTCCGTTGGCGCACTCCGTCGCGGAGCTCACCCCCACCGCGTGCACACGTGTACGCAGCCTGCTCACGGCATACGGCTGCTGCGGGGTCAGCGACCCGATCACCGAACTGTCCGCCCTCCACCTCGTCGAGGAGTCGTAAGTGACCACCTGGCTGGACCTGCCCGCTGACCACCCCTATGGGCTGGGCAACCTTCCCTACGGCGTCTTCTCAACGCCCGACCGCACCCCGCGCGTGGGCGTGCGCGTGGGCGACTGGGTGCTCGATGCGGGCGCCGCTGCGGAGCTGGCGGGCATGGAGTCAGGTGAGGTGTGGCTGCAGCCGAGCCTGAACGCCTTTCTCGCAGAGGGGCGCTCCGCGTGGACCAGCGCCCGCGCGTGGCTGGTGGAGCTGCTGACCAACGAGGCTCGCCGCGACTGCGTCGAGCCCCACCTCGTGCCGCTCGAGCAGGTCACCATGCACCTGCCCATCGAGGTGGCCGACTACGTCGACTTCTACGCCAGCGAGCACCACGCCACCAACGTCGGGCGCATCTTCCGCCCCGACGGCGAGCCGCTGACCCCCAACTGGAAGCACCTGCCGATCGGCTACCACGGCCGCTCCGGCACGGTCGTCGTCTCCGGCACCGACATCGTCCGCCCGCAGGGCCAGCGCAAGGCGCCTGCCGACCCGGTGCCCTCGTTCGGGCCGAGCATCCGGCTCGACATCGAGGCCGAGCTCGGCTTCGTCGTCGGCGGCGCGACCGCGGTCGGTGACCAGGTCGGCGTCTCGGAGGCGGCCGACCACCTCTTCGGCGTGACGCTGCTCAACGACTGGAGCGCCCGCGACATCCAGGCCTGGGAGTACGTGCCGCTCGGGCCGTTCCTCGGCAAGTCCTTCGCCACCAGCATCTCGCCCTGGGTGGTCACCCTCGACGCCCTCGAGGCGGCACGGGTGCCGCTGCCGGGCCAGGACCCGCAGCCGCTCCCCTACCTGCTGGGCGACGAGCGCAGCGTCTTCGGGCTCGACATCCACTTCGAGGTGCTCGTCAACGGCACCGTCGTGGCCAGGCCCGAGTACCGGGACATGTACTGGTCACCGACGCAGATGCTGGCCCACCTGACGGTGAACGGTGCCTCCCTGCGCAACGGCGACCTGTTCGCCTCCGGCACGATCTCCGGGCCGGAGAAGGACACCCGGGGCAGCCTGCTCGAGCTCTCCTGGAACGGGCAGGAGCCGATCACCCTCGACGAAGGCTCCACGCGGACCTTCCTCGAGGACGGCGACGTCGTGACGCTGCGGGCCTGGGCCCCGGGTCCAGGAGGCAGCCGGGTCGGCCTCGACGAGGTCACGGGGACCATTCGGCCCGCGCGTCAGCGCCCCTAGGGCCTGCCTCCTACACCTGGCGGGTGTCGACCACGTTGGTCTTGGCCATCAGGTCGTGGATGGCCTGCTTGCGCTCGTTGACCAGCGGGAGCAGTCCATCGGCGACCTGGAGCAGGCCGACGAGCTGGCTGAGCAGCGGCAGGCTCGAGACCAGGTTGCCGCCGATCGGGATCACCGTGCGCGTGAGCGCCGCCTGCACCGGCAGCGGGCCGGGCCGCTCACGCAGCCGCACCCGCAGGCCGAGCGCCTTCTTGCCGGGCGTGGCGCCGCTGCGCGTCGTGAAGAACACCTCGTAGGCGATCGCGACGAGGGTGAGGACGACCGAGTAGGCGACCAGCCACTTGATCATCTCGGGCGTCGCGGTGGGCGGCACCGCGCCGGTGTTCCCGGACTCCACCTCGCGCACGTAGTCCTCCATGGCCGGCCAGAGCTCGGCGAAGGCGCGGTAGAGGAAGTAGCCCGTCAGCGGCAGCGAGAGCACCCACACGATGATCCAGTCGATGAGTCGAGCTGCCAGCCGCTTCCACCAGCCGGCCAGCGGCTCGCCGTCCGGGGTGCGGGCGCGCGCGCCGTAGACGGTGGGAGCGGGCGGCATGTGCCAGCCGCCGGGGCCGGGCTGCGGGGGCGGCGGGTACTGCTGCTGGCCCTGCCACTGCTGGGGCTGCTGGCCGGGCCAGCCGGGCGGGGCCTGCTGCTGCTGCGAGGGCTGCTGGCCGGGCCAGCCCGGCTGGGCCTGCTGCTGCGGCGGTTGCCCCGTCCACTGGCCGGCCTCCGGGCCGCCCACGCCGGGCGCCGGGCGGGTGCTGCGCGGGGAGGTGTGCCGGGTCCACACGACACCGTCGAAGTACCGCAGCTGCTGCGGGTTCTCCGGGTCGTCGTACCAGCCCGGGGACTGCGGGTTCGCCATGGTGCCAGCCTCTCACGCGGCACCCGCCCGCCCGTTCACGGGATGACCCGTTGATGCAGGCGCCCCTGTCCCCACCTACCGTGGACGGAATGAGCAGTGACTCCATCTTGCGCACCAAACCCGTGGAGGACGTGCTGGCCCAGGGCAGCGACGCCGGACACGAGGGCCCGCACGGGCACCACCGGCTCACGCGCAGGCTCGGCGCCAAGGACCTCATGGGGTTCGGCATCGGCATCGTCATCGGCACCGGCATCTTCACGCTCACCGGCGTGGAGGCCAGGAACCACGCAGGTCCCGCCGTCGTCATCTCCTTCGGCATCGCCGGCCTCGTGAGCCTGCTGGCCGCCCTGTGCTACGCCGAGATGTCGGCAGCGGTGCCCACCGCCGGAAGCGCCTACACCTACGCCTACGCCACGATCGGCGAGATCTTCGCCTGGATCATCGGGTGGGACCTCATCCTCGAGTTCGCCCTCGGCGCGGCGGTGGTCGCCCGCGGCTGGTCCGGCTACCTCGCCACGCTCTTCGACCTGCCACCCGCGCTGTTCAAGGAGGAGGCCACGGTCAACGTCGGCGCCATCGGCATCGTGCTGGTCCTGGGCATCGTCGCCATGGTGGGCATCCGCGAGAGCGCCCGGGTGACCAACCTGCTCGTCGTGGTCAAGGTCGCGATCTGTGCGTTCGTCGTGGTCGCCGGCCTGTTCTTCATCGACCGCGACAACCTGACCCCGTTCGTCCCGCCGTCGGAGCCGGTCTCCGAGAGCGTCTCGGGACTGGCCCAGCCGCTGAGCCAGGCGCTGTTCGGCCTCGAGCAGACGGCCTTCGGGTTCGCCGGGGTGCTCACGGCCGCCGCCGTCGTGTTCTTCGCCTACACCGGGTTCGAGGCCGTCGCCAACCTCGGCGAGGAGACCCGCAACCCGCGCCGCGACCTGCCGCTCGGCCTCCTCGGCACGCTCGCGCTGTGCACCGTGCTCTACATGGGCGTCTCGTTCGTGATCACCGCCATGGTCGACTACCGCCAGATCGACGAGAGCGCACCGATCGCGAGCGCCTTCGACGCCGTCGGCGCCGGTTGGGCCTCGGCCCTGATCTCCATCGCGGCCGTCGCCGGCCTCACCTCGGTGATCCTCGTCGACATCGTCGCCATGGGCCGCATCGGCTTCTCGATGGGCCGCGACCGGCTCCTGCCCCCGGCCATCGCCAAGGTGCACCCCACGTGGGGCACGCCCTACCGGATCACCGCCGTCGTCATCGTCCTGGTCGCGGTGCTCGCCGGGTTCGTGCCGCTGGGCACGCTGGCCAACCTCGTCAGCATCGGCACCCTGTTCGCGTTCATCATCGTCTCGATCGCCGTGCCGATCCTGCGCCGCACCCGGCCGGACATGGAGCGCCCCTTCCGAGTGCCCCTCTCCCCCGTCATCCCCATCCTGTCGGCCCTCGCCTGCCTCTACCTGATGACCAACCTGTCGATCGAGACCTGGCTGCGCTTCGCCGCCTGGATGCTGCTGGGCGTCGTGCTCTACTTCGCCTACGGCCGCCGCAACGCCCGGCTCGCGCACCGTGAGGACGTCCCCGCCGCCTGACCTCACATCCACGCAACCTCACGCCACACACAAGGGCCGGTATGCCGGGTGGTGACCACCCGGCATACCGGCCCTTTGCGCTGTGGCGACTGGCGTAACAGCCAGCGGCTCAGAGGTTTCCGCGCTTCTCCTGCTCGCGCTCGATGGCCTCGAAGAGCGCCTTGAAGTTGCCCTTGCCGAAGCCGAGCGAGCCGTGGCGCTCGATGATCTCGAAGAAGACCGTGGGGCGGTCGCCGAGCGGCTTGGTGAAGATCTGCAGCAGGTAGCCGTCCTCGTCACGGTCGACGAGGATGCCGCGCTTCTTCAGCTCCTCGATCGGCACGCGCACCTCGCCGATGCGGGCGCGCAGCTCCGGGTCCTCGTAGTAGGAGTCCGGGGTGTCGAGGAACTCGATGCCGTTGGCGCGCAGCTCGTCGACGGTGCGGATGATGTCGCCGGTGGCGAGCGCGAGGTGCTGGGCACCGGGGCCGTTGTAGAACTCGAGGTACTCGTCGATCTGGCTCTTCCGCTTCGCGATCGCCGGCTCGTTGAGCGGGAACTTCACGCGGTGGTTGCCGTTGGCGACGACCTTGGACATCAGCGCCGAGTAGTCGGTGGCGATGTCGTCGCCGATGAACTCGGCCATGTTCACGAAGCCCATGACGCGGTTGTAGAAGGCGACCCACTCGTCCATCTTGCCGAGCTCGACGTTGCCGACGATGTGGTCGAGGGCCTGGAAGAGGCGCTTCGGCGCACCCTCGCGCTTGACGTAGGTCGAAGTCCTGGCGACGTAGCCGGGCAGGTACGGGCCGTTGTAGCGGGAGCGGTCGACGAGGGTGTGGACGGTCTCGCCGTAGGTGCCGATGGAGGCGATGCGCACGGTGCCGTGCTCGTCGGTGAGGTCCTCCGGCTCGCGCACGACGCGGGCGCCGGCACGCTTGGCCTGCTCGATGCACTTGTCGACGTCGGGCACCTCGAGCGAGATGTCGACGACGCCGTCGCCGTGCTTGGCGTGGTGCGCGATCAGCGGGCTGTCCGGCGACACGGCGCCGTTGATGACGAACCGGATGGAGCCGGACTTCAGCACGAAGGACTTGTGGTCACGCTGGCCGTTCTCCGGGCCGGAGTAGGCGACGAGCTCCATGCCCCAGGCCGACTGGTAGTAGTGCGCGGTCTGCGTCGCGTTGCCGACGACGAAGACGATGGCGTCCCACCCGGTCACCGGGAACGGGTCCTTGGTCTCGTCGTACTCGACGAGGCCGACGAGCTGCTTGAGCTGCTCGAGGTCGAGGTTGGCCTCGCGCTCCTGCGGGGTCAGGTCCAAGCTGGTGTCAGTCATGGGCGGCAGCGTGCCCTCGTGCCCGGCTCATGGGCAAGTGTGCGAGGTTCGGCTGGACAGAATGCGCACAGTGCTGGCTGCCACCCCGGTTCTCATGGACAATCTGCTCATGCCCTCGACCGTCCTGGACACGCTCGACGCCCGACTGCTGGCCCTCTTCGCCGCGAAGCCCCAGATCGGCGTGCTCGGCGCCTCCCGCGAGCTCGGCGTCGCCCGCGGCACCGTGCAGGCCCGGCTCGACAGGCTGGGCGAGCGCGGCGTGATCCGCTCGTGGGCTCCCCAGCTCGATCCTGCCGCCATGGGCTACCCGGTCTCGGCGTTCTGCACCCTGGAGATCCGCCAGGGCAGGGGCCACTCCCCCGTCGTCGAGCACCTGTCGGCGATCCCCGAGGTGCTCGAGGCCCACACCATCACCGGCTCCGGCGACCTGCTGGTGCGGGTGGTGGCGCGCGACAACCCCGACCTGCAGCGGGTGATCGACCAGGTGGTCGACGACCGGCACGTCATCCGGGCCTCGACCGTGATCTCCCTCGCGACGCGCATCGACCACCGCACGCTGCCGCTCGTGGCCGAGGCGGCCTCCGGCTCCTAGCAGGGCCCGGGCGGCCGCTGCGTCCGGACGCCCCCGGCCGCCACCTACCGCGACGCGCGGTCAGTCCTCGATGCGGAAGCCCAGCTTGACGGTCACCTGCCAGTGGGCGACGGCACCGTCGACGAGCTGCCCGCGGATGGCGCCGACCTCGAACCAGTCGAGGTGCCGCACCGTCTGCGCCGCCTTGTTGACGGCGTTGTTCACCGCGGCCTCGATGCCCTCAGGCGAGCTGCCGACGACCTCGGAGATCCCGTACACGTGGTTGGCCATGGCCCGTCCTCTCGTCTTCCCCGCGCCCGTCCGGACGCCACGACCACGCTAGCCGGGGTCGGCTCCGGCCGGGAGGGATGTGCGCAGGTGCGCCGAGGATCAGCGCCTGCCGACGAACCAGGCCCGGATCTTCTCGATGCGTGCGGCCACCTGCTCGGTCGTCGCCTCGTCGAGCGCCGGCCCCCCGCAGGCCCGCCGCAGGTCGGTGTGCACCACCGCGTGCGGGGCGCCGGACTTGCGCGCGTACGCCGCGACCAGCTTGTTGAGCTCCTTGCGCTGCGCGGCCAGCGCGCGGTGCGCAGCCACCGGTTCGGCCGCCTTCTTGGGCCGCCGGGTGTTCTGCGCCGCCTGCCGCTCGTGCAGCAGCAGCGCGACCTGGTCGGGCTCGAGCAGACCGGGCAGGCCGAGGTAATCCTGCTCGTCCTCGGAGCCGACCTCGGCATTGAGGCCGAACTGCTTGGCGTCGAAGAGCACGTGGTCGAAGTGCGCGTCGGACTCGAGGGCCTCGAAGCCGGGCGCGTCGATGTCCGCGGTCTTCAGCGTGCGGTTGGCGGCGGCGACGAGCGCGTCCTCCTCCGACCACATCGACCCCTCGTCGTCGGCCGTCTTGGGCCGGTCGAGGGCGTGGTCGCGCTCGTCCTCGAGCCGAGCCGCGTGCTCGAGGATCGTGGCCACGCTCGGCAGGAACACCGAGGCCGTCTCGCCGCGCTTGCGCGCCCGCACGAAGCGGCCGACGGCCTGGGCGAAGAACAGCGGGGTGGAGGTGGAGGTGGCGTAGACACCCACGCACAGGCGCGGCACGTCGACGCCTTCGGAGACCATGCGGACCGCGACCATCCAGCGGTCGTCGCTCGCCGAGAACTCCTCGATCCTCGCCGAGGCCCCGGCGTCGTCGGAGAGCACGACGGTGGGCTTCTTCCCGGTGATCCCCTCGAGGATCTTGGCGTAGGCCCGGGCCGCCGTCTGGTTGGAGGCGATGACCAGGGCGCCGGCGTCCGGCACGCCGCGCCGCACCTCGGTCAGCCGCTTGTCGGCGGCGGCGAGCACGGCGGGGATCCACTCGCCCTTGGGGTCGAGGGCGGTGCGCCAGGCGTGGGCCATGGCGTCCTTGGTGAGCGGCTCGCCGAGGCGGGCGGCGATCTCGTCACCGGCCTTCGTGCGCCAGCGCATGGCGCCGCCGTAAGCCATGAAGAGCACCGGCCGCACGACCCCGTCACGCAACGCCTCGGCATACCCGTAGGTGTAGTCGGAGGCCGAGCGGCGGATGCCGTCGCGGTCCTCCTCGTAGCGCACGAAGGGGATCGGGGAGGTGTCGGAACGGAACGGCGTGCCGGTCAGGGCGAGGCGGCGCACAGCGGGCTCGAAGGCCTCGCGGATGGCGTCGCCCCAGGAGAGGTTGTCACCGCCGTGGTGGATCTCGTCGAGGATCACCAGCGTGCGCTCGGCCTCGGTGCGGGCGCGGTGCAGCGAGGGCCGGCTGGCCACCTGGGCGTAGGTCAGCGCCACGCCGTCGTACTCGTGGCTGTGCCGGGCCGAGGAGTTGGAGAACCGCGGGTCGATGTGGATCCCGACCCGGGCCGCGGCGTCGGCCCACTGCGTCTTGAGGTGCTCGGTCGGGGCCACGATCGTGACCGCGCTGATGACGCCGCGGCCGAGCAGCTCGGTGGCCACCCGCAGCGCGTAGGTCGTCTTGCCGGCGCCGGGCGTCGCGACCGCGAGGAAGTCCTGCGGCCCCTGCTCGAGGTAGGTCGACAGGGCGTCCGCCTGCCAGGCACGCAGCTTCGACGCCGTCCCCCAGGCGGCCCGCTCCGGGAACGCTGGTGACAGGTTCGAGGCAGCCGCAGTACTCATAGGGCCGCAACGATAACCGGATCCGGCGGGCGACATGCCGGGGCCCCGCCATCACCGGCGGGGCCCCGAAGGTGTGCTATCCCAGAAGAATTCGAGCGGCGACTGGCTGGCCGCGATCGGCCTGAAGCAGGCCCGGATTCGGTAGAGAGTCCGCCAGCGCGGGACCTACTCCTCGCCGTCCTGCGGGGCCCGCAGGCCCTCGTAGATCTCCTTGCAGACCGGGCAGACGGGGAACTTCTGCGGGTCCCGGCCCGGCACCCAGACCTTGCCGCACAGGGCCGTCACGGGCTCTCCGGACAGCGCGCTCTCGAGGATCTTCTCCTTGCGCACGTAGTGGGAGAAGCGCTCGTGGTCGCCGGGCTCCTGCAGCTGCTCCTCGACCTGCTCGCGCTCGATGACGGCCGTCGAGGTCGACGGCTGGGCCGAGGGTGCGTGCGGGTCGTCGAGAGGGATCTGCGGCTCGCTCATGCGCCCGAGTCTAGGCGCTGCCCGAGCCCTCCTAGTTCATCTCCGGGTCCGGGGGGAACGTCGAGACCAGGGCCAGGTGGTCGCGCTGGCGGCGCAGCACTCGCTTCCACAGGTCGAGCGGGTGGTCGGCGAAGGCGTCACGCGCCTCGGCGTCCACGACGTACCAGCTGCCCGTCTCCACCTCCTCCTCGAGCTGCCCGGGTGACCACCCGGCATACCCGGCGAAGATCCGCAGGCCGGCGATCTCGGGGACGACGAGCACGGGAGGGGTGTCGAGGTCGACCAGGCCCACGCTGCCGAAGAGCCGCTTGACGCCCATGGGCTCCTCACCGTCGCCGGGCACCGTGACGAGCCCGAGCGCCGTGTCGAGCCCCACCGGCCCTCCCTCGAAGAGCACGCCGGGGGGCGTCACGTGCTCCTGCCACATCGGCAGCACCGCGTCGACCGGCGCCTCCATGGGGTGGTTCAGCACCACGCCCTGGGCGCCGTCGGCGTCGTGGTGGAGCAGCAGCACCACGCTGCGGTGGAAGACGCCCTCCCCGATCTGGGGGGTGGCCACCAGCAGCCGCCCGGCCAGGTACTCGCTCTCCACGCGCCCATTCTTGCGGACAGCCGAACGGCCCTTCGTCGGGTCACCCGACAAAGGGCCGTTCGGCCTGCTGCACGCAGGGTATGCCGTGGGTCAGCTCCGCGCGCCGCGGAACCCGCCGCTGCGCTCCCCGCGGTGGGCGGGGCGACCGCCCTGCCCGCGGTAGCCGCCGCGGTGCCCGCCTCGGGCGCCGTCGCGAGGTCCACCCGGACGGCGGCCGCGCTTCTCGCCCTCGAGGACCCGGCGGACCTGGTCCTCGGGGACGGGGATGCCGCTGGGGCTCACGGCGCCGGTCGCCGCCAGGCGCTCGTCACCGGGGACGGCCTTGGTCGGCATCGCGTCGATGCCCGCCTCGCGGGCCATCCGCTCCATGCCCTTGCGCTGGTGCGGCAGGGCCAGGGTCACGACGGTGCCCTTGTCGCCGGCGCGCGCCGTGCGGCCCGAGCGGTGCAGGTAGTCCTTGTGGTCGGCCGGCGGGTCGACCTGGAGGACGACCGAGACGTCGTCGACGTGGATGCCGCGGGCCGCGACGTCGGTGGCCACGAGCACCGGCAGGGTGCCGTCGCGGAACGCGCCGAGCACCCGGTTGCGAGCGCCCTGGTTCAGGCCACCGTGCAGCGCGGCTGCGAAGACGCCCTGCTCGCGCAGCTGGAGGGCGACGCGGTCGGCACCGAGCTTGGTGCGCACGAAGACCACGGTGCGGCCCTCGCGGTTGGCGACCTCGGCCGTGATCGTCTTCTTGTGCATCGGGTCGATGAGCAGCACGTGGTGCTCCATCGTCGTGACCGAGGCCTTGGCGTCGTCGGTGGAGTGCGTGACCGGGTCGGTGAGGTAGCGGTCGACGAGCTGGTCGATCCCGTTGTCCAGGGTGGCCGAGAAGAGCAGCCGCTGGCCGCCTGCAGGCATCTGGTCGAGGATCGCGGTGACCTCGGGCATGAAGCCCATGTCAGCCATGTGGTCGGCCTCGTCGAGGATGCAGACCTCGATGTCGCCGAGCTCGACCGCGCCGCGCTCGAGGAGGTCCTTGAGGCGGCCCGGGGTGGCGATGAGCAGGTCGAGCCCGCGGTTCAGCGCGTTGATCTGCGTCGTGTAGGACAGGCCACCGGCGACGAGCTTGTGGCGCAGGCCGAGCACGTGCACGAGCGGCTCGAGCGCGTCGGAGACCTGCATGGCCAGCTCGCGGGTCGGCACCATGACGAGGGCGCGGGGACGGCGCGGGGCCGCCTTGTTGCCGTCGGCGAGGCGGGCCAGCGTCGGCAGGCCGAACGCGAGCGTCTTTCCGGAGCCGGTCTGGCCGCGACCGAGCACGTCCTTGCCGGCCAGGGCGTCCGGGATCGTCGCGGTCTGGATCGGGAACGGCGTGGTGATGCCGTCACGGGCCAGGCGCGTGACGAGGGCCTCGGGCAGGCCCATCGCGGCGAACCCGTTGTCCTCGGTCACCGACACGGGGCCGTCGACCTCCTTGCGGGTGGCCTTGACCCAGGTGTCGGCCTCCATGCGCTCGGACTCGGGGTCGACGAACTCCTCGCGGGGTGCGCGCTCGAAGCGGTCGGTGCGCTCGAAGCGACGGGGGCCGCGGTTGTCGAAGTCGCGACGCGGGCCGCGGTCGCCGAAGTCGCGACGGGGGCCGCGGTTGTCGAAGTCGCGACGCTGCGGACGCTCGTCACGCGAGAACTCACGACGCGGGGCGCGGTCGTCGCGCTCGAAGCGCTGCGGGCGCTCGTCACGCGAGAACTCGCGACGCGGGGCGCGGTCGTCACGGTCGAACCGACGCGGACGGTCGTCGCGCTCGAAGCGCTGCGGGCGCTCGTCACGCGAGAACTCACGACGCGGGGCGCGGTCGTCACGGTCGAACCGACGCGGGCGGTCGTCGCGCTCGAAGCGCTGCGGGCGCTCGTCACGCGAGAACTCACGACGCGGGCCACGGTCGTCCCGGTTCCACGACCGGGCCGGACGGCTCTCGCGGCCGTCACGGTCGACCCGGCGGGGCCGGTCGTCGCGCTCGAAGCGCTGCGGACGCTCGTCACGGGAGAACTCGCGACGGGGGGCGCGGTCGCCACGGTCGTCGCGGTCGGACCAGCGAGGCGAGCGCTCGGCGCGCGGCGCCTTGCCGGCATACCCCGTCCTGGCGGAGGTGGCGGACTGGCCGCGGTGCGGCTTCTTGGGGCCGCGCTTGGCCTCGGCCTTCTGGGACGGGGTCCAGCGGGCCTTCTTGGGCGCGCCGGAGGAGGTGTTCTTGGGCACAGGTGTTCAACTCACTTCAGGTGACTCGAGGTAGACACGTCTCGAGCCACCTGGCGAGGGCGACCGGTGTAGACGAGCCTCAGGCGCTTCGCGCCCGGCGGACCGGATCGACAGTTGTCATCCGGCGGGCCCATTCGGCATCGGGGGCAGTCATGTCCGACGACTGCGGTGGCGACCTTGCCACATGGCGCTGCCAGCGCCGCCGATCTGGGCCCGACCAGTCTACCAGCGCAGCCGGGTGCCCCCGACCATGGCGAGCGTGACCCCGACCACGACGCCGGTGAGGTCGGCGACGGCGTCGCCGAGGTCTCCGGAGCGGTTCGGCAGCACGAAGTGCTGCAACGCCTCCGAGAGCGGGGCGTGCAGGGCGAGGGGCACGAGCAGGTATGCCGGTCGGAGGCCGGCCAGCAGCCCGGCCGCCGCCGGGAGGGCGAAGAGCAGGACGTGGACGACCTTGTCGCTCCAGACGACCGGCCCCTCCACGCTCACCCGCGGCCAGTAGAGGGCCGCGAGGTGGGCGACCGCCACCAGGACGAACAGCAGGAGCCAGAGCTGCCGCGGGCCGTCCCGCCGCCGCGTCCGGCTCTCCCCCAGGTCCTGCACGCTCATGGCCCCCGACCCTACGTGGTGGCTGCGCCCGGTCGGAACGGCCGACGGAATCCCGACACGGTGCGCGCTGTTGTCACCGGGCGTGAGCGCTCCCGCCCTGCCCCTGTCCCTGCTGGACTTCGTCGACATCCCTGCCGGTGTGCCGGCGCCCTCGGCGGTCGAGCGCACGGTGCGCACCGCGCAGGCCGCCGACCGGCTCGGCTACTCGCGTTTCTGGATCTCCGAGCACCACAGCTTCACCGGCCTCGGCAGCAGCTCGCCCGAGATCCTCATCGCGCACATCGCCGGCGCCACGAACGGCATCCGCGTCGGCGCCGCGGGCATCATGCTGCCCAACCACTCCCCCCTGAAGGTCGCCGAGTGGTTCAAGACCCTGGAGATGCTGCACCCCGGACGGATCGACCTCGGCCTCGGGCGCGCGCCCGGCACCGACCAGCTCACCGCCTTCGCGCTGCGTCGCTCGCGCGAGGCCCTCACCGCCGACGACTTCCCACAGCAGGCCGCCGAGCTCATCGCCTTCCTGACCGACCGGTGGCCCGACGGGCACCCCTTTGCCGCGGTGCGCGCCACGCCCGTGGTCGACACCCAGCCCGAGCTGCTCATGCTCGGCTCGAGCGGCTGGGGCTCGAGCTTCGCCGCCGCCAACGGCATGACGACGGTGTTCGCCCACCACATGAGCCCCGAGCTGGCCGTGGCGGCGCTGCGCTCCTACCGCGAGAGCTTCGTGCCGTCCGAGCTGGGCAGCGAGCCGCGCGTGATCGTCTCGGCGCTGGCCCTCGCGACCGACGACCCGGAGGTGGCCGTGGAGTTCAAGGCGGGCTGGGCCCTGGGCATGCGCCGCATCCGCAGCGGCGACACCACCCGGCCGACCGTCGAGGAGGTGCGCGAGTTCCGCCGCAGCGACGACTGGGCCCGCGTGGCACCCTCCCTCGCGGGACGCGTCTTCGCCGGCAGCCCCGCCGAGGTCAGGGAGGGCCTCACCGCACTGGCGAAGCAGGCCGGAGCGGACGAGCTCACCGTCGTCTGCCCCACGCCCGACCACGCCGCCAAGCTGCGCAGCCTGGAGCTGCTCGCCGGCGAGTTCGGGCTCACCCCGCGATGACCGGGGCGGCCCCCTCCCTGACGGCAGCCTCCACCGCGGCGGCGACGACCTTCGTCACGTCGGGGTGGAAGACGCTGGGGATGATGTAGGCCGGGTTGAGCTCGTCGGGGTGCACCACCGCGGCGAGCGCGTCGGCGGCCGCCAGCAGGACGTCGTCGGTGATGGACGTCGAGTGGGCGTCCAGCAGGCCGCGGAAGACGCCGGGAAAGACCAGGACGTTGTTGATCTGGTTGGCGAAGTCCGAGCGGCCGGTGGCGACGACGGTGGCGTGCTGCGCCGCCGCGATGGGGTCGACCTCGGGCTCCGGGTTGGCCATCGCGAAGACGATCGCGTCGTCGTTCATCGTGGCGATGTCGTCGCCGGTGAGGATGTGCGGTGCCGAGACACCCACGAAGACGTCGGCGCCGACGAGGGCGTCCTTGAGGCTGCCCTGCATGCCCTCGGCGTTGGTGTGCGTCGCCGACCACATCAGCGCGGGGTGCTCTCCGGAGGCGATGTCCTCGCGCTCGGGGTGCAGGATGCCGTGGTAGTCGGCGACGATCACGTTGGACGCCCCGGCCTTGAGGAAGAGCTTGAGGATCGCCGTTCCCGCGGCACCGGCGCCGCTCATGACGATGCGCACCGTCTTGAGGTCCTTCTTGACCACCCGCAGCGCGTTCTCGAGGGCGGCCAGCGCCACGATGGCGGTGCCGTGCTGGTCGTCGTGGAACACCGGGATGTCGAGCTCCTCCCGGAGCCTGGCCTCGATCTCGAAGCAGCGCGGCGCCGAGATGTCCTCGAGGTTGATGCCGGCGAAGACCGGGGAGATCGCCTTGACCGTGCGGATGATCTCCTCGGTGTCCTGGGTGTCGAGGCAGATCGGGAACGCGTCGATGTCGCCGAACCGCTTGAACAGCGCGGCCTTGCCCTCCATCACCGGAAGGGCCGCCAGCGGTCCGATGTTGCCGAGCCCGAGGACCGCCGAGCCGTCGGTGACGACGGCGACGGTGTTGCGCTTGATGGTGAGCCGCCGCGCGTCGGCGGGGTTCTCCGCGATGGCCGTGCAGATCCGGGCCACGCCCGGGGTGTAGATCAGCGAGAGGTCGTCGCGGTTGCGGATCGGCACCTTCGACTCGATCTTGAGCTTGCCGCCGAGGTGGGCCAGGAACGTGCGGTCCGAGACCTTCCCGATCTCCACGCCGTGCACGGTGCGCATCGCATCGACGATCTCGTCGGCGTGGGCCGTGTCACGGGCCGCGGCCGTGACGTCGACGCGCAGCCGGTCCGGCCCGGACGCGGTCACGTCGAGACCGGTGACCAGGCCGCCGCTCTTCTCGATGACACCCGTCAGCTCGCTGACGGCGGTGGCACGGGCGGGCAGGACGAGGCGGACGGTGATGGAGTTCGAGACGGAAGGGAGGGCGGCCATGGCGACCATTGTGGCGACTACCCCGCGGTAGCCCGAATCCCGCCCCGCCACGGGCCACGTCGGCGGCGTTCCCGGGCCGACCGTCGAGCGGTGGCCACCACCAGTGCGAGCGCACCGAGGACGAGCGCCCAGTGCGGGGCGCCGACCAGCATGACGCGGTCGGCTCGCGGCGCGGCCCCGCTCGGCCTGTCCCCCCGCGACGCGACGACGTCCTCCCACCAGAAGCCCCACCGGTTCGCCTCGGTGCGGGGCGTGGGGGGCCGGGCGGGCTGCAGCACGAGGGCCCCGAGGTCAACTCCCCCAGTCGCGTTCGCGTCGCCGCTGCGGTGCTCGTCAATCCAGCCGACCCGGACCGTGCCGTCACCCGGCCAGCGCACCCTCCACATCCGGGTGTCCACGCGGCCCTCGCCGACGGTGTCGACGTCGAGCCCGACGGAGGAGTAGAGGTAGGTGAGCGGCCACAGCGCAAGCAGCAGCAGGAGCACGACGACGGGCAGGCGCCGCCTCAGGGCGCCGCCCGCCCGACCGTGCTTCCAGCCCGTCCCCCGACCGCCCGCCTGCCCCATGCCGACCAGTGTGGACCCGGGGCGCTCGCTCAGGGGCGAGGTTGGCCACTCCCGCGTGCGCCTCGGTGGCGGGTCACGCCCACCGCGACGATGACGGCGGCGAGGCCCAGGCTCAGGGCCAGCTCGAGGCGGTGGCCCTCCTGCACGAGCATCAGCAGGAGCACGCCGCCGATGAAGCCGATGGTGAGGTAGGTCAGCCACGGGTAGAGCCACATGCGCACCTGCGGCGCGTGGCCCTCGCGGTCGAGCTGGCGCCGCATGCGGAGCTGAGACATGGCGATGACGAGGTACACGAACAGCGCGATGGCGCCGGAGCTGGCCAGCAGGTAGCCGAAGATCGTCTCCGGCAGCAGGTAGTTGCCGAGCACGCCGAGGAAGCCCACCACGGAGCTGGCGATGATCGCGCTCGCGGGGACGCCGCGGGGGGTCGTGCGCGACCACGACGCCGGGGCGTCACCGCGGGTGGACAGCGAGAAGGCCATGCGCGAGGCCGTGTAGAGCGCCGAGTTCAGGCAGGACGCGACGGCCGTGAGGATGACGAACTCCAGCACGGTCGTGAGCCGGCCGAGGCCCATCTGCTCGAGCGTGAACTGGTAGGAGCCGGAGTCGCCGGCGGCGAGGCCCTTGGCGTTCCAGGCCACGAGGGAGACGACCACGAAGATCGAGCCGAGGTAGAAGAGGCTGATGCGCCAGATCACCGAGTTCACGGCCTTGCGGATGCCGCTCTCGGGGTGGGGTGACTCGGCAGCCGCGATGGTCACGATCTCGGTGCCCATGAAGGTGAACATCGTGATGAGCATGGCGGCGAACACCGAGCCCAGCCCGTTGGGCATGAACCCGCCGTCCTGCCAGAGGTGGCCGACGCCGCTCGTGTGCGATCCGGGCAGCAGGCCGAGGATGGCGGCCACGCCCAGCGCGATGAAGGCCACGATGGCCACGACCTTCACCAGGGCGAACCAGAACTCGAACTCGCCGTAGTTGCCGACGCTGAGCAGGTTCGTCCCCACGAGCACCGCGGTGACCACCAGGGCGAAGGCCCACTGCGGCACCGCGGGGAACCAGTCACCCAGGATCAGCGCCCCCGCGGTGGCCTCGACCGGGATGACGATGACCCAGAACCACCAGTAGAGCCAGCCGATCGAGAACCCGGCCCAGCGGCCCAGCGACCGGTCGGCGTAGGTCGAGAAGGAACCGGTGTCCGGCTGGGCGGTCGCCATCTCCCCGAGCATGCGCATCACGAGGACGACCAGGGCGCCGGCCAGCGCGTAGGACACCAGCACCGCCGGCCCGGCCGTGGCGATGGCCTTGGCCGACCCGACGAACAACCCCGCTCCGATGACCCCGGCGATCGAGATCATCGTGATGTGACGAGGCTTCAGGCCGGCGTCGAGGCCACCAGCCTGGGGCTGGGAGGAGGCACCGGTGGCGGTTCCTGCCGTCGACCCGTGGACGGCTTTCCCGGTCGCGGACGCGTGGACGTCGGTGTGCTGGTCTGTATGGCTCACGCCAGCAGGGTCCCGAAACCACCCCAACGGCGCAAACCGGGCAGGTCAGCCCTCGGACGGCACCCGGGCTGCCAGCAGGTAGCGCTCGTCGTCGATGTCGCGGCCCCACAGCACCGGGTCGGTGAGCTGGACGACGTGCACGTCCTGCGCCACCTGCTCGACCGCGGCCCGCAGGTCGGCGGACCGCACGCCCCCGGCCCACGGCATCCGGTCGGGGTCGTCGAAGCTGTCGTCGCCCACCGAGCTCCAGCGTCCCTCGACCAGGACGAGCCGCCCCCCGGGCCGGAGAGCCGCCGCCCAGGCGGCAAGGGCCGCGTGCGGGTCGGGCAGGGTCCACAGGATGTGCCGGGCGAGCACCGCGTCCGCGCTGCGCGGCTCGAGCGGCGGGGCGCTGACGTCGGACTGGTGGACCTCGACGGCGGACCCGAAGTGGGCCGTCTTCGCCCGGGCCCGGCGCACCATCTCGCCGGACAGGTCGTAGGCCCGCACGCGGTGCCCCAGCTCGGCGGCGAGGGCGGTCAGCGTCCCCGTGCCGCAGGCGAGGTCGACGACGTCGCTCGGGTGCGGCGGCAGCCACATCCGCAGCAGGTCCTTCCAGGCGGCCCGCGTGTCCGAGTCCAGCAGACCGTGGTCGGGCTCCTGGTCGTACTCGGCCGCGTACTCGTCCCAGTACCGCGCGATCTGCTCGGGGTTCATGCAACTCCTCGTCGGGGCCTTCGACGCAGCGGTGCCGCGCCGTTGCAGCGCCCCATCCCATCACGCGCCCGGCCGGCGTGGCGAGGCGCGCCCCTCGGCCCCGCCCTAGTCTGTGCCGTGTGGCCACTGTGAGCGGCAGCAACGACACCGGCGCCGGCGCCCCGCCTGACGTCTGCGTCGAGGTGACCGGCTCCGGCGTCGCGAGCGCCGTGCCCGACGTCGTGCGCCTCGACGTCGGCGTCCGCTGTGACGCCCCCGACGTGGGGACCGCCCTTTCCGACGCGGGGGCCCGCGCCGCCGCGGTCGCGCAGGCGGCGCGCGACCACGGCGTGGAGGCGCACGACGTGCAGACCACCGGGGCCGGCGTCCGGCCCCGGCACGACCGCGACGGGGTCGAGGTGATCGGCTACACGGCCCACCAGAGCCTGCGGCTCGCCGTCCGCGACCCCGAGCGCCTGGGCGCGCTCGTGGACGCCTTCGCAGGCGTGGCGGGCAACGCGCTCACCATCGACCGGATCTCCCTCGAGGTGTCGGACCCCGAGCCCCTGCGGCGGGGCGCGCGCCGTGCCGCCTTCGAGGACGCCCAGGCCAAGGCCGGGGAGTATGCCGCCCTCGCCGGGCGCACGCTCGGGAAGGTGACAGCCCTGACCGATGTTGTGCAGGGTGGTGCCCAGCCCCGCTATGAGCTCATGGCGGCCCGGGCGGGCTCATCCGGCGCCCTGCCGGTGGAGCTGGGAGAGAACACGGTGACCGCGACCGTCGTGGTCCGATGGGATTGGACGTAGCACATGGCCAGCACGACCCTGACCGCAGAGAACTTCGAGAAGACCGTCCTGGACGAGGAGATCGTCCTCGTGGACTTCTGGGCGGAGTGGTGCGGCCCGTGCCGCCAGTTCGCGCCCGTCTTCGAGGCCGCGTCGGAGCAGCACGACGACATCGTGTTCGGCAAGGTGGACACCGAGGCCGAGCAGGCCCTCGCGCAGGCCGCCAACATCACGTCGATCCCCACCCTGATGGCCTTCCGCGACGGCATCCTCGTCTTCGCGCAGCCGGGCGCCCTGCCCGCCTCCGCCCTGCAGCAGGTCATCGAGGGTGTGCGCGGGCTCGACATGGAGGCCATCCGGGCCGAGATCGCCGCCGAGCAGAACGGCGACAGCATCTCCCCGCAGCAGTGACGGCGCGATGAGCTGGGAGCAGGCCCTCGGCTGGGCCGGCTCGGCGCTGCTGGTCTTCTCGATCCTGCAGGCGCGCGTCCTGCGCTTCCGGGTGCTGAACCTGCTGGCGTGCCTGATCCTCGTCGTCTTCAACGCCATCCTGCAGATCTGGCCCATGGTCGCGATGAACGTCGTGCTCTCGGCCATCAACGTCTGGTTCATCCGCCGGCTGCTGTCCGACCGCACCGACGAACGGGCCTACGAGGTGCTCGAGGTGGCGGCCGATGACACCTACCTCCGGCACTTCCTGCGGGTGCACGCCACCGACATCGCCCGCTTCTTCCCCTGCTTCGGCGAGGCGGCACCGGGCGGTGACCGCACGGCATACCTCGTGCAGAAGGGGAACGAGACCGTGGGCGTGGTCGTGGTGCGCGACGCCGGCGACGGCGTGGCGCAGGTCGACCTCGACTACGTCACCCCGCGGTTCCGCGACTTCTCCCCCGGCGAGTTCGTCTACCGCAGCAGCGGGCTGTTCACCCGCCGCGGCTTCCGCCGGATCGTCACCCCTCCCGGGATGGTCAACCCCTACTACGAGCGGTTGGGGTTCACACGGGCGGGCGACTCCTGGACGGCCGAGCTGGCCTGAGCCCCGGCCGCCTCCTCACCGCGGGCCCGCCGCACCGTGAGGAAGAGCCGGTGGGCGGTCACCACCACGATCAGCCAGGCCAGCCCCAGGGTCCAGCCGACCATCACGTCGGTGAGCCAGTGGTGGCCCAGGAAGACCCGGCTCAGCCCCATGGCTCCGACGAAGGCGCCACCGGCGACGAGCACCGCCGCACGGACGCGCGCGCTGTCGAGCCGTCGCAGCAGCAGGTAGACGAGCAGGCCGATGAGGACGGTGGAGTTCAGGGTGTGGCCGCTGGGGAACGACGGCGACTCCTCGTAGGGCGGCACGGCGAGGTGCAGCGGCGGGCGGGCCCGGCCGATCAGCTCCTTGCCCGAGACGGTCATGGCCAGCGACCCGGCCGCCGCCACCAGGGTGAGGACCAGCGGCGTCCAGGAGCGCCACAGCAGCACCATGGCGACCACGGCCACGGTCACGAGGACCGGCATTCCCACCGCGCCCCCGATGTCGGTGAAGGCCGTGACCGCCTCGTTGAGGCCGGGACTGCGCCAGCGCACCGCCTGCTCGAGCACGGGCTGGTCGAGCCCGGCCACGCCGTCGTTCTCGGTCACCGCCTCGTAGACCTCGGCCGAGACGGACGTGAGCAGCACGACGAGCACGCCGCCGATCGCCGCCGTGACGACGAGGACCCAGCGCGCGGCCGTCCAGCGGGCGAGCGAGAACGCCACGCGCACCAGCCAGCGCCCGGGCTCCGAGCGCCACTGGGCGAGGTCGCGCTGGCCGATCCGCTCCTCGGAAGGGGTGTCGCCGCGAAGTCGCATGTCCCATTGTCACCGACCTCCGCAGACACGGCGCGGCACGCCCGTCCCGAACGACCGGCCCATCGGACGGAAACGTCTTGGGCCCCACCGGAAACCGGTGGGGCCCAAGACGCGAGCTCAGCGTGATGTGGTCACTGTGGTGGAGGTGGCGGGAATCGAACCCGCGTCCATTGACGGGAAACCAGGGCTTCTCCGGGTGCAGTGCGCTGAGGACTTTCTCGGCCCCAGAGCTCGCGCGCACACGTCCTCTGACAGGCCCAGTCGAGTGGGAGTCCCGCGCAGTCCCCCGACATGACTGCGCAGCAAGCTACCTAGCTGACGCCAGGATCTCGGTCAGTAGCGAACCGAGGCTGACGGACTTCGAGGCTCGCTCAGGCGGCGAGGGCGAAGTCGGTGCGCTTGGAATTGGCACCTATTGGTTTGCAGGGGGCGTTGACGAGATGACCCTGCATCCTCGACCCGCTTCCCCTGGAATGCCGACCAATGTCGAAACCGATCACCCCCATGCTCCCGCACGGGGTGTGTCCACATCACGCTGTTCACTTGTCAAGCTGCTCACACAGTATCCCTCTCAACACCTCACGGGCTCAAATCCATTCCCACTGAGGCCCATCCGTGTCCGGGACCGGTCCGAACCACGTGCGACACACACCGGGGTGCGGGACTGGCGGGACCGCAGCAGGGACCCGGCAGCACCGCTACACCCATAGGAGCAACACCATGACGCGTCACCGCATCCTTGCCGTGGTCGCCAGCGCGGCCCTCGCCTCCGTCGCCGGCCTTGCCACGGCCACGTCGGCCTCAGCGAACTCTGGCGAAGACCACGACAAGTCCCTGGGGACCAAGAGCCTGGCGAAGGTCCTCGCCGCCGACGGGTCCGGGTTCGACCGCAACCCGTGGGACTACGACATCGTCGACAACGCCGTCCACGCGGTGCTGAAGGCCAAGCCGAAGTCCCCGGTGAAGCTTCTCGCCGACGGCCGAGTGCCGTTGACGGCCTTCATTCCCAACGACCGGGCGTTCGAGCGGCTCGCCACCGACATCACCGGCAAGCACTACGACAGCGAGAAGGACGTGTTCGGCGCCGTGGCGTCGCTGGGCATCAGCAAGGTCGAGACGGTCCTGCTCTACCACGTGGTCCCGGGCGCGACGGTCGACTACCGCGCGGCGCTGCGCAGCGACGGCGAGAAGCTCAAGACGGCCCAGGGCGGCAAGCTCACCGTCGACGTGCGGGGCGACCACCGGGTGTTCCTGGTCGACGCCGACCGCGACGACCGCAACGCCAAGGTCGTGCAGCCGAACATCAACAAGGGCAACCGGCAGATCGCCCATGGCATCTCGCAGGTCCTTCGCCCTGTCGACCTTCCCTGACAGGCACCGCAACGGCTGCGGGCCGCTCCCCCTGTCTGGGGAGCGGCCCGCAGTGGCGCCGATGGCCGGTCAGCCGCCGAAGTCCTGCGTCCAGTAGTGGCCGTACGAGCCACCCTTGGCGTAGCCGACCCCGAGGTGGCGGTAAGAGCAGTTGAGGATGTTGGCACGGTGGCCGGGGCTGTTCATCCAGCTCTTCATGACCGCGCCGGCGGTCGACTGGCCGGCCGCGATGTTCTCCGCGATGGCTCCGCCGCCGTATCCCGTGGCCCGGATGCGGTCCGAGAAGGACCGGCCGTCCTGGCTCGTGTGGGAGAAGTAGTCGTTCGCGGCCATGTCGGCGCTGTGGCCCTGGGCGGCCCGCTGCAGGGCCGAGCTGCTGGAGACCGCGCCGCAGCCGGCCCTGGCGCGTTCGTCGTTGACGAGGGCGAGCACCTGCGCGGCGACCCCGCTGGAGGTTGCGACCGGTTTCGGTGACGGCTTCGGCGCGCTCGTGGTGCGCGGGGTGGTGGTCCGCGGTGACGGCTTGGGGGCTGCCTGGACCGGCTTGGGCGCAGTGGTCCGCGAGGCAGCCCGGGCCGGCGCGGTGGTGGTGCGCGCAGGCGTGGCCTTGGGCTCGGGGCTCGCCTTGGGCTTGGCCTTCGTGGTGGTCGGCGTCGCGGTGGTGGGGGTCGTCGTGGGTGCCGCTGTCGCCTCGGTGGGCGACGTCGCCGGGCTGGGGTGGGCGCTCGGAGCGGTGTCGTCGCGTCCGAACGCCAGGACCGCGCTCCCGCTTCCGACGAGGAGCGCGGCTACGGCCGCTGCCCCCACGAGTCGTCGCTTACCGGCACCCGGGTGGGCGCTGTGCCGTGCCATTCAAACCTCGCAAACCGTCCCTTTTGCCTCGGACGGGGCGACACCTTACGCGAGATGGGCAATGACGACGACATTCCGCGTGGTCTGCTCCTCGCGCCCCGTCGCGCGGTAGCAGGCGAGGAGCAGCAAGCGGCCGGGGATCGCGGCCGCCACGGTGGGGGTCTTCGTGAGGTCGGTCTTGAGCACGGTGAAGGAGCTGTCCACGAGGTAGCGCAGGCGGCCGGTGCGCGTGGTCACGTAGACCGCGTCCCCGCGCTCGAGCTCCTTGACGCGGTTGAAGACGGCCGGCTCCTTCCAGGTGTGGCCGTAGAGGTAGACGGTGTTCTGGGTGTGGCTGCCGGGCGTGCCCCCACCGGTCCACCACGCGACGTCCCACAGCGTCGAGGGTTTGATCGCGCCCCCGTGCGCGGCGACCTCGGCCGGTGTGTACGGCGTGACGTCCGCCCTCAGCCGGATGGAAGGCGCCTCGAGCAGACGTGGCGCACTCGGCGGCACGAACGGGCGCGACTCGTCCGCGGGGCGCGAGAAGGACTGCGGCGGCGCGGGTGCCGAACCGGCCGCCAGGCCGTCGGTCACCTCGTCTGCCGCCCGCTCCGGACCGGGCGCCGAGGTGCTCGGCTCCAGCCCGAAGGCCAGGCGCACCTGAGGCGCGCTGATGCCGAGCAGCGCGACGGCCGCCGCCACCAGGACGGTGACGGCGGCCGTGCGGCCGTAGCGCCGCTTCACGCGTGCTCTCACGGCAAGGGCTGGACTACTCGGTGGCCCGGCGCCGGAGGGACAGCAGGCCGGCGGCCAGCATCAGCAGGGCACCGGCGCCGACGAGCCCAGGCTGCGGCTGGTAGGAACCCTGCAGGTCAGCGCCATCCGTCTGGGCAGCGGGGACCACGTTGGGCGGCAGTGCACCCACCTCGGGCTCGACCGGAGCCTCCTCGGGCACGGTCGGGCTGCTCGTGGCCGGCGGGGTGGCGCCGGTGTCGGGGCTCTCCGGAGTCGTCGGCGGCGTGCTCGGCGTCGGCGTGCTCGTCTCGGTGGGCTTCGGCGTCTCCTTGTCGTCGTCATCGTCGTCGTCGCGGTCACGGTCCTTGCAGACCCACTTGCCGTCCACCTTCTTGGCGTACTTGTCGGTGCGCCCGTCCTTGCGGGTGTGCATCCCCTTGCCGGTCTCCTCGTCGATGTGGCGGGAGGCGTCGTCCGGGTAGATCAGGTTCCACCCGTTGCCGAGCTCGCCCTTGCCCTCGACCGGGTGGCAGACCCACCGCTTGTCGTCGTCGTCCTTGCCGCCGTCGTCGTCATCGTCGTCGTCACGGTCCTTGCAGACCCACTTGCCGTCCACCTTCTTGGCATACCGGTCGGTGCTCCCGTCCTTGCGGGTGTGCATCCCCTTGCCGGTCTTCTCGTCGATGTGACGGGAGGCCTTGTCCGGGTCGATCAGGTTCCACCCGTTGCCGAGCTCGCCGTTGCCCTCGACGGGGTGGCAGATCCACGGCTTGTCGTCGTTGCCGCCCTGTCCGGAGTTCCCGCTTGCCTGGGCAGGCGAGACGAACCCCAGCACGAGCGCGATGAGTCCCACCAGCCCGATGAGCAAGGCCGGGCGTGTGGGACGGAACGCGTAGACCACGGCTGTGGCCCTTGAGTCCTGCATGGCACCCCTCTTTTCGTAGACAACTGCTGGCGCGGCGCCACCGCGACGCCCCGCGCGCCCCTGGCCACGACGTGGCCATTGACCGTGCCCAGCGTCTGCCCACGGAGGGATGAGACACAGACACATCGGCGGTAGGGCGTCCTGCAGCTATCTGCGTAGGACAGAAGGGTGAAAGGGGTCGGCCTGCGCTCCTGCAGGAGGACTAGGAACCGGTTCCCAGGTGGGCGACGACCACGACGTTGCGTGTGGTGTGCTCCTCACGGCCGGTCTCCCGGTAGCAGCCGAGGAGCAGGAGGCGGCCGGGTCTGCGCTCCACGACGGTGGGGTGGTCGGTGAGGGCGATCTTGTCGACGGTGAACACGTCGTCGACGACGTAGCGCAGGCGGCCCGTGCGGGTCGTCACGAACACCGGCTCCCCCGGTTCGAGCTCCTTGATGCGGTTGAAGACGGCCGGCTCCTTCCAGGTGTGCCCGTAGAGGTACACGGTGTTGTCGGCGTGGCTGCCGGGCGTGCCGCCTCCGGTCCACCAGGCGACCGCCCACAAGCTTGAGGGATCCACGGCTCCGCCCTGCTCGGCGACCTGCTCAGGGGTGTACGGGGTGACTTTGGCGGCGAGCCCGATAGAGGGCGCCTCGAGCACGCGAGGGGCGCTCGGCGGGACGAACGGGCGGGACGTGGCCGCTGGCCGAGGGGAGGACGGCGGCGCGGCGGGCGGAGCAGACGCCACACCGGCCGTCCTCACCGCCCCGGCCGCGCGTGTGTCGGCGGACTCGGCCTGCTCCCGCAGGCGCAGCGGAATGACGGCGAGCAGGGCGACTGCCGCCGCCACCAGGAGGGTGGCGGCGGCAGTCCGGCCGCGTGGCCGGTGCCTGCTCGTCCTCATGGGCTGGTCGTTGTCCACGGGCTGGCTGCCCGGAGACGCCTCAGCTGTTCGTGCGGCGCCGGAGCGAGAGCAGCCCAGCGGCTATGAGCAGGAAGGCACCGACAGCGACCAGCGCGGACTGCGCGCTGCTCCAGCCGTCGTCCTCTCCCACGAGGCCGGCCCCGTCGGTCGCAGCCTGGGGCACCACGTTCCCGGCGAGCGCGCCGACCTCCGCCTGACCTGCCGGGGGCTGGCTCGGGAGGCTGGCGGCCTCCTGCGGGGGTCCCGGCGCTGCCGCTGGCTCGCTCGCGGGCGGCGTGAAGGCCCCGGTGTCCGGGCTCTCGGTCACTGTGGCGGTCTCGGTGACCGTCTCGGTGGCCGTCTGAGTCCTGGTCTCCTCCTCGTCCTCCTTGTCGTCCTTGTCGTCCTTGTCGTCCTTGGCCTTGTCGCGGTCGTCCTCGTGCCTGGCCTCGTCCTCGTCCTTCTTGTCGTCCTTGGCCTTGTCGCGGTCGTCCTCGTGCCTGGCCTCGTCCTCGTCCTTCTTGTCGTCCTTGGCCTTGTCGTGGTCCTCCTCATGGGTCGCCTTGTCGTCCTTGGCCTTGTCGCGGTCCTCCTCGTCGTGGGTCGCCTTCTCGTCCTTGGTCTTGTCGTCCTCGGACTTCTCGTCCTTGGCCTTGTCGTGGTCCTCCTTGTCGGAGGTCGCCTTGTCGTGCTCGTCGTACGTCGCCTTGTCGTGCTCGTCGTACGTCGCCTTGTCCTTGTCGTCCTTGGCCCCGTTCTTGTCATCCGTGGCCTCGTCCGACGCCTTGGTCTCCGTCGTCGGGTGCGACTTCGGCTTGTCCTTGTCCTCCGCGTTGTCGGAGTAGGTCGTGCTGTGGCTCGGCTTTCCCTTGTCCGCCTTGTCCTCGCAGCTCCCGGGGTCGCCGGCCTGCGTGGAGGCGTTGTAGCCCGCCTTGTCGTTGTTGCGGTCGCCTGCGTAGCAGGCCCCCTGCGTGCCGCTGTCACCTCCGCCTGGCCCGCCGGCCTGCGCCGACAGCGGCGCGATGAGACCGAAGGCGACGGCGATGAGTCCCGCGAGCCCAGCTGTCAGCGCTGCGCGTGTGGGACGGAATCTGTAGACCACCGGGGTGGCCTGATGGTTGTGCATGACGTCCCCCTTTCCGAGACGACCGGTGCACGGCACCGGGACCGGGGCCCTGGGCGGCCTGGACGCCGCTCCGGCGGCACTCGGCCCACCACTCAGGCTCCGCGGGGGTCGCGAAACAGGCACAGAGGCATTCGTTCTACGACCGGCTCAGCCCCGATAGGTCACAGGGGTGACCCTCCGGGCCGGCACCGGGACGGCCCTCAGGCACCGGCGAGCTGGGCGGTGACCACGACATTGTGCGTCGTGTCGTCCTCGAGCCCGGTCTCCCGGTAGCAGCCGATCAGCACGAGGCGCCCCGGCCGCGCCGCACGGACCGCCGGGTGGTCGTCGAGCGCCTGCTTGGCCACGGTGAAGGTTCCCTCCACGACGTACTCCAGGCGTCCGGTGCGCGTGGCCAGGAAGACCGACGCGCCCTTCTCGAGCTCCTTGATGCGGTTGAAGACCGCCGGCTCCCGCCAGGTGTGGCCGTACAGGTAGACCGTGTTGTCGGCGTGGCTCCCCGGCGTCCCGCCGCCGGTCCACCACGACACCGTCCACAGCGTGGTGGGTTCGACCGCTCCGCCGTTCGCCGCGACCTCGGCCGCCGTGTACGGGCTCACCGTGGCGCGGAGGGCGATCGACGGCGCCTCGACCACGGTCGGCGGGCTCTGGGGCACGAAGGTCCTCGACTCCTCCGCCGGCCGGGAGAAGGACGGTGGCGGCGCCGGAGCCACCGTGGCGGCCCCGGCGGTCGGCGCGGCAACCGGTATGCCGGTGGGCTCGGTGCGGGCGCGCAGCTGCAGCGGGGAGGTGGCCAGCAGGGCCGCTGCCGCCGCCACCAGGGCCGTGGCGGCGGCAGTCCTGCCACCGGACGAGCGGTGCCGGCCGACCCTCACCGCCGGCTACTCCTGCGCCCGCTGCCGTCGCGCCGACAGCAGACCGCTGGCGACCAGCAGCAGCACCCCGGCACCAACGAGCGTCGCCTGCAGGCCGGTCCGGCCAGCCTGCCCCCCACCGGCGCCGACCAGGTCGGCACCGTCGGTCTGGGCCCTGGGCACGACGTTCTCCTCAACCGTGCCCATCTCCGGCGCAGCGCGGCCGGGAGTCGTCGGCGCCTCACTGGCGGCCTCCTGCGGGGTCCCCGAAGGTGCCGGGCTGGTGGAGGTGGTCGGCGGCTCGGTGGCACCCGTCTCCGGTGCCTCGGTGCTCGTCGTCCCGGTCGGCTCCGTGGCGGTCTCCGTCGGCTCTGACGTCGTCTCGCTCGGCTCGGACGTCGTCCCCGTCGTCGGGCTGGTCGGCCCACCCCGGCACGTCCACGAGGTGCCGTTCCACACGGCATACCTGTCGGTGCTGCCGTCCTTGCGGGCGTGCTGGCCGACCCCGGTCGCCTCGTCGATGTGCGAGGAGTCCTTGTCCGGGTCGACCAGATTCCAGCCGTCGCCGGTCTCACCGGCACCCTCCACCGGGTGGCAGATCCAGGGCTTGGCGCTGGGGTCGACCCCGCCTCCCTGGTTGTCCCCGGCCCGCGCCGACAGCGGGGCCAGCAGCCCCACCACGATCGCGACGACCCCGAGCAGCGCCACCAGCACGACCTGGCGTGTCAGGTGGAACGTGAAGACCGCCGGGGCGGTCTGTCCTTCTCTCATGACGCCCCCTTCCCAACGACCGGTGCCGGACGGCACCGTGGGCCGGGAGCCCTGGGTGGCCAGTGCCGCACGGCGGCTCTCGGTCCACTACCAGCCTCTACTGGCCGGTAACGTGCCCCCAGAGTCGATGGGCCTGCGTTCTACGCCATTTCGCGCAGAGAGCGCCGTCCTTTCCGACGAGGCGACCCGGTCCGCATCGCGGTCTCGACATCTCACGTGGCGAAATACCTCACTAGGATTCCGAAGGCACGCTCGCCGAGCCCCCGGAGGTCCCCCGTGTTCAGCAAGGTCCTCGTCGCCAACCGTGGCGAGATCGCCGTCCGCGCATTCCGAGCCGCCACCGAGCTCGGGGCCAAGACCGTCGCCGTCTTCCCCTACGAGGACCGCAAGTCCGAGCACGTCCTCAAGGCCGACGAGGCCTACCAGATCGGCGAGCAGGGACACCCCGTGCGCGCCTACCTCGACCCCCGGGCGGTCGTCCGCACGGCCGTCGACGCCGGCGCGGACGCCGTCTACCCCGGCTACGGGTTCCTCAGCGAGAACCCCGACCTCGCCGAGGAGTGCGCCGCCCACGGCATCACGTTCGTGGGCCCCCCGGCGAGTGTGCTCCACCTGACGGGCAACAAGGCGCGAGCCATCGCTGCGGCGAAGAAGGCCGGGCTGCCCACGCTGCGCAGCGCGGAGCCGGGCACCGATGTCAACGCCCTCGAGGCCGCCGCCCGCGAGATCGGCTTCCCGGTCTTCGTCAAGGCCGTCGCCGGTGGGGGCGGCCGCGGCATGCGCCGGGTGGAGCGCGCCGACGACCTCCGCGAGGCCATCGAGGCGTGCATGCGCGAGGCCGAGTCGGCCTTCGGCGACCCGACCGTGTTCCTCGAGGAGGCCGTGGTCAGCCCCCGCCACATCGAGGTGCAGATCCTCGCCGACGCCGCCGGCAACGTCATCCACCTCTTCGAGCGCGACTGCTCCGTGCAGCGACGGCACCAGAAGGTCGTCGAGATCGCACCCGCCCCCAACCTCGACCCCGAGCTGCGGGAGCGCATCTGCGCCGACGCCGTCGCCTTCGCCCGCGAGATCGGCTACGTCAACGCCGGCACGGTCGAGTTCCTCCTCGCCCCGGACGGCCGCTACGTCTTCATCGAGATGAACCCCCGCATCCAGGTGGAGCACACGGTCACCGAGGAGATCACCGACGTCGACCTCGTGGGCGCCCAGCTGCGCATCGCCAGCGGCGAGACCCTGGCCGACCTCGGGTTGTCGCAGGACCGGCTCCGGATCCGCGGCGCCGCGCTCCAGTGCCGGATCACCACCGAGGACCCGGCCAACGAGTTCCGGCCCGACACCGGCCGGGTCACGACCTACCGCTCCGCTGGTGGTGCCGGCGTCCGCCTCGACGGCGGAACCGTCTTCGTCGGCGCCGAGATCGGCGCGCACTTCGACTCCATGCTGGTCAAGCTCACCTGCCGCGGGGCGGACTTCCCCACCGCGGTGCGACGGGCCCGGAGGGCCTTGGCCGAGTTCCGCATCCGCGGCGTGACCACCAACATCCCGTTCCTGCAGGCCCTGCTCGAGGAGCCGGACTTCCAGGCCGGGCGCCTGAGCACCTCCTTCATCGACGAGCGGCCCGAGCTGCGCACGGCCCGCGTGCCGGCCGACCGCGGCACGAAGCTGCTCACCTACCTCGCCGAGGTGACCGTCAACCAGCCGCACGGCCCCGCCCGCACCCGGGTCTCGCCGCGCGGCAAGCTGCCCCCGCTCGACCGCGAGGTCCCCCCGCCGCCCGGGGCGCGCGACCGCCTGCTGCGCCAGGGCCCGGAGGCCTTCGCCCGCTCGCTGCGCGAGCAGGCCGCCGTCGCCGTCACGGACACCACCTTCCGCGACGCCCACCAGTCGCTGCTCGCGACCCGGATCCGCACCCGCGACCTGCTGCACGTCGCCCCGCACGTCGCCCGGATGACGCCGCAGCTGCTCAGCGTGGAGGCCTGGGGCGGCGCCACCTACGACGTCGCGCTGCGGTTCCTCTCCGAGGACCCCTGGGACCGCCTCGCCGCCCTCCGCGAGGCCATGCCCAACCTGCCGCTGCAGATGCTCCTGCGCGGACGCAACACCGTCGGCTACACCCCGTACCCGACGAAGGTGACCGACGTCTTCGTCCACGAGGCCGCCCGCACGGGCATCGACATCTTCCGCATCTTCGACGCCCTCAACGACGTGGGCCAGATGCGCCCGGCGATCGAGGCGGTCCGCGACACCGGCACGGCGGTGGCCGAGGTGGCCCTGTGCTACACCGGCGACCTCACCAGCCCCGGCGAGAAGCTCTACACGCTCGACTACTACCTGCGCCTCGCCGAGCAGATCGTCGAGTCGGGCGCCCACGTCCTCGCCATCAAGGACATGGCCGGCCTGCTGAGGGCACCGGCCGCCAGGACACTGGTGACCGCACTGCGCGAGCGGTTCGACCTGCCCGTGCACCTGCACACGCACGACACCGCGGGTGGCCAGCTCGGCACGCTGCTGGCTGCCATCGACGCCGGCGTCGACGCGGTCGACGTGGCGAGCGCCTCCATGTCGGGCACCACGAGCCAGCCGCCGATGTCGGCGCTGGTCGCGGCCACCGACGGCACCGACCGGGCGACCGGGCTCGACCTGCAGGCCGTCTGCGATCTCGAGCCCTACTGGGAGGCCGTGCGCCACCTCTACGCGCCGTTCGAGTCCGGGCTGCCCTCCCCCACCGGACGCGTCTACACCCACGAGATCCCCGGCGGCCAGCTGTCGAACCTGCGTCAGCAGGCCATCGCCCTCGGCCTCGGCGAGCGCTTCGAGTCCATCGAGGACACGTATGCCGCGGCCAACCGGATCCTCGGCAACATCGTCAAGGTGACCCCCAGCTCGAAGGTCGTGGGCGACCTCGCCCTGGCGCTGGTGGGCGCCGGTGCCGACCCGGACGACTTCGAGGCCGACCCCACGGCATACGACATCCCCGACTCGGTCATCGGCTTCCTCAACGGCGAGCTCGGCGACCCGCCCGGCGGGTGGCCGGAGCCGTTCCGCACCAAGGCCCTCCAGGGCCGCACGGCCAAGCCGCGCGTGACCGAGCTGTCCCCCGAGGACGAGGAGGCGCTGCGGCTCCAGCCACGCCAGACCCTCAACCGGCTCCTCTTCCCCGGCCCGACGAAGGACTTCGCGCGCTCGCGCGAGGCGTACTCCGACCTCGCCGTCCTCGGCACCCGCGAGTTCCTGCACGGGCTCGAGATCGGCGTCGAGCACGAGGTCGACCTCGAGCCGGGCAAGCGCCTGCTGCTCAGCCTGCAGGCGGTCTCGGACGCCGACGAGCGCGGCATGCGCACGGTGATGTGCACCCTCAACGGGCAGCTGCGCCCGGTGCAGGTGCGCGACGAGTCCGTGGCGGTGCAGGTGCGGGCCGCCGAGAAGGCCGACCCGTCCGACAAGGGGCAGGTCGCGGCGCCGTTCGCCGGGGTGGTCAGCCTCGCCGTCGAGGAGGGTGCCACGGTCGAGGCCGGGGCCGTCGTGGCCACCATCGAGGCGATGAAGATGGAGGCCAGCATCACGACCCCGGTGGGAGGCACGGTCAAGCGGCTCGCCATCGGGTCGCAGCAGCAGGTCGAGGGCGGTGACCTCCTGCTCGTCGTGGGCTGACCGCCGCGGTCTCGACGAGCCGTTCGTCCGGTTCGCGGTTAACGTGGCGGTGGCGCCGGCTCCACGAGGGCCCGGCGCCGACCAGAAACCGGACGAGCTCGAAGGAGAGTGCCATGGGACTCGGCGACAAGATCGAGAACACCTCTGAGGACATGCAGGGCAAGGCCAAGGAGGCCGCCGGCAAGGCCACCGACGACGAGCGTCTCGAGGCCGAGGGCCAGATGGACCAGTCCAAGGCCGACCTGAAGCAGGCCGGCGAGAAGGTCAAGGACGCCTTCAAGAACTGACCAGCCGTATGCCGAGGGGCCGGGTCCGCGTGGACCCGGCCCCTTCGCGCGCAACAGGACCTACCAGGAGCCGCCGGAGCTGCCGCCTCCGCCACCGCCGGAGAACCCGCCACCGCCGGAGAACCCGCTAGTGCCCGACGAGCCCGGGGTGCTGGTGAAGGTGCCACCGGCGCTCGTGGCGAAGGAGTCCATCCCGGACGCCAGGTTGCTGAAGCTGCCGAAGCCGTGCGGCCCGCTGTACCACCACGGCGACGCCACGGTGTGCCCGGCTGCCGCCGCGGCGGCAGCCACCTGCTCGAAGGTCTCGGCCCACTTCTCGGCCACCCCGAAGACGATGGCGTAGGGCAGGTAGCGGCTGAAGATGTCCTGGGCCTCCTCCCAGCGGATCTGGGAGGCCTCCGCCCTCACGAGGTACTCCCGGAAGCCGAGCGACTGCGCCAGCACGGCGCTGCCCTCGGCGGTGCGGGCCGCCATCCGCCGGCCGAGCAGCCAGAAGATGCCGCCCGCCACGACCACGCCGCCCGCGAGCACTGCTGCCGGCGACACCGGGAACCCGCTCCCGGCCAGCAGGGCCGACAGCCCGGAGCCGAACCAGAAGGTGGCGAGGACGCCGCCGAAGACCATGAACGTACCCAGGCCGGTCCAGACCCTGCGCTGGGCCTCGGGCGACCGGCGGAACCAGCCGCGGCGCACCGCCTCGTCGTACATGCCGGCCTGCACGCTCTCGAGCGTGGGCTTGAAGCGGTTCTTGAGCCCGGACAGGAGCACGTCGTCACTGCTCGAGAAGATGCCCTCGAGCAGCCTGATCTCGTACGGGTGGAGGGCCGCCTCCCCCTCGCGGGTGCTCGCCGTGCGGGTCAGGCGCCAGTCGGTGCGGCCGAACAGGCCGCTCTCGGTCTCCTCGAGCCTCAGGTGGCCGCGCACGGCGAGGTCGACGACCGTCGCGGCGACGTCCACGGTGTTCGCGTGCTCGTCGACGATCGTGCCGAGCATGCCGGGCTGCACACCCTTGGGTGGCGTGAACTGCACGGCGACGGGCGCGGTCCGGCCCCGCACCACCTGGTGCTGCTGGCCGACGCCCGGGCTCAGCCCCGGGGTGATCCCGGCGTATTGCTCGTCGCGGCCGCGGCTCCAGACGAGGTAGCCCATGAGCGCGGTGGCGAGCACGGGCAGGGCCACGCCGGCCCCGATGCTGAGCGCACCGAGCGCCCGGGCGGTGCTGGAGGTGACCACCGTCCCGTCCTCGGTCACCGCACCCTCCCGCAGGGCGGGTTCGAGCGCGCCGAACGCGGTGCGGGGCAGGGACGCCAGGATCGAGACGCCCTGCTGCGGCGGCACCGTGCCCGCCGAGAACTGGGCCGTCTCCCCCGGCGTCGAGCTGCAGCGCTGCGTCGACCCCAGCTCGCCGAAGAAGCAGTCCGTGCGGTCGACCGGTGCGGGTCCGTGGACCGTCGCCGACACGTTCTCGTAGGTGTCCTCGTTCGAGGGGTCCACCAGGTTGAAGTAGAACTCGGCGTGGTCGTCGAAACCGTTCAGGTAGTCGGCGAGGGTGTAGCGCACGACATACGTCTGGGTGCCGGAGACGGTGCGGTCGGGGTCGCCCACGCGGATGCGGTCGAAGGCACCGAACGTGGTGACGGAGACGTCGTCGGGTGCCCCGCTCGGTGACTGCGCCGAGACGTTGCTCATCTCGTAGACCCGGTAGGTGTCCCCGCGGTCCTGGTAGCCGGCCCGCACCTTGATGAGTCGCTCGATGCCGTGGCGTTCCTCCCCGCTGGGGAACTGCCACGTGATGTTCTCGGTGACGTCGACCGAGCCGTCGGCGTTGAGTTCGAAGTCGACGTGGAAGCGGGTCGCCCTGTCGTCGGCCGGGAGCGCTGACGCGGGGCCCGCCACGAGCGCGGCCACCGCGAGCACGAGGGCCAGCACGGCACCGAACCGCACCCCGCCACGGCGCACCCGCGGCACACCGGCCGGGCTGTGGCCCGGCGATCCCCCCGCTGCGCGCACCCTCAGTGGTCCCGCCCTCGGGAGTGCAGCGCGCGCTGGGCCTCCCGCTGGTCCTGCTTCTCGCGCAGGGCGTGCCGCTTGTCGTAGGCCTTCTTGCCCTTGGCGAGGGCGATCTCCACCTTCGCGCGGCCGTCCTTGAAGTACAGCGAGAGCGGCACGATCGTGTGCCCGCTCTCACGGGTCTTGGCCGCCAGCTTGTCCAGCTCCACCCGGTTGAGCAGCAGCTTGCGCCGCCGCCTTGGGGTGTGGTTGGTCCACGTCCCGTTCAGGTACTCGGGGATGTGCACGCCCTCGAGCCACAGCTCGTCGCCGTAGAAGGTGGCGTAGCCGTCGACGAGGGAGACCCGGCCCATGCGCAGCGACTTCACCTCGGTGCCGGTGAGCACGACGCCCGCCTCGTAGGTGTCCTCGATGAGGTAGTCGTGGCGCGCCTTGCGATTGCTCGCAACGAGCTTGCGCCCCTGCTCCTTGGCCACTGCCCTGTCCTGCCTCTGCTCTCGCGTCCTGCGTGCACAGCGGTGTGCCGTGCGGGGCCACGCTACCTGTTCGTGGCCTGCTGCCGCTGCGCCGTTCTCAGGCCGGGGTCAGAGCCACTTGCGCGGGTCGACGGGGTTTCCGTCCTCGCGGGTCTCGAAGTGCAGGTGGCAGCCGGTGGAGGTGCCCGTGGTGCCGGCGTAGCCGATGACCTGGCCACGGCCGACGTGGCCGCCCGTGCGGGCGAAGTCCGACAGGTGGTTGTAGGTCGTCACCAGGGAGACGCCGCTGTGCACGCCGTGGTCGACCACCAGCTGGTTGCCGTAGCCGCCGGCGACACCCGCGGAGATGATCGTGCCCGAGGCCGCTGCGAAGATCGGGGTGCCGCAGTTGTTGGCGTAGTCACGGCCGGCGTGCAGGCGCCAGTAGTTCAGCACCGGGTGGTAGCGCATGCCGTACTCGGAGGACACCGGGGCGTTGCTGGGGGCGGAGAGGAAACCGCCCGAGGGCTTCGCCGCCGGGGGCGGGGGCGGCACGTAGCGGCGCTTGGCCTTGCGGGCGGCGGCCCGGGCGGCCGCCTCGCGGGCGGCCCGGGCGCGCGCTGCGGCGATCTTGGCGGCGCGGGCCCTGGCGGCGAGCACCTTCTTGAGGCGGTTGGACTCCGCCTGCATGCCGGTGAGCCTGCGCTGCTCGGCGGCCTTGCGGGCGGCCACCCTGGCGGCCTGGGCCTTCTGCTGCGCGGCGAGGCGATCGAGCTGCACCTTGGCGGCCGACGCCTGTGCGCGGGCACCCGCCGCCGCCTTGAGCGCCTTCTCGGCGGCCACCTTGGCGCGGGCGCTGTCGCGGCGCAGGGCCTCGACGTGGGCCTTCTGCGCCGTGGCGGCGGCCTGCACCGTCGAGAGTCGGTCCAGCGACTTGTTCTGCACGCTCATGACCGTGTCGGCCATCGCGATCTTCGTGGCGAAGTCGTCGGGGCTGGTCGCGCTGAGCGCCACCGACAGCTGGCCCATCCCCTGGTCCTGGTACATCTGGGCGGCGAAGTGGGCCACCCGCGCGCGAGTGTCGGCGATCTCGGCGTCGGTCCTGGCCAGGGCGTCGACGGCGCGTGCCTCGTTGGCCCGGGCCACCTGCAGGGCGAGGGCCATCGCGTCGTTGTGCTGGTCCGCCTTGGCCAGGGCGGCGTTGGCCCTGTCGAGCTTCGCCTGGGCGGCCGGGAGCGCCGCCTGCGTGCGGCGCAGCGCGATGTAGGCCGCCGAGAGGTCCGCCGACGTCTCGTGCAGGTCCTCCTTGAGCTGGGCGATCTCGCGGTCGACCTTGCGCTTCTGGTCCTTGGGGTCGGCCGCCGTGGCCCCCAGCGGCGGCGACATGAGCGTGAAGGCGCAGGCGAGCGCGGTGCCCGCCGTCAGCAGGCGCACGCGTCCGGGCATGGCGCGGCGGGGCTGGTTCGCACTCATAGGCCACATTGGTAACACAGACACCATCGGTTTGGGTGCATTGGGGTCGGATCCGGCCCCTTCGTCCGAGCGCTCCCCCGCGTGGACGGCCACTCGGGCCGGGCGGGTCAGACGCGCAGGTAGCGCCACAGCGTGACCCAGGAGGTGCCGATGGAGAGCACGGCGACACCGGCAGCCATCCACGGCGTGATCGCCCAGACGTCGGAGACGCCGATGAACGCCTGGTCGAGGATGAGCTGGTTGAGGTACCGGTTGAAGCCGTAGTTGGCCGTCGCCCACAGCAGGCCGGTCGCCGCGGCGGCGCCGAGCAGGGCGCTGATGAGCGTCTCCATCATGAACGGGAACCGGATCGTGAAGTTCGACGCGCCGACCAGCTTCATGATCCCCGTCTCCCGCCGCCGGCTGAACGCCGCCTGCCGGATCGTCGTCGCCATCAGCAGCACCGCGCAGAGCACCATCAGCGCCGCGAGGACGAAGGAGAAGATGGTGATGTAGTTGATGCCCTTGAAGAACTTGTCGAGCACCTTCTTCTGGTCCTGGACCGTCCCGACGCCCGGCGCGCCCTCGAAGGAGCTGACGATGACCTCGTACTTGGTCGGGTCGCTCAGCTGGACCCGGAAGTTCTGCGGGATGTCGCCGACCCGGACGTTGCCGGCGAGCGGGCTGTTGCGGAACTGCTTCTGGAACCGGTCGAACGCCTGCTGCTCGGACTCGTAGTAGACGTTCTTCACGAGCGGCCGCATCTGGTCGAGCTGGGCCTTGATCGCGTTCTTCTGCTCCTCGGTGACCGCCTTCTTGTCACAGGCGGGCTCACCGGAGTCCTCGGTGCACATGAAGATCGTCACCTGCACGCGGTCGTACCAGTAGCCCTTGAAGGTGTCGGCCTGGCGCTGGGCGAGCAGTCCGAGGCCGAGCAGGTACATCGAGACCATGGTCACCAGCACCACCGAGATGGCCATGGACAGGTTCCGCCGGAAACCGATCCAGATCTCGCTGAGGATGAACTGCAGTCGCATCAGTGGGGTCTCTCGTGTGCTCGGGTGTCTTTGGTGTGCCGGTGCGCGGGTCCTGTGCGGGGCGGCGGTCAGCGCGCCGCGCCGTACACGCCCTTGTTCTCGTCGCGGATGACCTCGCCGCCCGCGAGCTCGACGACCCGCTTGCGCAGCTGGTCGACGATGTCGTCATCGTGGGTGGCCATGACGATCGTGGTGCCGGTCCGGTTGATCCTGTCGAGCAGCCGCACGATCTCGAGGCTGTTGGTGGGGTCGAGGTTGCCGGTGGGCTCGTCGGCGAGCAGGATCGCCGGTTTGTTCACGAAGGCCCGGGCGATGGCGACGCGCTGCTGCTCGCCGCCGGACAGCTCGTGGGGGAAGCGCTTCTCCTTGCCGGCGAGTCCCACCATCTCGAGGGTCTCGGGCACGACCTGTCGGATGGCGTGGCTGGACTTGCCGAGCACCTGGAGCGCGAACGCGACGTTCTGGTAGACGGTCTTGTTCGGCAGCAGGCGGAAGTCCTGGAACACCGTGCCGATCTCCCGGCGCAGGCGGGGCACCTTGCGGTGCGGCAGGCGCCCGAGCTCATGGCCGGCGACCAGCACCGAGCCCCTGGTCGCCTGCTCCTCCCGCAGCGCCAGGCGCAACAGGGTGGACTTGCCCGAGCCGGACTGCCCGACGACGAAGACGAACTCGCCGCGGTTCACCTCGAGGTTGATGTCGTGCAGCGCAGGGCGCGAGGAGCGCGGGTAGACCTTGGTGACGTGCTCGAAACGGATCATGCGGGCTGACGGCCTTCACGGCTCGGGGACTTCGGCGGCACCCCTGCCTGTCCCTGAGGTCATTGGGGGACCGTGGGCCACGCGGGGGGCATCGTCGAGGATAGGTCGCGGATCACCGCAAACCCGGCAGCCCGGCCCCCTCGGCGTTGCGTTGTGACCGAGTGGACGAGACCGGGGTCAGGCGTTCGCCTTCTGCTGCTCCTTGCGCCAGCGGATGCCCGCCTCGATGAAGTCGTCGATGTCGCCGTCGAAGACCGCGCTGGGATTGCCGACCTCGTGCTCCGTGCGCAGGTCCTTGACCATCTGGTAGGGCTGCAGGACGTAGGAGCGCATCTGGTCGCCCCAGCTGGCCTTCACGTCGCCGGCCATCTCCTTGCGCTCGGCGGCCTCCTCGGCCTGGCGCTGCAGCAGCAACCGGGACTGGAGGACGCGCAGCGCCGCCGCGCGGTTCTGGATCTGCGACTTCTCGTTCTGCATCGAGACGACGATGCCGGTGGGAATGTGCGTCATGCGGACCGCCGAGTCGGTGGTGTTGACGCTCTGGCCGCCGGGACCCGAGGAGCGGAAGACGTCGACCTTGATCTCGTTCTCGGGGATCTCGATGTGGTCGGTCTGCTCGATGAGCGGGATGACCTCGACCGCCGCGAAGCTGGTCTGGCGCCGGCCCTGGTTGTCGAACGGGCTGATCCGCACGAGGCGGTGGGTGCCGGCCTCGACGGAGAGGTTGCCGTAGGCGTAGGGGATGTTGACCTCGAAGGTGGCCGACTTCAGGCCGGCCTCCTCGGCGTAGGAGGTGTCCATGACCTTCGTCGGGTAGCCGTGCCGCTCGGCCCAGCGCAGGTACATGCGCATCAGCATCTCGGCGAAGTCTGCCGCGTCGACGCCGCCGGCACCGGCGCGGATGGTGACGACCGCCTCGCGCTCGTCGTACTCGCCGGAGAGCAGCGTGCGCACCTCGAGCTCGCCGAGGGCCTTCTTGATGGCCACGAGCTCGCGCTCGGCCTCGGCGATCGTCTCGGCGTCGCCGCCGTCCTCGGTGCCCATCTCGACCAGGGTCTCGAGGTCGTCGATGCGGGAGTCCATGCCCACCACGCGGTCGCGCTCGGCGTTGGCGCGCGAGAGCGCCGACGTCACCTGCTGGGCCGCGTCGGGGTCGTCCCAGAGGTCCGGCGCCGACGCCTTGGCCTCCAGGTCCCTGATCTGGGCCTGCAGGGCGTCGAGGTCGGTGACGCCGCGGACCGAGTCCATGGTCGCGCGGAGCTCTTTGATCTCTTGGGTGAAGTCGACTGCCACGAACAGCAAGCCTACGGCAGCGGGAGCCCTCCCCCGAACCGGCGACCTCCTCCGCTACCCGGCGGTCGAGAGGAGCAGGTCGCGGGTGACCTCCAGCTGCCCGCGGTGCTGGGCGAGCTCCTCGTAGACGTGGAGCAGCACCTCGCCCTGGGTGGTCGGCGCGTCGTCCTCCGGTGGCGGGTTCACCGGCGGCATACCCGGCCGCGCAGCGGCGACCCACCCGGCGAAGGCCTCGCGCAGCCGGTCGGTGTCGGCGGCGAGGTCGGCGACCCGGCCGGTCGCGGTGAACTCGGCGTCGCGGTCGCGCGGGATGACCTCGCCGAGGTTCACCGTCGAGGCCCAGCGCCCGCAGACGCCGAGGCAGTGGGTGAGGATCGCGAACGGGCTGTTGGCGCCGGGCAGGTCGGGGCGCCGGTTGGCGAGGTCGTCGCCGAGGTCGACCACGATGTCGCGCATGGCCACCAGCGCCTCGTCGCAGTAGCGCAGGTAGGTCTCGGGCGTGATCACGGCAGGTGGCCCTCGGTGGTGGTCACGGCCGGCCGGTCTCGAGCAGCCGCACGAAGCCGGCCTCGTCGAGGATCGGGCGCCCGAGCTCGCGCGCCTTGTCCTCCTTGGAGCCGGCGTTCTCCCCCACCACGACGTAGTCGGTCTTCTTCGAGACCGAGCCGGCCGCCTTGCCTCCGCGGGCCAGGATCGCCTCCTTGGCCTCGTCGCGGGAGAAGCCCTCGAGCGAGCCGGTGACGACCACGGTGAGACCTGACAGGGTCTGCTCGACCGACTCGTCGCGCTCGTCCTCCATGCGGACGCCGTCCTTGGCCCACTGCTCGACGATGCGCAGGTGCCAGTCGTTCTCGGGCAGGTCGAACCACTCGCGCACGGAGTCGGCGATCACTCCCCCGACCCCCTCGACCCCGGCCAGCTCCTCGCGGCTGGCGCCGCGGATGGCGTCCATCGACCCGAAGTGCTGCGCCAGCGCCCGGGCCGCGGTGGGCCCGACGTGCCGGATGGACAGGCCGACGAGCACCCGCCACAGCGGCTGTTCCTTGGCGGTCTCGAGGTTGGCGACGAGCCGTTTGCCGTTGGCGGACAGGACCCGGCCGTCGACGACGGTCTCCGGCGGGTCGGTCTTCTTGGCAGCGCGGGTGTAGAGCGGCACCCGGGCGATGTCCTGCTCGGTCAGCCCGAACAGCGTGCTCTCGTCGTCGATGACCCCGGACTCGAGGAGGGCGATGGAGCCCTCCCACCCGAGGGCCTCGATGTCGAACGCGCCACGGCTGGCCAGGCCGAAGACCCGCTCGCGCAGCTGTGAGGGGCAAGACCGCGCGTTGGGGCAGCGGATGTCCTTGTCGCCCTCCTTCTGGGGGGCGAGCTTCGTGCCGCAGGAGGGGCAGTGGGTCGGCATGACGAACTCGCGCTCGCTGCCGTCGCGCAGCGCGACGACCGGACCGAGGATCTCGGGGATGACGTCGCCGGCCTTGCGCAGCACCACGGTGTCGCCGATGAGCACGCCCTTGCGCTTGACCTCGTGGGCGTTGTGCAGCGTGGCCATCTCGACGGTGGACCCGGCCACGACCACGGGCTCCATGACCCCGAACGGGGTGACCCGGCCGGTGCGCCCGACGTTGACCTGGATGTCGAGGAGCCTGGTGTTGACCTCCTCGGGCGGGTACTTGTAGGCGATCGCCCACCGGGGCGCCCGGGACGTGGAGCCGAGCGCGCGCTGCACCCCCAGCTCGTCGACCTTGACGACGATGCCGTCGATCTCGTGCTCGACGCTGTGCCGGTTCTCGCCGTAGTAGGTGACGAACTCCTGCACCTGCTCGACGGTGTCGAGCACGCGGTAGTGCGAGGAGACCGGCAGGCCCCACTGCGCCAGCAGCTCGTACCCCTGCGACTGCCGGGTCAGCTCGAAGCCCTCGCGGTAGCCGATGCCGTGGACCAGCATGTGCAGCGGACGGCTCGCCGTGACGCGGGGGTCCTTCTGCCGCAGCGATCCCGCGGCCGAGTTGCGCGGGTTGGCGAACGGCGCCTTGCCCGCCTCGACGAGCGAGGCGTTGAGGTCGGCGAAGGCCTCGAGCGGGAAGTAGACCTCGCCGCGGATCTCCACGCGGGCGGGGTGGTCGGTGCCGGCGAGCCTGTGCGGGATGTGCTCGATGGTCCGGACGTTGTTGGTGACGTCCTCGCCGGTGCGGCCGTCGCCGCGGGTGAGCGCCCGCACCAGCCGCCCGTTCTCGTAGAGGAGGTTGACGGCGAGCCCGTCGATCTTCAGCTCACTGAGGTAGTGGAAGTCGGCGCCCCCGGCGTCACGGGTGACGCGGGCCGCCCACGCCGCCAGCTCCTCGGGGCTGAAGCAGTTGTCGAGGCTGAGCATGCGCTCGAGGTGGTCGACCGCCGCGAAGTCGGTGGAGAAGGTGCCACCCACCTGTTGGGTCGGGCTGTCGGGGGTGCGCAGCGAGGGGTAGGCCTCCTCCAGCTCCGTCAGGCGCCGGATGACCCCGTCGTACTCGGCGTCGCTGATCGTCGGCGCGTCCTTGACGTAGTAGTTGAACTGCGCCTCCGCCGCCTTCTGGGCCAGGTCGACCCACTCGTGGTGGAGCTCCTGCGGCACCTCGCTCACGATCTCGCTCACGCGCCCATCCTGCCGCAGACCTCCGACAGCTGCTTCTACCGATGGGTAGCCAACCCGCGTGCCCAGCAACCAAGATGGGCGCGGTCAGCGTCGACGCGAAGGAGCCCCGATGACCAACCTCGCCAGCAACCTCGTCCGCACCGCCGAGCGCCACCCCGACGTGGTGGCGATCAAGCTCGACGCGGCCGAGCTGACCTGGAGCCAGCTCCACCAGCTGGCGGGCAGGGCGGCGGGGGCGCTGCGGGAGGCCGGGCTGAAACCCGGCGACCGGGTCTCGCTGATCCTGCCCAACGTGCCCGCCTACCCGATCCTCTTCTTCGGCACCCTCCTCGCCGGCGGCATCGTCGTGCCGATGAACCCGCTGCTCAAGGCCCAGGAGGTCGAGTACTTCTTCACCGACTCCGGGGCGTCCTTCTCCTTCGTCTGGCCCGACTTCATGCAGGAGGCCGTCAAGGGCGCTGCCAACCCCGGCACCCAGGTCATCGCGAGCGGGCCGATGGGGCCCAGCGAGGAGGACCTCCCGCCCGGGGAGCCGCTGCTGGCACCGGTCGACCGCGACGACGACGACACCGCCGTCATCCTCTACACGTCGGGCACGACGGGGAAGCCCAAGGGCGCCGAGCTGACGCACAGCAACCTGCACCTGAACGCGATGCGCTCGGCGTCCGACATCATGCAGATGGGCCCGGACGACGTGGTCATGGGCTGCCTGCCGCTCTTCCACGTCTTCGGACTCACCTGCGGCCTCAACGCGGCGACGGTCTGCGGGGCCACCCTGACCCTCATCCCCCGGTTCGACCCCGCCAAGGCCCTCGAGGTCGTCGCGCGCGACAAGGTGACCATCTTCCAGGGCGTGCCCACGATGTATGCCGCGATGCTGCACCACCCGAGCGCGGACAGCGCCGACGCCTCCAGCCTGCGCACCTGCGTCTCGGGCGGCTCGGCCATGCCGGCCGAGGTCATGCGGGCCTTCGAGGAGAAGTTCGGCTGCCAGATCCTCGAGGGCTACGGCCTGTCGGAGACCTCCCCGGTCGCCTCGTTCAACATGCCCGACCGTCCCACCAAGGCGGGCACCATCGGCCGGGCCATCCCCGGCTGCGAGATGAAGCTGGTCGACCTCGACGGCAGGGACGTGGGGGTCGGCGAGGTCGGGGAGATCGCGATCCGCGGCGACAACGTCATGAAGGGCTACTGGAACAAGCCCGAGGCGACCGCCGAGGCGATCCCCGACGGGTGGTTCCGCACCGGCGACCTCGCCACCGTCGACGAGGACGGCTACTACACGATCGTCGACCGCAAGAAGGACATGATCATCCGCGGCGGCCTCAACGTGTACCCGCGCGAGGTGGAGGAGGTGCTCTACCAGCACCCTGATGTGCTCGAGGCCGCGGTCGTCGCGATCCCGGACGAGCTGATGGGCGAGGAGATCGGCGCCGCGGTGGCCCTCAAGCCCGGCTCCGGCACGACCGTCGACGACGTCCGAGACTTCGTCAAGGAGCGGATCGCCGCCTACAAGTACCCGCGGGTGGTCTGGACCATGGACGAACTGCCGAAGGGACCGACGGGCAAGATCCTCCGGCGGGAGGTCAAGGCGCCCGCGGCTGCTCGGCTGGAGGCCACCGAGGAGGCCGCTGCCGAGCAGAGGTCGTCGACCGAGGGCTGAGCCGCCCGCTGAGAGCTGCGCCGGCTGCGCCACTGATCCGCTGGCTGGGTCAGTGGCGCAGTCGTGCGCGCAGGTGCCGTCAGCCGGCTGGGGACGTGCGGCGTCGGGCCGGCAGGCCGATGACGACGGCGGAGCCGAGGACGATCGCCGCGCCGAGCACCTGCGGCCAGGCCAGCCGCTCGTCCAGCAGCGCCACACCGAGCACCACGGACACCACCGGGATCAGGTAGGTCACGGTGGCGCCGACCGTCGCGCCGGCCGCCCGCACCACGTCGAACTGCAGCACGTAGGCGAGGCCGGTGCCGACCACGCCGAGGGCGAGCACCGCCAGGAGCGGCCACAGCGCGGAGTCGGCGGTGGCGTCGGGCCGCACCGACCAGGGCGCGGCGTACCCGTCGCGGTTCAGCGCCCACCACAGCAGGAGCACGGCGACGATCTGCACCGACGACGCGAGGAGCTGCGCGGTGGGCATGGCCAGTCCGCCGAGGTCGGCCTTGGCGAGGTTGCGGCGCACGTAGGTCCAGCCCACGCCGTAGGAGGCGCCGGCCACCAGGGTCATGCCGAACCCGACCGGGTCGGGGCGGCCGAGGGCCTGCCAGGGCTGGAGGATGACGAGCACCCCGACGAACCCCGCGAGCACGGCCGCGAGCTTCCGCCCGGGCAGGCGCTCCGCCGGCAGCAGGAGCAGCCCGAAGAGCACGGTGGCGAGCGGCGTCGTCGCGTTGCCGATGCCGGCGAGCGCCGAGGAGACCCGCTCCTCGCTCGCCGCGAAGAGCGAGAACGGCAGGGTGCCGAGGAAGAAGCCGGTCACCATCAGGTGGCCCCAGACGCGGCGGCCCCGCGGGAGGGTGCCGCGGGTGACGGAGAGCAGGACGAGCAGCGCGGACACCCCGGCGAGGATGCGCAGGCTCGCGATCTGCAGGGGCGCCAGCGAGCGCAGCCCGATCTTCATGAGCAGGAAGCTCGAGCCCCAGATGCCCGCCAGGAGCAGGAACTTCACCTGCCAGGGCACCCGCGCGACCTTGACTGTCGGGACCGGCAGGACAGGGGGTGCGGCGGTCGTCATGGGCTCCTCGGCTCTCGGCTCTAACTCGCTGCTCGCTCGGACAGTTCTCTGGCCACCTCGACGGCCGACCGTTGAACGTCGCGGGCCCCCGCCGGTGTGAGCCCGGCCAGTCCGCAGGCCGGGCTCACCACGATGTCAGCGAGCCCTGACAGCGGTAACCCCGTTCTCTGCCAGGCCTGCACGATCTGCCGCCACGCCCCCGCGGTGGTGCCGCTGCCATCGGTCGGCAGGCACCCGGCATACAGCGTGGTGCCGCCCTCGACGGTCGCCGCGACCGACTCCCACCGGGCGGGGTTCAGGGAGGTCGTGTCGAGGGCGATGGCGCCGACACCCGTCGAGCGCAGGAGGGGCAGCGGTATGCCGGGGTCGCAGCAGTGCAGCACCGTGCCGCGCTCCCCCGCGGCGGCGAGCACCTGCTCCAGGCCCTGCCGCGCGACCTGCGGGTCGACCGGCCGCAGGTGGCCGTAGCCCGAGGCGGTCGGCAGCCGCCCGGCCAGCACGGCCGGCAGCGACGGCTCGTCGACCTGGAGCACCACCGCGGCCCCGGGCACCAGCCGCTCGACGTCGGCGAGGTGCCTGCGGATCCCCTCGGCGAGCGACTCCACCAGGTCGCGCACCGCCCCCTCGTCGGCGAGCGCCCGCTCGCCGCGGTGGAGGCGCACACCGGCGGCGAGGGTCCACGGGCCGGCGACGGCCACCTTCAGCTCGCCCGCGTAGCCGTCGAACACCTCGGCGAGGTCGTCGAGGTCGCGGCGCCAGAAGGAGGCGGTGCGCTGCGCATCCCTGCCGGGACGGTCGACGAAGCGCCATCCCGACGGCTGCAGGTCGACGGCGAGGTCGGCCAGCAGACCGGCCGCCCGCCCGATCATGTCGGCGCCGGGGCCGCGTGCGGGCACCTCAGGGAGGTAGGGCAGGCCCTCCTCGGCGAGCAGGCCGTGAACCGTGCGAAGCGCCTCGCGCAGGTCGGTGCCGGGCCAGGATCCGATGCCGGTCGCGCGTGTCACGCTCAGACCCTAGTGCGAGCCCTGGCGCCCCTCCGCGGGCGCCCCGGCCGCCTCGTCGAGCTCGGCCATCAGGCGCTTCGGGGCCACCGAGCGCCAGGCGTCGTCGACGATCTCCTCGACGCGCTCCCAGTCGACGTCCGCGACGTCGAGGTAGACGCCCACCCAGCCGCGGGTGCCCACGTAGGGCGGGCGGAAGTAGCGCGTCGGGTCCTCGGCGACGAGCGCCTCCTGCGCACCGTCGGGCGCGGCCGCCCAGAAGGCCTCGCGGTCGTCGTGGTGGTGGTCGGCATACATGACGAAGGACTTCCGGCCGCCGGCGAACCAGGTGGGCTCGCCGTGGCTCGTCCGCTCCTCGGTGGCAGGGAAGGCCGTGCAGAGCCCTCGCACCCGCTCCAGCGGCGTCATCGGCGTGCCCCACCGACGCGCTGCCCGGCCGGGACCATCACCAGCCTCACGGTGTCGAGCGTATCGGCTCGGACGTCGAGAACCGGCCCCGCGGGACGCCCTTCGTCGACGACTCCAGCCGAAGGCGTAGGCACGATGCCCATCGACGTACAGCCACCGTTCTAGACCCGTCCCGTCTGCGTAGCCCCTTCGGGTCAACTTGGCCCCAATGCCTTCCCCTGCCCCCCGACCGCACGGTCAGGATGGGAAGGGCGCCGGACGTTCGGAGGGGAGCAGCATGCGACAGACGGCGATTGCAGTGGCCGCGGCCGCCGGGTTCGCGCTGCTGGTCATCACCCAGATCCCCCAGGGAGAGCCAGTCAGCAGTGCCGAGGGGTCTGCCCCTCAGGCCCGGCCCTGGGTGTGGCAGGACGAGGGCGCCACTTCGATCCCGCGCCCCCCGGACGGCACGCCCGCCGCATCCGCCGACCCCTACGCGGCCGAGCGCGGCCGCGTGCTCAAGGACGCCTACAGCCTCGCCGCCTCAGCCGTTCCCACCGGGTGTGGCCTGACGCCGGTCGTGCTGGCTGCCGTCGGTCAGGTCGAGTCCGGCTCGGCCGGGGGCCGGGCGGTCGGGCCGGACCACCGCCTCGACCCGCCGATCTACGGACCACTGCTCGACGGCGGCTCCCGGGCCGCGGTCCCGGACACCGACGGAGGGTCCTTCGACGGCAGCAAGGAGTGGGACCGCTCCATGGGCTTGATGCAGATGCTGCCCGACACGTGGTGGGCCGTGGGGGTCGACGGTGACGGCGACAGCCTGGCCGACCCCCAGAACGTCTACGACGCGGCCCTCGCGGTCGGGCGCCACCTCTGCGACGGCGGCCGAAGCCTCGCCAGCACCACCGGCCTCAAGGAGGCCGTCTACGCCTACCGCGGCTCCGCCGGGTACGTCGAGGCGGTGCTGGACTGGGTGCAGTACTTCACCACCCACGGCCTGGAGTCACTCGGTGACGTCGGCACCTCCGCACCGCCCGAGGTCAGGGCCGCGGAGCTCGACGCCCCCACGGTCGTGGCCGCCATGCCCGGACAGCCCACCGTCAGCGTCGAACGCGCGGGTGCTGTGGACGTCGCGGCGATCCTGCCGCCGAGCCTGACCACCACGCGTGGCTCCGGCTCGTTCACCGTGGCACGGCCGAGGAGCTCCTCCTCGGCCACCACCGGCAGCGTGGCTCGCCCGGCCACGACGACGACCACCCCACCCCGCCCGTCCAACATGCCGACGCCCACCACCCCGACCACCACCACGCCGCTGCCCACCACGACGACCCCACCGCCCACCACCACCACGCCGTTGCCCACCACGACGACGCCGTTGCCCACCACGACCACGACTGTCCCGCCGCCGCCGGTGACGACGACCGACCCGCCACCGCCCACCACGACGGACCCGCCACCGCCCACCACGACGAGCGAGCCACCGCCGCCGCCGACGACCACCAGCGAACCACCACCACCCACCACGACGAGCGACCCGCCACCACCCACCACGACGAGCGAGCCACCGCCGCCGCCGACGACCACCAGCGACCCGCCACCACCCACCACGACGAGCGAGCCACCGCCGCCGCCGACGACCACCAGCGAACCACCACCGCCCACGACGACGGACCCGAGCACCACGACGACTCCCTGAGGTCGCGCCCGGCTCCAGCCCCCACGGCACGGGTGGCCCCGACGTCCCGGTCGGTCAGCGCTGCAGCGAGGCCGACCTGATCGTCGCGGAGCCCACCACTCGCGTGCCCTCGTAGAGGACCACGGACTGCCCGGGGGCCACGCCGCGGATCCGCTCGGCGAGCCGCACCTCGACGCGGTCACCGTCGGCCCAGGCCGTGGCCGGGACCTCCTCGCCGTGGGCGCGCACCTGCGCCCCCACCTCGATGACGCCCTCGGGCGCCGGGCCGCACCAGCGGGCGTGGTCGCCGGTGACGGCGTTGACGCCGAGCAGGTCGGCGGTGCCCACGACGACCGTGTTCGACCCGGCGTCGACATCGACGACATAGCGCGGACGGCCGTCCTGGGCGTGCCGGGGCAGGCCGAGCCCGCGGCGCTGCCCGACCGTGTAGGCGTAGGCCCCGGCGTGGGCGCCGACGACCTGGCCCGACTCCGCGTCGACGATGTCCCCCGGCTGCTCGCCGAGCCGCTCGGTGAGCCACCTGCGGGTGTCGCCGTCGGCGATGAAGCAGATGTCGTGGGAGTCGGGCTTCGACGCGACGTAGAAGCCTCGCTCCTTCGCCTCGGCCCGGATCTGCGGCTTGGTCGTGTCACCGAGGGGGAAGAACGAGCGGGACAGCTGCTCGGCGCTCAGCACCCCGAGCACGTAGGACTGGTCCTTGGCGCGGTCGACGGCCCGGTGCAGCTCGCGCCCCCCGCCGGGCCGCTCGACCACCTGGGCGTAGTGGCCCGTGGCCACGGCGTCGAACCCCAGGGCGAGCGCCTTGTCGAGGAGGGCGGCGAACTTGATCTTCTCGTTGCAGCGCAGGCAGGGGTTCGGCGTGCGGCCGGCGGAGTACTCCGCGACGAAGTCCTCGACGACGTCGCGCCTGAACCGGGCTGCCATGTCCCAGACGTAAAACGGGATGCCGAGCACGTCGGCCACGCGCCGGGCGTCGCCGGCGTCCTCGATCGTGCAGCACCCCCGAGCGCTCTCCCGCAGCGTGGCTGCGCTCTGCGACAGCGCCAGGTGCACGCCGACGACCTCGTGGCCGGCCTCGAGCATCCTGGCCGCGGCGACGGCCGAGTCGACTCCGCCGCTCATCGCGGCGACGACGCGCATCAGCTCGCCACCCCTGCAGCCCGCCGGGCCCGCTCCACCGCACCCGGCAGTGCCGCGAGGACCGCGTCGACGTCGGCGTCGCTCGAGGTGTGGCCGAGCGTCAGCCGCAGGGCCCCGCGCGCCTCCTGCTCGGGGACCCCCATGGCGAGCAGCACGTGGCTGGGCTGCGGGACCCCGGCCTGGCAGGCCGAGCCGGTGGAGCACTCCACGCCGGCGGCGTCGAGGAGGTAGAGGAGCGAGTCGCCCTCGCAGCCGGGCACCAGCAGGTGCGCGTTGCCGGGCAGGCGCCGTATGCCGTCGCCGGCCTCCCAGACGCCGCTCACCGTGATGCCGTAGCCGAGGTCGAGGGCGGAGGTGATGAGGCGGTCGCGCAGCTCGATGACCCGGGCTGCCTCCTCCTCGAGGCGCGCGACGGACTCCTCGACGGCGACCGCGAACCCGCGGATGGCAGGTGCGTCGAGCGTGCCGCTGCGGACGTGCCGCTCCTGGCCTCCGCCGTGGCTCTGGGCCACCAACCGCATGCTGCGCTTGACGACGAGGGCACCCACTCCGAGCGGTCCGCCGACCTTGTGCCCCGTGATGGTCATGAGGTCGAGGTCGCTGTCGGCGAAGTCGACCGGGAGGTGTCCGAGCGCCTGGACGGCGTCGCTGTGCACCGGTATGCCGTGCGCGTGGGCGACCCGGGCGATCTCGCGCACCGGCTGCACCGTGCCGACCTCGTTGTTGGCCCACATGACGCTGACGAGCGCGACCGTGTCGGGGTCCTCCGCGATGGCGGCACGGACGGCGTCGGCGCTGACGACTCCGAGCGGGTCGGGCTCGACCCAAGTGACCGTGGCGCCCTCGCGCGCGACGAGGTGCTCCACGCAGTCGAGCACGGCGTGGTGCTCGATGCCGCTCACGACGAGCCTGGTGCGGGCAGGGTCCTGGTCGCGACGGGCGAGGTAGGCGCCCTTGACGGCGAGGTTGTCGGACTCCGTGCCCCCCGAGGTGAAGACGACCTCCGACGGCCGGGCGCCGATGGCCCTCGCGAGCCGCTCCCTGGACTCCTCCACCACCCTGCGCGCCGCCCGGCCGGCGGTGTGCAGGGACGAGGCGTTGCCCGTGACGGCGAGCTGCTCGGCCATGGCCGCGACTGCCGACGGCAGCATCGGCGTCGTGGCGGCGTGGTCGAGGTAGGCGGTCACCGGACGAGTCTACGTGCGGGCCGGGGACGACCCCGGCCCGAGCGGGCCTTGACCATTCCCAGACCCACGGGCGCGTAACCCTTCGTCCCGGGTCCTCGTTGGCCGTGTGAGCGACCGGCACCGGTCGCCGGCCCGCCCCCGAGAGGAACCCATGCGCACCCTCAAGAGACCAGCCGCCGTCGCGGCCGCCGGCCTGACCCTCCTCGCCCTGGCTGCCCCCGCCTCCGGCTCCGTGCTGCCCGGCAGCAGCACGCCGGCCCCCGTCCAGCCCTGGCTCGCCCAGCAGCTCGACGTGCTCGACGCTGTCACCCCCACCACCGTCCTGGTCCACGGCACGGACCTCGCGGCGGCCAGGAGCGCGGTCCGGGCGGCCGGACTCACGACCAACACGACCTTCGACCGCATCGGCGTGGTCGTGGCGACCGGGCTCCCCGCCCAGGTCGAGCTGGTCCGCAGCCAGCCCGGGGTGACCTACGTCGAGGGCAACCAGCCCATCGAGCTGTCGATGGCCACCTCGAACAAGGCCACCCGTGGCGCCGAGGCCCGCTCCACGCTCACCGGCGCCGACGGCACCGCACTCGACGGCAAGGGGGTCTCGGTGGCGGTCATCGACTCCGGCGTCGACCCCACCCACCCGTTCCTGGCCAACGAGGACGGCTCGTCGGCCGTGGTGAAGAACATGAAGGTGGTCTGCGAACCCCTGACCGAGACGGCCTGCACCGTGCAGGACGCCGGGTCGCTCGACACCGACACCACCGCCGCCGGAGGGCACGGCATGCACGTCAACGGCACGGTCGCCGGCCGCGACGTCACGCTCTCGGACGGCACGAAGATGCACGGCGCCGCCCCGGGCGCCAACCTGGTCAGCCTCAGCACGGGCGCGGTGCTCTTCATCGTCGGCGCCGACGCGGCCCTCAACTGGGTGCTCGAGAACCACGACGCGCCCTGTGGCGAGGGCGTCCCGGCAGCACAGTGCCCGCCGATCAAGGTGACCTCTAACTCCTACGGCCCGAGCGGTGGCGGTGAGTTCGACCCGAACTCGGCCACGGTCAAGCTGCAGCGTGAGCTGGTGAAGGAGGGCGTGGTCACGGTCTGGGCCAACGGCAACGACGGCGGCGACGGCTCCGAGAGCATGTCCAACCCGCCCGGCATGGACCCGACCCCCGGCATCATCAGCGTGGCGTCCTACTTCGACCAGAACACCGGGACCCGCGACGGCGTGGTGTCGGACTTCTCCTCCCGCGGCAAGCAGGGCGACCTCGCGACCTACCCCGACATCTCGGCCCCTGGTGAGGACATCACCTCCTCGTGCCGGATCACCATGCCGATCTGCTCCACGGGCCTCGACCCGCAGGAGGGCGGCGACTACAACACCATCAGCGGCACCTCGATGGCGACGCCCCACATCTCCGGCATCGTCGCGCAGCTGTTCCAGGCCAACCCCGGGGCGACTCCGGCCCAGATCGAGGCGGCCATCGAGTCCACGGCCTACAAGTTCGCCGACGGCGCCTCCTACGAGGGTGGCGACCCCAACGGGACGACCTCCTTCGACAAGGGCCACGGGCTCGTCGACGTCGTCGCCGCGGCCACCGCGGTGAAGGGCACGGACTCGGCCTCCTCGGCCAAGCGGAAGCGCCGCTGAGCCGGCCTTCGAGCCGCTCCTGGCCCTGTCCACAGCAAGGCGGCCCCGGACGAGATCGTCCGGGGCCGCTCTGCGTGTCCCGGTCGCATGACGCGCGACTGCGGCACACCCGTCCTAGCCTGAGTAGGACCCGGCCACCCGAGGGGGAACCATGGCAGCAGATCCGGCCGTCGCAGCACCCGTCACCGCACCCGTCACCGCACCCGGCTCCGTGAACCCGCTGGCCTGGCGCAACGCCCTCGTCAGCGCCGCGGCGCTCTGGGTGGGGGTGGTGCTCGTCCTGCTGGTCCTGAACCGCCCGTACACCGCACTCACCTACATCGGCCCGCTCCTGCTGTGCGGCGGGGTGATGGCGCTGGTCGCCCGACGGTTGCCGGTGCGGGTGCCCCTCGCCGTCTACCCCGTGGTCGTGCTCGGCCTCGCGACGGTGCTGAACGCGCCGGTGCTCGACCTCGTCTTCTGAGCGACCCCGAAAACCCAGGAGCCCCCGTATGCCGCGCGTGCGGCATACGGGGGCTCCTGCGGTGTGCGGGCCGGTCAGCGCTGCGTCATCAACCCCGTGCGGCCTTGACCGCCTCGGTGGCCTGCGGCAGAACCGAGAACAGGTCGCCGACGACGCCGAAGTCGACGAGCTCGAAGATCGGCGCCTCCTCGTCCTTGTTGATGGCGACGATCGTCTTGGACGTCTGCATACCGGCCCGGTGCTGGATGGCACCGGAGATGCCGCAGGCGACGTACAGCTGCGGGGAGACCTGCTTGCCGGTCTGGCCGACCTGGCTGGTGTGCGGGTACCAGCCGGCGTCGACCGCGGCACGCGAGGCGCCCACGGCAGCGCCGAGGGAGTCGGCGAAGTCCTCGACCTTGGAGAAGTCACCGCCGGTGCCACGGCCACCGGAGACCACGATCGCGGCCTCGGTGAGCTCGGGACGGCCGGTGGCCTCCTTCGGCTTGGACTCGGTGATCCTCGCGGCCTTCGCGGCGTCGGAGATGCTCACCTCGACGACCTCGTCGGCGGCCGCACCGGCGGCCTCCTCGGGGGCCGCCGAGTTCGGCTTCACCGTGACGATCGGGGTGCCCTTGGTGACGGTTGCCTTGACCGTGTAGGAGCCGGCGAAGACGGACTGGGTGGTGGTGACGCCACCGCCCTCCCCCGCCTGCACGTCGACGGCGTCGGTGATCAGGCCCGACTCGGTCTTGATGGCCAGGCGGGCGGCCACCTCCTTGCCCGCGCTGTTGCTCGGGATGAGCACGGCGGCGGGCGAGGTCTTCTCGACGAGCTGGGCGAGCACCTCGGCCTGCGGGGCGACGAGGTGGTCGGTGACGTCGGCGGACTCGATGCGGTAGACCTTCTCGGCGCCGTAGCGGGCCAGCGTCTCCTTGGCGGCCTCGAAGCCGTCGCCGATGAAGACGGCGGAGGGCTCACCGAGGCGGCGGGCGATGGTCAGCAGCTCGGAGGTCGTCTTGCGGACGGTCCCGTTGGCGTGGTCGACCAGGACGAGAACTTCAGCCATGTCTGTGTACCTCTCTTCTCTCTGGCCGGCTCAGATGAACTTCTGCGCGGACAGGAACTCGGCGAGCTTCGTGCCGCCGTCACCCTCGTCGGTGACGATCTGGCCCTGCTCGCGCGGGGGACGCTTGGTGAACGACTCGACCTTGGTCCAGGCCGCGTCGAGGCCGACCTGCGAGGCGTCGATGCCGAGGTCGGCCAGGCTCCAGGTCTCGACCGGCTTCTTCTTGGCGGCCATGATCCCCTTGAACGAGGGGTAGCGCGGCTCGTTGATCTGGTCGGTCACCGACACCAGGGCCGGCAGCGACGCGACGATGGTCTCGGAGGCGGCGTCGCCGTCACGACGGATGGTCACCTGGCCCGCGTCGACGCTCAGCTCGGAGGCGAACGTCACCTGTGGCAGGCCCAGTCGCTCGGCGAGCATCGCCGGGACCACGCTCATGGTGCCGTCGGTGGAGGCCATGCCGGTCAGGACGAGGTCGGCGTCGCCGATCTTCTTGACGGCCTCGGCCAGCACGAGCGAGGTGGCGACGGAGTCGGAGCCGTGGATGGCCTCGTCGTTGACGTGCACGCCCTTGTGGGCGCCCATCTGGAGGGCCTTCTTCACGGCGTCGGCGGCCTGGTCCGGTCCGACGGTCAGCACGGTGACCTCGCCCTCGCCGGCCTCGACGATCTTGAGGGCCTCCTCGACGGCGTACTCGTCGAGCTCGGAGAGCAGGCCGTCGACACCCACGCGGTCAGTGGTGTTGTCCGACTCGTTGAACGTGCGCTCGGACTGTGCGTCCGGCACGTACTTGACGCAGACGACGATGTTCATGCGTGATCGTCCTCTTCCATGTGAGGGATGAACGGGTGGTGCTTGGTCGCCGACCATCCTTACAGGGGACCTGTGGTTTCGGCATGCCGCCGTCGCGTGACGCTCAACACGCGTGACCACGAGCGTGCCGTGCGTCACGCTCGTGGTCAGGGCTTGGCCGCGCTACTCCATCCAGAAGACCTCGACGAGCACCACGAGGGTGAGCAGCACCGGGAAGAGCGCGAGCGGCAGCCACAGGAACCTGCGGGCCTCGTGCCTCAGCTTGGCGACGACGCCCATGAGGAACGCCACGAGCGAGGCCGCCAGGCCACCGAGCAGTGCGACTCCGGCCTGGTAACCGACGAAGGTGTCGGAGATGGCCGCGTCACCGCCGACGGCCAGCGCGACGAACAAGATGGTGTAGGACACGACCAGCACGGCCGCGGCCGCGGCGGCCACGACGATAGCTGCGCGCCCCACCCCGGCCGATGCGTGGCGCGGGCCGGCCGTCGGGTTCGTCGGCCCGGGAAGAGGACTCGCTGTCATCGAACTCACCTCACCTGCGTGACTCTTCTCCCTGCAGCACCAGCGTCCGCCCCGGGTTGCAGGTGCCCCAGAGCCGAAGGGCCTCTGAGCGGGCCGTATCCGGGTGCGCGGCTGTCGTCGGCCCACGAGGCGGTGTCGCAGTGTGTGGCGTGCGGCAGACTTGCCCCTTGTGACTTCAGCCGTGCCCGGGGCCTTCTGCCTGGTCCTGCACTCGCACCTGCCGTGGCTGCCCGGCCACGGGGTGTGGCCCCTGGGCGAGGAGTGGCTGCACCAGGCGTGGGGCGAGTCCTACGTGCCGCTCGTCGCCGAGCTCGACGCCCTGGCGGCCGAGGGGCACCGTGACGTGCTGACCCTGGGTGTCACCCCGGTGCTCGCCGCGCAGCTGGACCACCCGCGGATGATGAGTGACGTCGCGACGTGGGCGGGCCTGTGGGAGATGCGTACCCGCGAGATGGGCCTCGACGCCGACCCGCACCGGCGGGCCATGGCCACGTACGAGTACCACGCCGCCGCGAGGACGCGCGAGCTGCTCGCGTCGCGGTGGGCTGGGGGCGGGTCGCCCGTCCTGAGGTCCCTGCGGGACGCCGAGGTCGTGGAGCTGCTGGGCGGGCCCGCAGCCCATCCCTTCCTGCCCCTGCTCCTGCCCGAGGTGGCCCAGCAGGCGCTCGAGTCGGGGCTCTCGGACTCGCTGTGGCGACTGGGGCAGCGGCCGAGCGGGATCTGGTCGCCGGAGTGCGGCTTCTCCCCCGAGCTCGCGCCCGTGCTGCACCGGGCCGGCGTCCGGCACTTCGTCGTCGACGAGCAGACCGTGCGCGACGCCGGCGGCCACCCCGGGGCGGCCTGGCGGGTGAAGGGCACCGACCTCGTCGCCGTCCCGCGCGACCTCTCGGTCACCGACCTCATCTGGTCCTCGCGCAGCGGCTACCCGGCGTCGGGGCCCTACCGCGACTTCCACGCCCGCGAGGAGTACACCGGGATCCGGCTGTGGTCGGTGACCGGGCACGGGGTGGACCGAGCCCACAAGCGGTCCTACGACCCGGCCGGGGCCGACGCGCAGGTCGACCGCGACGTGGCCCACTTCGTCGACGCCGTGCGGGCGCGCCTGCTGGGCCACGTGGAGCACGGGGGCCGCCCGGGCCTGGTCGTGGCGGCATACGACACGGAGCTGTTCGGGCACTGGTGGCACGAGGGGCCGGTGTTCCTGGGCCGTGTGGTCCGGGCCCTGCGCCGGGCCGGCGTGACGGTGACCACGGTCGAGAAGGCCGTCGCCGAGGGCCCCGTCGCCGGCGAGCTCGAGCTGGGGCCGGGGTCATGGGGCGCGGGCAAGGACTTCTCGGTCTGGGACAACCCTGCCGTGGCGGACATCGCCGCGGAGAACGAGCACCTGCAGCGGCGTTGGCTGCAGGTGCTGGAGGCCGAGGCGGTCGCAGGGCGCCTGCGCCAGCGCCGTCCCGACCTCGACCAGCTCGCCTGCACCCTGTTCAACGCCCTCTCCAGCGACTGGGCCTTCCTCGTGACGCGAGGCCAGTCGGTCGACTACGCGCGACGTCGCGCGGCGCAGCACGCCCGTGACGTGCACACCCTGGCCGACCTCGTCCTGGCCGGTCGGCACGAGGAGGCACTGGCGGAGGCCGCGCGGCAGGCCCGTGCCGACTGCACCTTCCCGGCGCTCGACGTCCGCACCCTCACCCGCTGAGGTCGACGGCCCGCACGGCCGCCCCCGACGCCCCTGCCGTCCCTGCCGCCCCTGCCGCCCCTGCCGCCCCTGCCGCAAGGTTCGGGGCTCAGGTCCGGGTCCTGACGACCTTCCCGGGCGCCCCCGCCACGATGGACCGCGGCGGGTAGACCCCGCGCGCCACGGCTGAGGCGGCCACCACCGACTGGGCGCCGAGGTCGGTCCCCCGGGTCACGACGACCTTGGTGCCCAGCCACACGTCGTCGCCGATGCGCACGGGCGACTTCACGATGCCCTGGTCCTTGATGGGCTGCTCGAGCGACTCCGTCTTGTGGTCGAAGTCGCAGATGTACACGTCGTCGCCGAACAGGCAGGCGCGGCCGACATCGATGTCGAGCCAGCAGTTGATGGTGTTGCGGATGCCGATCACGGACTTGGACCCGATGCGCAGGGTGCCCTCGTGCGCCCGGACGCGGGCATGGGCGCCGAAGTGGGTGTAGGCGCCGACGATGATGCGGGCGTAGCCCTCCCGCACCTCGAAACGGACGTCGGGGCCGATGAAGACCGGCCCCTCGAACCGCAGCGACGGGTAGCGCAGGCTGGCTCGCGCCATGCGCAGGTAGCTGGCGAGGTGGTGCCTCGTGTAGGCGCGGTTGGACAGCGCCCAGCCCACCCAGCGCAGCCAGGCCGCCGGGCGCGGCAGCCGGGCAGAGGGCCGGCGCGGCTCGTCGTGGTCGCGCGGCGAGACGTCGGCAGCCCTGGCCATGGTCACAGCCACGGACCCGTGTCAGCCGGGCTTCACGCCGGTGATGCCGACGTTGTAGTAGAGCTGCTCGGGGACCACCGTGGACAGCAGCCGGTCGAGCGCCGAGAGGCGCTTCCACGAGCCGTAGGCGAACATCGCCCAGCTCCACCCGAGCGCTCCCGGCCGCACGGCGGCCTCGAAGGTGCGCACCGGCCACCCGAACAGCGCGGCCGTCAGCTCCTCGGTCTGCGTGCGCACGTCGACGGCACCGGCGCGAAGCGCGGTGCGGCTGAGGGCTGCCGGGTCGAACGTGTGCAGGTCGACGACGGCCTCGAGCGCGGCCGCGCGGGACGACTCGTCGAGCTGCTCCCGCTCCCTGGCCCACCTCCCGCGCAGCGGCGGGAGGTGCGTGACGGCGGTGGTGGCCTTCCACGTCAGGCGACCGAGGCGCCTGGCGTACCAGTCCCCCACGCGCGTCGGTTCCCCGGCGATGACGAAGCGGCCGCCGGGCTTGAGCACGCGGAGGACCTCGCGCAGCGCCTGCTCCACGTCGGGGATGTGGTGGATGACGGCGTGCCCCACGACAATGTCAAAGGTGTTGTCGTCGTAGGGAATCCGCTCGGCGTCGGCGACGCGGCCCTCGACGCTGAAGCCCAGCTTCCCGGCGTTCGCCTTCGCGGCCTCCACCATGCCGGGCGACAGGTCGGTGACGTGCACCTCGTCGAGGATGCCGGCCTGGCGCAGGTTCAGCGAGAAGAAGCCGGTGCCTGCGCCGAGCTCGAGGGCCGTGCCGTACGGCGCCGACGGGAGCTCGCCCACGACCGCCTCAAAGCGGTCACGGGCGTAGTCGATACAGCGCTCGTCGAAGGAGATCGACCACTTCTCGTCGTAGGTCCGCGCCTCCCAGTCATGGTAGAGCACCTGCGCGAGCTTGTTGTCCTCGTAGGCCCTGCTGACCTCAGCCGCCGACGCACCCATCGCTAGGCGCCCTCGAACTTCGCCTTGCCCGGCCCGTTCTCGACGAAGGACCGCATGCCGATCTCCCGGTCCTTCGTGGCGAACAGGGAGGCGAACTGCATGCTCTCGATCTCGAGGCCGGTGTCGAGGTCGACCTCGAGCCCCCGGTCGACGGCCTCCTTGGCCGCCCGCAGGGCGAGGGCGGGCCCCCCGACGTACTGCTCGACGCGGGCCCGCGCCGCGGCATACACGTCGTCGGCCTCGACCACCTCGTCGACCAGGCCCATCGCGAGCGCCTCGTCGGCGGAGACGAACCGGCCGGAGAACACGAGGTCCTTGGCCTTCGCCGGTCCGACGAGGCGCGACAGGCGCTGGGTGCCGCCTGCACCCGGGATGACGCCGAGCAGGATCTCGGGCTGACCCAGCTTGGCGTTGCGGGCGGCCACGCGGAAGTCGCACGTGAGGGCCAGCTCGCAGCCACCGCCGAGGGCGTAGCCGGTGATGGCCGCCACCGTGGGCTTGGGGATGCGGGCGACCGCGGCGAACGCGGACTGCAGCCGGCGGGAGTGGAAGACCATGTCGGAGTACGACATGGTCTCCATCTCCTTGATGTCGGCGCCGGCGGCGAAGACCTTCTCGCCGCCGTAGACGATGGCGGCGCTGATGTCGCGACGCTCGGTGACCTCCCGGGCCGCCTCGCGGAGGGCCTCCTGGATCTCCACGTTGAGCGCGTTCATCGGCGGTCGCTTGAGGAGGATGGTGGCGATGCCGCCGTCGACCTCCACCGACAGCAGCTCGCTCATGCGGGGTCGCCCTCCGGCGCCGGCTGGCCGGAGCCGGGGCCACCACCCTCGCCGCCGCCGAGGATGCGCTCGTGCCACATCTGCACGCCCGCCAGGACCAGCTGGATCGTCACGCCGACCAGGGCGGTGAGGTCGGACTCGGGGCTGACGACGTGCTCGCCCGTGACGACGAGCGTGCCGTTGGCGATGCCGGTCTTGACGATGTTGAGCTGCAGGGTGATGTCGTTGCAGGTCTGCAGGCGCAGCAGCGGGTCGGACGGCACGGCGTCACCGATCGCCCACTGGCCGAAGACGCGCATGATCTGGAAGTCGCCCTCGGTGCAGCGGACGAACAGCTGCTGGTCCTGGACCGTGAAGGCCACGTCGCCGTCGGAGTCGATGTCCGGGTTCAGCCCCTGGTCGATGAGCACGTCGAGGACGCGGCCCCGGAGCGGGTGCTCGTCCGGCGGCGGGGGGAAGTTCGGCAGCGAGGTGGGATCGGTCATAGGTGCAACCGTAACCACTGCCTAGGCTGAGGGCCATGTCGCACCCCCCACGCCCCGTGCGCCATCTCCCGCCGCCTCTGGGCATGACGCTGGTCGACGGCGGCGCCGAGTTCGCGGTCTATGCGGGGCACGCCACCTCCGTGCAGGTCTGCCTCTTCGAGGAGGGCGACTTCGACGGCGTCACCGAGCGCCGGATCCCCCTCACCGAGCACGTCCACGGCATCTGGCACGGCTTCCTCGAGGGGGTCCGCCCGGGCCAGCGGTACGCCCTGCGCGCGGACGGGCCGTGGAACCCCTCCGAGGGCCTGCGCTACAACAGCGCCAAGCTGCTCCTCGACCCCTACGCCCGCGCCATCGAGGGCGACGTCGTGTGGCTGCCGCCGGTCTTCGGCCACCGCGTCGACGGCTCGCTCACCGGTGACGACGAGGTGCCGGGCACCGACGACAGCGCCGCCTTCGTGCCCCGCTGCGTGGTCGTCGAGGACCACTTCGACTGGGGCGGCGACGTCCGCCCCAACCACTCGCCGGCGGACTCGGTCATCTACGAGACGCACGTCCGCAGCCTCACCCGGCTGCACCCCGAGGTGCCCGAGCCCCTGCGGGGCACGTATGCCGGGATGTGCCACCCCGCGGTGCTGCGTCACCTCGCGGACCTCGGCGTCACCGCGGTGGAGCTGCTGCCCGTGCACGCCTTCACCACCGAGCCGGAGCTCGCCCGGCGCGGTGCGACGAACTACTGGGGGTACAACACCCTCGGGTTCTTCGCCCCGCACGCCGCCTACGCCGCGGCCAGCGAGCCGCAGCGGGTGCTCGACGAGTTCAAGGGCATGGTCAAGGCGTTCCACGCCGCCGGGATCGAGGTCATCCTCGACGTGGTCTACAACCACACGGCGGAGCAGTCCCGGCGCGGCGCGACCCTGTCGTGGCGGGGCCTGGACAACCGCGCCTACTACCGGCTCGACGAGCGCGGCCACGACGTCGACGTCACGGGCTGCGGCAACACCCTGGACCTGCGGCACGCCATGGTGTGCCGGATGGTGCTCGACTCGCTGCGCTACTGGGTGCAGGAGTGCCACGTCGACGGCTTCCGCTTCGACCTCGCCGTCGCCCTTGGCCGCGGTCGGAACGACGACTACGACCCCGACCACCCCTTCCTCGTCGCCCTGCGCACCGACCCGGTGCTGTCCCAGGTGAAGCTCATCGCCGAGCCGTGGGACGTCGGCCTGCACGGCTGGCGCACCGGCCAGTTCCCGCCGCCGTTCTCCGAGTGGAACGACCGGTTCCGCGACACCGCCCGCACGTTCTGGCTCCAGGACGTGGCGGCGGTCAAGGCCGGCCACCAGGGCCACGGGGTCCAGGAGCTGGCGACGCGCATGGCGGGGTCACAGGACCTCTTCGGCGCCAGGGACCGGGCACCGACCGCCTCGGTCAACTTCGTCACGGCCCACGACGGGTTCACCCTCGCCGACCTGACCCGCTACGACGTCAAGCACAACGAGGCCAACGGGGAGCACAACCACGACGGCCACGGCGACAACCGGTCGTGGAACCACGGCACTGAGGGCCCCTGCGAGGCCCTGGAGGCGGTGCGGCGCCGCTCGATGCGCAACCTGATGGCCACGACGCTGCTGGCCACCGGGGTCCCCATGCTGGGCGGCGGCGACGAGCTGGGCCGCACGCAGGGCGGCAACAACAACGCCTACTGCCAGGACAACGCCATCTCGTGGGTCGACTGGGACCTCGCCCCGTGGCAGGAGGACCTGCTCGCGACCACCGCGTTCCTGTCACGGCTGCGGCGTGAGTACCCGGCCCTGCGCCAGCGCACGTTCTTCACCGGTCGCGAGGTGCACGAGGACGGGTCGACCGACCTGGCGTGGTTCGACGCCGAGGGCGACCCGATGCGCGGTCCTGCGTGGGAGGACCGCGCCACCCGCACCCTGCAGATGCTGCTCAACGGCGCCTGGATCGGCCACCGCTCCGTGCTCGTCGTCATGCACGGTGGGGCCGAGGACACCAAGGTGCGCCTGCCCGACGTGCCCGGTCTCACGGCCTACGAGCTCTTGTGGGACAGCGCGCTCGAGCGCCCGGGGCCACCCGGCACGCCGACTCCGCCGGGAGCGGTCCCCGTGACCGCGGCGAGCCTGCAGGTCTACCGCGCCGCGGACCCCACCTGACCCACGCCCGGGCAGGACCGGGCCGCGGACGACGAGGGCCCCGCACCGGCGACCGGTGCGGGGCCCTCGTGCTGAGGCGGGCTGGCTCTGCTCAGGCGTTGGCGACCAGGCCGAGCTCGCTCGTGCTCGCCAGTCCCTTGTGCTTCGGCAGGATGCGCACGGTGTAGCCGAACGACCCCGTCCGGGAGAGGGCGAAGTCCCCGGCGAACTGGTGGCGCCCGCCCTCGTAGGACTCGACGAAGTCCAGCGACTCCATCTCGACGTCGGTGAGGTCGTCCGAGTCCTGCGCGTGGCCGTGGACGACCTGCACGTCGACCTCGTCGGGCGAGAGGCCGTCGAGGGAGACGTAGGCACGCACGTGCAGGGTCTCCCCCACCTGCGGGGAGTCCGAGACGCCCGAGGACTCCACGTGGTCGACGCGCACGCCCTCCCACGCGCCCCGCACGCGGCCCTTGTAGGCCGCGAGCTCGCGGGCACCGTCGAACGACGGGCCGTTCAGGGCCCAGCCGGCGCGGGCCGCGGGGCCGTAGAGCGTCGTGGTGTAGTCGCGCACCATCCGGCTCGCGAGGACCTTCGGGCCCAGCGTCGAGAGGGTGTGCGTGATCATCGAGACCCAGTTCTGCGGCAGGCCGTCGGCGTCGCGGTCGTAGAAGCGCGGCGCCACCGAGTTCTCGATGAGGTCGTAGAGCGCGGCCGCCTCGAGGTCGTCACGCCGGTTGGCGTCCTCGACGCCGTCCGCGGTCGGGATGGCCCAGCCGTTCTCGCCGTCGAACCACTCGTCCCACCAGCCGTCGAGGATGGAGAGGTTCAGGCCACCGTTGAGGGCCGCCTTCATGCCGGACGTGCCGCACGCCTCGAACGGGCGCAGCGGGTTGTTGAGCCAGACGTCGCAGCCCGGGTAGAGGTACTGCGCCATCGCGATGTCGTAGTTCGGCAGGAACACGATGCGGTGGCGGATCTCCGGGTCGTCGGCGAAGCGCACCATCTGCTGGATGAGCTGCTTGCCGGTCTCGTCGGCCGGGTGCGACTTGCCGGCGATGACGAGCTGGATCGGGCGTTCCGGGTCGAGCAGGAGCCGCTTGAGCCGCTGCGGGTCGCGCAGCATGAGGGTGAGCCGCTTGTAGGTCGGCACGCGCCGGGCGAAGCCGATGGTCAGCACGTCGGGGTCGAGCACGTCCTCGACCCAGCCGAGCTCGGCCGGGCTCGCGCCGCGCTTCTTCCACGACGAGCGCACCCGGCGGCGCGCCTCGAGCACCAGCTGCTCCCGCAGCTCGCGCTTGGTGGCCCAGATCGCGTCGCGCGGCACCTCGTGCACGCGCTCCCAGGCGTTCTCGCGCTCGAGGTCGGAGGTGCCGATGTACTTGTCGGCGAGCTCGTAGACCTTGCGGTCGACCCAGGTGCCGGCGTGCACGCCGTTGGTGATGCTCGTGATCGGCACCTCGCTGTCGTCGAACCCCGGCCAGAGGCCGTCGAACATCTCGCGGCTGACCACGCCGTGCAGCTGGGAGACGCCGTTGGCGCGCTGGGCCAGGCGCAGGCCCATGACCGCCATGTTGAAGATGCCCGCCTCTCCACCGGGGTAGTCCTCGGCGCCGAGGGTGAGCAGCCGGTCGACCGGCACGCCCTCGACTGCCTGCTCGCCGCCGAAGTGCAGCTCGATGAGCTCGGTGGTGAACCGGTCGATGCCGGCCGGGACCGGGGTGTGGGTGGTGAACACCGTGGCGGCACGCACCGCCTCGAGCGCCTCGTCGAAGGAGAGGCCGTGCGCGGCCGTGAGCTCGTGGATGCGCTCGACGCCGAGGAACCCGGCGTGGCCCTCGTTGGTGTGGTAGACGTCCGGGGCCGGGTCGCCGGTCAGGCGCGCCCACAGGCGCAGCGCGCGGACACCGCCCATGCCGAGCAGCATCTCCTGCTGGAGGCGCTGCTCGCCGCCGCCGCCGTAGAGCCGGTTGGTGACGTTGCGGGCGGCCTCGTCGTTCTCGGGGACGTCGGAGTCGAGCAGGAGCAGGGGCACGCGGCCGACCTGGGCCCGCCACACGTGGGCGTGCAGGTCACGCCCGCCGGGCAGGCGCAGCGTGATGACGGCGGGGGTGCCGTCCTCCTCGCGCAGGAGCGAGATCGGCAGGCCGTCGGGGTCGAGGACGGGGTAGGTCTCCTGCTGCCAGCCGTCACGGTTGAGGCTCTGCTTGAAGTACCCGGTCTTGTAGAACAGGCCGACGCCGACGATCGGGACGCCGAGGTCGGAGGCGGTCTTGAGGTGGTCGCCGGCCAGGATGCCGAGGCCACCGGAGTACTGCGGCAGCACCTCGGTGATGCCGAACTCGGGGCTGAAGTAGGCGATCGCCTTCGGTGCCCCGCCCTCGACCTGCTCGGCCCAGGCCTGGTACCAGCGCGGCTCGGAGAGGTAGGTGTCGAGGTCGGCCTTGGCGGAGTTGACCGCACCGACGAACTCGGAGTCGGCCGCGAGGTCGGCCAGCTCCTGGGGGGACAGGGCGGACAGGAGACGGACGGGGTCCTTGCGCACCTTCTGCCAGCGCTGGGGGTCGATCCGCTCGAAGAGATCCCGCGTCGGGGGGTGCCAGGACCACCGGAGGTTGCTGGCGAGATCCCCGAGCGCGGCGATGGGCTCGGGCAGGACGGTGCGGACACTGAAGCGACGGATGGCCTTCACGACGCGGGATCATACGCCCTGCCATGACGGTTTCTTGCAGATCTTTCAAAGAACTTTCACAGCCGCCCCACCCGCCTCGCGCGCCCGCCGGGGTCACGTGCCCAGCAGGTGGTCCACCCACCTGCGGGAACGTGCAATCACCTGCAAAACCGGTAGCGTCGGGCGCGTGACTGCGACCCCTCCAGCAACCACACCCGCCTCGCCGGACGTGACCAGCTCCGGCACCCGCCCGTCCGGCCAGCAGCCTCCCCGCTCAGTCCCCCCGCAGACCCCGATCGGCCGCATCCCCGTGCAGGACGTGCGGCCGGTCGTCGACCACGGGGCCAGGCCCGCGAAGTCCGTGGTGGACGAGGTCTTCACCGTGACCGCCACCGTCTTCCGCGAGGGCCACGACGCCGTCAACGCCTCCGTGGTGATCGTCGACCCCGCAGGACGCGAGTGCGTGCTGCCGATGCGCTGCACCAACGAGGGCCTGAACCACTGGGAGGCCGACGTCGCGGCCGACGCCCCGGGCCTGTGGTCCTACCGGGTCGAGGGCTGGTCCGACCCGTACGGCACCTGGGAGCACGACGCGACCATCAAGGTCAACGCCGACGTCGACACCGAGCTCATGCTCGAGGAGGGTGCCCGCGTGCTCGAGCGGGCGCTCGAGGAGGTGCAGCGCACGCCCGAGCAGGCCCAGCCGCTGCGTGACGCCGTCACCGGCCTGCGCGACGCCCGGCGCCCGGCGCAGGCCCGGCTGCACGCGGGCATCGACCCCCTGGTCCACGCCGAGCTCGCCGCCCGCCCGCTGCGCGACTACGTGAGCCCCTCCCCGACCTACCCGCTGCTCGTCGAGCGCGAGCGCGCGCTCTACGGCGCGTGGTACGAGATCTTCCCGCGGTCCGAGGGGGCGAGGTTCGACCCGAAGACCGGCCGGTGGACGAGCGGCACCCTGCGCACGGCTGCGCAGCGCCTGCCGGCCATCGCCGGCATGGGCTTCGACGTCGTCTACCTGACCCCGATCCACCCGATCGGCACGACAGCGCGCAAGGGGCCCAACAACACCCTCGACGCCGGCCCCGACGACCCCGGCAGCCCCTACGCCATCGGCTCCCCCGACGGCGGCCACGACGCCATCCACCCGGACCTCGGCACCTTCGAGGACTTCGACCTCTTCGTGGCCGAGGCGCAGCGCCAGGGCCTGGAGGTCGCGCTCGACATCGCGCTGCAGTGCTCCCCCGACCACCCCTACGTCACCTCGCACCCCGAGTGGTTCACCACCCGCGCCGACGGCACCATCGCGTATGCCGAGAACCCGCCGAAGAAGTACCAGGACATCTACCCGCTGAACTTCGACAACGACCCGCAGGGGTCCTACGCGGAGATGCGCCGGATGGTCCAGGTCTGGATCGACCACGGCGTGAAGATCTTCCGCGTCGACAACCCGCACACCAAGCCGGTCGAGTTCTGGCAGTGGATCATCCAGGACGTCGCCAAGGACCACCCCGACGTCATCTGGCTGTCGGAGGCGTTCACGAAGCCGGCGATGATGCACACCCTGGCCAAGGTGGGCTTCCAGCAGTCCTACACGTACTACGCCTGGCGCAACCAGAAGTGGGAGCTCGAGGAGTACTGCCGCGAGCTGGCCGGCGACGCCGCGGCATACATGCGCCCGTCCTTCTGGCCGACCACGCACGACATCCTCACCCCCTACATGCAGTTCGGCGGCCCCACCGCCTGGAAGCTGCGCGCCGCCCTGGCGGCGATGCTCGTGCCGACCTACGGCATCTACGCCGGCTACGAGCTCGTCGAGCACGTGGCCCGGCCCGGCGTCGAGGAGCAGATCGACAACGAGAAGTACCAGTACAAGGACCGCCGGTGGCAGGACTACGAGCCGGGCGGGCCCAAGGAGGGCCAATCCCTCGCGCCGTACCTCACGCGGCTCAACGAGATCCGCAAGGCGCACCCGGCCCTGCACTGGCTGCGCAACCTGGTCTTCCACCACGTCGACGACGCCAACATCATGGCCTTCTCGAAGCGTCGCACCCTGCCCGACGGGAGCGAGGACGTCATCGTGGTCGTCGCCAACCTCGACCCGCACAGCACGCGGGAGTCCACCGTGCACCTGAACATGCCGGCGCTCGGCTTCGACTACGGCGACACGTTCGCGGCGCACGACCTCATCACGGATGAGTCCTGGCACTGGGGGGAGCACAACTACGTCCGGCTGGGCCCAGCCGGGGAGCCCGTCCACGTCCTCGCGATCCGGAGGTTCTAGCCAGTCATGCAGGGTCTCAACCTGTCCCAGCCCGGGCTCAAGCACGACACCGAGTGGTTCAAGACCGCCGTGTTCTACGAGGTGCTCGTGCGCGCCTTCGGCGACTCCAACGGCAGCGGGTCCGGCGACTTCACCGGCCTGATCAACCGGCTCGACTACCTCCAGTGGCTCGGCGTGGACTGCCTGTGGCTGCCGCCGTTCTACGCCTCGCCGCTGCGCGACGGCGGCTACGACATCGCCGACTACACCGCCGTGCTGCCCGAGTTCGGCACCCTCCCCGACTTCCAGGAGCTGGTGTCGCAGGCCCACGCCCGCGGCATCCGGGTCGTCACCGACCTGGTGATGAACCACACCAGCGACCAGCACCCGTGGTTCCAGGCCTCCCGCGCCGAGCCGGACGGCCCCTACGGCGACTTCTACGTGTGGTCCGACAGCGACGAGGGCTACCCGGACGCGCGGATCATCTTCATCGACACCGAGGTCTCGAACTGGACGTTCGACCCGGTGCGCCGGCAGTTCTTCTGGCACCGCTTCTTCTCCCACCAGCCGGACCTCAACTTCGAGAACCCGGCCGTGCAGGAGGCGATGTTCGACGTCGTCCGGTTCTGGATGGACATGGGCATCGACGGCTTCCGGCTCGACGCGGTCCCCTACCTCTACGAGGAGGAGGGCACCAACTGCGAGAACCTGCCCCGGACGCACGAGTTCCTCGCCAAGCTGCGCGAGATGGTCGACCGCGAGTACCCCGGGCGCATCCTGCTCGCCGAGGCCAACCAGCCGCCGGCCGAGGTCGTCGACTACTTCGGCACCGAGGAGGCGCCGGAGTGCCAGATGTGCTTCCACTTCCCGGTGATGCCGCGGCTCTACTACGCGCTGCGCGAGGAGAAGGCGTCGCCGATCATCGACGTCCTCGCCGACACCCCGCCCATCCCCAAGGGCACCCAGTGGGGCACGTTCCTGCGCAACCACGACGAGCTCACCCTCGAGATGGTCACGCCCGAGGAGCGGGCGGCGATGTACGGCTGGTACGCCCCCGACCCGCGGATGCGGGCCAACGTCGGAATCCGCCGCCGCCTGGCGCCGCTGCTGGACAACAGCCGCCCCGAGATCGAGCTGATCCACGCGCTGGTGCTGTCGCTGCCGGGCTCGCCCTGCCTCTACTACGGCGACGAGATCGGCATGGGCGACAACATCTGGCTCAACGACCGTGACGCGGTCCGCACGCCGATGCAGTGGACGCCCGACCGCAACAGTGGCTTCTCCGTGGCCGAGCCCGGCAAGCTCTACCTGCCGGTGATCTCCTCGCTCGTCTACCACTACAACAACGTCAACGTCGAGGCCCAGATGGCGCACAGCTCCTCGCTGCTGCACTGGGTCCGCGCCATGCTCGGCGTGCGCCGGCAGCACCCCGTCTTCGGCCTCGGCGACTTCGAGGTCTGCCCGTCCGACAACGACGCCATCCTGTCGTTCGTGCGCATCCACGAGCCCGACGACGGCTCGGCCGGCGACGCCGTGCTGTGCGTCAACAACCTGTCGTCGCGACCGCAGGCCACCGAGATCCGGCTGCCCGAGCAGTTCAAGGGCGCCCAGCTCGTCGACCTGTTCGGCGGCACGGGTTTCCCCAAGGTCACCGACGACGGCACGACCACCCTGACGCTCGGCTCGAGGGACTTCTTCTGGCTGCGCCTCGACACTGGTGCCGCTCGTGGCTGAGATCCACCAGGCGACCCTGGAGCCGACGAAGCTCGAGCTGCTCCCCGAGTGGATGGCCCAGCAGCGCTGGTATGCCGCCAAGGGCCGCGTCCCGAGGCTGCGTCGCCTGTGGTCGTGGCGGCTCGACGACCCGGCGGGCGAGGTGGGCATCGAGACCCTCCTCGTGGTGGACGAGTCCGGTCCCGAGCCGGTCGTCTACCAGGTGCCCCTCACCTACCGGGGCGCCCCGCTCGAGGGCGCCCACCACGCGCTGGTCGGCACGACGGAGCACAGCGTGCTCGGCCGGCGCTGGGTCTACGACGCCCCCCACGACCCCGTCTACGCCCGAGCGCTGCTCGAGCTGGTGCTCGGTCGCGCCGAGCCGCAGGCGGGCTCGGTCTCCCACACGCCCGAGCCGGCCGTGGTGGGGACGCCGCACCCCTCGTGGACCGCGCAGACGACGGTGCGCCAGACCCGGGTGCTCACCGGTGAACAGTCGAACACGTCGGTCATCTACGACTGCGTGGACGAGGACGGCGCGTCAAAGCCGTTGATCCTCAAGGTGTTCCGCACGCTCCAGTCGGGCGATAACCCCGACGTGGTCGTGCAGGGCGCGCTGGCCGAGGCCGGCACCGAGCGCGTCCCGGGCATGGTCGGCAGCATCAGCGCCACGTGGCCGGCGACGGTGGAAGGTGAGCCCGAGGCGCACGGCCACCTCGCGTTCGCGCAGGAGTTCTACCCCGGCACCGAGGACGCCTGGCGCGTCGCCCTGCGTGCCGTCGCCGCGGGCCACGACTTCAGCGACGAGGCCCGCGACCTCGGTGCCGCCACGGCCGAGGTGCACGCCCTGCTCGCCCGGGCCCTGCCCACCGAGCCGGTCTCCCCCGAGGCCGTCGCGCAGACCATCGCCAGCATGCGCTCGCGCTACGTCGCCGCGGCTTCCGAGGTGCCCGCCATCGCGGCCTACGACCAGGAGATCGCCGAGGTCTTCGACCGAGCGGCCCGGGCGCCCTGGCCGGTGCTGCAGCGCATCCACGGCGATTACCACCTCGGGCAGGTGCTCCAGGTGCCCGGTCGCGGCTGGGTGCTGCTCGACTTCGAGGGCGAACCCCTGCGGCCGCTGGCCGAGCGGGTCAGCCCCGACCTCACCGTGCGCGACATCGCCGGCATGCTCCGCTCGTTCGACTACGCCGCCGGCTCGTGGGAGCAGTCCCACCCCGACGGCTCCGCACGCGAGTGGGCCGAGGCCACCCAGGCGGCCTTCCTCGACGGGTATGCCGCGGCCGCCGGGCGGGACCCGCGCGAGGACGCCGACCTGCTGGCAGCCTTCCAGCTGGACAAGGCGCTGTACGAAGTGGTCTACGAGGCCCGCAACCGACCCACATGGCTGACGATCCCCACCGACGCCGTGGTCCGACTTCTCGACGAGGCCAGGAAGGCAACCTGATGAGCCCGATGCTGCCCAAGCGACCGAAGAAGGCCAAGCCGGAGGACGCGAGCTCCACCGAGCCCACGCCGCAGGGCACCGAGCCCGCGAACGAGACGGTCTCGCCCGAGGACGTCCTGCCTCCGCTCGGCGGGACCTCGGCCGCCGACGAGCCGCCCGCCCCGACCCCCGCGGACGCCGTGCAGGACGCGCCAAGCGACCCGGAGCCGCGGCAGGACCAGCCCGCTCCCGCACCGCCGGACATGTCGGGGGCGATCGAGGCCCTCGCGACCGGGCGGCACCAGCAGCCGCACGACCTGCTCGGCCAGCACCTCGAGCACGGCGGGCTGCGCCTGCGGGTGTTCCGCCCCATGGCGCGCAGCGTCGCCGTCCAGTTCGAGGACGGCGAGCGGCTCGACCTGCACCACGAGGCGCACGGCGTCTGGACCGCGGTCCGTGAGGGCTGCGACCGCACCCTGGACTACCGCGTCCACGTCGCCTACGACGACGGCATCGAGCACGAGCAGGACGACCCCTACCGCTTCGCGCCCACCCTCGGCGAGGTCGACCGGCACCTGATCGGCGAGGGCCGCCACGAGCAGCTCTGGACCGTGCTCGGCGCCCACGTGCGCGAGTACGACGGCCCGCTGGGCGCTGTGCGCGGCACCTCGTTCGCCGTCTGGGCGCCCCACGCCCGCGCGGTCCACGTCGTCGGCGACTTCAACGGCTGGGACGCGATCCGCCACCCGATGCGCCTCCTCGGCGAGTCGGGCGTCTGGGAGCTGTTCATCCCGGGCGTCGGCGAGGGCACGCGCTACAAGTACGAGATCCGCGGCTCCGACGACGTCGTGCGGTCCAAGGCCGACCCCATGGCCCAGGCTGCCGAGGTGCCGCCGGCGACCGGCTCCGTCGTGACCCGCTCGCAGTACGAGTGGGGCGACGACGCCTGGATGGAGCGACGCCGGGCCAACGACTCCCACAGCGGTCCGATGAGTATCTACGAGGTCCACCTGGGCTCCTGGCGCAAGGGGCACAGCTACCGAGACCTAGCGGAGCACCTGGTCAACTACGTCTCCGACCTCGGCTTCACCCACGTGGAGTTCATGCCGGTCATGGAGCACCCCTACGGCCCGTCCTGGGGCTACCAGGTCACCGGTTACTACGCCCCCACGGCCCGCTTCGGCACGCCCGACGACTTCCGCTACCTCGTCGACCGGCTCCACCAGGCCGGCATCGGCGTCATCCTCGACTGGGTGCCCGCGCACTTCCCGCGCGACGCCTGGGCGCTGGCCAAGTTCGACGGACAGGCGCTCTACGAGCACCCGGACCCGCGCCGCGGCGACCAGCCCGACTGGGGCACCCACATCTTCGACTTCGGCCGCATGCAGGTGCGCAACTTCCTCGTCGCCAACGCGATCTACTGGCTCGAGGAGTTCCACATCGACGGCCTGCGGGTCGACGCGGTGGCGTCGATGCTCTACCTCGACTACTCCCGCGAGGAAGGGCAGTGGCTGCCCAACCAGTACGGCGGCCGCGAGAACCTCGAGGCGATCGGCCTGCTGCAGGAGACCAACGCCACCACCTACAAGCGGGTGCCCGGCATCGTCACCGTGGCCGAGGAGTCGACCTCGTGGCCCGGTGTCACGAAGCCGACCGACGCCGGCGGCCTCGGCTTCGGCCTGAAGTGGAACATGGGCTGGATGAACGACACCCTGCGCTACATCGGGCAGGACCCCGTCCACCGGCAGTACCACCACAACCTGCTGACCTTCTCGCTCATGTACGCCTACAGCGAGAACTACGTGCTGCCCATCAGCCACGACGAGGTCGTCCACGGCAAGGGCTCGCTGCTGCGCAAGATCCCGGGCAGCCGCTACGACCAGCTCGCCACCCTGCGCGCCTACCTCGCCTACATCTGGAGCCACCCCGGCAAGCAGCTGCTCTTCATGGGCAGCGAGTTCGCCCAGGAGGCCGAGTGGGCCGACGGCCGCGAGCTCGACTGGTGGCTGCTCGACCACCCGGCTCACTACCGGGTCCACAACCTGGTCAAGGAGCTCAACCGCGTCTACCGGTCCAACCCCGCCCTGTGGGCGCTGGACTCCTCGCCGGCCGGCTTCGAGTGGCTCAACGCCGACGACAACGCCGGAAACACGTTCTCCTACCTGCGTTTCGGCACCGAGGATCGGCAGACCGGCCCCGTCGTGGCGGTCGCGGTCAACTTCAACGGCATGGCGCGCGAGAGCCTGCGGCTCGGGGTCCCGCGCCCCGGTCGCTGGAAGGTCGTCCTCGACACCAGCGGCTATGACGAGTTCGGCACCCCCAGCCAGGCCGACACCGTCCTCGAGGCGCAGCAGCAGCCGTGGGACAACCAGCCCTGGTCCGTCGAGGTGCGGGTGGCGGCCCTGTCGGCCGTGTGGCTGGCCCCGGTCGCCGAGCCGGCCCTCCCCGGGTCGGCGCAGGATCAGGACGCGCTGACCACCGGGGAGGGCTGACATGTCCGATGCAGCGTCACGCGCCGGGCAGCCGGCCCAGCCGTCCGACCTGGTGGACATCGCCCACCTCGTCACCGCCTACTACACGCTGACCCCCGACCCGGAGGACGTCGACCAGCAGGTCGCCTTCGGCACCTCGGGCCACCGCGGGTCGAGCCTGAGGACCGCGTTCAACGAGGCGCACATCCTGGCGACGACGCAGGCCATCGTCGACTACCGGCGCGAGCAGGGCTACGACGGGCCGCTGTTCGTCGGCCGCGACACCCACGGCCTGTCCGAGCCGGCCTGGGCCTCCGCGCTCGAGGTGCTGGCCGCCAACGACGTCACGGTGCTCGTCGACGACCGCGACGGCTACACGCCGACCCCGGCCGTCTCCCACGCGATCCTCACGGCGAACGGCGGCCGCACCACCGGCTCGGGGCTCGCCGACGGCATCGTCGTCACGCCGTCGCACAACCCGCCGGCCGACGGCGGCTTCAAGTACAACCCGCCGCACGGCGGCCCGGCCGACACCGACGCCACCAAGGCCATCGCCGCGCGCGCCAACGCGCTGATCGCGGGTGGCCTCAAGGACGTGCGCCGGATGCCGTTCAGCCGGGCCCGCGCGCACGCGCAGCCCTACGACTTCCTCGGCACCTACGTCGACGACCTGCCGAACGTGCTGGACCTGGGGCGGATCAAGGACGCCGGGGTGCGGATCGGCGCCGACCCGCTCGGTGGCGCCAGCGTCGCCTACTGGGCCGAGATCGCCGAGCGCCACGGCATCGACCTCACCGTGGTGAACCCGCTCGTCGACCCGACGTGGCGCTTCATGACCCTCGACTGGGACGGCAAGATCCGCATGGACTGCTCGTCCCCCTCGGCCATGGCGTCGCTGATCGACAAGCGCGACCAGTACGACATCGCCACGGGCAACGACGCCGACTCCGACCGGCACGGCATCGTCACGCCCGACGCCGGCCTGATGAACCCCAACCACTTCCTGGCCGTCGCGATCCGCTACCTCTTCGGTGGCGCACGTCCGGGCTGGCCCGCGGGCGCCGCCATCGGCAAGACCCTGGTCTCGTCGTCGATGATCGACCGGGTGGCCGAGGAGGTCGGCGGCCGCCTCGTCGAGGTGCCCGTGGGCTTCAAGTGGTTCGTGCCGGGGCTCCTCGACGGCAGTTTTGGCTTCGGCGGGGAGGAGTCCGCCGGGGCGTCGTTCCTGCGCAGGGACGGCCGGGTCTGGACCACCGACAAGGACGGCATCATCCTCGCCCTCCTCGCCTCGGAGGTCCTCGCCGTCACCGGCAGGACCCCCAGCCAGCACTACGGCGAGCTGACCGCGAAGCACGGCGACCCGGCATACGCGCGCATCGACGCACCGGCGAACCGGGAGCAGAAGGCGAAGCTGGCCGCGCTCTCCCCCGGGGACGTCACCGCCGAGACGCTCGCCGGTGAGCCGATCACGGCCAAGCTCACCGAGGCGCCCGGCAACGGGGCCGCGATCGGCGGCCTGAAGGTGACGACCGAGTCGGCGTGGTTCGCGGCCCGGCCGTCGGGCACCGAGGACGTCTACAAGATCTACGCCGAGTCGTTCCGCGGCCCCGAGCACCTGGCCCAGGTGCAGGCCGAGGCCAGGGAGGTCGTCAGCGCCGCGCTGGGAGGCTAGAGCGTCCAGCCCTTGGCGGCGTAGGCCTCACGACCACGCGCGGTCAGGTCTGCGAGCTCGTCGAACAGGCCGTCGTCGACCCGGGTGAAGTTGAAGCAGGACTTGCCCTGCATGCGCCGGCTCAGGTCGGGCGAGAGCGCGGCGGCGAGGTCGGGCTCGGTGTAGACCGGCATGAGGTAGTAGCTGACGTAGCGCTTCTGCTGCTTCACGCCGGCGAAGAACATCCCGTCCGGGTACTTCTCGTGCGGCGCCCCGAGCAGCATGTAGGAGTCCTCGGGCGAGGGCGCGTCCTCCTTGCGGGAGGTCGGCCGGTTCGCGTCGGTGGGGTTGGTGCTGGCGGTGAACGCGTCCTCGTGGACGGCCAGCCGCCGGCGGAGCTCGGCGAACACCGCGGGCAGGTCTGCTGGGGGCATGCCGCCAGCCTAGCCGCGGCGGAATATAGACCTACGTCAATTGGTTGATCCCTGCATGAGCCGCGAGAACCGAGACCCCAGCACCCCCGCCCGCGCCTTCCCCCGGTCCTCCTCCTCGGGCCCGAACCTGGCCACCCTCGACCAGCTCCGCGCGGTCCGCCGCCGGCGCGCCCTGCCGACGCACGCGCTGCGCCGCCCGGTCGCCGGCGAGAAGGTCGCCTGCTGACTACTCCGCCGGCACGGCAGGGGCAGGGCCCCCGACCGCGGCCTCGTCCGCCGCGGACTCCCCCGCCCCGAGACGCGACCGCTCGTCCCTGAGCCACAGCCGCACCAGGCCGCCGAAGTGCCCTTCGAAGCGGTCCCACTCGTGCGGCGGGTAGGTCTGCTGGATGGTGCTCGTGAGCAGCTTGCGGAAGTCGTCGGAGTCCACCCACTCGAGCACCATCTCGTCGACGTGCGGCAGCGCCGTCGCGCAGAACTCCTGGTAGCGCTCCGTCTCGAAGTAGTCGTCGGCCAGGCGCTGGTAGGCCGCGAGCTTGCCGGCGTAGTGGAGCGAGGCGTCGTCGGCCACCGCGAACCAGGGGCCCGTGTCGACCTGCGTGCGGGGCTTGCGGTCCGTCGCCAGGCAGTAGACCGACCAGCGCAGCAGCGCCTTCATGGCCCACGGGAAGTAGTAGTGCAGTGAGGTGACCGCCACGTCGGGGCAGGCGTTGGCGTAGTCGATCGGGTAGACCACGCCATCCTTGACGAGCATCTCGCAGGAGTTGAACTCCCAGCGGAAGAACGCGTTGACCGTCTGGGCGATGGTGACCGCCTCGGAGCCCACCTGCTCGCTGAGGAAGCCGTGCCGCACGGCATACCGGTTGTGCATCGGCTCGTCCGGCTGGAACTGCATCACCATCGTCTCGGGGCCGATGGTGAGAGCCCGGGCAAAGACCTCGAACCCGTCGACGGCCTTCTGCAGGTGCATGAGCATCTCGCCGGAGTCGTCGTAGGAGCGGTGCAGGTCGTCGCGGTTCCTGATCATCGACACCCCGCGCCAGGCGCCGCCGTCGAACGGCTTCATGAACATCGGGTAGCCGAGGTCGTCGGCGATCCGGTCGAGGTCGAAGCCCTTGTTGTACTTGGCCGACGTGAAGGCCCAGCGGGCGTTGTCGACGGGGTTCTTGTAGGGCACGAGCACCGTCTCCGGCACGTGCATCCCCAGTCGCATCATGGCGCAGTAGGCGGAGTGCTTCTCCATGGACTGGAACGTGAACGGGCTGTTGAGCAGGTAGACGTCGTCCATCAGCGCGACCTTCTTGAGCCACTCGCGCGGGTGGTAGTACCAGTGAGCCAGCCGGTCGATGACCAGGTCGTGCCGAGGCCTGTCGCGCAGGTTGAACGGCTCGATGGTGACCCGCTCCGTGCGCACCTGGTGGGCGCTGCCGTCCGGGGCGCTGACCACTCCCAGGCGGCTCGCCAGCGCCTCGAACGCGGTCGGCCAGTCCCCCTCCGCTCCCAGCAGCAGTCCGATCAGGTGCTCGTGCGTCGCAGGCATGGGGGTCTCCCGTCCGGTGTCAGCCGTCGAGGATCATCCTGTCGCGCCCCAGCATTTCCGCAAGAGATCGGCGGCCGGGGGGGCTCTGAGGTGGGCGTCGGTGACCAGGCGTGGCCTCCGACGCCGGCGCCGCGCCCGCCTCAGAACAGCGCGCTCATGAGCGAGCCGCGCGCCTTGCGCACGCGCTCGTCGTGCGGCCCCACCACCGCGAAGAGCTCGAGCAGGTGCGTGCGCACGCGCTCGCGGTCGTCGCCGCTGGTGGCCTTGACCAGGTCGATCAGGCGCAGGAAGGCGTCCTCGACGTGGCCGCCGAGCAGGTCGAGGTCGGCCACCAGCGTCTGTGCGTCGATGTCGCCCGGGTTGTCTGCGGCGGCCTGGCGGGCCTGCTGGAGGTCGACACCGGCGGTGCGCTGCATGAGCCCCACCTGCGCCAGGCCGAGCTCGGCGTCGGAGTCGGCCGGGTTCTGGGCCAGCGCCTTGCGGTAGGCGTCGGCAGCGGCATCGAGGTCGCCGCGCTCGATCGCGTCGTAGGCCTCCTGGTGCAGCGGCGGCAGCGGCGGCTCCTCCGGCTCGGCGTCGGCGGGCTCGCCGACCTCGATTCGGCCCGTCACGCCGTGCTGGACGGCCAGCGCGAGCAGCTCGTCGATGATCGGGCGGATCTCCTGCTCGCCCTGGACGCCGGCGAAGAGAGGCACGGGCTGCCCCTGCACGAGGCCGATGGTGACCGGCACCGACTGGATCTGGAAGGCGCGCAGCAGGCCGGGGTTGTCGTCGACGTCGACCGAGACGACCTGGAAGCGGCCACCGTAGCTGTTGGCCACCGCGACGACGGTGTCGAGGTAGGACCCCGACTCGGGGAGGCGGGCGGACCAGAGCACCACCACGGCCGGCACGCTGACCGAGCCGCTCAGCACCTCGGAGAAGTTGGCGTCCGTGCCCTGCACCACGAGGTTCGAGCCGGCGGCCCCGGGCCCGCCACCCGCGCGCTGCCCACCGGCCTCGGCGGCACCCGGCGCGCCCGCTCCCGAGCCGGCGGCTCCGGCGCCTCCCCGGGGAGCCTGGAGTCCGGACAGGTCGACCGCGCCCCGCAGGGCGCTGGGGTTGAACGGCTGCTCAGTCATGGGGCCGATTCTGCCGCAGGTCGGACCGGGGTGGTCACTCGCCCTTCGCGGAGACCAGCGTCTCGTCGACGGCGACCAGGCTCGCGGTGCCGGACTTGGGCGGCACGGTGAACACGACGGTCTCGTAGGTGCGCATCTGGGCCTGGTCGTCCAGGGCCTTCTTCCCGATCAGCTTCTGGAAGTCCTCGCTGGGCGTCAGGGACTTGCCGCTGGGCTTCAGGGCGATCGTGTCGGTGCGCTCGAGGAGGCCGAAGACCACTGCTCCCCCGTCCTTGAGCGAGATGGCGACCGTGCTCTCCGGCTGGGGCACGTGCTTCTGCGTCAGCGTCGCCAGCTTCGAGAGGGACTTCGCCTGGGACCTGGCGTTCGCCCGGACCGACTGGGCGAAGACATCCGAGCGGTTGACGTGTGGCGCAGCCGTGGCCTTGGGGTAGCCCAGGCTCGCGGCGTACTCGGCCAGCAGCGCCTCCGGGGTGATCGCCAGGCCCTTGCCAGAGGGGTTCAGCGGCGAGCCCTGGTCGAGGCTGTCGAGGGCAGCCACGCTCGTGCCCGGCTGCATGGGAGCGCTGGATGCCAGCTTGAACGGCTCGGTGGCGCTCTCGGAGACCAGCAGGTTGAGGGCGGTCCTGCCGTCCTCACGGCTGCTCTGCACGAGCATGACGCGCGGCCACGCGTTCCCACGCGAGATGCCGAGCACCTTCGGCGCCTCCGGCTTGGTGACCGGCTCGGTGGCGGTGGAGCCTGCCCTGGCGAGGCGGCTGTCGGCGTTGGCGACGGTGAGCGCGGCGCCGGTGAGCGCCTTGGCCCGCAGCTCCTTGGCCTGGGCGCCCGACGCCTCCCGGGCGCGGGCGGCGTCGGTCAGCACGCGGGCCGCGATGGCCTCGGCGGACTCCGCGCTGACCGGCGCGGTGTCACCCACCTCGCGGGGCGCGTCCTGCACCCCGACGAGGGCGTCGCCGACGCCGCATCCGGCGAGCGCGAGCGTGGTCAGGGCGCCGGCAGTCAGGCCGGCCACTGCACGGCGCGTCGGCCGCTGGGAAGCGATGCGGTTCAGGGGTTTCATGGGCGTCCCTCCTCGGAGGTGGGGCGGGCGGCTGCGGTCGGGGCGTCCGGCAGTACGGCGGTCGGGGCGTCCGGCAGTACGGCAGTCGGGGCGTCCGGCCGGTCCGCGGTCGGGGCAGGGGCGTCGGGCCGGGCATGCTCAGCGGCTCCGCTCCGCCGGCGTGCGGAGCCCGGCTGCCACAGGAACCCGACACCCGCCGCGGTCATGAGCAGCCCGAGCAGCAGTGCTGTGAGGGCCTCCACCGACCAGGCCTGCCGCTCCCACTCGACGGTGAGCTCGGCGAGGTCGGCGGGCTTGCCCGACGCGGTCGCGATGACGACGGCCTCGGGCGCGTCCTCCTGCCGCACCTCCATGCCGGCGCTGCCCTTGCCGCTGGCCTGCTGGCGCCACACGTCCGCGGAGGCCAGCTCCGGGGCGGACCCCGAACCCCGCTGCCCGGTCTCGAGCTGCCAGCCACCGACCGAGACGCCGGTGACGGAGGTGGCCGCGGCCTTGCCCGCGAGGGAGGCGGCATCGCTCGGGGTGCCGCGGCCGATCCAGACCTCGCCCCCGTCCTTCGCCCGGGCGGTGATGGACACCGGGCTGTCGACGCGGTTGAGCACGGCGGGGTCGAGCACGACGATGCGGCTGCTGGAGGGCGTGGCCGTGAAAGTGGCCGTGCCGGAGAGACCGAGGTGCGCGAGGAGCCACAGGCCGACACCGGCCAGCACGAGGCCCGCGGCGGTCAGCACGCCCAGCGCGGCCCGCTTGGACACTGGTGACACTGCAGGTTGCTTCCTTACGTGAGAGGGCCGGCCGCCATGCAGGTGGGGGCGGTCGGCATCCCTCCACCATGACCCAGACCGCGCCGGAGGGCCAAATCGCGGCCCTCGTTTGCGTGCGGCTGGTGGCATCATCGGCGGGATGACGTCACGTGAGCCCTCTTCCCGCGCCCGGCGCCCGGGCCGCCCCCGCGAGGCGGCGACCGAGCACGCCATCACGCGTGCGGCGCGCGACCTGCTCGCGGAGCAGGGGCTCGGGGGGCTCACCATGGAGCAGGTCGCCGCGCGGGCGGGCGTGGCCAAGACCACCGTCTACCGGCGCTGGCCCTCGAAGGTGGAGCTGGCCGTGCACGCCGTCGCGGTGACCTTCGACACCATCGACACCGCCGACCGCGGCTCGCTCGCCGCCGACATGCGGGCGGGCATCGAGGAGGCGGCGCGGCTGCTGCGCGACCCCTCGACCGGCGGTGCGTATGCCGCCCTGCTGGCCGAGTCGGCCCGCGACCCCGAGGGGGTGGGCACCGTCGTGCGCGCCCAGCTCTCGACCCGGCTGCACGCCCTGGTGGCGACATCGGTCGAGCGCGCCGTCGCCCGCGGCGAGATCCGGCCCGAGATGGCCGACGTCGACCTGCTCGCCGACGTCGTGGTCGGGGCGGTGCTGCACCGGTCGCTGGCCACCGGGGTCCCGGATGAAGCGTTCGTCGACGGGCTCATCGAGCTGCTCGCCGACGTGGCCTACGCCCGGCTGCTCCTCGCGAAGCGGCAGGCCACCAACCCGCTGCGGCCCCCGGTGAGCTGACTCGGGGCGCATCCGGCGCGAGGTGACCCCGCGGCATACCCCTGCCCTTTGCTTCGCCGAGATGGACCTCAGCCCCACGACACGCCGGGGCGCGGTGGGGCTGAGGGCCATCTCGGCGAAGGGGGCAGGCGTCAGAAGCGGGCGGGCTCCCGGTAGACGCCCCACTCGTCGCGCAGCGCGTCGCAGATCTCGCCCAGGGTCGCCTCGGCGCGCACGGCGTCGAGCATGGCGGGGACCATGTTGTCGCTGGTGCGCCCGACCTCGACCATGTGCTGCAGCGCGGCCCGCACCGCCGCCTCGTCGCGGGCGGCCTTGCGCTCCTTGAGGGTGGCCACCTGCTCGTGCTCGACCTCATGGCTGACGCGCAGGATCTCGAGCTCGTGGCTGACCGAGTCGGTGTGGCAGTTGACGCCGACCACCTTCTTGTCGCCCTTCTCGAGCGCCACCTGGTACTGGAACGCGGCCTCGGCGATCTCGGACATGAACCAGCCCTCCTCGATACCGCGCAGGATGCCCTTGGTCATCGGCCAGTTGCCGCCGTCGCGGACACCGGTGTTGCTGCGCACGAGCTCCGCCAGGGCCTCGGTGTCCTGGCTGGTGAGGTCGCTGCCGCCGAGGGTGATAATGCGGTCGAAGATCTTGTTGGCCTCGGCCTCGATGGTGTCGGTGAGCTGTTCGATGTACCAGCTGCCGCCGAGCGGGTCGGCGACGTTGACGACGCCGGTCTCCTCCATGATCACCTGCTGGGTGCGCAGCGCGATCTCGGCGGCCTGCTCGGTCGGCAGGGCCAGGGTCTCGTCGAGGGCGTTGGTGTGCAGGCTGTTGGTGCCGCCGAGCACCGCTGCGAGCGCCTCGACGGCGGTGCGCACGACGTTGTTGTAGGGCTGCTGCGCGGTGAGCGAGACGCCCGCGGTCTGGGTGTGGAACCGCAGCCACTGGGCCTTCTCGGTCTTCGCCCCGTAGACGTCGCGCATCCAGCGGGCCCAGATGCGTCGGGCCGCGCGGAACTTGGCGATCTCCTCGAAGAAGTCGACGTGGCTGTCGAAGAAGAAGGACAGGCCCGGCGCGAACTTCTCGATGTCGAGGCCGCGCGACAGGCCGAGCTCGACGTAGCCGAAGCCGTCGGCGAGGGTGAAGGCGAGCTCCTGCGCGGCCGTCGAGCCGGCCTCGCGGATGTGGTAGCCGGAGACCGAGAGCGGCTTGTAGGCCGGGATGTTCTCGGCGCAGTACTCCATGAGGTCGCCGATCAGGCGCAGGTGCGGCTCGGGCTCGAAGAGCCACTCCTTCTGCGCGATGTACTCCTTGAAGATGTCGGTCTGCAGCGTGCCGTTGAGCACCCCGAGGTCGACCCCCTGGCGCTCGGCGGCGACGAGGTACATGCAGAAGACCGGCACGGCAGGCCCGCTGATGGTCATCGAGGTGGTGATGTCCTCGAGGGGCAGCTCGTGGAACAGGACCTCCATGTCCTTGGCCGAGTCGATCGCGACCCCACAGTGGCCGACCTCGCCGAGGCTCATCGGGTCGTCGGAGTCGCGGCCCATGAGGGTCGGCATGTCGAACGCCACCGAGAGGCCGCCGCCGCCGCGCGCCATGATCATCTTGTAGCGCTCGTTGGTCTGCACGGCGTTGCCGAAGCCGGCGAACTGCCGGATGGTCCAGGATCGGCCGCGGTAACCGGTCGGGTAGAGCCCGCGGGTGAAGGGGAACTCCCCCGGCCACCCGATCGACTCGGGCACCTCGGCGCCGTCGGCCGGGCCGTAGACCGGGGCGACCTCCATGCCGGAGAGCGTGGTGAAGTCGGCGTCGCGCACCTGGCCCTTGGCCGCGGCGGCGTCGTAGCGGGCCTGCCAGCGGGCGGCACCAGAGGTCTCGGGAGCGGGGGTCTCAGCCATGCCGCCAATTTACTAGGACGTCCAACTAAATGTCACGGCCGCCGCCCCAACCGGGTCGTGCCACCCCGATGGGCGCCACAACTTTCTCGGGTCACCCGATAAAGGTGCAGGAGCGCCGGAGGCGCGGGTATGCCGCGGCGCTGGGTCAGGCCTCGAAGTCGTGGGCTCCCACGCGCACCTTGCGCAGCAGCTCGAAGAGCTGCTCGTGCTCGGCGGGGCTCAGCATCCCGAGGCCGAACCGCGCCTCGACCAGCTCCCTGGTGGCCGCCTCCATGGCGTCGCGGCCGGCCGGGGTGATGACGGCCAGGGTGCCGCGGCCGTCCTGCGGGTTGGGCACCCGCTCGACGAACCCCTGGGCGGCCAGGCGCTGCACGATGTTGGTCGCGCTGGTCGGGTGCACCATGAGCCGCTGGCCGATCTTGCCCATGCTGAGCCGCCCCTCGCGGCTGAAGGCGAGCAGCACCAGCGCCTCGTAGCGGGCGAACGACAGCCCGTGCCGGCCGACCAGGCCGTCGAACTCGGTGAGCAGCAGCTGCTGCACGCGCATGATCGAGGTGGCGCTGGCCATCGCCAGCGGCTGGGAGGTGCGGCCCCAGCGCTGGGTCCACAGCTGCGCCGCCCGGGTGATCGGGTCGAAGGGCAGGCGGATCGGCTTCGGCACGGCGACAGGCTAGTGCGGCGCCGACCGCACGAGCGTGAGTCGTCCATCATCGAGGTGGAGCTCGCTGTCCGCCTGTGCGGCCGCCTCCGGGTCGTGCGTCGCCATCACCACGGCCGCCCCGCGGTCGGCCTGCGCCCGCAGGAGGGCCAGCACCTTCTCGCGGTTGTCGTGGTCGAGCTCGGAGGTCGGCTCGTCGGCGAGCAGCACCCGCGCCTGCAGGGCCAGCCCGCGAGCGACCGCGACGCGTTGCTGCTGGCCGCCCGAGAGCTCCTCGACGAGGTGGCCACCCGACTCGTGGAGGCCCACGGCGGCGAGCGCAGTGTCGGCGCGCGCCACCGCCTCGTCGTCCCCGACGCCGGCCGCCACGAGCGCCATCACGACGTTCTCGTGGGCCGACAGGATGGTCGCCAGCCCGTTGCCCTGCGGGATGAGCGCGGCCGACCGCGCCGCACCGTGGTCGCGATCACGGACCACCTCCCCGCCGATGCGCACGACGCCCCCGGCGAGCGGCACGGCTCCGGCGACCGCCCACAGCAGCGAGGACTTGCCGGCCCCGGAGTGCCCGGTCACCGCGACGAGGTGGCCGGGGCGCGCGACCAGGCTCGCGCCGCTGACCGCCACGACCGGCCCGTAGGCAACACTCACGTCCTCGACCTCCACCAGCGCGCCCGCCACCTCCGTCGACGCAGCCGGGGCACCTGCTCCCGCACTCATTCGCCCTGACCGTCCTCTCGGTGGATCGTCCACACACCGCCCTCCTCGTGCACCCGCACCAGGGCGCCCGGGGGGAAGGCCTCCATGGCGTGCGGCGGAAGCGGCAGCGACCCGTCGGCTGCGACCACGGCGAACTCCTGCCCCGCCCGGCCCTCGCCGCCGACCCGGCCGTCGCGGATGGTGACCGTGCGCGGCATACGGGCTGCCACCTCGGGGTCGTGCGTCACCACGACGACCGTCGTGCCCATTTCGGAGTTGATCTGGGCCAGCGCGTCGAGCACGGTGTCGCGCGCCTCGTGGTCGAGCTGGCTGGTCGGCTCGTCGCCGAGCAGCAGACCCGGGCGGGTCGCCACCGCGACAGCGACCGCAGCGAGCTGCAGCTGGCCCGGTGTCAGGGTGCCGAGCGGAGCGTTCGAGCGCTCGTAGAGCCCGACCAGCTCGAGCACCTCTGCGGCAGTGGGCAGCTCGCGTCGGCGGGACCGGGCCGCCGCCTGCGCGAACTCCACGTTCTGCCGGGCGCTCAGGTAGGGCAGCAGGTTGCGGGCGGCACCCTGGAGGACCAGGCCCACGTCGGCGGAGCGGAACTCGTCGAGCTCCTCCTCGCTCATGGTCGACAGCTCGCGCTCACCCACCCGGATGCGCCCGGCGCTGGGCCGGAGCAGGCCGCCGAACAGGGTCAGCAGCGTCGACTTGCCGGCCCCGGAGGGCCCGAGCAGGCCGACCATCTCGCCCGCGCCGACGGTGAGGTCGACGCCCGAGAGCGCCGCGACGTCGTGCCCCTCCGCGCGGTAGATGTGCACCAGCCCGGTCGTGCTGACCGTCAGGCCCGCCGGCGCGTTCAGGGTCGTGCTCACAGCAGCTCCCGGATCCGGGCGAGGGTGAAGCGCCCGCCGAGCGAGCGCGCGACGACGAGCCCGACCGCGCCGAGCAGCAGCAGCGCGAGCAGCGTCGCAGCAGCGACGGCGGGCCAGGCGGGCGACAGGTCGAGGGCGGGCACCGGCGCCGGCCGGTTGAAGAGCGGGATGAGGGGCATCGCCAGGTGGGCGCCGAGCAGTCCGCTGACCGCGCCCACGCCGACCCCGACGCCCACGACGACGAGCTGCTCGCTGCGGGCGGCACGCCTCAGCACGGGCAGCGGGACCCCTGCCATCCGCATCGCTGCGAAGTCCCTCGCCACCGCGCGCCAACCGGTGGCGGCGACCACCACCACGGCGAGCGCTGCCATGAGCAGCGCCAGGGCGCCGGTCACGAGCGCGAGCTGGAGCCCCCAACCGGCGGCCGAGCGGTCGTAGGACTGCTTCGCCTCGGCGTAGGAGCGCACGCTGAGGACGTTGATCCCACTGTCCGACAGGCCCTTGCGCACCTTCTCGACCAGAGCCGGCGAGTCGCTGCCCAGCCATGCCTGCAGGCTGCCCGAGCCGGCGAGGCGCCCTCCCAACCGGCCGAGGGTCTCGTAGTTGACGAGCACGCCACGCTCGCCCAGCACGGGCAGGGCCGGCGCCTCCTGGGTCCGGGTCATCGTGGTGGGCAGCCCGGCCAGGCCGGAGGCTGTGAACTGCTGCACCGTGCCGCCCGGTGGCACCGGCCCGGCGAGGATGGCCGGCACGCTGGCCGGGACGTCGGCGTGGGCGAGGCGGAGCACCACACCGGAGCTGACCACGTCGAGCACGAGCCGGTCGGCGCTCGAGCCGTCCGCCGCCCGGAGCTGGTCGTCAGGGGCGGCATCGACCTTCAGCGCGGGCTGCCACCGGTCGGCCTCACCGATGTCCAGCGCTCGCCCGTCCAGGGCCATGCCCGACAGCGCCAGCTGCCCCCGCGCCACGGCCGTGCTCTCCTGGCGGTTGGCCTCCCACGGGTTGCCGCGCGGGCCCGAGGGCGTGAGGTCCGCCCGCACGGTGAGCGAGTCGAGACGGCACCCGTTCGGACACAGAACGGGGGCGGCGAGCTCCACCGGCCGCCGGCTGCCCAGCGGCACCACACCCAGGTCGCGGGTCAGGCGCTGGCCGTCAGGGGTGGTCACGACGATGCCGAGCAGCACCCGTCCGGCCGGTGCCGGGGCTCCCCCACCGGCCTCCGTCACGGTGAGGGACGGCTCGACGGTCACGCTCAGCGTGCTGCCGTCGAGCCGCGCCGGCTCGACGGCCGGTGGCGCCAGCGCCGCCAGCTCCAGGGCCTCCTGGTGCGGTGGCGGGAAGGCGACCTCCTCGAAGCCCCGCGGCACGACGGCGATGGTGGCCGTCGCCGACACGTCGCGGGGGCGCACGATCGCCACCGGCGTCACGTCGCCCCCGGTGGGGTCCACCGCGGCGAGCGCGCGGTGGAGCGAGGCAGGCTCCACCGCGTCGGTGAGGAGCACCACCGGCGCCCCCGCCTCGAGCTGCGCCCTCGCCTCCCGGTTGCGGTCGGCGACGGTGACGGCGTTGGCGGCGAAGACCGCGAGCGCCGTGGCCACCGTGATGATGGTGAGCACCTTGCGCACCGCGGGGCGTCGGGCGAGCTGGTATGCCGTGAGCGCCGGTCCCACGCGTCCGCGGCGCACGTGCGTGGCGCCCGCGGAGGCGGCGGCGCGGACGACGACGTGCGCCACCACCAGCCCGGCGGCCAGGGACAGCAGAGTCGGCGTCACCAGCGCGAGCGGTCCGGCGTCCGAGGTCGTGGCGAGGCCGACGAGCCCGGCCGCGGCCAGGGCGGCGACCACGATGTCCACCACGGGAAGCCGCCGGCTGGCGCGGGCCTGGGCCACCCGGCGCAGCAGCGAGGAGATGGGTTCGCTGAGCACGGGTTGCGCGGCGAGCCACACCGCGCCGAGGCCGACGGCGGCCGCGGCGAGCAGGGCGAGGAGGACGCCGAGGGGGAACTCGAACGGGACGCCCGGTGGAAGCAGCACCCGTCGGGCGGCCTCGTTGATGCCGACCGCGAGGGCCAGGCCCAGCGGCAGGCCGAGCAGGACGGTCAGGCCCAGCTCGCTGACGACCAGCCACCTCGCTCCGTCGCGGCTGCGCCCGCGCAGGCGGGCGAGTGCCACCTCGGGGCGGCGCTGCTCGACCGCGGCCGCGGCCACCGACAGCAGCACCACCGCGGCGAGGAGGGCGAGCTGGGCCATGAGCAGCGGCACCACGAGCCGCACCTGCTGCTGGCCGTCACGGATGCCGGCGAGCAGCGTGGCCATGGGGCTCTCGACCTCGATCGAGCCGGAGTCGGCCCGGGTCTGCGCGATGGCAGTCGCCGCGGTGGGCACGTCGTCGAGGGTGAGGCCTGCGCGGTCCAGGGGGTACTGCACGGTCAGGCGCGCGTTGCCCCACGCCCCGTCGAAGGTCTGCGCTGCGGTGATCCACGAGTCGAGGGCCGGCGTGTCTCCGCCGTCGATGGTGCCGCCCGAGCGGCCGTCGAGCTTCAGGCGCATCCAGTAGGCGCCGTCGGGCACCTGCTCGTAGACCCCGACCACGGTGAGGGCCTGCGGAACCGCTCCCGTCGGGGCGTCCCGCTCGGTCACGGTGAAGCGGTCACCGGGCGCCCACGTCCAGAAGGCCGCCTCGGCCGTCGTCACCGCGATCTCGCCCTTGGCTGCCGGGCACGCGCCGGCGGTGATGCGGACGTGCTCGCACATGCCGTCGCGGTAGATGAGGTCCAGCGGCGCACCGGGCCGGTTCGGGAAGACCTGGAAGACCACCTGGCCGTTGTAGGTGCCGATGCCGGGCTGGTGCAGCTCACGCACCCCGGCGGGGACGACCTCGGACAGGCGGGGCAGGGCCAGGTCGGGGGCGGTGGGTGTGCGGGTGGCCTTGACCGTCAGGGCGGTGTCGGCAGGGTCCGCCTCGAAGACGGCCTGGCGCAGCAGACCCTGTTCGAGGGCCCGGGTGTAGAGCGGGGCGAGCGCGGCGCAGGTGGCGATGAGTGCCGAGAGGAGCATGAGGGCTGCTGCCTGCGCCCGGCGGTAGCGGATGGCCGCCCACACGTCGACGAGCCTCCTTCGCAGATCCACCGTCCGACCAGCCAAACCCTAGGGCTCGCGGGCTCCGCGAGGACGGGGTTTCCGGGCCACGGTCTGGCAACGATCGAGGGTGGGCGCACCGCCCAGCGGGGCGAAGGGCCCTGTCCGCCGGAGCCAGCGCTGGCGAGGCTGGACCCATGACCACGACGAGTCCCACCCCTGCTGTGTCCGCAGCCACCGGGCCGGTGCCGCCCGCGCCGACGTCACCGGGCCAGGGGTCGCCCCTGCTCGACCCCGAGCGCCGGGCCCAGGTGGACGCGGTGGTCGACGCTGCGGCCGAGGCGGCCCGTCGCTTCCGGGAGCTCGACCAGGAGCAGGTCGACCGCATCGTGCTCGCGATGGTGCGCGCCGGCGTGCGCGCCGCCCCGCAGCTGGCCCGCAGCGCGATCGAGGAGACCCACTTCGGCGTCTTCGAGGACAAGGTGGTCAAGAACTACGTCGCGACCGAGTTCCTCTACGACTACCTCAAGGACAAGCGCTCGGTGGGCGTCATCGACGAGGACGTCGAGCGCAACATCGAGTACGTCGCCGACCCGATCGGCGTGGTGCTGGCCATCACGCCGGTCACGAACCCCACCTCGACCGTGCTGTACAAGGCGATCGTGGCGGCCAAGACCCGCAACGCCGTGCTGTTCCGCCCCTCCCCCATGGCCACCCGCTGCGCGGCCGAGGCCCTCGAGGTGGTGCGCGAGGCCGCCGAGTCGGCCGGTATGCCGCCGGGTGCGCTCCAGATCATCCCGGACGCCGCCCGCGAGGTGACCCACTACCTCTTCAAGCACCCCTTGGTCGACTTCATCTGGGTGACCGGCGGGCCGAAGATCGTGGCGCTGGCCAACGCGGCCGGCAAGCCCGCCCTGAGCGTCGGCCCGGGCAACGCGCCGATCTACCTGCACCACACCGCCGACATCCGGGGCGCGGTCGTCGACATCCTCATCTCCAAGACCTTCGACGCCTCGGTGATCTGCCCGGCGGAGCAGACCTGCATCATCGACGAGCCGGTCTACACCCAGACCATGGCCGAGTTCGAGCGGATGGGCGCGCACCTGCTCACCAGGAAGCAGACCGAGCAGCTCGCAGAGTTCGCCTTCGGCTGCGCCGACCCGGTCAACCTCGCCGCCCTGGGCCAGCCCGCCCCCGAGCTCGCCCGGCGCGCCGGCTTCGAGGTCGACGCGTCGGTGAAGGTGCTGCTCGCGCCGCTGCCGAGCGACCTCAAGGCGCTGTCGGCCCACCCGCTGCTCAGGGAGAAGCTCATGCCCGTGCTGGGCATCGTGCGCTCCCCCGACTCCGGGCACGCGATCGCCGCCGCCGTCATGGTCACCGAGCACGGCGGTCTGGGCCACACCTCCGCGATCTACGCGAACGACGACGAGGTCATCGCGGCATACGGCAAGGCCCTGCGGACCGGCCGGATCCTCGTCAACGCGCCGACGGCGGTCGGCGCCCTCGGCGGCGTCTACAACAACCTCACGCCCACGTTCTCGCTGGGCTGTGGCACCTGGGGCGGCTCGTCCACGACGGAGAACGTCAACTACCGGCAGCTGCTCAACGTCAAGGTGCTCTCGCGCCGGCGCACCCCGCCGCAGTGGTTCCGCGTCCCGTCCCAGACGTTCTTCAACGCCGGTGCCCTGGAGAACCTGAGGGAGCTCGAGACCAGCACCGCGGTGGTCGTCACGGACGCCCTGTGCGAGGAGCGCGGGGTCGTCGACCAGGTGCGGGCGATGCTGCGCGCCGAGCACCTGCACGTCTTCAGCGAGGTCGAGCCCGAGCCGGGCGAGGACGTCATCCGACGAGGTGTGGAGCTGCTCCGCCGGGTGCAGCCCGACCTCCTCGTGGCCGTCGGCGGCGGGTCGGTCATCGACGCTGCCAAGACCATGCGCCTCTTCCACGAGCACCCCGAGACCGACCTCGACGAGCTCACCCTGCCGTTCCTCGACCCGCGCAAGCGCGTGGCCGACTACCCCAAGGACGCGCGCCACCCGGTGCTGCTCGTCGCGGTGCCCACCACCTCCGGCACCGGATCCGAGGTCTCCCCGGCAGCCATCGTGACGGTGGGCGAGCGCAAGGAGACCCTCGTCGACTACGGCCTGGCGCCCGACATGGCGATCGTCGACCCGCTGCTGGCCGTGTCGATGCCGCCGCGGGTGACGGCCGACAGCGGGGTCGACGCCCTCACCCACGCGCTGGAGTCGGCGGTCTCGATCTTCGCCTCCCCCTACACCGACGCGTTCTGCGTCCAGGCGGCCCGGCTCATCTTCGACGCCCTGCCGAAGGCCTACCGCAACGGCGCCGACCTGCAGGCGCGCACCGACATGGCCAACGCGGCCACTCTTGCGGGCCTGGCGTTCTCGAACGCCTTCCTCGGCGTGAACCACGCCCTCGCCCACGCGGTCGGGGCCCGCTTCCACATCGCCCACGGCCGGGCCAACGCGATCTTCCTGCCGCACGTGCTGCGCTACAACAGCAGCCTGCCCACGAAGTTCATGCCCGCACCCGGCTACTCGGCCTACGTCGCCCCCGAGCGCTACGCGATCCTCGGCCGGGTGATCTTCGGCGGTCGGGACGCCGAGACCAGCCGGCAGCGCCTCTTCGACGCCGTCGACGTCCTGCTGCGAACCGTGGAGATGCCGCGGACGCTGGCCGAGGCCGGAGTCGACGAGGCCGAGTTCGAGGCCGCCCTGCCGGAGCTGGCGTTCACGGCCTTCCAGGACCTCGACAACCGCACGAACCCGAGGATGCCGCTGCTGGCGGAGATCACCGAGCTGCTCCGCCGCGGCTACCACGGCTAGACCGGCTCGGGGCGGCGCTCAGGCCTGCGCCTCGATCGCCGCCTCCAGCCGCTCGACCTTGCCGGTCAGCTCGCCCGTGTGGCCCGGACGGATGTCTGCCTTGAGCACCAGGCTGACGCGCGGGCCGTGGGCGGCGACGGCGTCGACGGCCGCCTTCACGACGGCCAGGCACTCGTCCCACTCCCCCTCGATCGTGGTGAACATCGAGTCGGTGCGGTTGGGCAGGCCGGACTCGCGAACCACCTTCACGGCGGCGGCGACAGCCTCGCTGACCGAGCCGGTGGAGTCGGCGGCGACGGACGGGGCGACGGAGAAGGCGACGAGCATGCCCACACCGTATGCCGTGCGCGCCGGTCGCGTGCGCCGGTCACGTGCGCCACGTGGCGCGCGCGCCGCGGCGGCCGCGCGGCATACCGGAGGTCAGGAGGCGTCGACACGCAGGAAGCACGGCGACACCTCCACCGGCCGGAAGCCGAGGCGCTCGTTGATGCCCACCATGTGCGCGTTCTGTTCGGCGTTGCACGTCGAGACGCGGGTGCGGGTGGTGCCCAGCTCCTCGCCGAGGCGCGCCTGCAGCTCCTTTAGCCCGCGAGCCTTGACCGCCATGCCGAGCCGGTGCCCCCGGTGGTCGCGCCGCACCAGGGTGCCCCACTGGTAGACGTTCGGCGGGTCGTCGCGCGGGATCACCAGGTCGTTGTAGGCCACCACCTCGCCGTCCGACGCCACGGCGAGCGTCGAGATCATCGTGCGGCCCTGCCGGCACAGCTGAGCCTCGCGCTCGCGCAGCACGTCGCGGTCGATCCGCTCCTCCTCGAAGTCGAGGGTGCCGGTGGGGGCATCGACGCCGAGCTGCGACTTCGTGCGGCACAGCGAGTCGACGAGGTCGTCGGGGATCGGGCCGTCGAAGGACACGATGCGGTAGCCCTCGTGGTGCGCCGCCGAGTCGGCGATGAGCCGGTCGAGCTCGGCCTCGTCGACGGGAAGCGGCAGGTGCCGGCGGATCTCGGTGTTGGCGAGCGTGAAGCCGTGCTTCTCGGCGAACTGCCGGTAGGGGTGGTCGTCGCGGCGCTCGAACGGGTAGGACGTCTCGATGATGTGGTGGGTGCGCCCCTCCGCCCGACACCGCTCGAGCAGGTGCTCGAGCACCACCGACCCGATGCCCCGGCGGCGTCGCTGCGGCTCGACCCAGGGCATGACCCAGGCCAGGTGCCGGTTGTCGTGCTTGGGCAGCGACGCCATGCCGGCACCGACGATCTCGCCGCCGTCGACGGCCACGAAGCCCCAGACGTGCTCGGCCGGGTCACCCTCGGTGAACAGGATGCGGGCCTCCTCCAGCGACCACATGCCGGCGAGCGGCCGCTCGAAACGCTCGGCGCCGTCCATGACCTCGTGGAAGCGCCTGAACTCGGCATCGTCGTCGAGCTCGACCGGGCGGATCTGCATGGCTCCCACGGTAGGGAGCCGCTTGCGCTGTCCGCCAACGGTTTTCCGCGCTCACCTCAGGTAGGCAGCTGCGGCCTGCCCCGGTGCTGCTCCCACTCCGGCGCCAGCACCGACATCAGCACGGAGTCGACCCACTCGCCGTCGAAGCGCAACGCGTCTCGGCGCACTCCCTCCCGGACGAAACCCACCTTCTCGTAGGCCCGCTGGGCCCGTGGGTTGAAGGCGTAGACCTCGAGGCTGACCCGGTGCAGCCCGACCGCCTCGAAGGCGTGGGCGAGGAGCAGGCGCGTGGCCTCCGTGCCGAGGCCCCGGTCGCGGCCGCGCGGGCCGATGAGGATGCGGAAGTTGCAGGAGGCGTTCTCCGGCTCCCACTCGTTGAGCACGGCCTCGCCGACGCACTCACCCGTGGCGGCGTCGACGATCGCGAGGTCGAGCCGGTCGTCCTGTTCGCCCCGCGTGGAGTACCACTCACGCAGCCGCTCCTCGCCGAAGGCTGGGTCGGGCACCGCGGTGCTGCTGTTGACGCTGCCGGTCAGGCGCCCGACCTCGGGGTCGGCGATGGCCTCGGCCAGCGCCGGGAGGTCGGCGTCCAGGAACGGACGCAGGACGGCCCGTTCCCCCGTCAGGGTGGGCTTGTCGGCGAAGGTGACCGCGGCCATGGGGCGCACGGTAGTGGGCGCCTCACCGGCGAGCCACAGGTTTGCCCCAGGCCCGCGGTCAAGGCCGCAGGCCGCAGGCCGCGGTCAGGGGATCAGTCCCCGCCGCCGTTCGCCTCCCGGTCGATGAGCAGCCTGTCCCCGTCCTGCACGAGGGTGAGCACCTTCTTCTCGGTGCTCTTGTCGCCGTCGCCCTTCTGGTAGACCAGCGTGACGTTGGCGGTGAGCTCCTCGGCGTCGGCCTTGACGTTCTTGACGTCCACGGAGTCGATGCCGCTCCAGAACTCCTCGTACCCGTCGCGACCGCCCGCCTTGGCCTGCATGCGCGGGGTGAGCTGCTCCCACGTCGCGTCGCGGTTGCTGGTGACCTCGGCGAAGTAGCCGCGGACGAACTGCTCGATCTGCCGGTCCGACACCGCGGCGTCCTCGGTGGTCGTCGTGGTGGTGGTCGGCGGCTCGGTGGTCGTCGTGGGAGGCTCGGACGTGGTGGGGCTGGGTTCCTGCGTGGTCGTGGCCGGCGCGGTCGTCGACGGCGTGCTCCTGGGGCCTGCGGTGCCGGTTTCGTCACCGAGCTGGCTGAAGAGGTAGCCCCCGCCCAGGGCGAGGAGCAGCAGGGCCGCGACCAGCAGCGGCACCCAGCGCCGCGAGCGCCGGGTGTCGTCCCCGCCGTTCTCCGGCACCGGTGCGGGCAGCGGCGTCGGGTCCGGGGTGGGCGGTCCGTATGCCGCCGCGCCACCGGCCGCGGGCATCGCCCGGGTGGGCTCCTGGGCGGTGGGGATGACCTCGGTCGCCGCGGCCGCGGCGGCGCCCGCCAGGGGCATGGTGAGGTCTCCGCTGCCGATCTGGCCCAGGCGGGCAGCAGCGGTGGACATGTCCCAGCGCTGCGCCGGGTCGATGTGCATCATCGCCTCGATGGCGCCGCCGAGCTCGCCGGCCTGATGCATCGGCTGCGGCTCGCCCCTGGCGATGTCCTGCAGGAGGGCGATCGGGTTCGACCGTGGCGCGAAGGGCGGGCGGCCCTCCACCGCGGCATACAGCGTGGCACCTAGCGCCCAGACGTCTGAGGCTGCGTCGGGGTCCTCGCCCCGGGCCAGCTCGGGCGAGAGGTAGCCCGGCGTGCCGGTGACGAAGCCGGTCTGGGTCAGCGCGTCGTCGCCGAGGCCGCGGGCGATCCCGAAGTCGCTGATCTTCGGCCTGCCGGACCGGTCGATGAGCACGTTGCCGGGCTTGATGTCCCGGTGGACGATGCCCCGCTCGTGCGCGCGGGACAGGGCGGAAGCCAGCTGCGCACCGATGTCGGCCGCCCGGCGCGGGTCGAGGGCCCCCTCGCGGGCGATGAGGTCGGCCAGGGTCTCACCCTCGACGTACTCCATGACGAGCCAGGGCGCGTTCTCGTGGTCGACCACGTCGTAGACGGCGACGGCGTTGGGGTGGTTGAGGGCGGCCGCGGAGCGGGCCTCGCGCATCGCGCGGCGGGTCTCGTTGGCCGACTCCCCCGGCAACGCCCCGATCTGCTTGACGGCGACGTCGCGGCCGAGCCGGTTGTCGCGGGCGAGCCACACGGTGCCCATGCCGCCGCGCCCGATGGCGCGCTGCACCTCGTATCGACCGGCGATGAGCTGCGGGTCCATGGAGTCCTTTCTGTGACCGCTTGGTCGACGGGTAGACCGTTCGGTCGACCCCCCACCCTACGGGGAACCGGGCAAACGGATCATCTCCGCAGGTGGCGGGCGCCCTCAGCGCCGGCTGCGCTCAGGCGAGGGCCGCCACGACCTGGTCCGCCGCGGCATACGGGTCGGTCTTGCCGTCCACGACATCGGCGGCGAGCTCGTCGACGCCGTTGCCGTGCCGGAGGTCGCCCATCTTGGCGCGCAGCTGCTGGAGGGCGATCGACTCGATCTCGTCGCCCGCGCGGCGCACCCGGCGGTCACGCAGGGTGCCGGTCTCCTCCATCCAGGCGACGTGCTTGTCGAGGGCCTCCATGACCTCGTCCACGCCCTCGCCCTTGGCGGCGACCGTCTTGACGACCGGTGGGCGCCACAGGCCGGGCTCGGTGCGGTCGCCGAGGCTGATCATGTGGCGGATGTCGCGCACGGTGGCGTCGGCGCCCTCGCGGTCGGCCTTGTTGACCACGAAGACGTCCCCGATCTCGAGGATGCCCGCCTTCGCGGCCTGGATGCCGTCGCCCATCCCGGGCGCGAGCAACACGATGGTGGTGTCGGCGAGGCCGGCGATCTCGACCTCGGACTGCCCGACGCCCACCGTCTCGACGAGGATCACGTCGCAGCCGGCGGCGTCGAGCACGCGCAGCGCCTGCGGGGTGGTCCACGACAGACCGCCGAGGTGGCCGCGCGAGGCCATCGAGCGGATGTAGACCTCGGGGTCGAGGGCGTGGTCCTGCATGCGCACGCGGTCGCCGAGCAGCGCGCCGCCGGAGAACGGCGAGCTGGGGTCGACCGCCAGCACGCCGATCCGCTTGCCGCGGGCCCGGAAGGCGCCGACGAGGGCATTGGTGCTCGTGGACTTGCCGACCCCGGGCGAGCCGGTGATGCCGATGACGTGGGCGGTGCCGCTGTGGGGCGCGAGCGCGGCCATCACCTCGCGCAGGGCCGGGTGGCCGTCCTCGACGAGGGAGATGAGGCGGGCGACGGCCCGGGGCGAGCCTGCCCTGGCCGACTCGACCAGGGCAGGGACGTCGACGGTGCGAGCGGCCAAGGTCAGCCGTTCTGCTTCGGGACGCGGACGATGAGGGCGTCGCCCTGGCCGCCGCCGCCGCACAGCGCGGCCGCGCCGACGCCGCCACCACGGCGCTTCAGCTCGAGCGCGAGGTGCAGGGCGATGCGCGCGCCGGACATGCCGATCGGGTGGCCCATGGCGATGGCGCCGCCGTTGACGTTGACCTTGTCGAGGTCGAGGCCGAGCATCTTGGCCGAAGCCAGGCCCACTGCCGCGAACGCCTCGTTGATCTCGACGAGGTCGAGGTCGGCGGGGCTGATGCCCTCCTTGGCGCAGGCCTTCTCGATGGCCAGGGCGGGCTGCTGCTGCAGGCACGAGTCGGGGCCGGCGACGATGCCGTGGGCGCCGATCTCGGCGATCCAGCTCAGGCCCAGCGCCTCGGCCTTGGCCCTGCTCATGACCACGACGGCCGCGGCACCGTCGGAGATCTGCGAGGCGGAACCGGCGGTGATGGTCCCGTCCTTGGCGAAGGCCGGGCGCAGCTTGCCGAGCGAGTCGGCGGTGGTGTCGGCCCGGATGCCCTCGTCGGTCTTGAACTCGAGGGGGTCACCCTTGCGCTGCGGGATGGACACGGCGACTACCTCGTCGTCGAACAGGCCGTCCTTCCACGCCTTGGCAGCCAGCTGGTGGCTGCGGGCCGAGAACTCGTCCTGCTCCTCGCGGGTGAACGCGACGTCGCCGGTGTTGGCGTCCTCGGTCAGCGAGCCCATCGCCTGGTCGGTGAAGGCGTCCCACAGGCCGTCGAAGGCCATGTGGTCGCGCACGGTGACGTCGCCGTACTTGTAGCCCTCGCGGGACTTCTCGAGCAGGTGCGGGGCGTTGGTCATCGACTCCTGGCCCCCGGCGACGACGATGTCGTACTCGCCCGCGCGGATCATCTGGTCGGCCATGGCGATCGCGTTGATGCCGGAGAGGCAGACCTTGTTGATGGTCAGCGCCGGAACGCTCATCGGGATGCCGGCCTTGACCGCGGCCTGGCGGGCGGGGATCTGGCCGGCGCCGGCCTGCAGCACCTGGCCCATGATCACGTAGTCGACCTGATCGGGGCTGACGCCGGCCTTCTCCAGGGCGCCCTTGATCGCGAACCCGCCGAGGTCGGCGCCGGAGAAGCCCTTGAGCGAGCCGAGCAGGCGGCCCATCGGCGTGCGCGCACCCGCGACGATCACTGAGGTGGGACGGTCAGACATGAGATGAGCCTCCAGCGCCGTTGGTCGAGATTCCGCTCGCAACTCTAGCCGCGGCACACCGGCCGTCGCCTGTGGCCCTCGCCACCTCCGCGCCGAACCTCACTGGAGGTCGGAGCGGGCCGTCGACTCGACGGTGAGGGTGACCGAACCGCCCAGCCCACGCAGCACGCCGCCCACGAGCGGCAGCTCGGCCTCACCGACCAGCTGGACCACCGCGCTGCGGCCGTCGGGCGACCCGGTGCCCTCGGCGACCCGCCACTCCAGCATGCCGACCGGGAGCGGTCTCTCGGCGAGGTAGGCCTCGGCGGTGGCGCGAACGGTCTCGTCACTGACGGGGACGGCATCGCCCAGCCCGCCCTCGTAGGCCCTCGCGTCGAGCGAGTCCGCCGCGTCGAGGGCCGCACCATCGGCGGCGTCGAGCAGGCGCATCCGGCTCAGCTGCACCGACGTGACGGCCACCGTGCCCACTATGAGCATGGCCGCCACGAGCGTGAACCCGAGGATGAGCAGCGTGACCTGACCGGACTCCCGCGAGGCGCCCACGCGGACGAGGCGTGCGCGCAGCCCTGCCACGGCCGAGTGCCGGGCGCCGGTCGCCCGAGGGGGCCGGGACGACGGAGTGCTCATGGCCGGCCCCGGAACCGGTCGACCACCGCGACGTGGGAGGCGCTCAGCGGGACCTCGAGCGGGATGACGTCCCGGGCGAACGACGGGACCAGCGGCAGGGGCACGGTGACCACCGTGGTCACCTCGACGCGCCCCTCCGCTCGCAGGCAGGGCGTCCCGTCGCACGCCAGCGAGAGCCGGCCGGTGTCGCCGAAGCCCTGGTCCTCGAACGCGATCGCGGCCGCCGCCTCGGCGCGCCGCTCGGCGTCGGCCTGGGTGGTGGCGGTGGTGTACGCACGCCCGGCCTCACGCGCCGCGGCTGACACGGCATACGCACCCGCCTGCAGCCGTCCCAACGTCATGACGAGGTAGATGAGCGGGATCAGCATCAGCACGGCCAGGAAGACGAACTCCACCACGGCACTGCCGCCCTCCCCCGGGTGAGCGGTGACCCGCCCCGCCGCCCACCGGCGCGCGGGCAGCGCCGTGAGCCGGCATCGGCGCGCGCCTCGTACGGACCGTGTCACTGCCCCTCCAGGAACGCCCGGCCCGTGACCCGCAGGCGCCCATCCGGCCCGAGCGGGCCGATGACGGGCAGCGGGGCCGCGACGTCGACCGCCACCGCCTGCACCCCGCCGACGTCGACCACACGGGCCGTGACCTGGCCGGTGTAGCGGTCGGACAGCGAGGCCCGGATGAGCTCGCGCGCCCGGTCAGCGCCGTCCGCAGGGTCGGCGTCCGCGCGGGCGCCGAGGCGGGCCCCCTCGGCGGCGCAGGAGATCAGGGTGTTGCGGATGTGCAGTGCCAGGCCCAGCTGGAAGACGGCCACGAAGAGCACGGCCACGAGGCCGGAGACCATGGCGAAGTCCGCCACGGCGCTGCCACGCTCGTGTCCGGGCGCGGGGCTCGGACTCGGGCTCGGACTCGGGCTCGGGCTCGGGCTCGGGCTCGCCATCGTCGCCTCTCCCATCCGTCGGCGGGGTCTCTGCTGGCCCGGCCTCAGGGACCGGTGACCGAGTTCATCGCCCGCTGGAAGAGGGTCTGCAGCTGGTCGTCGGCGACAGCCCACAGGACGCTGACGAGGCCCGCGGTCATGAGGGTGATGAGCACCCAGCCCGGCACGTCGCCGCGTTCTCCGGAGGCAGGGTGCCCGGTGGCCTGCTGCGCGGCCCGCCGCACCCGGACCAGTGCTCTGGTGATCGTCTCCATGGGGTGGTTCCTCTCCTGGGTTTGCTGTCGGGCTGTCGGTCAGAGGGTGAAGCGGAGCAGTGAGAAGCCGGGGAAGACGGCGAAGAGGACGGTCACCGGCAGGACCATGAAGACGACCGGGACCATCATGAGGATCTCCTTCTTGCCGCCCTCCTCCATCACCGCCCGCCGTCCGGCCTCGCGCACGTCCTGCGCCTGCGCGCGAAGCACCTCCGCAAGGGGCGTGCCACGCTGGACGGCCACGACCATGCCGTCGACGAACCGCGCCAGGCTGGGCAGGCCGGTCCTGTCTGCCAGTCCCTGCAGTGCGGTCGGCAGGTTGGCGCCTGCGCGGGCGTCGGCGAGGCAGCGGCCCAGCTCGCCGGCCAGCTCGCCCCTGGAGAGCCGACAGACGCGCTCGAGCGCCCCGACGGCTCCCTCGCCGGCACCCACGGCCAACGCCAGCAGCTCTGCCACGGTGGGGAACTCGGCCAGCATCCTCGCCTCGCGCCGGTTGGCCTCGCGGGACAGCCACTGGTCGCGCGCCACGATGCCGATGCCGGCACCACACACGGTCATCATCACCAGCGGGACGAGCGAGCCACCCTTGTTGAGCCAGATGGCCATGCCCAGACCGGCACCCCCGACCGTGCCGAGCGCACCCCAGACGACCTGCTCGGCCCGGAAGCGGTCCACGTCCGGGGCCAGCCCTGCCCTGAGGAGGCGCCGTCGCACCGACGCCGACCCGCCCAGCATCCGCTCGACGCCTTGGGCGAGGTCGCGGACCACTGGCCGCAGCAGCACCGCGAGCGCGCTGGCGCCATCGACCTGGTTGCCTGCGAGGAGGCGCGAGGGCTTGGGCGCATCCCGCAGGTAGGGGTGGAGCCGGTGCTCCAGGCGCGGCCGCCGGTGCAGGGGCAGGCCCAGCCACACCAGCGCGAGGCCCAGGCCGAGCATGAGCCCGAGGCCCGCGCCGGGCCCGGACAGCCGCTCGACGCCCAGCAGGCCCGTCATCGCAGGACCCGCTCGTCCTCAGGCAGCCGGCCGATGTGCACCATGATCCGGTAGGCGGCGATGGACACCGCGGCGCCCGTCGCCAGAACCACGGTGCCCAGGGCGGTGCTGTAGGCCTGCACCGACTCGCCCCGCGACGCCATCAGGGCCAGCACCACCCACGGGGCAGCCACGGCGAGGCGGGCGGCGTTGACGGTCCACCCCTGCCGGGTCTCGAGCTCCGCCCGGGTGCGGGCGTCCTCGCGCAGGAAGGCCGACAGGGTGCGCAGCAGCCGGCCGAGGTCGCTGCCACCGACCTCCCGGGCTATGCGCAGCGACTCCACGAGACGGTCGCCGACCGGGTCGCTCAGCCGGTCCTTGAGGCGGTCGAGGCAGTCGTGGAAGCGCCCGGTGGTCCGGTAGTCCTCGGCGAAGTCACGGAAGGCCGGCCGGAGCTCCTCGGGACCACGCTGCCCCAGCTGGGACAGCGCCTCGGGAAGGGCGAGACCGGCACGGACCGCAGAGGCGATGTTGTCGACCGCGTCGGGCCAGAGGTCACGCATGACGGCGCGCCGGCGACGCGCGCGCATCCGGACCAGGGCCAGCGGGGCGTAGCCCGCCATCACGGCGAAACACACCGCGATGGGCACCACGGTCGTCAGCGCCAGCACCGCGACGAAGACCACGACCAGGGCCGTCACACACGCGAACACCAGCGTCCGTGGACGCATCCCCTCGTAGCCCGCCTGGACGAGGTCGTCCCGGAGCCGGTCCGCGAGGCCCGAGCGGCGAGCCGTCGGTGCGGCCGCGGCATCCGGCACCCAGCAGGACCACCAGATGAAGAAGACGCCGATGCCGAGCAGAAGCCCGAGGAGGAGACCGCGCACCGGCTACTCCTGGGCCAGGAGGGCCGACACGTCGTACCCGGCGCGCTCGAAGCGGTCGAGGTGCGGTGGGAAGCCGTCAGCACGGCGCAGCACCCCGTCGCTCTGGACGAAGAGGTCGGCGATCTCGACGACGTCACCCTCCACGCGCCCGGGCACCGCGGCGATCTCGCGGACGCGTCGCACGCCGTCGTGCTCGAGCGCGGCGTGGACGACCAGGTCGATGGAGCCTGCGACGGTCGGCACCACGAAGCGGCTGCTGACGTTCTCGCCGGCGAGCAGGGGCAGCGTGCACATCTTCGTGACGGCCTCCCGCGCGGTGTTGGCGTGGATGGTGCACATGCCGGGCAGGCCGCTGTTCAGGGCGATCAGGAGGTCGAGGCTCTCGGCCTGCCGGACCTCGCCGACGACGATGCGCGACGGGCGCATCCGCAGCGCCTCTTTCACCAGCCGCCGCAGGGGAACCTCCCCCGTGCCCTCGAGGCTGGGCTGGCGGCACTGCATCGCGGCCACGTCACGCAGCGGGATCTTCAACTCGAAGACCTCCTCGCAGGTGACCACCCGCTCCCGGGCAGGGATGGCGGCGCCCAGGCAGTTCAGCAGCGTGGTCTTGCCGGCCTGCGTGCCTCCGGCCACGAGGATGTTGAGCCCGCTGACGACCGCGGCCTCGAGGAAGCGGGCCGCCTGCCGGGTCAGCGTGCCCAACGCGACGAGGTCGTCGAGGTGGTCGGCCTTGACGACGAACTTGCGGATGTTGACGTGCCAGTGGGCCCGCGTGATGTCGGGAATCACCACGTGCAGCCGCGACCCGTCCGGGAGCACGGCGTCGACGAAGGGCGAGGAGAGGTCGACCCGCCGGCCCGAGGTCTTCAGCATGCGCTCGACGAGGTCGCGGACGTCGTCGTCCGTCAGGATCGTGTTGGTCAGTTCGGCGACGCCGCCCCGTGCCACGAAGACCCGCGACGGCTCGTTGATCCAGATCTCCTCGATCGTGGGGTCGTCGAAGTACGGCTGCAGCGGACCGAACCCGGCGACCGCGTCGAGCACCGACTTCACGGCCCCCTCGACACTCGGCAGGGTCGGCAGCCCACCGTGCAGCGAGCGCTCGTCGTAGTCGGCGACCGCCTCGCGCACCAGGCGGTCGACCTCCCGGGTGTCCCGAGCCGGGTCCAGACCGGTGCGACGGATCAGCTCGCGCACCTCCGACTCCACGTGGCCCACGGCCTCCACGAGCACCCCCTTGCCGAACGCACCTGACGACACCACCCCGACCCTCGCCGTCCTCGCCAAGCAGGCCGGCTCACGCATCGTAGGGGGAATGCCCCGGTGCGTGCCCTTTGTCCACAGGCCGAAGAATTCGTTACCGGCCGATGAGGGCGGTGACGGACACCTTGGCCAGGGCCACGAACGCGGGCTGCCCCAACTCGAGTGGCTTCGACAGTCGCGGCAGCTAGGGCCGGGCCGCCAAGCTGACGCTTGGCACGGGGAGACATGAAACGCACCCGGCTACTTACCAGCGGCAGCTTCCGCCGCTCTTCGGCAACCACGTCCAGCTGCCGCCTCGCCTCGGCACCTGCCCGGTTGGTGAAGCCAAGCTCCGGCAAGCGCTCCGGCTCTGCGAGCACCAGGGCGCCCCGTTGCCGTAGTTGCGCTCGGGCACGGCGCCGTCGTGCGCCTGGCTACCTCCGCGGCGTGATTACCGTCGCGATGTTGGAGTAGCCCGACACCCCGGCGTCATTCCACGCCAACACGCGGTAGCGGTACGTCACGCCCCCCCTCAGCCCTGAGTTCGTGTATGCCGTGGAGCCGGCGGGGAGGGAGGCGACCGTCGCGAAGTTGGTGCAGCTTCCGCCCCTGCACCGCTCGACCCGGAAACCACTCTCGTTGCCGGAGGTGTCCGTCCACGCCAGGCGCACCAGGCTCTTGGACAGCGCCGTGCCAGTCAGCCCGGTCGGCGCCGAGGGCGTGGCGAGGGCCGGCTCGGGGGGGCTGGATCCATCCAGGCCCCCGAACACGTCGGCACGGAAGGTGCCGGAGCCGGAGAAGGACTCCACCCGCAGGGTCCACGTCCCGGCGGCGGCGCTGGAGATGGCGAGCGACTCGAAGCGCCCCGGTGCAGCGCAGTTGCCGTTGGACGCCTCGAGCATGCAGCGGCTGACCGCCACAACGGTCCCCGTGGGGTTGACGAGGTAGGCGTCGAGGTCAGGCGCCCACTCGTACCCAGCCCAGCAGGCATCGCCGACCGGCAGGGCGCACGTGGCGGCGCCGTTGGTCGTCTGCAGCGTCACGGCCAGCGGACGCCCGGCCGTGCGGACCTCGATCGCGACGTCGCGCGTGGCGCCCGAGCCGACCGAGCCCTCGACGAGCTGGTGGCCCGGCCAGGCTGACGCGCCCGCCGCCGCGCCCCCGAGGGCCGCGAGGAAAGCACGGGTGTCCACCAGCCCATGGCCCCACTCGTTGTCCGCGCCCGCTGCGCCGGCGTCGCGCGCCGTGGTCTGCAGCGCGGACTTGATGGCGGCCGGGCTGCTTCCCGGCGCAGCCTCCAGGCCCAACGCCACCGCGCCTGCGACGAAGGGCGTCGCCATCGAGGTGCCGGAGTACGCGGCGTACGAGGTGGGGGCGTTGGCCTTCGCGGCGACGACACTCAGGCCTGGTGCCACGACGTCCGGCTTGAGCCGCGCGGCGGGGTTGGCCGTGGGACCCCGCCCGGAGAACCCGGCGAGGTACAGCCCGACGTCGGTGTCGAGCCCTCCCGCCACGGTGGTCTCGTCCGACGCGGCACCGACGGTGATGACGTTGGTGGCGACGCCTGGTGCAGTGATCGTGCCGGGGGCGTCCCCGCTGTTCCCTGCGGCAACCACGACGACCTTGCCCGCGGCGGCTGCGGCGTTGGCCATCTGGCTGCCGATGTCCGATCCGTCCCCGCCCGGGCTGCCGAGCGACATCGAGATGACGCGCACGTCGCTGCGGCCGGCACACCACTCGATGGCAGCGGCGACGTCGGCGTCCGAGCCGGACCCAGACGAGTTGAGCACCTTGGCGCCGATCAGTGACGCCGCTCGGGCCACGCCGCCGTACTGTCCCGCCACCGCGGACCCCGTGCCGTCGCCGGCCGCGATGCTCGAGACATGGGTCCCGTGCCCGTGGTCGTCGTACGGCGCGGCCTGGCCGTTCACCCAGTCCCTCCAGCCGACCACCCGCCCGGCGAGCTGCTCGTGGTTCGGGTCGATGCCGGTGTCAACGACGCAGATGCCCACCCCGTCCCCGTCGAGAGTCCCGTCTCCCCCGCTGTATGCCGCCCGCGCGGCCGTCACGCCGTAGCCCTCCTCGCCGGCGACGTCGGCCGCGGTGGCCACTCCGTCCAGCTCCACCCGGGTGACCCCGGAGAGGGCTGCCAGCGCCGCCACGCGACTCGCTGCGACCGACCCGGAGAACGCCCGCACCAGCGAGTAGCTGTGGTCCACGGTGAGCGACGGATCCGCGCGCCGGGCATCGGCAGGGGTGGCACCCTGCACGATGACCCGGACCCGGTCGCCCGGGCTCCGGGCCGCGAGCGCAGCCTCGAGGTCGTCGGCGAGCTTGTTGCCGTCCCGGTCGCCCTTGCCGGCGGCGCGGGGGCCTGAGCCGGAACCAGTGGCGTGGGGACTGGGGGCGCCCGCCCCCGGTGCGGGTGTAGGCGCAGCGGTCGCCGTGTCGGACAGCGCCGGGGCGAGCGCGACGAGCGCGACGGCACACCCCGTGAACAGGTGACGCAGGAACTGGGACATGGCATTCCCCTTCGGCCGGCACCTGACGCGCTGAGGCGCGGCCCGAAGGCCACGTCTCTGCAGGATCGGCCATGAGAGCAGATGCCAGCATCCGCCTTCGGATGGAGCAAGTACTCAGCCGCTTGGCCGATGGCGGGGCCTGGGGGGGCTTCGTGCCGGCGCGACGCGATGCCTGGTCACCACGTGCAGCCGCGACCCGTCCGGGAGCACGGCGTCGACGAAGGGCGAGGAGAGGTCGACCCGCTTCGTAGGGGTAATGCCCCGGTGCGTGCCCTTTGTCCACAGCGCGGTCGCGGTTTCGACCTGACGCCGGGCAGCGGGTAAGGTCCCCGGGTCCAGCTGACCGCCCCGCCTCTCGCGGTGGCAACAGCCGTGGCGAGGACGAGGTGCCCCCGGTCCCCGGGCACCGGTCCCTCCCCTGCCCCCGCCGGGTGCGTGCCCGCACCTCCGGCGGCCCATGCCGCCTGCCCTCCCTCGGGGGCGCCAGCTGGGCGGTCAGATCCCCGCACCGGAAGTACACATGCCCGCCTCACCCTTCACCCGCTCGCTCGTCGCTGCCGCCGCAGCACTCGTCGCCGCCGCCTCCGCCTGCGCGGGGCCGGCGGCCCCCGCTGGTCCTGCGAGGCCACCGGAGGGCGATGCCCGGCTCGCCGCCGAACTGGCGGCCCAGTACCGGGAGACCGGCCAGGTCAGGGAGGCCAGGGACGAGGCGGTCCGCGCCGAGGCCAGGTCGGCGGCGGTGGCACAGGCTCAGCGGGCACGGGTCGGAGCGGCGCGAGCAGCACGCAAACAGGCCGAGGCACGCGCCCAGGCGGCCAAGGCGCGGGCCGCCCGCTCCGCGGCCCGCGCAAAGGCCGAGCCCGCAGCCTCCGCGGCACCGGCTCGCACCTCCTGGCCGGCCCTCAACCGCGCCATCGCGTCCATCCCCGGCTACCGCGACGGCATCGCCATCTGGCAGGTGTCGTCTCAGTACGGCCACTACGGCATCACGGACGCCAACCGGCCCGGCGCGGCGCGGATCTTCATCTCGCCCAACGTGCCCGCCGACCGGCTGTACTCGGTCGCCGCCCACGAGTACGGGCACGCCGTGGTCATCGCCAACTACGGGACCGGGTACGGGCCCTACACGGAGTACAGCCGCGACATGGCCAACTGGTTCGGGGGCGACCGCGTCACCGGCCTCGAGCGGGCGGCCGACTGCATGGCACGGCTCCTCGGGGCGTCCTGGCTGCACTACACCAGCTGCGCCGACCCCACCTGGCAGAAGGGAGCCCGCATCCTGCTCGCCGGAGGCCGGCTCTGACCCGTCCGCGCTGACGCCGGCGCCGAGCGGCCTGCATCCTACGGCTCCTCGCGGAGCGCCCGTCCCGTCCTCCACAGGCGGTGGACAACCTCGATCGGCCGGTTACCGCCCCTCCTAGCGTCGCTCCCATGCACCTTCAGATGACGGTGGTGTGGGCCGACGGGGGGCGGGGCCCACTCGAGGTCCTCGTGGACGCACCCGCGGGGGCCACCGTCGCAGACCTCCGTCGCGCGCTGCAGGGCCACGTCGGCCCGCACCTCGCCGAAGGACAGTGGCGGCTGCGGGCCGCCGGGACGCCGGTGCGCGACACGGATGCGGTGGGTCAGGGCGCCCTGCTCGACGGCGCCGTGCTGACGGTGCTCCCCGGCGGCGGGGACCAGCAGGCACCCGGCCCGGGTGGCGGACACGGCAGTCGGCCCGGGCACGCCAGCCCCCTCACCCTGGCCGTGGTCTCCGGCCCCGACGCCGGACGGGAGTTCACGCTCACCTCCGGCTCGGTCCGGGTCGGCCGGGGCTCCGGCGCCGACCTCACCGTGGCCGACCCCGACCTCTCCCGGACCCACGCCCTCCTCACCGTCGGCGCCGACGGGGTCCACGTGGTCGACCACGCCTCCACCAACGGCACGCGCGTCGACGGCCGACCTGTGCCCGACCAAGGCCTGCTGCTCAGCACCTCCGAGACGGTCGCCATGGGGTCCAGCCGGTTCCGGGTGCGCACCCCGCACCGGCAACCCGCAGCGGTGACCCCCGCACGGGACGGGACCCGGCTCGTCAACCGCAGTCCGAGGATGGCCCGGCAGGCGCAGCCGGCCACCTTCACGATCCCCGCGGCACCGCCCCGCCCGCACCGGCCCCGCCTTCCGTGGGTGGCGATGCTCGTGCCGCTGCCCATCGGCGTGCTCCTGGCGCTGCTCTTCTCCCCTGCCATGCTGGCGTTCGCGCTGATGACCCCGGCGCTCATGGGCGCCACCGCGATCACCGACCGCGTGCACGGAAGGCGTTCGTATGCCGCGCAGCTCGCCGAGCACGAGGCGGACGTACGGCGCGTGCGCGCCTGCGCCGCAGTCGCCGTGGCGGAGGAACGGCGGGCCCGCCAGCGGGTGCTGCCCGACCCCGCCGAGGTGCTGGCGCTGGCCAGCACGCCGTCCACCCGGCTGTGGGAACGGCGCCGCTCTGACCCCGACGTCCTCGAGCTGCGGCTCGGCACCTGGACCGCATGCGCGCAGGTCCGGCTCGTCAGTGCAGGACAGGACGCGCCGCCGGAGCACCTCGAGGCACCGGACTCCCCGTGTGCGGTGCCGCTCGGCACTCTCGGTGTCCTCGGGATCGCGGGTCCCGCAGCACAGACTGCAGCCGTCGGCCGCAGCCTCGTCGGCCAAGTGGCCGCGCTGCACTCCCCGCGGGATGTCGACATCTGGCTCCTGGCCGCCCGGCGGGCGGACTGCGCTGCGTGGCAATGGCTCTCGCGCCTGCCCCACAGCCGCGTCCGCGACACGCAGCGACGGATCGCCTGCCTCGAGACGGGTGAGTCCGCCGTCGCCGCGGCGGTCCAGGAGCTGCGGGTCGCCGTGGACCATCGCCGCCAACAGCGCCAACCCGGCCAGCCGTGGACCGGCGAACGCACCCTCGTCATCCTCGCCGGTGCAGGCCTGCTGCGTGAGCAGCCCGGCGTGGCGGGGCTGCTGGAGCACGGACCGCCGGTGGGCCTGGTCTTCCTCGCCCTCGACGAGGAAGCGGGGCGGCTGCCGAGCGAGAGCGCGGCGGTGGTCGAGGCCCTGACGGCGGGCACGAAGGCCACGCGGTGGCGGCTCACCACCCACGGCGACCCCCAGGGTCACTCCCTCGTGGTGGACCAGGTCGGGTCGTGGTGGGCCGACCGCCTCTCCCGCGCCCTCGCACCTCTGCGCGACTCCACGCCCGAGGACACCGAGAGCGGGTTGCCGCACGAGGTCGGGCTGCTCGACCTGCTGCCCTTCGACGCGCGGGACCCGCACGCCGTGCAGCGGCAGTGGGCTGCCCAGCCCGCCACCACGCAGGCACCCGTCGGCGTCGCGGCCGGCGCGACACACACCATCGACCTCCGCCGCGACGGTCCCCACATCCTGGTCGGCGGAACCACCGGGTCGGGCAAGTCCGAGTTCCTCCGCACCCTGGTCGCGGGCCTGGCCGCCGGCAACCGCCCCGACCGGCTCGCGTTCGTGCTCGTCGACTACAAGGGCGGAGCGGCTTTCGGCGAGTGCGCAGCCCTCCCCCACACGACCGGCCTGGTCACCGACCTCGACGCCCACCTGACCGCGCGTGCCCTCATCTCCCTCGGTGCCGAGCTACGGCGCCGCGAGGCGCTCTTCGCGGCCGTGGGCGCGCGTGACCTCGACGACTGGGAGCGGCGACGCGGATCGGAGCACCCGTCGGTGCCGCGACTCGTCATCGTCATCGACGAGTTCCGCGTGCTGGCAGAGGAGTTCCCCGACTTCATCGCCGGGCTGGTCCGTGTCGCCGCCGTCGGACGGTCGCTGGGCGTGCACCTCGTCCTGGCGACGCAGCGTCCCGCCGGTGTGGTCTCCGCCGACATCAAGGCCAACGTCAGCCTCCGCGTCGCGCTGCGGGTCCGTGACCGGGCCGACTCCGACGACGTCATCGACAGCCCCGCCGCTGCGAGCATCAGCGAGGCAGCACCCGGCCGCGCCTTCGCGCGCAGCGGCAGTGAGCCGCCGCAGCTGTTCCAGACGGCCAGGGTCGCCGGCGCCGCGTCATCACAGCTGAGGGAAGCACCGCTCAGCGTCCTGCCGATCGACTGGGCCGCCGGTCCCCCGCAACCCCCTGCAGTCCAACAGCGGCGCGGCGCCGACCCCGGTGACCCTCGCGCCGGTGCGAGTCCCGACCGGCGCGACGGCCGGGACCACCCGGACGACTCGGACCTCTCGGTCCTGGTCACGAGCCTGGGCACAGCCGCCGCGGCCATGGCCATCGCTCCTGTCGCGCCGCCCTGGCTGGCCCCGCTCCCCGAGCACCTCACCGCGGACAACCTCCCCGCGGTCGACGCGCTGGGCGAGTGGGTGGTGCCGCTGGGCCTCGCGGACCGCCCGGCCGCGCAGCGCCAGGAGCCGCTGCTGTGGGACCTCGCCGAGGCGGGCCACTGGGCGGCGGTGGGCACCACCGGCAGCGGCCGCACCGGCTTCCTCCGCCTGGTGGCGGGCGCGGCGGCACGGCGGCTCACCCCCGCGCAGCTCCACCTGTATGCCGTGGACGGCGGCCTCGGGGGCCTGCGTGGCCTCACGAGCCTGCCCCACACCGGGGCCGTCGTCTCCCGCGACGACCGCGCACGGCTCGAGCGCCTGGTGCGCCGGCTGGAGGCGGAGGTCGACAGGCGGCAGCACCTGATGAGCCGGCACGGCCACTCGTCGCTCGCGAACTGGCGCGCGGCCGCAGCCCGCGACTCCGACACGACCCCGCCCCCTCCGGCCACCATGCTGCTCCTGGTCGACGACTGGGACCTCGTGGTGCACGAGCTCGACGCCGCGGACCACGGCCTGCTCAGCGACCGCCTCGTCACCCTCCTGCGGGTCGGCGCCGCCGTCGGCCTGCGCGCGGCCGTGACAGGAGACCGCACCGTGCTCTGCGGGCGCACCGCCTCCCTGTTCGCGCGGCGTCTGGTGCTGCGACTGGCCGAGCCGGGGGATGTCGTGCTCGCCGGGCTGGGACGCGACGCGCTGCCCACGGTGCAGCCGCCGGGTCGCGCCGTGGCGGCCCCCGATGGCACGGTCGTGCAGCTGGCCGAGCCGCCGGCACCGGCGACGGTGCCGGCGGGCACGGCGGAGCAGCTGCCCCCACCGCTGCGTCCGCTGCGGGTCGAGCCGCTCCCGGCACAGGTCGACCTGGACGGCCTCGGCCCCGTGGGCGAGCTGCGCGCCGGTCAGGTCACGGTCGGCATCGGGGGCGACGACCTGCGGCCGGTGGGACTGGACCCGCACCGCGACGGTGGGCTCTGGCTGGTGGCCGGGACGCCCCGCAGCGGCAAGTCGACGGCGCTGCGCACGCTGGCCACCTCCCTGCTGCGGGCCGGGCGGCAGGTCGCGCTGGTCACCACGCGGCCCGGTCCGCTCGACGGGCTTCGCGGCACCCGTGGCGTCGCCTGTTGGGCCTCGCCCGACGACGTCGCCTCCCTGGAGTCGGCCCACCGACGGGACCCGGACCTCGCCGTGCTCGTCGACGATGCCGACCAGCTGCTCGACACCCCGGTCGAGCCCGTGCTGCGTGACCTCGCCCGTGCCGCCCGTCAGGGGTCCGGGCTCGTGACGTGCTCAGCCGGCACGAGCACGCTGCTCACGCAGTACCGCGGCGTCGCCGTGGAGGTCGCCCGCAGCCAGACCGGTCTCCTGCTGGGCGCGCGCGGTGTGGGGGACGCCGAGCTCTTCGGGCTTCCCGGCCGGGGCCCCGCGCCGGCCGACCGCGTGCCGGGGCGGGGCCTGCTCGTGACGGCCGCAGCGACGGTCGAGGTCCAGGTGGCGACGGTGGCCGAGCCCGCTCGGGCTTCGCAGACGGCCTGAGCCCACGACCGCTGCGGCGGTCATGCCTTGGTCACGACTCCGGGTTGGAGGTGCCGGCCGCGACGGCAGAGGCGATGCCGGTCAGCGCGACGGCAGCGACGACGAGGGCGATGAGCCCGCGCCCGCTCTGCACGAGCCCCCAGGCGACCGGCAGGAGCAGCAGGTTCCACACGACCGTGGGGGTCTTCGGCCAGTCCGCACCGGCGACCCAGAACCGGGCGATCGCCAGGAGGCCCACGGCGAAGACCGCGACGAGCACGACCTCCATGACCACGCGTGTGGGGCTGTCGGATCCGGATGACGCCAGCTCGACGAGGGAGAAGACGCAGAACCCCAGCAGGAACAGCCCCTGCAGCGCGCACACCGCACTCGCCACCACCCGGGAACGGTCCACGCTGTGGGACGACGGGCGGTCGGAGGGGCTGGGGGCGGCACTCACGGGCGTCAGGCTAGCCGAGCGCCACCGGCCCTCCACCGCGCAGATCCGGCGGCGGCGGGTGCGGGTTGTGACCAATCCCTCAGGCAAATCGCCACGTTTCCTGAAAGAAACCCCTGTGAAAACCTCGCGTCATCTGTGAGGGTGGAACAGAAAGCCGCCGCTGTGCCGTTGGCAGAGACGTGTGTCTTCCCCGAGAATGACCGCACCCCTGCGTTTCATCCTCCCCACACCGTGGGCCTCTTCGCTAGCATGGCCGATCGGCTGTGCGACCCGAGCGGCGCATGACCCCCGCACGACGCAACGACGCGCCTTGCCAGCCGACCACCCCCACCGGCACCCCCTGCGACACCCCGCAATGACAAGGAGCACGATCTTCATGGACTGGCGCGACCGCGCTGCCTGCCTCGACGAGGACCCGGAGCTGTTCTTCCCGATCGGGAACACCGGCCCGGCGATCCTGCAGATCGAGGAAGCCAAGGCCGTCTGCCGACGCTGCGAGGTGGTCGACACCTGCCTGAAGTGGGCCATCGAGTCCGGTCAGGACGCCGGCGTCTGGGGCGGCATGTCCGAGGACGAGCGCCGCGCCCTCAAGCGCCGCAACGCTCGCGCCCGCCGCGCCGGCTGAGTCTCCCACCGCACGCCGCGCTGGGGCTTCCCCCGCGCGGCGTTTTCGCGCCGCCGACCGGCGCAACCGGCACACCCGGCATACTCGGCACCGCCGTCAGGCGGAGGAGTCCCGGCTGAGCGGCCGGAGCCGGGCGACGAACCGCACCCGCGTGCCTCGCGGGTCCGCCGGCTCCCACGTGATGCGCCCGCGCAGGTCCTGCACCAGCGACTGGACGATCTGCGTCCCGAGGCCTGAGCGGCCCGGCGCGAAGTCCGGCGGCAGCCCCGCGCCGTCGTCGGTGATGCTCACCTCGAGCACCTCGTGGCCGTCCTCGCCCGAGCGCTTCGCCGCCACCTCGATGGTCCCGCCCCGCTCGGCGAGCGCGTGCTCGGCGGCGTTCTGGATCAGCTCGGAGAGGATCATCGCGAGCGCGGTGGCGTCCTCGGCGCGGAGCAGGCCGAACTCGCCGACGATGTGCGAGTGGATCGGGTGCTCACCTCGAGCCACCTCGACCACGGCCTTGAGCCCCTGGCTGGCGATCTCGTCGAAGTTCACCCGCTCGTCGAAGCCCTGGCTGAGCGTCTCGTGCACCAGGGCGATGACGCCGACGCGGCGCACCGCTTCCTCGAGGGCCGTGCGCCCCTCACCCTCCGGCAGCCGGCGGGCCTGCAGGCGCAGCAGGGCAGCCACGGTCTGGAGGTTGTTCTTCACCCGGTGGTGGATCTCCCGGATGGTGGCGTCCTTGGTGATGAGCTCGCGCTCGCGACGCCGCAGCTCGGAGACGTCGCGGAGCAGCAGCAGCGCCCCCGTGCGCTGGCCGGCCTCGGTGAGCGGAATCGCCCGCATCGAGACGCTCGCACCTCGCGCGCCCACCTCGGTGCGCCACGGCGCCCGGCCGGTCACGACCAGTGCGAGCGACTCGTCGACCGGCGACTCGTCGCGCAGCAGGTCGGCCACCACCTTGGCCAGCAGCTCACCGATGACGTCCCCGACGTGGCCGAGCCGGTGGATCGCCGACAGCGCGTTGGGACTGGCGTACGTGACCTCGCCGTTGACGTCGAGCCGGATCACGCCGTCACCGACGCGGGGCGCGCCACGGCGCAGCCCGGTGGGGGCGGCGGCGTGCGGGAACTCGCCAGCCGCGATCATCCGTGCCAGCGCGTCCGCGATGGCCTGGTAGGTGAGCTCCAGGCGGCTCGGCGTGCGCATGGCCGCGAGGTTCGTATGCCGGGTCAGCACCGCCAGCGCGCGGCCCGCCTTCACGACGGGGATGGCCTCCTCGCGCACCGGCATGTCGTCGCGGAAGGTCGGCTCCTTGGAACGCACGATCCGCTGCCCCGAGTACGCCTGGTCCAGCAGCGCGTGACGACCCCGGTGGCTGCGCCGACCGACGACGTCCTCGAAGAACACCATCTGGCCGGTCGTCGGCCGCACGTGCGCCACGGCCAGCCAGCCCTCGACCCCGCCGGGCACCCACAGCACGAGGTCGGCGAAGGACAGGTCGGACAGCAGCTGCCAGTCGCCCACGAGCAGGTGGAGCCACTCGACCTCGGCGGGAGCGAGGTCGGTGGCTTCGGAGAGCGCCTCGTTGAGGGTGGGCACGACACGCAGCCTAGTGATGGCGCTGCGGCCGCCAGGGGTCAGCCCGTGACCTGGTCGCCCTCGCGCAGCAGGCCCGGCTCCACGACGTCGGCGTAGACCCCGGCGCACATCTCCCGCTCGGCCCCGACCACCTTGAGCAGCCCGTCGAGCGCCGGGAGGCCCACCTGCTCGAGGTCGACCATGCGGCAGCGCTCGATGCGTTCGACCGGCCTCAGCACGACCTCCCCCACTCGCACCTCGCGCCCCAGCCATCCCTCCTCCTCGAAGGGCTCAGCCGTCTCCACCACGAGGTTCACCCGCAGGTGCCGAGGGTCCACCGGCCCCTCCAGCTCGCACAGCGCACCCAGCTCGCGCAGGGTCGCGGTGCCGACCAGGCTCACCTGCCCCGCGTCCTGGTGGGCGATGTCGGCCTCGGGCGCGACCTCCACCTCCTCGCCGAAGTGCTCCGACAGGGCGAGGTCGGCCGCTCCCTCTCCGGCGACGACCTGCCGCCCGTCCGGCAGCACGACCTCCACGCGGTCGCCCACGGTGCGGGCCGCCAGCGTGAACACCTCGTCCATGCGGCGGAACCGGTTGGTGCGCTTGCCGCTCGCGAGCCGGCCCTCCTCGTCGTAGACCGCCCACTCGCGGTCGCCCACCAGGCCCCGCCCGTCGAGGGCCGCCGACTCCAGGCGCTCCCCCGCCATCGACTTCACGGGGAAGCGCCACACCTCGACGAGGCGGCCCAACGTCACCACCGCCCGTCGTCCGCCACGGCTAGACGGCCGCGCCCGCCCGGATGACCGAGCGCAGCGTGCGCAGGGCCACCGACAGGGCGGCGATGTTCGGCCGCTCGAGGCGCTCGATGCCGGCCAGCGCGTTCCGGGCCCGGGCGAAGGACTCAGCGTTCGCGTGGGCCCACTGCTCGTAGCGCTCCGCCGGCGGCTTGTCCGCGTCGCTCGCGTCGATCGCGGAACGCACGAGGGACTCCAGCACGGCATACAGGTCGTCCCGCAGCGCACCGCGCGCCAGCGCGTCCCACCGGTCGTCGCGCGGAAGGTTGGTCACGCGGCCCAGCATGAGGTCGATGCCGAACCTCTCGGAGACGACGAAGTACAGCGGCGCGACCGACTCCGGCGACTCCCCCGTGTCGGTGGCGATGTCGACGATGTCGAGCAGCGAGAACTGGTCGAGCAGGCTGGCCGACCGGCGCGCGAGCTCCGCGGGGATGCCGAGGTGCTCGAACGCCAGCGCGTTGCGCTCCATCCGCTTGAGCTCGGCGCCCTTGAGCATGTCGGGGATGCGGGGGGCGAACTGGCGCACGACAGCCTCGAACCGGGCCACCTCCTTGGCCACGTCGAGACGCGAGGGCCGCGAGGTGAGGAACCAGCGGATCGACCGGTCGATGAGCCGGCGGAACTCGAGGTAGAGCTGGGTCTGCACCTCGGTGTCGACCTGGTTGTCGAGCGCCTCGACCTCCGTGACGAAGCCGGGCAGGTCGAAGATCTCGCGGGCCACCACGAAGGCACGCGCGATCTGCTCGGGCGTCGAGCCGGTCTCCTCCATGGCCCGGAACGCGAAGGTGATGCCCCCGCGGTTGACCATCGAGTTCACCACCGCGTTGGTGATGATCTCCCGGCGCAGCGGGTGCTGCGCCAGCGGTTCGGCGAACTGCTCACGGATCGGCTGCGGGAAGTACTCGGCCAGCGTCGCCTGGAACCACGGGTCGCCGGGCAGCTCGGACTCGAGCAGGTCCTCCTTGAGGGCCAGCTTGGAGTAGGCGACGAGCACCGAGAACTCCGGCGACTTCAGCCCCAGCCCCTCGCTCGCCCGCCGGTCGAGCTCGGCGTCGGACGGCAGGAACTCGAGCTCACGGTCGAGGTCGCCGCGCTCCTCGAGCCAGTGGATGAGCCGCTGGTGCACGGGCAGCATGCCGTGCTCCTGCGCCCGGGCGTTGCCGAGCAGGATGTTCTGCTCGTAGTTGTCGCGCAGCACCTGGGCCGCCACCTCGTCGGTCATCGAGGCCAGCAGCTTGTTGCGCTGCTTGAGGGTCATGTCGCCCTCGCGCGTGAGGCCGGTGAGGAGGATCTTGATGTTCACCTCGTGGTCGGAGGTGTCGACACCGGCGGAGTTGTCGATGGCGTCGGTGTTGATCCGCACGCCGTGCAGCGAGGCCTCGATGCGGCCGAGCTGCGAGAACCCGAGGTTGCCGCCCTCGCCGACGACCTTGCAGCGCAGCTGGTGGCCGTTCACCCTGATGGCGTCGTTGGCGCGGTCGCCGATCGAGGAGTGCTCCTCGCTGGCGGCCTTGACGTAGGTGCCGATGCCGCCGTTCCAGAGCAGGTCGACCGGCGCCTGGAGGATGGCCTTCATGAGCTCGGCCGGCGTCATGGTCCGGGCGCCCTCGGGCAGGCCCAGGGCCTCGGTCATCTCCGGGGTGATCGAGATCGCCTTGAGCGACCGGTCGAACACGCCGCCGCCCTTGCTGATCAGCGTCTCGTCATAGTCGGCCCAGGACGACCGCGGCAGCTCGAACAGCCGCCTGCGCTCCGGGAACGACGTGGCCGCATTCGGGTTCGGGTCGACGAAGATGTGCCGGTGGTCGAACGCGGCCACCAGGCGGATGTGCTCGGACAGCAGCATGCCGTTGCCGAAGACGTCGCCGCTCATGTCGCCGATGCCCACGGCGGTGAAGTCCTGCGCCTGGGTGTCGACGCCCATCTCGCGGAAGTGCCGCTTGACCGACTCCCAGGCGCCGCGGGCGGTGATGCCCATCGTCTTGTGGTCGTAGCCGGCGCTGCCACCGGAGGCGAACGCGTCGTCGAGCCAGAAGCCGTAGGACTGCGCGACGCCGTTGGCGATGTCGGAGAAGGTCGCCGTGCCCTTGTCGGCCGCGACCACGAGGTAGGGGTCGTCCGTGTCGTGGCGCACGACGTCTGCCGGCGCGACCACCTCGCCGGCGACCCGGTTGTCGGTGATGTCGAGGAGGCCGGAGATGAACATCTTGTAGGACGCCACGCCCTCGGCCAGCCACGCGTCGCGGTCCAGCGTCGGGTCGGGCAGCTGCTTGGCGTAGAAGCCGCCCTTGGAACCCGTCGGCACGATGACGGCGTTCTTGACCATCTGCGCCTTGACCAGGCCGAGCACCTCGGTGCGGAAGTCCTCGCGCCGGTCGCTCCAGCGCAGGCCCCCGCGGGCGACCGGGCCGAACCGCAGGTGCACGCCCTCGACCCGCGGGCTGTAGACCCAGATCTCGAAGGCCGGCCGGGGTGCCGGCAGGTCGGGCACCGCCTTGGGGTTGAGCTTGAGGCTGACGTAGGACTTCGCCCCGCCGTCCTGCGCCGACTGGTAGTAGTTCGTGCGCAGCGCCGCCCGGATGACGCCGAGGAAGGCGCGGATGATCCGGTCCTGGTCGAGGGACTTCACTCCGTCGAGCGCCCGCTCGATGTGCCCCACGACCTGCTCCTCGGCGGCGGCGCGGTCGGGACCGGCCGCACCGGCATACCGGCTCGGGTCGAACCGTTCCTCGAACAGCTCGACGAGCATCGCGGCGATGGGCAGGTTCTGCACGAGGGCGTTCTCGAGGTAGTCCTGGCTGAACGTGGACTGGGTCTGGCGCAGGTACTTCGCGACCGTGCGGATGATGACGACCTGGCGCCAGGTCAGTCCGGCGCCGAGGACGAGGGCGTTGAACCCGTCCGACTCGGCGTGGCCGTTCCACACGGCGCCGACGGCCTCCTGGAACAGCTCACGCGTGCGGTCGCGCGAGTCCCCGGTCCAGACCTTCTCGTTGTGCACACGCAGGCCGAAGTCGTAGATGTGCACGGTGACGCCGTCGGCGCGGGAGATCTCGTAGGGACGCTCGTCGACGACCTCCACCCCGAGGTGGGTGAACATCGGCAGCACCTGGGTCAGCGACAGCGGGCCGCGGCGGTAGAGCTTGAAGCGTCGCTCGTGGCTCGGGGCGCCGGGCTCCTGGTACATGTTCAGCCCGGTGGCCTCCTCGGTGTCGAGGGCCTCCATGTGGCGGATGTCGGCGACACCGACCCGGGGCGTGAAGTCCTCCTTGTAGGCCTCGGGGAAGGCCCTGCCGTAGAGGCCGGTGAGCCGGGCCGCGGCCTCCTCACCGTGCTCGGTGCGAGCCGCCTCCGACAGGTCCTCGTCCCAGGTGCGGGTGGCGTCGATCAGCTGCTTCTCGAGGACGTCCTGGTCGACCTCGGGGATGCGCTGGCCCTGCGGGACGCGCACGACGAAGTGCAGGCGGGCCAGCGCGGACTCCGAGACACGGGTCGTGTAGTCGACGCTGGCGCCCGAGAACGCGTTGCGCAGGATCGTCTCCATGCGCAGCCGGACGGCGGTGTTGTAGCGGTCGCGCGGGATGTAGACCAGGCACGACATGAACCGGCCGAACTCGTCCTTGCGCAGGAAGAGGCGGGTCTTGCGGCGCTCCTGCAGGTGGAGCACCGCGGTCGCGTTGTCGTGCAGCTCGTCCTGGTCGGCCTGGAACAGCTCGTCGCGCGGGTAGGTCTCGAGCACCTCGAGCAGGTCCTTGCCCGAGTGCGAGTCGGTGGCGAAGCCGGTGCGCTCGAAGATCGCGTTGATCTTGTCCTGCAGCACGGGGATCCGCGTCACCGACTCGGTGTAGGCGGTGGAGGTGAACAGGCCGAGGAAACGCTTCTCCCCGGTGACCTCGCCCTGCTCGTCGAAGGTCTTGATGCCGACGTAGTCGAGGTAGGTCGATCGGTGCACGGTGGCCCGGCTGTTGGCCTTGGTCACGATCAGCAGCTTGGGCTCACGTGCCACCACGCTGGCCTGCTCGCTCAGGCGCACGCCCTCGGGGCTGCTGTCGTAGCGCAGCAGGCCCAGCCCGGAGCCCTGCACGGCGGTCAGCACGTCCGTGCCGTCCTCCCGGCCGAGCCGGTACTCGCGGTAGCCGAGGAACGTGAAGTGGTTGTCGGCGAGCCAGTCGAGCAGGCGTCGGGTCTGCTCCACCTCCCCCTCGGGGATGCCCACCGGCGGGCTGGCCCTGAGCGCGTCGGCGACCTCGCTGCACTTGGCGCGCATCTTCGGCCAGTCCTCGACGGCCTCGCGCACGTCGGAGAGCACCCGGCGCAGGTTGGCGGCGATCTCCTCGCGCTCCTCTGCGTGGCTCTCGCGGTCGACCTCGATGTGCATCCACGACTCGCGCACCACGCCGAACTCGCCCTCGGGCCCGAGGTCGACACCGGAGTCACGGGTGCCGCGGCCGATGACCTCCTCGAGCTCGCCGGCAGCGTTGCGGCGCACCACGATCAGCGGGTGCACGATGAGGTGGACGGTGCGCCCCATCCGGCCCAGCTCGGCGGTCACCGAGTCGACGAGGAAGGGCATGTCGTCGGTGACGATCTGCACGACGGTGTGGCCGCTGGCCCACCCCTGCTCCTCGACCTCGGGGTTGAACACCTCGACGTTGACGGTGCCGATGGGCCGGCTCTTGGCCAGCTCCTGGTGGTGGGTCGCCGCACCAAGCAGGTCCTCGGGCGCCCGGGCGAGCAGGTCCTCGGTCGCGACGTGCCGGTAGTAGCCCTGCAGGAACGTCTCGAGCCCCTCACCCCCCGCGTGGGCCCCCAGCTCGGCCGCGGCGTGCAACAACTGATCTCGAGACTGCTCCAGCGATGCAGACATGCTTGTGGTCGTGTTCCTCCGTCGTCGGGTGGGCCCACGCCTTTGTGCGCCCGGGACGAGCCTAGCGCCGATCGCGACGGGGCAGGACGGGACCGGCGCGTCCCCGCCCGGGACGGCTGGGGCGGCCCCTCCGTCAATCGGGTGAGTCTTCGACGCGCGGATTACGGCAGGTCACACTAGGTTTCCGGAAAAGTTGGTGCCACAGTGGCACCACGTTCCTTACGGACAAAGGAGTAGAGCACGTGATCATCCTCGGCATCATCCTCGTCCTGATCGGCTGGCTCGCCAGCATCTCGATCCTCACGACCATCGGCATCATCCTCATCGTGGTCGGCCTGATCCTCGCCCTGCTCGGCGCCACCGGCCGCGCTGTCGGCGGACGCAAGTACTGGTACTGACGACGCGGGGCAGCGCCCCGCGTCCGGACACGACGGCCCTCGCCACCCACCTGTGTGGGTAACGGCGGGGGCCGTCGCCTGTGCGTCACTACAGTGACCCGTATGCCGTCGTCGTCCGTGGACCCCGAACGGCTCCTGGGGCTCGGTGCCACCCTCGAGAGCCTGCGCACCGTGGCGCGCGCCGGCGCCGAGGAGGTGCTCGGGCACTTCCCCGAGCTGGGCGACCGCCCCACCCAGAACGCGCTGGACGGACTGCTCGAGCAGCTCGCCGACACGTTGCGCGCCGTGGACGCCGAGGGCACCGAGCTGGCGGGTCGGCTGCGCATCGCCGCGACCTCACAGCGGGCGACCACCCGTCCGCCAGCCCCCGTCGCCGACGACGTCTCGGCACCGCCGCCCAAGGGGCTGTTCCGGTGACCGCCGCGCTGCACGGCGACCCCGCCTCGTGTTCGCAGGTGGGCGGCTCCCTGCGACGGCTGGCGGCCGACCTGCGCTCGGCCGGCGCGGCCTCCGGGCAGGCGCACACCCTGCTCGGCGAGGACTGGTCCGGACGCGTTGCCCGCAGCGTGGGTCGCCGCACCCGCACCCTGGTCGACGCCGCTAGCGCGGCCACGGAGGAGCTCGACCGGGTGGGCGCCCTGCTGCAGGACCACGCGACGGACCTCGCAGAGGCGCTACAGCAGGCTCGTGCCGTCGAGGAGGCGGCACAGCAGGCTGGGCTGGCCGTGGCGGACGGGAGGGTGGTGCCCCGCTGGGGTGTTGCCGGCGTCGCCGACGAGGAGGCCCTCGGTGTCCGCGAGGCCCGGCGCTCCGAGCTCCAGGCCCACCTCGACCACGCCGTGCTCCAGCTGACCCGGCGGCGCGCCCGGCTGACCGCCGCGCTCGAAGCCGCGCGCTCGGTGCTGGCCCACCACTCGGCAGCGTTGCGCGAGTAGCCTCGGAGCTGTGCAGAGCGGCCCCCGCATCGACCTCAACTCCGACCTCGGCGAGTCCTTCGGCCGCTGGGAGCTCGGCGACGACGAGGCCGTGCTCGCCATCGTCACGAGCGCCAACATCGCCTGCGGCTTCCACGCCGGCGACCCCGCCGGGCTGCTGCGCACCTGCGAGCAGGCCGCTGGGCGCGGCGTCGTGGTCGGCGCCCAGGTCGCCTACCGCGACCTCGCCGGGTTCGGCCGCCGGTTCATGGACGTCGAACCGGCGGAGCTGACCGCCGAGGTGGTCTACCAGATCGGGGCCCTGCAGGGGATGTGCGTGGCCGCCGGCACGACCGTGCGCTACGTCAAGCCGCACGGCGCGCTCTACAACGCCGTCGTGCACCACGAGTCGCAGGCCGCGGCGGTCGTCGAGGCGGTCCGCCGCTACGACCCGACGCTGGCCGTGCTGGGCCTGCCGGGCTCGGTGCTGCTCGACCTTGCCCGCGAGGCCGGGCTCCGCACCGTCGCCGAGGCGTTCGCCGACCGCGGCTACACCCCCGAGGGGACGCTGGTGCCGCGCACCCAGCCGGGCGCCCTGCTGCACGCCCCGCAGGAGATCGCCCAGCGCACCGTGCGGCTGGTCACCGAGGGCAAGGTCACCGCCGTCGACGGCACCGACATCGAGCTGAGCGCCGACTCGGTCTGCGTGCACGGCGACACCCCGGGAGCCGTCGCCATCGCGACGGCTGTCCGCGAGGCCCTCACGGCCGCCGGGGTCGAGATCAGCCCCTTCATCGCATGACCGCACCCGCCGTGCACGCGTGCGGCGACACCGCCCTGCTCGTCGAGGTGGCCGACCTCGGGCAGGTACTGGCCCTGCTCGAGGCCGTCGCCGACCGGCGTGAGGCAGGAGCCCTCACCGGCCTCGTCGACGTGGTGCCCGCCGCGCGCACCCTCCTGCTGGTCGCTGAGGGGCCGTCGCGCCTGCCGACGCTGCGCGAGCAGGTGCGCGAGCTCGTGGAGGAGTGGCGACCGCCGGAGCCCGGAGCACCCATCGCCACCCACGGTCCGCACGTGCGAATCATGGTGCGCTACAACGGCCCCGACCTCGACGCCGTCGCGTCGCTGACCGGCCTCAGCATTGCCGAGGTGGTCCGCGCGCACACGGGGATGGCGTGGACCGTCGGCTTCGGCGGGTTCGCCCCCGGGTTCTCCTACCTGGTCGGCGGTGACCCTCGCCTGCGCGTCCCACGGCACGAGGAGCCGCGCACGCGGGTGCCGGCGGGAGCCGTCGGGCTGGCCGGCGCGTTCAGCGGGATCTACCCCAGACCCTCCCCCGGTGGGTGGCAGATCATCGGCCAGACCGACGCCGTGCTCTGGGACGTCGGGCGCGAGCCACCGGCGCTGCTCCGGCCGGGTGGCACCGTGCAGTTCGTCGACATCGACGGTGAGGGTATGCCGTGACGGTCACCTCGGTCGGGCCGGCCCCGGCGCTGCACGCCGAGCTCGAGGTGCTCGAGACCGGGCCCCTCGCCCTGCTGCAGGACCTCGGCCGCCCCGGCCTGGCGGCATACGGGGTCGGGCGCTCGGGCGCGGCCGACCGCGGCGCGTTCCTCCTCGGCGCCCGGCTCCTCGGACAGGGACCAGCCCACGCCGCAGTCGAGGTGACCCACGGCGGGCTCGTGGTGCGCGCCCGCGGGAGCGTGACGGTCGTGCTCACCGGCGCCCCGGCCCTCGCCTCGGTCGACGGTCGTCCTGCGCCCCACGCCGCGCCCTTCCTCCTGCGAGCCGGGCAGACGCTTCGGGTCGGGCCGCCTGTCGCCGGGCTGCGCACCTACCTGTCGGTGCGGGGCGGCTTCGCCGTCGAGCCGGTGCTGGGGTCGCGCTCCACCGACATCCTCTCCGGCATCGGCCCCCCGCCGCTGCGCCCCGGCGACGTGCTGCCCGTGGAGCCGCCCGTGGGCGAGCCGACCGTCGACGTGGCCCCGGTGGCCCCTCCCACCGACGGCGTCGTCGTGCTGCAGGCGGTGCTGGGCCCCCGTGCCGACTGGCTGGCCGACCCCACAGCCCTGGACGAGCAGACGTGGACGGTCTCGTCGCGCAGCGACCGGGTCGGCCTGCGCCTGGAGGGGACCGCGCTGGCGTGGCACCCCGACCGGGCCGACGACGAGCTGCCGAGCGAGGGCGTCGTGCGCGGTGCGGTGCAGGTGCCCGCGGGTGGGCAGCCGGTGCTCTTCCTCGCCGACCACCCGGTGACCGGGGGCTACCCCGTGGTGGCTGTGGTCGTCGAGGCCGATGTCGACCGTGCCGCGCAGGCCGTGCCCGGCCAACAGCTCAGGCTGCGCCTCCAGCAGCCCTAGATCAGCGGCTGCCCGAGCCGCCTGGATGGTCGATCGCAGCGCGACGCGCAGCCAGATCCGGTCCAGGTCGTGTGGGTAGGTGTCGACCAGAGTGTCGGGCACGTCGCCTGCCAGACCTGTGCCCCACGCGCTGCCCGCAGTGCCGAAGTGGAGGAGCTCTTCATGTCGTCGCGCGGCGAACCCCGTGATGTGGTGCGTCAGGCGTCCCGGACCCCGCTACGGCGCGCGAAGCAGATCCGATCGTCAACAGGGGACATCCTGTAGGACCTCCGGCCCGCCGAGCGCCCCCAGGCATGCAGATGGCCCCGCCGGCGGTCGGCGGGGTGTGGGGCGGGGTCACGCTGGCTCGGTCTCGGTGTTGCAGGCGGCGCGTCTCGCGAGGAGCTCGTCGTAGGAGCCTCGGGTGAGGTCCCACTCGACCCGCTCCCCGTGCGCGTCGCGGACGACGCGACCGGCGTGGCGGCGGTTGTGCACGATGGTGTGGTGCCGCTCGCACAGCAGGGCGGCGTTGCCCAGGTGCGAGAGGCCGAGGTCTGCCCAGTGCACAAGGTGGTGGGCGTCCGCCCACTGCGGCGGGGGGTCGCAGCCGGGGTAGGTGCAGCCGCCGTCGCGGAGCCAGAGCCGTTTGGTCTGGGCGTCGGTGAAGTACCGCTTCTCCAGGCCCCAGTCCATGACCTCACCCTTGCCGTTCAGGACGATCGGGATGACGGAGCCGTCGCAGCACAGCCGCCGGACTGTTTCCGGGGCGAGGTGCATGCCGGCGTCCAACCCGCCGAGGGTCGTCGCCGCGCCGAGCCCGGCCTTGAGGTCGTCGTAGCTCATGGTCAGCAGCAGGGTCGTCTTGTTCGTCTCGCCCACCTCGTCCCCGGCCGCCACCGCCCGCCGCACCAACGTCACCAAGGCGTCGCCGCGCCTGCGGTCGCTGGAGCGCAGGTCGCGCTCCCCGTCGACCGGCTTCGGCGCCGACAGCGGCCCCAGCGCGGCCTCCAACACCGCCTTGCCCTCGACGTCGAGGGTCAGCCGGTACTCGAACGTCTCCGCGCCGGTGTCCCGCGGCTGGGACAGCGAGATGAACGCCTTGCCCAGGTTCTGCTGGTCCTGCAGTACATCGGTCAGCCCGTAGCGGGCCAGCATCGCCGGGCGCAGCTGCCGGCAGGCCCGCGGGCCCTGTTCGGCGGCCAGACCGACCAGCCCCTCCAGCACGTGCGGTTCGGCGCCCTCGGCCAGCAGCGGCCGCAGCTTCTCGAACTCGGACACGACCGCGGCAGCGGAGGTCACCGGCAGCCGCCCGGTGTCCACCGCCTCCTTCACCGGGGCGTTGACCCGCTTCTGGAACGCCTGCGCCACGCTGACGATCGCGCCCGCCCCACCGGCCCTCGTCGACGGCGCGTGATGCCTGACCCACTGCACCGTGGTCATCGCCGCCGGCCCACCGGAGGTCTCCCCACGCTCCATCGCCTCACCGACCACCGCCACCCGGCCCGCATCGCACGCCATGCCCAGCGCGTCCACCTCGCTCAACAACCCAGCCAGGCCGTCCGGACCACCGCCCGACGGCGTCTGCCACATCACCTCACCGAGCGCGGACAGCGAGGAGCGAGCAGCCGCGATCCGTTCGCGGTGCTCGGCCAAGGTCAGGCCGTGGCTCAGGTTCTCCTCCATGACCACAACATAGAGGCAAGCACCGACAGCCCAGCTGGACCCCAAAGCGACGGAACCCGCTGTGGCACAATGGTTTTGACGGCATACAACAGCACGCACCGCAAGCCCGGATTCGGCTCCTGTGGACAACGTGACCACCCACGACGCCCTGTGGACAAGCAGTGCTCGGCAGGCCGCGCAGGAGCCGGACACCCCGGCCGTGGTTACGATCGACGACGGACCCACCCGCCCCCAACGTCTGGAGTGTCAGTGAAGATCTCGCACACCGTCGAGTTCCCCGCCCCGCCCCACGAGGTCTTCGAGATGCTGGCGGAGCCGCGGTTCCAGGAGGCCAAGTGCGGTGCGACCGCGGCGCTGGAGCACGCCGTCTCGGTCGAGCTGTCGGGCGACCGCACCATCATCAAGACCGAGCGGTTGCTGCCGACGCACGGCTTCCCCGACTTCGCGAAGTCGATGGTGGGCGAGACCCTCAAGGTGGCCGAGACCCAGGACTGGGGTCCGGCGATGCCAGACGGCAGCCGGGAGGGATCCATCAAGCTGCACATCCACGGCGCCCCCATCACGCTGGGCGGCAAGCTCCGGCTCCAGCCGGGCGGTGCCGGCACCGTCCAGCACATCGACGCCGACCTCAAGGCTCACGTGCCGCTCCTCGGGGGCAAGATCGAGAAGGCCGCGGCCCCGCCGATCGAGGCCGCCATCGAGATCGAGCACCAGACCGGCGTGAAGTGGCTGAGCGGCGAGCAGGGCTGAGCCACACGGCATACCGCGTCACACCCCGCACGGCCGGACACGGCGAGAGGGCCTGGAGCCACTGCGGTTCCAGGCCCTCTCGGCATTCGCGGGCGCCCCGTCAGGGCGGCGCGCTCAGCCCATGTGCGGGTACTCGTGCGCGGTCGGCGGGTTGAACGTCTCCTTGATGGAGCGCGCCGAGGTCCAGCGCAGCAGGTTCTGCGCGGCGCCCGCCTTGTCGTTGGTGCCGGAGGCGCGACCGCCGCCGAACGGCTGCTGGCCCACGACGGCGCCGGTCGGCTTGTCGTTGACGTAGAAGTTGCCGGCGGCGAAGCGCAGGCGCTCGGTCGCGTCGGCGATGGCGACGCGGTCCTGGGCGATGATCGAGCCGGTCAGGCCGTAGGGCGCGAACGACTCCATCTGGTCGAGCACCTTGTCGTACTGGCGGTCGGGGTAGACGTGCACCGACAGGATCGGCCCGAAGTACTCCGTCCTGAACGACTCGTCGGTCGGGTCGGCGATCTCGAGCACCGTGGGGCGCACGAAGTACCCCTCGCTGTCGTCATACTTGCCGCCGGCGACCACGTCGACACCTGAGGTGGCGTGCGCCCGGTCGATCGCGGCCGCGTGCTTGCCGAACGCGCGCTCGTCGATGACCGCGCCCATGAAGTTCGACAGGTCGGTGACGTCACCCTGCTTCAGGCCCTCGGTGATCGAGACCAGGTCGGCCTTGATGCGCTTCCACAGCGACTTCGGCACGTACGCCCGCGAGGCGGCCGAGCACTTCTGGCCCTGGTACTCGAAGGCGCCGCGGATCATCGCGGTGCGCAGCACGTCGGGGTCGGCGGAGGGGTGGGCGAGGATGAAGTCCTTGCCGCCGGTCTCCCCCACCAGACGCGGGTAGGTGCGGTAGGTGGTCAGGTTGGCGCCGACCTCCTGCCACAGGTGCTGGAAGGTGGCGGTCGAGCCGGTGAAGTGGATGCCCGCGAGGTCGGGATCGGTGAGGGCGACCTTCGAGACGTTGATGCCGTCGCCGGTCACCATGTTGATGACGCCGGGCGGCATGCCGGCGGCCTCGAGCAGCTCGAGGGTCAGCTGCGCCGCGAACTGCTGGGTCGGCGACGGCTTCCACACCACGGTGTTGCCCATCAGCGCGGGGGCGGTCGGCAGGTTGCCGGCGATGGCGGTGAAGTTGAACGGGGTGATCGCGTAGACGAAGCCCTCGAGCGGGCGGTGGTCGGTGCGGTTCCAGATGCCCTTGGAGTTGAGCAGCGGCTGCTCGGCGAGGATCTGGCGCGCGAAGTGCACGTTGATGCGCCAGAAGTCGATGAGCTCGCAGGCCGCGTCGATCTCCGCCTGGTAGGCGGTCTTGGACTGGCCCAGCATGGTCGCGGCGTTGAGCCGGGCGCGCCACGGGCCGGAGAGCAGCTCGGCGGCCTTGAGGAGGATGGCGGCGCGGTCGTCGAAGGAGAGCGCGCGCCAGCCGGGGGCGGCGGCCTTGGCGGCATCGACGGCCGCGCGGGCGTCGTCGACGGTGGCGTTGCGCATGGTGCCGAGGACCTTGCGCTTGGCGTGCGGCTGGCGCACGTCGATCCTCTTGCCCGTGCCCATCAGCCGCTTGCCAGCGATGGTGTGCGGCAGGTCGATCCGGTCGCTGCCGAGCTCGGCGAGCGCCACCTCGAGGGCGGCCCGCTCGGGGCTGCCGGGCGCGTAGTCGAGCACCGGCTCGTTGACGGGGGCGGGCACCTGGGTGACGGCATCCATGGGTGGCGACTCCTAGAGGGTCTCTCGGCGGTGAGTGCGCCCCTATGGTGTCACGTATGCCGCCACTGGAGTTTCCGCCCGAGCTCACCGTCCACGACTTCGGGGGGCCGGAGGGAGCCACCACGCTGGTGCTCATGCACGGGCTCACCGACTCCGGTGAGTGCTGGACCGACGCGGCGGCCCGCTGGGTGCCGCGCTACCGGGTGCTCGCCTGGGACGCCCGCGGCCACGGGACGTCGGCGCGGTTCACGCGTGAACAGCTCGACGCCGGCGTCGGCGAGACGATGCTCGCCGACGCGGTGGTGCTGCTCGAGGCCCTGCGCGAGCAGGGGGTCGAGCGACCGATGCTCATCGGTCACTCGATGGGCGGCGGCACCGCCGGCTCGGTCGCGGCCACCCGGCCCGACCTCGTGCGCGCCACGGTGCTCGAGGACCCCGCGCTGGGCGAGGACCCCACCGAGTCGATGGACGACCGGCTGCTCGTGGGCGACCAGCGGGTGACCGACGCGCAGGAGTGGCACGACGACCCGGAGGGTGCACTGGCCAAGGGGATGGCGGACAACGAGGGCTGGCCGCCTTCGGAGTATGCCGGCTGGGCCAGGGCCAAGACCCGGACCGACCTCGCGATGCTCGCCACCGGCCAGGCGCGCGTCCGCCGCACGTGGCAGGAGGTGGCGTCCGAGATCGCCGTCCCGTCACTGGTGCTCACCTGCGACGACCCGCTGCTGTGGGACGACGCGAAGCGCGATGAGCTGCGGGGCCTGGGCAACCCGAACCTGCAGGTGGAGAAGGTCGACGGAGCCGACCACTGCATCCGCCGGTCGAAGCCGGACGCCTTCCACCGCCTGGTCGACCCGTGGCTGGAGCAGCACGCCTGAGCTCACCGCTCGCCGTGCGCTGGCTGGGCTGGTCTACGCCGCCTCGACGAGCGGGAACGGCACGGTGAGGATGCCGGCCGGCACCTTGAGGTGGTAGCGCGTGCGGCCGCGCTTGACCACCTCGCCGACGACGCCGTAGTACTTGCCCGGCGCCAGGCAGCGGGCCCGGGTGCCGGGTGCCAGTCGAGCCACCGCCTTCGTGCCTGCCGGCCCGGGCTGGCGCGGCTGTCCCAGCGCAGCCCCGGCCGCACCCCAGAGGTCGGTCGCGCCGGCCCGTGCCGCCGCGGCCTCCGCCTCCCGCCGCCGCACGGCGGCCAGCTGCGCTTCGTAGGACGCCGACATCGCCACGGCGCGGCCGCGGTAGGTCCACGCGAAGAGGTGGCGCAGGTCGAACGACGGCCGGCATCGGGAGCATGACTGGGGCCGCTGCGGACGGCGGTGCCGGTGCACCTCGTGCCCGGCAGGACAGGTGCCGAGCCAGTCGCCGGCCACCTTCGGGGCGTCGGGGGGCACGCACCGCTGCCCGGTGCACCCGATCTTCACAGCGGTGGCCCGCCACACCTCGTCGTGCCGGTGCTTCGGCCCCACGAGGGCGTGCGCGATCTCGTGGAGGATGGTGTCGCGCACGTCGGCCTCGGAGTGCAGCCGCGTCAAGGGGCCGCTCAGGGTGATCAGCCGCTTCCCGTAGTGGCACGCGCCGGCCCTGGTCTTGGCGCGGTCGAGCCCCACCGTCCAGCCCCGCAGCCCGTGCGCGGCGACCAGTTCGCGGGCCAGGGCGAGGGCGTCGCGGGTCTGCATGGGCGCCTCCTGGTGAGCCGGGGATGACAGACCCTGAACTCTAGGCGGACCCCCCGACAACGATGGTTCGAGCTCGCCGGGCGGCGCCCGTGATGGCGGCTTGGGCCTCCTGCGCCAGCGCGGTGGCCTCCTCCGGCGAGCCCGCGATGGCCGTGAGCCCGCACCTGCCGTCGATGCCCAGCCCCGACAGCATGTGCAGCACGACCCCCGACCTCGTCGAGTCGGAGAAGTCCACCCGCGCCGCAGCGACCGCGTCGATGGCCGCATCGGCCCGCAGCCCCAGCCAGGCCGGGTCCAGAAGGTTGTCCGTCGAGGAGTAGCACCGGACCCCGCCCTGCTCGGCCAGCCACTGGCCGTGGACGGGGTCGTAGCGACCGGGCACGAGGTGCCGCAGGGCCGTCAGGGGGTGTGTGGTGCCGCCCTTGCGCAGGTTCACCTCGATGGCCAGCACGTCCCACTCCTCCCGCCGGACGGCCACGAAGTCCACGCTCAGACGCCCGCGGGCACCCAGCGCGGCCAACCGGGTGCCCACGGCGTCGGCGTAGGCGGCCAGCACACCGGTGTACTCGGGGTTCGCCGGGAAGGTGCACCCGGCATACACCTGGCCGGTCTCCCCGGAGAGCACCTGCTCGTGGGTCGCGGCCACCGAGACCGACCCGTCCGGGGCCACGTCGACCTGCGCGCTGGGGCTCGCGAAGGGCTGGCCGGACACCAGCTCCTCCACGACCCCGCCGCCCAACAGGTCGAGGCGGTACCACTGGGGGATGGCCTGCTCCAGCAGCTCGGCGAGGGCAGGGCCGTTGACCGCCCGCCCCCCGAGGTCGCGGATGCCCACCACGATGTTGCCCTCGCCCGAGCCGCTGTTGTCGTGCTTGATGACCACGCCACGGGCGTTCGGGCAGGTCTCGATGATGTCGGTGACGGCATCAGCCACCTCCTCGACCGTGCGCACGCCCTCGCGACCAGCCGGGACGGGGACACCGCTCTCGCGGAAGACGCGACGACCGGCGCTCTTGAAGGCCACCGGCCACAGGTCGGGAGGCGTGCCGTTGAGCGGCAGACCGAGCCGTTCGGCGACGGCGACCTCGGTGGTGGTGACGTTCCAGGGCTCGATCATCGCCGGGCGCCCGGCCACGACTTCGCCGATGCGCGACAGCGCCAAGGGGCTCTCGAGGAGCTTCTCGGCCACGGGCCGGGCCGACAGGTCCTCGACCGCCACCACGTGCACCCGCGCGCGCACGCCGGCCTGCAGGTGCGAGGGCACCAGGCCCGCGTAGTAGTCCAGGACGGCGGAGCCGGGGTGGGTGGAGCAGACGAACACGAGCTCGCAGCCGGGGACCCGGGCGAGCATGAGCATCTCGGTCAGGTACCGGTGTTCCAACGACAGCAGGCGCGGCCCGTAGTGCTTGAGCATGCTCTGCGAGACGTTGAGCGAGGGCAGCACAACCACGACGTGCTCGGTGGTGCACCCGGGCCGGTTCAGGGCCCAGACGGCACCGAGGCCGTCCTGCAGGACATGGAGTGGGTCCATGTGCCCTCCAGCTTCTACATGAGACGCGCGACCTCGTCGAGCTCCGTCGCGTCGTACCAGAGCAGGTCCTCCGCCCCGTCCGCGTTCGGGAGCTCGTCGATGTGGAAGGAGACGATGCGCCGAAGCGGCACCGCCTCCCCCACGTCAACGGACGAGAGGGCACCAGCCTCCCCGCCCGCCATCACCGAGTCCGCCTCGACGTCGGCCGCCGCCACCACCCGCTTGGCGCCCGGCGTCTCCCTCAGCTCCGAAGCCGCCTCGACTGCGTCGCACAGCGCGGCGTACTCCCACTCCTCCTCGTCCCCCGTCGGCATGGAGCGCTCCAGCCGTGCCGTCACCGCGAAGGCCGCCAGCGGCGTCCCGGTGAGCGTGCGCGTCCGGCTCAGCTCGCGCAGGCGCGAGGCGTTCAGCGGCACGTAGATCCGGGTCTGGCTCATCCCACATCCTCGAAGTCGGTGGCGTCCGGCAGGGGCGCCGGGTCGCGCAGGGAGTGCGCCGATGTTCGCAGGGACGTCTCGATGACGCGCGGCCGCCGCCCCACGTCCATGAGGTTGGCGCCGAACGCCTCGAGGTCCTCCTCGCCCGGACCGAGCACGGTGACGTGGGTCCCCTCCCGGTGCACCCGGCGCAGCTCGCGCAGGCAGCGCTGGGTCACCCGGTTGCGCCACTGCCGCTCCACCCGGGTCCGCCAGTGCTTGGGCGCGTCCTGGACGAAGCTCACCGAGGGCGCCAGCACGTAGACCTCGTCGAGGCCCAGGCCGGCCATCAGGTCGAGGTTGGTCGACGACCACGCCCCGCCGTCGATGTAGCGGCGCTCGCCCAGCCGCACCGGCTGGTACCAGCCCGGGATGGCGCACGAGGCCATCACCGCCGACGACAGCGGCGCGGGAGGAGCGCCCTCGCGACCGAACGCCACCCGCTGACCGGCATCGAAGTCCAGCGCCACGACGCACACCCCGTCGCGGGGCGCCCAGGCGCCCCCGGCCACCCAGGAGACGAGCGCGCCCACCGCCTCGATGCTGCCCCGGCCCTCGGGCACGATCGCGGACAGCACCGCGGTCGGCGGGAGCTGGCGCAGCTGGCGGGCGTTGGCGCGCAGCAGCTCCGGCGAGCCGAGGCTGACCCGCGGCCGCGGCGGCCGGTCGCCGCCGGTGTCGCGGTGGTAGTCCCACTCGTAGCCCGCGAGCGGCCCCACGTCGATGGCGCCCTCGAGCTGGTGGCGCACGAGGTCTCCGACCGAGACCCCGCAGCCGAGCAGCGCCGTGAGCACCGCGCCGGCCGATGTGCCGACGTACTCGTCGAAGTGGCGGGCGTCCATGCCCAGCTCGTCCTCGAGCGCCTTGAGCGCCCCCACCGTCCACGCCGCGCCTAGCACGCCCCCGCCGCCCAGCACGAGCCCCCGCCGAGGGCGTCCGGCGTCGGTGGGAACGAGCTCGGTGCTCACGGCGTCCCGCCTACCGCTGGCTCGACTTGCTCTCGAGGAGCTCGCCGAGGGAGTCGACGACTCCCTGGCCGAGCACGTCGATGTCGGGCATCGCGTCACGGTCGGCGTTGAGGCCGTAGTAGACGCCGCCGTCGTAGGAGGTCAGGCCGATCGACAGCCCCTGTCCCTTGGCGAGTGGCATCACGGGGTAGGTGGCCACCATCTTGGCGTCGCCGGCATACAGGGCCTGCTGCGGGCCGGGGACGTTGGTGATGACGACGTTGAACAGCCGCCGCGACACGGCGCTGCCGAGGCGGGCACCGAGGGAGTGCAGCGTGGGCGGGGCGAAGCCGGCGAGCTCGGCGAGCGAGTCGGCGCCCACGGCCTGCCCGCCCTCCATCTGCTGGCGCATCGCGAAGGCGATCTGGTGCAGCCGCATGGAGGCGCCCGGCTCCCCCACCGGCAGGTCGACGAAGCAGGCCTTCAGGCGGCTGCCCACGTGGTGCGTCTGCTCCTCGTCGTAGACGCTCACCGGCACCATCGCCCGCACCGTCGTGCCCGAGTGCACGGCCTCGCCGCGGGTGAGCAGCCACGAGCGGAAGGCGCCGGAGATCGTCGCGAGGATGACGTCGTTGATGGTGACGTCGTCGGCGTAGTTGCCGCGGGCCAGCTTGCTGCGCACCTTCTTGTAGTCGTCGAGGTCGGTGCCGATCATCACGTAGCGGCGGGCCTCGCCCACCGAGGCGTTGAGCGGCGAGGTGGGCGCCGGCCGGGTCGCGGTGCGCGCGATCGTCGACACGACGTGGCCGGCCGCCGACAGGGCCCTGCCGCCGACCGCCTTCAGGTCGACGATGCCGCCACGCACGTTCTCGACGATCTCGCTGGGGCGGCGCACGGCGTCGACCAGCGCCCCGGTGAGCAGCTCGATGTCGCTCGGCTCGTGCGAGGGACGCCACGTGTCGGTGACCAGGCCCTCGGCCGCCGGGTCGTCGTCGACGATGACGTGGGCGATGTCGACCGCGTGCACCCCGTCGACCAGCGCCTGGTGCGACTTGGTGACGATCGCGAAGCGCCCGTCCTCGAGGCCCTCGACGAGGTAGACCTCCCACAGCGGCCGGTGCCGGTCGAGGGGACGCGGCTGGATCCGGGCGACGAACTCCTGCAGCTGCTCGTCGGTGCCTGGGCGGGGCAGGGCCGACCGGCGCACGTGGTAGGTGACGTCGAAGTCCTCGTCGTCGACCCACACCGGATTCGCCAGGCGCCCGGGGATCTGCCGGATCCGCTGCCGGTAGCGCGGCACGAAGGCGATCCGCTGCGAGATCAGCTGCACCAGCCGGTCGTAGTCGAAGCCGTCGTCCGGGGGGTCGAACACCATGACCGAGCCGACGTGCATGGGCGTGGTCGCATCCTCCAGGTAGAGGAAGGACGCGTCGAGCGAGCTCAGGCGGTCGGGCACGCGTCCATGGTGTCAGATCGCGCTGTCTAGACTGCAGCGCGTGACGAAGATGACCCTCTCAAGGGGCACCTGGTATGCCGCGGGGGCGGCGCTGGCGCTCGCCGTCACCGCCTGCGGGGGAGGCTCCGGCTCGCCTGCCGCGAGCGGCAGCCCGAGCCCGTCGGCCACCTCGTCGAGCCCGGCCGCCACGGCCACGACGCCGCCGTCGGCCAAGACCCCGACCACTCCCCCACCCGCGAACGACACCCCGGCGGGCCGGACCATCGAGGTCACCATCACGGGCAAGAGGGTCACCCCGGCTCCCGCCACGATCGACCTGAAGGTCGGCGAGAAGCTCACGCTCATCGTCACCAGCGACCACGACGACGAGATCCACGCCCACGGCTTCGACGTCACCGGCACGCTCAAGGCCGGGACGCCCTCGACCGTCACGGTGACGGGCACCGAGCCGGGCGTCTTCGAGGTCGAGACCCACGAGCCGCCCCTGATGCTCATGAGGCTCGCCGTCCGATGACGGCCCTCCCGACGGTGCTGCCGGCGCACGGTGTTGGCTCGCGGCAGGACCTGCCCCTGCCCTTCGACCTGCTGCTGATCGGTGCCGGCCTGGCCCTGGCGATCTCGTTCGTGGCCCTCGGGGTGCTGTGGAAGCAGCCCCGCCTGCACCGCACCGACGGCCGCCTGCTGCCCCCGGCCCTGGCCCTCGCCCTCGACTCCCCCTTCGTCCGGGGCGTCTTCGCCGCCCTCTCCCTGGCCCTGACGGCGTGGACCCTGCTGGCGCTGTTCTTCGGCAAGGACGACGCCAACAACCCGGTCCCCTACGTCGTGTACGTGTACCTGTGGGTCGGCCTGGGCCTGTTGTCGTTGGTCTTCGGGCCGATCTGGCGGGTGCTCAACCCGGTGCGGCACCTCCACCGCGGGGTGCTGGCGCTGGCCCGGGTCTCCCCCGACTTCTCCCTCGCGCCCTACCGCCTCGGCTGGTGGCCGGCCACCCTGGGCCTGTTCGCCTTCACCTGGCTCGAGCTCATCGCCCCCGACAACACGACCCTGCCCGTGCTGCGGGTGGCCATCGTGGGCTTCCTGCTCGTCTCGCTGCTGCTCGCGCTCGTGTTCGGCCGCGACTACTTCGCCACCGGGGACCCGTTCGAGGCCTGGTCGGGTCTCTACGGCTCGCTCAGCCCGCTCGGCCGCCGGGCCGACGGACGGTGGGTGCTCCGCACGCCCCTGCACGGGCCGAACGAGATCGCCGCGCGCCCCGGGCTCGTCGCCACGACGTCGGTCATGCTCGGCGGCACCGCCTACGACGGGTTCTCGTCGGAGACGTGGTGGTACACCTTCGTGCAGTCCTCCGACCTGCCCGGCCGGCTGTGGCAGACCCTGGCCCTGGTCGTGCTGTGCCTGCTCGTGGCCGGGATGCTCTGGGCCGCCGCTGCGTTCTCGGCCCTGCTCGCGAAGATGCCAGCGCGCGGCCTGGCCACCGCCTTCGCCCCCTCGCTGGTGCCCATCGCGGCGGGCTACCTCGTCGCGCACTACTGGTCGCTGTTCGTCTACGAGGGGGTCAACGGACTCGCCAAGCTGTCCGACCCGCTGGGCACCGGCGCCAACTGGCTGGGCACCGCCGGGCTGGAGCCGAGCCTGGCCCTGATCGAGCCGACCCTCGTGGCGACCATCCAGGTCGTCGGCATCATCACCGGCCACCTGCTCGGCGTCGTCGTGGCGCACGAGCGTGCCGTCGCCCTCTTCCCCCGCCGCGTCGCGGTCACCGGCCAGGTGCCGCTGCTGGTGCTGATGGTGCTCTACACCGTCGGCGGCCTCACGCTGCTCTTCTCGGCGTAGGCGCAGCGACCGGCGACCGCACCGTCAGCGACGGCGCCGGCCTCCAGCCGGGTCGGGTGCGGCCACGCCACACCGGGCCGCCACGGCGGCCATCGCGCGGCGCAGATCGGACTGCGGCGCGAACTCGCGCAGCGTCCTGCCGGCGAACAGGGCCCCGTCGAGCGTGTGCTGGTCCCAGGGCAGGAAGAGCAGGTCGTCCATCCCCGAGAACCGGCTCAGCGCCTCACTGATGCGCCGCTCCGGCCGGCTGCCCACCGCCGAGGCGCGCACCTTGTTGACCACCACCTGGGGTTTCGGCGAGGGGATGCTGCCGACGTCCTGCACCCCGCGCACCAGTCGCTGGAGCCCGATCGGGTCGGCGCTGCCCACCACCAGAAGGTCGTCGGCCTGCTCCAGTGCGGTCAGGGTGGCGGCGTTGCGGCGGGGCGCCAGGGTGTCGTAGCTGAGCTCCTCGTCGTCCTCGATGGCGAAGCCGCAGTCGACGACCACGACCTCCGCCAGCTGCCGCGCGACGGTGAGCACGTGCTCCACCGCCGGGGCGCGCAGCTCCGGCCACCGCTCCGCACGGGGTATGCCGGTCAGCACCCGCAGGCGCGGGCTCACCTCGGGCGCGAGCCGGGCCAGCGCGGGGAGGTCGAGGGCACCCTGGTCGGCTGCGCGGGCTGCGGCCGCCATGCCCGGCGCCTCGTCGAGCAGCGACAGGGCCTGCGCGATGGACGAGCCATAGGTGTCGCAGTCCACGAGGAGCGTGCGCGAGCCGGCGGCGGCCGCCTCTGCCGCCAAGCCGAGGGCCACCGTGCTGCGGCCCGGCGCACCGGTGGGCCCCCAGACCGCGATGACGCGGCACTGCTCCACGGGCCGCCACGTGTCGCCGTCCGGCTGCTCGCCGAGACCGTCGCGGTCGCCGTCCGGACTTGCACCGGGCTCGCCGGTGCCTGGCTCGGCTCCCGGGACCTCCGCCGCCTCGAGCCCGACGAGGGCGTCCTCGATCTCGTGGGGTGCGGCGTCGGCCCGCACCACGACGTGGAGGCCGAGCTGGCGCAGGTGCCGCTCGGCGGCCTCGTCACCCGGCGCAACGACGCCCGCCGCACGCACCCCGTGGCTCGCCAGGTGGTGCAGCGCCGCCCGGTCAAGGGCTCGCAGGTCGGCGGAGACCACCGCGACGTCGGCCAGGCCTGCCGAGGCGGCGGCCAGCAGGTCGGCAAGGTCGGCGCACCGGCGCACGACCGTCAGCCCGGGAGCCGACTCGAGGGAGGTGACGAGCTCGCTCTCCCACTGGTGGCTGACGGCGGTGAGGACCGCCGTGCTCACTGGTCCCCGCCCAGCCGCGACCCGGGCACCGGCACGAGGGTGACCCTGGCGCCGAGGTCGACGTCGCCGATGAGGTCGCGGATCCGCTCCGTGGGCACCATCACCTGCACCGCACGCTCGGCCTGCGAGCCGCTGAGCCGCCCACCGGCCTGCGGCAGCCCGGCCACGGTGGCCGACTCGAGCGCGAGCCGCGCGCCCTCGAAGTCGCGCCCTGCCGCGTCGCCCTCGGGGTTCACCGGGTTGACGTAGACGTCGACCACCGAGCCGACGACCAGCGGCGCGGCCGAGCGGGAGTCGACGACGAGAGTGAGCGGTTGGAGGTCGACGTCCTCCTTGCCGCCGATCGCCGACAGGGGTACCAGCTCGCCGGGACGGACCTCGCGCAGCACGTGGGCGCCGGGCGGCAGCGGCGACGAGGCGGAGAGGTAGCGCTCCCCGCGGTCCCCGAGCTGGACGCCGACGCGGGTGAGTCGATCCGCGCTGAGCGGCTGGCCGGGGACCAGCTGGCCCGACGCGGCATACATGGGCACGCGGTCGTCGGCGGCCGCCACGGTCAGCGACCCCAGCACTGTGGCGGCGAGGACCAGCAGGATGCCGACCAGCAGACGGGTGTCCCTCCACGACGGCTTCTGCAGGCGCGCGGCCCTGGGCGTGGCGATGTCGGGCACGACGTGGCTCCCCCTTGCTGACTGGCTGCGGTCTGGTGCGTCATCATGGCGCACCGGGCCACGCTGCGGCTCGTCCAGTCCACAGTGGCGGGGATGTCCACAGGTCGTGACCGTTCAATGCGGTGAAATCGCGGTGATGCGAGACTGACGACAATCAGCAGACGCAGCCGAACGCTTATGGTAAAAATTTGGTCAAGGACGGGTAACCTCCTGTCCAAGGGAAAGGCAGGGGCAGCCGTGACCAAGCGCTTCATCCAGCTCTCGGAGGTCTCCGAGGTGCTCGACATCTCCTCCGCCCAGGCATACGCCCTTGTCCGCTCCGGCGAGCTGCCCGCCATCAAGGTCGGCGGCCGAGGGCAGTGGCGCGTCGAGGTGTCCGAGCTCGAGAGCTACATCCAGCGCATGTACGACGAGACGAAGAGCTTCGTGGCGGCGCACCCCTTCGGCCAGAACCCGGAGTGAGGCGGGCGCGCCACGCCCGCCACCCTCGCGCCGACCCGACCCGCCCCTCGCCGGGCGGGTCTCGTCATTCCAGGGAGGCCGGACCGCCGGCCGGGCGCAGGCACGCCACGGCCGAGAACGGCACCAGGAGCCGGCCCGTGACGTTGGCCGCACGCCTGGGCTCCTCAGGCGCGTGCTCGCTGAGGTCGAAGCAGTCCGACCCGACCGCGTCGATGGTGCCGGTCGCCACGGCGCCGGCCACGTCGGTGAGCGCCACCACCGCACGGTCACGACTCAGCCCCCGCAGGGCGTAGCCGAGGCCGAAGCGCCTCCCAAGGGCCGACTCCGACGCCCGGGCGCCGACTCCCGTCACGGCTGTCACTGCGGCCAACGGCACCAGGGCGGCACGCCCCAGCTCGCCGGCGAGCAGCAGCCACCCGTCGCCGACGTCGGCCACGACGCCGGCCAGCGGCGGGCCGGCGACCAGGCGCAGGCCGACCGGGTCACCGACCGAGGCGGCCAGGCGCTCGTACAGCCCCACGGTCGCCCGCTCGCGCCGCGTGCGGTCCGCGACCTCCTGGTCCAGGTCGCGGCGAGCCTCCGCCTCCCACTGCCCCTCGAGGTCGGCGAAGAGCCGCTCCCAACGCATGACACCCCCCGATCTGTCGCCGGCCTGCAGCGGCGCTCGGCGCCCTGCCGAGGCGGTCGAAGCCTAGCCTCGCGAACGCACCCCTTGCCAAACGCAGGCAAACGTGCATGAATGCATATGAACGCAAACGCAGGCAAACGAACACTGGGGACACCAATGCGGGGAGCGCAATTCGGCAGGGTCATCGGAGCGGGCATCGGCATCCCTCTCGCCGGGGGCTGGCTGGGCGTGGTGGCGGTGTCGCTGGTCCGGGAGGTGGGGGCACCCCCACCCGCGAGCCCGGAGGAGGCCCTGACCCTGGTGGCGGCGCTCGGCGGGGCCGTGGTCGCGACGTGGCTGTGGGCGGGTCTGGTCCTCGCCCTGCTCGGTCACCTGCCGGGGCGGGTCGGCCTCTGGTGCCGCCGGGCGGCGGAGCAGACGGTGCCGCGAGCGGTGCGCCGCCTCGCCGCGGTGGTCGTCGGCGCGAGCCTGGCCGGCGCCCTCGCACCCGGCACCGCCCTCGCCGAGGGCACCGGGACCTCCGCCGACGCCGGCACGGCCGCGTCGCCGGCGTTCCGGGCCACTGGGCTGCCGCCCGGCCCTCATGCCCCAACCACATCGAGCTCCACCCCAACGTCCGCCCCCATCCCCTCGTCCACCGCGCCGTCACCCGGCTTCGGCTCCTCCCGGGTGCCCGCTGAGAAACCGTCCGCTGCCGGTGGCGAGGTCCCTGCGCCGCCCGCACCGGGATGGACCCCGAGCCGCCCACCGGTGCGCCCCCAGCCGTCGACCCGGCTGGTGTCGACCGCCCCGCCGGCCGGGGAGCGCCCCGATGTCGTCGTACGCCGTGGAGACACCCTGTGGGACCTCGTACGCCACCACCTCGGCCCCGATGCGACCGACGCCGAGGTCGCAGCGGAGTGGCCACGCTGGCACGAGGCGAACCGCGCAGTCATCGGGCCCGACCCCGGCCTCCTCCTGCCGGGCCAGGTGCTCCGCGCGCCCGCCGCGACCGGAGCCCTCCGTTGAGCGCGGCCAGGAACCCTGCTGCGCAGACAGGCAGCGGACCCGCACGACCCGGCCCTGCCCTGCAGCCGATCCGGGTGCTGCCCATCCCGCAGCCGCGCCCTGCGGTGCTCCCCCAGACCACCCCCGGCAGCTCCGGCGCCCTGCCGCCCGACAGCGCGCGGGGCGGCCCCCGCTACATCCAGGACGCCTTGGCGGTGGACTTCGCCTCGGCCAGCGACGAGCAGCTCTTCGGGCCGCAGGCCACCGGCCGCAGCGGGCTGCCCGACCCGGTCCACTGGGCCGGGCACCTGGCACAGGCGGTGGTCGAGGTGATGTCGGGACTGCGGCAGCCGCCGCAGATACTGCGCTGGACCACGCCCGAGGTCTACGCCGTGGTCGCGCGTCGCGGGGCCGTCTCGGCGCGCCGCGGCTCGACGGCCGCCCGCCGCGCCGTGGTCCGCAGCGTGCGGGTGTGCGAGCCCGCCGACGGGGTCGCCGAGGCTTGTGCGGTGGTGCTCGACGGCCCGCGTGTCAGGGCGCTGGCGATGCGGCTCGTCGGCGTCGACGGCCGCTGGCGCATCGAGGCGCTCCAGGTCGGCTGACCAGCTGAGGTCGGCTGACCTGCTGCGGCAAAGGTGAACGCGCCGGCAGCTGCCGGCGCGTTCACCCTGCTGTTCGGGGGGACCCTCAGGCCTTTGCCCCGTGGCACATCTTGAACTTCTTGCCCGAGCCGCAGGGGCAGGGCGCGTTCTTCGGGGTCTCGTCGAGCTGCTCCTGCGTCAGGGTCGCTCCGGTGGAACCCACGTCGCGGACCTCGACGCCACCCTCGGCGGTGGGAGCCGAGTAGTGCAGCTGCGACGCGCGCACCGGCTGCTCGAGGCCCTTGGCGCGGATCTCGATGCGCTCGCGCTCGGCCCGCTCCTCCTCGCTCTCCCCCGCGGGGGCGGCGGCGAGGACGTCCTCGCCCACCGGAGCGGCCTCGGCCGCCAGGCTGGGCTCCTCTGCTGCGGCGGCGATGCCCGAGCCGGCCAGCATGTCGGAGACGCTGACGGGGGCGACGGCCGGAGCCGGCTTCTCCACCTCGACGTTGACGTTGAAGAGGTAGCCGACCGACTCCTCCTTGATCGACTCCATCATCGCCTGGAAGAGCTGGAAGCCCTCACGCTGGTACTCCACGAGCGGGTCGCGCTGGGCCATCGCGCGCAGGCCGATGCCCTCCTGCAGGTAGTCCATCTCGTAGAGGTGCTCGCGCCACTTGCGGTCGAGCACCGACAGCACGACGCGGCGCTCGACCTCGCGCATGACCTCGGCGCCGAGCTCCTCCTCACGGGCGTCGTAGGCGTGGTGGGCGTCGGAGAGCAGCTGCTCGCGCAGGACGTCGGCGGTCAGGGCGCTGCGGCCGCCCGCGGCCTCCTCGACATCCTCGGGGGTGACCGACACCGGGTAGAGCGTCTTCAGCGCGGTCCAGAGGCGCTCGAGGTCCCAGTCGTCGGGGAAGCCCTCTGCCGTCTCGGCGTCGATGTAGCCGTTGACGACGTCGTTGACGAAGTGGCGGATCTGCTCGTGCAGGTCCTCGCCCTCGAGCACCCGGCGGCGCTCGTCGTAGATGACGGTGCGCTGGCGGTTGAGGACGTCGTCGTACTTGAGGACGTTCTTGCGGATCTCGAAGTTGCGGCCCTCGACCTGGCCCTGCGCGCTCTGGATCGAGCGCGTCACGAGCTTGGACTCGATCGGGACGTTGTCGTCCATCTTCGCGGTCGTCATGAACCGGTCGACCATCGCCGCGTTGAACAGGCGCATGAGGTCGTCCTGCAGGGACAGGTAGAACCGGGACTCGCCCGGGTCGCCCTGACGGCCGGAGCGACCGCGCAGCTGGTTGTCGATGCGGCGCGACTCGTGGCGCTCGGTGCCGAGCACGTAGAGGCCGCCGAGCTCGGTCACCTCGTTGTGCTCCGCGGCCACGGACTCCTCGGCCTTGGCGAGCGCGTCGTCCCAGGCGGCCTCGTACTCCTCCGGGGTCTCGACCGGGTCGAGGCCGCGCTGCTTGAGGGTGGCCACGGCCATGAACTCGGGGTTGCCGCCGAGCATGATGTCGGTGCCTCGACCGGCCATGTTGGTGGCGACGGTGACGGCGCCCTTGCGACCCGCCTGGGCGACGATCGCGGCCTCACGCTCATGGTGCTTGGCGTTGAGGACCTCGTGCGGGATGCCCTTGCGGCGCAGCTGGTCGGAGAGGTACTCGCTCTTCTCGACGCTGACGGTGCCGACGAGCACGGGCTGGCCCTGCTTGTGCTTCTCGACGATGTCGTCGACCACCGCGGAGAACTTGGCCTCCTCGGTGCGGTAGACGAGGTCGGCCTGGTCCTTGCGGATCATCGGCCGGTTGGTCGGGATCGGCACGACGCCGAGCTTGTAGATCGAGTGCAGCTCGGCCGCCTCGGTCTGGGCGGTGCCCGTCATGCCCGACAGCTTGTCGTACATGCGGAAGTAGTTCTGGAGGGTGATCGTGGCCAGCGTCTGGTTCTCGTTCTGGATCTCGACGCCCTCCTTCGCCTCGATCGCCTGGTGCATGCCCTCGTTGTAGCGGCGGCCGGCGAGGAGGCGGCCGGTGTGCTCGTCGACGATGAGGATCTCGCCGTTCATGACGACGTAGTCCTTGTCGCGCTTGAACAGCTCCTTGGCCTTGATGGAGTTGTTCAGGTAGCCGATGAGCGGGGTGTTGACCGACTCGTAGAGGTTGTCGATCCCGAGGTAGTCCTCGACCTTGGCGATGCCGGCCTCGAGCACGCCGACGGTGCGCTTCTTCTCGTCGACCTCGTAGTCGCCCTCGCCGGACTCGAGCTCGCCGCGCTTGAGCATCTTGGCGATCTTGGAGAACTCGGTGTACCACTTCGTGGCGGCGTCGGCGGGGCCGCTGATGATGAGCGGGGTGCGGGCCTCGTCGATGAGGATGGAGTCGACCTCGTCGACGATGGCGAAGTGGTGGCCGCGCTGGACGAGCTCCTCCATCGACCAGGCCATGTTGTCGCGCAGGTAGTCGAAGCCGAACTCGTTGTTGGTGCCGTAGGTGATGTCCTTGGCGTACTCGGCCCGGCGCTGCTCCGGGGTCATCGAGGCCAGGATGCAGCCGGTCTCGAGGCCGAGCAGGCGGTGCACGCGGCCCATGAGCTCGGACTGGTACTCCGCGAGGTAGTCGTTGACGGTGACGACGTGCACGCCCTTGCCGGTCAGGGCGTTGAGGTACGACGGCAGCGTCGCGACGAGGGTCTTGCCCTCACCGGTCTTCATCTCGGAGACGTTGCCCAGGTGGAGGGCGGCGCCACCCATGAGCTGCACGTCGAAGTGCCGCTTGCCCAGGGTGCGCTTGGAGGCCTCGCGCACGGCGGCGAAGGCCTCGGGCAGGATGTCGTCGAGGGTCTCCCCGTCGGCGAGGCGCTTACGGAAGACATCGGTCTCGGCGCGCAGCTCGGCGTCGGTCAGCTTCTCGAAGTCCTCCTCGATCGCGTTGACCTGGGCAGCGACGCCCTGCAGCTTCTTGAGGGTGCGTCCCTCACCAGCTCGCAGCAGCTTTTCGACGATCTTGACCACGCAGTATCTCCTGGAGTTTGCGGCCGTCCTCGTCAGACGGCCCCGCCTAGGTTAGTCGAGTCGGCCGGCGCGGTGTGACCCCCCACACCATGCGCCCCTCAAGGCGCAACGCCCCGGCCCCGCGGGCCGGTTCCCACCACCGTATGTCGGGTGGCACGCACCGGGCGCCGCTCAGGCCTGCGGCGCGCCCTCGAGCAGGTGCTGGTAGTCGGGGTGGCGCCCGATCCAGGCCCTGATGAACGGGCAGACCACCTTGATCCGGCGGTCGCCGCGCGCGATCGCGTCGTCCAGGACGCCCTTGGCGAGAGCCGATCCGACGCCCTGTCCCTCGTAGGCGGGGTCGACCACGGTGTGGGTGAACGTGATCACCGTGGAGGTGAGGGTGTACTCCGCGAAGCCCGCGAGCGCGCCGTCCACGTGCGCCTCGTACCGGCTGGCCTCGTCGTTGCGGGTGATCACGGTGTCGGTGTGCGCCATGGGCCCCATTCAACACACCCGTCAGGAGGGCCGCTCCCCGGCACCCTCGAGAGCCGGCCGCGGCTGCGGTCCGGCGGGCTCCCTGCCTGCGCCCGTCGTCCGGGCGATGGCCAGGCAGGCGACCGCGGCACCGAGGCAGAGCGCGCCGGCCGTCAGCCAGGCGGCCAGGTACTCCCCCGTCGAGCTGCGGACCCAGCCGGCGTAGCTGGCGGCGACCCCGGCGCCGACCATGTGCGAGGCGAAGACCCAGCCGAACACCACGCTCGAGCGCGCGACGCCGAAGTGCCGACGGCACAAGGCGATGGTCGGCGGCACCGTGGCCACCCAGTCGAGCCCGTAGAAGACGATGAAGAGGAACAGGTTGGGGTGCACCTGCGGGCCGAGCAGCGACGGCACGGCCAGGAGCGCCAGGCCACGCAGGCTGTAGTAGCCGAAGAGCAGGTAGCGCGGGTCGACCCGGTCGGTGAGCCAGCCGGAGGCCACGGTGCCGACGATGTCGAAGATGCCGACCAGCGCCAGCAGCCCGGCCGCGGTGGTCTGCGGCATACCGTGGTCATGAGCGGCAGGGATGAAGTGGGTGCCGATGAGGCCGTTCGTCGACCAGCCGCAGATCCAGAAGGTGCCCACCAGGATCCAGAACGTGCGGCTCGCCAGGCTGTCGCGCAGGGTCTGCACGGCCATCCGGGCGGGTGATGCCGCCCGCGGCGCGAGCTGCGCCTGGCTCTCACCCATCTCGTGCGGCTGTGCGCCGAGGGGGTGGGTGCCGACGTCGTGCGGGTGGTCGGCGACGACGAACAGCACCACGGGCACGAGGAGCACCGCCGCCACGGTGGTGACCAGCGCGGCATACCGCCAGCCCGGCCCGGTGGCGAGCGCAGCGATGCCCGGCAGGAACACCAGCTGGCCCGTGGCGTTGGCGGCGCCGAAGATGCCGGTCACCAGCCCGCGACGGTTCTCGGCGAACCAGCGGTTCGCGACAACCGCCCCGAGCACGAGCGCCATGGCCCCGGTGCCGACGCCGACCGCAAGCCCCCAGAGCAGCCACAGCTGCCACGCCTCGGTCATGACGAGGGTCAGGCCACTGCCGGCCGCCACGAGCAGGAGCGCGCCGCTCACCACCCGGCGGATGCCGAACCGCTCCATGAGGGCTGCTGCGAAGGGTGCGGTGAGGCCGTAGATGACGAGGTTGGCGCTGACGGCTCCGGACGTGGTGGCCCGCGACCAGCCGAACTCGCTCTCCAGCGGCTCGAGCAGCGCCCCCGTGGACGAGCGGAACCCGGCCGCGGCCACCAGGGCCCCGAGCACGACCAGCGCCACCCACCAGGCACGGTGGATGCGGCGACGGCGACCGGCGGTGGTGGGCACCGGCGGAAGATAACGCGCGCCACGGCTGGGGCGACAGGCGTATCCGGCCAATGAGCGGCAGGATCCCGCCGTTCGTCAGCCGACGGAGCCCAGGCCCAGCCAGCCGGCCATCGAGGCGAGCTCCTCCTCGAGCGCCGGCCGGGCCTCCGGCGGGGCGTCCGGCTCCCAGTGCACCGCGTGCACGCGCAAAAGCCCGGCCGCCCGGTCGGCCTTGAGGTCGCAGCGGGCGACCAGGCGCTCGCCGAAGACGAACGGCAGCACGTAGTAGCCGTGCACCCTGAGGTGGGCCGGCACGTAGATCTCGAGGCGGTAGGCGAAGTCGAACAGCGCGGCGGTGCGGTCGCGCTGCCAGATCAGCGAGTCGAACGGGCTCAGCAGGGCCCGCGCGGTCACGCGTCGCGGCCGGCGGGCTTCCGGGTGCAGGTATGCCGGGCGCGCCCACCCCTCGATGGTGGCGGGCAGGAGGGCGCCCTCCTCGACGAGGGAGGCGATGGCGGGCCGGGCCTGCTCCGGCTTGAGCCGGAAGTAGTCGCGCAGGCACTGCTCGGTGCCGACGCCGTGCGCGCGGGCGGCGATCAGGACCAGCTCGCGCCAGGCCTGCTCGTGCGTCGGTCGCAAGGACGGGTCGAGGGCCAGGGGCGCGACGTCACGGGGCAGCACGCGCCCCAGCGCGGCATACCGGCGCTCGAACTGCTGGGTGCGGCCGGCGCTGGTGATCTGACCCGACCAGAACAGGTGCTCGAGGGCGTTCTTGACCAGCGACCAGTTCCAGCCCCACTCGTCGCGCTCACGGGGAAGGTCGTGCTCCAGGGCGACCTCCACCTGCCGGGAGGTCAGCGGGCCCCGGGCGGCGACCTCGCCGAGCACCGCGTCGACGAGCTCGGGGTGGTCACGCGCGACCCGCTGCATGCCGCCCCACGAGTCGTCGAGCGCCCGCTGCATGCGGAAGTCGAGCAGCGGCCAGGTCTGCGGCGGGATGAGGCTGGCCTCGTGCGCCCAGTACTCAACGAGCCTGCGCGGCGCCCGGTCGCGCGCACGCTCGAGCAGGGCGCGGTCGTAGGGCCCGAGGCGGGAGTAGAACGGCAGGTAGTGGCTGCGGACGAGGACGTTGACGCTGTCGATCTGGACGACACCGACCCGGTCGATGACGCGCTGGAGGTGGCGCATCGTGACCGAGCCCGGGGCAGGGCGGGGGTCGGCGAAGCCCTGGGCCGCGAGCGCGATGCGCCGAGCCTGGGCCTTGGTCAGGCGGACCGGCTCGGGGGCCGACGGTGCAGCGGTGAGGCGTCCGGCAGCCGTCATTCTTCGGGGTCGAGCAGGTTCTCGCGCACGGCATACATGGCCGCCTCCATGCGCGAGTGGAGCTGGAGCTTCTCCAGGATGTTGCGGACGTGGTTCTTCACGGTGTTCTCGGAGATAAAGAGCTGGTGCGCGATCTCCTTGTTGGCCATCCCGCGCGCCACGAGCTTGAGCACCTCGAGCTCGCGCTCGGTGAGCCGCGGGGCGCCCACGGTGGTGGGGCGGTCGGGGCTCTTCTTGCTCATCTGCGCGAACTCGGCCAGCAGCTTGGAGGCCATCGACGGGGAGATCAGCGAGTCGCCGCCCATGACCGCCTTGATGCCGGCGGCGATCTCCTCGCCGGGCACGTCCTTGAGCAGGTAGCCGTTGGCCCCGGCCTTGACGGCCTCGTAGAGGTCGGACTCCTCGTCCGACATCGTCAGCATGATGATCTTGGTGGACGGGACCTGGCTCTTGATCGCGGCGCAGGCCTCGATGCCCGACACGCGCGGCATCCGCACGTCCATGAGCACGACATCGGGCAGCATCTCGACGGTGCGGTCGATGGCCTCCTGGCCGTCGCTCGCCTCGCCGATGATGTCGATGTCCTCCTCCTGGGTGACGACCGTCTGGAGACCGCGCCGGTACAACACGTGGTCGTCGGCGATCACCACCCGGATGGGCTCCTGCGCCGTCTGCGCGCTCTCCCCTGCGTTCACGCTGCACATCCTGTCATGCGTGAGCGGCGGCACCTGCCCTTTTCAGCTGACCTGTCCTGGCATGAGCGCAGGTCACCGGGGCAGGCGCCGCCGCTCAACGGGTGGTCAGCTCACCTTCTCCATCTCGTCCAGCGGCGCTGCCAGCGGCTGCCCGTGGCGGTCCACGTCGAGGTGGATGACGCCGTAGGACCAGCCGCGGCGGCGGTAGACGACGCTCGGCTTGTCGGTGTCGCTGTCGTGGAAGAGGTAGAAGTCGTGTCCGACGAGCTCCATCTCGTTCACGGCCTGGTCCAGCGTCATCGGTGTGGTGGCGTGCACCTTCTCGCGCACCTCGATGGGTGAGTTCCCCTGGGCCCCGAAGGGCTCGTGCTCCTCCGTCTCACCCTCGTGGGCGTGCTCCCCACTCACGCCGTTGAGCGAGGACGCGAGGCGCGCTGTCGCCTGGGCCACCGACTCCGGGGCGTGGCGGCCTCGATGGACCCTGCGCTTGTCGTGGGCCCGCCTCAGCCGCTCCATGAGCTTGTCCATGGCCAGGTCGAGTGCGGCGTACTTGTCGTCCAGACAGGCCTCGGCCCGCACGATGGGGCCCTTCACATGACAGGTGATCTCGATGCGGTCGCAGGCCTTGGCCTGGCGCTTGTTCGGCTCGTGGGTCACGACCACGTCGACGCGCTGCGCCCGCGGCGCGAGCTGCGGGATCTTGGCCAGCTTCTCGTCGAGGTGGGACCTGAACCGATCGGAAACCTGCATGTTGCGTCCGGTGACGACAATCTCCACAGTGTCCTCCTTGGGGGATTCGTGGGGTGCATGAGACGGGCCTGCGAAGCCCTCGTCAACCGCGGCACCACTCCCCTCGCCGGCTCCGCCGGCCGCCCGCTCCCCGGGCCGGGACGCCGCCGGAGGAGTGCCGGGGGCGCCCTGTCGTCGTGTTCTCCACGAGGACCGGGGGGGCCATACAGAGAAGGTAGTCGACGTCCCCGCATTCCGACAGTGGACGAATGGCCTATACCGGGGTGGGTTTGTGGTGATAAGCGCGGGCACCCCTGCGCGGCGTCGCGCAGATGGCGGCGGCGACGACCTCCCGGGCGCCGTCGCGCCGCAGCGCACGAGCCGCCTCGACCAGGGTGGCGCCCGTGGTCAGGACGTCGTCGGCGACCACGCAGACGGCGCCGGCGACGCTGGGGCTCCAGCGCGCCCGCACCTCGATGGCCTGCTCGAGGTTGGCCCGACGCTGCTTGGCCGTCAGCCCGGCCTGGTCGGCGACACGGCGTCGCAGCCTCAGCGCGTCGGCGCAGAGCACCTCCGTCTGCTCGTACCCCGCGACGGCGCCGCGCACGAGCCCGAGCAGTGGGGCGTCACCGCGCCGCCGCCTGGCCTGCCGTGATGTTGGAGCCGGGACGACCAGCACCGGCCCGTTGCCCCGCGCCAGCGTCGCCCGCGCGGCCGACCCGCGGATCGCGGCATCGACCGCCGCAGCGAGAAGCGGGGCCAGCAGGGCGGCCAGGTCGCGGCGGTCGTCGTCCTTGTATGCCGTGACGAGGTGCCCGAGCGCGCCGCCGTAGGGCGCGCTCCCCCAGACCCGGGGCATGCCCTCCGGGCAGGGGCGCGGACGGACCATCCGCGGACCATCGACCCACACGGCCGCGCTGACCGCGGCCCGGCACGCACGGCACACGGGCTCGTCAGCGGCACCGCAGGAGGCGCAGCCGGCGGGCAGGGCGAGCGCAGCGAGGGTGCCCAGCGCGGTGGCGCACTCGTGGACGAACCGGCCTCGCATGCCGCAAGACTGGACGTCGTCGCGATTCCCGCGTTGCGGTGGCCCGGGCGTTGTGGGCGGGGATACGCTGCCCGAGGTACCTGTGGACAAATCCCGGCCAAAGACCGGAACCGCAGGACACCGCGATCCGATAGGGCGAAAATGGCAGGCGCCGGGGTGCACAGAGCGGAGGTTGGCATGCGCTGGTTGCCGCGGCTGTCGATGGCCACGCTCATCCGGATCGGCTTCGCCCTGGCAGCCCTGACCGTCGCGGCCCTGCGCGGCGACGTCGCCGAGGCCCTCCCCTGGGTGCTGCTGGTCACGACCCTGGACCTGGTGGCCACCATGCTGCTCGCCCCCAAGCCGCCGACGCGCACCAGGCGGATCCAGGGCCTGGCCGTGATCAGCATCGAGGCCCTCGCCGCCGGGGCGGCCATGGCGTACGGCGGGGTGGGGCCCAAGGCCCTCATCGTGATCCCCGCCTTCAACATCGGCCTGAACTACCGGCCGCGCTGGGTGCTGTGGATCGTCGGTCTCGGCGCCGGCACGGGGTTCGCCATCCTCTGGGCCACCGGCAAGCTCAGCGACGGAGCGAGCAGCCGCATGCTTCTGTGGATCCTCGGGGCGGCCCTCATCGGCCTGCTCGGCGCGCTGTCTCGGCAGATGGAGGCGCAGGCCGCGTCGGCGTCGGTGTCGGTCGACCCCTCGCTCGCCGCCGAGGCCAGCATGCTGCTGCGGCGGCTCCACGAGCTGGCCGACTCCCTCGACACCGGCTTCGACGCCCCGGCCTCGGCGGAGATGGCGCTGCAGGACCTCGCCGGCCGCACGCGCTCGGCGCGCAGCGCGATCCTCGTGGGCTACGGCGATGACCCGGCCGTGCCGCTGGCCATCCGCGGAGCCGACCGCACGCCGTGGCCGGACCCGACCGAGCCCGGATCGGTGCTGTGGCACGCCTGGCACGAGGGCGACCCGACGCTGTCGGTGTGGGACGGCGACTACGTCGAGCGGTCGGTGATCTCGGTGCCGATGTACGACGAGACCGGAGAGCGGCTGGGGGTGCTGGTGGCAGACCGGCCGGCGATGACTCCCTTCTCCGAGGACGACCTCACAGCAGCGGTCGAGGTGGCCGCGGCCCACTCCGCCCACATCGACCTGTCGGTGGTCTTCGCCAGCCTGCGCGAGCGGGCCGGGCTCGAGGAGCGCGAGCGACTGGCCCGGGAGATGCACGACGGAATCGCGCAGGAGATGGTGGCGCTCGGCTTCGGCCTCGACTCCGTACGCAGGCGGGCACGCGACCTCGAGTCGCCGCTCGCCGACGACCTCGACTCGCTGCGCAAGGAGGTCTCGCGGGTGCTCGCCGACCTGCGCCTGCACATCGCGGACCTGCGCATCGCCGTGCGGCCCGACACGGGCCTGGGCGCCATGATCGGCGCCCGGCTGCAGAACTTCGGCTCGGCCACGGGCATGACGACCCGCATGCACCTCTCCGAGACCGGGTTCCGGCTGCCGGCGCACACCGAGGTGCTGATCTACCGCCTGTTCCTCCAAGTGCTGACCGATGCCCGGCACGCTGCCGACACGACGTCGATGGACGTGCGCCTCAACGTGGCCGCCCCCCGCGCCGAGCTCTGGGTCTCGCACAACGGCACCTCCACCCTGAGGCGCAAGGACTTCGCCGAGCACCCGCTGCGGGCTCTCGGTGCCGAGATCACCGTCGACCCGTATGGTGAGCGCGGTGTCTCCGTCCGCATGAGAATGCGGGCACGCGGCGCGGCTCCTTCCGCGACGCTGTCACACGAAAGGATCCCTCAGCCGTCATGAGCATCAACGTGATGGTGATCGACGACCACACACTGGTCCGAGAAGCCGTCTGCCGCATGATTGACAGCGAGCCCGATCTCCACGTCGTGGGACAGGCAGGTTCGCTCACCGAGGGCCGTGTGCTGCTCCAGCAGCAGCCCTTCCACGTGCTCGTGATCGACGTGTCGATGCCGGACGGCTCTGGCCTGACGCTGGCTCGCGCGGCGCGCGAGGCGTCGCCGCGCCTCGGGATCGTCGTGCTGACCATGCACAACGACGACGAGACGCTGCTCGAGGCGCTCGACCTGGGGGCCTCTGCCCTGGTGCTGAAGTCGGCACCCTCGGAGGAGGTCATCGCCGCGGTGCGTCGCGCCGCTGTCGCGCCGGACGCCTTCATGGCCACCGGCCTGGCGGAGGCGCTGCGCCGGCGGTCGTCGTCGGACAAGCCGAAGCTGACTCCGCGCGAGACCGAGGTGCTCGACCGGCTCGTGGCCGGTGACTCCATCGCCGCCGTGGCCAAGAAGCTCTACATGAGCGAGTCGACCGTCAAGACCCACGTCTCGAAGGTCTACGAGAAGCTCGGGGCCCACAACCGGGCGTCCGCCGTGATGGCGGCGCTGCGGCTGGGACTGGTGAAGCCGGAGTCAGCGAGCAACCTGCCCCGCTGACCCCGGCTTCATTCCGCTGCGGCCCCCGGCCGCGTCACATTCCCGAGAACGTGTCGACCATGCGGATGGCGCCCGGCCCGATGATGACGATGAACAGCGCCGGGAAGATGAAGAGCAGCATCGGAAAGAGGATCTTGACCGGCACCTTCTGCGCCTTCTCCTCCGCGCGCTGACGACGGACCAGCCGCATCTGTCCGGACTGCTCACGCAGCACGTTGGCGATGGGGAGGCCAAGTCGATCCGCCTGCACGAGTGCGCTGACAAAATTCTTCGCCTCGGGCACTGTCGTCCGCGCCGCGAGCGAGCTGAACGCCTCGCCGCGAGACTTGCCGATCTGGATCTCCGACAGCACACGAGCGAACTCGCCGGCTACGGGGCCGTCAACCGCACGGGCGACCTGTAGCAGTGCCGCGTCGAACCCCTGCCCTGCCTCCACGCAGACGGTCATCATGTCCAGCGAGTCGGCCAGACCGAGCCGGAGCTCCTCCTGCCGCTTCAAACCCAAGTTGTAGAGCAGAAGGTCGGGGACGTAGAAGCCCGCGGCAGCACCGGCCAAGGCAAAGAGGAGACCCTTGATGCTCAGGCCGCCCAGGACCATTCCAACCACAGCACCGACGAGTAGTCCTGCACCCTTGAAGCCCATGATCTTCTCGGCGGTCCAGTTCCCCGGGTTGCCGGCCAGGTCCAGGAGCCGAGTCATCCGGTCGGAGGCTCCGGCAGGCGACAGCTTGAAGGCCAGACCCCGTGTGCGCAGGAGCATCGGCTGCACCAGCCGCTCCGACATGGGCATGTCCTGCTTGCTGACCTCATGCGGGTCGACCGTCTGCTCGATGATCGCCAGCGATCGTGCCACGCCCGTCGTCTGGCCGGCCCCCCAAGCTGCCGCGAGAACGACCGTGGCCAGCGCCAGCCCGATCGAGGCGATTCCCAGGAGCAGGAGAAGGTTTGATCCCATCATCACACCTGCACATCCACGACTTTGCGCATCCAGAGCGTTCCGATCACTAGGGAGACCACTCCGGCGCCCATCATGGCCAGGCCCATCGGTCTGGTCCAGAGAAGCTCGATGTACTCCCGGTTGGTCTGCATGGTGTAGAGGAAGATGCCGATGGGCAGCCCGATCAGAATGTAGGCGGAGAGCTTGCCCTCAGCCGACAGCGCCTTCACATGCCGGTGCAAGGACTCTCGCTCCCGGAGGGTCTTGGCCGTGGTCTTCAGGGTCTCCGCCAGGTTGCCACCCACCGTGCGCTGGATCTGGATGGCCATGGACGCCCACTTCATGTTGGTGCTGCCCATCCGCTCGGCCATGCGCTCCAGGGACTCACTGATGTCTGCCCCGATGCGGGTCTCAGCGAGGGCACGGGAGAACTCCTTGGCCGCCGGCTCGGCTGCATCCTTGGCCACCGCGTCGAGGGCCTGGAGCAGCGAGAACCCTGTGGAGAGGCTGCTGGCGACCAGGTTCAACACGTCGGGAAGCTGTGCCTCGAACTTCTTGCAGCGCCGCTTGGCGAGGAATCGCAGGATGGCTGCGGGAAGCAGATAGCCGAGGACGCTTCCGATCACGAGGGCGAAGATGGTCATGCCCAGCCCACCACGGAAGAGAATGAGGGCTGCTGCGATCCCCACGACCACTGCAACGAGGCGCAACACCCACCACTCCCCCGCCCGCAGGGGCAGGTCGGCACGCTCCATGAGAGCCATGGTCTTGCTGGTGGACTCGCGGCCATCCATGACCTTGTCGCCGAGGTTGACGAGACCGCTGGAAATCGCCTGTGGCTTGACCGACTTGGCCTTGTCCGCGACAAGCGTGGCTCCGGGCGTGACATAGCGCTCGATGCCCTCGACTCGACGCTTGCGGTTGGAGGTGAACAAGGGCGCAGCCAACGCAACGCCAAGTCCGAGGAGCCCAAGGCCCGTCGCGAGGAGGGCGAGCAGCAGCTGAGGCGGCAGCCCATCCTGACGCGGAGCCGCAGGGATGACCGTGCTCTCCTCGTCGTCTGGCGCGAGCGTCGCAGTCTGGCTGGGCACGGGTGTCGTGGCAACCGGAGCAGCCCCGAAGTCCACGGTGGACTGCGCCTGGAACGGGCGTCCGTTCGCCTTGCCACTGACCGTCACCACCTGCTTCGACCGCACCGCGGCGTCAGGCGTGAAGCTGATCGTGACCTGCGAGTCGAGGGCTTTCGCTGCAGCCCGGAAGGCCTGACGAACGGCCTCTTCGTTGCCGGCCGCAGCCACACTCCCCCCGCCAGCGGCCGCGAAGCCCTTCAGGACCGTGTTGTCGCTGTCGTCGGTCTTGAAGCCGATGACCTCAGCGCGAACACCGTTGCGCTGCAGCGCTGCTGTGGCACTGGCCCTGGTGGCCTTGGTGCTGCGCGTGTCCCCACCGTCGCTCAGAAGCAGCAGGCTCCGCTCGTCATAGCCCGCGAGGCCGGCGGCAGCCAGAGCCACCCCGTCGTAGAGAGTGGTCTCGCCCCGGGACCGAAGCGCGTTGACGGCCTTCTGCACCCTCGCGCGGTCCTTGGTCGGAGGCACGTCCACACCTGCGGTCGCGGCAAAGGAGACCAGCCCCACTGCGACGTCCGTGGGAACGTTGGTGAGGAACTCAGAGACCGAGCTTCGCACGGTGGCCATGCCGGCCTCGCCCATGGATCCGCTCGTGTCGACCACGAGCATGGTGGCCCGCTTGGCCTGGGCGACCGGTCGGACCGTGACCGGGTACGTCTTGCCCTGAACACTCGCCCTGAGTGAGGAGGAGTCGATGGACGACGACGACTGGCCCGCTCGAACTGTCAGGACCCCCGTGAACGTTCCCTTGTCCAGCTTAGTGGAGCTGATCGAAGCAGCGCCCCCTTCCGCGGCGGCCGCCGTTCCCGAGGTGGTGACCGCGACGCCAAGTAGGGCAGCGGTCAGCGCAAGACCCGAGCGCCTCAGCCTGAGGAGAAGTCCCTCTCGGTTGGTCGTCACTACACCCCCCGCACGAAGAGGTTCGGCGGGAGCTCGATGCCCTGGTCGTGCAGCTCCTCAGCGAACTTGGGACGCAAACCGGTGCTGACGAGGGACCCTCGGAAGCGTCCATTCTCGTCGCGGCCAGCGCTGTAGTTGAAGGTGAAGATGTCCTGCATGGTGATGACCTCACCCTCCATGCCCGCCACCTCGGAGATGGCCACCACACGTCGAGATCCGTCCTTCAGACGCGCCTGCTGGATGACGAGATCGACGGCACCGGCAACCTGCTCGCGAATTGCTCGCACAGGAAGGTCGACACCGGCCATGAGGACCAGGGTCTCGAGACGAGAAAGGCTGTCCCGGGGGCTGTTGGCGTGCACCGTGGTGATCGAGCCGTCGTGACCCGTGTTCATGGCCTGCAGCATGTCGAGGGCGGCACCGTCACGGATCTCACCGACGACGATGCGGTCGGGTCGCATACGCAGCGAGTTCTTGACGAGGTCGCGAATTGCGATCTGTCCCTTGCCCTCGATGTTCGCCGGACGTGACTCGAGCCGGAGTACGTGGTCCTGGTGGAGCTGGAGCTCGGCCGCGTCCTCGATGGTGACGATGCGCTCGTCCTCGGGAATGAAGGAGGAGATCACGTTGAGGAGCGTCGTCTTTCCGGATCCGGTTCCACCGGAGATGATGATGTTCCGACGACCTCGCACGCAGGCGATCAGGAAGTCACGGACCTGCACACTGAAGGTACCGAAGGCGATGAGGTCCTTGTCGGTGAACGGGTCCGTCGAGAACTTTCGGATGGTCAGCATGGACCCGTCGAGCGCGATGGGCGGGATGACCGCATTGACTCGGGACCCATCGGGAAGGCGCGCATCCACCAACGGGCTGGCCTCGTCGATGCGCCGGCCGACACGCCCCACGATCTTGTCGATCGTCCGTCGCAAATGTGCGTCGCTGCTGAAGTGCGTGTCGACCGAGTAGATCTTGCCGGCGCGCTCGACGTAGATCTTGTCGGGGCCGTTGACCATGATCTCGCTGATCTCACTGTCGCGGAGCAGCGGTTCGAGCGGGCCGTGACCCAGGATCTCGTCGGCCACCTCCTGCGCGATGCGGGTCCGATCCGCAAGGGAGAGCGGTGTCTCCTCGGAGTCGATGACCTCCTGAAGGGTGTGGCGAACCCTCGTCTCGAGCTCACCCTGGTCCAGGTGGGGGTCGTAGAGCTGAGGCCCCAACGAGTCGAGCAGCGCCTGATGGACGCTCGCCTTGACGGCTGCAAACGGGTCCACGATGCGTGCGCGCTCGGGCGCCGCATGGGCGCTGTCTCCGACGGGCTGCTGCGCGCGTCGCACATTCTCAAGCCGATCCGCAAGGCTCATCGGCGGCCTCCCCAGCTCAGGATGCGGCGGCGCGTGTGCTCGTCAGAGCCACGACGTTCCCGGACGTCAGAACGCGAGACGTTACCCACCGGCTTCACGAAGCCCTCGGCGAGCTCGCGGATGGCGATGCTCACGGGGTGCTTCGGCTCGTCGAGGACGATCGGCACGCCACGGTTCACCGAGGCAGGAACCGCCGTGCTGTTGGGCACCATGACTGCGATGTCCTGCTTGATGACCGCGACCACGTCCTCACTGCGCAGCCCGACCTTGGCATCGGAACGGTTGAGCACGATGACCCGGTCCTCCCGAGGGCTCCCGAGGAGGTCCAACGTGTCGAGCGTGAGCCGTAGGTTCTTGACCGCGGGGATGTCCAGCGTGGCGATCAGCACGAGCAGGTCGCTGTTGTCGAAGGCCGCGAGCACATGCTCGGTGAAGGCCGGCGGCGTGTCGACGACGATGAAGTCGTAGCTGCGCTTGGCGACCTTAAGGAGCTCGCCGATGATCTGCCCGGGGATGCGGTCCGCGTCGCTCGGCTCTGCGGGCGCGCAGGCGGCGTCGAGACCACTCTCGTGGCGCGTGACCACCGACTGCAGACCCTGCTCATCGAGGTGTCCGGCCATCTGCACCAGGTCGATGATCGAGTTCTGCGGCAGCATCTGGAGGCTGATGCCCACGTCCCCGAACGCCAAGTCGAGGTCGACCAGCAGGACGCGGGCTCCTGTCGAAGCCAGGTAGCAGCCCAGGTTGGTCGAGAAGGTCGTCTTGCCGACGCCGCCCTTGGCCGAGAAGACCGTGACGACCTTCCCCTCCTGCACCGCATGGTCGTGCTGACCTGCCATCTTCTGGGACAGCTCGCGGCTGCGACGCACGGCGTCGGCCAGACCGGTGAGATCGTCCGCAGTGATGACCTCACGCACCCCCGCCCGCAGGGCCTGGCCCAGGACGGCGACGTCGAGACGGCGGCGCAGGAGGATGACGCCCACATCCGCCCTGAGCACGCGAACCGCTTCCGACAGGTCGCACGCGCTCTGCATGTCGATGTCTGGACCGATGAGCACGAGGTTCTCGCGCGGAGAGTCCTCAAGTCCGCGCATCAGGGCGACGTGGCTGTCGATCCTGTGGATGTCTCCGCCGACCGCGTAGTTGAAGCGCTCGGCTGCCGCGGCGTCGTTGTCCCAGAGGAGCGTCATTTGCCGACTCCGGAAAGGTCGAAGAGGTTCAGGTCGTCGATGCGCGGAACGCCTGCCATCTTCACGTCGGCGCCTCGGAGCGCTGCGTACAGCTGACCGGTGTTGATGCCGTGGACGAGCCTGGCGGCGTCCTTCGGCGACACGGCGACGGTGACCAGGAAGCTGGGCGCGGCGGCGGGTGCTGCCTCACCCTCCTTGGGAGTCGTGTTCTGGCCCGGTGTCAGAGCGGTGTTCCCCATGGCGATGACCAGGACGTCCTCGAGCAGGACGCTGGTGCCTTGGACCCCCGCCTCGTTGAGGGTCTTGGACTTCTCGTCATCGCCGATGGCCTTGATCTTGTAGCTGTCGAAGATGGCGAGGTGCGTCCCGGGCGTGACGAACGTTCCCACGCGAGCGGGGTCGGACAGTTGCACCGAGACGGCAACCATCCCCGCCGGGACCTCGATCGCCTTGGTCCCCACCGGCGTCGTGCCGAAGCGACCGGAAAGAACGTATTCGCCGGGCTGGATGTCCGTGAGGGCGAGGAGTGAGCTGTTGCTGTCGGTCACGCGCTGCAGCGCCCCCATGGGAAGGCCCTTTGACGCCACCGATGTCTTGACGATGGCCCCTGAGCGGATGGCGTCCTTGAGCATGGTGCCCGAGGAGACCGCCTTCGTTGCCACGTACACGTCGGCAGGCTGCTGTGCCGCAACGGCACGTGTGTCTGCACCGCGCGCGTACACCAGCACCGCTGCGACACCGACCACGGCAACGACCGCCGCGACGAGGATTGCGAGAACTCTGCGTCCCATGCTTTTGCTTCTTCCTTATCCTGCGGGCTGGATGGCGTAGGTGCCGAAACCATTGGTCACTGGGGGGCCGGCGACGGGACGGTCCCTGAGGACACCCTCGAGCAACCAGCCGGAGATGCAGCGGTCACCGCCACTGCACGGCACGACCCCGCTGACGAGACTGGCACGCTCCTGCGAGCCGCCGGTCTTGTAGCCGCTGAGGTAGAACTTGGCCCAGCCGGCGACGTGGTACCAGGTGTTGTTGCCGTTGCCCTCGGTGCAGTCGGCCGGCAGCGGGTTCACGACGCCCGGGTTGCCGTGGGAGGTGATCGTGCAGTCGAAGACGGGCAAGTAGATGACGGTGCCTACCAGGGAGCTCAGGTCGCAGCCGGCGGAGTTGTTACCCGTGTCGACCCGGATCCAGTCGCCTTCCCCCAGCACGGCGTTGCAGCCGCCCGCGCTGAGGTAGCCGAAGCCTCCCGGCACGTCGTGGCCGTTCCAGTTGTAACAGGACGACGCAACACCGTGGGACTGCAGGTAGATCTTGATCTCCTGCCCCACCAGGGGTGCCGCCGGTGGCGTCGTTGCCGCGGCCGGCCACGCCGGCTGCCCGGCTCCGCCATAACCAGGCGCGGTACCGACCGGGTCGGTGTAGTAGGAGGCGCCGTTGTTCGTGTTGGCGCGCCACTCGCACATGGAGAACGTGATGGGAGCGCTCGATGCGCCGCCCGGGGCACCGTAGGCTGCCCGTCCGCACGCGGCGACACGGTTCCCCGAGTCGGACGCTCCCCCAGCAATGGTCTGTGCGATCCACTTGGGCAGAAGGGTGCTGCCGTCGGCCTCCTTGGACAGCGTGTGCACCTCGACGTACGGGATGGCAGGGTTGGCCGCCACACCGGAGGGCAACGGAGCGCAGTCCGCAAGCGTGCTGGTCGGGGCGTTGCAGGCGACCAGGCTGCCGACGGCCCGACCACACACACCAGCCAGACCTCCGGCGGGCGCCGCGTATGTCGTCGGATCGAAGCCGGCAGCGGAGTCCCTGTAGCTGTTCACGTTGTTCAGGCCGGTGAGCATGGTCTGCGTTGTGCCCGATGTCGTCGTGCAGGCAGAGGGGTCGGTGGCGCACGTCTGTGCCAGCGCCAGCGCGGCGGAGTCTGCGCCGTTCTGGAGCTGGCGACGCTCCCACAGCAAGGACCCGACGTCGATGGACAGCGCCGCGAACCCCAGAATGACCCCACCGCCGAGCAAGATCGCAACGATCGACGCCGCTGCGCCGCGCTCACGCCGACGCAGCTCGAGCGGTGTGCAACGGCGAAGTCGCCGCATCAGGGTCAGGCCACGCATCGCATGCTCGCTGTCGCTGTGAGGTTCGGAGCGGGGATGTTGCCGCCGACGAGCTGCGGCACGACATTGAGCATCAACCAGCCGAAGCCCGTCGCCGTGACAGTCACGGTGCCTGAGTCGGTGGGAGCCGGAGAAGCTGGGCACGCGGTCGGAGTGATCGTGAGGTTGGTTGCCGGAACGACCATCGGCGATATCCCCCCTGACGCCAGTCTGACGCGGTCTTGAACCTGGGTTGTCGAGTACCCGCTCACCGACACCATTCGAGCGCCTTCGCGCGCGGCGTTGCTGATAATGATCTGCCCGTAGAGGGCCCTGCCGAGGTCGACGATGCCGCCCAGCACAAGCAACAGCACGGGGAGGATGATCGCCATCTCCACCGCAGACGCTCCGCGATCGCGGTTCCTGCAAGACCTTTGCATGCGGACCTCAGAGTGCACTTGCGGGGACATTGAACAGCGGAATGACCTTGAGGCCAAAGGCCGTAACTGCGCCGATGATCACGAGCGCGATCAGACTGGCCATCAAGGCGTATTCGACGGACGTGGCACCGCGGTCGCCCAGGCAAGAGCCCAGACGACCGCGGGACCGCACGTCAGCGGAGGACGAGGCTGCGGAACGCAGAGCCGCAGGATGCCGCGACGAGCGGCGCCTGATCGGCGTTGGCACTCCGAACATTGCTCCTCCTCCCGACGGGCAGTGAACAGCCCGCCATTCTCGAGATCTTCGTCAGACGCTGGTGGCAACCTTGTCGAACAGTCCGTCGAGGTTGTTGCCGAGCAGCGTGACCGCCGCAATGATGACGATGGCGATGAGCGCGACCATGAGGCCGTACTCAACTGCGGTGGCACCGCGGTCGCGCGAGACGAAACGGGCCTGGAGCTTGGCGACGTAGTTCAGCATGATGAGTTCCTTTCGAGACTTACGGGCTGAGGTTCGCACCTCGAGGTGAGGCTGGAGCCTCGCCGGGCAGAACACTTCCATCACGGCCGGCCGCCACCAATCGGCCATCCCGTTACAACGCCGTGGACCCTTCGGCCCCGTCGCATCAGCCGAACGGCTGAGGAGTCTTGGGGACACTGGGCCTGAACTAGCCGAACCTGCAGAATCGATCGCGTGCCCGGAGTGTCCCGTTTTCCCCGCAGCCGATCCGCGGCGGCAGCTGCAGCTCCAGGCTTCGTCCTTCTCCTCCTGCTGCCGCTCGTGGGGGTACGAGGGATCAGCGATCCCAGCCCATGGCTGCACCTCAAAGTGGGAAGCTTCCTGCTCCACGGCCACCGGTTTGACGGCCAAGACCCTTGGGCTCCCTACGCAGCTGCCGACTACGTCCCGACCCAGTGGCTGCCCTCGGTTGTCGTGGCCTGGCTCTACGAACTCGCCGGCCCGGCTGCCGTTGCCTGGACCCGGGGAGTGGGCATCCTCCTGCTCGGGTTGATGTTGATGATCTTCTTGGCCAAGGTCTGCAGCCCTTGGCTCGCAGCCGGTTTGGCACTGGCCTCGCTCGCGGCCTGCTGGCCATGGCTGACCGAACGGCCTCAGCTGGCAGGTTTCGTCCTGCTCGTGCCGGCCGTGGGCGCGTGGTGGCAGTCGGCAGCGGACCTCGAGCCCCGTTGGTGGCTGGTCCCGCTGACCTGGCTTGCGGCCTGCACGCACGGAGTCTGGTTCATGGGCCTAGCGTTTGGCGGCCTCGTGGTTCTCGGGCTCCTCGTTGGAGGGGCGCTGAGCGTTGCTTCATTCAAGCGTTTGGGGATTCTCCTCGGCGCCTGCACTGCGGCAGCCGCCTTGACACCGTTGGGCCCCAATCTCTTGCTGACCCCCATCAGCGTGGGTTCGAATGGTCGCCAGTTCGTGGCGGAGTGGATGCCTTCCTCGGTCCGGACACCGGCCGTGGCACTCGCTCTGGTAATGCTGGCGGCTACATGGCTACTGTGGCTGGTCGGAAGACAGCGACCGCCCGCCTGGCAGCTCCTGGCCTTCTGCGCCGCCACCACGTTTTCCCTGGCGATGCAGCGTACGGTTCCGCTCGCGGCGATCATCGCGGCGTTCCTCCTGGCCGGGGCCTCGGAGCAGGTCTTTCGCCAGAGATCCGTTCTGACGGCTGGACTTCAGATTCGGGCCGTGCCAAGCGTGGTCGGACTGTGGGTGGGGGCTGCCGCACTTGCCTCGATCGCGGCAGTTCCACTCGCGAATGTCCGGGGGCAGGAGGTGACCGGCGTTCCGATTGCCCTGGAGGAACGGCTACAAGGCCTGGCCGCGGAAACCCACCTTCTCTCCTACGGTGATGCCACCGGGTGGTTGATGTTCACCGCGCCTCAGGTTCGCCCGGTGTTCGACCTGAGAATCGAGCAGTACTCACCAGCGCAAGTCCACCGATTCATCGATGCGATGCAGGCCAAGCGAGGGTGGGAGCAGTTCATCTCGGACACGGGGACCCAAGCGGCACTCCTTGAGTCGGACAGTCCCCTCACTGCGGCCCTGACGGAACAGCTCCAATGGCAGGTCTCTGCTGGCGGCAGCGGCTTCGTCCTGCTGGAGGCGCCATCATGATCGCCACACCACGGCGTTCAACGGTCAGGCCAGTCGAAGTCGTCGCGCTCGTGACTGTCCTGGGACTGGCGCTGATCCGGGGCCTCGGCCCGTTCTACGAGCCGGACTTCTGGTGGCACCTGCGCGCAGGAGACCAGATACTTCGAGGCGGTGGTCTCAGAGTCACCGACTCCGCCGCGGTCTTCGCCGAGCGCCCGTGGCTCGCGACCCAGTGGCTACCCGAGGTCGTGGCAGCGCTTGCCTATCGGCATTGGGGCACCGGAGGGGTGCTGTGGCTCCGAACGCTGTGCATCCTTGCCATAACCCTCACGGTATTCCTCACGGCACGCCTCGTCGCCGACCGCCTTCCGGCACTGCTCGCGGCCGGGTTGACCATCTTGGGTGCTGCTGCAAGCCTCAATCCGCGGCCCCAGCTCGTCAGCTTCGTGCTCTTCGCCCTCACCCTGTTCGCGTGGTGGAGGACGACGCAGGACCGCCGACCGAGGTGGTGGCTGGTCCCGCTGTTCTGGCTGTGGGGCTGCTCCCATGCCCTGTGGACATTCGGCATTGCGGTGGGGCTGCTGATCACGACAGGCATGTTCGCGGACCGGCGCAGTCGTCCGACCCGGCGCGACATCAGCAGGCTGCTCCTGCTGAACGTCATGTGCATCCTCGCCCTGGCGGTCACGCCAGTCGGGCCGAGGCTTCTGTTGGCCCCTCTGCACTTCACCACCAACGCCGCGATGATCGCCGACGAGTGGAAAGCGACGCCGGTCACCAATCCTTTCGCTGCAGCGGCCCTTGCGGCGGTGCTGCTCACGGCTGTCCTCTGGACCCGCCTCCCGAAGCCGCCGACCCTATGGCAGATTCTCACCCTCGGCTTTGCCGCAGCGTGCATTCTGTGGATGTGGCGTCTGGTACCACTGGGCGCCATCATGGTCGGACCCCTTCTGGCCCAAGCCCTTCAGCAGAGCCTGCCGCCGTTCGCGGTCCGAAACCGCGGCAATGACCGGCGGCTCTCGGCGCTTGCCTTGGCCGGCGCCGCCACAGCGGCACTGGCCTTCTCTCTCTCCGCTCCGGCCATGCAGTCTGCGCGCTATCCAGAGTCGATGACGACCGTGGACAAGGTGCTGTCATCGGCGCCCCGGGGATCCGTCGTGTTCTCAGATCTCGGCGTGAGCGGATGGCTGCTGTGGCGGCACCCTTCACTGTCTCCCGTCGCCGACCTGAGGGTGGAGATCTACAACACGGAGTACCTGAGAAGCTACGTCGCCGCCTTGGAAGCCAAGCCGGCATGGAGCGAGTTCGTGGAGAGCACGAAGGCTCAATACGCCCTAGTCGAGGAAGACTCCGGCATCGCGGGTGCCATGGCATCGCGTCTTGGGTGGATACCAGTGGCGCGCAGTGCCACCTACGTCCTCCTAGTGCCACCGAAAGCGGGTATCCATGGCGCCTGATGCAGCGCCCGTCTTGCAGCGGCCCAGATATGGGATTGTCGACCGCTCAGCAGCGGTTGTCCGCCAAGCCTCAACCCAGCAAGACGCCTGGTGGGTGTGGCCAGCACTGGTCTTCCTCATAACGCGCCTCGTTGACGTCGTGTTCATCCTCATTGCGCAACGAGAGCAGATCGCGGTCACGACCGTCGTCGCGAGCTCGGGATATCACGTGCACTCAACTGCGCCGGCCCAGCCTGGGTACTGGGAGGTGGCCACTAATTGGGACGGGCAGTGGTACGAGCAGATTGCTCACGATGGCTACCCTTCCACTCTCCCTTTGACGGCCGACGGGTCGGTAGACCAAAACCCTTGGGCCTTTCCGCCCCTCTTCCCCCTCGTGGCTCGAGTCGTCATGGCGATCACCGGCCTCGACTTCTCGCACGCCGCGGTGTTGCTGTCCTTGACGTGCTCGTTGGTGGGGACGGTGCTGGTTTACCGTTTGCTACTCGACACCGCCGGGCGTGCTGCTGCACGCGCCACCGTCCTTCTGCTCTGCACCAGTATGGCCGCCGCGACCTTTCAGATTGCCTACACGGAGGGTTTGGCCCTGATGTTGTTGTCTGGGCTGCTCCTCCAACTCAGACGCCGGCGCTACCTGACCACCGCTGCCTTGATGTTGTTACTTGGGTTGACGCGTCCGGTGGTCTTACCACTTGTGATCGTCGTTGCTGCACACGCAGTCGGCCTGTATCGCTCACGCGAAGCCGATCTCCGGCTACGACCGCTGATCTTTGTCGCTCTCACTGCTGTGGCTGCAACGGCCGCGTGGCCGCTCACGGCAGCCGTGATCACCGGACGACCTGCAGCCTTCACCGAAACACAGAAGGCATGGCGTAACGGAGCCGACGTCGGACCGTTCGGCGTTTTCAGCGTGGCGCACGACCTGGGCAGCTGGGGGGCCGTCGCTCTATGTCTGGCTGCTGCCGGCATTCTTGCTGCAGTGGTGTTGCGGCCAAGCACCTCTGTCTGGGGGCCCGAACTGCGCGCTTGGGCTTTGGCCTACCCCATGTACCTCTTCGCTGTTGCCCCAGCAGCCATCAGCCTGTTTCGATTCTTTCTTCTCGCCTTTCCATTGGCCTGGATCTTTCCCACGACGCACGGACGTTCCACGCGCCTTCGGCACCTGGCGATCGTCACCTGCGCTCTCGCAGGACTACTCGCCCAGTGGTACTGGATCAGACACTTCCTCGTGCTCGGACCGGTGGACGAGCAGTTCGCGATGCCCTAGTCACGAGCAGGTGGCTATCTGGCGGGCACTGCGAAGTCGCTGCCCTCAGCGACTTCCAGCCAACTGCTTCCAGCACGCAGGAGGACACGGCGATCGTCTGTGGTTACGACCAGGCCTCGCTCGCCGTTGACAGTGGTGATCGATTGCGCCCCAGGGACATCCGAGACCTCGGCCGCCAACATTCGACCTCCCACCTCGGCGATCCATGCACGCACGGGTGACGCGCTGTTGATTCGACCGAGAGCTGCCACGCGGGTCTGGTCAAGCCAGACGAGGTCCCGGACCAGCGTCAACGCTGGGGCAACTCCGAGAGGCTGAGCAAGCCGCTCCGGCATGCCGTTGGCTGCGCGCACCACACCTGCCACGTCGACCCGGGGGTACCGGCCGGACTCGCTGGTAGACGCAATTGCTACTCGCTGCCCATCAGGCGCGATCCTGATTGCCACAACGGTCCGATCCTGGAGCCAGCCTGCGTCAACGGTGAAGGGTCGACCGCTCTCCGCGTCAGCCGGGTCCGCGGCAGCGTTGATCGACCACACCCGCGTTCGGCCGTCCGCCTTGCCCGCCACCCAGAGGATGTTTTGGCTGTCGTAGGTCGGCCTTGTCAGCCCGGCACCGAACGGCGGCACGCGAATCTGGTCAGCGCCGCGCCACCGAGCGAGTTCAGCGCGGTTTCCCCCAACCGCAGCGACCTCGTCACCAGATTTCGACACGGCCAGCCAGACCCAGCCGGTGGCGATGGTCGGGGTGTTGGCTCGGCGCACGGACGGTTCTGAGTCAGGCTCGTCGCCCAGCCGCGCCGGGTCGACGGCGAACAGCTGACCGCCCGTTCGAATCACGGGGTTTGCCGCGGCCGGGGACTGCGCCGGTGTAAAGCCCAGTTCGGCAAGGCCAGCGGGAGCCTGCTCGATCCCCGGTAGGTCCAGGTCCGAGCCCTCGACTCTGAGCGCCACCCGGTTGACGTCCGGGATCTGCGTCAGCGTCGCCACGAACTGAGCCCAGAGGTTCTGCCGACGAACCGGGTCGCCTCCGGGCTTGGTCGCGGTGAGGTCCACCGTCGCCACCCCGTTCTCCACAGGTACCGCATCCACCGTCAGGCGAGTGCCGACTGGTACGTCACTCCTGGCAGCGCCCTGCAGGTAATCCGGCGGTGGGCTCAGCTGTGCACGGGCCAGGCGGGTCGCCAGCCCCTTGCCGACAGAGAACCATCGGACGTCTGGCACCAGCCGCCGCTCGACCGAGGAGATGTAGTGGATTCGGAAGGGCTTGTACAACCGGTCGACGTCGGATGCGCTGAGCCAGAGCCCAAAACCCTCCGGGACCGTGTTGATGCGCCACTCCCCAGTCGGCCTGTTCAGGGTGAAGGTAGCCTCAACGATTGTTCCTGGCGGCAGATCTCGGTAGCGGCCGTTTGCATCGATGCTGGCAGTGACCTTCGCTGTGGCGCGCACGGAGCTTTCGCTCAGGGATCTGACCGACAAGGCCGACTCGTCAGTGAAGATCATGATGGAGGAGTCCGGGCGCCAGGTGGCATCCGAAGACAAAGCCATGAACGAACGTGCGACCTCGAACTCCTCGTCACTGGCAGCCCCAGCCCGCAGGAACCCCTGAACGATCTGCTCCGGGGAGGATCCGACAGCCGGGCCAGGAAACAGCACCTTCACCGGGTCTGCTGCTGCCGCGCCGACCTCCAACCCCGGCCGCACCGGGGAGTCGCTGGAGATGCCGCCGCAGGCACTCACCAACAGACTCGCACACAGGAGGGACAGACGGCGCTGCCAGTTCATGGCTGTGCCTTGATCGCAGCGGACAGTGGCTCGAGAGGCAGGGGGGACTCGTCGATGGGGGTTCCCGACCGCCGAGGCAGGGTCAGGCGGAAACAGGAACCCTCGCCCGGCTCTCCCCAAGCCTGGAGCCAGCCGTCGTGGAGACGGGCGTCCTCGAGCGAGATGGCCAGGCCGAGCCCGGTTCCACCCGTGGTCCGCGCCCGAGCAGGATCAGCGCGCCAGAAACGGTTGAAGACAAGGGCGGACTCACCCGGTCGAAGGCCGACACCGTGGTCCCGTACGGTGACCGCGACAGCCGACTCGTTCCCGGCAAGCGAGATCTCAACAGGCTTGCCTTCGCCATGCTCCACGGCGTTCACCACCAAGTTGCGGAGTATCCGCTCGACACGACGTGAGTCCATCTCCGCGACGCAGTCACCTTCCGCACGAACGGTGATCTGGCTGCCACGGCGCGCGGCGATCGGCTGCGCTGCTTCTACCGCACGCGCGACCGGATCTCGCAAGTCCGTGGGCTCGGCATCCAGAGCGGCCGCCCCAGCGTCGAACCGGCTGATCTCCAACAGGTCCGCGAGCAGATCTTCGAACCGATCGAGCTCGTCGTGGAGCAGTTCGGCCGACCGGGCGGTGACGGGGTCGAAGTGCTCCCTGGTGTCGTGGAGCAGGTCCGCGGCCATCCGAATGGTCGTCAGCGGGGTGCGAAGCTCATGGGAGACATCTGAGACGAAGCGTTGCTGGACCCTCGAAAGACCCTCGAGCTGACGAATTTGCGATTGAAGGCTGTCGGCCATCTCGTTGAAGGATTTGCCCAGCATCGCGAGGTCGTCCTCGCCACGCGCTCGCATCCGCTCGTTGAGCTTCCCGGAGGAGAGCCGTTCTGCCACGACCGCTGCCCGTCGCACGGGGATGACGACCTGTCGGGTGACGACGAAGGCTACGGCGCCGACGAGCAAGACGAGGGCGACGCCTCCGAACGCGAACGTGTTGGTGATGATCTCGAGCGTCTGCACCTCCCGCTGCAGGGGAAAGACGAAGTAGAGGTCGTAGGCGCCGGCTACCGGCAGCTCGACCTGGGAGCCGACGAGGACGGCGGGGACCGTGTCGCCCGTCTCGTCGTTGATGCTCGTGAGCTTGTACTGCTGTCGCCTGGGATTGTCGCTGACCGCGGCACGAAGGTCATCGGGGATGCTCGGTAGGCACGCCTCGTCGGAGCACACGGTCGCCACGAAGGTGGGACTTTCGTTGTCCAGCGAACGCGTGAAGACCACCTGTCGACTTGCATCGGCCCCGGGCGAGGCCAGCTTCTGCTGCACTAGGTCGCGGGCGAACTGGCCCAGATCGGCTGCGCTCTCCGTGCTGTCCGTCGCGTCGAATGCCTGCTGTGCCTCCGTGGCCAGACCCGAGGCCTCCAACGTGGCGGTCGAGATGCGGTCCTGCTCCAGACCGTTGGAGATCGACTGGTAGAGATAGGAGCCGAGCAGCGTGATCACGAGCAGCCCAAGCAGCATGGTCGTGGTGACGACCCTGAACTGCAATGAGGAGCGCCAAGTGTGACGCAGCGCGCGAAGCGCGCGAACAGCAACCTTCCGGGAGTGCCCCACGATGCGGGCCGTGACCTCGCTGACGCCCGACCACCGTCCCCTCCAGGCCGAGGTAGGCCCCGGATGAGGCCTGGCCGTCCCGGACATGACTAGCTCGGCCCTGCCTTGTAGCCCACCCCGCGGACCGTGACCACGATCTCCGGCTTCTCCGGGTCGTGTTCGATCTTCGACCGCAACCTCTGCACATGGACGTTAACGAGCCGTGTGTCGCCGGCGTGCCGGTATCCCCATACCTGCTCAAGCAGGACCTCCCTCGTGAACACCTGCCACGGCTTGCGAGCCAGCGCCACCAGCAGGTCGAACTCAAGCGGCGTGAGCGAGAGGGCTCGGCCATCGCGCTTGACCGAGTGACCGGCCACATCGATGACGAGATCTCCGATCTCCAGGCGTTCTGGCTCGGGCTCGTCGCCCCGGCGCAGTCTGGCCCGGATACGCGCGATGAGCTCTTGAGGCTTGAATGGTTTGACGACATAGTCGTCGGCTCCGGATTCGAGCCCGACCACGACATCGACGGTGTCCGTGCGAGCAGTGAGCATGACGATGGGTACACCGGACTCTGCGCGGATCCGTCGGCAAACCTCCATGCCATCGAGCCCGGGCAGCATGACGTCGAGGAGCACGAGATCGGGCTTCGCCTCGCGGAACGCGTTGAGGGCGCCGGCGCCGTCAGCTACATGAGAGACCTCCAGCCCCTCATTCCGGAGCACGATGCCAAGCATCTCGGCGAGCGCAAGATCGTCATCGACGATGAGCACGCGACCTTTCACTTGTGTCAGTCCTCTCTCGGGAACCACGAATCGCCCGCACGCATCATCACATATCGGTGAGTCGTAACTGCTCAAGACAAGAGTGCGTCACAGACATCATGGCGCTCATCCGGTCGGACAGAAGTTTCTGCAGTCGCTGCACGCACGTCCCGGATATGGGAGTTTCTGCCTGTCGGGCCAACTTCGGCCAGATCAAGCATCTGCGGCCGTGGCGTACAGGACGACAGGCATAACCCCCGAGTTGGATGGAGGTCAATCGGTGACAGCCCCGAGCGGATCAGCCCGCATGACCCCCTCCTTCCGACGCGTCACGTCGGGCGCCGCAAAGGTTCTTGGCGCGACCTTTCTCCTCACTGCCACCGTCTACGCCCTGCACCCCTTCAGCCTCGGCTGGGACTCCCACCCGTATTGGCTCACAGGCCACGGCGTGTATTACACGAACGGACCGATGACGACGGACGCCTATCTCTACTCGCCTGCCTTTGCCCAGATCATCCGGCCCATGACGGCCCTGCCTTGGCCAGTGTTCGCCTCGCTCTGGTCCTTGCTCCTGGCAGCTGGGCTAGCGTGGCTGTTGGCACCGCTCCGCTATTGGGCGATCCCACTGTGGCTGGCGGGACTTCCGGAGATCGTGGCAGGCAACGTGTTCATCCCCCTGGCACTGGCCATGGTGCTTGGTACACGGCGGCCGTGGCTGTGGGCCCTGGCGGCGCTGACCAAGGTGACGATCTTCCTGGGCCCCATTTGGTTCGCTGCGAGGCGCGAGTGGCGGTCACTCTGGTTGTGCCTGAGCGTTACGGTCGGAGTCGCCTGCCTTTCGGCCCTTTGGGAGCCGCACTTGTGGACCCAATGGTGGAGCCTGCTGTACACGAATGCACACCGGTCGGGTGAGACCCTCGGAGCGAGCGTCCTGCCACCGCTGGTCTATCGACTGCCGGCCGCCTTGGCGCTTGTGCTGTGGGGGGCCAGAACCCACAGAACCTGGGCGCTGCCAATCGGCATGGTCTTGGCTTCCCCTGTGATGTGGCTGGGAACTCTCACTCTTCTAGCGGCCACGCCACGCCTGCTGGCCCAGGCGTCACCGACCACGGCGCTACCGTCAGGACGAGCGATTCGCGTCGAGGCCTTGGCTCCGGACACGGACGGCGGGAGGGTCGCCCGCTCTTGAGATGCGGGCGACCCTCCCTCACGAAATCAGGTCGCTCAGTAGCGGTAGTGCTCCGGCTTATAAGGGCCTGCCACGTCGACACCGAGGTACTCGGCCTGGCCCTTGGTCAGTTCGGTCAGCTTGGCGCCCAGCGCGTCGAGGTGGAGACGGGCGACCTTCTCGTCGAGGTGCTTGGGCAGCACGTAGACCTTGTTCTCGTACTCCCCCGGCTTCGTCCACAGCTCGATCTGGGCGATCGTCTGGTTCGAGAACGAGTTCGACATCACGAACGAGGGGTGGCCCGTCGCGTTGCCGAGGTTCATCAGGCGACCCTCGGAGAGGACGATGATCGAGCTGCCGCTCTCGAAGGTCCACTCGTGGACCTGCGGCTTGATCTCCGTCTTCTTGACGCCGGGCACCTTGGCCAGGCCGGCCATGTCGATCTCGTTGTCGAAGTGGCCGATGTTGGCCACGATCGCCTTGTTCTTCATCCGCTGCATGTGCTCGGCGGTGATCACGTCGTAGCAGCCGGTGGTGGTGATGAAGATGTCGGCAGTGTCGACGACGTCCTCGAGGCGGGCGACCTGGAAGCCCTCCATCGCGGCCTGCAGGGCGCAGATGGGGTCGACCTCGGTGACGATGACGCGGGCGCCCTGGCCGGCGAGCGACTGGGCACACCCCTTGCCGACGTCACCGTAGCCGCAGACGACAGCCACCTTGCCGCCGATGAGGACGTCGGTGGCGCGGTTCAGACCGTCGATGAGCGAGTGGCGGCAGCCGTACTTGTTGTCGAACTTGGACTTGGTGACCGAGTCGTTGACGTTGATCGCCGGGAAGAGGAGGTTGCCGGCCTCGGCCAGCTGGTAGAGGCGGTGGACACCGGTGGTGGTCTCCTCGGTGACGCCCTTGATGCCCTCGGAGACCTTGGTCCACTTGGTGGCATCGGCCTCGATGGTCTTGCGGACCAGAGCCTTGAAGATGGCGAACTCCTCGGAGTCCTCTTCGGTGGTGGGCGGCACCTGACCGGCGGCCTCCCACTCGCGGCCCTTGTGGACCAGCATCGTGGCGTCGCCGCCGTCGTCGAGGATCATGTTCGGGCCGTCACCGTTCGGCCACGTGAGAATCTGCTCGGTGCAGTCCCAGTACTCCTCGAGGGTCTCGCCCTTCCAGGCAAAGACGGGGACGCCGGCCGGCGCCTCGGGGGTGCCCTTGCCGACGACGACCGCGGCGGCGGCCTCGTCCTGGGTCGAGTAGATGTTGCAGGAGGCCCAGCGGACCTCGGCGCCGAGAGCGGTGAGGGTCTCGATGAGCACGGCGGTCTGCACGGTCATGTGCAGCGAACCGGCGATCTTGGCGCCCTTGAGGGGCTGGCTCTCGCCGAACTCCTCGCGCAGGGACATCAGACCGGGCATCTCGTGCTCGGCAAGACGGATCTGGTGACGGCCGGCCTCGGCGAGGCTCAGGTCGGCCACCTTGTAGTCAAAGGACATGGAAGAACTCCTGTGGGTTGACTCGTTCGGTGTGCGACCCGGCGTAGCCCCTCTGGGCGCGCTGAGCGGGTTATCACCCACGCCGGCGGTAAACACCAGTCTACCCGGCCGCCAGGACGGATCGGTGCCTCTCTGGGCAGTGCCGATCCGACAAGGTGACGACCACCCACTCATCCGTTCGGCCGGAACAAGACGTCGCGGACACTCCCGGACCGCCTGACCCGGGACGATCTGGACATACCTTCAGGATTGCTACGTCACTGGGCCACAGGGAGCGGACGATTGTTGCTTGACCTCGAGCACTCCACCCGGAGGCTGCGCGCGCTGAACTTTGCTCCTGACCGACTGCGGACCGTCGCCCAGGACGCACTGCCCCCTCTGCTGATCTTCACCGCAACTCGCTTCATTTCGGCAGCCTTCTTGGCTGCGGGTGCTGCCGACCAGCCATCGCGTCCGAGGTCTTTGGCGGATGCGACCATTACCACGGCGGGTGCCCCGGACGCGAACCTCTGGACCATCGGCATGAATTGGGATGCCCAGTGGTACAAGTCCATCGCGGAGGACGGCTACCCGTCCGTCCTACCTCAGGTCAATGGCGAGGTTCTTCAGAACGAGCTGGCTTTCTATCCCGCCTACCCTTTGGCTGTCCGTGCGATTTCCTGGATGACGGGCCTAGAGTATGAGTTTGCTGCCCCGGCGTTCAGCCTCGCATGTGCGGGGCTCGCCATGGTGCTGCTCTACAAATATCTAGTGAAGCGCGCCAGCAGGTTTACGGCTCTGGCCCTGATTGCCTGTATCAATGTCTACCCAGCAGCTCCCATCTTTCAGGTTGGCTACACAGAGGGCCTTGCCCTCCTGTTGCTGGTGATCTTTCTTTATGCCCTTTCCACTGAGCGGTACTTGCTGGTGAGCGCGGCCGCCATCCTCCTGTCCCTCACGCGCCCGATCGCCTTTCCATTGCTCGCTGTGCTTGCCGTGCATGGGGCGGTCAAATGGCGCCGATCCGCTGGCAAGAATCGCGCATTCGATATCAGAGGCTATGGTGTGGCCACAGCAGTAACGGCCGTTTCATCGCTGCTCTGGCCAGCCATAGCTGCCCTGTTGGTGCAGCGCCCAGACGCCTTTTTCGTCACCCAGGCACAATGGATGAGCAATCAGGGTCCGGGGGTCATTGGACTGGCTTGGCCAATGAAGCTCTACGGCGTCGTCGGATGGCCAGGAGTTCTCGTTCTGCTCGGAGCAGGCGCATATCTGGCGCTAACGCTTTGCCAGCCTCGAGGCTCCGCATGGCCTCTGGAGCTCCGGGCCTGGGCTTTTGCATACCCGATGTACATCGCAGCAGTCACGCCCCTGGCGGGGAGCGGCGTTCGATACCTGCTGCTTTCGCTGGCGCCCCTGTGGCCCATGCCAACCCGTCGTCGCGACAGGCTGCCTCCCTCGGCTGTTGCTGTACGGGCAGGGTTACTGGTTGGCCTGATTGTGGTTGGCCTCTATTTCCAGTACCTGTGGACCGTCCACGTGTACGCGATCCACGGCAGCACTGACGAGCAGGCGTATCCCTAACGCAGGGACGTTTTCGCGATAATCACAGAGAAAGTCGGCGAAAGATGGTCCGAGGGATGTACCGAACTAGGATCATCACTGCTCGCAGATGCGTGGGAACCCAGATCGTGCGGGTTCCCTTGCCCGTGTTCCTGACGATCGCATTTGCCACGTCAGAGGCAGTCACGGAGAAGGGAGCGGGCTTCATCCCCTCGGTCATCTTCGTGTGCACGAAGCCTGGTCGCACAACGATGACACTCACCCCGGAGCCATGGAGGTCGTCACCCAAACCTGTCGCGAAGGCGTCTAGCCCGGCTTTGCTGGCTCCGTACAGATAGTTCGACCTTCTGGGGCGCTCCCCAGCGACGGAGGAGAGCACCACTATGACGCCGTGGCCTTGCTGTCGCATCATCCGTGAGACGGCCGTCAGCACCGAGACGGCACCAGTGAAATTCACACTGACTACTCGCGCAGCCTCCACGGGGTCCTCGACGGAACTCTGCGGTGGCAGGACTCCGAAGGCAACGACAACGACGTCCAGGTCACCGTCCTCGAACATTCCAGCCACCGTCTCAGAGTGTCGTTCCGGTTGTTCGGCGTCGAAGGCCACGCGTCGAATGAGCGCCGGATCGATGCCAAGATCGCCGTCCGGGCTCGCCGGCGTCGATGGACGCTCGGCCAACACCACGCGCTCCAGGCTCCCTGCTGAAGCGAACGCCTTGACCGTTGCTCGGGCGATGTCGGAGGTTCCCCCGAACACGGCAATGGACTGGGGGAATCCGAATGCGTTCAACAAAGCTGAAGCCTCCTCGAAAGGTCTGAAACGAAAATGCCTCGGGGATCCAAGGTCGCCCTCAGTTCACGCCAACGCTCGAGTTGGGGATACATCTGCGGCAAGAGACGTGCATTCATGCGGGCGTCCTTTGCAAGGTACACCCGGCCCCCACCAGCGACGACCATTTCATCTAGCCGATCGAGGACGCCCGCAAGTTCACGGGTCGCTGGAAAGTCCACTGCAAGGGTCCAGCCTTTTGTGGGAAACGACAACGGAGCACCGGATGCCGGGCCGAACCTCTTGAGCACGGCCAAGAACCCATAGTTCGAGTTCCGCTGAAAGCATTCGATAACCTCCCGGACGGTGCGCTCATGTGGTACGGCAAATTGGTACTGCACAAATCCCCTAGGGCCGTAGGCCCTGTTCCAGGCGTTGACGACGTCAAGCGGGTAGAAGAACGAAGAGATGCTCTCGTGGCTCGTTCTCGGGCGCAGAGGAGCGCGGTGGTAGTAGATCTGGTTGAAGAGCCTCATGCCCGCAGGTGACAGTAGATTGAAGGGTGGCGTCGGCGGTGCCGCAACGGCCAAGCCTTGGGAGAAGCGCGCCAGCGCAAGTGGGCTCCTGCCATGATCATCCAGCGAGGCTGGCGGGGCATGCTCGCCGCTGGACACAACTCCACGCCCGAGATGCTTTCCGTGCGCGAGCGTGTCGAGCCACGCGACCGTGTAGCGGTGCGTCTGGTCCGCATCTGCCAGAGCGCCCATCGTCTCGTCCAGGTCCGCGGTCCTCCTGGTACATACCCGCATGCTTGCCGTCTGAATGGGAACGAGACGGAGCCGGGCCCTCGTGATCACGCCGCTCAGGCCCATTCCGCCGATCACAGCGTCGAAGAGGGGCTCCTCACGCCTCAGCGTGCGCAGCGCGCCCGTTCCATCTACAAGATCGATCTCCACGACATGCGCCCCAAGACTCCCATCCCGGTGATGGTTCTTGCCATGGACGTCGGCAGCCAGGCCCCCACCGATCGTTATATGCTTGGTACCAGGCGTCACTGGCACAAACCAGCCTCGCGGAACCACGTGGGTCAACAGTTCGCCGACGCTGAGGCCCCCATGAAGGTCCACCTGCCCGTCTGGGCCGATCTCACCCACGGGCGAGGTGCGGAGCCGCAGGGTACGACCTCCAGAATTCTGCGCTGCATCGCCATAGCTGCGGCCCAAGCCGCGAACCAGCAAACCGCGTTCTCCGCGATAGCCACGTATGGCTGCTGAGACACTTTCGGCGGTCTCGTCATCGGTGACCAGCGAGCTGGTGAAGTTGGTCCGGCCCCATCCAGATAGCAGGGTTTCGTCGCCCTTCACAGGAAGATCCCAGCGGAGAAGGTGAGTAGCCACAAGGCCCCGAGAGCTTGAAGGGTCGGGTCTCGGAGAACAACTTCCTCAGGCTCTTCAGCTCGCCCCTGGTCGGTATCCAAGGCATACCGGAGAATGGCCAAGACGAAGGGGCCCACGCTGATGGCTGTCCACAGCCCCCCAGAGTGGGCAGCGCCCACTTCAAACGCCCAAAGACAATAGCCAGTTATCGTGACGCCTGCGGAGACCGACAAGATCATCCGAAGATAGGACAACGGATAGAAGGTCAGGCTGCGCCGGACCATAGGGACCGGCTGCGACTCTGCAGCCAACTCGGACAGCCGCTTTCCGGCGACCATGAACATCGATGCGAACGCAGTGACGATGAGGAACCACTTGGAGAGGGGAATCTGCGTCGCCGCTCCCCCACCCACGGCTCGAACGATGAACCCTCCCGCGACCAGCCCCAGCTCCAGGACCGGCTTGTGCTTAAGGCCGGTGCAGTAGAGCACCGTCAGTCCGAGGTAGCTGGTCACGGCCCAACGCAGGGGTGCGGGACTGGCAAGGACTAGCGCTCCCGCCGCAAGGGCTGCTGCCAAGGTGAGCGCTACCCAAGGTCTGACCAAGCCAGAAGCGACCGGCCGCGAACGCTTCACTGGATGCAGGGCGTCGGCCCCTGCGTCAAGCACGTCATTGAGGCAGTACGTGGCGCTGCTCGCCAACGCAAAGACCGCGAACGCCCGGAGAGTCTGAGAGGCCACGCCTGGCTCGAGGAGCTCCCCCGCCGCCAGCGGGGCTGCGCCCACCAGCACGTTCTTGATCCATTGCTTTGGCCGCAGAAGCCGTAAAACCGCCCATATCACGCCGCGAAGATAGCGGCGTCAGGCACCCCGAGCGAGGGATACGCGTTAAGTCTGCCCGATCACCCGAGTGGGCCCCGACTCGGGTCGCACGTTCAACCACCGCTCGGATTCGAGGTCACGCTTGCAGCGGATGCCGGCCCCAGCAGGTCCGACTGACGGCTTGGGCCCCATAGTCGGTGCCTACACAGCGGCTGACGGGCGAAGTCCTTGATCGTGACAGCCGCCTCGCCAGCCTCGTCTGATCCCGGGAGGTCGACGACCGCGGGGATGGCCCAGTCGTGGTCGCCCTCGGGGTCGACGCTGACCTGTCGCACCAGCCAGCGCCCCGGCTCCCGGGTCACCTGCAGGAGAGCCGGTCCGCGCGCATCCGGCCGGGGCCGGATCGAGTCGTACTCCTCGAAGTAGTCCTTGATCGCCGACGGCCAGCGCTCGGCGTCCCACCCGGAGCCAACATGCAGCTCGCCCAGGTCGTTCCACCGGCGCAGCGCGGCCAGCTCGACGCGCCGGAACATGCCGTGCGCACGAGCACCCGGAAGCCCCGCTCGTTGGAGGTGATCGGCCGTGGCTCGTCCCCCGCTCCCCCGGGCCGGACCTCAGCGGCAGCAGCCAGCGCAGCGACCGCCGCCGGTTCGGTCAGCTGCTCCCACTCGTCCAGCAGGCTCGAGTCGGCCTGCCGCGACCTCACCGCGCGCCTCGAACTGCTGCGCCAGCAGCACCTGCCGCGGGCGATCGAGGGAGCCCTGTCCCAGCACCTCAGCGGTTCAGCCGACGATCGGCGCGTCCGCGTTCACCGACGTGTTACGAGTCAACAGCTCGTCCTGACCGATCAGGTTCGAGTCCGTCGAGCGCCAGGTTCGCCATCTATCGGCGGCGCCGAGCAAGGTGCTCGCATCGCTCCGCAGTGGAATCGCAGCGACTCCGCAGCGCCCCCCGAAACCGTGGGTCCCGTCGAACTCCGGCAGCGGCACCTGCCCGCTGCAACCAGAAGGGACAACCCATGAGAACTTCCATCACCAAGCGCACCGGCTCGCGACGCGCCGGTCTCGTGACCGTGGCAGCGGCGCTCACGCTCGCGATCGCACCCGGCGTGGCGTTCGCCGCGGTGCTCGAGGGCGACGGCGGCAACAACGAGATCCACGGCACCGTCAACGCCGACACCATCAACGGCTTCGGCGGGCAGGACCGCCTGTTCGGCAGCGACGGCCCTGACATCGTCGACGGTGACAACGGCGCCGACCACGTCGTCGGCGGCGACGGCAACGACGAGGTCATCGGCGACGACGGCGAGGACGAGATGTTCGGCGGGACCGGCGCCGACATCATGCGCGCCCGCGACGGCATGGCCGACCGCATCAACTGCGGAGACGGCGCGGACACCGTGTTCGCCGACTCCCAGGACCTCTTCCCGACGGCCACCAACGCCGACCCCAAGGGCAACTGCGAGGACATCAACTGGGTCAACCCGACCGTCCTCCCCATCGCGCTGGCCGACATGCCCGAGGGCAAGGCCGGTCTCGACGACCCGCACCACGACTACCCCTCCTCTGACCTGCAGGCCCCGGCCGGCGCGAACATCCGTGCCCTGCGCGGTGGCCATGTCGAAGCGGCCGGCTGGGCGCCGCTCGGCCAGGGCTGGTGCGGCTACGGCGTCGTGATCCGCGGCATCGGCGGCGGGCAGTACATGTACTGCCACATGCTCGACGCGCCCGACGTCTCGGCTGGCCAGGGCATCAGCCCGGGACGCAAGATCGGTGACGTGGGCAGCACCGGCCAGTCCTCCGGCAACCACCTCCACCTGCAGGTGTGGAAGGGCAGCATGCAGAACGACGGCTACTACAACAGCGTCTGCCCGCAGAAGATGCTGACCGCCATCGCCAACGACAACCCGGTCCCCCTCCCCAAGGACCTGCCCTCCACCGGCTGCACCTACTGACGGCAGGCACCTCCACCTAGCACCCACACGGCCGACATGGCGCCGCGGAGCTCGCGGCGCCATGTTGGTCTGCCATTGGTAAAGAGGTAGTGACACCGTCACTTTCGTCCCATATGTTCCGCCTGTGCCGATTCCAGAGGCTGCCGAAGGTGCCGTCGAGTTACGGGTGCTGGGCCAGGTGGAGCTCTGTCTGCGGAGCGACCAGCCGGTCCGCCTCAGCGGGCTCGAGCGCGGGCTGCTGTCCCTCGCCGCGTTCGGCGGCGGCCTCACGACCACCAGCCTCAGCGAGTGGCTCTGGGGCGACGCCCCACCGCCCTCAGCCCGCAACCGCGTCCAGGCCCTCGTGAGCGGCATCCGCCGCAAGGCTGGCGGCGCGGGCAACACGGTGCTCCTCACCGACGGCTCGGGCTACCGGCTCGACGCCCGCCTTCGCGTCGACCTCACCGCGTGGGAGCAGCTGGTATGCCGCGCGCGCAGCGCCCGCGCGGAGGCGCCTCTGGAGAGCCTGCACCTCTACGAGCAGGCTCTCGGCCTGTGCACCGAGAACCCCTTGCAGGGCGCTCCCGAGACGGCCGCGGTGCAGCTCGAGCGCGACCGCCTCTCCCACGCCCGCCTCACCGTGCTTGAGGAGCGCATCGACACCGCCTTGGGTGTCGGGCGCCTCGACGGTCTGGTGGCCGACCTCGCCGCCCTGACGAACCGGCACCCCTACAACGAGACCTTCCTCGCCCAGTTCGTGCTCGCCCTCGCCGCCTGCGGCCAGCAGGCAAAGGCGCTCGAGGTCTATCGCTGCGCCTACCACCGGCTCGACGACGAGCTCGGCGTCGAACCGTCGCCTCGCCTGAAGGAGGCCCATCACCGGGTGCTTGCCGGCGACGTGCCCCATCCTGCGATGGTGTCGACTGGATCCGTTGCAGGAGAGCCGCAGCCGCAGCCAGCACCCTCCGAGCCAGAGACGCCAGAGAGGCCGGACCCTGCTCCTACGGACGCCACTGCACGTTCTTCGCGCGAGGTCGACGAGGTCGTCACCGAGTCCCTCCCTGCGCCGGCTTCCGCTGTGGGGACGGCGCTGCCCACGCCGAGGACGCTGCCCCGGAGGCCGCACGGGTTCCTCGGTCGCGACCCCGAGCTGGAGGCCGTTACCGCCGCAGCAGCGAGCAGTACGGGCTCAGCAGCCACGGTGCTCGTCACTGGCCTCGCGGGAGTCGGCAAGAGCGCCCTCGCCGTGGAGGCCGGTGCCCGCCTGCGCGAGACCTTCCCCGGTGGCACGCTCTACGTCGACGTCTCGAGCGAGCAGAGCACCGGCGAGACCGACTCCGTCATCGCCGTGTTCCTGCACCTCCTCGGCGTGATGCCCGAGGCCGTGCCCGAGACCCCCGCTGCCCGAGCCGGCCTCTACCGCTCGCTCATCGACGGCCGCCGGTTGCTCGTCGTGCTCGACAACGTGGACCACCGCGGCGAACACCTCGACGAGAGCCTGCTCGCCCTCCTGCCCACCTCCGTGGGGTCGATGGCCATCGTGACCTCCCGCACTCCCCCGTCGCGCCTCCAACCCACGCACCACGTGCGCCTGCGGCCTCTCCCGACGGAGCACGCTGTGCGGCTCCTGGCCGAGGTGGCCGGAACCGAGCGCGTCGAGGCGGACCCGGCTGCCGCTCGGGAGCTGACCCGCCACACGGGGTGCCTGCCGCTGGCCATCCGGCTCGTGGGCGGCAGGCTCGCGCAGCGCCCCGACCTCAGCGTCCGGCGGATGGCCAGGAGGCTGCAGGACATCGCTCGAGGACTCGACGACATCGAGACCGGCGGCTCTGAGAACGCCTCCGTGCGGGCCAGCCTGACCATCGTGTGGGACCGGCTCCCCGAGCGCACCCGGCGCACCGCTGCCCTGCTGGCCGTCCTGCCCATGGAGACGTTCTCCCCGTGGGTGCCGCAGGCCCTGCTCGATGACGAGGTCGCGGGTGAGCGGGCGATGGACGCCCTCATCGACGCGAGCTTCGTCGAGCCGGTGATCGTGCCGGGCCACGAGGCCCAGTACCGGCTGCACAACCTCGTCGCCCGCTTCGCTCGCGAGCACGCTCCGGTGGGCGAGGACGACGCCGAGGCCGCCATGCTCGCCGTCAGCTCCTGCCTGCTGGCACTGGTCGAAGGCCACCGCGAGTCCTTCCCCCTCCAGTTCCTGCCGGCTGCCCCGCCACCCCGGGACGCGGAGCAGGACGGGTGGCGCGCACCGATCGAGGTCGAGGCCGGTCTCGACGCCGACGAGGCCCGCGAGGGCTGCATGACCGCCCTGGAGGCCGTGCGGTCCTGTGCCCGTGCGATCGCCCCCCACCGACCACAGCTGGCCTGGCGACTGCTGGCCGCCGCGGGCAACGCCCACCACCTCTCGCCCGACCACGCAACGTGGCTGGCTGCCTGCGAGTCGGTCACTGCTGGGCTCTCGCAGGTCTGTGAGGACCAGCGACTGGGCAGGGCGATGCTCTCTCTGGCCAAGGCCTGGCACCTGCACGACCACCTGGGGCGATCGGCCCCAGCTCTGGCGCTGGCCTCCCAGGCCCGCCGCGACCTCACCCTGCTCGGCGCAGGGACGCAGGCCGCGGCCGCGGGGCTGGTCGCCTCACATGCTGCCCTGGCCGTCGGGCGCCGGGAGACCGCGGAGGACGAGCTGGCGAAGGCGACGGACCTGCTGTCCCGCCACCCCGACCGGGTGCTCGAAGGCTGGACGCACATCGTGCGGGGAGAGCTCCACAACGACTACGACGAGCTGGAGCAGTCGCGACGGGAGTTCACGACGGCACGCGAGCTGCTCGACGACTGCCCCGACCGGCTCGCCCATGCACTGGCGACCGTCTTCCTGTCGCGCACCTGCCGGCGCCTCGGCCAGCTCGGACTGGCACAGCAGCTGGTGCGCGAGTCGCTGGTGGCTCTGCAGCGCTTCGGCGCCGAGCACCTCGTCACGGTGGCCCTCGACGCGAGCGCCGAGGTGGAGGCAGCTCTCGGTGACGGTGCAGCGGCCCTGGAACACGCCACTGCCGCGCACCAGCGTGCGGTCGCCGCCCAGGACGCCTTCCTGACGGCGCGCACCAGCCGGACCCGCGGTCGCGCACTCCTCGCTCTGGGACGACTGGCCGAGGCCGCCGACGAGTTCCGTCGCTCGGTCGACGCCTTCGCCGTGCTGGGCCGCGACCTCAGCGTCGCGGGCACGCTGCGGGACCTCGCGCACGTCCAGCGACTGCAGGGGCAGGCTGCGGCAGCCAAGGAGTCAACCCGCCGCGAGCAGGCGGCGCTGGCCCGTGCCGGAGTCGTCCCCGACGAGGTCGACCTCGCCGAGCACCAGCCGGCAGGCGGCCTGCTGCGTTGAGCCACGACGCGTAGCGCATCCGCAGCGGTTTCGCAGCGGCGCCCGCGACGGTCTCCTCAGGGCCCACCGCACCGGTGGGCCGGAGCAGGCGGCGACCACGCGGCACACGAGGGTCGCCGACACGGACCCAAGGAGCACCACCATGAAGCGCACCTTCAGCCGCGTCACGGGCACGACAGTCCTCGCCGCGGCGATCCTCGCCAGCGGGCAAGCGGCCTACGCGGCCACCTGGACCGGCACCGACGCCGACAACACCAAGGAGGGGACCAGCGCCGCCGACACGTACTACGGACGAGGCGGCAACGACCACCTCGAGGGTGCCGGTGACAACGACGACCTCTACGGCGAGGACGGCAACGACACCCTGTTCGGCAACACGGGTGCTGACCGGCTCTTCGGCGGGGCCAACCCCGACCGGCTCTACGGCGGCCCAGGACGCGACGTCATCGACGGCGGCTCCGGTGACGACCGGCTGTACGCCGACGACGACACGGACTCCAGCACCTCCGGCAGCGGCGACACGGTGCGCGGCGACTTGGGCAACGACACGATCTTCACCCGTGACGGCGAGGTCGACGTGGTGCAATGCGGCGACGGCACGCGCGACGTCGTGATCGCCGACAACGTCGACGAGGTGGCCGGCGACTGCGAGAGGGTCGCCCGGGCGGCCGAGCGCAGTGGTGAGGCCGACGCCCTCGCCGAGCGTGCGACGGAGTGGGCGAAGGCCTTCATCGGTCTCGACGAGAAGCAGCTCTACAACCTGGGGTACTGGCAGGTGTGGACCGAGCGCACGGGCAACGCCAGCGGCACGCCCGGCTCTCCGGAGTGGTGCGGCATCTTCGCCCACGAGGCCTACTTCCAGGCTGGCCGCGACCTCCCCAACGAGATGGACTACACCAACTGGCTCTACAGCACGACGAGCCCGGCGTTCTCCACGGTCGCCTCCGAGGGCAACATCAAGCGGGGCGACCTGCTCCTCTTCGACTGGAACGGCGACAACGACCCCGACCACATCGGCATCGCCGCCAAGGACTACGTGGAAGGCGACGGGGGCAAGGTGCAGGTCGTCTCGGGCAACAGCAGCATGCCGGACGGTGGCCCGAACGGTGTCGACCTCGACACCAACACCTTCGGGGAGATCATCAAGGTGCGCCGGGTCAACTGACCCCGAACACACGCCCTCGAGCGGGTCGCGACGGGAGGGGGTCGCGGCCCGCTCGCCGTGTGAGCGGAGTGCGGTCATCTCGTGACTGCTGCCGAGGAAACCTGAGATCTCCGTTGCCCCGCAGGACGAAACTGCTGGCACCGGCAGCGTCTCTGCTCGACCTGCCCAACGCAGAGGATCTGCAGCGCGTGCAGTAGCCGGCTCGACGCAGACGTCGGGTGGGCTACTCGCGCTCGGCTGCGAACCCGCCGACCGGTCCGAAGGCGGTGACAGAGACGACGGCCTCGCCAGCCTGGTCCGAAGCGGCCAGGTCGACCACCGCCGTGATCGCCCAGTCGTGGTCGCCCTCGGGATCGTCGATGACCTGCCGCACCAGCCAGCGCCCCGGCTCCCGGGTCACCTGCAGGAGAGCCGGCCCGCGTGCGTCGGGGCCGGTCCCGATCGAGTCGTACTCCTCGAAGTAGTCCTCGATCGCCTCCCGCCACCGCTCGGCGTCCCACCCGGAGTCGGCATCCAGCTCGCCCAGGTCGTTCCACCGGCGCAGGGCGGCCAGCTCCACCCGCCGGAACATGGCGTTGCGGACGAGCACCCGGAAGGCCCGCTCGTTGGAGGTGATCGGCCGCGGCTCGTCTGCCGCTCCCCCGGGCCTGACCTCAGCGGCACCAGCCAGCGCGGCGACCGCCGAGGGGTCGGTCAGCTGCTCCCACTCGTCCAGCAGGCTCGAGTCGGTCTGCCGCACCACCTCGCCCAGCCACTCGATGAGGTCCGAGACCTCCTCGGTCTTCAGTGAGTCCGGCACGGTCTGGCGCAGCGCCTTGTAGGCGTCCGAGAGGTACCGCAGCACCAGACCCTCGGAGCGCGACAGCCCGTAGTAGGCGACGAACTCGCCGAACGTCATGGCGCGCTCCCACAGGTCACGCACCACCGACTTCGGCGACAGCGGCGTCTCGGCCACCCAGGGGTGCCCCTGCCGGTAGGTCTCGAACACCGCCTCGAGCAGCTCCTGCAGCGGCTTGGGCCAGGTGACGTCGTCGAGCAGCTCCATCCGCTCGTCGTACTCGATGCCCTCGGCCTTCATCTCCGCGACGGCCTCGCCACGGGCCTTGAACTGCTGAGCCATCAGCACCTGGCGCGGGTCGTCGAGCGTCGCCTCCACCACCGAGAGCACGTCGAGGGCGTAGGTCGGGGACTCGGGATCGAGCACCGAGAAGGCAGCCAGCGCGAAGGGCGACAACGGCTGGTTGAGCGCGAACCCGAACTGCAGGTCCTCGACCAGCCGCACCGTCCGGCCGTCGTCATCCGGGGAAGGGAGCCGCTCCACCACCCCCGCCGTCAGCAGCGACCGGTAGATCTGGATCGCCCGCTTCGACAGCCGGGCCTGCCGGCGCGGGTCCTCGTGGTTGTCGCGCAGCAGCTTCGCCATCGCCAGGTAGGGATCGCCCTCTCTCGCAAGGACGTTCAGCAGCATCGAGTGGCTCACCTGCATGCGCGAGACCAGCGGCTCCGGCTCGGCCTCGACGAGCCGGTGGAACTGCTCCTCCGTCCAGGTCACGAAACCCTCGGGCGGCTTCTTGCGCTGCACCTTGCGCTGCTTCTTGGGGTCGTCGCCCGCCTTCTGCAGCGCCTTGTGGTTCTCGATGACGTGCTCCGGCGCCTGCACGACAACGGATCCCGAGGTGTCGTAGCCGGCCCGACCCGCGCGTCCCGCGATCTGGTGGAACTCGCGCGCCTTGAGCAGCCGCTGCCGCGACCCGTCGAACTTCGTCAGCCCGGTCAGCACCACCGTGCGGATCGGCACGTTGATGCCCACCCCCAGGGTGTCGGTGCCGCAGATGACCTTGAGCAGCCCGGCCTGCGCCAGCTGCTCGACGAGCCGCCGGTACTTGGGCAGCATCCCCGCGTGGTGCACCCCGATCCCGTGCCGCACGAGGCGCGACAGCGTCTTGCCGAACCCGGCCGAGAAGCGGAACCCGCCCATGAGAGCAGCGATCTCGTCCTTCTCGGCCCGGGTGCAGACGTTGATCGACATCAGCGCCTGCGCCCGCTCCAGCGCCGCGGCCTGCGTGAAGTGCACGACGTAGACCGGCGCCTGGTGCGTGGTCAGCAGCTCCTCGAGCGTCTCGTGCAGGGGCGTCAGCGCCCACGAGTACGACAGCGGCACCGGCCGCTGCGCCGACGTCACCACCGCGGTCGTGCGCCCGGTGCGACGAGTGAGGTCCTTCTGGAACGGCGTGACGTCACCCAGCGTCGCCGACATCAGCACGAACTGGGTGCGCGCCAGCTCGAGCAGCGGCACCTGCCAGGCCCACCCCCGGTCGGGCTCGGAGTAGAAGTGGAACTCGTCCATCACCACCTGCCCGATGTCGGGCGAGGCCCCCGTGCGCAGGGCGATGTTGGCCAGCACCTCAGCGGTGCAGCAGATGATCGGCGCGTCCGCGTTGACGGAGGCATCTCCGGTCAGCATCCCCACGTTGGCCGGTCCGAACAGGTCGCACAGCGCGAAGAACTTCTCCGACACCAGCGCCTTGATCGGTGCCGTGTAGTAGGTCCGCACACCAGCGGCCAGCGCGGCGAAGTGGGCCCCGGTGGCGACCAGGCTCTTCCCCGACCCGGTCGGGGTCGACAGGATCACGTTGGACCCCGTCATCACCTCGATGAGCGCCTCCTCCTGCGCCGGGTAGAGCGTCAGGCCCTGCGAGGAGGCCCAGGCGACGAACGCGTCGAACAGCGAGTCGGGGTCCCGCTGCCCCTGCGGCGGGAGGTGGTCGAGCAGCGTCACTGGCGGCCCGAGCGCAGGCCGGCGACGTGCGGCGCCACGGCCGGGTCGAGCCCGAGGCCGAGGGCGAGGTAGGTGGCGGCGAAGTCGGTCGTGGCGATCTGGCCAGCCAGGCGCACGAGGGGGTGACCCGGCTCGGCCGTCACCTGCGAGACCCGCACGCCGGTCTCGCGGGCCGACTCCACGACCGCCTCGGTCAGGGCCTCGGCCTCGGCGACCTCGGGCGAGGGGTTCTCCGGCACGGCGTCGCGCAGCATGAGCAGGCCCAGTCGCGGCGGCGTGGGCCCGTCGAGGTAGGGGTCGGCGAAGACGTCGTCCGCCGCGCGACCTGCCGAGCCGCTGCCGAAGGCCGCCGTGAAGGGACCGTCGAAGCAGGCCACGATCTGGGAGGCGGCGTCCGGCAGCTCACCGGACGTCGCCGGCATACGGGCGGTGCGCGCCAGCATCGAGGCCGCGCGCGAGGCGGCCACGCCGTTGAGCGGCCCGTCGCCGAGCACCACGGGCACGGTGTCGGCGAGGTCGACGGCGAGCACCTTGGCCGGGTTGACGAAGGACTCCGACGAGGGCCGGCAGGCGTCCGCGCGCTCGTCGAGCCGGTCGGCCACCGCCTCGAGCACGGCGGCGTCGACGTCGGCCAGCCCGAGGTGGCCGGCGGCGAGCATGACGGGGGCGAGCATCGCCCACAGGTGGGTGCGCGAGCCGTCGCGGTCGTTGCCGACGTCGATGTGCACGCCGTGGGCACGGGCGCACACGTCGGCCAGCGGCGACTCGTCAGCCCCCACCGTCAGCAGCGACGCCCCCCGCCGCCCCGCCTCGGCCGCCAGCGCCAGCGGTCCGGCGGCGCGCCCCGACTGCGACACCGCGATGACGAGGTCGAGCGGCCCCACCCAGCCCGGCAGCGGCACGTTGCGGCGCACGCTGACCGGCACCGGCGAGCCGGGCTCGGCCAGCGTCTCCAGCACGTCGCACACGACGGCCGTGCCGCCGAGCGAGGCCACGAGCACCGACCGCGGACGCTGTCCCCCGCCGACCCGCTCGATGCCCGCCTCCTGCGACAGGGTCAGCGCCAGGCGCACCTGGGCACCGGCCATCGCGAGCGAGCGCAGGGTGCCGTGGGAGTCGAGGGCGGCACACGCCTCCTCGCTGTCGAAGCGCGCCTCGTCGAGCAGCGGTGCCATCGCGATGCCCGTCAGCCGGGCTTGCGGGCTTCGTCGACGAGGAGGACGGGCACGCCGTCGTCGATGCGGTACTGCAGACCGCAGGCGGGCGTGTTCGTGCAGTGCAGCTCGGGCGACCCCGACGGCCCCTGCGCGTCCGCGAGCTCGGCATGGCACGCCGGGCAGCGCAGGATCTCGCGCAGCCAGGGCTCGACCAGGGGTGCGCCGGCCTTGTCGGTCATCGGGCCTCTCCTCTCACCAGGGCCAGGACGTCGTCCCGCACCCGCTCCATTGTGGCCTCATCGGCGGCCTCCACGTTGAGTCTCAGCAGGGGCTCGGTGTTCGACGCGCGCAGGTTGAACCACCACATCGGGTCTCCTTCTCCCCCACGGTGGGTCGCGGTCAGCCCGTCGAGGGTGTCGAACTCCGCCCCCCGACCCGCAGCCCACTCTCGCACCATCTCGGTCGTGCCCGCAGCATCAGCGACCGTCGAGTTGATCTCGCCGGACGCGGCATACCGGCTGTATGCCGCGGTGAGCCGGCTGAGCGGCTCGTCCTGGGTCCCCAGGGCGGCGAGCACGTGCATCGCCGCGAGCATCCCCGTGTCGGCGAACCAGAAGTCGCGGAAGTAGTAGTGGGCGCTGTGCTCGCCGCCGAACACCGCCCCCGCCCGCGCCATCTCCGCCTTGATGAACGAGTGCCCGACCCGGGTGCGCACGCCCACCGCGCCGGCCTCGTCGATGATCTCGGGGACCGCCGCCGAGGAGATGACGTTGTAGACGATGCTGACCTTCTCGGCCGGGGTGCCGGCGGCCGCCTCGCGGGCCACCTCACGGGTCGCCACCAGCGCGGTGATGGCGCTCGGGCTGACCGGCTCGCCCCGCTCGTCGACGACGAAGCAGCGGTCGGCGTCGCCGTCGAAGGCCAGGCCGATGTCGGCGCCGTGCTCGCGGACCGCGGCCTGCAGGTCGCGCAGGTTCTCGGGCTCGAGCGGGTTGGCCTCGTGGTTGGGGAAGGTGCCGTCGAGCTCGAAGTAGAGCTCGACCACCTCGAGCGGCAGGGCGTCGAGCCCGGCGGCGGTGCCGAGCACGGCGGGGACCGTGTGCCCGCCCATCCCGTTGCCGGCGTCCACGACGACCTTGAGCGGCCGGACGTTCGAGAGGTCGACGAGCGAGCGCAGGAACCCGGCGTAGTCGGCCAGCACGTCGCGCTCGGTGACGGTGCCGGTCTCGGTGTCCTCGCGGGCGAAGGAGTTGCCGCCGTCGAGGATGGCCTGGCCGAGGTCGCGGATGTCGGCCAGGCCGGAGTCCTGCCCGACCGGCCGGGCGCCGGCGCGGCACAGCTTGATGCCGTTGTACTGCGCCGGGTTGTGGCTCGCGGTGAACATCGCGCCGGGCAGGTCGAGCGCGCCACTGGCGTAGTAGAGGCCGTCGGTGCTGCACAGGCCGATGAGCACGGCGTCGACCCCGTGCGAGGCCACGCCGTCGGCGAAGGCCCGCGAGAGCTCGGGCGACGAGGGCCGCATGTCGTGGCCGATGACGACGGCCTCGGCCCGCTCCGGCAGCGCGACCACCTGCGCGAAGGCCGAGCCCAGGGCGTAGGCGACGTCGACGTTGAGCTGGTCGGGCACGACGCCACGGACGTCGTAGGCCTTGATGAAGTCGGCAAGCACGGGGGCGGTCACGCCGAAACCCTAGCGGTGCGGCGCCGGCGCCCACGTGGCGGCGCCGCCGAGGCCTTCCCCTGCCCTGCCCGGCGCGTCTGCGGTTAGGGTCCGAACGTGACTGCCGAAGGACACCTGAGCTGGACGCCCGCCCACGACCCCACCCAGCAGGCACTGCTCGCGCCGCCCGTGGCCCTGGCCGTCCACGCCCTCCCGGGCGCGAGGGTCGCCCCCATCGACCCGGACCTCGCCGACACGGCCGCCTTCTGCGCGGCCTACGGCTCCCCCCTCGAGCACTCGGCCAACTGCGTGGTCGTGGCCGGCCGGCGGGCCGGCGAGGTCAGGTATGCCGCGGTGCTGGTGCTCGCGACCATGCGCGCCGACATCAACGGCGTCGTCCGCCGGCACCTCGACGTGCGCAAGATCTCCTTTGCCCCGCAGGACGAGGCGGTGGAGCTCACCGGCATGGAGTTCGGCGGGATCACCCCCGTGGGCCTGCCCGCGTCCTGGCCGGTGCTCATCGACCCCGCGGTCGTCGAGGCCGGCGACGTCGTCATCGGCAGCGGCATCCGGGCAAGCAAGCTGCTCGTGCCGGCGGCGCAGATCGCCGACCTGCCCAGCGCGCAGGTGCTGCCGCTGGCGCTGTAGGGCCTGGCGCCTTGGGGGTCAGAGGTCGCGCAGGACGCGCAGGTGACCGCGGCGGCCGGTCTCGACGGCCCCCGAGCGGGTCTCGTCGGTGCGGCCGACCTGGCCCGGCACCACGGTCGGCGTGGGGTGCTCGGTCAGGCGGGGCTTGCCGGCCTCGCGCACGGCGTTGGCGAGGGCGAGCAGGTCGTCGTGGGTGGGCTCCGGCTCGACGTACTCCCCCGACAGGCGAACGACCTCCCAGCCCCGGGGCGCGGACAGGCGCTCGGCGTGGACGGTGCACAGGTCGTAGGTGTGCGGCTCGGCGTAGGTCGCGAGCGGGCCGACGACGGCCGTCGAGTCGGAGTAGACGTAGGTCAGGGTCGCGATCGCGGCGTTGGGGCACGCGGTGCGCGAACACCTCCTCGTCAGACTCACGCGGGGACTCTAAACCACGACCGGCCGGATCCTGCAACGGCACGCCGTAGCATGGCGGGCATGACGGCTGCCGGCTCCTCCGCGAGCTCCTCCCGCGCCGCTGCGGTCCCCCCGCGGCTGCGCCGGGACCGCCGGGGCCGGGGCCGCCGCGGCCCCCTCGCCTGGCCGGCCGTGCCCGCGATGGCCTCGCGCCGCGAGCAGTTCGACGAGCTCGTGCTCGACGCCGCCTCCCGCCTCGAGCCGCGCCTGGGCCCGCAGTACCCGGAGGTCGAGTTCGCCGTCGAGGACGTGCCCCCGAGCGACCCGGCCCCGTGGGAGAGCGCCGTCGTGCCCCTGGGCCGACTCTTCCCCGCCCAGGGCAAGCTGCCCGCCCGCATCGTCGTCTACCGGCGACCCGTCGAGAGCCGCGCCCACGACACCCGCGAGCTCACCGCGATCGTGCAGGACGTGGTGGTCGAGCAGGTGGCGGCGCTGCTCGGGGTCTCCCCCGCCGAGCTCGACCCCCGCTACGGCGACGACCTCGACTGACTGCTCGGGCTGCTCCGTGAGCCCACCACCCGGCACATCCCCGTATGCCGCGGGGCTGCGTTGGCGGCACACCCCGGGCTTTGGTGTGGTGGTGAGCAAAGCGAACCGAGGGTTCGGGTTCTGTGAACCCCAGGTTCACTTTCGCTACTGGGGCACCTCGAGCAGGCCCACGCTGGTCGTCCGCAAGGTGGCGTCCGACAGCGGCATCACGGCGATGAGCTCGCCGCGGGAGTCCTCGCCCCCGGCGACCACGCCCGCCCGCACCTGACCCTTGCCCGAGAGGCGGTGCACCCACACCGTGGTGGCCCCCGCCAGGTCGACGGTGGCCGCGGAGTCGGCCCGCACGCTCAGGCGACGCGAGGTCGCCCTGCCCGAGGCGTCGGTCGTCACCACCTCGACGCCGGCGCCGGCGCCCGTGCTGGTCAGGGCGAGGGAGAGGTCGAGCGGGTTGCCCGCCAGGGTGTGGGCGGGCAGGGGCGCACCGGCCACACCCCGGATCGGGGCGGTGGACGTCGTCCAGGCGAAGTCGCCCACCGTGGTGGTGCCACCCCGGCGCTGCACGCCCACCCCAGCGACGACGGGCACGTCCGCCCGCACCTGCACGCCGTAGGTGCCCGTTGGCAGGCCCTTCAGGCTGATGTTGCGCACTGCCCCGCCCGGCACCCGCACGACGCCGTCCCGGGGCAGCGCCCGCGGGCCGGAGGGGGTCAACGCGCGGGCCTGCACGACGGCCTCACCGTCGCCCGGCACGGCCACGCGCAGCGCCGCGTACCCGTCGACGGCGACGGCAGGCACGACCTGCTCGCGCGAGGGTGCCGCGGCCGCGACCGCGTCGTCGCTGCCCGCGGCGACCGAGCCGTCGAGCCAGCGGTCGTTGAGCACCGCGTGCACCACACCGCCCTGGGCCACGACGTGCACGACCGGCGACGCCTCGGCCCCGGAGATCGAGTCGAGCAGCACCACCGTCCGCCCCCGCGACGGGACGACGATGCCCTTCCCGACGGGCGACTCGACCGCGCCCTCGGCGCCGTGGAGGGTGAGGTCGACCGTGACCGGGTTCTCCCCCGGGTTGGTCAGCACGAGCCGCTCCTGGCGACCGGCCGCACCGGCCCCGGCGACGAGCCAGGCGTCCGCGCTCGGCTGGCCGCACGGGGTCATGCCGAGGCTGCGGTTGTCGCCGTCGGGCACCAGCCACGACTGGGTGGCCGCCAGGCCCGGGGCCATCGACTGCTGCCCGCGCACCATGACCGGGGCCGCCTCGGACAGCGGCGTGGTCGCCACCAGGCCCCGAGCCGTCGTCCTCGCGCGGACCGAACCGCCGTCGAGGCCCGTGAGCACGAAGGCCCCCTCCTCCTTCGGCAGCGCCAGGCCGGTGAGCACGCGCACCGGCGCGGCGGAGGCGGCGACCGTCACGTCGACCGGGAGGTCGCCGAGACCGGCGAGGCCCTTCATCTCGGGACCGGAGCAGACCAGCGCCGCGCTGCGCACGGTGCTCATCCCGCCGTCGGTGCTGGTGTCGGCGTTGCCGGACGGCCCCAAGGCCACCGCGCCGGGAGCCTGCATGGCGGCATACACGAGTCCGGCACCGGCGCCGGCTGCGAGCACGGTGCGGGCGATGCCCTTGACAGAGACGATCACGAGCGGCTCCTGGTGCGGCGGCCGCCGACGGGCAGCGCGACGAACGCCACGGCGACGAGGAGTGCGAGCTGCGCCCACCGCCACAGCGGGTGGGTGGGAAGGACCTCGACCACGAGCCGGCCCGGCTCGGCGGGCAGCGCGTAGGTGGGCTGGGCGGCCCCGGGGTCTGCCCGCAGCACCTCGCCCTCGTAGGTGACCCGCGCGTGCTCGGCCCACTCGGCCGGCTCGGCGACCACCAGGCTCGCGCCGCGCCCGGGCGACAGCGACGTGGCGGTGCGTCCGTGGTCGCCGGTGACCTCCACCTCGCGGGTGACGCCCTTGGCGTCGACGAGCCGGGCCCGGGAGGGAGCGAGGGTGCCCTCGGCCGCCCGATCGGGCAGCACCCGCCAGAACATCACGCCGTGGTGCTCGCCGAGCCGGGACAGGCCAGCCGTGGCGTCGAGCGCGCGGATGGTGGGGTCGGTGTCCTCGGCGCGCAGGCCGACGAAGCCGACGGCGTGGTCGGACAGCGCTGCGGCGGGTTCGGGCGAGTCTGGCGAGCCGCCCTGCTCGAAGAGGCGGCCGACCGCCTGCGCCAAGCCGGTGCGGTCCGGCAGCTGGGCCGCGGTGAGCGGCAGGTCGCGGGTCACGCCAGAGACCTCCCGGCCGAGCAGCTGGTAGCGCACCTGGCCGTCGGCGGGCTCGAGCAGCAGCATCCGGTTCGACAGGGTGCCCTCGGCCTGGTCGATGGCGACGGCGGGCCGGGGGTCGTCCCAGGCGGAGAGCTCGGTGCCGACGGCCTTCCACGCGGTCCAGCCGGTGCTGGCCAGCACCGCCACGACCACTGCGGCGCCCACCGGCCAGCGGGCCACGGCGAGCCAGCCACCGGACGAGCGCCGCACCGGCAGCCGGTCGGCCCCCAGCAGTGCCGCCGCCAGGAGTGCCAGCACGTAGACGAGCAGACCGGCGCCGGGCCAGGCCAGGATCGGCTCACCGGCCGCCTCGAGGCCCTCCGGCACGGTGCCGAGCTGCAGGCGCGGCGCCGCGAGCCCGAACGCCAGCCCGACGAGGGCGAGCAGGGCGAGGAAGGTGGCGGCCGCCGACCGCGGGCCGCAGCGCAGCAGTCCCACCAGTCCGGCCAGCACGAGCGGGGCGGTGAACAGCACCGGGTGGGAGCCCGGCCCCCCGGGGTGGGCCAGGGCGATCTCCCACGGCTGGGCGCTGGCCGCGCCCCACAGGGCGAGGCCGGGACCGGAGAGCAGCCGGTGCGGTGCCTCGACGAGCGCCAGGAGCCAGGGCCCCATCAGCGCCGGCGGCAGCACCAGCAGCACGAGCCCGCGCACCCGGGGCCCGGTGCCGCGGCCGAGGACGACGAGCACGAGGGACGCGGCGGCGACCAGGACGAGCATGGCCGGGACGAACGCGGCGAGCACGGCAGCGGCCAGCACCGTGGCCGCCGTGGCCGTGGCGCTGCTGCGGCGGCGGGTGGCGAGCGCGAAGCCCGCGGCGACCGCAGGCAGCAGGATCGCCGCGACGACGCCGCCGAGCCGGCCGGCGCCGACGGCGGTGGCGACCACGGCGGTGCTCGACCACGCCAGGGCAGCCAGCGCGCGCGGCCACGGCGAGCGGGTGACCACCCGCGCCGACAGGTATGCCGTGAGCGTGGCAAGCGGGAAGGCGAGGCCGACCAGCGCGGCCACCGTCGCGCCCACGGGTGAGGCGGCCGGCGTGGACCACGGCAGGTGCTCCCCGAGCCAGGCCAGCGCGGCGACCACCGCGAGGTAGGGGCCCTGCTCCCCGGCGAAGCCCGAGGCGGCTCCGTGCCAGCCGTCGAGCCAGGCGTGCCAGAGGGTGCGCGAGTCGGCCCGCACCCCGACGAGCTCGCCGCCGACCAGGCCGCTCTCGAGCCGACCGGCGAAGCCGCCCGGCAGGTGCCGGCCTGCGAAGAGCGTGACGACGGAGGCCACCGCGACCGCGAGGACGCCCGGGTTGCGCAGGACGCGGGAGACCCACGACGCGGAGAGGACGTGCAGGTCCATCGCCTCGTCCGAGACGGGCCCGCTCTCGAGGGCCTCGACCGGCGTGTGGGCCCGCTGCGCGGGACCGCGCTCGAGCACCACCTGGTCGTGCACGAGGTCCGCGGTGTGGCGCATCGCCGAAGCAGGGCGGATGAACAGGCCGGACAGGTCGCGGCGCCGCAGCGTGCGGCTGCCGCGTGAGCGCCACCGCGCGCCCAGGCTGCGCCACGGGTCGAGCAGCGCGCCGACGTCGGACAGCTCCCGCCAGGCGGCCCGGGGCTGCTTGGCCACCAGGAGGACGAGTCCCCCGAGCACCGCGCTGGCCGCGACCCACAGGGCGAGGAACGGCGCGGCCGGCAGCGAGCACCGGGTGAGCGCGACGCGGCGGGCTGCGCGGCGGCGCGACGCGACGCCCTCGCCGCTGCGCGGTCGCGTGCGCACGACCGCGCGCGGGACGACGACCACGCGGTGACCGGCCTGGTGGGCCCGCCAGGAGAGGTCGAGGTCGGCGCCGAAGTCGCCGAAGGCCGGCTCGTGGCCGCGCAAACCGTCGAGGAGGTCGCGCTCGAGCAGCATGCCCTCGAACGGCACGGCCAGCACGTCGGTGCGCCGGTCGTACTGGCCCTGGTCGGGCTCGCCCGGCCACGGCGAGGGAATGATGCGCCCCGCGCGGGTGAGCTGGATGCCCACCGACTCCAAGGTGCGCGGGTCGTCCCAGCGCACCAGCTTCGGCCCGGCGGCGCCGACGGAGGGCGAGCGGCGCACGGCGTCGAGGAGGCGGGCCAGCGCCAGCGGGTCGGGGGCGGCGCCGTCGGTGAGCAACCAGAGGTGCTCGACCACGTCGGCCGGCTGGGCGGAGTCCGGCGAGGCTGGGGAGTCGGAGGGGCCCGCGTGCTCGGAGGAGTCGGAGGGGCCCGCGTGCTCGGAGGAGTCGGAGGGGCTCGCGAGCGCGGCGCGGACCGCGGACCCGAGGGAGGTGCCGGGCGCCACCGTGGTGAAGCGGATGTCAGCAACGGCGTCGCGGAGGGCCGCGTGACCCCGGACCGTCTCGACGGCCTCGCCGTGGGCCCCGTCGTCGACCACCAGCAGCCGCTCCGGCGTGCGGGTCTGGCGGGCAAGGGAGTCGAGGACCTCGCCGACCCAGGGGCCGGGGTTGCGGAGCACCAGCACCGCGGTCACCGTGGCGGTGGCTGCGGCAGCTCCGTTGCGGGCGTGGGCGTGCGCTGGGGCGAGCGTCATGCGTTCTGCGTCAGGTGCGGTGTCGCCGGGTGGCGACTAGACCGCACGCTTCTTCAGCTTGCGGCGCTCCCGCTCGGAGAGCCCGCCCCAGATGCCGAAGCGCTCGTCGTTGGCGAGGGCGTACTCGAGGCACTCGGCCCGGACCTCGCAGCCGACGCAGACCTTCTTGGCCTCGCGGGTGCTGCCGCCCTTCTCGGGGAAGAACGCCTCCGGGTCGGTCTGAGCGCACAGGGAGCGCTCCTGCCAGGACAGCTCTGCCTCGTCAGCTGAGCTGACGGAGACCAGTTGAAGTTCGTGCACGGTTCCCTCCTCGACCCGGTGGTTGCCCCGCTGTGCGTGATCGAGACAACGATGGAATTACACGCGTGTCATACGTGTTTCGTCAAGCGGAAGTCTGATATTTGCCCCGTACGGCCGACCCTGGTCCTCGACCCGGCCGGATGCGGGTCCGCCACCGCGCCCTGACACACTGGCCGCCATGCGCATCACGGCACTCGCAGGCGGCGTCGGAGGGGCCCGTTTCCTCCGCGGCCTGCGCGCCCACCTCGACCGGACACCCGAGCTGGCGGACAGCACGACCACCGTCATCGGCAACACCGGCGACGACATCACCCTCTTCGGCCTGCGCGTCTGTCCCGACCTCGACACCATCCTCTACACACTCGGCGGGGGCGTGCACGAGGGGCAGGGCTGGGGGCGCGCGGACGAGACGTTCCGCGTGCAGGGCGAGCTGGCGGCATACGGCGCCCTGCCACAGTGGTTCCACCTCGGCGACCAGGACTTCGGCACCCACATCGTCCGCTCCCAGTGGCTCGGCCAGGGCCTGACGCTGTCGGAGGTGACCGCGCGGCTCGCCGAGCGGTGGGCGCTGCCGCAGCAGGGGGTCACCCTGCTGCCCATGACCGACTCCCCCGTCGAGACGCACGTCGTCGTCGACGAGGGCGAGGGCCCGCAGGCGGTGCACTTCCAGGAGTGGTGGGTGCGGATGCAGGCCGCGGTGCCGGCGAGCCGGTTCGTGGCCGTCGGCATGGACCGGGCCACCGCCGCGCCCGGCGTGCTCGACGCGATCCGGCAGGCCGACGTCGTGCTGCTGCCGCCGAGCAACCCCGTCGTCTCGATCGGCATCATCCTCGGCGTGCCCGGCGTGCGCGACGCGCTGCGCGGCACCAGCGCGCCCGTCGTCGGCGTCTCCCCGCTCATCTCCGGCGCACCCGTGCGCGGGCACGCCGACGCCTGCCTGAACGCGATCGGGCTCGAGTCCACGACCGCCGCCGTGGCCGGGCTCTACGCCGACTTCCTCGACGGCTGGCTCGTCGCACCCGACGACGCGGACGCCTTCGCCGGCCAGCGGTTCACCGTGCGCGGCCGCCCGCTGCTCATGACCGACGTCGGCGCCGCCGCCGACATCGCCGGCGCCGCGCTCGACCTCGCCCTCGAGCTGCGGCAGCGCTGACCGTGCCGCTCACCCTCACCGCCCTGCCCGGTATGCCGGAGGTGCCGGCGGGCGCCGACCTCGCCGCGCTGCTCCTGGCCGCCGTGGGTGCCGCGGGCGAGCGCCTCGCCGAAGGCGACGTGCTCGTGGTCTCGAGCAAGGTCGTCTCCAAGGCCCTCGGGCTGTGGGCGGAGCCGGGCGCCGACCGGGAGGCCGTCATCGCCGGGCAGACCCGGCGCGTGGTGGCCGAGCGGCGCTCGGGTGAGCGGGTGACCCGCATCGTGCACGCAGCGGCCGGGCCGGTCATGGCTGCGGCCGGGGCGGACGCCTCGAACACCGGGGCGGGCGACCGCCTCCTGCTGCTGCCCGACGACCCCGACGCCGACGCGCGCCGGGTGCGCGCCGACCTGATGGCGCGCTCCGGGTGCCGGCGCCTGGGCCTGGTGCTCAGTGACACCGCCGGGCGTCCGTGGCGTGCAGGCCAGGTCGACTTCGCGCTCGGCGCCGCCGGTCTCGCCGTGCTCGACGACCTGCGTGGCGGGGTCGACGCCGACGGCCGCGCCCTCTCGGTGACCGCACGGGCCCTGGCAGACGAGCTGGCCGCCGCGGCCGACCTGGTCAAGGGCAAGGCCGACGGGGTGCCCGCCGCGCTGGTCCGCGGTGCCGGCGGCTGGGTGGTCGAGCCCGACGGCGACGGCGCCGCGGCCCTGGTGCGCACCGGTCGCGAGGACTGGTTCGACTACGGCCGCGCCGAGGCGGTGCGGGCGAGCCTGGGCGTCGAGCCGGGCACGCCCGCGGCGGCCCACTGCGGCATACCCGCCGTGCACCCCGAGCCGGTGGCCGACCGGGTCAGCCGCGCGGTGCGGGTCGCGCTGCACGACCTGCCCGACGTGGGGGTTGACGTCGGGAGCCGCGACGTGCGCGTCACGGCAGACGAGCCGTTCACCCTCGGGCGTGCGGTGGCCCGGCTCGAGGTGGCGCTGTGGGGCGAGGGCCTGCGCGCCGAGCTGACGTCACCGCCCGACGTCGTCGAGGCCGTGCTCGCGATCACCGAACGCTGAACATCGCTGTCTCACCTCGGCACTCAGCAGAGGTTGCTGCCGCTGAGCCAGGTTGCTAGCTACCCCTACGGCAGCAACCTCAGCTAGCAGAAGTTGCTGCAGGACAAGCCGGTCAGCGGGGGCGGGTCGGCAGGTGGCGACGCGGCGCCATCCTCGGCCCACGTCGCGGTCGCACGGCGCCGTCGAGCTCGAGGAGCCGCTGCACGCGGTAGCGGTGCCCGGCATACGGCTCGAGCAGCTCGGCGCAGGCGTCGTCGTCGAGCGCCTCCCCCGTCAGCGCCCAGGTGATGTTCTTGGCCACGTGGTAGTCACCGAAGCTGACGGAGTCGGGGTCGCCGAGCGCGCGCTGGGCCACCTCGGCAGCGGTCCAGACGCCGATGCCCGGGATCGTCCGCAGCCGCCGGTGCGCCTCCTCCAGGCCCAGCGACGCGGCCTCCTCGAGGCGTCCGGCGCGCTGGGCGGCGCGCACCGCCGTGCCGGAGCGGGCGCCGTCGACGCTGGCCCGCAGCCACTCCCACGACGGGATCGTGGCCCACGTCCTCGGGTCGGGCGCGACCCACAGCCCACGGGCCGCGCCGGGCCCGGGCGCGCGCTGGCCGTACCTGCGCACCAGCACGCGCTGCGCCGAGAACGCCTCCTGCCCGGTCACCTTCTGCTCGATGACCGCGGGCACCAGCGCGTGCATCACCAGGCCCGACCGCGGCACGTGCCACCCGGCATACTGCGCCCTGGCCCGCGCCACCTGCGGGTGGTGCGCCACGAAGCCGTCGGCGTCGTCACCGTCACCGAGCAGCGCCGGCACCTGGTCGAGCACCCACTGCGCACCGGGCCCCCACGCGCGCGCGACCACCTCGTCGTCCGAGGGCCGGGCCTGCAGGTGCAGCGTGACGGGGCCGAGCGTGGTCGGGAGCCCGAGCCACCACCCCTGCCCCTGGTCGGTCTCGAAGGTCGGGTCGCCGCTCCCCCGCCGGAAGATCGTCAGGATCGCGCCGAGCGAGACCGGCCGTCTCGGCCGCCACACCCGCTCCACCCCGGGCGCGGGGTCGGGCGCAGGGTCCGGTGCAGACGTGCGGGCCGGCGGACGGGACGGGGACACACGGACAGTCTGACCCGTTGCACCGGCGAGGCCGCACATCGGCCCTGCGTAGACTGCGCGCGAACTCCAGTACCCCCGAACGCGAGGATCCCGTGAGCAACAAGAAGGCGAGCCAGGACCGCAAGGCGCGACTGGCAGAGGTCCAGAACGCCCAGAAGGCCAAGGAGAAGCGAGTCGTCGTCGGCATCGTCGTCGGCATCCTCGTCCTCCTGGGCGGCCTGGGCGCCGTGGTGACGTACGCGATCAACGACGCCAAGAGCCAGCAGCTGCCCAACCTCGGCGTGAGCGCCGCGGCCGCCTCCTGCGACCCCGTCGCCTCGGACTCGGGCGAGGGCCAGGGCGAGCACATCGGCCCGGGCACCCCCAAGGCCGACCAGCTCACCGCCGAGTACACGACCGTCCCGCCGTCGAGCGGACCCCACTTCGCCGCCCCGGCGGTCAGCGAGCGGAAGTTCTACACCGCCGCGGACCGCCCGCCGCTCGAGACCCTCGTGCACAACCTCGAGCACGGCTACACGGTGCTCTGGTACGACGGCGAGAAGGCCAAGGGCAAGGAGCAGCTGCTGCGCGACATCGCCGAGCAGGGCAACAAGCAGCCCGAGGCGCAGGACAAGTTCCTCGTCGTCGAGTGGGACAGCTCGCGCGGGGCCTTCCCGGCCGACAAGCCCTACGCCCTCGCGCACTGGGCCAAGGACACCGGCAAGCGCCAGATGTGCGGCGACCTCTCCGGCGCGGTGGTCGTCGACTTCATCAGGAAGTACCCGGCCAGCGACACCCAGGAGCCGGGCGCGGCCTGACCCGCCCCTCGGCACCACGACGACGGCGCCGGCCCCCTCGGGGGCCGGCGCCGTCGTCGTGTCGCAGCACTGTCGTCGTGTCGCAGCACTGTCGTCGTGTCGCAGCACTGTCGTCGTGTCGCGGCGCTGTCGCCGCCTACCGGCGGCGGAAGGTCAACAGGATGAAGGTGTAGTCGAGGCCGAGCCGGGCCCAGCGCACCGGCCGCTCGCGGTGGGCCAGCGCCTCGTCGGTCAGCTCGCCGACGAGCTCGAGGCCGACGCGGTCGGCGGCCGCCACCAGCTCGCGGATCTGCGCCGGGTCGAAGATCCGCACCGGCGTGCCGTATGCCGTGAGGCCGGCGGTGTCAGGCGGGTTCTGGTCGTAGTCGGTGGAGACGCACAGCACCCCTCCGGGGCGCAGCACCCGGGCGGTCTCGGCAAGGAAGGGCTCGACCGGCACCCCGTGCTCGATGACCGACATGCAGGTCACGGCGTCGAGCGAGCCGTCGCCGAGGCCGGTGGAGGTCACGTCGCCGTAGCGGAACTCCACCCCGTCGCGGAGGGTGGGCTCGCCGAACTCGAGGTTGATGCCGAGCAGCGAGCCGGGCTCGGACCCGAGGCCGTAGAGCCGCAGCCACGGCAGGACCGGCGAGTACCGGGCGCTCCCGGCGTCCATGACGCGCGCGGCACGCGACCCGTCGTCGGCGAGGGCCAGCACGGCCGCGACGGCCCCGAGGGCGTCCCAGTTCTTCGGCCGGTCGCGGTGCAGCGGCAGCCGGAGGTGACGTGCCTCGGCGACGGCCTTCTCCCACTCCGCCCGGGTGCGCAGCACCCCGGTCGGCGGCACGGAGGTCGGCACCGGGCGCGACTCCCCGTCGCGCTCCTGCAGGCGCCGCTCGACCCGTCGCTGGACGGCGACGCGGCCCCACAGCAGGCGCTCGGCGCCCCGCTTGGCCACGCCGAGGAGACGCCCACCGGGCGGGGCGGCGACCTGGGCCGCGGACTGGTTGTCGGGAGTGGTCATGGGAGGAACCTATCCGCCTGCCGGGTTGTGGCCCGACGCCGTGGACGCGTCGGGCACCTCGTCGTCGAGCTCGAGCAGCACACCCTCCGCGACCCGCTCGCGCCGCGAGGTGACCAGGTGGTGCGAACGGGCCCACAGCCAGCCGGCGGCCGCGAAGACGATGTCGCTGACCACGGTGAGGAACCGCGACAGCACCACCACGGCGGTGGCCGCCGAGGTCGAGGTCACCGGGGCGAGCAGGAGCACCAGCAGTCCCTCGCGCGCGCCGACCCCCGCGGGGAGCACGAACGTGAACATGGCCAGCGACGAGGAGAGCACGAAGCCGCAGATCGACACCAGGGCCAGCCGCTGCGGGGACACGACCGCCTCGTCGACACCGCGGACCAGCACCCAGGCGTGGGCCCCCGAGGCCAGCCAGGCGCCGATGAAGCAGGTCGCCGAGACCAGGACGGCACGACCCGACAGGCTGTGCTCGAGCGGCTCGCGGCGCATGAGGCGCAGCCCCAGCGCGATCCCCCAGTTCAGCAGGCGGGGCCAGAGCAGCACGGCGAACAGCGGGAGTGCGAGCACGAAGGCCAACACGACCGCCTCGGTGTCGTCGCGCCCGAAGAGCAGCGGCAGGGCGGGCAGGCCCACGGCCAGGCCGCAGATGACCGCGATGCCGAGGGTGATGAGTCCGACGACCGCCGAGCGGCGCCGCGGGATGTGCAGCCGTGCCCCCATCTCGGCCTGGGCAACGATGCTCCACACGGAGCCGGGCACGTACTTGCCGAGCTGGCCGACGAAGAAGATGCCGCCGGCGGGCGCGAGGTGGAGCGGGGAGCCGAGGTCGGCGAGCAGGGTGCGCCAGCCGAGCATCGTGAGGATCGGGGCCAGCGCGACCAGCCCCGCGGCCAGCAGCAGCGAACCGGCGTCGATCTTGCGCAGGTCGGCGGAGACCTCGGTCCAGTTGCGGGCCACGGCGACGGCCACGGCGACGGTGACCAGCACCGCCAGGGTGATGCGCAGCGTGTTGAGCACCCGATGGCGCGGCACCGCTGCCATCAGCGCCTCCGGAGCGTCAGCCGCAGCAGGCCGTAGGCCGCGTCGGCCGAGGTCGAGGCGCTCGCGGCGCGGCGCATCCGCTCGGTGATGTCGCGGTCGAGGTCGCCGACCAGCACGAAGCCGAGGTCGTGCGCGCGTGCCAGGACCCCGCGCACGTCGGCCGGGCCGAGGGCGCCCTCGGCCCCGGACGGTCCGATGGGCAGGGTGAGCAGGAGCAGGCCGCCGGAGCGCAGCGCCCACGACGCCTGGCTCATGGCCTCGTCGACGTCGTCGGCGTCGCAGCCGCCGGGGTGCAGCCTGGCGATGACGTCGAGCGAGGCCGTGTCGACGTCGAGCACCTCGACGGAGGACCGCCCACCGGTCAGGTCGAGCTCGACGGGCGCGAAGCCGATGGCGCGGACCCACCTCGACAGCGGTGAGCGGCTGCCGGACTCGTCGACGATGACGGCGCTGCGCCGGCCGTCGTCGCGGACCCGGACGATCGCGGCCAGGGCGCCGAGCGCGGCCCAGGCGGCGATGCCGTCGCTGCAGCGGGGCAGGCCGGCCCGGCGCGCGACGTCGCGCGCGTCGTCGGCGTCCTGGGCGTCGGCGAGCACGTCCGTGGCCCGGATCCACTCCGGGAGGTCGGAGGCCTGCAGCGACAGGGTGGGCCGTCGGGCGGCCAGGGCGCTCCGCGCGCGGTCGACCGCCCGGGCCGGCAGCGAGGCGAGCGGCGGCCGGGGCGGCTGTGGCGCGGCCTCCTCCACGACGTCCTCCGCCGCCCCCTCCGAGGAGGCGAGCGCCTCGAGGGTGCCGACGTACGTCGCCCACGGCCCGGAGAGGTCGGGGGCGTCGACCGCGGACCGCAGCTGTGCGGCATACGAGGGGTCGGCGAGGCGCTCGAGCGCCGCCACGAGCGAGTCCTCGTCGTCCGGGGGCACGAGCAGGCCGTCGACCCCGTCGCGCACCTGGCTCCCGAAGGTGCCCACGTCGGAGGCGAGCACGGGCAGGCCGTGGCTCAGGCCGAGCAGGACGTTCTGCGAGGCCGTGGCCGTGCGGTAGGTGAGCGCCAGCACGTCGTGGCTGGCGAGCAGGGGGGCCAGCCGGTCGGCCGGCACGTAGCCGCTGTGCACCTCGACGCGGTCGCGCAGGCGCGGGTCCTGGGCCAGTGCCTTGACGCGCTCACCGGCCTCCCCCCACATCTCGCCGGCGACCGTCAGGGTGGGGCCGGGCACCCGCGCCAGGGCGCGCATGAGCAGGTCGACGCCCTTGTACTCGCGGACGATGCCGAGCGCGAGCAGGCGCGTGGGTCCCTCGTAGGCGGGGCGCTCGGCGGGCGCGCCGCCGGGCAGGTGCGGAGGCAGCTCGGCCAGCGACACCCGTGCCGCGCCGAGCTCGTGCGCCAGGCGGGCCTGCTCGGCCGAGTGCACCAGCACGGCGTCGACCCGCTCGAAGAGCCGGCGCACCAGGGCCCGGTCGCCCGGGTGGGTCTCGTGCGGCAGGACGTTGTGGGCGACCACGACCGACCGGGGTGCGTCGGCGCTGCGGCTGCCGACCCCGGCCGCGCGCAGCATCGCGAGGTGGGCGGGCACGACCGCCGGGATGACGTGCACGACGACGACGGCGTCGAACCCGCGCAGCCGACGGCCGGTGCGCACCCAGGTGTCCGGCCGCGCCCAGCTCAGCGCGCGCACGGTGCGCGGGAACGGCGGCACGTCCGGCGCACCGCCCGGCACGGCCTGCTCCCCCGGGTAGAGCCGGCTCGGGTATAGGTGCGACCACGACACCAGCGTGACGTCGTGACCCGCCTCGGCCAGCTCGTGCGCCAGCGTCGTCGTGTGGGCAGCCACGCCCCCCTTGTAGGGGTGGGTCGGCCCGACGACGGCGACCCGCAGGGCCGCCGCGCTCACACGCCCTCGCGGGATCTGACGACGAGGTCGGCCAGCAGGGCCAGGGTGCCGATCATGATGCCGCTGATCACCAGCAGGACGGTGCTCGCAGGGAAGTAGAACGGGTGACGCACCATGTCGACGACGCCCTTGACCACGCCGATCACGAACAGCCACAGGGCCGGCGGCATGAGCACCTTGAGCGGGTCGAAGTACATCACCATGCGCAGCACCTGGAGGATGTAGCGGTAGGCGTCACGCGCGAAGTGGAACTTCGACTCGCCCGCGCGCTTGGCGTAGGACGTCGGCACGTACTTGATGTCGTGCTGGTTCTGCAGGAACGCCAGGGTGATCGTCGTGACGCACGAGAACCCGGGCGGCAGCAGCCGCAGGTAGGGCAGCGACACCTCGCGCCGGAACGCGCGCAGCCCCGAGTTGAGGTCGGGGATCTTCTGGTTGCTCAGGCGCTCGGCGATCTTGCGGATCAGCCACTTCGCCGGCACCCGGGCCCACTTGTGGGTGCCCTCCTCGGTGGTGCGCGCGCCGACGACCTGGTCGTAGGACTCGTCGTCGCGCAGGATCCGCACCAGCTCGGGGATCCGCTCGTTCTCGTAGGTCATGTCGGCATCGGTCCACACGACGATCTCGCCGTAGGCCTGCTGGGTGCCGATGCGACGGGCCGTGCCGCTGCCACCGTTGCGCCGGAACGGCATCACGCGGATGTTGGCGTAGCGCTGGGCCGCGTCGTTCAGCACCTCGAGGGTGTTGTCGGTCGACGCGTCGTCGATGCAGAGCAGCTCGTAGGTGAACTCGCTCGCGTTCATCGCCTCGGTGATGCGGTCGATCTCGCGCAGCACGTGCTCGCCCTCGTTGAAGCAGGGCAGCACGATGGTGACGTAGGGCCGCGGCTGCGTGCCGCCCGTCTCCTGCGGTCCGGCCTCGGTGGCCGTCGGCGTCTCCTGCGCGGGCGCCCGGAGCGCGTCCTCGTATGCCGGCTGGCCGGCCGGCGCTGCCGGGGCACCGAAGCCGGCGTCGACGGGGAGGGGCTCGGTGGGCGGGGACGCTGCCGGAGCGGGCGCCGAGGGGGTGTCGGTGGCGGTGTGCTCGTTCATCGTGCTCAGGAGCCTACCCGGCACGTGGGGCGCCCTGATTAACGCCGAGCCGGGCCCGTGTGGAACGGTGGGACCCGTGGACACCAACGCGGTGCTTGACCTGATGAAAGACGTCGCGGCCGAGGTCATCACGCCGCGGTTCCGCTCCCTCGCCTCGGGCGAGGTCATGGAGAAGAACCCGGGCGACCTGGTCACCGTGGCGGACCAGGAGTCCGAGGTGCTGCTGACGCGGGCCCTCAACGCCGCCTACCCCGACGCCTTCGTCCTCGGCGAGGAGGTGACCTCGGTCGACCCGACCGTCCTCGAGCGCTACCTCGCCGCCGACCACGCCTTCACCGTCGACCCGGTGGACGGCACCAAGAACTTCGTGCACGGCTCACCCGACCACGCCGTGATGGTCTCGGAGACCCGCGCCGGCGAGACGGTGCGGGCCTGGATCTGGCAGCCCGAGCACGAGGTGGCCTGGGTCGCCGAGAAGGGTGCCGGCGTCTGGCGCAACGGCGAGCACGTCGTCCGCAAGCCGGTGGCCGACGCCGACGAGCCCCGTGGCTGCACGTCGATGTGGCCCCTGCGCGGCCACTCCTTCGGGCCGATGCCCCCGCTCGTCGGGTCGTGGGTCTGCTGCGGGGTCGACTACCCCAAGCTCATCGAGGGCGCCGTCGACTACGTGCTCTACGGCCGCAACAGCCCCTGGGACCACTCCCCCGGCTCGCTGATGGTGCGCGAGGCCGGCGGCTGGGTCGGGCACCCGGACGGCACGGTCTACGGCCCGCGCAGCCGGGTCTCCGGCATCATCGTCGCCGCCGACAGGAGCACCTTCGCCCACGTGCGCCGGCACGCGGGCGAGGCCCTCGCCCGCCGCTGAGCCGCAGGCCCCAGGGTCAGCGGGCCGGGGCGAGCCACACCTGCAGCGGCAGGGTGACGAGGTGGTCGGGCCGGCGCTCGAGCAGCCGGGGGTCCTCCAGCACCGTCGTGTCGAGCACCTTCTCGACCTCACCTGACGAGAGGGATCGCACGCCTTCGTCGGAGTCGGCGCCGAGCAGCACCAGGCGCATCCCCCGGTCCTCGACGGCCCGGCTCACCCGGGTGACGGCGTCGGCGAGCGCCTCCCGGTCCTTGCGCAGCGCCCCGGTGGTCGACAGGGCCGACACCCCGCACTGGCCGCGCAGCACCTGGGGCCACTCGTTGGCGGCGCGCGAGTCGACCATGAGGGCCACGTCCCCGGGGCGGAACGAGCGGCACACCTGCTCGACGGCGGCCAGCTCGCCCTTCTCGACGCGCTCCGTGGCGTGCGGCCAGGTGGCGAGCGCTGTGGGCACGAGCAGGGCGAGCACCGCCAGGGCGCTCGTCGCCACCAGCACCGGGGCCGGCATGCGGCGCGCCGACCAGCGGGTGCACACCGCCGCTGCGGCCACGACCAGGAGGATCACCGTCGGCAGGGCGATGACGAGCCGGCGGTCCGCCCACGGGTGGTCGGGGGTGATGCCCGGGCGGTACCACGTCAGCACCGAGGAGCCGAGACCCACGAGGAGCGGCCCCACCCACGGCTGGAGGTCGCGTCCGGCGGTCCAGGCGCGCAGCGCCCGGCGCACCAGTGCCACCGCGGCAACCAGGGCGATCACCAGCGCGACGGGCCCGACCCACCACGACATCCAGACCAGTGACTGCTCGGCGTAGGTGCGTCCGCCGTCGACGGGCAAACCCTGGCGGAGCTGCAGCCCCGCCACCACCCGCGAGCCGGGGTCGGCCGCGGACTGGCGCACGGTCTGCCACAGCGGCCGGCTGGCCAGGACGAGGGCCACGAGCACGACGGCCGCGGCACCCGCCCGGAGCAGCCAGGGCGCGGCGGCCGCAGGGAGCCGGCGGTGCCGCCCCGCCCGGAGCAGGGCGGCACAGACGACCACCACGGCGACACCGAGGGCGACCAGGGGCAGCAGCGAGCCTGCGATGCTCCTGAGGTACTCGCTCGAGGTCAGCCAGGTCAGCCCGAAGGCGGCCGCCGCGGAGCCACCGGCTGCCAGCAGGAGCGACCGGGCGTGGGGCTGGCGCTGCGCCGCGGCGAGCGCGGCCACCGGCACGAGGAGCACGACCTCCCTCAGGCTGTCGACCCTGACGAGGACCCCGGCCCCGACGAGTCCCCCGGCCACGGCGGCCGCAGCGCGGGCGACCGCCACCTCCCGCGCGCGCGCCGCCCGGGACGCCTGCACGAGCGCCGCCATCGCCGCCATGAGGACCAGCACCGCCAGCGGCTCGCTGTAGGTCGACCGGTTCACGTGCAGGAGCGGGAAGCACAACGCCAGCCCCAGCGCCGCCAGGGGCGACCAGCGCGGCCCGACGGTGAGGGCAGCGAGCAGGCCGAAGGCGAGGACGCCGAGCCCCCCGAGCACGGCGGGGGCCCAGAAGGCTGCGCCGGCGCCGCCGAGCCACCACGCGAGCGAGTACCACGCGGACGGCCCGATCGGGAACTGCGGCTGGATGGCGGGGTCCTCGGGGGTGCCGACCTGGTAGAACGCCGGGCTGTCGAGCGTGATGCCGTCGATGCGCAGCACGTCCGGTCCGCCGACCGACTCGGGTGAGAGCTCGATCGGTCGCTCGTGCCCGCGCGCCAGCTCGAGCGAGGACTGCAGGTAGCTGCCGGAGTCACGCCGGGGCAGGACCTGCTCGGAGTGGGTGAGGCCGGCCCACAGGGTGGTGCCCAGCGCCACGACCGCCAGGGCGAGCGCCACCCAGACCGGCATGGGGCGCGATGGGACGAGGGCGGCGACCCGGACGGCGACGGCGGCGAGCACGAGCAGGACGACCGCCGCGACGAGCGGTTGCCACAGGCCGGCCAGGGCGAGCAGCCCGCAGGCGGCGGCGCCGAGGAGCACCCAGGCGGCCGCGGCGACCACCACCCGCCCGACCAGCCAACCGGCGAACGCCTCTCCCCGCAGGAGCGGCAGGTCGGTGGGCTCGGTGGCCATCGGGTAGCTGCGGGGCGCGCGGCTGCTCACGGACGGCCACGCTATCGCTCCTAGGCTGGGGGCCATGCGCGCCCCACGCACCCCTGCCGAAGTCCTCGCCGAGATGCTCCGCTCCGACCCCGCCAAGCCGCGGGTCACGTGGTACGACGACACCCCGGGACCGACGGCGGGTGAGCGGATCGAGCTGAGCGCCAAGGTGCTCGCGAACTGGGTGAGCAAGGCCGCCAACGCCCTGCAGGACGAGTTCGACGTCGCCCCCGGGTCGACTGTGCGGCTCGCCCTGCCCCCGCACTGGCGGGCGCTCTACTGGGCGCTGGGCGTCTGGTCGGTGGGCGGGTGCGTCAGCCTCGAGGACGGGGACGCCGACCTCACCGTCACCGACGACCCGGAGGTCGCCGGTGACGCCACCGCGGCCGTGCTCGTGACGCTCCCCGCGCTGGCCCGCTCGGCTCCGGGCGGTGCGCCCGCCGGTGTCGTCGACGAGGCGCGCGAGCTCCCCTCCTTCGGCGACCAGTTCGTCGCCTGGGAGGAGCCGTCCGCGGACGACGCCGCGCTGCGCACGTCCGCCGGCACCACGGCATACGGCGCCGTCGTGCCCGGGCAGGACTGGCCGCTGGGCACCCGCCTGCACACCCGCTCCACCGACCTCGAGCAGGTGCTGCGCGACGCGCTCGCCGTGTGGGCGCTCGACGGCTCCCTCGTGCTCTCGCGCGGGCCGGCCGAGGCCGAGCGCGACCAGGCTCGCGTCGAGGCCGAGGGCGTCACCCGGGTGGGCTGACGCCGGTCAGCGACGGCGCAGCTCCGCCTCGAGCGCCTGCCAGGTCAGCGAGGCGACCACACCGGTGCGGGCGATCTTGGCGCGCCCCTGGAGCGCCTTGACGGCGGCCTCGGTCTGCGGTCCGAACATGCCGTCGGCCCCCACCCGCAGCGCCTTCTGCAGCACCACCACGGCGGTGCCCGTGGAACCCTTCTTGAGGACGGTCCCCCGGTACGCCAGCAGCGGGTAGTCGCGGGCCTCGAGGGCCTTCCACACCTTCGCGTCGGTCACGCCGGTGGCCTTGAGCTTGTGCGCCTTCTGGAACGCGGCGACGGCCGCGGTGGTGCGGGGACCGTAGTGGCCGTCGACGGCCAAGCCCCCGAGGGCGCGCTGGAGCACGCGCACGGCGGTGCCCGTGGACCCCTGCCGCAGCACCACCTTCGAGACGGCCGTGTATGCCGTGGTGGACGACGGCTTCACGGCCACCTTGGGCGGGGTGCTCTGCACGGGCGGCCGGGCCGTGCCGCGCGAGGGGGTCGAGGCGGTGCCGGCGCCCTGCCCCATCAGTGCCTTCCACGTCGACGCCGACACGATGCCGTTCACCGTGAGCTTCGACCGGCTCTGGAACGCCCGCACGGCGACGTCGGTCTGGGGGCCGAAGTGGCCGTCGGCGGTGATCTTGAGGGCCTTCTGGAGGGCGACGACCGCGGCGCCCGTGGACCCCTTCCGCAGGGTCGTGCCCGCGTAGGGGGCGAGCGGCGAGGTGGCCGGCTTGGCTGCCTGGGGCGGGGTGGCCGGCTTGGCCGTCGTCGACGGGGTGGCCGGCTTGGCGGCGCCCGGCTGCACCGAGCCGCGGGCCGGCACCTTGCCGAGGGCGACCATCCTGGCCCAGGTGGCCGCGTCGAGCCGGCCGGTGACCGGCACCTTGTTCGCCGCCTGCCACTTCTTCAGCGCCGCCAGCGTGACGGGGCCGAAGTGGCCGTCCGCCGGCACGCCGATCACCTTCTGGGCGAGCGCCACGTCGGAGCCCGTGCTGCCCTGCACCAGGATGGCGTAGACACCGGTCGGCGCCGTGGGAGGGGCGCTCGGGCTCGGCTTCGCCGGCGCGGGGCCGGGGTCGATGGTGGTGACCGCCTTGCCGGTCCACCAGGAGGTGCGCTTCATCGCGCCGTCCCACGTGAACGAGAAGTGGATGTGGTCGGTGTGGGGCGAGGAGCCGGAGTAGGCCGCCCACCCGCGCGCCGGGTCGTAGGCGCGCCACATCCGCTTGTTCCAGATGATGTACATGATCCCGAAGCGCCGGGCCATCGCGCCCGGCCTGCCCTGGGCGTCGGGCGCGGTCAGCCACGTGACGACCGAGTCGGCGATGGCCTTCTGGTCTGCGTTGCCGGCGTTGAGCATCCAGTCCCACGCGCGGCCGTCGGAGTGCTCGGTGACCCCGCTGTTGCAGCTCCGCTCGATGTACCACGGCGCCGCCGAGCCCACCTTGTAGTGCGCCACCATCAGCTCGGCGAAGGCGACCACGCCCGGCTTGGCGTGGGGGTCGCAGACCTTCTGCCCGTTGTAGGGCGGGGCGATGTCGAGGGCGGTCGGGAGCGACTTCGTCGGCGGCTTGGGCACGGAGGCCGCCTGCGCGCCACCCGCCACGAGGGGCACACCGAGGACGGGGATGGACAGGGCACCGAACGCGCGGGCGGCGAAGGACACGGGCACTCCTTGTGACGTCGCCACCTCGGGTCGCAGGGGGCGGATCGGTACGCAAAAGGCACAACACCCAGAGTCCCCAGACGTCCCTGCAGTCCCCGAGCCAGACATTTGTCCCACTGGTTCAATCAGGCCACAACCGCTTCCGTCGAACTACAGACGTGGAATTTCGCTCCCCATCGGCCGAACGGCTGATGCCGTCCAGGGCGCGTCCGCGCCGGGGATGCCGGAACCGGCCCGTTGGACGTGTGGCGGGACCACGTGCCTCGGCGCGAGCGGTGGCGCGGGCCCACGCCCGGTGCCGTGAGTCGCGGCGCTAGAGTCCGGCCCATGGACAAAGTCGTCTCCTCAGCATCCGAGGCCATCGACGGGATCGTCGACGGCTCCTCCCTCGCGGTCGGTGGGTTCGGCCTGTGCGGTGTGCCCAGCGTGCTCATCGCCGCGCTGCACGACGCGGGGGTGAGCGACCTCGAGGCCATCTCCAACAACTGCGGCGTCGACGACTGGGGACTCGGCATCCTGCTGCGCGACAAGCGCATCCGGCGCATGGTGTCGTCGTACGTCGGTGAGAACAAGGAGTTCGCCCGCCAGTACCTCCAGGGCGAGCTCGAGGTCGAGCTGACGCCGCAGGGCACCCTCGCCGAGCGGCTGCGCGCCGGCGGCGCCGGCATCCCCGGCTTCTACACGATCACCGGTGCCGGCACGCAGATCGCCGAGGGCGGCCTGCCGTGGCGCTACAACACCGACGGCTCCGTCGCGGTGGCCTCGCCGCCCAAGGAGACCAAGGTCTTCGAGGTCGACGGCGAGGAGAAGGAGTTCGTCCTCGAGCGCGCCATCGTGGCCGACTTCGGCCTGGTGCGGGCGTGGAAGGGCGACCGGCACGGCAACCTCGTCTTCAACAAGTCGGCCCGCAACTTCAACCCGCTGTGCGCCATGGCCGGACGCGTCACCATCGCCGAGGTCGAGGAGCTCTACGAGCCCGGCGAGCTCGACCCCGACGAGATCCACCTGCCCGGCATCTACGTGCAGCGGGTGCTGCCGCTGACGCCGGAGCAGGCCGCCGAGAAGCGCATCGAGCGCCGCACCACCCGCCCCCGCCCCGCCGCGGCCGACCAGAACCAGGAGGCCTGAGATGGCCCTGACCCGTGAGCAGATGGCGGCCCGCGCGGCCGAGGAGCTCTCCGACGGCGCCTACGTCAACCTCGGCATCGGACTGCCCACCCTCGTGCCGAACTACGTGCCCGACGACGTCGAGATCGTGCTCCAGTCCGAGAACGGCATCCTCGGCGTCGGCGCGTATCCCTTTGAGGGAGAAGAGGACCCCGACCTCATCAACGCCGGAAAGGAGACCGTGACCCTGCGCAAGGGCTCCTCGTTCTTCGACTCGGCCACCTCGTTCGGGATGATCCGGGGCGGCAAGGTCGACGCCGCGATCCTCGGCGCGATGCAGGTCTCGGCCAAGGGCGACATCGCCAACTGGATGATCCCCGGCAAGATGGTCAAGGGCATGGGCGGCGCGATGGACCTCGTCCACGGCGCCAAGAAGGTCATCGTCCTGATGGAGCACAACGCCAAGGACGGCTCCTACAAGATCGTCGACGAGTGCTCGCTGCCCTACACCGGCCGCGGCGTCGTCGAGCGGATCATCACCGACCTGTGCGTCTTCGACGTCACCGACGACGGCCTGGTGCTGCGCGAGCTGGCCCCCGGCGTGACCGAGGACGAGGTCCGCGAGCGGACCGAGCCGGCGTTCACGGTCGACCTGGCCTGACCGGCGCACCGGACCACGACGCGAAGGGGCGGGACCCTGCTGGGTCCCGCCCCTTCGCGCTGCCCGAGCCAGGCGTGCCGGGCGTGCCAGGTATGCCGGGTGTGCCGTCCGGGCGTCAGCGCAGCAGCGCGTACAGGCCCGACCACCCGGAGCTGACCTTGAAGCGGGTGCCGACGCCGCCCCTGCCGTTGCCGGGCCACACCCAGAGGGTGCCGGCCGCGTCGCGGCCGATGATGTCGGCCTTCCTGTCCGAGCCGGCGTCCCCGACCGAGAACAGCGTGTCGTAGCCGTTCCAGCCGCTCGAGACCACGACGCGGGACCGGAAGCCGCCCTTCCCGTCGCCGGGGTACAGGAAGAGCGTGCCGGCGCTGGAGCGGGCCAGGACGTCGCTCGAGCCGTCGCCGTTGAAGTCCCCGGGGCTGAAGACCTGGGTGAAGGCGCCCCATCCGCTGCTCCCCACCTTGAGGCTGCCCTTGAGGGCGCCGACGCAGTTGGAGCTGTGCAGCCAGAGGGTGCCGTCGTCGGCCCGCCGGGACATGAGGTCGGTGCAGTTGTCGCCGTCGAAGTCGCCCACCGGGAAGGCGAGGTTGTAGACCTGCCACCCGGAGGCGACCTTCCTGCCGCCGGAGATGCCCCCACCGTCGCGGCCGGCGTAGTAGTAGAGCGAGCCGTCCGGCCAGATGGCCATGACGTCGGCGAGACGGTCGAGGTTCCACGTGCCCGCGGTGAAGGCCAGCCGCATGTCGCGCCAGTCGGAGGAGTTGACGGTCTTGGCGGCGGTGAACGTCCCGTCGCCACGGCCCCGGTAGAGCCACAGCACGCCACCGTTGGCGTGGACGGCGACGATGTCACCCCGGCCGTCGCCGGAGAGGTCGCGCGGGAAGGACGGCGAGGACACGAGCGAGTCCGGCTTGAACCACTCGCTCTTCAGCCCCAACCCCATGCGGAACCCGTTGCCGCTGACGGTGACCGAGCCCTTGGTGCCCTCGAGCACCACGGTCCTCACCCGCCCTCCCCACTCGCCGTTGCCGTCACGGGCGGTGACGCGCAGCTGGGTGAACGTGCCGACCTGGGGCCACGCCGACTCGATCGCCGAGGCCGAGACCGACGTGCGCCAGTCGTGGTTGGGGTTGGCCGCGACACCGTCGTAGGGGTCGGACTGGGCCAGGAGGTACGGCTTGCCGCCGTCGGCGCTCCACCCGCCGCTGGACGAGCTGAACTCGGTGAAGGCGGTGGCGCCGTTGTACTTCAGCACGACGCCCGCGGTGGCGGCGATCGCGTTGTTCGTCGAGGCGTACTCGTAGGTGGTGGTCGTGCCGCCGCTGGTCAGCGAGTAGCCGTTGAAGACCTGGCACTGCTGCGTGGGGCAGGTGTCGTAGAACGCCGCGTTGCGCGGGTGCTCGCGTCCGTAGTTGGCGTAGCTGCGCGCCGCCACCGCCTGCGCTCCGAGGGCGTTGGCGTCCCACGAGGCGGGCATCTCGCTGGGGACGACGCTGCGCAGGTAGAGGTCCATCGGCAGCGCCGCGATCGGCACCAGGACCTCCTCGCCCGGGTCACCGACCAGCGCGCCGCGCACCTCGCCCCGGTAGGCGCGGACCGCCCCGGAGGTCGCGATGGCCCGGGTCAGCCCGGTGCTCGGGTTCGTGATGTTGATCTGCGGGCCCGGCGGGGTCTGCGGGGACGTCTTCACCGACCCGTCGGCGAGCACGTACTGCAGGACCGGCTTCGACGCGACTCCCGGCCGCAGCGCCGGGCGCACCACGCGCCACTCCCTGACCGCCACGCCCCCAGAGGTCTCGTGGGGCAGGGAGAACGAGCTCGACTGCGAGTAGGCGCTGCCGAAGGACGCCCGCAGCCCCGCCTCGGCGACGACCCGCGTGGTGTTGGCGAGGTGCGCCCGCACGTCCACGCGGATGAGCGGGTTGCCGATGGAGGTCCTGTCGGTGTTCGGGTAGTAGAAGTCGACGATCTGCTGCCAGGTCCTGCCCTGCCGCGCGGCGCCGAGCGCGCCGTACTGCGACATGCCGTGGCCGTGGCCCCAGCCGTGGCCGGACAGGTACATGGTGCCCGACGGCGGTCGCGGGTAGGTCTCCTCCGCCTGCGCCGGAAGCGCCGTCGCCACGCCCGCAGCCAGGAGCACAGCCCCTGTCGCGACGGTGGCGACCAACCGCCGCACTGGGCTAACCGATGACATGTCCTGCTCCCTGGTTCGTGTGGACGGACTGGCGCGACGCCTCGAGCGTCCCCGTCCGCGTGCCTGCGTAGAGCCACAGCTTTCCGGCCGCTCCGGCCGCCATGACGTCCTTGTAGCCGTCGCCGTTGAAGTCGTCGACGCCCACGATGCGCGTCAGGTCGGACTGCGCGGACTTCAGGACGGTCTGGTCGAGCAGCGTGGACCCGGCCCCGGCCCCTCGGTAGAGGACCAGCGACTTGGTGCTGGTCAGCGCCACGATGTCGCCGTTCGCGTCGGCGTTGAACGAACCCGCCCCGGCGATGCTGACCATGCCTCCCCAGCCCGTCGCGATGCGGAAGCGCGGCAGGAACCGCAGCGAACGCGTCATCGGGTAGAGCCAGACCTCACCGGTGGAGGTGCGGGCCACCACGTCGGGCACGCCGTCGCGGTTCATGTCGGCGACCGGCTCGATCATGGTGAACTCGTTCCACCCGGTGCCCATCACCACCGGCGCGTTGAAGCGCCCGTTGCCACGGCCGCGGAGCACCTCCAGCGACCGGCGGGCCGGGACGCGCACCACCATGTCGGCATACCCGTCGCCGTCGATGTCGCCGGCGATCCTGGCCAGGTCGGCGCCGGGCACCGGGTCGAGCGCCTCCGAGTCCGCGAGGTCGCGGGCACCGGTGCCGGGGTACAGCAGGAGCGCGCCGTTGTAGGTCTCGGGGTACACGCCGAGGATGTCGACGCGGCCGTCGCCGTTGAAGTCGACCCCGGAGGACAGGCCGTTGAGCTCGTGCCAGCCCGACCCCCAGTAGTTCCACCGCTCCCACGTGCCGCGGCTGCTCGTGTAGTAGGTGCGCATGCGGCCGCCGGGCTCGCGGGCCAGCAGGTCGGGGTTGCCGTCGCCGTCGAGGTCTCCGCCGCCGTCCGTCGCGGTGACGGTGTCCCAGCCCCGGCCCCAGAGCACACCAGCCGCCACTCCCCCGTCGGCCGTGCCGGCGAACATCCGCTGCTCGCCGGTGCCGGAGTCGGTGGCAAGCAGGTCGGGTCGCCCGTCGCCGTTCAGGTCGCCCATGGACAGCAGGCCGCGGTACGACCCCCAGCCCGGGTCGAGGAGGCGGGAGGCGCTGAACACCCCGTTGCCCTGACCGGGGTAGAGGCGCAGCTCGCCGCTCTTGGTGATGCCGAGCAGGTCGTTGTGCCCGTCGCCCGTCCGGTCCCCGGCCGGGACCAGCTCACGGAAGAGGTTCCACCACGTGCCGTACGTGGTGCGCTCCAGGAAGCCTCCGCGGCCGTCACCGCGGTAGACCCGCAGCCGCCCCGCTCCCGGCTCCACGCCGAGCACGTCCGGCTTGCCGTCGCCGGAGACGTCCGGCGTCATCGTGACCAGCGTCAGGCCGTTCCACCCGCTCCCGATGCGCGTCCACGAGCGCACGGGCTTGACGTTGTGGCCCCTGGAGAGGCGCAGGGCGCCCTGCGTGCCCGGCGAGGCCGGCAGGGTGACCACGTCCGGCTGCGAGTTCCGGTCGACGTCGCGGGCCACCGGCGTGGGGGCCAGCGCCCCCTGGAGGGCGGTCGCCGAGCTGCGGATCGACGGGAGCCGGGCGTAGAGGCTGGCGCCGGGGCACGCCGTCTGGAACCCGTCGCGGTGGCCGGAGATGCGGTTGAAGGTCTTGCCGCCGGCGACGACGGTGCCCGTGGCCGGGATCCCGGCGAGGGTGAACTTCCACGCGAAGAGCTTGGCCAGCGCGCTCGTCACCGCCGACGGCACCGCCGTCGACTCGTAGTTGCCCACCACCGACGCCCCGGTCGACCACGAGTTGAAGTTCTTGGTCTGGGCCCCGATGACCGCCTTGTCGATGCCGCCGTAACGGCCCTCCCAGATCCTGCCGAAGCGGTCGACGAGGTAGTTGTAGCCGATGTCGCTCCAGCCCTGGCCGCTCACGTGGTACGTGTAGATGCCGCGGATGATGCCGGGGACCTGCTCGGCGGAGTAGGTGTTGCTGCCGTCGGTGTGGTGCACGAAGCCGAGCTGGACCTGCCCGTAGGACGGGCTCCCGGTCCGCTTCGACTCGTCGGCGCCCCACTGTGCACGCGTGTAGATCGTCGGTTTCGCCGCGGCGGCCGAGGCCGAGGCCGGCGGCCCCGACGCGGCGGGGGCGTCGGCCGGCGACGTGCCCGGGTCGATGACCTCGACCCGCGCGTCCTCGGGGAGGCTCCCGTCGCTCGAGACGATGCGGACCTCGACCTGCTCGGCCGAGGTCACGACGAGGGGGGCCGAGCCGCTGCGCGCGCCGGCGCCCTCGGGTCGGCCGCTGTCGGGTCCGTGGTCGTCGTCGACCTCGAGGTCCTGCCACGGCCCCCACGTGCCGGCCGTGCGGACGCGCGCCTGCGGGGTGTCGCCCGGTGAGCCTGCCGCCCACGTGGCCCCCACCACGGCCAGGTCCGTCGGCAGGTCCACCGGTGCGGCTGACAGCACGGCGCCCTCCTGCGTCGCCGTGCCGCGAGCGGTCCCCGATGAGCCCGAGGAGGAAGGGGACGCGCCCGGCGGCGCGCTCTTCACGACGGAGAGCGGCACCCTCGTCACGGCGGTCTTCACCGGACGCGGTCTCGGTGCCTCCTTCAGCGACCAGGCTCCCGACACCGGCAGCGACCCGAACAGCAGGGTGAGTCCGACCACCCCGGCGACTCGGCGTGCGACCGGGGTCCGATGGGTGGGTGTCGTCACAGTCAGCTCCCTCACGCGCGCCGCCGGATCGGCTCATTTGTCACAGAGCGGCCACCATCTCCCATCAGACACGCTGGTTCCAGTGGAACCACCAGAGGTCGACCGTTTTGTGACCTCTGCGTCCCCCTACACTGGCTCGGTCATCGGCCATTCAGAGGAGGAACGCGTGCAGGACACGTGGTTCGTGATCCCCCTGTTCAACGAGGAACAGGTCATCGCGGAAGTGGTGCGCGACGTCCTCGCGACGTGCCCGAACGTTGTCTGTGTCGACGACGGCAGCAGCGACGGGTCGGCCGCCGCAGCACATGCGGCCGGGGCCGTGGTGGTGCGCCACCCGGTCAACCTCGGCCAGGGCGCGGCCCTCCAGACCGGCTTCGAGTACGCGCTGTCCCGGCCCGACATGCGCTGGGTCGTGACCTTCGACGCCGACGGCCAGCACCAGGTCTCCGACGTCGTCGCGATGCTCGAGAAGGCCAGGGCAGAGGACCTCGACGTGGTCTTCGGCTCCCGCTTCCTCGACAAGCGCACGGAGGCCGGCGCCCTGAAGCGGCTCGTGCTCCGGATGGCCGTCGCCTACACCAACCTGACCACCCGCACGAAGCTCACGGACGCGCACAACGGCCTGCGGCTGATCTCGCGCGACGTGGTCTCACGCCTGTCGATCACGCAGAACCGCATGGCGCACGCGTCGGAGCTGGTCGCGCAGATCGGCGGCCTCGGCATCCGCTACGGGGAGTCCCCCGTCCACGTGCTGTACACCGACTACTCTCGCGCCAAGGGCCAGTCCCTCTGGAACGCCGTCAACATCCTCGTGGAGCTGATCCTGCGATGAAGATCCTGCTCATCCAGGTCCTGCTGATCATCGTCGTCATCGCGGTGGTGGCGAGGCTGTTCCGCTCCCGGGGCGCCCGTTCCCAGGCGATCCGGCGACTCGGCCTGCTGCTCTTCGCCGGGTTCGCCGTCGTGTCGATCCTCTTCCCCGCAGTGTGGAACCGGATCGCCACGATTGTCGGCGTCGGCCGAGGCACCGACATGGTGCTCTACGCGCTGGTGGTGGCCTTCCTCAGCTTCACGGTGACCACCTACCTGCGGTTCCGGGAGATCGAGACGCGGTACACCAAGCTCGCGCGGCGCCTGGCCCTCGACGAGGCCGAGCGCGACTACCCGTCGCCGGGCTCCCCGGCGACGGGGACGGGCCCCACCGGTGCCGGCGGGCCCGCGGCGCCGGGTGCCCCGGAGGGGTCAGCGGGAGATCTTGGCGATGTGCTCGATCAGCCCCGTGGTCGAGACTGACGGGGTCCGCGGCAGGTAGACGACTTCGCAGACGTCGGAGACCCAGTCGAACTTCCCGGCCCAGTCGTCGCCCATGACGAGGACCTGCGCGTTGTGCTCGACGATGTAGTCGCGCTTCTTCTCCAGCGACTCCTCGAGGAACACCTCGTCGACCATCTTCAGGCTGCTGAGGATCTCGAGCCGCTCGTCCTGGTCGAAGACCGGCGCCCGGCCCTTCTTCTTGATGTTCAGCTCGTCCGCCGAGACACCGACGACGAGGCGGTCGCCGTACTCCGCGGCTCGCTTGAGGACTCGGATGTGGCCGACGTGCAGCACGTCGAACGTGCCGAACGTGATGACGGTGCGAGTGCTCACCAATGCTCCTTGGGTATGCCGGTGCGAGACCTTGTGCCGGGCCCCTCGGGGCCGTCGTCCGTGCGCGGTGGCACGTCCTTTTGCCGAGAGGCTACCGTCCGGTCACGCTGAGGGCCGCATCGCGGCCACGGCACCGTGGACCGCCTCCAGGAGGCTGGTGGTGGCCAGCCCCTCGCCGGTGCTCCTCCGTCCGCCGTGCAGCACGGCCTCGGCGAGGGCGGCGGCGTCGAGCGGGGCCAGCTCCACCCCGGGCGGGCGCGCTGCCACGTCGGAGGCGACCACGCGGGCGCCGAGGGCGAGGGCCTCGCGGACGACCACGGAGTCGCCGTCCCAGCTGGTGGGCCTGAGGAAGACGGCCGACTGCTCCAGCACCGCGCGCACCTCGGCCGGGCCGGCGTCGAAGCTGAGGTCCACCCAGTCGAGGCGGTAGACGGCGGACCGCAGGCGCGCCATCGCGTCGCCGTCGTGGCCGTAGGCGAGGATCCGCAGGGTGGCGTCGGGCCACACCTCGCGCACCCGCCGCACCGCCTCGACCCCGAGCTCGGCGTTGTAGTGCGGCAGGCCTGCGTTCGTCGCCAGGCTGATGAGGTGGCCGGTCCGCTGCGGCCCCTCCCCCGCCGCGGGCTCGACGGCGAACGGTGTCACCACCCGCACCACCCGCGAGCCGGGAGGAAGGAGCCGGCCGATCTCCTCGTTGACCGCCCACACCTCGTCGTAGGCCGCCAGGGACACCCGCAGCAGGGCCGCCCGGACGCGGCCCATCGACGCGAGCTGCCCCGCGACCGACCCCGAGTGCAGGACCAGCACGGTGCGCCCGCGCTGGAGGGCGAAGACCGGGGCGAGGACGATGGCCCTCCATAGCCGGGTGATGTGGAACAGGTGGAGCGCCGGCCGCTGCCAGAGCCTCGGCAGGGCGCCGAGGGCCCGGCGGGCCGAGCCGGTGTCGACGTAGAGCACCTCGCTGCCCTCGTCCCGCAGCTGCGCGGTCAGCTGGGTGTGGCTGGTGAGCACACCGCCGACCTCGCCGTGCTCCTGGGCCCACTGCACGACGAGGGTCCGGGGGCCGGCTCCCGCCATCAGTCGAGCCTCGAGCTGGTGAGCACGCCGACCAGGTGGCCCCCCGCGGTCACGAGCGCCAGGGGCACCATCACCACCACGAGCACCTGGGTGCCCAGCAGGTCGCCTCGCAGGACGTCCACCAGCCCCGCCGCCAACGCCAGGAGCGAGGCCTCGACGGCGACGAAGGCCCGGAAGACCGGCAGGTACCCCATGGCCCGCCGGACGGCGGCCAGGCCCGAGACCTTCGAGCGCGTCGTGGCCGCGACGTCCTCGAGGGGCGGTCGTCCGGCCTTGGCCCGCGCCACGTGCACGAGGTCGGTGAACGCCTTGTTCATGAGCACGACGACCGCGACGAGCAGGCCGAGCACCGTCCAGCCGCCGACCCGCAGCGGGTCCGTGGCCGACCAGGCGTCGGCGCGCAGCCCGAGCGCCACGGGGATGGCCGCCTCCGTCGCGTAGTGGCCGATCCGGTCGAGGTAGATGCCGGCCGGCGAGAAGCGCTGCCGCCAGCGGGCGACTTCGCCGTCGCTGCAGTCGAGGAGGATCTGCACCTGCATCGCCAGGGCGCACAGCAGCGGCCCGACCAGTCCCGGCAGTGGCAGGGCGAAGGCGCCCAGGACGCCGACCGCGATCATCAGCCAGGTGACCCCGTTGGGGCTGATGCCCGTGGGCAGCAGGGCCCTGGTCGCGTAGATGCTCAGGTGGCGGATGTACAGCGCACCGGCCCAGTGCTCGGCGTTGTAGCGCGCGATGTGCTCCGGCGGCTGGGCGACCGCCCGCAGCTGGGCGAGGCCGGGGTGGTTGTCCGTCGGGTCGTGCGCCGGGGAGCTCACGCCGGCACCTCTGCCTGAGCGGTGCGCTGACCGGCGATCCACGTCCGCCAGCCCCGGATCGACTCGCCGAGGTAGAGCGCGGCCAGCAGCAGCGCGAGCGCCCACAGCACGGGGACGACCGCCCCCGGGGCGAGGAGGGCGAGCAGCAGCACCACGATGACCCGCCCGTCGGTCCCGCCCCCGGCCAACGTCAGCCACGGGGCAGGCGGCGTGCCGGTGTCGCGGAGCCGGTAGACGACGTCGTAGCGGTGGTAGGCGACGGCGCTCAGGTACGCGTAGGCGGCGGCGCTCATGACACCGACGACGTGGTGTACCACCAGGCCCACCACGAGCACCTCGGCGACCCACAGGGCCGCCGGCGCCTGCCAGCCGAGGGGGTGGTGCACAGGGGGCTGCCACCCCAGCCCGACGAGGACGCTGCCGACGAGGGCGAGCGCGAGGGCCGCCCCGACGGAGTCGAACCACAGGGCCAGCGGGACGAGGAGGGTGAGGATGCCCGCCCCGGCCAGCCCGACGGGGAAGGTGGCACGCCCCAGGCGGCCGGCCAGGCGGGCCACTGGCCCGAGGTCGAGCTGGTGGTCGAGGTGGCCAGGGCCGCTGCCCGGCGTGACCGAGGACCAAGACGGGTCGCGGCGCACGAGCACCCGCACCACCCGGCCGCCCTGGGTCCAGAGCACGGCCACCACCACGGCGACGAGCAGGGTCCACAGGACCAGCATCGGGCGGCGGGTGAGCAGCGTGAGCGCGATGAGCAGGTAGCGCTCGGCGATGGGCAGGTGGACGACCTTCTTCGCCCAGTGCACCGCCCGCGCCCGCCGCCCGGCCGGCTCGGGCAGGGTGCCCCTCGCACCGGAAGGGCCGCCGTCTCCGCTCTCGTCCACGGGCAGGAAGACGGGGTTGCTGCGCCGGGCGAAGCCCAGCCGGTGCTCGTAGGCGTAGTCCTCGAGGTGGCGCACCGTCACCGCGGCCAGCACCGCGACCGCCAGCGGCCAGCCCGGCTCCCCCTCGCGCACGGCCACGGCGGCGACCGCCGCCACGACGGCATACTCCTTGACGCGGTCGCCGACCGCGTCGAGGAAGGCGCCCAGGGGGCTGAACCTGCGCGTGAACCGCGCGATCTCGCCGTCGACGCAGTCGACCACGAGCGCCGCGAGCAGCAGGACGGCCGCGACCACCCACGCCCACCAGGCCCCCGTGGCCACCAGGCCGGCCGCCACGAGCCCGAGCACCAGGGAGACCACGGTGACCCCGTTGGGCGTCCACCCGTGCGCCAGCCCGACCGCGGTCAGCCGCCGCGAGAGGGGGCGCACGGCGAACGTGGAGAAGAAGCCGTCACCACCGCGGGACGCCCCGCGCAGGCGCTGTCGCCACGGGTCGCCCGCCGCCCCCTTCGCGCGCACCGCCCCGCGGGACCAGTCGAAGGGCCCGAGCTCGGACGCCTGCACGGGCAACCCGCCCCGGACGAGCACGAGCAGCACGGCGGCCAGAGCGTCGCTCCCCCAAGCCGGGCCGGCGTGGCCGGCAGCCTCACGCAGCAGCCGGGCCGCCTCGGCCCGGTCGCCGGCGGCGATCCGCAGCACCCCCGGGAGCGCGTGGGTGGGTGCGCTGACCGCGTGGGCGGCCGTGCCGACCGACTCGACCAGCCGGCCGTCCCCCCCGACCCGCACCCGGGCCGCCTCGTCCCGGCCCTCGGCGACCGCGAAGGGGTCGGCCACGAGCGCCGCCGTTCGCACGCCGGGGCGGTCGAGCAGGTCGAGGAGCGCCACGCCGGTGATGTCGAGGTCGGCCGCGGCCACGACGGCCGGGGCGGCCTCGCCCTCGCAGAGCACCTCTGCGAGTGACCGCAGCATGTCCGGCAGCGACCCGCTGAGGCGCACCGGGGGCGCGCCGAACCCGAGGCCGGCGAGCGATGCCGCCATGCCCGCGCCACCTGCGCCGAGCAGGACGACGTCGGCTCCTGCGGTGTAGCCGTGGACGGCCCGGGACGCCTCGTTGCCCACCGAGGGGCCTGCCGAGGGGGCTGCCGACGCGGTCACGCCCCGGCGTCCATGTCGGCGTTGTAGCGGTCGAGCACCTCGAGCATGGGGCCGTCCATCATCAGGCGGCCCTTGCGCAGGTACAGGCCGCGGGTGCTGAACCGCTTGAGGTCGTTCTCGGAGTGGGACACGAGGAAGAGCGTGCGGCCCTGCGCGAGCAGCGACTCCATCCGCTGATAGCACTTCTCCCGGAAGGCGCGGTCACCGACGGCGAGCACCTCGTCGACGAGGATGATCGGCTCGTCCAGGGTGGTGATGACGGCGAAGCCGAGGCGCACCTTCATGCCCGACGAGAAGTGCCGGTACGGCGTGTCGAGCCCCTCGCGCACCTCCCGGCCGGCGAAGTCGACGATCTCGTCGAAGCGCTCGTCGACCTGTGCCCTGCTCAGCCCGTGCAGGCCGGCCGTGAGGTAGATGTTGTCGCGCGCCGAGAGCTCGCCGACGAAGCCGCCGGTGAGCTCGATGAGCGGCGCCACGCCGCCGTCGACCCGCACCGACCCCTCGTCGGGCAGCAGCACGCCGGCGATCATCTTCAGCAGGGTGCTCTTGCCACCGCCGTTGCCACCCACGAGGCCGACCGCCTCGCCGGGGTAGATGTCGAAGGTGACGTCGCGCAGCGCCCAGAAGGTCTCCTTGGGGGCTCCGCTGCGGCCATGGAAGAGCAGCTCGCGCAGCTGCATCCGGCGCCGCCGCGACCGGTAGAACTCGATCCCGAGCCCGTTGACGGAGATGACCGGCTCTGCCATCAGATCTCCTTCAGGACGGCACGCTCGAGCCGGCCGAAGACCGCCACGCCGAGCAGGAGGAGGACCACGGACAGGACTGCGGACACGGCCACGGCGCCCCAGACGATGGGGAACTGGTCGTGGGAGAAGAAGCCGGCCCGCATGAGCTCGAGGATGCCCGTCAGCGGGTTGAGCCAGGCGACCTTGTCGTAGGGCTCGGGCACGAGCTGGTTGGCGTAGATCACCGGCGTGGCGTAGAAGAGCATCCGGATGACGATGCGGATGACGCGCTGCATGTCGGTCACCAGGGCCGTCACGGGGGCGAGGAGCAGGCCGATGCCCACCAGCGTGACGCCCTGCAGCAGGATGCCCAGCGGGAGCAGGACGACCCAGCCGTTGAGCTCGGCCACGCCCTGCACCAGGTAGAGCACCAGGAAGGCCAGCAGAACCGGCAGCGACAGCAGGTACTCGATGCCCTTGGACAGCACCACGCGCAGCACCCACATCTCACGGGGCAGGTTGGTGGAGCGGACCAGCTTGGCCTCCTGGATGAGCGCCCGGGAGGTGTCCGTCAGGCAGCCGGAGAACCACTGCCACGACAGCAGGCCGACGAGGAGGAACAGGAAGTACGGCTCGTGCCCGAGGTCGTCACGGCGGAAGATGTGCACGAAGACCAGGTAGTAGATGAGCGACATCAGCAGCGGGTCGAGCACGGTCCACACGTAGCCGAGCACGCTGCGGGAGTAGCGGACGCGCAGGTCGCGCAGGACGAGGGTCCAGAGCACGCTCCGCCTGCCCGTGATGGCCTGCGTGCGGGTGATCAGTCTCATGCGTCCTTGCCTGTCGTATGCCGTGGCACATGCCGGTCCGGCATCCGGGGGGACACCCGCACGCCAGGTCCGAGGTCCGAGGGTACGCCACGGGCACGGCGGCGGACCGCGGTGGTGGCCCGGCCCGCCGAGCCGGTCAGCGGGCCCTCCCGGTGCCCTTGCCCAAGCCCCGCGTCGCGAGCGCGACCCGGGCCCTGCGGGGCAGCACCGACTTGACCGCCCGCGACGCGGCGTGCCGCACGATCTGGGGCAGCCCGGCCAGGCCCAGCTCGTGCTCGAGCCGGTAGGCGGCGACCTCGTCGCGGGCCCGCTGCGGCAGTCGGCGGTCGTCCTGGGCCCACGCGCGCTCACCCCGGCGGGCGCGGACCGCTCGCACCAGGTCGTCCATCCGGCCGGCGTCGGCGAGCTCGACGTAGAGCCGCAGGGTCGGAGGCAGGGACTGGCGGCGCTGCGGCGGGAGGCCGTCGACGAGGTGGCGGAAGAACGACAGGTATGCCGTGCGGTAGGCCTCGTCGGCCTCCGGCAGCGCCGAGGTGTAGAGCGGCAGGTCGAGCCGCAGGACCTTGACGTCGTGCGCCTCGCGCAGGTCGTGCAGCCCCTCGGCCTCGAGGAACCGGTCGACGTCGCGCACCGCAGCGAAGCGGTCGGTGAGGTTGCCCAGCTCGTTGCGTCGCTGGGTGATCGACCGCTCCCCCTCCCGGGCGCGCCAGAGGTAGACCGGCTCGTGCACGCACTCCACCGTGCCCGCGAAGTGCAGGGCCCGCACGGTCACGGGCAGGTCCTCGTAGAGCACGCCCTCGGGGAAGCGCAGGCCGCGGTCGGCGAGGAAGGAGCGGCGGTAGACCTTGTTCCAGGCGGTGGTGTCGTAGAGCAGGGAGGGCTGCCGGGTGAGGGTTGCCTGCTCCCCCACCCCGGCCAGCGCCTGGGCGTGCAGCCCGGACGGCCAGCGGCGGCGACCCTCGAGGCGCTGCACCGCGCCGGTCGCCACGTCACCGCCCGCCGCCAGCGCGCGGGCGGGCAGCGCGGCATACGCCGGGAGCAGCTCGTCGTCGCCGTCGACGAAGCCGACGAACTCGCCCGTCGCCGCGTCGAGCCCGGCGTTGCGCGCCGCGCCGAGGCCGGCGTTGGCCTGGTGGAGCACCCGCCAGCCGTCCCGGCCGGCGGCGAACTCGTCGCAGATCGCTGCGCTGCCGTCCGTGGACCCGTCGTCAACGACGATGACCTCGGTGCCCGTCGGCACGGAGGCCGCGATGGAGCCGAGGCAGGCCGCCAGCCAGCGCTCGACGTTGTAGACGGCCACCACCACGCTGAGGAGCGGGGCCGAGGGGCGCGGGGCGGATTCAGGCGTCATCGGGCAGTCACCGGACTCGGTAGAGGACAAGGTTGTCGTGTTCGGCGGTGTAGAGGACCTCCCAGCTGCGCGGGGGACCCTCCGGGTGCTTCTCCAGCCACGGCGCCAGGGCGTTGCGGCAGAACGGGCAGGTCTCCGAGGTGGCGCTGAACAGCAGCACGTGGTCGCCCGGCCGGGGCTTCACGGGACCGGTGATGCTGCGCGGCTCCCCCGGCCAGACGCTGTCGCCGCCGAAGAACGGCTTCTGGTAGGCGGGCAGGATGCGCACCGTCTCCCAGTCGGTGAACACCCGGCCGCCGGCGAAGCCCCGGGCCCCCAGCTCGGAGCGCAGCTCCTCCAGCGCGGCTCCCCCACCCGGCGGGAACGCTGGGTCGGTGGCGGCATAGCGGCTGACGAAGGCGAGCGGAGCGGCGCAGAGCAGCACGGACAGGGCGACCGCCGGCGCCCGGCGGGCCCAGCCCGGCTCGTCCCGCAGCGGCGTGCGCCGCACGACCCAGCCGGCCGCCAGCGCCGCGAGCCCGGCCGTCGCCAGCGCCGTCGCCGGGAAGAACGGGATCCAGTAGCGCTCGACGTGCAGCAGGCCCCGCGGGTGGTCGGGGTCGAGGCCACCGCCGGCCAGAGTGGTCAGCCCGTAGACGAGCAGGAACCACAGGCTCACCAGCCGCAGGCCGCCGTTGCGCACGAACAGGCCGACCAGCGCCGCTGCCCCCATGAGCACCATCGAGAGCCCGCCGGGCCGCTCCAGCGCCCGCTCGGGGATGTAGGTGAAGTAGAAGAGCCGCGGCTGCCCCAGCATGAGGGCGTTCTTGACCTCGCCGGTCTTCGTGCGGGCCGCGCTGACGTCCAGGCCCGTCAGGACGTGGTACTTCAGCAGCGGGTCACCGTAGGCCCAGGCGCTAACCCCGACGTCGACCGCGGCCCACCCGAGCAGGGGCAGGCCGACCAGCAGTGCCGAGGAGAGCAGCCGCCCCCGGCGCCACAGGATGAGGGCGACCAGCGGCCAGGCGAGCATCGAGGTCTCGCGGACCTCGAAACCCCAGCCGAGGAGGAAACCCACCGTGAGCAGCCAGGGAGCTGCGCCCCTGCCCGCCACGAAGCGGTCGCGGGCGGCCAGGGCCGCGAGCACCGCCACGACGAACAGCGCCATCGACATGAGGTCGGGGTAGCCGCGCGAGAGGTTGTAGAAGACGATGCGGTTGGCGACCAGCAGCACCACCGCCGTCAGGCCGGCCACCGGCCCCCACCAGCGCCGCCCCAGCAGGTAGGTCGCGGCGGCCAGCACGCCTGCCGACAGCAGCGGCCAGAAGTAGTAGGTGAACTGCGCCGCGCCGAACACCCGGGCCACCGGGATGGCCGGGAGGATGATCCCGTAGCGGGTGTAGCCCAGCGCGACCCAGCGGTCGCTGGGGAACTCGATGGCCGAGCGGACGTAGTGCCAGGGGTCGGCCGGGACGACGACCGAGCGGAAGGCGTAGGCGACCGCGACGACGACCAGTCCCACCCCCGTGGCCACGGCGAGGTCGGTGCGGCGGGTGGGACGGCCGGACAGCCAGTCCCCACCCCCGGTGTCGCCGTCCTCCCGGGCGACGTCGCCCGACCAGTGGGCCGCGTCGGCGCGACGGACGTCGGCGCTGGTCATCGAGGCGCACGTCCCGTCTTCGGGCGCCGCCCGTCACGAGGGGCACCCGTCATCAGGCGCTGCCCGTCATCAGGCGCCACCGGGACGCCGCAGGCACACCAGGTCGCCGGGATCGGAGACCACCTCGAAGCCGATCTCCTCGAGGGCGTCGACAGCCTTGCCCCGCCGGTCGGAGACGCACGCGGTGTCGACGCTCAGCGCCTCCACGAGGGGGCGCAGCGTCTGCGCCGGGGGCGTGCGCGAGTCCGCGAACTTCTGCAGCTCGGTGCGCTCCTCGACCTTGGCGTCGGGGATGCCCGCGTAGGCCGGCAGGTAGATGGCGCGCGCGGAGACCGGGTGGACGTCCACGGACATGCCCGCGAGCACGCGGGCCGCGTCCCACGGGACCAGCACCACGTCGCCGTCCTTCGAGACCTCGAGGGCGCCGCGGGCCTCGACCTCGGCACCCACCGGCACCTTCCAGGACAGCGGGGAGACCCAGCGGGCGCCGTTGGCGGTGGTGAAGATCCACTTGCCACCCACGAGCGGCACGAGGGCCACGGCGAGGGCCGCCGCGACCGGCACGGCCGGCGCCAGGCGGCCGAGCGTCCCGGTGACGAGGGAGGGCCGGCGCACCACGTCGGCGGCCAGGCCGACGACGCCGGCGACCAGCAGCGGCACGGGCACGGTCCACCACATCCGCCAGATCACCGACCCGACACCCGCGGCCGACACGAGCACGTCGGTGACCGGCGGCAGCAGGGCCACCCCCGCGGCGAGGGTGACGCAGACCGCGACGGCCCGCGCGGCCCTCGAGCGCAGCCCGGCCCAGCCGAGCGTCACCGCGACGATGGTGACGACGAACAGCCCGTGCCGTCCCGGCACCGCGACCAGGGGGTTAAGGGGCCGCGTGGCGGTCTCGGCGCCGGCGACCGGCTCCGGGATGTCAGGGGCGAGCAGCAGCACCAGCACCCCGCACAGCAGCGGGTAGGCGAGGGTGGCGGCGACGCCGGCGGCGCGGCGCAGCCCCCCGCGCACCCACGCGGCGACGACGAGGCCGCCGAGCAGCACCGGCACCAGGAAGACCGCCGTGTTGCTGGCGCCGACCGTGCCGACCACCGCCAGGGCGAGCACGGCCAGGCGGCGCCAGCCGCCCCTGCCGATGTAGGCGATCGCCGCCGCGGTGACGAGGGGGATGACCAGGGTGGCGAGGGTCGCCTTGCCCTGCCACATCCGCAGGGCGAAGAAGTTGCCGAAGCTCGCCCCGGAGCCACCGGAGGCCAGCAGGAACAGGACGGCGGCCGACAGTGCCAGGGGCGCCAGCCGCACCCGGCTCAGCGACACCAGCCAGGCCAGGGCCAGGACCGCGAGGGCGGTCAGGGCCGGGGCGGCCACGATGTAGGTGACGACCCCGCCGCGCAGGCCTGCCACGTGCCCGACCGCGCCGAACAGCCCCTCGATCGAGTGCACCGGCGGGCTGTGGGACTTCAGCGCCGGGAACGCCTCGTCCGCGAGCATGGTGTCGCGGGTCGGGAAGGTGCCCCGGTCGGCCACCCACTCGGCCAGGTTGACGAAGTAGGCGTCGTCGCCGTCGGGCCGGGCGGTCACGGCCGCGAGCACGGCGCACGCCAGCGCCCAGAACCACGCCACCAGCCACAGGCCGGCCTCGCCCGGCCGTCCCTGCCGCAGCGCCGTGCCGGCTCGGTGGGGCTCCGCCTCGGCCGACCCGCCCCTGCGGCGGACGAGCGCCTGTACGACGACCCACGTGGCCGCGGCCGCCACGACGACCGCGATCATCAGGCCTCGTCGACCCGCCATGCCGAGGGCCCCGGCGACGAGGGCGGTGGACGCCCCCACGGCGAGGGCCCGCCAGCCGGGGCGGGTGGCCACGTCGCGGCTGGCGCCGGGACCGAAGGCCGGCAGGACGGCATACCCGACCACGGCCGTGAGCACGACGGCGGCCACGAGCGCGACGGTGGCGCCCAGCCCGGTGACGAGCGCCACCTGGTAGACGAGGGTCCACGAGCCGAAGGCCACCGTGGCCAGCACGAGGAGGGCGAGGGTGCCCCGCTCGAGCAGGGCAAGGGCGCGCACGACGCCGTCGGAGAGCGGGCCGGGCCGGCTCGGCTCGAGGGACTGCTCGGGGGACACCGTGTCGACGGCGATCACAGGAACCTCTCGATGAAGCGCTCGGCGGACCGCCCGTCCTCGAGGCCGGTGAACCGCTCGCGGAAGGCCTGGTAACGCTCGGCGTACTCCTCGCCCACGGCGTCGAGGCGTCGCAGCGCGTCGATCACGCCGCTGGTCCCGGTCAGCAGCGGCCCCGGCGCCTCGGCCTCGAAGTCGAAGTAGAACCCGCGCAGGTTGTCGCGGTACTCCTCGAGGTCCCAGGTGAAGAACAGCAGGGGCCGGCCGGTGTTGACGAAGTCGAACATCACCGACGAGTAGTCCGTGACGAGCACGTCGGCCACGAGGTACAGGTCGCGGATGTCGGGGTAGCTCGAGACGTTGCGGACAAAGCCGCCGAACATCGAGGAGTCGATCCCCGACGACACCAGCTGGTGGCCACGGATGAGCAGGACGCTGTCGTCGCCGAACTCCCGGTGCAGCCGCTCGAGGTCCAGCTTCATCGTGAACTGGTAGCGGCCCGTGGCGCTGTAGTCGTTGTCGCGCCACGTGGGGGCGTAGAGGATGACGCGCTTGCCCTCGGGCAGGCCGAGCCGGGCCCGGGTCGCCGCGGCCTGCTGCTCACGCACCTCGGGGAGGTGGAAGATGTCGTTGCGCGGGTAGCCGATCTCGAGGATCTCCCCGTCGTAGCGGAAGGCGCGGCGCAGGATGTCGGTCGAGAACGCGTTCGGGGAGACCAGGGTGTCCCACTTGGCGACGTCCTTGGCGAACTGCTTCAGGTAGTCCCTGTTCGACATCTGGAGGTTCTCGATGTCGAAGCCGATGCGCTTCAGGGGTGTGCCGTGCCACGTCTGGGCGTACCGGCTGCCCTTGCGCTTGACGTAGTGGACCGGCATGGAGTCGTTGCTGACCACCCAGCGCGCCCGGGCCAGCCGGCGGTAGTACTCCCGGCTCCCCGTCAGCACGGTGGTGACCCCCTCGGGCACCTCGACCCCGTGGTTCGCCACCGCCCAGACGCACTCGCGCGGGTCCCCCCGGCGCTGGAGCTCCTCGAAGACGGCCCTCGGGCTGTCGGAGTACTGCTTGCCCTTCCACGACTCGAAGAAGATGGTGTCCTCGAGCGGGAGGCGCCGCTGCACCCGGTAGAAGTACTTGCGGTTCCGCTCCCGGTGCAGGGCTCCGCGGTCGCGGAAGTCACCGGACCCGTCGACGACGAGCTGCAGGTCGTGGTCGGAGCTCGCGCGCATCAGGTAGGTCAGGCCGTCGACCCGGCCCTGCTCCCCCAGGCGGTCCTCGGCGGTGCTGGAGGTGCGCACGGCGCGCTGGCGCTGGCCCTCGTCCTCGGTCGTGACGCTCCAGACCCACCGTCCGGGGGTGAGCCAGCGCAGGCACGCCGAGCCCGGCTCGCCCAGGGCGGGCACCAGGGCACGCCAGGTGTCCCCCGTGGACTGCACGGGAACGGTGTGGGTCGTGCCGGACCCGGACGACAGTGAGAGCGAGCGGGGCGCGGGTCCGTTGGTGATGCCCTCGAGGCAGAGCCCCTCGGGCTGCCACGCGAAGGACGTCAGCACCGGCCCGGTGCGGCTGTCGCGCACGGTGACCCCGTGCTCGGCGCTCTGGCGCACCTCGATCGAGCGGTCGCGCATGGTGATGAAGACGTCGTCCATCTGCGGGGCCATGTCGAGCAGGCTGCGGGGCCCGTCCGCGGGGTCCGCATCGACACCGGTCAGGCCGACGACCCACTCGCGGTCGCCGAACGAGGAGGAACGGACCTCGAGCACGTCGGCGCTGACCGTCGCCGTGGAGCCCTCGCCCTCGTCGGCCAGGGGCACCACGACCCCCGTCAGGGCGTCGGTGCGGCGCAGGTAGAGCCCGGTGTCGCGCAGCGGGCCATCGGTGCCGCGCACGCGGAACCGCACGGCATCCCCGACGTGCTCGACCGACTCGAGCAGCGCCTCGGCGCGGCGCACCGTGACCACGAGGCGCCGGCCGTCGTAGCCCGGGATGGCGATCTGGCCGGGGGCGACGAGCGATCGTCGGGGGTGCCTGGCGCGGCCGAGGTCCGGGTTGCCGATGCTGGAGCCGCGGCGCGCCGCGGGGGTCGCCACCTGGGCCAGCAGCTCGAACCGGCCCTGCTGCTCGCCCGGCTCGAGGAGGAGCGCGCGGGCGGGGACCCGCACCCGGAAGCCGGCCGCGTCGTACGACAGCAGGGCGCCGGTCGTGCGCGCGGTGAGGTCGGGCCGGTGCACGCGCTTGCCGGGGATGGACTGGCGCCTGCCCGACCCGCCGTCGAGGCGGCGCAGCTGGAAGCGACGCAGGGACGAGGCCCGGGTCGCCTCGGGGACCCGGTGGATGAAGGCGTGGCCGTCGACCACGAGGTCGCCGTCCTCCCAGGCGACGTCGCGCACCCCGGTCCGGAGGGGTTGGGAGCGGGTGACGTCGTACACGCTGTCCGGCACCCCGAGCGCAGGGTCCTTGCGGAAGGGCAGGTCGGCGTACATGCGCAGGCCGGAGCGCACGAAGAGACCGCGGTTGGCGGGGATGCGGTAGTACTCGTGGAGCTCGATGAGCTCGCTGAGCATCCCCCGCTGGATGAGGTGGTACTGCAGCCGCCGGATCGGCGGCATCCGGGCGATGGTGGCCGCCGGCACCCGGCGGAGGTAGTCCCCGACCAGGCTGATGACCTGCTCCTGGAACTCCGCCGTGCCCTCGTGCAGCACGTCGAGGAACAGCGGGATGTCGACGGTGAGGACCTTGCGGTCGTGGATCTCCTTGCCGGCGGTGTCGCCGCGCTCGGTGAGGAAGTCGTCGACGGAGGACACCGCGGCCATCCGGTCGACGAGGTTCTTGGTCTCGGCCCGGCGCTGCGTGATCGAGAGCACCGCCGTCTGGCGCTCCCGCCACAGGTAGACCGGGTCGGCCAGCACGTCGACGGACTTGGCCAGGAAGTGCGCCGGCAGCGTCAGCGGGATGTCCTCGTAGTAGACGCCCTCGGGGAACCGCAGCCCGTGCTCCACGAGGAAGGACCGCCGGTACACCTTGTTCCACGCCGTGGAGTCGAAGACCAGCGACGGCGTCTGGTGGATGTGGGTGCGCATCTGCGTCCGCGTGATCGCGCGCCGGTGCAGCGGCGAGGTGAAGGTGCGGGCGCCGTCGAAGCGCAGCACGCCGCCACAGACGATGTCCGAGCCGCTCTCGCGCACCGCGTGGAGCATCAGCTCGTAGGCGTCCCGCGGGATCAGGTCGTCGGAGTCGACGAAGGCCACGAACTCGCTCGTGGAGGCGTCCATCCCGATGTTCCGGGCCCGGCCCAGGCCGCCGTTGTCGACGTGCAGGACCCGCCAGCTCGGCCGCCCGGCCGCGAACTCGTCCGCCATCTGCCCTGAGCCGTCGGTCGACCCGTCGTCGACCAGGATGACCTCGAGGTCGCCCAGGGTCTGCGCGACGAGGGACTCCAGGCATGCCACGAGGTAGTCGCTGACGTTGTAGATGGGGACGACCACGCTCAGCAGGGGCATCGGCGGGCGACTCCTTTCCTTGCAGGTGGTTCCGGGCAGTGCTCAGCGCGCCCGACCGGCCGCAGCCGTCGGGACGCGCGGAGACCACCTTCCCACGAGCGGCCTCCCACCCGTAATCGAGCAGCCCGGCAGGTGGTCACAGGCGGACCCTGCTGGTGAGGAACCCCCACCCCCACGACAGGTGCATCGTCGGCAGGATCACGGGCAGCAGCAGCCGCTCCCGCAGCGTCAGGTCGCCCTTGATGGCCAGCCCACCGACCGTGGTCACCGCGAGGTATGCCGCGGGCGCGGCCCACAGGGGCCACCAGACGAAGCCGCCCACGAGGCCGCCCGCCACGCCGAGCAGCGCCACCGGTGGCGCGAGGTAGCGCAGGTTGATGGTGCCCTTGTGGGTGCGCGCGACGACGCGCCGCCACCGGCCGTAGTCGCGGTACTGCCGCGCCAGGGCGGGGAGGGTGGGCCGTGGCCGGTACGAGACCCGCAGGCGGGGCGAGAACCACACGGTGCCGCCCGCCTCGCGGATGCGGTGGTTGAGCTCCCAGTCCTGCGCCCGGACGAAGCGCGGGTCGTAGCCGCCCATGCGCCGGAGCCACTCCCTGCGGAACACCCCGAGGTAGACGGTGTCGGCGGGCCCGGCCGCTCCCCCGGTGTGGAACCGTGCCGCGCCCACGCCGAGACGGGAGGTCATCGCCGCTGCCACCGCCCGCTCGAACGTCGTGGCGCCCTCGGCGTCCATGAGGCCCCCGACGTTGGCGGCGCCCGTCTCCTGCAGCAGCTCCCACGCCGTGCGGACGTAGTCGTGGTCGAGGACCCCGTGCCCATCGACCCGCACGACCACGGCGACGTCGTCGGACAGGCCGGCCAGCGCCGCGTTGAGGGAGTCCGGAGTGCGACCCGTGGGACTGGGGACGGTGCGCACCCGGGGGTCCCGCTCGGCGAGCGCCTGCGCGATCTCGTCGGTGCGGTCGCGACTCGGGCCGAGGGCGAGCACCAGCTCGACCTGCCCTGGGTAGCTCTGGCCGAGGACGGCCGCGACGGCCTCCTCGAGGTGGCGCTCCTCGTTGAGGATGGGCATCACCACGCCGACCTTGGGCCAGGGGGCAGGGGTGGGCTCGGCCCCGCCCGTGGGGGGTGTCGGGTCGGCCATCAGCTCGAGCACACCGCCGACAGGTCGGCCTCGGAGGCCTGGCCGCCCGCGGTCGCGGGGTCAGCCGCCGGCTTGGCCGGCACGGAGGTCGCTGCCGGCGCGGCGGGCTTCGGCGTCCGCGGGGCGGCCGAGGCCGGGCGGGCGGTCGCCTTGGTCCGGGGCTTCTCGGGGGACTTCTCGGACGCGGCGATGGTCGAGCGCACGGTGCGGCGCACGAAGTCGGCGTCGTAGTCCCAGGGCTTGATGAGGGGCGGCACGAAATTCACACTCTTGATCTTCTGCGTCCGGGTCTTCAGGGCCAGGTCGGCAAAGTATCCCAGCTCCGACTGTGGCAGGTCGGTGCGGACCAGCCCGGAGCTGGCCCCGGCGATCTTCGGGAAGCGGGTGAGCACGGTCTGGGGGTCGACCTGGTCGACGAGCGCCGTCATGACGCAGCGCTGGCGGGCCATCCGCTCGTAGTTCGTCGAGCCGTGCCGTGACCGGGCGTACCAGAGGGCGTGGTAGCCGTCGAGGTGCTGGCGGCCGGGTTCGATCCACCCGACGACCGGTGAGGTGCCGCCGCCGATCGGGGTCCGCCGCTGCACCGTGATGTCGAGGCCGCCCACGGCGTCGACCATCTTGCGGAAGCCGCGCAGGTCGACCATGGCGTAGTAGTGCACGTCGAGGCCGCTCACGGCCTCGACGGCCTCCCGGGTGGCCAGCACGCCGGCACTCTGGGTTCCCGCCGGGAACTGGTCGCGGTGGTCCTCGGCCCAGGTGTAGAGGCCGTTCAGCAGGCACTCGTCGCCGCAGTTCCAGCCCTCGGGCATGAGCCGCTGCATGACCGAGCCCGGCCGGAAGTCGATGTTCTCCATGTCACGCGAGAAGCCGAACACGACGGCCCGGCCGGTCTCGGCGTCGATGCTGGCCAGCTGGATGCTGTCGGGCCGCGTCCCGACCCGCGACTTCCCGGTGTCGCCGCCGAGGAGCAGGATGTTGTAGCGGCCGTCGGTGGGCTCCACCGCGCGGTTCCCGCTGAACAGGGCGTTCAGGGCGTCCTTGCCGGCGGCCACGTTGCTGGCCGCGTAGACCAGCCCCCCGGAGGTCACGACCAGGAGCCCGGCCGTGAGCCCGGTGAGCCACCGCCTGGCACGCAGGACCAGCCGCCCCGGCTGGCCGAGCCGCCACGCGTCGAGGAACAGCGCGCCCCAGAACAGCGCGAAGCCGAGCAGGGCCCACTGGAGCACGGTGAGGAACCACGCGCGGCCGAACAGCCCGAGGAACCAGCCGCGGTTGACGAGGAAGAGCAGGCCGAAGAACAGGGCCAGCGCCCACAGCCCCAGCCAGCACCGCACCGCCACCCTGCCCACGGTGCGGCTGCCGGCGGCCAGCTGCGCGCTCCCGGGGAAGGCGAGGGTGAGCAGGACGAGGGCGAAGGCGCGCCGCCTGCGCGTCCGCGGGCCCATGGACTCCGGGTCGGCGAGCCTGCGGTCCGGCCGACCCGACACGTAGACGCTCACCTCGGCGTCCCTCTCCAGCGCTGCAGGGGGTCGGCTCATGGTCGCCCAGTATCGGTGACGGGACTGCTGAGGCTCCTGAGGCGCGCGGGCCGTTCCGGGCCTTGTCGGATGCGTCCTTTTTGGCACGGGACGTGCCTGACGAGGATCATGTCCGCATGACCCCCCGCGACACCCGGCCGGACGACGCCCGCCCCCTCCCCCAGGGCAGGCGTGGCGCAGCGATGAGCTCAGAGGACGACGACGTCTACACCGTCGACGTCCGCCGCGGCGCCGGCGGACCAACCGCCCGGCCGGCGAAGGTCTCGCGCCCGCGCCGTCGGCTGCGGTGGGGCTGGCTCGTCGCGCTCGTCGTCGTCGGCTGGCTCGCCTTCATGGTCGGCACCCCGCTGCACGCGTGGAGCAACGTCACCAAGGTCGACACCGCACCGGCGGGCGAGCGGCCCGCCGACGGCAAGGGCTACAACTACCTGCTCGTCGGGTCCGACAGCCGCGAGGGCCTGACCGACGAGCAGAAGAAGGAGTACGCCACCGGCAGTGCCGAGGGCCGCCGCACCGACTCGATCATCCTCGTCCACGTGCCCGAGGGCGGCGGCAAGCCTGCCCTCATCTCCCTTCCGCGCGACTCCTTCGTGCCGATCCCGGGCAAGGGCAGCAACAAGATCAACGCCGCCTTCGCCTTTGGCGGCCCGAAGCTCCTGGTCAACACCGTCGAGCAGGTCACCGACCTGCGCATCGACGGCTACGTCGAGATCGGCTTCGCCGGGTTCGCCTCGGTGGTCGACAGCCTGGGCGGGGTCGACATCTGCGTGAAGTTCAACATGAACGACAAGAAGGCCGGCATCAACCTCAAGAAGGGCTGCCAGACGCTGAACGGCAAGAACGCCCTCGGCTACGTGCGCGCCCGCTACTCCGACCCGCGCGGCGACATCGGCCGCGCCGACCGGCAGCGCCAGTTCCTCGCCGCGATCATGAAGAAGGCGGCCACCCCGTCGACCGTCCTCATCCCCACCCGCTACTGGGGCTTCACCCACGCCTCCGCCGAGGGCCTCATCGTCGGCGAGGACACCTCGGTGACCGACGCCGGCCGGGTCATGCTGGCGATGCGTGCCGTCTCCCGCGACGAGGGCCTCAGCCTCGTGGTCCCGATCCAGAGCGAGAACTACCAGACCAGTGCGGGCAGCGCCGTCAAGTGGGACACCGAGCGCGCCAAGGCGCTGTTCTCGCTGCTGCGCAACGACGAGCCGCTCGAGGAGCCGCCGCCCGGCACGGACGGCAAGCCTTCCGAGGGCTGAGTTCCCGGTGCAGGCCAGCACCTGCACCCCTCAGGGCCAGCGGCATGCCTGTGGCGCCGCCGTCTGCGCCGGGGTGTGGGGCGGGGTCACGCTGGTTCGGCCTCGGTGCTGCTCGCGACCCGTCGGGCGAGGAGCTCGTCGTAGCAGCATCGGGTGAGGTCCCACTCGACCCGTTCGCCCTTGGGCGTCCTTGACGACCCGTCCGGCGTAGCGGCGGTTGTGCACGACCGCATGGTCCGCTCCGCGATCCGGCCGGTTTCACATGCCATGCCCAGGGCGTCGACCTCGGACAGCAACCCCGACAGACGATCCGGGCCGCCACCGGAGGGCACCTGCCACAGCGCGGAGCCCAGGGCAGCCAGCGAGGAGCGAGCGGCCGCTAACCGCTCGCGGTGCTCCGCCGGGCTCAGCTCCTGCTGCTTCCCCTCCATGACGACAACCGTAGAGGCGGCCACCGACAGCCCTGCTGGACCCGAGACCAGCGGAAACCGTTGTCGCACAACGGCTCCCGACGGCAGATGGGCGGTGCCTGGCGTAGCGCCGCCGCCCGGTCCAGCTGTTCCGGCGCGGTCATGCCGAGCATCTGCCGCACTGCCACCCGGCGCGTCACGCGGTCCATGTCTGCGGTGTGGCGTGCCCTCTGACGGCCGGTGCTGTGTCAGAGGGCCAAGGGTGGGCGCTATCGCAGCAGGGGTGCGTCCCGCTACCGTCGTCAGTGGCGCGCGACCGTGGAGCCTGCCCACCCGCCGTGCAGTGTGACGGCGGACGGTGACGGCGGGCGCAGCCCCGGCCGCTGGGGTAGCCGAGCGGGGAGGCGAAGGATGAGCGAGACCATCGTCCTGATCGTCGCCGCCGCGGTCTTCGCCTGGTCGGTCGTCTCGGCTCGGCTCGAGCGGGCCGACCTGACCGCTCCTGTCGTCTTCATGTCGGTCGGGGCGGTACTCGCGAGCTCTGGCACGGTCGACGCGCCCTCCGCCCCCGAGACGGTCAAACCGCTGGTCGAGGTCACCCTCGTGTGGGTGCTGTTCTCCGACGCTGCTCGCCTGCCACTGCAGGCCCTGCGGCAGGACGTGGGCATGTTCGTAAGACTGTTGGCGGTGGGCCTGCCGCTGACCATCCTGGCCGGCTGGGGCTTGGCCGCCTGGCTCTTCCCCGCCCTTGGGGTTTGGCTGGCGCTGCTGGTTGCGGCGGCCCTCGCGCCGACGGATGCCGCCCTGGGCGTGCCCGTCGTGACCAACCCGGCGGTGCCCTCGCGGGTGCGCCGGGTGATCACCGTCGAGAGCGGCCTCAACGATGGCATCGCGACCCCGGTGGTCATGGTGGCCATCGCCGGGACCGCGTCGGCGGAGGCTCTGCCTGGGGCCGCGGGCCTGGGCACGGCCCTGCTCGAGCTGCTCGTCGGCGCGGCGGTGGGGGCCGTTGTCGGGTCGGGCGGGGGGTGGCTGCTGCGCGCCGCCCGAAGGGCCCGCTGGGCGTCGGAGGAGTTCGCCGGCCTCGGCGTGCTCGCCTTGGCTCTGCTGTCCTACCTGGCGTCCACCAGCCTCGACGGCAACGGGTTCATCGCCGCGTTCGTCGGTGGTCTCACATTCGGCGCCACAGCCGGACGTCGTGGTCCCGCGGAGCTGCTGTTCCTGGAGCAGGCCAGCGGGCTGGTCTCGCTGCTGGTGTGGCTGGCCTTCGGTGCCATCGCCGTGCCGATCGTGGTCGACAACCCGGACCCGACCACGGTGTTGTATGCCGTGCTCAGTCTCACGCTGGTACGGATGGTGCCCGTCGCGCTGTGCTGCCTCGGGGCATCCTTGGACCGCGAGACGGTCCTGCTCATCGGCTGGTTCGGGCCGCGAGGGCTGGCGTCCCTGGTCTTCGCTCTGCTCGCCCTGGAGGAGCTCGGCGCTGCCGCGCACGAGGCGGTCTCGGTCATCGCCGTGACGGTCCTGCTCAGTGTGCTGGCGCACGGCGTGACCGCCGGGCCGCTGGCCGCTCGGTACGGGCGGCGCCAACGCCGTATCGCCGCGGCTGCCCAAGGTGAGTCTCGCAGGGACCCGCCCTTGCCCGACCTGCCGGTGCGCGGGTTGCCGCGACGGAGCCGGGCGGCAACGCCCGGCTAGGGAGTGCGCACTCTCACGCGGGGTTCCCATGTGCGGCAGGCATCCGCTGGTGGTGCTGGTCCCCGGGGCCGGAGCAGCCGTCTGGGGGCCCTAGTCGAAGGCGCGGTGGAGCGTCGCCCCCCTCGTCCGGCCGCCGGGCTTGACGTCGAACCGGCGCAGCGACACCGAGAAGACGTTCGGGTGGTCGGTTGGTCCGGCCATCGCGACGGTCGGCGGTCATCCCTTCAGGGTGAGGGCGGGGTGGGTGCCGCCGCCGTACATTCGATTCATGGTCGAGACGACGATTCGGGTTGAGGGCATGCGGGCGTATCCGCAGGGCGAGCTGTTCCTCCTGACGCGAGGCGAGGACGGGTTCGATGCGCTGGTGTACAACACGACCGGATGCGGGCCGTGCCCGGACGAGGAGTTCACGGCGCTTGACGTCGAGGCGCTGGCTGCCGAGCAGGGGTGCGACCTGGTGTGGAAGAACCCCCGCCGCTTCTGGATGATGGACGCGCTCACGATCGACCTGGTCGGTAAGCCCGCCACGTTCGGTGGTGTGCCGTTCAACCTGGTGGCCAAGATGCACATGCCCGCCGGGTTCGACCCGGGTCAGGACCAGTCTGCGTTGGCGTACCGGCGCACCCAGATCCACCGCAACAGCGTGTACGAGTTCGGCGCCGGCAAGCCGGTTCACGTGCTGCGGTCCCCGGACGAGGTCACCTGGGTCATGCAGACGTTCACCGACCACATCGCGCACGACCTCACCGAGGCGAACTTGCCCTCGCTGGGTGAGCGGCTGGCCCTACCTGAGGGCTGGCGGTTCCGGACCGTGACCCTCCCGCAGGACCTGGTCATCACCACGACCGGGCTGGCGAACATCGTGCCCGACGATCTGGCCAACATGTACCAGGGCCTGATCGACGGCGTGGGCAACCTCGACCCCTGGGAGTGAGGGCGGCATTGGGGGCCCCGGTGAAGGTCACCGTGGACAACTTCGTCCGCGCGGAGACCGGGCGGATGATGACGAACCTGATGTCGGCCGGCGGTGGTGTCAATCGCTTCCACCACGTACGGGTGCCGACCCCGCTGGACCAGCAGACCGTCGTGCGGATGAACCGCGACACCCTCTACAGCTTCGCGGTGGTGGACCTGGCGGACGGCGCCGTGGTCACCGTTCCCGACGCTGGCGCGCGCTACCTCTCTTTGGCAGTGGTCAACGCGGACCACTTCACCAACCGGGTGATCCACGAACCCGGGAGGCACCGGCTCGAGATGGCCGAGCACGGCACCCGCTACGTCACGCTCGTCGGTCGCGTTCTGGCCGACCCCGCCGACCCGACCGACGTGGCCGCCGCCAACGCGGTTCAGGACGGGTTCGCGGTCACGGCCGGCTCGGCCGAACCGATGACCGCCCCGGAGTACGACAAGGAGTCCCTCGACGAGGTGCGCGCCGCCCTGCTCACCTTGGGCCGCACCGTCGCGGGGGCCACTGGCATGTTCGGCACGAAGGATTCCGTCGACCCCGTGCGCCATCTCATCGGCACCGCGATGGGCTGGGGTGGCCTGCCTGAGAGCGAGGCGTTCTACGCCACGGTCGACCCCGGCCTCCCCGTCGGGGAATACCGCATCACCGTGCGCGACGTGCCCGTCGACGCGTTCTGGTCGATCTCGCTGTACAACGCCGACGGCTTCTTCGAAGACAGCGACAAGGGCGGCTGCACCATCAACCAGGTCACCGCGGTCAAGGAGCCCGACGGCTCAGTGGTGGTGCACCTCGGCGGCTGCTCCGACGGGCGCCCCAACTGCCTCCGCCTGATGGACGGCTGGAACTACACCGTGCGGCTCTACCGGCCGCGCCCCGAGATCCTCGACCACACGTGGACATTCCCAGCCGTCCAACCCATCCACTGACGTGACGGTCGACATCTTCTTCCGTGCGCTCAAACGCACGATCGAACCAAGCTCCCGGCGGGCTCTACTACCTCTCACGCAGCGACACGCTGCGGCGTTCTCGTAGGTACCTTGTCGTTCCACAGGTCCCTTTGGACAGCCGCCCTGTGGACACGAGGCCGGGGAACCCCTACTTCAGGAGCTGACGGGCCATCACCACGCGCTGCACCTGGTTGGTGCCCTCGTAGATCTGGGTGATCTTCGCGTCGCGCATCATGCGCTCGACCGGGAAGTCCTTGGTGTAGCCGTAGCCGCCGAGCAGCTGCACCGCGTCGGTGGTCACCTTCATGGCGACGTCGGACGCGAGGCACTTCGCGGCCGCACCGAAGAACGGCAGGTCGGCGTCACCGCGCTCGGACTTGGCCGCGGCGACGTAGACCATCTGGCGCGCCGCCTCGAGCTCCATGGCCATGTCGGCGAGCATGAACTGGATGCCCTGGAAGTCGGCGATGGCCTTGCCGAACTGCTTGCGCTCCTTGACGTAGTCGAGCGCGAAGTCCAGCGCCCCCTGGGCGATGCCGACCGCCTGCGCGCCGATGGTGACGCGGGTGTGGTCGAGGGTGCGCAGCGCGATCTTGAGGCCCTCGCCGGGCGCGCCGACTATGCGGTCGCCGGGCAGGCGCACGTTGTCGAAGTGCAGCTCGCGCGTCGGGGAGCCCTTGATCCCGAGCTTGCGCTCCTTCTCGCCGAAGGTGAAGCCCTCGTCGGACCTCTCGACGACGAAGGCGCTCACGTTGTTGCCGCGCCGGCCCTCGGGGTCCGTGACGGCCAGCACGGTGTAGAAGTCGGAGACGCCCGCGTTGGTGATCCAGGACTTCTGCCCGTTCAGCACCCAGTCGTCGCCGTCGCGGCGCGCGCGGGTCTTCATCGCGGCGGTGTCCGAGCCGGCCTCCCGCTCGGAGAGGCCGTAGGAGAAGGTCGACTCACCGCGGGCCACCGGCGGCAGGTACCGCGCCTTGACCTCCTGCGAGGCCGCCAGGAGCAGCGGCATCGTGCCCAGCTTGTTGACCGCCGGGATCAGCGAGGCGGAGGCGTCCGCACGGGCGACCTCCTCGATGACGATGCAGGTCGCGAGCGCATCTGCCCCGACGCCGTCGTACTCCTCGGGGATGTGCGGCGCGAAGAAGTCGGAGGCGACGAGGGCGTCGTGGGCCTCCCGGGGGTAGCGCCCCTCCTCGTCGACCGCTGCGGCGAACGGCGCGATCTTGTCGCGCGCCACCGCGCGGACCGCGTCGCGCAGGGCCTCGTGGTCCTCGGACGTCTTGAACAGGTCGAAGTCGGCGTTTCCGGTGCTCACAAGGGCTCAGGTTACCTCCCGGTACAGCACTGCCGGGCAGCGTCGCGTGTGGCCCCGGACACGTGCCTGGCACTGCGCGTGGCGCTGCCCCCCGACGACACGAGGCCGCGCAAAGGGCCCCAACAGGGCACAAAGCGGCCCCAACGCCGTGAGCCGTGCCATAAGGTGCGGCCAGCACCTCACCTCGGCGTCGCCGACCACACCACCAGGGGACCTCATGACCCGTTCGCCTGCCCGCCTGCGAGTCGGCGCCACCGCCGTGACCGCTGCCGTCGCGGCCTCCCTCGCCCTCGGCAGCGGCGCCACGGCCCACGGGGCCACGACCACCGCCTCCCGCGACGGGGGCGAGCTGAAGACGCGTGCCGCCAACGCGGTGCTGGCCTCGTCCACGCCCTCCGGTGAGGGCGACGCCACCGGTGCGACCCCCTCGGCGAAGGCCCGGTCCACCGCGCTCGGCGAGGCGCCCACCTCCGACCAGCCGTCCACCGCGCCGACGGAGCCGGCGCCGCGCAGCGCGGCGGCGGCCTCCGCGACCGACTGCCAGGCGCTGGGCCTCGACTGGACCCCGACCAACGACCACGTGTGGGTGCACTGGAACAGCACCGGCGCCTCGTCGTATGCCGTGTGGCGGCTGCGCCAGAACGGCACCTGGAAGCAGGTGGGCTCGAGCTCGACCACGAGCTTCCTCGACAAGGGCGTCAACCCCGACGCCTACTTCACCTACCGCGTCGTGGCCGGCGGGCTGACCTGCGACCTCGGCGACTGGGTCACGATGTCGACCGCAGACGGCAGCGGCGAGGTCGACGCCGTCTACGGCGGCGCTGGTGACGCGTCCGGCGTGGGCGGGCTGATGGAGCAGGACCTGTACTCGTACGCCATGCCCGTGGGGCTGGCCGGGGTCGACCCGGCCTACTCCCCCGACGGCCGCCGGATCGCCTCCGCCATGCTCGACGCCGGCAGCCTGTGGAACCTCAGCATCACCGACCCGGCCCGGCCCGGTGGGTACGTGGGCGGCATCGGGATGCCGGCCGGTTTCATCGGTCTCGAGCCCGCCTGGTCGCCTGACGGCCGCACGCTCGTCTACACGCGCTACGCCATCAACGACCAGAACGAGGTGTCCAGCCCCGAGCTGCGCCTCCTCGACGTGACCACCGGGAGCGAGCGGGCCGTCCCCGGCTCGCAGGGCCTGGTCCAGGCCGACTGGCGCTCCACCGCCACCTTGGTGGCCGCCGGCTTCGCCGAGGGCGAAGGGCTGTTCACCATCGCGGCCGCCGGCGGCACCAGGACGCCCATCGCCGACACGCAGAACGCGGGCTACCCCGAGGTGGCCCCCGACGGCCGCGTGTGGTTCATCGAGGACGACGGCAGCACCGCCAGGGTCAGGGCGGTCGTGCCCCAGGCCAACGACCAGGTCGGCACCGTCGACGAGAGCACCACGCACTGGTTCGAGCGGCTGCGGATCGCCCCGGACGGGACCGTCTTCGTCGTCGACATCGACGGGCACGACCCGCAGAACCCCGACGACGACACCTTCACCGTGATGCACGGTGTCTACGGCCCCGACGGCATGGACCCGACCGCCATCGGGGCGGTCAAGGACCAGGCGCTGGCCGGCTTCCATGGGTTCGACGTCCGCCAGCCCAAGACCAAGGGCACCTCCGACCTCGTCGGTGACGCGAACGGCGACATCCTCGCCCGCGACGCATCCGGTGTGCTGTGGGCCTTCCCGAGCAGCGCCGAGAAGTTCGTCGAGCCGCGCGTCAAGGTGGGCGGCGGGTGGAACATCTACGTCTCGATGATCACCGCCGGCGACCTCAACGGCGACAACCGCGGCGACGTCGTGGCCAAGGACAAGAGCGGACAGCTGTGGTTCTACGCCGGTCGCGGCAACGGCCGGCTCGCCAACCGCGTGCTCATCGGCTCCGGGTGGGGCGGCCTGTCCTACCTCTCCCCCGGCGACCTCAACGGCGACGGCCGGGCCGACCTCGCTGCGGTCACCTCGGGCGGCTCGCTGTACCTCTACGCCGGCAAGGGCACGGGGACCGGCTTCACGCGGACCCTGCTCGGCAGCGGGTTCTCCGGGAAGACGGTGATCGGCATCGGCGACTTCAACTACGACAACACCGCCGACCTGATCAGCCGCGAGGCCAGCACCGGCCGGCTCTACCTCAACGCGGGTCTGGGCGGCGGGAAGTTCGCGGCCAAGAAGGTCGTCGGCACCGGCTGGAGCGGCTTCAACGGCTTCGGCACCCCGGAGTTCAACGGCGGCACGGGCATCTACGCGCGGGGCTCGTCAGGGGCGATGCGGTTCTACCTGTCCGTGGGCGACGGGGCCTTCGCCTCCGGCTACTCCGCCGTCGACGGCAACTGGAAGGCCTACGCCTTCTCCTCCTGACGACGCGAAACGGCGGGGTGTGCCCGGTGGCGACACTGGGCACACCCCGCCGCCGTGTCAGGGCCCGACGGGTCAGCGGCTGCGGCGCCGCAGGTGGAAGTGGTGGCCGTGCTCCTCGCGGTCCACGAGCTCCGGCAGCACCTCCTGCTCGAACAGCTTGATGCTCGTGATGTCGTAGGCGGCGTCGGCGAAGTAGGTGATGGCGTAGGTCATGCCGGCGGCCTCGAGCTTCCTGAACGTCTCGACGATCTGCTCCGGCGTGCCGACGGCGGGGCCGTTGCGGAACGAGCGGACCTGCTCGTCGGCCTTCTCTTCGCTGAGGCCGGCCCGCAGGTACTGCTCGCGGATCCACGCCAGCCGGTTCTCGACCTCGCGCTCGTCCCGGCCGATCACGACGTTGTAGTTGGCGCTGCGGACGATCTCGTCGAAGTCGCGGCCGACGTCCCGGCAGTGGTCCCGCAGGACCTCGCTCTTGTGCCGGAAGCCCTCGGGCGTGCCGTCGAAGTTGGTGTAGTCGGCGTACTGCGCGGCGATGCGCAGCGTCTTCCGCTCGCCGCCGCCCGCCACCCACATCGGGATGCCGTTCTCCTTCGACCCCGGCAGCACGGTGCCCTGCAGCGGCTGCGGGGCGCAGAGGGCGCCGTCGACCTGGTAGTGCTCGCCATGGAAGGTGGCCGAGCCCTTGGTCCACATGTCGCGCATGATCTGCACGCCCTCCTCGAGGGCCTTGATCCGCTCCCCCGCCCGCGGGAAGCCGTAGCCGTAGGCGCGCCACTCGTGCTCGTACCAGCCGGCGCCGATGCCCATGTCGATGCGCCCCTCCGACACGATGTCGGCGGTGGCCGCCACCTTCGCGAGGTAGGCGGGGTTGCGGTAGCTCATGCACGTGCACATCTGGCCCAGGCGGACCCGCCCGGTCACCGCCCCCAGCGCCGCCATCAGCGTCCAGGCCTCGTGGGTGGCCTCACCGGTCGGCACCGGGGTGGTGTGGAAGTGGTCGTAGACCCAGATGGAGGACCAGTCGTCGTTCGCGTCCACGCGCCGCGCGAGGCCGGCCATGACGCCCCAGTGCTGCGACGGGTCGATGCCGACCAGGTCCATGCGCCATCCCTGCGGGACGAACAGTCCGAACTTCATCAACGCTCCTGGTGGTGTGGACGAGCTGGCGGGTCCGGGCGGGCCCGGCTGCGGGGCCCCTCCGTGGGCTCCACTCTACGGACGCCGGGGCACCACGCCTGTTGGGAGCCCAGGTGCCCGCGCCGCTACAGTCTCCCGCGTGAAGATCCTCAGCGTTGTCGGTGCCCGTCCCCAGTTCGTCAAGCTCGCACCCATCGCGCGGGCCCTGGGTGAGGCCGGCCATGAGCACGTCATCGTTCACACCGGCCAGCACTACGACCTCAACATGTCGGACGTCTTCTTCGAGGACCTGGGCATCCCCGCCCCCGATGTGCACCTCGCGGTCGGCTCCGCGAGCCACGGCCGCCAGACCGGCGCCATGCTCGGGGCCATGGACGAGGTGCTCGAGGAGCACCGCCCGGACTGGGTCCTTGTCTACGGCGACACCAACTCCACGGTCGCCGGAGCCCTGTCAGCGGTGAAGATGCACATCCCGCTGGCCCACCTCGAGGCGGGCCTGCGCTCGTTCAACCGCCGCATGCCCGAGGAGCACAACCGCGTGCTCACCGACCACGCGGCCGACCTCTGCCTCGCGCCCACCGAGCTGGCCATGCGCCACCTCGCCAACGAGGGCCTCTCGGGCTCCAGCGTGCTCGTCGGCGACGTCATGACTGACGTGCTGCTCACCGTGCGCGACGCCGTCGCCGAGCGGGAGCCGGAGCTGCCCGAGGCCATCGACCCCGCGAGCCCCTACTACGTCGCCACCCTGCACCGCGCAGAGAACACCGACGACCCCGAGCGGCTGCGCGCCATCATCGAGAGCCTGGCCAAGGTCGACGCGCCCGTGCTCCTCCTCGCGCACCCGCGCCTGCGGTCCCGCGCCGAACAGCACGGCCTCGACCTGGCCCAGGGTGCCGTCGTGGCGGCCGACCCGCTGCCCTACCCCGCCCTGGTCCGGGCGGCGATGTCGAGCGCCGGCGTCATCACCGACTCCGGCGGCCTGCAGAAGGAGGCGTTCCTGCTGCGGGTGCCCTGCACCACGGTGCGCACCGAGACGGAGTGGACCGAGACCGTCGACCTGGGGTGGAACGTGCTCGCGGGCGACGTCGACAGCCTGCACGCGGCCGTGACGCGCCCCGCGCCCCAGCCCACCGACGACGCCCCCTACGGCGACGGCCACGCGGCCGAGCGCGCGGTGCAGGCGATCGTCGGCGCCCAGCCCCGCTGACCACGAGGGGGTCCCGGCCCAGCTGACCCCGGGGGGTCCCGGCCGCGCGTACTCCCAGGGGTCCGGCCCGACGGGCCGACCTCAGCGCGGGGTCAGGCCCGCCTTCTCCAGGGTCGCCCGGGCGGCCTGCAGCGCCGCGGCCGACAGGGAGGCGTGCGACTGCGTCCACTCGACGAGGTGGGCGCTGTCCACGGACCGGGTCTCGTGGGCCTCGAGGGCGTGCGAGAGCGCCTTGGCGACGGCCTCGTCGGAGTACCCGGGGGCCCACCCCAGTCGTTCCTGCTCCACCAGGGCCTGGCCCGCGCCCACGCCCGCGAACACCACCGGCGTGCCACAGGCCGTCGCCGCGTAGATCTTGGTCGGCTTGGCGAAGTCGTAGCCCAGCCCCGGCTTGATCGACACCATGGCCGCCGCTGCCCCGCGGAGCCAGCTGGCGGCCTCGGCAGGCGGGACCACGCCGGGGAACTCCACGGCGCCCGGGGCGACCTCCTCCGCGAGCCGCTTCAGGCCCGGCAGCTCGCTGCCCTGCCCGAGGAACACCATGCGGGCCTGCGGGTGGGTCCTGCGCACGTCGGCCAGGGCCCGCACGAAGACGTCGGCGCCCTGCCACTCCGACATGGTGCCGGTGTAGACGAAGTAGGGGTCGGTCTCCGCGCGGGTCTCCCCCTCGGGCCGGAACACCGTCGTGTCGACGCCGTTGCCGACCACCACGATGCGGTCCTCGGGAACGCCGAGCAGGGCCACCCGCTCGGCAACCCCCTCCGAGACCGCCAGCGTGAGCACGGCCCCGCGCATGACCCAGGACTCCAGGCGTCGCAGCAGCCCGACGAGGAACCCCGGGGCCGCCACGCTCGCGGCTCCGTCGGACCACACGTCCGCGGCGTAGTACGCGTACGGCGCCCGCTGCAGCGCCGACGCGATCCTCACCATGAGGCCGGTGGTCGGCGGCGGCTCGGCCACGAGGAGGGCGGGCCGGCGGCGCACGAGCAGCCGGAACAGCGCCGGGAGGTCGTAGCTGAGGTACTGGACGTAGCCGCGGATGTTGCCGTTCTCGTCGCGCAGCGCCGGCCAGCGGGAGACCCGCAGCCCGCCGTCGTCGACGACACCCCTCGGCGGGGTCGTCGTCAGCACCTCGACGTCGCACCCGAGCGTGGTGAAGGAGTCCGCGAGGACCCGCTGGCGGAAGGCCGCAGCCGCCACCTCCGGGGTGAAGAGGCGCGTGGCGATGCGCACGGTTGTCCTAGGCACGGGCGTCACCCTATCCAGTGGTGTTCGAAGGGGTCGTCGGGCTCGGGAGCGGCGGTCAGCTCGCCGGTTTGGCGAAGCTGCCCATGGCGGTGAGCATCCGGTCCGCCAGCGTCCCCGCGTACGTCGCGGTGAGGTGGTCCGCGTCGCGGTAGACCAGCACCTGGCCGATCACGGGGGCGCACCGGGTGCCCGGGCAGATGAACCTGCCGAGGTCGACCAGCTTGACGCCCTTCTGGCCCCGGGCAGCCGTGGTGACGGTGGAGCCGGCGAGTGCGAACGCCTTGTCGCGGTCGACCGCGCACTTGAGCATCGACGTCTCGTTCGCGGAGACGCAGTCAGCCATGTCGAAGCCCGGCCGGGGCGTGTCGGCCAGCGCGACGACCCGGATCCCCTGGGAGGTCAGCTTGCTCCAGCTGCGGCGCATGCCGGCCACCATCAGCGCGTTGCTCTCCTTCTTGCCCCGCACTCCGTCGCCGTTGTTGACGGGGTAGTACGTCGCCGACGTCACCACGACGTCCGGCTTGGCCTTGATGAGCTTGGCGGTCACGTCCTTGTTCCAGCCGTCGCACGCGGTGTACGGCCGCTGGTCCTTGCCCAGTGTCACGGTCTCGTCCGCCAGCGGGCAGCCGGACTTGCTGAAGGCGAGCACCTTCCACTTCTGGGACTTCCCGAGCGCCTGGAACGTGGGCACCCACTGGGCCGCGTGCGAGTCGCCGACGACGGCGACGGTGAACGAGCCGTTGGGGTCGCCGTAGGTGCAGCCCTTGGCCACCGGCGACGGGTTGTCCAGGACGTGGCAGCCGTCCTTGTACACGTCGGGGATGTCGTCGCGCACCTTGGTGATCGGCGGGGTGAACGTGCCTGGGTCGTTCACCGGCACTCCCCGCGCCGACTCCCGCGGCTCGTCGGGAAGCACCGCCGCCCCGTAGGACTGTCCGGGCTTCATCTCCACCTCGCGGCTCGTGAGCGCGGACGCGGCATACAGGCCCGCCCCGGCGGTCACCGACAGGACGGTGCAGACGGCGCCGAGGCGCAGCGCCCAGCGGCGCATCTCCAGGCGCGGCCCTGTGCGGCGGCGCACCGGCTCCTCGACGAGCTGGAAGGAGATCCACGCGGGGACGACCGACAGGCACACGGCGAGGAAGCCGCGGAACGGGTCGAGGTGGCCGGGGCGGTCCAGCAGGAGCGCCGCGGCGAACACCAGGACCGGCCAGTGCCACAGGTAGAGGGAGTACGACAGCTTGCCCAGGAACTGCATCACGGGGACGCGCAGGAGGGCGACGGGCCCACGGGGACCGGCCGAGGGGCCCACGGCGATGATCGCCGCCGTGCCCAGGATCGGGACCGCCGCGATGCTGCCGGGGAACGGCTGGTCGGTCTGCAGGAACAACAGCGTCGCGCCGACCGCCACCAGCCCCAACCAGCCGATCGCCGCGGCCACCCCTTCGCGCAGGACCCGCAGGAAGGTCGGCGCCAGCAGGGCGACCAGCCCGCCGACCGCGAGCTCCCAGAGCCGGGTGGTGGTGACGAAGTAGGCCTTCTCCGGGGCGGCGGCGGTGTAGTAGACCGACCAGGCGAAGGACGGGATGGCGATGAGGCTGAGCCCGATGATCATGGGCCCGCGCTTGGAGGTGGCCCGGCGGGCGAGGAGGCCGATGAGCCCGAGGAGCAGCGGCCACAGGATGTAGAACTGCTCCTCGACCGCCAGGGACCAGAAGTGCTGGACCGGGCTCGGCGCCACGTCGGCGGCGAGGTAGTCGACCGAGCCGTCGGCCAGGCGCCAGTTGATGACGTAGAGGCCGCTCGCCAGGACGTCCTTGCCCACGTCGCCCCACCGGATCTTCGGCAGCAGGAGCAGGCTGAGCACGGCGACCGACACCAGCGTGAACGCCGCGGCGGGCAGCAGCCGCTTGGCGCGCCGGGCGTAGAAGCCGCGGAAGGAGATGTGGCCGCGCTGCTGGAGCTCGCGGGCCAGCAGGTTGGTCATGAGGTAGCCGGAGATGACGAAGAACACGTCGACGCCGACGAAGCCGCCGGCGATCCAGGGGATGCCGGCGTGCCAGAGCAGCACGCTGACGACCGCGATGGCCCGCAGGCCCTCGATGTCGGGGCGGAACCGGGAGCGGTCCAGCGCCTCGCTGGAGCTGGGTTCCCGACCGGTGTCTGTGGCGTTGGGGGTCGTCAGCGACATGAGCAGGCGTGGGGGAAGGCGAGCGCGAGCATGGGGCCCCATCCTACCAGCGGAGCCCCTCCCGACCTCATCTCGTCATCGCCGGACCGCACCCAGCAGGAGCCGCACGTCGCGCAGCGACAGCGCCAGCCAGAGCGCGGTGAAGGCGGTTGCGAGCACCACCTGGCCGACCACCCCGACACCCTGCTCCTGCTCCCACCAGCAGATGGCGGTCACCGCCGCCGCACCCGCGGCGAGCCGGACCGCGGCCGGGGTCCACCGGTGGCCCTCCAGCACCCACGCGGCGGCCACGGGCGCCAGCCCGACGACCGCGGACCCGATCGCGAAGCCGATGGCGATCTCGAGCACGCCGCCGGACGGCGCGCGCACCACCCACCAGCCCATGCCGACCACGGCGCCCACCACGCTGGCCGCCACCACGAACCGGCTGTGGCGGTGCTCGCGGCTCAGCAGGCTGTTGATGGCGCCTGCGGCGAGGTTGGTGAGCATCACGGCGCCGAGCAGCACGGGCAGCAGCACCTTGGCGGGCTCGAACTCCTCGGACCGGTAGAACAGGTCGATGAGCGCGGGGCTGAGGATCATCAGCGGGCCGAAGGTGGCCATGCTGAGAAGCACGAGCCCCCGTGTGGCGAGGTCGGTCTGGCGGGCGGCGCCGGCGGCGTCGCCGCGCCCGACGGCCGCCGACAGGCTCGGGAAGAGCACGAGCGTGAGCGATCGCGAGGCCAGTGAGGCTGGTGTGGCGAGCGAGAGCGCCGCCGCGAACGAGCCGGCACCACCGGGGTCCCAGTACTGCGCGGCCACCATCGTCAGCTGCAGGAAGCCGCCGGTGGCCACGGCGTTGACGAGCGAGAGCCACAGGAAGCCGCGGATCTCCCGACGGACCTCGGTCGGCAGGGCGCCGCTCGCCCGGGGCCAGCTGACGACCGTGTACAGCCCGTAGCAGAGCACCAGGGGCAGGAGCAGCCACGCACTGGCCTCCACTGCGAGCACCAGCACCAGGCCGGCGAGCGCGAGCGCTGCGCTGACGACGTCCCACACCGTGGCGCGCAGGGTCTGTCCGGCGCCGAAGAGGAAGCCGCGGACGTAGACGTAGCCGGAGTATGCCGCGGCCAGCGCCCCTGAGAGCACGGCCTCCGTGGGGTCCAGGCGCAGCAGCGGGACGGCCAGCACGGTGGTGCCCACCGCGAGCCCGGCCATGGAGACCAGCGTGATGCGTGCGAGGTGGTGGGCGGCGCCGTCGGCCCGCTCGAGGTCCAGGGCGCCCCGGTAGCGGGCGACGTACTTGGTGGCGGCCATGGCCGTCGCGCTCGGCACGAGCAGGCTCGCGAGCATCGCCAGGGCGATGCCGGCGTTGAGCGAGCCCAGGGCGTACTGCCCCAGGACGTTGCCCACCAGGACGCTGTAGACGAACCGGACGGCCCCCTGGACGAGGATGCCGGCGGTCGACAGCGCAGCCTGGTGGGCCATGCCCTGGGCGGCCTCGGCCTGCGTCGGCGGCACCCTGGGCCGCAGGTGGCTCAGCAGGCCCACGCCCGCCCCTAGGCCGGCTGGAGCGAGACGGTCTGCCCGGTGGCCGCGGACTCGATGCAGGCCTCGGCGACGCGGACGGTGGTCAGGCCCTGCTCCATGGTGACGATGTCGGCGCCCTCCTTGCCCAGCACCGCGTCGCGGAACATCTCGTGCTCGACCCGCAGCGGCTCGG